>JAWLAT010000024.1:0-78517 GCA_041395325.1 Lysobacterales bacterium
CCAAAGCGCCCTTTGACAGGAGTACACCATGACCACCCGAATCCTCTGCGCCGCCATGTTCGCGGCCCTGCTCAGCGGCCAGGTGCTGGCCGTCGCCGACCAGTCACCGACCGCCAGCGACAACAGAGCCGTGGACCGCTTCGTGCGGGACAGCGCCGATGTTGCGTCTTTCCTGGACGAACTCGACCTGACCATGTCACGCGTCAAGGCGGGCGAACTGGGCGCGATGACCATCGCCGAGTTGTCGGCCCTGGAGTCCGCGCATCGGCATATCCACACGTTGCTGCAAAACCACACGCAGATCGCGGAACTCCCGGACGCCGAGCGCATTGCCGTCTACAACGCGCAACAGTTGATGCTCGCGGTCATTCGTCGTCAGCCCTACGAGCAGGAGATCTGCCGACACACGGTGCCAATTGGTACTCGCATCGCCAGCTACGAATGCGAGACCTGGGAACGCCGTGATGAGCGCGCCCGGAATGGCCGGGAGACGACCCGACGCATCCAGGACAATCGCAAGTTCTGCCCGGGCGGCGTCTGCCCTTGATCGGCTGAGCTGACACGGCTTGATGCGCTCGGGTCCGGCCTGCGGACCCGAGCGCTTGGCTCTACACCTGCTGTTACCACGAATCGTTCCTTGGCCCGCCACCATTGGACCTGCCCGGACGCCGCCTAGCCCCACCTGCGGCCGCTCGTCAAACAATCCACCCCCGACCGCCCTGCCGTACCGAGGATGGCGACACCAACCATCCGGAGTACTGCCATGGCCAACCGTCTGAGCAAGACCATCGCCATCCTGCTGCGCATCGCCTTCGGCTTTGCGATCAGCCTGTTGGTGATCCGCTACGTCAGCCAACACGCCCACGCGGCCGAATTCGAAGGCCTGCAGGTCGAAGTGATCGGCCAGGGCCGGCCGGTGCTGATGATCCCCGGCCTGAACTCGGCCGGCAGCGTCTGGACCGAGACCTGCGCCGCGCTGCAGCCGCAGGTGCAATGCCACATCGTGCAACTGCCCGGCTTCGCCGGTCTGGCCCCGGTGAGCGCCGATCCCTGGCTGCCGGCCATGCGCGACCGGCTGTTGCGCTACAGCGCGCAGCTGAAATCACCGTCGATCGTCGGACACAGCCTCGGTGGCTTGCTCGGGCTGCAACTGGTGCTGGCCGAACCGGGGCGCTTCGAGCGGCTGGTCATCGTCGACTCCCTGCCCTTCTTCCCGGCGATCCAGAATCCGGCCGCCACGGCCGAAGGGATGCGACCGATGGCCGACGGCATGCGCGCCGGCATGCTGGCCTCTGCCGAAGCCAACCTGGACGTCTATCGCCAGCAGGCCCACATGGCGTTGGGCAACATGTCCAACCAGCCTGAGCGCATGGCCACACTGGTGCAGTGGTCCGACAGCAGTGATCCAGCCACCACCGCCGCCGCGATGCACGACATGATGACCACTGACCTGCGCGAGGCGCTGGCCAGCATCCAGACCCCGACGCTGGTGCTCGGCGCCTGGGCCGGGTACTCGGCCTTCGGTGCCACCCGCGAGTCGGTCGAGCAGACCCATCGCACTCAATACGCGGCCCATCCAGAGCTGACGCTGGTGCTCTCGGACGCTGGCTATCACTTCCTGATGTGGGACGATCCGAATCTGGTGCAAACGCAGATCCGCCAATTCCTGGCGCTGGAAACCCGGTAATCCATGTCCGATCGCCGCCCCCGCAGTCTGCGTTGGCTCTGGCAGTGCCTGTTGTGGGGCGGCTATGCGGCGCTATCGGCAGCCATGATGGTCGCCTTCGCGGGCCACCACTCTGGCGGCTACTTCATTGCCGTCATGCTGGGCCTGGGCTTGTGGGCCAGCAGCGAGGCATTGCGGAAACTGGCACTGCAGCACGACTGGCTGGCGCGACCGCTGGCCGGATTGCTTTGGCGGATGGCCCTGGCCATCGCCCTGCTGGCAGCCCTGGTGCAGGTGTTGGTCATTGTGCCCCTGGTCGTGGGATTGACCCTGGGCTGGCTGCAACTGACCGGCAGCGATTTTTCGCCTTGGGCGCTGCTGGCCTACTGGTTCAACACGATGATGCCAATGTGGCTGTGGGCCGCCGCCTGGATCAGCCTGCAGGCGATCCGTCGATCGCGGCAATCCGAGCTGCTGCGACTGCGCGCCGAGGCCGAGCGCAGCCAGCTGGAGTTCGCCGCGCTGCGGGCCCGGCTCAACCCGCATTTCGTCTTCAATGCGCTGAACAATCTGCGAGCGCTGATCAACGAGGACACCGAGCGGGCACGGCAGATGGTGACTCAGCTCTCCAATACCCTGCGCCATGCGCTGGGCCACAGTACCGCCGAGATGGTCACACTGGCCGAGGAACTGGCGGTGGTGCAGGACTATCTGGCCATCGAGGCGGTGCATTTCGAGCAGCGCCTGCGCGTCGAGGAGCAGATCGAGGCCGAAGCGCTGACGGCCCTCTTGCCACCGATGAGCCTGCAACTGCTGGTCGAGAATGCGATCAAGCACGGCATCGCGCTGCAGCCCCAGGGCGGCACGCTGCAGATCCAAGGCGGCCTGATCGATGGACGCCTGTGGCTGGCAGTGCGCAATCCCGGTCGACTGGACCGCAGCGGCAACGGGCACGGTGTCGGTCTGGCCTATCTGAGCAGCCGCTTGCAGGCGCTTGGGGAGTTGGCTGCCTTCTCTCTGGACGCACAGGACGGGCACGTGCTCGCCCGCATCGAGATCCCCCCATGCGCACCCTGATCGTTGACGACACCCGCCTGGCCCGAGCCGAGCTGCGCACGCTGCTGACCGATCATCCGCAGATCGAGATCGTCGCCGAAGCCGAGGATGTGGCCGGGGCCATCGAGGCCATCGATCGCCTGCAGCCGGCGCTGTTGCTGCTGGACATCCAGCTGCCGGGCGGCACCGGCTTCGATGTGCTGGCCGGCGTCGAGCATCTGCCGCAGGTGATCTTCACCACCGCCTACGACCAGTACGCCGTCGAGGCTTTTCAGCGCAACGCGCTGGACTATCTGCTCAAGCCGATCGAGCCCGAGCGCCTGCGCCAGGCGCTGGCACGCGCCAGCGAGCGTCTGAACAGCGAGCGCAGCGCACCGGCAGTGCCGGCTGGCGGCCTGCTCGGCGCGCAGGACACGGTGTTCCTGCGCGATGGCGAGCGTTGCTGGTTCGTGGCCTTGCGCGACATCTCGCACATGGTGGTGGACGGCAACTACGTGCGCGTGCACTTCGGCAGCGAGAAGGCCCTGCTCAACCGCAGCCTGTCGGCGCTGGAGGCGCGACTGGAGCCGAACCTGTTCTTCCGCGCCAACCGCAACGCGCTGGTCAACCTGCGCGCCATCACGCAGATCGACCCCTGGGTCAACGACGGCTATCGCCTGCGCCTGCGCGATGGCCAGACGCTGGAGGTGTCGCGGCGGCAGGCGCGGGAGTTGCGCGAGCGGCTGTCGCTGTAAGGGCGAGATCGCGCTCGATCATCTGCCGCAGCGCCGTCAATGCGGCCAAGGGTGCCTGCCCCGCCTCGAACACCGGCAGCGGACGCTGCGGCTCGATGCCACGGCCTTCCCACAGCTGCCCCTGGGTATCGCGGTAGACCTCGTTGGACAGGGTCAGCACCCAGCCCTCGCCCAGCGGCTTTTCCAGAATGTCCGACAAGGCTCCGCGCGTCGCTGCGCCGACATGGATCACTTGCGGCAAGGCGCGCAGGGCGAGCGTCAGAATCTCACCGCCACTGACCGTGATGTCGCTGGTCAGCAGATAGACCGGGCCGGCGTAGCGCTGGCCAGCCGCCGGCTCCAGCCACAGCTCGGTCTGGTATGGCGGCAGCGCGTCGGCCGGCGACTTGCGATAGACCGGACGACGCTGATCGGCGAAATGCGCTGCGAAGGCACGGGCGATGAAGTCGTAGCCGCCATGATTCAGGCTCAGGTCGATCACCACCGCCCGGGCCTGGCCGCGCTCGAAGTCGGACAGAGCCTGGTCCAGAAATTCGTGCAACACGCGCTCATCGCCGCGCGGGTCGGAGAAATCCCGCTCGGCGTATCCACCCACGGTGTAGGCGGCCAGATAGCCGATCTGCGGTGACAGCCAACCGGCCTGCAGGAAGTCATTGCCGGCCATCCGACCCTCGCCGCCGAGCGCCTCCTTGGCGATGGCTTGCCAGAGATCGGCCTGCCAACGTCGCCGGGCCGGCCCGGCCGGTTCTCCCGCCGCGCGTGCCGCCACGCTGATCCGCTCCAGCGTCCGGCCGCGATTGCCCTCCACCTGACGAGGCTCACCGGCCACCTCCGCACTCAGACTGAGGTGGCCGTCGCGCAGACCCTGCAACGCCTGCTGCATGGCCGCAAACAGCGCGGCCTCATCGGACTTGTCGTCGAGGCTGGCCAGACCTGCGGCCCGCCGCGCGGACCAGTCCACCTGGTACAGCTCGAAAAAGGCGTAGTGCGCCTGCATCAGATCGGCAAAGTGCTGGAAGCGGGAGCGGATGTCGCTGGCCGCGGGCTGCTCGCAGGCCGCCGGCCACTCGGACAGCCGATCGTAGCGATAGGGATGCGGCTCGCCGAGGCCGAACAGGGACAGTTCGCGACACTCGCCACCGAGTTGGTAGCGATCCACCGCCGCCAGCAGACTGTCATCCTCCTCGGCCGGCCAGCAGCGATCGGCACCGGCGATGGACGTAAAGTGGTAGAGCCGGGCGCCGTCTGCACTGATCCGCAAACGATGCCCGTAGCCCCTCGATTGCCAGTCGCCCATCAGCAGCGCCGGCCACTCGCCCGAGGTCGGCATCGGCACGGCCGTCGCGGCCGCCAACACGGCGGGGAGGACCCATGGCAGCAGCAGTGCGAAGCGCAGGAATCGAGGCATGGTCTCCGACCGGTCAGACACGAAGCACTGACGATAGTGAATCGACCCGGTCGATTTTGGCGAAAATCGCCGGTTGGCCGGGCATTTTCGGGCAAAATGTGCGCTGCGGATGAACAATTTCGCCACGGAGCCGAGCATGGGACTGGATCTGCGCCAACTGGATCGCTTCGACCTGGCGATCCTGCGCCTGCTGCAACAGGACAACCAACGCAGCCATGCCCAGATCGGCGAGCAGGTCGGTCTGTCGGGATCAGCGGTGCGGCGGCGCGTTCAGCAGCTGAAGCAGCAGGGCTGGATTCGCGCCGAAGTCGCGCTGCTGCCGCCGGATCTGGCCGGGGTGACGCTGTTGGTGACGGTGCGCTTCGGCGAGGAAAGCCCGTCGATCTACGCCGATTTCGAACGGCAGATGCGCGCGCTGGCACCGGTCAAACAGTGCTATCACACGGCCGGCGATGGCGACTATGTGCTGGTCGTGCAACTGCCCAACCTGGGCGACTACGAACGCTGGTCGATCGAGCAGCTGATGGCCAACCCGGCCATCCGCCGCTACGACACGGTGGTCGTGTGGTCATGCAAGAAGTTCGAGACTTCGGTCGATCTGGACGGCCTGGCGGCCAGCTGAATCCAGCCTTTTCTGCGGCCATGGGAGCCCGGGCCAAAACCCGGAATGCCGCGTCCGAAACCCGCGCGCCGCGCGCTTGCGCCCGTGGGATGGTCAGGGCCTGACTCAATGAGGCTCAACCACATGAATCAATTGCAGAACCAGGTCGCGATCGTCACCGGTGCCAGCTCGGGCATCGGTCGCGCCGCCGCGAGTCTGTTTGCCAGCGAGGGCGCGGCCGTCGTCGTGACGGCCCGACGCCAGTCGTCACTGGCGCAGCTGGTGGACGAGATCGAGCGGGCCGGTGGTCGGGCAATGGCCGTCAGCGGTGACATCGCGGACCCGGATCTGGCGCGGCAGCTGGTGGATGCCGCGGAAACGCACTTCGGCGGTCTGGACATTGCCTTCAACAATGCTGCGACGCTCGGTCCGGTCGGTCCCATTGAGGCTATCGAACCGAACGACTGGGCCCGCACCCTGCAGGTGAACCTGAGAAGCGCCTTCTTGCTGGCCCAGCAGCAGATTACGCCGCTGCGACGACGCGGCGGCGGCAGTCTGATCTTCACCGGCACCTTCGTCGGTCATACCGCAGGCTTCTCCGGGATGAGCGCCTACGCGGCCAGCAAGTCGGGCTTGATCGGGCTGGTCCAGGCACTGGCCACCGAGGTCGGCGAGACGGGAATCCGGGTCAACGCCCTGCTGCCCGGCGGCACCGATACGCCGATGGGCCGGCAACTCACCGACGACCCGGCGGCTCTGGCCGCGGTGGCCCGTTTACATGCGCTGCGGCGGCTGGCTCAGCCGGCAGAAATCGCTCGGGCGGCGCTGTTCCTGGCCTCCGCATCGGCATCCTTCGTCACCGGCAGCGCGCTGCGCGTCGATGGCGGCGTTTCCGTGCAGCGGTTTTGATCCGTGCCGCTCAGACGACGGCGGTTGGCGCGGGAAAGGCCTGCTTGAAGGTGAAGGCCTGGGGCCCGGGACCGTGTTCGCGCAAGGCCTGCAAGCGCTCGGCCGCCTCGGTCATGCTCGGCCGATGGCCGGCCGGCACCCACCACAAGACCGACCACGGCTCGCTGGGTTGAGCGAACCAGGACCGCCGCCGCGCCATGATCGGTGCGTGGTCGCTGCGATAGACGTAGGCATGCAGCGCCTCGACGCTGTCCCAGACCGACAGGTTGGCGACGATATCCTCGCCGAAGCTGCGATCGGCGGTGGCATCGCCGGCCTCGGTCTGGAAGCGCCAGACGAAACCCGGCGAGCGCTCGGCCAGGGCGTTGATGCGCTCCAGATTGGCGACGAAGTCGGCGAGTTGCGGCGAGTCCAGCGGCGCCAGCAGACGGGCGATGTTGAGTTGGGCAAGGTGATGCAACATCGACAGCTTCCTTCATGGCGATGCCAGGGGATGGCGATCGGCTGACGCAAATCAATGGGCTGGTGGCAGGCGAGCCGACAACCGGATGCGCTGGGCGCAGCAACGTGCCACCAACGCTGAGGATTGCGCCTCGCCGGGCCGCCCGGCTCACCGCTATGCTGCGCATCCCCTGGTTGCGAGCCGGTCCATGTCGCTCTGGTCGCGATTCACCGAGATGCTCAAGAACGCCGTACCCGGCACGGGTCCGCTGGCTGCGCTGTCGGACAGCCTGGCGCCGCTGGACCTGCTGCAGTCCGGGCTGGCCGACCAGGCCCGGCGCTATGTGCTCGATGGCGATCAGCCACAGTGCCTGCAGGCAGTCGGCGCTCAGCCGCAGGCCTTCGAGGCCCTGGGCAGTCCGGGCATGGCCTACTTCGTTCAGGCTAATCGCCAGTTGAGCAAGGCAGCGGCGCGCAGTGCGGCGAGCCGGCGCCGCTACTACGCGCGAGCGCAGGACACCGAACTGCCGTTGGAACTGCTGCGTCGTCTGGGTTTGCTGCTGGCAGCGAGCGACCGGGGCAAGCAGGTGCTGCGGCCGGAGACTCCGCTGCCGGACTGGATTCATGTGCTGCTGATGGATGGGGCCCTGCGGGAGAACGACCGCTGGAGTCTCAGCCTGCTGGGCACCGTCGAGTCGCCCGACCAGAAGGGATTGGCGTTGCCTCTGTCGGTCGATCTGTTGCAGCGGCTGCTGGCTCTGGACGAGCTCGGCCAGGCAGCGCTGTCGTTGTTGTTGTTCGAGCGCAAGGGCCTGTCGGAGTGGGAGGCGAAAACCTACGATCCGCTGCTCCACCTGGCGGATCTGCCGGGTTGGCTCGACGCAAACCAAGCAGGGCTCGACACCCTGCCCGCGCAACTGTCTGCCGTCGGTCGGCTGCAGCTCGCCCGCGTACTGGTTCGGCCCGAGGTGGCCAGAGCCCACGCCGGCCTGCTGGTCCGTCTGGCCGTGGACAGCAGCAAGAGCACACGCGAGATGGCCGCCACCGGCCTGCATCATCTGTCGATCGACGTTTGTGCGAGCGAGCTGCAGGCGCAGTTCCAGCGCAGCAGCCAGGCCACGGAACGAGCACTGGCAGCCGAATTGCTCGCCCGAGCCCAGGGTGAGGCAGCGCTGCCCTGGCTGACCCAAATGCGCCTGAACGAAACCAGCAAGGTGGTGCTCGAGGCCCTCGATCGCGCGCTGTCTCGCGGCGAGGCGGCGCAGGATTCACAGGCCCTCAGCCTGCCCGAGGCGGCGCCTCCGCCCGTTCTGGAGGACCAGCCTCTGGGCGAAGAGGTGCGGCAGATCCTGCTGCAGAATCTCAACGAAATGCTCGCCAATGCAAACGCCGCCGCCGAGCGCGAAACCGCCGACAAGGCCGCCGGCAAGCAGGTGTGGGGGCACGCGGCGCGTCAACTGAAGGAGCTGCAGAAGCTCAAGCCGGGTCATCTGGACGACGCCCTGCGGCGTCTGAACGGCGAACTGGAGCCGCGCGAGGTGCCCAAGGGCGTGACCGGTGCCGTGCTGGACCAGCTGCGTGGTCAGGAGTTGCGTCACGAGGTCAGCCAGCTGCTGATGCACAAGCAGCGAATCTTCAGCCGACCCGAGTTCGGCCTCCTGCACATCCTGCGTGCGGTACGGCTGGGCCACTGGCGCAGCTTGAATCGCTTCTGGCAGGACTGGCACTTCCAGACCTGGTTGCAACGGCGCGATCGAGCCACGCTGGATCTGCGCACGATCGCCGCGGCCCTGGACCGGTTGAACTGGCCGAGACGACTGCTGGCTGGCACCTGCCTGATCGACAGCTATGCCAGCCAGTACCCGATGGACCAGCTGCCGACTGCCGCCATCTGGCCCTTCTTTGCCGAGCATCCGGAGTTCATCGACGAGGGCCTGGGTCTGCGGCCCAGCGCAGCCAAGGAGCGCTACGAGGGCTTCGACCTGGGCCTGACGCTGCGCGTGCTGGCCTGCTTTCCGCAGCCCTTGCCAGCCTGGATACCGCGACTGCTGGAACTGGCCCTGGGCGAGAACAAGACGCATCGACATGCTGCGCAGCAGATCCTGTCCGGCTTGCCTGATCTGGGCCCGCGCGTGCTGCAAGCCTGCAGTTCGGGGAAGCAGGAACTGCGGCTGGTGGCGGTGCGCTGGCTGGTGCAGCTGGATTATCGTGAGGCCGCGGGTGCGCTGCGCAATCTGCTGGCGAAGGAATCCAAGGAGGTGGTCCGGGCCGAATTGCTGGCCGCGCTGGAGGCTTTCGGCGAGGACATCAGCCAGGCGCTGTCGCCGGCCAGCCTGTTGGCCGAAGCGCGCAAGGGCCTGAAGTCGAAGTTGCCCAAGGACATCGAGTGGTTCGCCTTCGACGCATTGCCGGCTCTGCAGTGGCGCGATGGCAGTGCGGTCGCGGCAGAACTGCCGCGCTGGTGGGTGGTGCTGGCCACCAAGCTGAAGAACCCCGGCGGCAATCCGCTGCTCAATCGCTACCTCAGCCTGTTGGCGGAGGATTCCGCCGCGGCCTTTGGCCGCTCGGTGCTGGCGCAGTTCATCAGCCAGGACAGCCGCCAGCCGACGCTGGCCGAGGGCGAAGCCTATGCCGCCGAGCACGTGGACGCGCGCTGGACGCAGATCGAGCAATGGGCCCGACGGCACCCGGAGTACTACGGTGGCTACACCCGCGAGCGGGTCTACAACGAACTGCGAAACGAAAAGACCGGTGTCTACCTGGGCAGCGCCATCGGTGCCAAGGGCCTGCTGGCACTGATCGGACGGGTACCCGGGCACGAGCTGTCCAGCACCATCGCGCAGTTCATGCGCGACCACTACACCCGCCGCGCGCAGATCGAGGCGCTGCTGGAGGGCATGGCCAACAGCGATGACCCGGCCGCGATCCAGTTGCTGCTGGCGGTCTCGCGGCGGCACCGCACCGCTTCTGTGCAGACGCGGGCCCGCACGCTGGTCGACCAGATCGCCGAGCGACTGGGCTGGAGCGCCGAGGAGCTGGCCGACCGCACGATTCCGTCGGCCGGTCTGGAGGAAAGCGGCATCGGCACGCTCGATTACGGCAGCCGCCAGTTCACGATGCGCCTGGGCGCCGACGGCAAGCTGGAATTGCGCAATGCCGAAGACAAGCTCATCAAGGCGCTGCCGGACGCCCGCAAGGACGAGGACGCCGCGCTGGTCAAGACGGCCAAGTCGCAGTTCAGCAGCGCGCGCAAGGAACTCAAGCAGGTGCTCGACCTGCAAACGGCTCGGTTGTACGAAGCCATGTGCGTGCAGCGGCGCTGGCCGGTGGCGGACTGGCGGCAGTATCTGCAGCGCCACCCCATCGTCGGTCGATTGCTGCAACGACTGATCTGGTGCGAGCACGCGGCGGCCGACGTGCGGCTGTTCCGGCCGACCGAAGATGGCAGTCTGCTGGACGCCGACGACGAGGAAATCGCCCTGCGCGAGGACGCGGTCATCGGTCTCGCGCATGCCGCGCTGATGTCCACAGCGGACGAGGCGATCTGGCAGCGTCATCTGCGTGACTACAAGATCAAGCCGCTGTTTCCCCAGTTGGCCCGGCCATTGCCGCCAGACGCAGGCAGCGATGCGGTCGCCATCAACGACCGCGAAGGCTGGAGCGCCGACACCTTCGGATTCCGCGGTGCCTTCACCAAGCTGGGCTATCAGCGCGCCCAGGCCGAGGATGGCGGCTTCTTCTACGAGTACGGCAAGAGTTTCGTCAGTGCCGGCATCCGGGTGGTGATCGAATTCACCGGCAACACGCTGCCGGAGGAAAACGTCGCCGCCAGCCTCAAGCAGCTGTGTTTCCGCGCCCTGGCAGCCGGTGAATTGAGCGACGGCATGCCGTTGGGCGAAGTGCCGCCAGTGCTGCTGGCTGAAGCCTGGGCCGACTATCACAAGGTCGCCGCCTGCGGCGCCTTCGATCCGCACTGGGAGAGCAACAGTCCATGGTGAACAGCGCCGACGCCGCGCGATTGCCGGCCGAACAACGCCATGCCGAGGAACTCCAGCGCCTGGCCGAACAGGACCGCGACCCCAAACCCACCGGCTGGCGCCTGTCGCCACGGGCGGTACGCCGATTCATCGTCGGTGATGGCCAGTTGGGCATCGCGCGCAAGTTCTATGGCGACGACCCGCTGGTCGATCGCGCCATCGTCAGCCTGATGGGCCATCAGGGGCTGTTGCTGGTGGGCGAGCCCGGCACCGCCAAGTCGCTGCTGTCCGAGCTGCTGGCGGCGGCGATCAGCGGCGACTCCGGTCTGACCGTGCAAGGCACGGCCGGCACCAGCGAGGATCATCTGAAGTACAGCTGGAACTACGCCCTGCTGCTGGCAGAGGGACCCAGCCCGCGGGCTCTGGTGCCTTCACCGGTGTACCAGGCCATGGCGGCTGGGCAGATCGTGCGCATCGAGGAGATCACCCGCTGCGCGCCGGAGATCCAGGACGTACTGATCTCGCTGCTGTCGGACAAGCAGATGATCGTTCCGGAACTGGGTGAATCCGGTCGCTTGATGGCCCGGCGCGGCTTCAATGTCATCGGCACGGCCAATCTGCGCGACCGCGGCGTGCACGAGATGTCGGCGGCCCTGAAACGCCGCTTCAACTTCGAAACGGTGCTGCCGCTGCGTGACCATGAGTTCGAAACCACGCTGGTGCTCGAACGGGTACAGCGCGAGTTGGCCGGCAGTGGCGAACAGGTCCGCGTCGAGCGTGACGTCATTGCGTTGCTGACCACGACCTTCGCCGAACTGCGCGCCGGGACGACCCGCGAAGGGACGCCGATCAAGACCCCGGGGGCGGTGATGTCCACCGCCGAGGCCGTCAATGTGGCCTACGCCGCCGCCCTGCAGGCCGCGCATTTCGGCGACGGCCAGCTGGGTCCGGCCGAACTGGCCCAGCAGCTCAAGGGCGTGGCGCTGAAGGATGACCCGGATGACGTGCGCCTGCTGCGCCATTACTTCGACACGGTGACCCGCGAACGGGCTCGCAACGGCGGCTTGTGGAAGCGCTTTCACGAGGCGGCCCGACAGCTCTGGGGCAACTGAGCGAACGCATGTCGCGGCCCGACTCGGTCGAACTGCCCGCGCGACTGGCGGCCGCCCAATTGGCCCTGCACGCCGGTCCACTTTTTTTTGCACCGGTGCGCCATCACAGCCCCGCCTGCGCGCTGGCGCTGGCCGCCATGCTCGACGAACTGCAGCCGGCACACATCCTTGTCGAGGGACCGCCGACGCTGCAGGGCCTGTTGCCCCTGCTGCGCGATCCTCAGGCGCAGCCGCCACTGGCGGTGCTGGTTCAGGCCGCGGACGGGCCAGGCAGTTTCTATCCGCTGTGTGAACACAGCCCCGAATGGGTGGCGCTGCGCTGGCAGGGCCGGGAGCCTCACGAGCTGCAGTTCATCGACCTGCCCTGGTCGGCCCGCAGTGGCGATAACGACGGCGAGTCGGTGCAGCTGGACAGTCTGCAGGCGGAGCGGCAACTGGCGCACAGCCGCTACGTCGCCGAGTTGGCCCGACGCAGCGGCTGCCGCGATCACGACGAGCTGTGGGAGCACAGCTTCGAGCTGCGCCAGCCCGAGGATCTGCGCCGCTGGCGCGACCACTTCGCCCAGGTGCATGCCTGGTGCGCCTACGCACGACTGGACTGCAGCACCGAGGAACTGGAGGCCGAGGGGCATCTGGCGCGGGAAGCCTGCATGCTGGGGCACCTGCGACGGGTTCTGGGCGACGGCCCTGACCGCCCGATCGTCGTGGTCACGGGTGGTTTCCACACCCTGGGCCTGATCGAAGGTCTGGCCGCGCCGGGACCGCACGGCCGTCGCATGGCCCCTGACAGCGACCGCAGCTGGCTGGTCCGTTACAGCTTCGATCGACTGGACGCCCTCAATGGCTACGCCGCCGGCATGCCGGCACCGGGATGGCAGCTGCGGCTGTGGCAGGCCTGGCAGTCCGGCGACTCGGCGCCATGGCGGTCGGTGGCGCTGCAGAGTCTGCTGCAATTCGCCGCCGAGCAGCGACCGCTGGGTTCGGACGGCCTGTCGACCGCCGATCTGCAGGCGGCCTTGCTGCAGGCGGAACGGCTGGCGCAACTGCGCGGCCATCCGGGACCCGGTCGCCAGGATCTGCTCGATGCCGCCACCTCCTGTCTGCTCAAGCAGGCGATCGACGAAGGCGGACAGGGGATGCTGCGGGCCTTGCAGCGATCGCTGGCCGGTCACGCGCTCGGCGACATTCCGGCCTCGGCCAGTTCACCGCCGCTGCTGGAACAGGCGCGCGCCGAAGCGCGTGGCCTGGGCCTGCGTCTGGACGACACCCAGGTGCGTTTGAGTGAGCTGGACCTGTACCGCAAACCCCGGCACCGCGCCCGCAGTCGCTATTTTCAGCGCATGGATTACCTCGGCACCGGCCTGGCCGAATGGCAAGGCGGGCCGGATCTGGTCCATGGCATCGACCCCGGCCGCCTGCACGAGCGCTGGCGCTATGCCTGGACGCCGGCGGTGGAGGCTCGACTGCTGGAACTGTCGAGCGAGGGAACCCGCCTGACCGAAGTGGCCCTGCGCAAGCTGTTGGCCGAGGAAGCCGCCCTGGAGGCCCAGGGTCAGGCCCGCAGCGCCCGCGCCGCGGTTGCCCTGCTCATGCGCGGTTGTGTGCTCGGCCTGCATCAGGCGCTGCCGCGCCTGATCGAGCTGGTCGCCCGTCACGCACGTGAGGACGCGCAGCTGCCATCACTGGCGCAGGCCGCGGGTGTGCTGCAGCAACTGCTGGGCAGCAGCGCGCTGCAGGAGCACTTGCAGACGCCGTCACTGGGGCCCTTGCAGCACCTGCTGTGGCAGCAAGCACTGCTGCAACTGCCCACACTGGCCGGCGCGGCTGAAGCAGCCGAGCCCGAACTCATTGATGCCCTGCTGGCGCTGCGCGGTGTCTGGCAGCATCAGGCGGCGCCCGATGCGCTGTGGCTGGACCATCTGCACGAACTGGCCAGACAGCCCGAAGTTGCCCCCGGCATCGCCGCTGCCTGTACCGCGCTGCTGTCGCTGGATCAACAGGGCAGCGCGACGGCGCTGCTGGCTGAACAGTTGCAGCGGCATTTCGGTGTGGGTGCCGACCCGCTCGATGCGGTGCGCTATCTGCGCGGATTGCTGCGGGTGTCCCCGGCGCTGCTGCTGGGCCAGCCCGCCCTGCTGCAGGCCCTCGATGCCTGCCTCGCGCGCTGGGAGGACAGCGAATTCCTGCGCTATCTGCCGGAGCTGCGCCAGGCCTTCACCTATCTCAAGCCTTTCGAAACCGAGCGGATCGCCCGTCAGGTCGCCGCTCAGCACGACAGCCAGCTCGACCTCAGCATCGGCCACGAACACTTCACCGCCGAGGAGGTGCAGCTGGGTCTGCAGGTGGATCAGCAGCTGGGGGCTCTGCTGGAGCGGGCCGGCTGGCTGGGGGCCCCCACCCATGACTGACGCTATGCTCAAGCGCTGGCGCCTGCTGCTCGGTCAGTACGCCAGCATCCCGCTGGCGCACGCCGGCTTTGATCGCGCCGACTGGCAAATGGAGCAGTGCCTGGATTTTCTGTACGGCCGCGAGTACGAGCGGCGGGATCTGGCGCGCCGCGGCCCTCGTGCGGGCAGTCTGGACGGCAGCCAGCTGAAGGCGTTGGACTGGCTGCAGCGGGCGCGCCGGCTGTTTCCCCGCGACACCTTCGAGCGCGTCCAGGCACAGGCGCTGGACCGCTACGGCATGACCGAACTGCTCAGCGACCCGGCCACGCTGGCCCAGCTCAGCCCGGACCCGGCGCTGGCGCGGGCGCTGCTGGGCATGCGCGGCCGGATGTCGCCGGACCTGCAACAGGCCGCGCGCAGCCTGATCCGGCGCATCGTGCAGCAGCTGACCGAACGCTTGCGACCTCAGTTGTTGCAGGCCTTGACTGGTCGCCGGCACGCGCAGCGGCGCAGCCAGCACGCCTGCGCACAGAATTTCGACTGGCAAGGAACCATTCGCGCCAATCTGCGCCATTACGACCGCGAGCGCCGGCAGTTGCTGATCGAACGGCCCCGCTTCGTCGCTCGTCAGCGGCGGCGCCTGAACTGGGATGTGATCCTGCTGGTCGATCAGTCCGGCTCAATGGTCGACTCGGTGATGCACAGCGCCATCATGGCGAGCATTCTCGCCAGCCTGCCTGGCGTACGCCCGCGCCTGTTGCTGTTCGATACCGCCGTCGTGGATCTGAGTCATCTGGCCGCCGACCCGGTCGAGGTATTGATGACCGTCCAGCTCGGAGGCGGCACCAACATCGGCAAGGCCATGCGGGTGGCCGAAGGACTGGTCCAGCAACCGCAGCGCACCGTCATCGCGCTGATCAGCGACTTCTGCGAAGGCGCCACGCCGACGCCGCTGTTGCAGACCGTCAGCCGACTGACCGAAGCGCGGGTGAAACTGCTCGGCCTGGCTGCGCTGGATGACCAGCAGGAACCCGCCTACGACCACGATCTGGCCAGTCGACTGGTGGCCCGGGGCATGCCGATCGCGGCGTTGACGCCACAGCGCTTTGCCGAATGGCTGGCCGAGGTCATCCAATGACGGCGCGGCGCGAACACTGGCAGGCCCTGCTGGCGCTGGATGCCGACACGCTGACCGAATTGGCCGGTGCCGGACTGCTGCGCCGTGGTCTGAAGGAGCTGGAAGCGGGCCAGGTGCTGCCCGGTGAGGAGGACGGTCAGTTCGAGGTCGACGGTCAGCGTGTCCAGCTGGACCCGCGTGGCTGGGCACACGCCCGCTGCAGCTGTCCGGCGCCGCACTGGTGCAAGCATCGCATCGCCGCGATCCTGGCCCTGCAGCAACAGGCCGAGCAGGCGCAACCTGTCGCCATCGCGCCGGTGGAGGTGGATTCGGCCGAGCCGGACCCGGTCATGGCGAACGCGATTCCGACGGGTTCCAGCGCCGCCCCGGCCAGCGACGACTCGGCGGCGGAATCCGCCCTCCTGGCCGAACTCGCCGAACTGGATCCGTTGCACTGTCTGCGTCTGGCCGGCAGTGCTGCGCGACAGCGGCTGCCACGCCTGCTGGCACAGATCGACGGTGTTCGCTGGGTGGTCCGACCCGGCAGTCTGCGGATCGAGCTCGATGGGCTGGAGCAGGTCGTCAGTTACCTCCGTCACGGCGGTTGGGCCGGCATGCATTGCGAAGGATCCGCCTCCAGCCAGGCCGCGTTGAAGCTCGCTGCGCTGTGGGCCTTTTGGCGGCAGAACGGCCGCCCGTTGCCGGATTCACAAGCTCGGCCCGGAGACGGCGCGGTCGCATCGACTGAACCGGCGGAGGCGGCAACGGCCCTCCTGCTGCAGACTGTCCAGACCGAGCTGCACCGTTGGCTGAGGGCGGGCCTGAGCCAGCTGGCGCCCACCGATCTGGAGCGGATGGCCCGACTGGCCATCGATGCCCGCGCAGATGCGCTGCCGGCGCTGGCCGGGCGGCTGCGCCAACTGGTCGACAGCGGGCGCCGCCTGCGCGCTCGCGACGATCAGATCGACGAAGGCGCGTTGCTGCGCGAGTTGGCCGGTTGCCAGGCGTGGTGCAGCACGATGCTCGGCGCGGACGTGGATGGACGGCGACAACTCGCCGGCGGCCCGCGCCGCTTTGTCGAGCAGGAGGTGGCGCTGGACCTGCTGGTCGCTGGCGCGCACTGGTGGACCCGCCCGGGCGGAGCGCGCGGCTTGAGCGTGCTGCTCTGGGATGAGCGGGCGCGGCGGCTGCGCCGCTGCAGCCAGGCGCGCGGTGATGGCGCCGATCTGTCCTTCACCCGCGCGGCCATCTGGTCGGCGCCGCTGTGGACCGGGCTGGCCAGCCCGGAGCGACTGCTGGACAGCGGCCAGTTGCGCCTGCAGCGCGCGCGCCTGAGTGCGGCCGGTGACATCGCGCCCGGATCGGCCGTCGGCGAACTGGGGCAGCGGCCTGTGGTCCGTGCCACCTCGCCTGGGCTGACGGACTGGGGCGAACTGGGGCAGCAACTGAGCAGCGAGCTGGATCTGTTCGAGACTCGAACCCCCTATCTGCTGCTGGCGCCGAGCAAGATCCTGCCGCTGCAGCTGGACGAGTTGCATCAGACTTTCTGCTGGCCTCTGGTGGACTCGCAAGGCACGGTACTGACGCTGCGCTGGCCTTGTGGCGACGAGCATCAGCGGCACAGCCGCATCCTGACGCACTGGAGCGAGCTGCCCGGTCGCAAATGCCTGCTGGTGGCCTGCCAGGAAACCCCCAGAGCGATGTTGCAGCCGGTCAGCCTGCTGCAGGCCGATGGCCAGCACTGGCGCGTCCGGGCCCTGCAGTACAGCGACGAACCCAAGGGCTTGTCACTGAGCCACTTGCCAGGGCGGATCGCCCGCATGCTGGCCGAACGACGAGCGCCACCGGCGCTCGCACGCAGCCGCCTGCGCCAGGATCTGCTCGATCCCCTGCTCGAACGCCTGACCCTGGCGTCCTGTCACGGCCCGCCGGATCCTCGCCGACTGTGCGAATCGGGCGACTGGGGCCAGGCACTGGAGCACGCCGGTCTGCTGCACGCAGCCGAATACTGGCGGCGTTGGCAGGCCGCCAGTCCGACGACTTCGACCGAGTCCGCGCTGCGGCTGCTCTGGCTGCTGGATCAGAATGCTCGCCTGCTGGACCTGCACGCGCTGGCCCACTGAGACGCCGACGAAGCTCGATCAATCCGCTGCCAGCCCGGCACACTGGCGGCAATGCAACTCGCCCAGACGCTGCACATAGCGGGACGGGCTGCCGGCGGGGATCTCGCTGCCGCAGCGGTCACAGACGGTGTCCAGGTCCAGTCTTTCGACGCTGTCCTGCGGCGCGGGGAGCATCTGGCCGTCGACGAAGCGTCCCTTAGGCGCGGCCTTGACGATCTCGGCGCGGAACCACTCGTGCAACGCGATCCAGCGCTGGATCAGCGCATCGGCCAGACCGTGCTCGCGCAGGACCTGTTCGAACAGCGCTTCACGGTGATCGAAGAGCTCATCGGAGATCACCATCCAGTGATGGCCGTTGTGCGGATTGAGGCCGAAGAAGCTGCGCTCGCCGGAGAACACCTGCGCCAGGAAGGCGTACTGCTTGCCGGCCACATACTCGACCGTCAGCCCGTGGAAGTACGGCGCCAGCCGTGGGTCGGCGAAGACGCGGGTGTAGAAGTCGCGCAGGATCGGCGTCAGTCGCTTGCCCTGCTCCAATGCCGCCCACAGCGCCGGATCGGGTTCGACCAGCGCCAGCTTGCGGGCGTCACGGGGGGCCGTGTCATGCGCCAGCACATAGGGATCGGCCTGAATGCGTCCACGGTCGGCACCGTGTCGGATGGCCAGATAGCGGGCGTCCTCGACCATTGCCGGATGGCCGCAGAGAAAGACCTGTACCTGACGCAGATCGGCAGCTTCACCCAGCGCCTGCAGGGTGATCCGCCCCTGTGCAACGCCCACCACCGGCGCCTGGCTCAGGCAGGGGTGATAGCGAAAATCCGGGTAGGTGCGCGCCAGCGCGCTCAGCTCGGCGTGCAAGTACAGATCGGCCGCGTGCCGGCCACCATGGTGGAAGTCGATGCCCGCGGCATGGCCGTCGGCCAGCGCGGCGCGGGCGATGCCGGCCAGCGCACCGGCACCAACACCAGTGGCCAGCAGCAGCAGCGGGGTCTGCCGCATCGACGGCGCATAGCCCATCTGACCCTGCGGGCCGCGCACGCGCAGCTGCATTCCCGGACGCGCCTCATGCACCAGCCAGGAACTGAGCGCACCGCCGGGCAGCGCCCGCACATGGATGCGAAAACCGAAGTCCTCGAAGGGCTGGCTGACCACCGAGTACGGCCGCGCCGGGGAGTCGGCATCGCGCTGCAGATAGACGTGCTGGCCCGGGGCGGTGTCCAGCGTCTGCATTGGCGCGATGAACAGCTCGGCGATGTCGGCGGCCAGCGGTCGGACTTCCACGATCTCGGCGGCGACGGTCAGGCTGTCGCGATCGGCCGGCGCCAGTTCGACCTCGCCTTCGGCACGGCACAGGCAGGGCAGGATGTGGTCGTGCGCGCCGGTCTGCTCGAAGGGCGTCTTGCTGGCGGCGACTTGCCCGGACACCAGCTTCAGCATGCACACCTGGCAGCTGCCACGGCCGCAGGAATAGGCGGGTTGTGCGCCCTGGCGCAGCAGCGCCTGCAGGATCGTCTCGCCCTCGCTGGCACGATAGCTGGCACCGCCATAGCGGATCAGTGCGTCCATCCGGCCCCTGCCCGGTGGTCGATACATTCGATAACGCTAACATAGATGGCGGCGCCGCGATGCAACGTATTGTTGTCGCCGCCGCTTTGCCGGCGCTTGCACAGGGCCTATCCTGCGCGGCCATCCGCCAGGCACCTCCGGCCTTCATGTCCGCAACCGACAGCCCCGCGCACACGCCGCTGATGCGGCAGTACCTGGCCATCAAGGCCGAGCACCCGGATGTGCTGTTGCTGTTCCGGATGGGCGATTTCTACGAGCTGTTCTACGACGACGCCCGTAAGGCAGCCGAATTGCTGGACATCACGCTGACCCAGCGCGGCCAGTCGGCCGGGCAGCCGATTCCGATGGCCGGCGTGCCCTATCACGCGCTGGAAGGCTATCTGGCGCGACTGGTGCGCCGTGGCGAGTCGGCCGCCATTTGCGAGCAGATCGGCGATCCGGCGCAGTCCAAGGGGCTGGTCGAACGCAAGGTCGTGCGCATCGTCACGCCCGGCACGCTGACCGACGAGGGCCTGCTGGAGGAGCGCCGCGAGCAGTTGCTGCTGGCGGCCTGCGTGGTGCGCGATCAGGTCGGGCTGGCCTGGGTCGATCTGGCCGGCGGCCGCTTTCTACTGAGCGAGTGCGACAGCGCGCGCTGGCCTTCGGAGCTGGATCGCCTGGCACCGGCCGAACTGCTGCTGGGTGAGGACTGCGCCTTGCCGGTCGCGGCCGAACAGCGCGGGCTGCGTCGTCTGCCACCGTGGCATTTCGACGCCGAGGCCGCCCAACGACGGCTCTGCGAGCATTTCGGCACGCGTGACCTCAGCGGCTTCGAGGGTCTGGACCGGCCCGCCGTGCTGGCCGCCGCCGGCGCACTGCTCGGCTATCTGCGCGACACCCAGCGCGGTCAGCTGCCACATCTGGCCTCGGCCCGCTATGAGCGCGGGGACGAGGCTCTGCATCTGGATGCCGCCACCCGCCGCCATCTGGAACTGGAAGAACACCCTGGTGGCCGCCACGAGCGCAGTCTGCTGGGCCTGCTGGATCGCTGCATCACCCCCGCTGGCGGTCGCCTGCTGCGGCGCTGGCTGCAGCGGCCGCTGCGCGATCATGCCGCCCTGCGCCAGCGTCAGGATCTGCTCGGTGCACTGCTCGACCAGCAGCGTTTCGAAGACCTGCGCGAGCAGCTGCGTGGCGTGGCCGATCTGGAACGCATCGCCGCGCGCATTGCCCTGGGCAGTGCCCGTCCGCGCGACCTGCTCGGCCTGCGCCGCAGCCTGCAGGCTTTGCCGGCGCTGACGCAGACCTTGTCGGCGCTGGATTTCCCGGCGGCCCAGACCCTGGCCGAGCCGCTGCAGGGGCACGCCGACTGGACCACTGAACTGGAGCGGGCCATCGTCGCCGAGCCGCCGCAGCTGCTGCGCGACGGTGGCGTGCTGGCGGCGGGCTACGACGCCGAACTGGACCAGCTGCGCGAGCTGTCGCAGGGTGCCGATGAGTATCTGCTGCAGCTGGAAGCTCGCGAGCGCGAGCAGACCGGCATCGCGACGCTGAAGATCGCCTACAACCGCGTCCACGGCTATTACCTGGAGGTGCCGCGCAGCCAAAGCGACAAGGCGCCGGCCCGCTGGACTCGCCGACAAACGGTGAAGAACGCCGAGCGCTACATCAGCGAGGAGCTGAAGGACTACGAAGACAAGGTGCTCGGCGCGCGTGAGCGCTCCCTGCAGCGCGAGAAGGCGCTGTGGGAGGATCTGCTGCAACGTCTGGGCCAGGCATTGCCGGCCTGGCAGGCGCTTGGTGGCGCGCTGGCGCAATGGGATGTGCTGGCCACACTGGCCGAGCGGGCCGAACGCCTGGACTGGCGCCGGCCGACGCTGGTCAATGAGCCCGGCATCCGCATCCAGGCCGGTCGCCATCCGGTGGTCGAGGCGCTGCGCGACGAGGCTTTCGAACCCAATGATCTGCAACTGGATCCGGCGCGCCGGCTGCTGGTGATCACCGGTCCCAACATGGGCGGCAAGTCCACCTACATGCGTCAGGCGGCGCTGATCGTGCTGCTGGCTCACCTGGGCAGCTGGGTGCCGGCCGCCGATGCGCAGATCGGTCCGATCGACCGCATTTTCTCGCGCATCGGCGCCGGTGACGACCTCAGCGCCGGCCAGTCGACCTTCATGGTGGAGATGGTGGAGGCGGCCCGGATCCTGCACCAGGCCACCGATCGCAGCCTGGTGCTGATGGACGAGATCGGTCGCGGCACCAGCACCTTCGACGGGCTCGCCATCGCCCGCGCCTGCGCGGTGTCGCTGGCCCGCGACAACCGCTGCATGACCCTGTTCGCCACCCACTACTTCGAGCTGACGGCGCTGGCAGAGGAAATCGATGGCGTGGCCAATGTGCATCTGGACGCGGTTGAGCACCAGGACCGTCTGGTGTTCCTGCATGCCCTGAAGCCGGGCCCGGCCAGCCGCAGTTTCGGCCTGCAGGTGGCTCGTCTGGCCGGCCTGCCCGATCCGGTGCTGGCGCTGGCCCGCGGCTATCTGGACGAGCTGGAAGGCGATGCCGCCAGCGCCGGGGCGCGGCCGGCCGCTGCGCAACCGAAGCGCGACAGCGGCCCGCAGCTGAGTCTGTTCCCCAGCGAGGCACCGGCGCTGACTCGCCTGCGCCAGATCGACCCGGACAGCCTCAGCCCACGCCAGGCGCTGGAACTGCTGTACGAGTTGCGCCAGCAGCTGTAGCCCTCAGCCGCTCGCGGCACGGGTCTCGCGGCGTTCGGCCTGATCCGAGTCTGCCTCGGCCGCATCGGCGTCGTTGCTGGCCACATCGCTGCTGGCCACCCGCAGCTTGCCGTCGATCAGATGCACGTCGGACTGCGGGAAGGGAATCTGGATGCCAGCCTGATCCAGGCGCTGCTTGATGCGCTTGAGCAGCGCAAAGCGTGCCGGCCAGTAGTCGGACTGCTCGGCCCAGGCACGCACGGTGAAGACCACGGCGCTGTCCCCCAGACTGCTGACGAAGACCTGCGGTGCGGGATCCTGGCGCAGCCGTTCGTCTTCGCCAATCGCCTCCAGCAGCACCTGCTCGCACTGGTCCAGATCATCGCCGTAGCCGACGCCCACTTCGAAGACGATCCGCCGCAGCTCGTCACGACTGAGGTTCTCCATCGCATCGTTGGCCACCACCGAATTGGGCAGCGTGATGTGATGGCCATCGGGTGAGCGCAGCTTGGTAAAGAACAGGCCGATCTCCAGCACCCGACCGGACTCATCGCCCAGTTCCACCCAGTCGCCCACATTGAAGGGGCGCATCATCAACAGCAGCAGACCGGAGGCGACGTTGGACAGGGTGTCCTTGAAGGCCAGGCCCAGGGCCAGACCGGTGGCGCCGATCAGCGCGATGATCGATGAGGTCTGCACGCCGAACTGTGCCAGCACGGCCACCAGCACCAGCACGAAGACCACCAGCTTGGCGACCCGACCCAGCAACGGGCGCAGGGTCGGATCTACCCGCTGGTAGCGCTGCAGATGGGCCTCGGTGCGCCGCTGCGCCCAGCGACCGAGCAGGAATCCGCCGATCAACAGGGCCAACGCCACCAGCCCATCGAGCGCATAGCGGATGATCAGGTCGGTGGAATCCCGCAACAGTTCCACCAGCGCAAAATCGCTTTCCATCGGTGCCACTCCTCTCCACGTCAATCCCACAGCGGGGTGCAGGAGCTGTGCCAGGCAGGTGAAGCGGTGCGCGTCGAGCGCCGGCGGTTCGGATCAAGTCAGATCGCACGATCGGCCCAGCGGTCCTCGTGCAGGCTGCAATTGCGAGCCGAGCGGGACCGCGATGCGGACTGGCTGCTCGCTGTATGGCCCATCCTGGGAACGCCGACGTCCTCGTCGGCATGCCCTTTCGCGAACGAGGCGTTCCCAGGATGGCACCGCGACACCGATGAACGCGGGATCGCCTGTCGATGCCTGCGCGCCTTGCGCTGAAAGCCCTTCCTGTGAGCTGGCACGGCCCATGCAGTACGACGGGACCCATTTGTCCAAGGAGATTCCCATGAGCCAGACCATTTTCGAGCGCCTGCGTGAGGATCACGAGCGTCAACGCGATCTCATCAATGCCCTGGTGCGAACACATGGCGACACGGACGAACGCAGGGAGATCTACAGCGAATTGCGGGAAGAACTGGAGGTCCACGCCGCGGCCGAGGAACAGGCCTTCTATCGACACCTGATGGCGCCCGACCTGACCCTGGAGAAGGCGCGTCACAGCGTGGCCGAGCACAAGGAGCTGGACGACCTGCTGGAAGCCCTGACCGAGACTGATCCCAGCTCACCCGGCTGGCTGCCGCAGGCCAAGGCTTTGCGCGAGCGCCTGCTGCACCACCTGGAAGAAGAGGAGCACGAGGTCTTCCAGATGGCGGGCAAGGCCCTGTCCAATACCCAGAAGACCCAGCTGGTCGGCGCCTTCGAGCAGGCCCGCGAACGCCACGCTGCCGCGGCCTGAGCGCAACCATGAGCCTGCGTCTGCTGCAGCTGAAGTGCACCAGCGAACCCGAAGGTGAGCTGGCCGAACTGATCGATTCACAGCCGGTGTTGAGCCGCAGCGAATGCACCGACGAGGGCTGCACGATCCAGCTGCTGCTGCGCGCAGAACACGCCGAACGCGTGCTCGACGAGTTGCGCGAGGCGATCGAAGATGGACCGGTGGCGCGGCTGTGTCTGCTACCGGTCGCTGCCACGTTGCCGCTGCTCGAAGACGACGAGGACGATGTCGAGGACGCGCAGGCACGCGACGAAGAAAGCCCGATCGCCAGCGGCCGCATCTCGCGCGAGGAACTGCTCAGCGACATCGAGGAGAATCTCGGCATCACGCGAGTCTTTCTGTTCACCAGCCTGCTGGCGACCTTCGTCGCGGCGCTGGGCCTGGTGCGAGACGACGATGTCGTGCTGATCGGCGCGATGGTCATTGCGCCGCTGCTGGGTCCATTGGTCGCGCTGTCGCTGGGCACGGTGCTGGGTGATTTCTCACTGATCCGGCGGGCACTGATCACCACCGCAGTCGGCGCCGGGCCCAGCCTGCTGCTGGCCTGTGGGTTGGGACTGCTGCTGCAGGTCGATCCCAGCCTCGATGGCATCGCCCAGCGCAGCCAGGCCGGTCCAGTCGATGTGCTGCTGGCATTGGCCGCGGGCGCCGCCGGCGTGTTTGCCTTCACCCGCGGCGTGTCGGCGGCGCTGATCGGCGTCATGGTCGCAGTCGCCCTGGTGCCGCCGCTGGTGGCCGCCGGCCTGCAGCTGGGTGCCGGCCACGTCGGTCCGGCGGGCGGCGCACTGGCGCTGTTTGCCATCAATGTGCTCAGCGTGGTGTTGGCGGGCGTGGCCAGCTTCGCACTGCAGGGGGTGCGTCCACGCAACTGGTGGGAGGCCAAGCGGGCTCGTCGGGCCATGTGGTCGGCGATTCTCAGCTGCGTGCTGCTGCTGGCCGCCTTGCTGACCGTGATGAGCTATCTGGATGACAGCGACTGGTCGCTGCCGTTCAACTTCTGAAACTTGCCGTGAATTCGGCGCGCCGATCGGAGCCAGCGCGCCGCGGGCGATCCCAGCTTCGATCAATCCGCCGCATCCTGGATCTCTTCACCCGCCCGCTCGATGTCCTGACCGGCGCCGTGAATCGTGTTGCAGCCGGTGGTAGCACAGGCGGCAGCGAGCAGCGCGAGTACGGCGGTCAGTTGTCTTGTCGTGTTGTTCATGGTGTGGCTCCTTGCAATGAGGGAGGCTGCGCCGGTCGGGCGACCGAGCGCTGAGGCGAAGCCAGCACGGACCATGCCACGGGGTACGCAGCTGGCATCCTGCGCGAGCACTCGCCCGAGACCTGGACCATCGTCGTGCACATTGCGACGCCGCTCCCCGCTCCGTCGGGCAATACGCGCGGGGCGAAGCCAATCAGGGGCGGTCCAGGCCCGTTTCGGGCTGGCACAACGCTTGCTGGATGGATTACGCCCTCCCGACGGATCAACGCGATGGAATGGCTGGTTTTCCTGGGCGGTGCCGTGACGGCGCTGGCCGGCACGATCATTCAGCAGAATCTGGCCTGGCCGGAAAAGCGCATCCTGCGCCAGCTGGATGATGCGCCGTCGGTCGACCAGACCCAGTTCCTGCGCGAAGTCGATGCGCTGCTCGGTCCGCCGGTGTTGTCCGGCAACCGGGTCTCGCTGCTGCAGAACGGTGAGCAGATCTTCCCCGCCATGCTCGAGGCGATTCGCTCAGCAGAGCGATCCATCACCTTCGAGACCTACATCTACTGGTCCGGTGAAGTCGGAGATGCCTTCGCCGAGGCGCTGTGCGAACGCGCCTCGGCAGGTGTGGCCGTGCATGTGTTGATCGACTGGGTTGGCAGCCAGCGCATCGCCCGCGCCACCCTGCAGCGTATGCGCGAGGCCGGCGTCGATGTGCGCCTGTATCGGCCGCTGCACTTCTACCAGCTGTGGCGGATGAACAATCGCACCCATCGCAAGCTGCTGGTCATCGATGGACGCATCGGCTTCACCGGCGGCGTTGGCATTGCCGATCTTTGGCGCGGTCATGCGGCCAATCCCTCGCAATGGCGCGATCTGCATTTCCGGGTGACCGGTCCGGTGGTGGCGCAGATGCAGGCCGCCTTCCTCGACAACTGGATACGCACCACCGGGCAGGTGCTGCGCGGCCACGACTATTTCCCCAGCCTGCAGGAAGCGGATGGGGCCGACCGCCACGATGGCGACCACCCGGTGCGGGCGCAGATGTTCACCAGCTCGCCCAACGGTGGCTCGGACAGCATGCAGCTGATGTATCTGCTGGCAATCGCCTCGGCACGAAAGAGCATCGACATTGCCGCGGCCTACTTCATTCCCGACCGGCTGATCCTGGCGCAGTTGCGGCAGGCCCGCCGACGCGGCGTGCGGATTCGCGTGATCATGCCGCATCGACGCACCGACATCGGGCTGGTCCGCCACGCCTCGCGGCGGCTGTGGGGTCGCCTGCTGCGCCACGGCGCGCGGCTGTATCTGTACGAACACACGATGTATCACGCCAAGATGCTGATCGTGGATCAGGCGCTGGTCTCGGTCGGATCGACCAACTTCGACAGCCGCTCCTTCCGTCTCAATGACGAGGCCAGCCTGAACATCTACGACGAAGCCTTCGGCGCCGCCGCCACCGCGGTCTTCGAAGCCGATCTGGCGCAATCCCGACCGGTCGCCTGGCAGCGCTGGTTGCGCCGCTCCTGGTGGTCGCGCCTGCGCGAGCGAATTGCCGGTCTGGTCGATTCGCAGCTGTAGCGGGCCCCTTTCAGCACCCCATCCACGCTGCAGGTCGTCGATACCAGGCGCGCCGAGTCCTGAGTTCGGTGCCTGGTGAGGTGTACTGCAACGACCTCGAACGACTCCTGCACCCATTGGCGTTGTTCGTCGTCACCGTGGCACTGCCATGCCTCCTCTTCTCGCCTTGCCCCAAGCAAGGAAACTTCAGAAACACCATCGGCGTCCTCGCGGCGCACCGTCGCGCCTCACCAATCGGCCCTGGCTGCGGCTCACCGGTCACAGCCAGCCCCGTCTTCCGCCAGATCCTGCGTCCGATCGGCTGATCCGAGCGGCGAACTCGACCCCGATCGCCGCCATGCAAATTGCGCCGACCGGCGTGCCGCAGTCGTGCGTTCTGCCCATCGATCAGTCATTCCGGCGCCAGAGGACTGCGCGCCACGCCTTCGAGAAACAACTTTTTTCTACGTTAATTCAATATCTTGCGATAAACAGGCTCATTGTCTGGCAAGCCAATGGCAAAGCTGGCACGCCGGCTGCAATACAGAGCCTGCAACTGCACAGCAACGGAGAAAGACCATGAAAGCGATCAAGTTGACTTTGGTGACCGCACTGGCCGTGGGCATGACCGCCTGTGCCAGCAGTGGTCCGGGCTATGGCGGTGGCTACGGCTACCAGAACTCCCGCTCGCACTACAGCACCTGTGCCCGGTGCGGCGAGGTGGTGCACATCGAGCGCTACTACCAGGAAGGCCGCAGCAGCGGTGGTGGTGCCGTCGCCGGTGCCATCGTCGGTGGCCTGCTCGGCAACCAGGTCGGCAAGGGCGATGGCCGCAAGGCTGCCACGGCCGCCGGAGCGATCGCCGGCGGCGTAGCCGGCAACGCCATCGAGAAGAACGCTCGTGAGGGCATGCGCTACGAAGTGCACATCGCGATGGACAACGGTCGTCGCGAAATCGTCCACCAGCGTGATCTGGACGGTGTCTACGAAGGTGCCCGCGTCACGGTCAGCAATGGCCGGGTCAACCTGCTCTAAACACGCAACCCACTCAACCCTGATCCATTCCCCTAGGAGAACGACATGAATGCGCCTTACCGTTTGACCATCCTGGCTGCGGCCATGACTGCCCTGGTGGCCTGCAGCGAATCGCCGCAGGAAACCCGCGAGGATGTCGCCCAGGCCCAGCGTGAAGCCGCCCAGGAAGTGGCCGACGCCCGTGCCGATGCTCGAGAGAACGTGGCCGATGCGCGTCAGGATCTGGCCGAGACCATGCAGGACCAGCGTGAGGAGCTGGCTGCGGAAGGTCGCGAGGCCGGTGAGGAGATTGGAGAGGCCAGCCAGGACGTGGCCGAGGCGGCCAATGACGGCGCCTATGAGATCGGCATGGCCAAGGCCGAAGGTGCGTACAAGGTGGCGCTGGAGCGCTGCGACGGCCTGAAGGGCGACGCGCAGGACAGCTGCGAAGAGCGCGCCGAAGTGGCCTATGAAGCGGCCAAGACCGAACTCGACCGTCGCTACGACGGATGAGCGATCCCACTGACCGATGGCCGGGCCTCCCGGCCATCGGCGTTTCTGGCGCTGACTGGAGGTCCTGATGAAACCCCTGATCCTGCTCTCTGCTTCCCTGCTGCTGCCGACCGTGGCGTCGGCCAGCCAGGTCACCGCCCAGCAGGGCGGCGTGGCCCGCTGGGCCGAACCCAAGGCCAGCGCCTGTGGCTTCATGGGCGAGCGCTATCCCGCCGTTGACGGCGAGTGCTATTACCCCGTCGATTTCCAGGCCAAGACTGGCATTCACGAGATCGCCCTCTATGACGAGGACGGTGTGCAACATCTGGGCAGCCTGCGCGTACTGCCCACCGATTTCCCCGAAGTCGAGATCGAGCTGGACGACGACAGACTGGTGACGCTGGAAGGTGAAGACCGCACTCGCCACGGCGAGGAACGGCAGGCCGTACTCAGCGCCTTGTCAGTCAGCGCCGACCAGCCACAGTTCGAGCTGCCGCTGGAAGGTCCGGTGGCCTCCATTCCCGCCAGCGAAGACGATTTCGGCAGCGAACGTATTTTCAATGGCAAGGCGACCAGCCACCACACCGGACGCGATGCACCGGTCAGTGTCGGTACGCCGTTGCATGCGGTGGCCGACGGCACTGTGGTGCTGGCGGCCGATCACCTGCTGACCGGCAAGGCGGTCTACGTCGACCACGGCGGCGGTCTGGTCAGCATGCTGTTCCACCTGTCCGAACTGGACGTCACCACCGGCGATGAGGTCAAGCAGGGTCAGGTGCTGGGCAAGGTCGGTTCGACCGGCCGCTCAACGGGTCCACACATGCACCTGGGTCTGCGCTGGATGGACCAGCGAATCGATCCCTACCTGCTGCTGGAGGACCCCGAGCAGTTGCCGAGTGTGGCCGATACCCGCGCCGAAGCCACGGCCAAGATCGAAGAGGCCGAGGAGATGGAGCCGGCCGAAGGTTGAGTCAGCCCCCGCAGCGGCGCTGCCGGGCCCGCCATCCCCTGGATCGCGAGTTCGGCACGCCGCTGAAGGCGTTCGCACAGCGACAACCACTCCCGCGCGCCCTCGCCTGTCGCTTACGCCTGGCCGGCGACCCAGCGACTCCAGTAGCTCAGCACCAGCGACAGTTCCGGATCCCGGCGCAACTCATTGCGCGTCAACGGCATCGCATTGGCCCACTCGGCATTGGCGATGCTCTGGAACTCCGCTTCCGGTGGCTCACAAAAGCCCATGAAGAAGCCTTCGAAGTGCCGTTCCGGTACGACATCCTCGAACAACACCTTGATCTGGTGATGCCGAGCTGAGCCCTCGATGCGGGCATAGGCAGCACGCACGCCGTTGGCCGGTCCCTCCAGGTACTGGAAAAACCGACCCAGATGATGAAACAGCACCCCACTGACACCCACGTGGCAGTTGAAGTTGCGGGCATCGTCCAGCAGTTCGGCCAATTCGTCTGCGCTGAACTGCCGCAGCGCCTGACTTTCATAGGCCTTACCGACCAGTTCGGCTGTGCTCATCCGGCTCCTTTGTCGAATTCATTCACGGGAACGTGAAGTTAACGTGGTAGCCGTCCAGAAACCTTAAGCGCGCTTAATGCTTTCACCATCGTTGACGTGTGTGAGCAGGTGCGTCGCTGCGCCTGACTGCCCATCGCAAACGCACCTTTCGACGGGCTCAGAGCAAACGGGCGCTCGCAAGCTGCGAGCCGTGCCTGGCGTACGAACCTCGCGATGGCCCACTTCACCTCGAATCCACGCGGCACGCACCCCACCGCTCATCCTGAGGCTATCGAAGGATGCGGTCCGTTGGTGTGGGATTGCGCAGTGACATTGATGATGTCTGCCGAGCTACTGCGCAGGGCAAGGCGAGAGGTGGAGGCATGGCAAGGCCATGGCGACGATGTACAACGTCGCATCCGGGGAAAAAAGGGCGCAGAAAGCGTAGAAGGTGTGCGGAACACCGCCTCAGGGCAATGAGCGCGTCGATTGGGCGGCATGATGCCCTGAGACAGGCTCAGGGCCGATGCGTAGGTGGGCCGATCGGTACCAGGCACCGCGTACGAGCCTGTCGAGTGTGTCCAGCAAGCCAGACAGGCGGGACGGCGAGCCGCTGCAACTCACGCCGCAACGACCCGCCGGCGGTTGTCGACCTCAGCCGGCGCGTGGAAACCAGCTGGTGTCGATGCGGAAATGGCGGTCGGTGAAATCGACCTCGCGACGCAGTGCGGCCTCGTCGACCAGGCGGATGGACCGCTTGTCACGCTCGATCCGGCTCTCCTGCTGTAAACGCTTGAGCGCGCGACTGACATAGACGTTGCTCAGGCCCGTCGCGTCGCCAATCATGCTCTGACTCAACGGCAACTCGAAATGCGGGCCGACGTCTCGGCGGGTGACGCGCAGGCGCGACAGCACCTCGAGCAGAAAGTGTGCAACGCGATGGTGAGCGCGGCTGCGGCCCATGATGCGGATGCGATCGGCCAGCACGGCGTGCTCAACCATGCCGATGCTGAAGAGCAGCGCGGACAGTCGCGGCGAGCGCACGAAGATGTCGTCCAGCGCCGACTTCGGGAAGGGGCAGAGCACGCCATCGGTGGCCGCACACAGCGCGGTGCTGACCCGTTCAAAGGCCACGTCCGGAATCCCGACGATGTCGCCGGGATAGTGGATATGCAGGATCTGCCGGCCGCCGTCGGCACGCAGTGTGTAGCTGTAGAACCAGCCCGAACGGACCACGTAAAGGCGTTGCGCCAACGTGCCCTGATCGCGCACCAGGCGGTGCTTGCGATGACGTTCCTCACTCTCCTCGAGCCGCGCCAGCAAGGCTTCGTCCAGCGCGCTGAGTTGCACATGATGTCCAATCTTTTCGACCAGGCAGCTGCCACTCATGCTCCACCTCCTGTTGATTCGGGCTCGCTCCAAGAGCCCTTCGTGTTCGATCTGTGGCCAAAAAAAGGGGGTGCCCCGTACGGACACCCCCAAGCTCGATTGCTCGCTGTGGGGCGGCCATGGCGCCGCCCGACGGCGGCTTACCTCACGATCAGCGCATCGGCGCGCACCTCACGCACGCCGCGGGTACCCTGTGCCAGCTGGATGGCTTCACTGCGCACCCAGTCGGCCTCGACCACACCGGACAGGTAGACCACGTTGCCCTTGGTGGTGACGTCGATCTCCATGCCCTTGACGTCGCGATCGGCCAGCAGCTTGCTCTTCACCTTGCTGGTGATCCAGGCGTCATCGATGGAGTTGCCGGCGTCGTCGAGCAGTTCGCGGGCCTCACCGGACGCGGTGGCCTGATTGGCGGCCTGGCGAGTCGCGGTGCCCTCGGCGGCGACGATGATCTGGTTGTCGACCGACACCACACCGTCGGTACCGGCGGCGATGTCACCGGCCGCCAGCTTGTCGGCCAGGGAGTCGGCACCACCGCGCAGGGTGACGTGACCGTTGACCGTGTCGACATTGATGTCGAAGCCTTCAGTCCGATCATCGGCCAGCAGCGAACTCTTGATCGCGGCGGTCGTGGTGGCGTCCTTGATGGTCTGACCGGTGGTGCGCGACTCGGCGGCGGCGCTGTCCTCGGAAGCGGCCTGCGCGGACGGCAACGCGAAGCCCAGCGAGAGGGTCAGGGCGGCGGCAAGACTGCGAATCTGATTGCGGTTCATGTTTTGGCTCCTGTGATGGGGAATCAGGCGCGGACTTCGCCGCTGGCCTGGCACCCTCAATTCAGAACTCGTGCCAAGTTTCTACGCGATCAAACTGAACTGCTACATATCATTGTTTTATATATCTTTTTTGTTTCAACCTGAGTCACCGAACAGCAGTTCTCCGTCGACAGCGGCTGGATACCCACAGGGCGAACTGCATGCCATCCATGGCGGATTGCCCGGCAACTTGCATGACCGCTCGGCCAGCGAAGGCAAGGCATGGAAGCAAGCCGCGAACCGACCGGGTCCCAGAGAGCAGGGGCAGTGAGCGAACCTGGGGCTGCTGGACGGCGACTCGATGATCAGGGACGACAACGAGACCGCCACTTGAATGAATCGGGTCGGTCATTGGCATGGCTCGGAACGCGACAGGGCATGGCGCAGATGCCTGACCCATATGGCTCCCGCTGGGTATCGGTTCGCACATGCCACGGGCGTACCTGGCGGCGAATACAAGGCTGAACGCAACTTGTGATGGCGCAGCGCATGCGGGGGGCCAGGCAGCGGAATACTGCAGCAACGAACATGCGCGTTTGGGGGTTCAAATCGGGGAACGATCGATCCGCGCGTTGGTGACGGTCAATCGACGGCAGGCTGACAGGTGCGCCATTGTGGTGCGATCTGCCATCGAACCTGGAACGAACGTCGGCCAGTCGTGCTCAGCGCATGCGGCCAATTGCGACGACCAAGGCCTGGCTTCAGCTCGCGGCCTCGGTTGATGGTGCGGGTGCCGACATCTGCTCAGGCGTCTGCGCCTTGCGCGATCGCCGTGGTGCCTTGGGCGGTCGACACAACAGCGTGGTCCACAGCCCGTTGGGATCCAGACCTTCGAGCGCCACCTTGACCACAACCAGCATCGGCACGCCGAGCAGAAAGCCCGGGACACCCCACAACCAGCCCCAGATCATCAGCCAGATGACGATGACCAGCGGGTTGATCGCAAAACCTCGGCCCAGCCAGGTGGGTGTCACTACCTGACCTTCGATCAGATTCAGACCGGCGTAGGTGAGCGCCGGCAACATCGCCTGCGGCAGCGTCTCGTACTGGTCCAGGCCGAGCAGGAACAGCAGCAGGCTCAGCACGAAGGGACCGAGATAGGGAATGAAGTTGACCAGAGTGGCCAGCGCGCCCCAGAGCAAGGGATTGCGGATCCCGAGCACGGCAAAGGTGCCAGCCACGGCCAGACCCAGACCCACGTTGATGCAGGTGATGGTCAACATGTAGCGCGGAATCTGCGCCTGAATGGCGCGAGCCACATCCAGACTCATCTGCTTGCCACGGCGGTCCGGGGAGCGGTCGATCATGCGTTGCAGCAGACCGCCACCGAAGACCAGAAAGAAGTAGACCAGAATCAGGCTGGCCGCCAGATTGCCCAGCGCCACCGTGCCAAGTGCCAGCGCACGTTGCGCAAAGCTGGGCGGCTCAACGATCACGCGCGGCTGCCGCGGGTCTGGTTTGCCGTCGGACAGCTCGGTCAGCGCGGTGATCGTTTCATCGACCGGATTGTTTTCGGCCCAGTCGTGGGTGGTGTCGAGAATGCGCTTCTTGGCCCGCTCGATCGTCCCGGGCAGTTCGGTCATGGCGGTCACGGCCGGATCGTAGACCGCGTACAGCGTGCCGCCCACGCCACCCACGGCGATGGTCAGCGCCAGCAGGGCGCCCAGCCAACGCGGGATCCAGCAGCGGCGCAACATGCGCACGACAGGTTGCAGAAGCAGTGCGGCCAGCAGCGCACCCACAATGGGAACCAGCAGCGCGGAGGCGATCCAGGCCACGTGGGCGGCGGCCACCACGACCAACAGTTCCAGCAACAGGGGTCGAGCGGCCGGTGTCACGGAATCCACTGCGGTCGTTGGCGGCGTTGGGCTCATGGCTCACCTGGCGAACTGAACGATGCATCGGCCGAAGTCGCTGGGTCGTGGTTGGAAGGCTCCAGCTGGGCCTCGATCCATGGCAGCACCACTGGCGCAATCTGGGTGAGCAGGCTGGACCAGGCCAGCACTGTGGAGGGGCGCGAACGTGGCGCTTCGGCGCAGTCACAATCAGCACGGTCGGCTTCGGAATCCGCTGAATGCCCGGCTGCGCGCCAACCCGCCAGACCGACACCGGCCAGCAGCACCGGCCATTTCCAGCGCTGCCAATGGCTGTCGAGTTGCGCCGCTTCGAGCATGGCGCCCTGCTGTCGCAGACGTAGTTGCTCGCGTGCCAGCAGCACACGACGACGGGCGTTGCGCAGGCTCATGCCACACGCTCCTGTTGAGCGGATGCGGCGGAAACCCCTGCGGGCGTTGTTTGGCGGTGCTCGTTGCCTGCGCTGAAAGTTGCCCATTCCCGCTGCTGTGCGCGCAGTTGCGCGACCACATCGGCGATCTCGGGTGCTGGACTGGCATCAAACCAGTCCGCCATCTGCTCGCGGGTGGCTTGCAGCGACGCATCCCGAATCAGTCGGGCCGACCAGCACCACAGTCCGAAGGCAATCAGCATGCAGGCGCCGGCGGCGGCGCTCAACGCCAGGTAGGGCGACTGACCGGACTGCATCAAGGCGACCACCAGAACGGCCAGCAAGCACAGCAGCGTGGTGAACAACAGCAGTCCACCGAAGAGTGTGCACAGCGCCAGCCGCACGGTCGCGCCGCGGGCCAGGGACAGATCGGCCAGCAACAGGCGCCAGCTGTCGCGCAGCGCCTCGCTGGCCGATCCGGCGACCGCCAGCGCCATGGCCCAGCCGGGAGGCCGGGCCAAGGCGCTGTCATTGTGGGTCGCGGTGGTCATGACCTAGCGCCGGGCCAGCCGACCGACCAGATAGCCACCGGCCAGCGCGATGCCAACGGCGGCAAGCGGATGCTGGCGCAGCACCGATTCGCCCTTGCGCAGATAGCCCTGGCCCTCGGCCAGCAAGCGCTTGGCCTGCGCCTGAATCTCGGCGCCCGCTTCGGCCGCGGCGGCGCTGGCGGAATTGGCAGCGCCACCGATGTGCTCGCGCACTGGATCGGCAGAAGCGGCCAGATCCGCCCGCACATGCTCGGCGGAGTCATTCAGCGCCTGCTTCACGGCGGCACCGGCTTCGGCCAGATGGGCCTTGGCCTCACGCAGATTGCGCCGCACAGGCTGGCTGGGATTGCCCACCGCCGACGGGGTCGGGATTGGATCGTTCGTTTGGGGCATGTTCGCGTTCATGCAGCTGTCCTCTGGTTGGGGGGAGTGAAGCCTTGCGGCTCCCAGCGCAGCTGCTGCACGCGGCGTGCCAGTTCATCGAATATCACTTAGAACCTTGATTTTTAAACACGTTTTTGACTCGACACTGGCCGGGCTGGCTGGCTCATTCGCGCCGGCAGCTGCAATGTGCACATCTCGTATTGCGACTTGCACGAGACCTATTCGTCGCGTTGCGGCTTGAGCAGATTGGCCTCGCCCAGCTGCTGCCGCTCGATCGCCAGATCGGCCTCCACCTGGTCGCCCGGCGGACTGGTCGGCAGCTCGGGCGTGCTGGGCTCGGCTGGCCGCGGTCCTCGGTCGGCGGTCGCCACTGGCATCGAGGCCGGGGCAGCCAACAGCGGTGGCTGACCATCGAGCAGAATGCGGAACTGCGGCTCCGGCAAACTGACACCGGCATCCTCGAGAGCGGTCTTGGCCCGCATCAGGCACAGGCTGCGGGCGGCCTGGAAATCGTGGCGGCGTTGGTCCACCCAACCCGAGTAGCGCACCACCACGTTGGAATCACCCAGCTCGCTCACCACGGCCCGCGGCTCCCGCTCGGCCGACACCACGCCACTGCCGGCAATGGCGGCAATGCCCAGCTGCTGCGCCTGCGCCAGATCGTCGGTGGCCCCCACACCCAGTTCAAACTGGAAGCGCCGCAAGGGGTTGCGGGTGTAGTTGAGCATCACCGCATTGAAGACCTTGCTGTTGGGAATGCGCAGGTGATTGCCATCGAGCGTCATCAGCAGCGTTGCCCGGGTCGTCAGGCCCACGACCTTGCCTTCGTGACCGTCGATACTGAGGTGATCCCCTGGGGCGAAGGGCTGACGCAGGCTCAGCAGAATGCCCGCCAGGTGGTTTTCGATGATGTCCTTGAAGGCGAAACCCAGCGCGATGCCCACCACACCGGCGGCACCGAGCAGCGCACCGACCATCGCCGTCAGATCAAGCAGTTCCAGCGCCAACAGCAGGCCCACGCCGAGGCTCAGCAAGCGGACGCCCTGCCCGGCCAACTCGGCCAGATAGGGATTGCCACGTCCGAGGGCGCGGACCAGGCGTAGCCGGCCCAACCAGCGACCCAGCTGCCAGCCCAGCCAGACCAACAGTGCGGCGACCAGCCACAGCGGCAACCAGGCCAGTGCACTGCGGCCCAGTTCCAGCAGGCGACCCAGCGCCGGTTCGATGCGGGTCTGCAACGAAGGATCGAGTTGCATCCGATCCGCCACGGGGACCGGCTCCACCGCGGCACCCACGACAGCCAGCGCGCGTTCGCGCTCAGCGTTGTCGTCGACCAGCCCCTGCAGTTCGACCGCGCCATCGCGCAACTCGGCCTGCAGATCCGGCAAGCCCGCGCTGGCCAGCGCGGCCTCCGCCTGGGCTTGCGTATCCGCAGCGGCGGCAGCGACCGTCGTGGACTCGCCAGGTGGCGGCAAGGGCGTGGCCAAGACTGGCCAGCACAGGCCTGCCATCAGCAGCAGGCAGTACAGGTTTCGGAACAGCGGGGACATCGGTCATTCCTGGCAGACGGGGACGGCTTCATTCTGCAAGCCGCACGCCAGCCCGTCTCGCGTACGCGCGTGAGCGCGGTCCTTTCATCCCATCTGGCGAAGCCCGATCCGGCGGCTTCCGACGTCGCATGCAAACTGCCCGAGGCACCTTGCAAGCTGCTGGGATCCCGTAGCGGCCCGGTCACCGAAAAACACCTAAACGATTGATTTTTAATTCTTTTGTAAGGTTGGCACGGTGTCTGCAACCGGTAGGGCGAGGGCAACAGCCCCACTGTCTGAAACCACCCCCAAGGAGGCAAGACATGAGCAACAACCGGAATGAATCGACGTTCAAGCGGACCCTGCTGACCGGCGCGCTGGTGCTGGCGCTGGGCGGCATGGGTGTGGCGCACGCTGGCGAACATGGCAAGGACATGAGCCAGAAGGCGTCGGAAATGGCTGACGACACGGCCATGGCGATCAGCAACGCCCGCAAGGAAGCCACTCTGTGGACGACCTACGCCTTCAACGATCACCTGAGCGCTTTCGCCATCGACGTCGAAGTGCAGGGCGACAAGGCCTTCCTGACCGGCACCGTCGAGTCGACGGTGGAGAAGGACCTGGCCGAGCAGATCGCGCTGGGTGTGGACGGCATCGCCAAGGTCGACAACCAGCTGAAGGTCGATCCGGCCTGGCAGCCGGTGGCCCGCGAGGACAACAGCGATCGCAGCTTCAGCACGGCCGTGGCCGATGCCACGCTGACCGCGCAGATCAAGTCCAAGCTGCTGTGGAATGAGAACACCGACGGCCTGGATATCAACGTCGACACCTATGAGGGCAAGGTCACGCTGCGTGGCATGGCCGATACCGATGCCAGCCGCGAGCTGGCCGGTCGTCTGGCCGCCAACACCGATGGCGTGCGCTCGGTCGACAACGAACTGTCGGTGGATCCGACCGTGGCCAATGCCAGGGGCGATGACGAGCAGCCCATTGGCGATGCGTGGATCACCGCCAAGGTGAAGAGCACGCTGCTGCTGTCGCGTTCGGTCGATGGCTTCGGTATCGACGTGGACACCGACAACGGTCAGGTGAAGCTGACCGGCACGGTGGATTCCGGTGCCGAGCGTGACCTGGCCATCCGCCTGGCCGAAGACATCAAGGGCGTCAAGGACGTCGACGCCAGCCAGCTGAAGGTTAGCTGATCGTTCCCCCAGCGCCGCCTGCCTCCCCTCCCCCAACCGGCGCAGGCGGCGCCTTTTCTCCCCAGCCAGCAAGGAGCACTGTCATGAGTGACAACACCAACACCCTGTCTGACATCGTCCAGGTGGCGCGCGACAGCGCCGAGTTCTACGACCACGCCCGCAAGGAAGTGTCCAATCCGATCATCCAGAACCTGTTCGCCCGCATGGCGGCCAGCAAGCGTCGACTGATCGAGGCGCTGTCCACTCGCATCCTGCTCGAAGGCGATCAGCCGCCGGAGAGTGGCACCTGGCTGGGCGGCCTGCGCCAGTTCTATGCCGACGCCAAGGCGATGGTCGCCAGCAACGACGAAGCCGTTTACGTCTCGCAGCTGGAAGAGACCGAAGACCGCGTCATGGAGCAGTTGGAGAAGGCACTGGAGGACATCCAGGACCCGGCCGTCCGCACCAGCGTGCTGACTGTCATGCCGGACGCACGCGCCTCCCATGACGAAATGCGCCGGCTCAAGCAGCAATTGGCCGCCTGATCCTCATCCCATCACACCATTCAAGGAGCACACCATGAACAGCGACATCATCAAGGGCAAATGGAAGCAGATTCGCGGCCGCGTCAAGGAGCAATGGGGCGAGCTGACCGATGACGATCTGGATGTGGCCGAAGGTCACCGCGACTATCTGGTCGGCAAGATCCAGGAACGCTACGGCGTGGCCCGCGACAAGGCGGCCGAGAAGGTTCGCGAGTTCGAAGCCAGCCTCTGACGCCTGTTCCGCTCGAACCCGCCCGGAGTCCGATCCCGCATCGGCCTCCGGGCTTTCTTATTCGGCGCCGCTGGCGGCCGGCAGATCGATCACGAACACCGAACCGCCGCCCGGCCGATCCTCGTACCAGAGATCGCCGCCCATCTGCAGCGCATCTTCCTTGGCCAGCGACAGGCCCAGACCCGACGAGGACTCATCCTGGGTGGGCCGGTTCTGCAAACGCGCAAAGCGTGAGAACAGCCGCTGCCGTTCCTCCGCCTGAATGCCGGGCCCCTGGTCCTTGACCGCAATGCGGACTCGTCGGCCCGGGCCATCACCGGCCTCGATCAGCACGGTGGATTGCGCCGGCGAGTACTTCAGCGCGTTGGAGAGCAGGTTCTCCAGCACATGGGTCAGCGCATCGGCGTCGGCCAGTGCCAGCAACCCCTCGCGCAACCACTGCATCTGGATCTCGATGTCCTTGGCCTGCGCCTGCGGCTGGAACCGCTCCAGCAGATCGTCGAGCAAGGGCTGCAATTCAACCTCACCCGGTTGCAGCTGGCGCAACAGCTCGCCTTCGGCGCGCCTTTCCAGATAGCGCTGGATGAAGCCCAGCGCGCGGTCGGCGCTGCGCTCGATCAGGCTGCCCAGTTGGGCCACCCGGTCCGGAGACTGTCCCGGCCGGCTCAGCAGCTGGGCGCTGAAGCGCACGCTGGACAGCGGGTTCTTCAGGTCGTGGGCGACCATGGAGGCCAGCTTCTCGCGCTCGGCGGCGACCCGCTTGAGGTGGTCACGCACCAGCTTCAGTTCGATGTGCAAGCGCACGCGCGCCAACAGCTCGTCGGCCACGAAGGGCTTGGCCACATAGTCGACCACGCCGGCCTCGAAGGCGCGCACCAGATGCTCGCGGTCGGCATGCGCGGTCAGCATGATGACGGGCAGTTCCGGATGAGTCTCACGGATGCGGCGCATCACTTCCAGGCCGTCCATGCCGGGCATCACCAGATCCAGCAGCACCAGATCCGGTTGCGCCGCCTCCAGTCGCTGCAGCGCCTGCTCGCCGTTGAGGGCAGGCACGACATCAAAGCCGGTCTGGCTGAGGATCGTACCCAGCAAGCGAATGTTCGGCTCCTGGTCGTCCACCGCCAGGACGATGGGGTCGCGCGCACCGACCCAACGCTTCAATCTTGAGGTCATTCCGATGACGGGAGCTCGTTGGATGCCAGTGCAGATGCTACATGCGCCGGGAACTGCTGGAGCAGCGATTCAGCGGTCGTGACATCGAATTGCTGCACGGCCTGAGCCAGACGCTCACCGTAGTGCTTGATCACCGACAGGGCGGCGTCCTGGCCGATTTCCTGCAAGGACTCGGCGAAGCGGCCAACCTCGCGCATGCGCAGGGTCTGCTGCAGCGCCGGCAGGCGCTCGCGCAGCAGCTCCTCAAGTGCCTCACGGGCCGCCTCAATGCGTGCGCCCTGATCGGGGTCGGCCACAGTCGCTGCCGGCATTGCCGCCACGACATCGGCCGCCGCGGCCGGTGTGGTCGCGGAGCCCGGTTCCGTTGCCGACGCGCCGCTGGACTTCGCTGTGCCCACCAGGCCGGCCAGGGTGCGATAGAGATCTGCGCGCGCCAGCGGCTTGCGCAGATAGGCATCGAAATGATCGCGCCAGTCCTTGTCCTCGCCGCTCATGCTTGAGGCGGTCAGCGCGACGATGCGCGGCGCCTCCTCACCCCAGCGCTCGCGCAGGGCCCGGCAGGCCTGGCGGCCGTCCATGCGCGGCATGCGCAGATCCATCAGCACCACATCTGGGCGTTCCTCGGCGACCCGCTCAATCGCCTCCAGACCGTCTTCGGCCGTACGGACCTGATGGTGCGATTCGGCGAAGACGGCCTGAATCAGTTCGCGATTCCAGGCTACATCGTCGACCACCAGCAGCTTCAGCGCCGGCAGGCGATCGAAATCGACATCGGCCTCCCAGCGCGCATGGCTGCGCTCCACCGGCCGATCACTGATTCGTAGTTCCTTGAAATAGCAGCGAAAATTACTGCCGTCACCGAGCCGGCTGCTGACTTCGATCTCGCCGCCGAGCAATCCCACCAGCTGGCGGCAAATGGACAGGCCCAGTCCGGAGCCCGGTCGCAACTGACCATCGCCACCCGGCGCCTGGTGGAAGGGCTCAAAGATCCGCTCCAATTGCGCCGGGTCGATGCCCACGCCGCTGTCCTCAACCTCGATGCGAACGCCGACCTTGTCGGGATCGGCCCGTTGTTCGGTGCGCACACGCACCGACACGCCGCCTTCCTCGGTGAACTTCAGCGCATTGCCGATCAGGTTGAACAGCACCTGCCGGATGCGGTCGGGATCGATGATGATCGCGTTGGGCAGCGCCGGATCGATGTCGGCGCTCAGGCGCAGCTGCTTTTCCGCCGCCAGTTGTGCGAACACCGCCAGCGTGCCGTCGATCAACTCGCGCAGATCGGTAGGCCGCGGATGCAGGTCCATGCGACCGGCCTCGATCTTGGACAGATCGAGAATGTCGTTGATCAGGCTGAGCAGACTGTCGCCGCTGGTTTCAATGGCGCGCAGATACTGCCGACTCTGAGGATCCTGTTCCCGCTGGCTGAGCAACTGGGTGAAGCCGAAGATCGCATTCATCGGCGTTCGGATTTCGTGGCTCATGCTGGCCAGAAACTGGCTCTTCTCGGCACTGGCTCGCTGTGCCTGCTGCTTTTCACCTTCGGCATCCAGCGCACGCTGCCAGGCCCGGCGTGAACGGCCAATCAGGAACAGCCCCATGCCGGCGGCGACGATGGCCAGCGCGTTGGCGATGATCACCGTGCTGTTGGTCTGCGCGATCAGCGATTCCATTTCGGCACTGCGCTGACGCAACAGCACGTCCTCGGAATCGGTCAGCTCCTGCAGCAGAGCGCGCAGGCGCCCGTCACCCATGGTCGCGCCACCCTGATCCACGGGCAGGCGCAGGGCCTCCAGTACGTCGCCGGGCTTGGCATCGGCAATCGAGATCAATGCAGCCAGACGTGCTTCGATCAGGCTGCGCAGGGCCGCCACGCGCTCGCTTTGTGCCGGGTTGTCGGCAATCTTTGCTGCCAGTGCATCCAGGTGCACGCGAGCGGCATCAGCCGCTTCCTGCAGGCGCTCGCGCGAGACGGCGTCTTCGATCAGCAGATTGGCCCGCTGCGCGGCTTCGGCATCACCCAGTTCCTGGCCCAACATCGTGAGCTGCTGGGTCACTTCATAGGAATGGGTTACCCAACCGATGCTCTCGCGCAGGTTGGCGGCGGTGTAAATGGACAAGGCCGAGCTAAGCAGGAGCACCAGCCCAGCCAGCAGTATCAGCGCGTGGTAGTAGCGCTGAGTGGATTGCAGCCGACGACGAGAATCGGCCATCGTGGACTCGCCTGATGGATATTTCATCTGCGGGAGTCCGCCACCGGGGTGGCATGACGGACCGATTGGCTTCGCGAAAACCTGAGCAGTCTACCCATCCGGGCCACATCCTGCTGACATGAAGGTCAAGGCCAGCGACATTGGCGTCGCTGACCGGCGGAAATGATTCAGTTCATCAGCCAGATCACGCCGTTGAGAACCAAGGCAAAGCTGACCCAGAGCCAGTAGGGCACCAGCAGCGCGGCCGCGAGCGGGCGCAGGCGGTGAAATCCGATCAGCGTCCATACCAGCGTCAACCAGAGCAGGCACAGCACGCCGAAGGCTGGACCCGGCAAGTGCAAACCGAAGAACACGGGCGTCCACGCGACATTGAACAGCCACTGCAGGGCGAAGATCGCCATGGCGCTGCGCCGTTGCGCGGCGGTGGCATCACAGACATGAATCAGCCAGAGACTGATGCCCATCAGCACATAGAGCGTCAGCCACACGGGGCCGAATACGGCACCGGGCGGCGTCCAGCTGGGCTTGGCCAGATCGGCATACCAGGCGTCCGGCGGGAACAGCAGCCCGGTGAGGGCCGCGGCCGAGGTGGCCAGGATGAACAGCGGCAGCAGCAACCATCCTGACCAGGGGATCGAACGGGATGGCGCGCTGCGCGTCAGGGAAACTCGATTGGGGATTGTTGAAGCAGACATCGTCGTAACACTGGTCAGTCGAAAACAGGCGCCTGGATGATGGCCGGCTGGGGAGGTCCAGGCTCAGGCGCCATTGTTCGGCATTTGACCGCAGACCCAGGTGAAGCCCCGCAGGGGGAGGACGGTGGCTTCACCCGGGTCGGGCGGTGCGCATGCCTGGCTAGATGCTGGGTCGTCGCAGGCCGCCGGTGATCAGCGACGCGATGAACAGCACCAGGAACACGAAGAACAGGATCTTGGCGATACCGGTGGCGGCGCCCGCCAGTCCACCGAAGCCCAGCGCCGCAGCAATCAGCGCGATCACCAGAAAAGTCAGTGCCCAACTCAACATGATGGTTTCTCCAAAATGGCCCGACCGTTGTTGGTCGGAGTCACTGCAGCACAGCGCGTGCCAACTTCTGGAGTCCTTATCTATCAATGAGTTGCGGAATTCCCCTCGCCGAGCCTTGCAGGCTGCAAGGCGACCATCGGGCAGCTTGCCCGTTCCTCAGGCGCCACTGGATCAATCCGTGTCCAGCCCCAACGCCTTGCGCTTGCGATACAGCGTGGAGGGATCGATATCGAGGATTTTCGCCGCCTGGTCCAACGTCTCGGCACGACCCAGCACCGCCTGGATGTGCAGGCGTTCCAGGTCGGCCAGCGTGATGTCGGTGCCGACCAGCGCGGTGGTCTGCCCCTGCCCGCCTGACGGCTGCGCCTGCAGCCCCAGCAACAGCGGCTCGATCACCTCGCCCTCGCTGAGGATCACGGCGCGCTCGACCACGTTCTGCAGTTCGCGCACATTGCCGGGCCAGCGATGCAACAGCAGCGCCTGCCGCGCTTCCTCACTGAAGCGGCGCGCCGGACGGGCATAGTTGCCGGCGAAGCGATCGAGGAAGCGCTCGGCCAGATCGATGATGTCCTGGCCACGCTCGCGCAGCGGTGGCAGTGTCAGCGTGATCACATTGAGGCGGTAGAGCAGGTCCTCGCGAAAACGCTGCTCGCTGACCATCTGGGTCAGGTCGCGATTGGTGGCCGAGACGATCCGCACATCGGCATGTCGGGTCTTCGGATCACCGAGGCGCTCGTAGACCTTGTCCTGGATGAAGCGCAGCAGCTTGGCCTGCAGGCCGATCGGGAAATCACCGATCTCATCCAGGAACAGGGTGCCGCCATCGGCCTCCGAGACACGGCCGGGACTGGCATTGGTCGCGCCGGTATAGGCGCCCTTGGTGTGGCCAAAGAGTTCGCTCTCCAGCAGTTCGGCACTCAGCGACGGGCAGTTGATCGTCACCAGTTCGGATTCCTGCCGCTTGCTGCAGGCGTGGATGTGCTGGGCCAGCACGCCCTTGCCGGTGCCGCTCTCACCCAGGATCAGCACATTGGCGTCGGTATCGGCCACCCGCCGGGCCAGATCGAAGATCTGCTGGGTGCCGGCATGGGTGCTGCTGAGTTGGCTGGGCGGTGAGGGATGCTCGCGCTCCAGCGCTTCGATGCGCTGACTGAGGCGACCGGCTTCCAGTTGCCGCGCCACCGCCACGCTGAGCTGCTCCGGTGAACAGGGCTTGACCAGATAGTCGTCGGCGCCGGCGCGCAACGCCTCCAGCGCGGCGTCCACATCGGCATGCGCGGTGATCATGATGACCCGCATCCACGGCGCCAGCTGCTTCAGCTTCGGTAGCGTCTCCACACCGCAATCGCGGCCGATATGACGATCCAGCAGACACAGGTCGTAGCGCTCGCTGCTGGCTTCCAGGAGACCTTCCTCGACGCTGGTGAAACCCGCATAGCGGTGGCCGTCGGCCAGCAGGCAGAGTTCGAAGTTCTCCAGGATCTCCGCTTCGTCGTCGATGGCCAGGATCCGGCCACGCGGCATGGGGTTCAGGCTCATCGAGTCGGTCCTCGCCAGGGGGCGCCCATTCTACGCACGCCGCCGACTGCTGCAGCAGTCACTGCAACTGTCCCTTGGTCGGTCCCACAGGCGTAGTCTGAGTCGTTGCAAGGCCACCGTTCCGAAGGTGGCCACCGACCGGGGGAATGGCGATGAATGAGGGGATCAAGGTCGCACTGGCGCTGCTGTCGCTGCTGCTGGCACTGACGGCTCAGGCGGCACCGGACCGGCTGCAGGCACTGCCTTGGCAAGAACTGCAGGCACAGCCGGACCGGACCTGTCAGCCCGACAGCCACTGCTCGGCCAAGGGGGGCGTCCAGTTCACCCTGCCCGGCGGCAGCTATCTGCCGATCTTTGCCGACATGCCCTCCAATGTGGCCGGCGCCCAGGTGCAGGTGCTCAGCGACAACGATGGCGTCGATCTGATGGTCAGGCAGGGCTCACCGCACACGGCCGGCAGTCTGGAAGGGCTGGTGTCGCAGTCAGCCTACGTTGTGTCCACACCTGGCGGCAATGAGCAATTCGCCTTCGATCGTGATTCCGAGGTGCCACTGACCCCCGGCCGCTGGTGGATGACTGCCGTCAATGCCAGCGCCAGCACGGCCACGATCACCGTCAACATCGTGTTCAGCACCTCCGGTGCGGCCTTTCCGCTGGAAGTCGGTGAGTCCGGCACCTGGTACGAACCGGCGCGAACCTATCAGGGCTTCTTCTTTGAGGTGCTCGACGCCCAGACCGCCCTGGCAATGTGGTTCACCTACCAGCCCGATGGTCAGCAGGCCTTCCTGATCGGCACCGGTCCCATCGACGGCGACCGCGTCACCATCACCGATCTGGTCCGCACCCGCGGTGGTGTCTTCGGCCAGGGTTTCGATGCCAACGCGGTCGTCCGCGAGGACTGGGGTGATCTGGTCTTCATCTTCGACAGTTGTGGCTCCGGCTACGGCGCCTATCTGCCCTCGGCCATGGCCGCCGCGGCGGGTTGGCAGGCCGATCAGCTGAATCTGCAGCGCCTGACCAGCATCGATGCCCTGCCCTGTCAGGCCCCGGCGGCGAAAGCGCTGTCGGGCGGCATCAGCGGGGCCTGGTACCCGGCCAGCCGCTCCGGCGAAGGCTGGCTGGTGCAGGCACTCAGTCCCGATCTGGCCTTCGTCTACTGGTTCTCCTACACGCCTGATGGCCGTCAGGCCTGGTTCGGCAGCACCGGCCCGATCATCGACAACACGATCCTGATCGATCAGGCACTGCAGCCCACGGGCGGCCTGTTCGGCCCGGACTACAACCCCAGCACGGTCACCCTCAATCCCTGGGGCGCCTTCGCGCTGACCTTCACCGACTGCGGCAGCGCCGTTGCCCGGGCGGTCGGCCCGCCGACCTACGGCGAATACGTGCAGACCGATCTGATTCGCCTGACCACGATCGGTGGCACCGATGGCTGCGGTTTCAGCGCCAATGCCTTCGCCGCCAGCGGCAGCGTGATCGCACCACCGGGTCACTATGTCGATGGTGACGTGAACAACGTCGACGTGCCCAATGTCGACAATGATTCACCCGCCCAATCGCAGGCGGTCGGCAATCCGGCCCTGATCAGCGGCTATGTCACCCAGGCTGCCACCGGCAATGCCGGCGACCGTTTCGCCACCAGCGACGATCCGCTGGACGCCTACCGAATGACCATCACGGCCGGCCAGGTGCTGCAACTGCAGATCGCCGACTGGGATGCGCAGACCCCGGCAGCCAATGACCTGGACCTGCTGGTCTTCGACGTCGCCGATGCGTCCACGGTGTTGTTCGCCTCCCGCAGCACCGCGGCCAGTGAGTTCATCACCATTCCCGCCACTGGCGAGTATCACGTCGTGGTGCTGGCCTTCGCCGGGCGCTCCAACTACACGCTGTCGATCGCCAGCGGCACACCGATCAGCAGTGCCCTGTCACTGACAGACGAGGTGGTCGCCGACGAGATCATCGTGCGCTTTGACGATGGCCCCAATGGCAAGGCGCCGCGCCGCTCGGCCAAGCAATGGGCCGACGCGCTCGGCCTGGAGTCCAAACAGGGCGTAGCGGGAGAAGCGATGCTGTTCCGCTTGAGCGACGATGCCAAGACGCGCGAGCAGAGCCTGCGCGGTCTGGGCGTCAGCAAGGCTGGCCGGCAGGCACTGCTGCCCGGCGGCTTCGGTGTGGCGGCCGAGCAGCGCGCGCGCTGGCAGGCGATCGAAGCGATCAAGGCGCTGCAGGGACGCGCGGATGTGCGCTACGCCGAAGCCAATGGCATTGCCCATCCAGCGGCAGTCCCCAACGATCCCGGCTATCCGCTGCAATGGCACTACCCGCAGATCAATTTGCCGGCAGCGTGGGATGTCACCACCGGCAGCAACAACGTCGTGGTGGCGGTCATCGACACGGGTGTCTCGCCGCACACCGACATGGCCGGCAAGATCCGCACCGACCTCGGCGCCGACCTGATCGGCAACGCGCTCAACGCCTGCGACGGTGACGGGCCGGATTTCGACGCCACCGATCCCGGCGACGGTCAGGGTTGCGGCGGACAGGGCAGCAGTTCCTTCCACGGCACCCATGTGGCCGGCACCGTGGCGGCGGCCACCAACAATGGCGTGGGTGTGTCTGGCGTCTCCTGGGGCAGCAGCATCATGCCGGTGCGGGTGCTGGGCCGCGAGGGTGGCACAACCTTCGACATTGCCAACGGCATTCGCTGGGCTGGCGGCGGCGGCGCCCTCGGCGCAGCGCCGCCGCGTGGCGCCGACGTGCTGAATCTGTCCATCCAGGGTCAGAGCGAATGCCCACAGGTCTATCTGGATGCGATCAGCGATGCCCGAGGGCGTGGCAGCGTGATCGTTGCGGCGGCCGGCAACTTCAACTCGACCCTGCCCTTCACGCCAGGCAATTGCCCGGGGATCATCAATGTGGCGGCGCTGGATCGCGGCAATCAGCCAGCCAGCTACAGCAATTGCAGCCCGACGATCGCGGTCGGTGCGCCGGGCGGAGAAACCAGTCCGGAAGTACCGGGATCAACGCTGTTCCCACCGCAGAACGGCAATGCCTGCAAAGCCTTCAGTGGCGGTTTCGCGCGCCCCGAAGATGGCGTGCTCAGCACGCTGGGCCCGGGACTGGTGGAACCGGAGCAGTACGCCTACTACAACGGCACTTCGATGGCGGCTCCGCACATGGCCGGCGTGGTCGCGCTGATGAAGTCGGTCCATCCGGGATTGACGCCCGACCAGGTCGACAGTCTGCTCGCCTCCGGTCGGATCACCCAGGACGTGGCCGGCAACGGCGCCACCACGCGTGACCCCTTCACCGGCTATGGCCTGATCGATGCCTTCCGCGCCGTCAGTGAGGCCCGCCTGCTGGCCGGTGGGGGCGGTACGCCGCCAGCATTGCTGCTGCAGCCGGGCAATCTGGTCTTCGGCGAGACCACCAGCCAGCTGGCCTTCCGCATCGAGGCGGCCGGCACCGGCCCGCTGGTCGTCACCGGCATCAGCAGCTCGGTGCCGTGGCTGGGCGTGTCCGGCGGCGGCGCCAATGGCCTGGGCGACTATGTGGCGAGTGTCGATCGCAATGGCCTGCCGGCTGGCGATTACAACGGTCAGTTGCGCGTCGACAGCAATGTGGCGGGCAGTGCGACGATCGCCGTGATTCTGCGCGTCGGTGCGCCACCGGCGGTCAACTCCGGCGCGGTGGGTCAGATCTATGTGGCACTGGTCGATCCCATCACCGGGTTGCCACTGCGCTTCGCCGCCGCCAGCGGCGGTGCCGGCGAGCAGCCGTATGTCTTCGACAACCTGCGCGCTGGTCGCTATGCCATCGTCGCCGGCACCGACAATGACAACGACGGCGCCATCTGCGATCCGGGCGAAGCCTGCGGCCTGTTCCCCGATTTCAACAGCTTCGACGCCTTCGACCTGTCGCCAGGCGACAGCTTGCCGGCCTTCCTGGTCCCTGCCGACAGCAACGGCATCGGCGCGGGTGGCAGCTCGGCTAGCCTGCAGACGCCACGGCAGCTGCGCGAAGTGCGCCGCGCTCGCTGAGTCAGCCGCGCGTCTACGAGGCGACCTGGCGGGTCAAAACGCCAGGTCGCCGTCCCAACTGGCTTCGATCAGCTGCCAGCGACCGCCGTCGACCCGCCAGCGGGTCTGCAGGTCGAGGGTGCGGCCCTGCTCGGGCAGCAAGCCCCCACTGCCGCCGGTGAGCAGCAGCTTCAGATCGGCGCTGGCATGCACACCGCGCATTTCGATGCGTGTATCCAGACGGGTCACGCCGATCTCGCGAAAGCGTCGGGTGGCCGCCAGCAGCAGCATGCGTAGCTGTTGGCGGTCGTAGCGGTCCTGTTGACCGCTGAAGTCATCGGCGACGGCGTCCATCAGTTCGGCCACGCGGCCTTGTTCGCCGTCGCTTTGCAGCTGGTCAATCCGGGCCCGCAGTGCGGCCTCGTCGGGATCAGCACTGCATCCGGCCAGCCCCACCAGCACGCCGATTGCCACCATCCATTGCCTGCGTTGCATGGTCATCTTCAGTGCTCACGTCCGCCGCGGCCGATGGTAACGCTGTCATCAAGCAAGCTTGCGTACTTGCCGCTGCAACCCCTTGCCGCGGCAGCAATTGTGGTTATGCTCCGGGGCGAGGATCGCGGGCCGGATGCCTGCGCCACAGTTGAAGGGGACTTCATGAGCAGCAATGCCGAGCGCATCTGGCTGGCCAGCTATCCGGCGGGCACGCCAGCGGAAATCGATACCGACAGCCAGCCGTCGGTAGTCTCGATGTTCGAACAGGCCTGCCGCGACTACCGCGATCGACCGGCCTTCCACAGCATGGGCAAGTCGATCACCTATGGCGACCTGGATCGCCTGAGTCTGCAGTTCGCGGTGGCCCTGCGTGGCCGTCTGGGTCTGGCCAAGGGCGATCGCGTGGCCCTGATGATGCCGAACATCCTGCAGTATCCGATCTCGCTGTTCGGTGTGCTGCGGGCTGGCCTGGTGGTGGTCAACACCAACCCGATGTACACCCCGCGTGAGCTCAAGCATCAGCTCAACGATTCCGGTGCCAAGGCCATCGTCGTGCTGGAGAACTTCGCCAGCGTGCTGCAGGAAGTGCGCGATCAGACGAAGCTGGAACACGTCATCGTTACCGGCGTCGGCGACCAACTCGGCTTCCCCAAGTCGCTGCTGGTCAACTTCGCGCTGAAGGTGGTGAAGAAGGCGGTGCCCGCCTATCACCTGCCCGGCTCGCTGAAATTCAACGCGGTGCTGTCCAGCGGCGACGGCGGCACGCTGCCGCCCACCGAAGTGGGTCCGGAGGATCTGGCTTTCCTGCAATACACCGGTGGCACCACCGGCGTATCCAAGGGCGCGATGCTGACCCACCGCAACATGGTCGCCAACATGCTGCAGGTGTCGACCTTCTTCGGGCCCAAGGTGGAGGACGGCCGCGAGGTCATCATCACGGCGCTGCCGCTCTATCACATCTTCGCGCTGACCTGTAATTGCCTGGTCTTCATGAACGTCGGCGGTCTCAACGTGCTGATCGCCAATCCGCGCGACATGGCCGGCTTCGTCAAGGAGATGGGCAAGCATCCCTTCACGATCATCACCGGGGTCAACACGCTGTTCAACGGCCTGCTCAACACGCCCGGATTCGAACAGCTGGACTTCTCCCGTCTGAAGCTTTCGATGGGCGGGGGCATGGCGGTGCAGCGGGCCGTGGCCGAGCGTTGGCAACAAGTCACCCATTGCGCGCTGTTCGAAGGCTACGGCATGACCGAAAGCTCACCGGTGGCCACGATGAATCGTCCCGACATGACCGAGTACACGGGCTCGATCGGCATGCCGGCGCCGTCGACCGAGCTGTCGATCCAGGACGATGATGGCCAGCTGTTGCCGCAGGGCGAAGTGGGCGAGATCTGCATCCGTGGCCCGCAGGTGATGCGCGGCTACTGGCAGCGGCCGGAAGAAACCGCCAAGGTGATCACCGCCGACGGCTGGCTGCGCACCGGCGATATGGGTCGGATGGACGAAAAGGGCTATTTCTATATCGTCGATCGCAAGAAGGACATGATTCTGGTGTCCGGCTTCAACGTCTATCCGAACGAGATCGAGGACGTGGTGGCAACGATGCCCGGCGTGCTGGAAGTGGCCGCCGTGGGCGTGCCGGACGAGAAGAGCGGCGAAGCCGTCAAGATCGTCATCGTCAAGAAGGACGACAGTCTGACCGCCGACAAGGTCAAGGCCTTCTGCAAGGAGCAGCTGACCGGCTACAAGCAGCCGCGCTACATCGAATTCCGCAGCGAGTTGCCGAAAACCAACGTCGGCAAGATTCTGCGGCGCGAGCTGCGCGACAAGGCCTGAGCCAAGGGAAACCGCGCCGATGAAGCGCTTCGTCGGCGTTGCCGGACTGGGCCTGCTGCTGTTGCTGGCCGTGCTGTTGTGGCGCGGTGCCACCTATGGGCCCGGAGGCGAACAGCTCCAGCCATTGCCCACACCGCCACCGCTGGATAGCGCTCGGGCGGCCGAGTCACTGGCTCAGGCAATCGCCTTCCGGACGATCTCCATGGGTGCCGACCAGCCGCCCCCACGCGACGCCCTGCTGGCGCTGCAGGACTGGCTGACACAGCGCTATCCGCAGGTACATCAAGCAATGCAGCTGGAGCGGGTGGCCGAGCTCACGCTGCTCTACCGCTGGCCCGGCCGCGAGCCTGAGCTGCCGCCGCTGCTGTTGATGGCGCATCAGGACGTCGTGCCCATCAATCCCGCCACTGCCAGTGACTGGACCCATCCCGCCTTCGCCGGAACCGTCGCCGACGGCCGGATCTGGGGCCGCGGTGCGCTGGACGACAAGGGCTCGCTGGTGGCCATCATGGAGGCCTGCGAAAGTCTGCTCGGTGCCGGATTCCAGCCGCGCAGCGATGTCTGGCTGCTGCTGGGTCACGACGAGGAGATCGGCGGCACCGGCGTGCAGGCCGCAGTGGCCTGGCTCGGTGACCGTCAGGTCCGGCCGAGGCTGGTGCTCGACGAAGGCTTCATGGTGCTGGCCGATTTTCCGCTGACCGGGCGGCCGGCAGCGATCATCGGCATCGCCGAGAAGGGCTATCTGACCCTGCAACTGACCGCACCGGCGGCTGGCGGTCATTCCTCGATGCCACCGCGCGAGTCGGGCGCGGTGCGGCTGGCCCGCGCCATCGTGGCGCTGGAGGAGAATCAGCTGCCCGGCTCCCTCGACGATGCGCCGGTGGCGCAGATGCTGGCCGGCGTGGCCAGCGATCTGTCCTTCACTCAACGTGTGTTGCTGGCCAATCGCTGGCTGTTCGGGTCGCTGATCGAGAAGAAGCTCTCGGCGCAGCCCGGTGGCAACGCGATGCTGCGCACCACCACCGCGCCGACCATGCTCAGTGGCTCGGTCAAGGACAATGTGTTGCCACAGGCGGCCACCGCGATGGTCAATTTCCGGCTGCATCCGCGCGACAGCAGCGAGTCGGTGATCGCGCATGTGCAACGGCTGGTCGAAGCCTTTGGCGTCGAGGTGGCGATTGCCCCGGGCAACCTGGCCAGTGAGGCCTCGCCGCTGTCGCCCACGGACACACCGGCCTGGCGCACGCTGCAGGCGCTGGCGCACTGGACCGGCGACGGCGCACCCATCGCGCCGGGTCTGGTGGTGGGCGCCACCGACGCCCGCCATTTCCGCGAGCTGACCAATGCCAGCTATCGCTTCCTGCCGATGATCGCCAGCCCGGCCGAGATCGCCGGCTTTCACGGCACCGACGAGCACCTCAGCGTGGCCAACATGGGTCGCATGGTCGAAGGCTATGCGCGCCTGATCATGGCCTTCGACGACTGAGCCCAGCGGATGAATGCCCGGCAGCGCGACGCGTTCCTGTGGCAGTGGTCGCGCAAGCGCGCGATCGGTGCCAGAGGCGCTGCGCTGCGCGGGCTGCTGATCGGCGCCGCCGGTGGCGTGTTGTTTGCGGTGCTGTTGCAGTGGCTGACCCGTTCTGAGGGGCGCGCTGGTGTCGACGTCTGGCTGGCCGGCCTGCGGCAGTTCGGCCTGGTCATGGCTTTGGCCGTACCCGCCTTTGGCGCCCTCGGTCTGGCGCTGACCTGGCGCATCTACGCCTCGCAGGAGCGCATCTACCAGGCCTTGCTGGATCAGGGTGCAACGTTGCCGGCGGCCGCGCCCGTTCTGGGCTGGGCCGATCGCGGACCGGCGCTGGCGGTGGGGGTCACGATGGCGCTGCTGATCGGGTTGATCGTCGCGGCCTTCGTCGCCTACGGCTGATCAGGTCCACACCGGCAATTCCAGCCGTCGGTCAATTGTCCTGCATTTGTTCCGGCCCGACGGGTTCCCAGCGCGGCTTGGCACGCTATGCTTCGTCTGAACTTTCAGAAATTACTGAAATTACCGACAACGATGAATCTTCCTCCGCTCAGTCAGGCCTTCGTCCTGCACTTTGGTGAGATGGGCAGCCGCTGGGGCGTCAATCGCACCGTCGGCCAGATCTATGCCGTGCTGTACATCTCCAGTCAGGCGCTCACCGCCGATGACATCGTCGAGCGCCTGGGCGTCTCGCGCAGCAACGTGTCGATGGGGCTGAAGGAGTTGCAGAGCTGGCGCCTGGTGCGACTGGAGCATCGCCCCGGCGATCGCCGCGACTATTTCAGCGCGCCGGAAGACGTCTGGCAGATCTTTCGAACGCTGGCCGAAGAGCGCCAGCGCCGCGAAGTCGACCCCACCCTGTCAATGCTCCGCGACGCACTGCTGGAAAGCGCCGGCTCGCCCGAGGACGCCTACGCGCAGGAGCGCATGCGGCGGATGCATGAGCTGATCGAGCAGATCACCGAGTGGTTTGCCGAAGTCCGCAAGCTCTCCCCCGAGGTGCTGCAGAGCCTGATGGGCCTGGGCGCCAAGGTCGCGCGCCTGCTGGAACTGAAAGAACGAGTCCTCGGCGGCGGCCGCAAGGAGCCGCCACCGGCAATCGCCACCTCAGATACCGACCCGCCACTGGGCCCTGGGCCCTGAGCCCTTCCCCAAAAAGATCGCGAGCAAGCTCGCTCCCACCGATCCCCGACCCACTTCGCCGCATTCCTGACCCCTCGGCCCTGCCCCCTCAGCCCTAGAACCCTGCCATGACCCTCGACCCCATCGTGCTGGCCCGAATCCAGTTCGCCGCCAACATCAGCTTCCACATCCTCTTTCCGACGATCACGATCGCCCTCGGTTGGCTGCTGCTGTACTTCAAGCTGCGCTGGCGCCGCAGTGGCAATCCGGCCTGGCAGGCGGCCTATCGGACCTGGGTCAAGGTCTTCGCCCTGAGCTTTGCCCTGGGTGTGGTCAGCGGCATCACGATGAGCTTCCAGTTCGGTACCAACTGGCCGGGTTTCATGGAGCGGGTGGGCAACATCGCCGGGCCGCTGCTGGGCTATGAGGTGCTCACCGCCTTTTTCCTCGAGGCGGCCTTCCTCGGCATCATGCTCTACGGCCAGGGCCGCGTGTCCGATCGCGTGCATACGCTGGCCACCTGGCTGGTGGCGATCGGCACGACGCTGTCGGCGTTCTGGATCCTGGCGCTGAATTCCTGGATGCAGACGCCACAGGGCTTCGAAATGATCGACGGTCAGGCGCATGCCACCGATTGGGCCGCCATCGTCTTCAATCCCTCCTTCCCCTATCGCCTGATCCACATGCTGCTGGCCTCCGGATTGACCGTGGCCTTCCTGATGGCCGGGCTGTCGGCCTGGCGCCGCCTGCGTGGTGATCGCGGCGAGGAAACCCGGCTGACGCTGCGCACCGGCGTGCTGACCGCGGCCGTGCTGATCCCGCTGCAGATCCTCGCCGGTGACCTGCATGGCCTGAACACGCTCGAACATCAGCCGGCCAAGATCGCGGCGATGGAGGGCATCTGGGACACCGAGCAAGGCGCCGCCCTGCGCCTGTTCGCGGTGCCGGACGAAACCGCTCGGACCAATCATCTGGAACTGGAGATTCCGCGGCTGGCCAGCCTGATCCTGGTTCACGATGCCGATGGTGTGGTGCGGGGTTTGAATGACTTCGAGCACCACCCGCCCGTCGCGCCGCTGTTCTACGGCTTCCGCCTGATGGTAGGCCTGGGCGTGCTGATGCTGCTCGTCAGCTGGCTGGGCAGCTGGCAGCTGTGGCGCCGCGGCGAGCCGGCCACCTGGCTGCAACGGGTGCTGGTGTGGATGACTTTCTCCGGCTGGGCCGCCACGCTGGCGGGCTGGTACGTCACCGAAATCGGCCGACAGCCCTGGCTGGTCTACGGTGTGCTCAGTACCGCCGATGCCGCCTCCAGCGTGCCGGCACCGATGATCGGTCTGACCCTGACGCTCTATCTGCTGGTTTACGTCGGCCTGCTGCTGGCCTACATCAGTGTGCTGTTTTACATGATGCGGCATCCCGCGGCGCCCGCCCCCGAAGCGAAGGTCGCGGGACCATTGGCCGCCACCGTGACCTCGGAGGCCCGCTGATGAGCGCCTATCTGCCGGAGATTTTCCTCGCCCTGCTCGGCGTGGCGATGCTGCTCTACGTGATCCTGGACGGTTTCGATCTGGGCGTGGGCATCCTGCTGCGTGCTGCCGAGGACGGCCAGAAGGACCTGATGATCGCCTCGATCGGGCCGTTCTGGGACGCCAATGAGACTTGGCTGGTCCTCGGCGTGGGCATCCTGCTGATTGCCTTCCCGGCCGCGCACGGCGTGATCCTCAGCTCGCTCTATCTGCCGGTGACGCTGATGTTGATCGGCCTGATCCTGCGTGGCGTCGCCTTCGACTTTCGGGTCAAGGCGCGGGCAGCGCACAAGCGCCGCTGGGACTTCGCCTTCTTCGCCGGCTCGGTGCTCGCCGCGGGCTCGCAGGGCTTCATGTTGGGCGCCTACATCCTCGGCTTCGAGTGGAGCGTGGCGAACTTCGCCTTTGCCAGCTTCATCGGTGTCTGTCTGCTGGCTGGCTATGCGCTGCTCGGCGCCAGCTGGCTGCTGATGAAGGTCGAAGGTGAGTTGCAGCAGCAGGCCGCGCGCTGGGGCTGGTGGGCGCTGTGGCTCACTGGCGTCGGCATCGCCGCGGTGTCGATCGCCACCCCGCTGGTCAGCGCGCGCATCTTCGACAAATGGTTCAGCCTGCCGGCCTTCATCGCGCTGCTGCCCATTCCGCTGATGACCGCCGTGCTGTTCTTCATCGCCGCCCGCTCGCTGAACCGTTTGCGCCGCGGCATTCTGAGCAGCCCTTGGCAACCCTTCGCCTGCGCCGTCGGGATGTTCACGCTGGCCTTCCTGGGCCTGGCCTACAGCCTGTTCCCCTATCTGGTGGTCGATCGGATCACCATCCATCAGGCCGCCGCCGCGCCGGGCTCGCTGCTGATCATCCTGGTCGGCGTGATCATCACGCTGCCGGCCATCCTGGCCTACAGCGCCTTCACCTATCGGGTGTTCTGGGGCCGGGCGACCGCGTTGCGCTACGAGTAGTCATCGCCCCCAAAGCCGGCCAGCACCAGCTTGCCGCGGGTGCGATGGCTCTCGATCAGCGCATGGGCCTGGCGCAGATTGGCGGCGTTGATCTGCCCCAGATGCTGGCCCAGCGTGGTGCGCAGCTGGCCGGCATCGATCAACGCGGCAACCCGCGTCAGCAGGTCGTGCTGCCGCTGCATGTCGCTGGTCTGATAGAGCGACCGGGTGAACATCAGCTCCCAGTGCAGTGACAGCGATTTGCGCTTGAGCGGCACCGCATCCAGTGAGGCCGGATCATCGATGACCGCCAGCTGTCCCTGCGGTGCGAGCGCTTCGACCAACTGCTCGTAGTGATCGGCCGTGTGGGTGAGGCTGGCCACATGGCGCACCTGCGGCAGGCCCAGCGACTCGAGTTGCGGCAACAACGGCTGCCGGTGATCGATGCAGTGGTGGGCGCCGAGCTCCCGCACCCAGGATTGGGTTTCCGGCCGCGACGCCGTACCGATGACCGTCAGTCCGGTCAGCTGGCGGGCCAGCTGGGTCAGCAGCGAGCCAACGCCACCGGCGGCACCGACAATCAGCAGCGCATCACCCTGACCGCCGCCTTCGGGCACCCGCAACCGGTCAAACAGCAGTTCCCAGGCGGTGATCGCCGTCAGCGGCAGCGCCGCGGCCTCGGCCGCCGTCAGTGAACGGGGCGGCCGTGCGGCGATCCGCTCGTCGACCAGCACCCACTCGGCATTGCTACCTGGTCGGTCGATGGCGCCGGCGAAGTACACCGACTCACGCGGGGTGAACAGGCTGACCTCAGCGCCGACCTCATCGACGGTCCCCACGGCATCCCAGCCCAGGATGCGGGGACCCTCAGTGGCGGCCCGGGCGCGGATCTTGGTGTCGACCGGATTGACCGAGATCGCCTGCACGCGGACCAGCAAGTCGCGCGGTCCCGGCGTCGGCTTGGGCAGTTCGGTCAGATAGAGCGAACGCGGATCGCTCAACGGCAATCCGGGCTGGTCGTAGACGATGGCCTTCATCGCGGGTGTTCCAGAGCAGGAGGTAGGCTCATTTTCCTCGCGACATTCATGCCGAAAAAGCGCGAAAATGCGCAAGGATTTTCACCAATTTCGTATAAATCATGCGACTGGAAGACCTGCGCCTGTTCGTCCGCAGTGCCGCGCTCGGCAGCTTCTCTGCTGCGGCAAGAGAGTGTGGTCTGCTGCCGGGACAAGTGAGCACGGCTATACGTCGGCTCGAACGGGCACTCTCGGTTCGACTGTTCGCCCGCTCCACTCGCAGTCTCAGATTGACGATCGAAGGCGAGCAGTATCTTCCCTGTGCACACCAGGCACTGCTGAACCTGCAGGAAGGTCTGGACCGCCTGGGCGCCGAACCCGGGCAGTTGCGAGGCACGCTGCAACTGTCGGCACCGTCCGACCTGGGCCGCAGTCTGCTCGTCCCCTGGCTGACCGAGTTTCGGCAGATCCATCCGCAACTTGAGTTGCGACTGCATTTGTCCGATCTGGTTGCCGACGTTTTTCGCGATCCCGTCGACGTGGCCATTCGCTACGGTCGCTTGCCCGACGCCAGCTATCTGGCCATGCCGTTGTTGCCAGGCCACCGCCGCGTGCTGGTGGCTTCACCCGACTACCTCCGTCGACGCGGGCCTGTGCGCGAACTGACGGACTTGAGCCAGCATGATTGCCTCTGCTTTACGCTCGGTGGTCGGGTGCACGACCTGTGGCATTTTCCCGATGGCACCGGCACCAAAGCCGTCGCCGTGCAGGGACCGCTGGTCAGCAATGACGCGGAAGTGGTTCGCCGCTGGGCAGTTGCGGGTCAGGGCATCACCTACCGCGCCTGGCTCGACGTTTGTAGTGACGTACGCGCCGGCCGCCTGCTTCAGTTGCTGCCCGAACAACCCGGTGAGTTGATGCCACTGCATCTGGTGTACCCGCACCGCGAACACCATCTGCCCGTGATCGCCCCACTGCACGCATTTTTGGCAGAGCGTTGCCAACGTCACGCAGCCGGGCCAGCTGCCACCACCGCGGTGAGCAAGGGCGGCACAGTCAGGTCACCGCGGTTTCTCGGGCCGATCGAGCGCTGAGATCCCCGCTCAGGGGTGAATCGCGCAACCAGATGTTGCGTGTCCCTGCCCCACCCGGTTGGTCCGGAGGCAGGCATCTGCGACCATGCGCAGGGTAGTTTGTGGGTCGTGGAGCCGTACATGGTCGGGCACTTCATCCCTGCGGCGTCGGCGCACCGACGTCTGGGCCACTGGATCGGCGCAGTGCTCTGTCTGTGGGCAGCGTTGGCGCTGGCAACGGCCGAGGGTGCGGCGGTGGATCGGGCGCGTCAGGCCAGAGCCGCGCTGGCCCAGGCCAAGTCGGCGCCGGACCAGGCCGAGCCAGTGCTGATGGGCCTGCTGCTGCGGGTTCAGCAGGCGCCGCCCGATCTGCTTGACCGGCCCTGGCTGGAGATGGTGGCCGCCTACCAGCCGCAGCTGCGCAAACCGCACGACCATTCATCGCAGTATCAGGTGGCCCTTTATCCGGTCGACGTGCTCGCCAAGGGCCAGCTGAATCGCCTGACCCGCGAGGCACAACGCCAGGAGGCGGTCTCGCTGCTCGGTCGACCCGACCGTTTCGTCAAGGCGGTCCGGGCCCAGACTGAGCCGAAACCGGGGTATTTCGACGCCATCGAAGAGGCCAGCGACGAGCAATGCGACGCACTGCTCGATGAGATCCACACCTCACCGCTGGACCAGGGTCTGGCCGACCTATTGGGCGAACTGGCCATGCGTCGCGAGGACGATACCAGCCTGGTTCGCGCCATCTCGATGGCCGATCCAGTGCGCGCGGCGCATTGGTTGGCGCAGTTGCAGCACGGTGCGGCCACCTCCTATGAGCGTGCGGTCAAGGCGGCCAACAAGCGTGCCGATCTGCAACCACAGGTGGCGGCGCTGGCGGCTTCCGAAGCCAAGGCCGGCGAAGGTGTGGACCGGGCGACGCTGCTCAAGCAACTCGCAGACCCCATCCAAGGTGCCGCAGCGATCCTGCCGCTGGCTCGCGGCCTGGACAGCGCCGGACTCGATCAGGTGCGGTCGCTGTTGCTGCAGACTGAGGACCCGTTGCTGCGCCGCCGTCTGCTGCTGGTGCTGCAATCGGCGCCACCGGCGCTGGCGACCGAGATCGCCGAACTCACGCGCAATCCCGAACTGCTGATGCGTCTGGATCAGGAGACGCGGGCATGGCTGCTGCGCTGATCCGACCGCTGCTGCTGGGCTGTCTCGCCGCCATGGGCAGCGGCGCCGACGCCCAGCAACTGAAGACCTTCGTGCAGACCGGGTCCGGCGCCGATCGGATCGCCCTGGGATTCCCGGTGCCGGTGCCGCAGGACACGCCGCTGCCCTTCGACGGTTTTCGCAGCTACGCCGGTTTGCATACCCGCGCGCAGGATCTGCTGCTGATTTCTCCGCGTCTGAGCGGAGCAGTCAGCGGGCAGACGCACGAAGGTCGCGACATCTGGGTTTACCGGGTTGGCGACGCCGATCGGGTGGGCGCGGAGGGTCGCCCTGAGCCGGCCGTGATGATCAACGGCGGCATTCACGCGCGCGAATGGCAAAGCCCGGAGGTTGTCACCGGATTGCTGGAGTCGCTGGTGGAGAGTGTGGATCCGGTCGGTATGGATCGGTTCCTGCTCGATGAGGTCAATCTGGTCGTGGTACCGGTGCTGAACATCGACGGCTTCCTGATGACCCAGTCAGAGCCGGCGCGCATCTATGAGGGCCAGGACACCACCGACCCCACCTGGCCGCGCGACGGTCGCATGCGGCGCAAGAATCACCGCAACACCGACGGGATTTTCAGCACCAGCGCTGACCATCGTGGCGGCGTGGATCTGAATCGCAACAACCTGCCCTACTGGGCCACCAGCACCCAATCGACCAGCCTGGAAGCGTCGCTGATTCATCACGGTCCCTCGCCGGCCAGCGAACCGGAGATCCAGGCTCTGCAGCAGGCGGCCCTGCAGGGCCCCAGCAACGAACTGCGTGTCTACATCGACGCGCATTCGCACAGCCAGGTGCTCTTTACCATCCGCACCGAGAATGGGCGCCGCAACAGCATCATGGCGGCACTGGCCAGTGATTTCGCTAGCCACCATCGAGCCATCTCGATCAGTGCGGCCAGCCCCAACGGCCGCTTGTATCTGGATCGGCCCGACCAGGCGGGCTTTGGCATCGGCCAGACGGCAGAGTATTTCGGCAATCTGCTGCAGATCCCCAGCTGGACGCTGGAGATCGAACCCGGCGTCAACGGCGCGGTCGAGTACGGCAGTTTCGGCTATCACCACGACGGCTTCATTCTGCCGGAGAGCCAGATCCGGCGCGTGCGTGAGCAGCTGTCCGAATCGCACCGCGTGGTGCTCTATCACGCCGCCGGACCCGCCAGCGTGGCGCAGCTGGAGGTCCGCAGCGTCGACCAGACGCTTCTGCAGCGCAGTCGCTGGCAGGCGGTGTCGCCGCAGCGCCGGCAGCTGCAGAACGAGGGCAACGGCGGTCTGCGGCCCGGGCAGCGTCATCAGCTCTGGCTGGCCTTCGATCGGCCCATGCGTCAGCGCATCGGCGGCGTCGCCCAGGTCTTGCCGGGACAACAAACCGGCCGGCTGATGCCGACTTTGAATCTGCTCTCAGGCGAGCGCAGTCTGGCCATCGACATGACTCAGGCACGCTGGCTGGGCTCACCGGACGCCGACGGGCGCAGCTTCTACCGCTATCGCGAAGATGCGTTGGTGGTGGACTTCGAACTGCCGGCGGATTTCCCGACAGGTTCGGCGACCCTGGAGGTTGATGCCTACGACCTGATCGGTCGCCGGCTGGACACACAGCCCGCCACGCCGGTGGGCTGGGCCGATGGGCATTGGACCGGTTACGAAAGTGCCTCGGGAACCGAGAGTGATTTTGGTGGCATCGACCGCAATCTGAGCCTGTGGGTCGATGCGGGTGAACAGATCATCCTCAAGCAACAACCGCCTGCATTGAGCGAAGGCGGCAGCATCGCGCTGGAGTTCGAACGCCAGGGCAGCGGCCAGGGGGCAGCCACACTGGACCTCGGTCTGGACTCGGATCGCAGTGTCCAGCTCAGTCAGACGCAACTGCAGTGGGGCGATGGTGATACTGGTGCGCAATCTTTGCTCATCAGCCTGCCCGACAATCTGCTGGTGGATGACGAAGGCGAACTGCTGTTGTCGCTGCAATCTTCGCTACCACTGGCGGTTGAGCAGGTCCGCATTCGGCTGCTCGACAATGACAGCCCATCGCTGCGTCGGGGCATCGTGGGCGAAGCGGCCAGCGAGACTGACCCGTCGATTCGTGCTCAGCGACTCGGAGAACTGCTGGTCGGCGCCGCCAATCTGGGTACTGCCGTTGAACTGCAGCTGGCCAGCGGCGAGGTTCGCTTTGCTGATACCAGCCCTGGGGCACCACTGCACGAATCCCTCGTTCCGATTGCCGGCGATGTGCGGATTCGCGGTGCACAAACGATTGTGGCACTCGGTCAGCGCCGCTTGGCCAGTGTCGCCAATGGCGCCAGCCTTAGCCTGGAAGGCCTGGTACTCAGCAGTGGGCACGGCGGTGCAGACGCGGTACTGATCAACGATGGCACGCTGAAGCTGAGCGACTGCCAGTTCCGAGCCTTCGGCAGTACAGCCATCCGCAATGCCGGAGCGTTGCTACTGCAGCGCTGTGGATCCGTCGATCTGGGCCAGCCACTGGTGCAGCAGAACGCTGGCAGCAGCAACCTGGCCAACGTGACCCTGGCTGGCTCGGCGCCGACGCTCTGGCAACAGACCGGAGGCGAGGCTGAATGGACCCATGTCTCGCTGTCCAGCAGTGCCGCCGAGCCCGTTGAGGTGGCTGCTGGCGCCCTGCTGCAACTGCGCGATTCGCTGTTGTCGCTGGACGGACCGGGCTCGTCCGATCCCTGCTCCGGCTTCTACACGTCGTTGGGCGGCAATGTGCTCGGCGGTCCGGCCTGCACCGCGGGCAATGGGGTCGACTTGCGACTCAGCCAGGCCGTGGTCGCCAGCGTCGACGGCGACCACGCCACGCTGCTCCCGATCGAGCAGGTAGCGAGCGACATGCGCAGCTGTCCACAGCGTGATCAGTTGGGCGTGGCACGTGGTGCGAGTTGCCTGCCGGGCGCACGCGATGCCGGTGTCGCCTTCCCGCGTGGCTTGTGGTGGGATCCGCAACGTCCGGGTCACGGACAGCACATCACGATCGTCCAGAACATCCTGTTCATGCTTTGGTACACCTACGATGCCGAAGGCCTGCCAGTCACCTGGACTGCGCAGGGTCCGTTGGTCGATGGTCGAGTGACCGCTGCGTTGCTGCAGTGGCGACGAGAAGCCGTCACCGAGCTACCCCGTGCCCAGCAGATCGGCGGCATCGAGCTGCGGGTCGTGGATGGGACGACGATTCATCTGGGCTGGGGATTGAATGATGGCAGCGGCAGCGGCTTTGAAGTTCTGGAGCCCTTCCGCTTTGCACCGCAGGCCGGGCAATCGCTGCGTACCGGCCTGTATGCCGACAATCAGGATCTGGGCTGGGGCATGACCCTGCAGGAGGAAGGCAACATCGCCTTTGCGCTGTTGTACTACTTCGCCGCGGACGATCGACTGCGCTGGGCGTCGGCTCAAGGTGGTGGCGGAATCGATCAACGATTGCTGGCGCAAGCCCAGACGGGTGTCTGTCTGTTCTGCAGCGACGCCGCGGTCAACGCGCAACCCTCGGGCGAGTGGCGGTTGCAGTCCCTGGGACCCGACCAGCTGCGTTTCACCGGCCAGCTGTCGACCGCTGTGACACCGGGGGGCAGCTGGATCCGGCAGACCGTGCTGGAGCGATTCGACCCGCTCGACTGAGCAGGCGCTCGGTCAGCGATGATAGGGGTGACCGTCAAGGATGCAATGAGCGCGGTACAGCTGCTCGGCCACGATGACGCGGACCAGCGCATGGGGCAGGGTCATTGCTCCCAGTGACCAGCACTGCTCACAACGTGCTCGATCTTCGTCCAGCAGGCCGTCGGGACCACCGATCAGCAGGCACAACGATTGGCCAGATTGCCGCCATCGTTCCAGTTCCCGCGCCAGTTGCTCACTGGACCAGCTGCGCCCTCGCGAGTCCAAAGCCACTCGCCAGGCCCCGTCCGGCACCGCCGCCAACAGGCGCTGACTCTCATCGCGGCGGGCATCTGCATCGCTGCGGCCCTTGCCGCGCGGCGCCAGCTTGATGCGCCGGTAGTCCAGCTGCAAGCGGCCGCGCAGACGATCGACGTAGTCGCTGTAGCCGCTATCGATCCATTCCGGGCTGCGGTCACAAACCGCCAGCAGCGTCGCCTTCACGGACGGGTGGGTCAGTCCGCGCGAGTGCCAGCGGCGGCGGCTGCTGCGGCTGCGGCTTCAGCGGCGACCGGCACGTCCAGTCCCCACATGCGCTCCAAACCGTAGAACTCACGGGTTCTGGGCTGCATCAGATGCACGACGACATCACCAAGATCCACCAGCACCCACTCGCCTTCGCGTTCGCCTTCGACGCCCAACGGCGCATTGTCGATGGTCTTGGCGGCCACGATGACCTCCTCGGCCATGGCACGCACGTGTCGGTTGGAGGTACCGCTGGCGATCACCAGGAAGTCGGTGATGGAGGTGCGGCCGCGGACATCGATCAGGCGCAGGTCACGCGCCTTCATGTTCTCGAGCTTGTCGACGACCAGGTCACGCAACTGCTCGGTGGGATCCGGCTTGCGCTTGCGGCTGCGCTTGGGTCGATCTGGGAGCGCCAGCGCTGAGGCATCAGTGGCTGGCGAAGAATTTTCGGCCCGACGGGGCTGGGTGGCAGTCAACGGGTATTCCTCATGGACGGTTCGGGGCGCTCCTTGCAACGGAGTGGACGGGCGCGACCGGGACCGCTGTCATCACGAGGGAAAACCGCGCATCGAAAGACCTGTCCTGAACCACGCCAAGCGCCATTCTCCGCCCGTCTCGGAGCGTTGGCAAGCTTGCCGGGCCTGGCTTTCAGTCTTGCGACAGCGACGTCGCTCGATAGAGCTGCTGCGCCTGGATGTAATCCCAGACCGCGTCAGGCACCAGATAGCGCAGCGACTGACCTTGTCGGCAGCGCTGCCGCAAGTCGGTGGCCGAGATCGCCAGCGGCGTGATTTCCAGCGCACTCCAGTGACCAAATGGGCGGCGCAGCAGGTCCAGCGGCTCGCTCAGGCGCTGCGCCAGGAAGAGTGGGTGAGACGGCGGCGACAGGGTCTGTCCTGGGCGGCTGAGCACCAGCAGATGCGCCGTTCTGGTCAGAAGCTGCCAGCGCTGCCATTGCTCCAGTCGCGAGAAGGCGTCGGCGCCTAGAAGAAAGATCAGCGGCGCCTTCGGGCCGGCTTCCTGGCGCAGGCTCTGAAGCGTATCGATGGTGAATGTCTGGCCGGGTCGCTGCAGTTCGCGGGCGTCAACGCCCAGCCGCGCCTCGTCTGCGACCGCCAACTGCAGCATCGCCAGACGGGCATGGTTGCTGGCCGCCAAGGGCGATCGCAAGGCGGGCTGGCCGGCCGGCAACAGGTCCACTCGCGCCACCATCAGCGCTTCGGCGGCTTCCAGCGCAGCCCTCAGATGCCCGTGATGAATCGGATCGAAGCTGCCACCCAACAACACTCGGGCGCTGGCAACAGTGGAGTGATCAAGCGGCGAAGGCGCGAGCACGAGAATCATCCAGCGCCACCCGCAACAGCAGCCGCTCGAGGGCCAGCCAGGCGGGTTCCTCCAGGCGGCCCTTGGCAGCACGATCCACCGCCAGCAGGTCCACCCACAAGCACTCCCATTGCTGCGGGGAGTGCCTTTGTCTGGCCCCGAGCATGATGCTGGCGAGGGGTTCGAATACGCGCTCCCCGCGCAGGAACTCGCGCGCTGCTGCTGGATTCGAACTGCGTTGTGCCAACTGGACCATCACCGCCAGCTGTCGAGTCAGCCAGGCCAACAGACGAGCGGGTTCCTCACCCTCGGCGCGCAGTACCTGCAATACCCGGCGCAAGCCGATGGCGCGTCCGCCGAAACTCTCTTCGATCAACCGGAACACATCAAATCGCGCATCATCGGCGATGTGGGCAGCCAGTTCGCTGGCGCGCCAGATGCCGTCGGGGCGAGCCAGCGCCAGCTTGTCCAATGCCTGTGTGGCAGCCAGCAGATTACCGTCGGTGCGCCAGATCAGCAGTTCCAGCGCCTCGTCATCCAGACTGAGGCGTCTGGCACGCGCCTGCGTCGCCAACCAGGCGGGCACATCCTTGGCCTTCAGGGGCCACATGGCGACGATCTGCCCGTGCTTGCCAAAAGCCTTGACCCACGACTCGCGCTCCAGCGCTCGGCTCCATTCCGGCAGGCTGACCAGCACCTGCAGGTCCGGGTCAGCTCGCTCGAGGATCTCCAGGACGATGCCCTGGGCTTCCTTGCTCAGCTTGCCGCCACCCAGACGCAGGTCGAGCACGCGGCGCTCGGCAAACAAGCCCGGACTGACACTGATCTGCGCCAGTTCATTCCAGTCAAAGCCGCGCTCGCCAGCCTCGACGCGTTCGATCTGGGTAAAACCGCTCTGGCGCGCCGCGGCACGAACCGCGTCCCGGCAGGCTTCCAGCCGCACCCACTCGCTGCCAGCCAGCAGACACGGGCGCCCGAGAACGCGCTCGGGCGCGCGCAGCAACCCTGCTTCCTCCGCCACGGCAGCGCTCAGGCTGCGTTGGCGAATACGTCGCGCAGCGCCGACTCGATCGCCGCCAGATCGGGAATGACCACCTGATCATCACGCAACATCAGATTGATCAGTACGCCGGGGCGCTCGCCACTGAAATCGAGATTCGGCACCAGAATATCCGGTGAAACGGTCGTCAAGCGTGGAAAGCCCTGAGTCAGCACGCCGATGTACGGCAAGCGAAGAGGATCATCCAGTGCCTTCACCACCGCAACGCGGGCACCTTCAACGCGCTCTTCCAGTGCCATTCCCGCGAGCAAGGAGAATGAGATCAAGGGAATTCGCCAACCACGCCAGCGAATTCGCCCAAACATCCATTCCGGCGCATTGCTGACCCGCTCGGGCTCGGAGAAGGTAATGACCTCGGCGACCGAGGCGTTGGGCAACAGGACGCGACCGTTGGTCACGGTCATCAACAGTCCTCGAAGATCGCGCGATTCCATGTGCCTTCCTTATCTCCGCTCTGGCGGCTCAGGCCAGCAGCCGATTGGTTTGTTCGGCCAATTGCTCCGGTGTACCGATGAAGCTGACGACTTTCGCGGCGACCACGCCGTCAACCATCGAGCTGATGACGCAACTGGCCGGATCCTGCGCCCAGATGGGCACGCCGGCTTCAGCCAATTGCCGGGCACCAGCGACCGCGTCGTTGGCCATGCCACTGAAAATGATCACCAGCAAGCGGCTGGCGCCCCAGCGCTCAAGGCTGTCGGACAGCACTTGATCGATTGAGGGTGAATAGGCCGTGCTGCCAGCGTCCTGCGACAGGTCGACGGTGGTCTTGCTGTCGAACTTCAGGCGCTTCCCGACCGGCGCGACCAGGACTTCGCCTTCCTTCAGGCGCGCGCCGTGGCTGGCCAGATGCACTTGCAGTGGCGTCACTCGGTCGAGTTGCTGGGCCATCAGCTCCAGGAACTCGGCGCCCATGTGCTGAACGAGAACGAACGCAGCCTTCAGGTCCGGCGCGATGGCTTTCAGATAGGAACGAATTGAATCCGGACCGCCAATGGAAGCACCCAGGATGACCACGCGTCCGGGGCCGTCGTCGTCGCTGTGGCTGGCCGTGGCCGCAGAGAGAGAGGCCGCTGCCGGCGCAGCTGCTACGGGCGGCGACTGCGCCTCGCTCTCCAACTCCGGAGCCAGGTCCATGTCCGAGAAGTCCAAGCCCAGGTCGAGGTCCAGATTCGCCACGGGCGCGCTGGCCTCGTTGGGGGCCGGGGTTGCGACGGCTGGCGTCGGTGGGGCCGGTGCTGGTGCTACCGGTGTGTTCGAGTCCAGTCCCCGCAGGTCCAGACCGGTGGAAACCGGCTCAATGCCCGAGCCGAGCGCGTCCATTTCGTTCGGTTCCTCATCCAGCGGTTCCAGCACCCATTGCGAGATGTCTGGAAGCGACAGGCCGGGACTGCGCTCAGTCGCCGAGTTGCCCTTCGCTGGTTCGTCCATACTGGCTGTGCCGTCGGACTCGATCGCGCCATCGAACAGCGCGTCCAGATCAGGCGCGATCTCCTCTTGGGCTTCTGTCTTGGCATCCTCGCCAGGGGCCTCCAGTTCGCCCAGTTCACCAGCCAGCAGGGCCTGAGGCAGGTCCATTGACTCGTCGTCGAGGAGCTCCGACGACTCCGTCGAGGCATCGTCGATGTCACCAAACAGGCTGTCCAGTTCGTCCACTTCGCCGGCCGGCGTGGCTTCCAGGTCATCGATCGCTTCCAGCAAATCGCTGCCTTCATCCGCCGGCCCGAACATGCTCAGGTCGTCCAGCGCGTCAACCGGCTCCAGTGAGCCATCGCCCAGATCGAGCGCATCGGCATCGACGGGCAGATCCAGCGACAGATCGAGCGATTCCCCAATGACCAGGGTGTCGCCATCTGTGGGCTCGTCGGTATCGGGCAGATCGTCAACGGCCGAGTCGAGGAAATCGGACTCAAACTCGTCGGCGATTGCTCCGTCAGTCGCCAGTCCCGGTTCGGGAGACTCGGAGTCAGTCTGAAAATCAAGGTCCAGCCCTTCGGTCAGGCTGGCGTCCGGGGTGATGGACGCGGGTGCTTCGGGCACGACCTCATCCATCTCGAAAACCGGTGCAGGCTCGTCGGATTCCGTGGGTACGTCTTCGAGCGCCCAGCCCAGATCAGGCGGCGGCGAATCCGTCGACGCTTCGATCATCGGATCTGTCAGCAGGTCGACCGGCAGCTCCAGCGTCGGAGGCTGTTCTTCCGATGCCGGTTCTGCTGGCGCGCTTTCCCTGGCCTCTGGTGGCGCCTCGGCATCTAGCGCCAGCAAGCTGGCGGCCAGTGAAGAGCTGCTCACCGCGGCCGCTTCGACTGCCAGTTCGGATGAGGTCGCCGGATCGCTTGCGGTGGACGGGGAAGCCAGGCCAGGGGCCACCACCGGGGTGGTTGCTCTCAGTTTGGGCGCCGGAATGGATTCCGCACCCGCCGGCGTGGGCGGCAGCGTACCTCGCTCCTTGCGAATCTTGGCGGCCAGATGACGCGCCCAGCGGGCCTGGTCCCAGCCACTGAGATCACTGGACACATCGGCGTCGTTGTAGACGACCGGTCGATCGGTGGCATCGAGCAGTTCGGTCACCTCGTCGAGCATGTCCTCGATCTCGGATTCCAGGTTGACGATGTACACCTCGACCCGGTCATCCTCCAGACCCTGATTGCGCAGGCCTTGCACGTCGAGTTCCAGCGTCAGATCAATGCCTGCGTCACGCAGCGACTGCTTCAGCTGCTGCGCGCGTTCGGCCTGCTGGAAGATCAGGCCGGCACGGATGGGGGCTTCAGTTGACACCATCGGTGGCCCCTTGTCCCAAGGCTTCGCGAACGTTCTGCAACAAGTCGTTTTCCTGATACGGCTTGCCGAGATAGCGCTCGACGCCGATTTCCAGAGCCCGCTGGCGGTGCTTCTCGCCGGTGCGGGAGGTGATCATGATGATCGGCACCTTGCGCAGCCGCGGGTCGTTCTTCATGTAGGTCGCCAGTTCGTAGCCGTCCATGCGCGGCATTTCGATGTCCAGCAACATGACGTCCGGAATCTTGTCCTGCAGCTGCTCGACCGCATCCAGGCCGTCCTTGGCGGTCACGACGTCCAGATCGTGCCGCTCCAGCACGCGCGAAGTGACCTTGCGCATCGTGATCGAGTCGTCGACCACCATGACCAGCGGCGCCTTGCGGATCGGGGCCGGCGGTGGCAATTCGGCTTCGATCTCGGCAGCCAATTCAGGTGCCTGGCGCAGAGCCGCACCATGACGAACCAGCGGTGCCAGATCGAGAATGACCACGACACTGCCGTCACCCATGATCGTTGCGCCGAAGAATCCGGGCACCGACGAGAGCTGCGGGCCTACCGACTTCACGACGATTTCGCGGCTGCCGATCACCGTACTGACACGGATGGCGGCACGCTGGTCGCCAGTCCGCGTCATGACCAGCGGAATCTGTCCGTCATCACCGGTGTGATTGACCGGATTGCCGAGCAAATCACCCAGATCGTAGATGTGGTAGGTCTCGCCACCGTAGGTGACTTCGGTCTGCTGGTCGATCTGACGCTGTTCGAAATCCTTGCGCGACATCCGCATGACGCCCTGAATTGACGTCATGGGAACGGCGAAGAGCGCGTCGGCCAGCTTGATCAGAATGGCCTGCGTGACGGCCAGCGTGAACGGCAGGCGCACCGTGAAGATGGTGCCGCGCCCGCGCTCGGAGTCGATCTGTAGCGAGCCACCCAGCTGGCGAATCTCGCTATTCACGACATCCATGCCGACGCCTCGGCCGGCGATCTTGCTGACCTCGGTAGCGGTGGAGAAGCCGGTTTCCAGCACGAACTGGAACAGATCACGGTCGGTCAGTTGGGCGTCATCGCGAATCAGTCCGCGCTCCACCGCCTTGCTGCGAATCGCATCGCGATCCATGCCGCGGCCATCGTCGGTGATCCGGATCACCACTTCGGTGGCGTCGCGACTGACGTTGATGCCGATCGTGCCTTCTTCCGGCTTGCCGATGATCCGGCGATGTTCCGGCGTCTCCAGGCCATGGGCCAGCGCGTTGCGCAGCATGTGCTCCAGCGGCGCCGTCATGCGCTCCAGGACGGTGCGGTCCATTTCACCCTGGGCACCTTCGACACGGAGCTGAGCGCGCTTGCCCAACTCGCCGCTGGTCTGCCGCATGATGCGGCGCAGGCGCGGCACCAGGCTCTCAAAGGGCACCATGCGCGTACGCATCAGACCTTCCTGCAGGTCCGAACTCACGCGTGACTGTTGCAGCAGCAAGGTTTCCGACTGACGAGCGATGTCGTCCATCAGGTTCTGCAGACTGAGCAAGTCGGAGACCGACTCGGCCAACGCCCGGGACAACTGCTGCAACGTGGAGAATCGATCCAGTTCGAGCGGGTCGAACTCCGGATTGCCGGGCAGATTCTCCATCTCACGCTGATAGCGCGACAGGATCTGCGCCTCGGTTTCCATTTCCAGCTTGCGCAACTGCTCGCGCAGTCGGGTGACCGTCTGGTCGAATTCCACCAGATTGAAACGGAAACCGCCGATCTGCGCTTCCAGACGCGAACGATAGATCGACACCTCACCGGCGAAGTTGACGAGGTTGTCGATGAGGTCGGCTCGAACGCGAATGACCTCCTGCTGCATCATCCGCTGTGGCTCTTCCTCGTCCATCGCGGTCCGACGCAGCCGGTCTGGACGCGGCGGCTGTATGGGGACCGGCTTGGCAGATTCCACGACTTCGGCCGGCGCCTCTGGCGGCGTCTCCTCGACCGCGGCCCCCGGAGCGACAACATCGGTGTCTTGCGCCGTGGGCGCTTCGGTAAGGAAGCTGGGCAGTTCACCGCGCTCGAGTGACTCGAGCACGCTGATGGTCTGGTCCGGTGTGGCGATCGCCCGGCCTTGACGCACACGCTGGACCATCCGATGCAGCGCATCGAAGGAGTGTTCCAGCACATCCACCATGTGCCGTCCCGGCACGTCCGTGCGACCCTCGACCAGGGCCTCAAACAGCGATTCCATCGCATGGCTGAGATCACCAATCGGGGCGACACCCGCCATTCGGGCACCACCCTTTAGCGTATGCAGCTCACGCTGCAGACCGGCAATCGTCTCGCGGTCGTCCGGCGCCTGTCGCAACTCGGCCATCATGCCGTCGGACTGATCCAGAATCTCGGCGCCTTCCTGCAGGAAGATGTCGAGCAGTTCCTCGTCCAGATCACTGGTATCCAGCGGTGCTTCCGGGTGCGGGTCCACCGGCATCCGAGCGCGCGAAACAGCCGCTGCGGCGTCGGTTTCAGCCGGAGCCATCTCATTGGCGTCTCCGGTGTTGAGCGCCAGTTCGATGTCGGCAACGCCGGCTTCCTCGAGTTCGACGGTCTGCTCGTCGCGCTCGTCGCTGCTCAAAGCAGGCGCGTCGTCGACGATCTCACTGATCTGTTCCGCCCGATCTTCCGTGGATTGCTCGGTGATTTCAGTGTCGCTCGATGCACCTTCACCAACAGTCTCGGCACCAATCAGCGCGCCCAGATCGAGCTCATCGAAGGCCCCACCATCGGATTCCACCGATTGGATCGCGTCGACTTCTTCGTCAATTGAGATACTGTCAGGCGAAGCCACTTCATTGCTTTCAGCGCTGGCCAGTTCGCCCAGCTCTTCCAACTCGGTCTCAAACTCTTCGAATACCAGACCGGAGTCAGCAATGACTGCCTCGGTTGACTCCTCGGCGATCAGACCGCCGTTGTCTGCAAGTGCTTCCTCAGGAGCGTCCGCAAGCAATACGGGTTCATCATCGATGGCGAGCACCGCGTCCTCGCCAATGGCGAGTTCACCGTCCTCGTTGAGCCAATCAAAATCTTCCACCGTCAGCGCATCTTCCCCGGAGGACGTTTCCTCGGCATCGCTCTCGGTGGCGGCAGGGGGCTCGACTGGCGCCTCGGCAACTTCGCCGCTGTCTGCTTCGCCAAGCAATCCCGCAGCGTCGGTTGAGTCCTCGCCAATCAAGCCCAGTTCGGCCAGGAAGTCGCCTTCGTCTTCGACGGCAAGCTCGACGGGCGTTTCGACAGGACCCAGTTCACCTGCCGCTTCGGCGATGAAAGCATCCAGGTCGGCCTCTGCCAGGGCTCTGGCTGCAGCGTCCGCGTCAACGGCCACCGACGCCGATTCGTCTTCGGGCGGCGCCGGCACCTCATCGCTCAGATCCGATGATTCAACGATGTCCTCACCGGCGTCGAAGATCTCGGTGATCTCGGCCCCAGCCAAGGTCTCGCCGAGCTCCGCCTGGGTGGACTCCAATTCTTCGTCACCGAGACCCGAGTCCTGACCGTCAGTGGATGCAGTTTCAGTTTCCGCCTCCGCCTCATACCAGGGGCGGGGCTCCTCTGCTGCGGCCACTTCGGTGTCTGCCTCAAGCTCCACCTGATCGACAACGGAATCCATGCCCAACTCGTCAATGAGCGCGGCTGCCTCCTCACCCAGATCGGCCTCATACCAGGGACGCTCCTCGGCCTCGGCCTCGGTCTCAGTCCCTTGCTGCTCGATATCACCGACCGCCTCCGAGCCCGCCCGGTCTGATTCGGCTTCGTCGTGGCTGGCGTCTTCGGCCATATGGATCCCAAAGGCCTGGTAGCCGCGCTCGACCACCGGCAGATCATCCCGCAGCGCAACGGCCGCATTGATGAGTTCCTGCAGATCAGGAAGGGATTCACTCTTCTCCAGACACACCATGCAATCGTCGATGGCGTCGGCAGCCTCGGTCAGCAGATCCGCCGCCCGCCGTTCGACTGGCAAATCGTGACCCCGCGCGCGCTTGAGGTAGCCCTCGAGTGGCGAGACCAGGCCGGCGATCGACGGCAATTCGACCATCGAAACCGCGCCATTGAGCGTGTGAACGGCGCGCAGCAACTCCTCGGTCGCCATCATCGGCTCACCCTGAGCGTACCAATCGCCCAGATAGTCGCGCACGGTCTGCAGATGAGCGCTCACTTCACTGCGCAAAATCTCCATCAGCACCGGATCGACGTCCAGCGGCGATGACAGCGCTTCCGCCTCTTCCTCAGTGGATGCATCCGCTGCGGCGGCGGACGTGTCACCCACGAGATCAGAATCAGCGTCCTCGACATCGGATTCGGCGATCTGCTCGACATCTTCTATTGCAGCGATCGACACCTCGGCACCGTCGTCGGTGCCAGGAACGACTTCATCTACTGCTGCCTGAGTGCCCGCCTCCGGCGCAGCAGCGACCTTGTCGTCTGCGGTCGGGGCGGGCTCAGCTTTTGGGAGCCATACCTCCTCACCCGCTGCCAACCTGTCGGCACACCACATGATCGCGCCAATGTTGGTTTGCGGTGGTCCGTCTCCTCGCAATGCGGCGAGCAATTCGGGCAAGGCCGCTATGGCCTTGTCCATCAGGTCCAGCATGGCTGGTGAGACCGCAATGGTCTTGTCCAGCACCCGATTCAGCATGTTCTCGATCTTCCACGAGAACTCGCCGATGGCCAGCGCGCCAACCAGGCGACCGCTGCCCTTGAGGGTATGGAAGCTGCGCCGAACCGGCTTCAGCTTCTCCTGGTCGCCCTGATCGGCTACCCAGGCTGGATATTGTCGGTTCAGGTTCTCCAGTTCGTCCTGGACTTCTTCGACGAAGACCTCGCGGATTTCTTCGTCGATTTCGTCAGACGGCACCGCCTGGAAGCCAGAGTCCGGCACCTCCAGCGCGGGTGTCGGCGGGACCACCGGCGCAACAGCCGGAACCTCGGCCACCGCAACTTCGTCAATTTCGGCGATGCCGGTATCGACCGACACGGTTGCTTCGAGATCCTGATCCAGCTCGAAGTCGGACGTCAGACTGAGTTCGGTCAGCTCGACCTGCTCGCTGGCCAACTCGGCTGCCAGGGGGTCGACTTCGACCTCCTCAATGTCCGCAACCGGGCTGTCGCTGGCGAATTCCGACACATCCGCGATGGCTTCCTCGCTCAAATCCTCGGCGCTGGCCTCGTACCATTTCGGTCCGTCATCAGCGGAGGAAAGCGCCGGCGTCTGTTCGTCGGAGAGCGAGATTTCTTCGGCCTCCAGATCGGCTTCTGCGGTGTCGGTTGGCCCGGTCGCAGCCAACGGCTCCATCTCCCAGGAGAAGGCCGGGACCTCCTCGGCTTCGGCCTCGACTTCGGCTTCGGCTTCGGCTTCGAACAAGCCTGTCTCAAGTGGCGCTGCTTCCGCGTCCGCTTCGCCGGTCTCCAGCGGGAAATCCAGTGACAGCGTGGTGTCCTCGCGCTCTTCCACACCGTCTGCCGCTTGCAGCAGAGTCTCCTCGACCAGCGCTTCGCTGTCCTGTCGAGCCTCTTCAGCATCGCTGTCGAAACTCAATCCATGCAGTTCGGTTTCGGCCAGGTTGCTGCCTTCGACATTCGACTCACCCACGACCAGCGCTTCCAGGCCTTCGCCTGGCGCGATCTCCACTGCCGTCTGCAGACCAAGCGACTCTCGTTCGTCTGGACCATCGGCGACGCCATCAACTTCCGCGGATTGCTCGGTCGAAACCGCTTCCACTGGCGGCAGATCGATGCTGAGCATGTGCTCGTCGTCGACCGGCTCGACCACCTGCTCGGCGCTGCCCTCGGACATGAAGTCGCCGCCGAACGAAGGCAACTGACTGCTCGTGGCGTCCGAGTCCGGGGCAATTTCTGCGCTGTCCTCCGCTTCCGGCAGCATCTCCGGCAACGGCCAGTAACCGAGCGCCTCCAGACTGCGCTGAGTGACCTCCAGAATGCGTTCACGGTTGCCACGTTGATCACGCAGCGCTTCCATGTAGTACTCAATGCTGGCCAGTGCATCGGCCAGCAGGTCGAGTTGCTCACCACTGGGCACGCGACGGTACTTCAGCAACTCCATGTCGATGAATCGGGTGATGCCATGCAGCAGCGAGGCGGCATCCGGGAGATTGAGCATCCGCAAGGCGCCCGTGATCTCTTCCAGCAGCCTGGGCAGTTCCTCGATCTTGCTGTGATCCCACGGTGATTCAATGAACGCGACGATGTCCTGCTTGGCCTGTTGGACGTTGGTCTGCGCCTCCTTCATCGTCGCATCGAGGATCTGTCGAACCTCGGCCTGCGGCAGTTCCAGTCCCGCGTCGCCGCCATCCTTCGCTGCGCCGCTGTCACGCCCCAGGTGCGCGATGTGGTCGTCGAGCGACGATTCGACGTAAAGCAGCGCCCCAGCGATATCGAGCAGTGTGTTCTCGTCGGCGGGCCGTTCCCCAGCGACGACCTGGTCGACGGTGTCTTTCTGGTCCAGCACCAAGCGCCGCGGCACGCCCAGGCCGAGCATGCCCAGGGTGTCGGCAACCCGCTGCAGGGCCTCGCGCTGCGGGTCCAGTTCGGCCACGTTGCCATTGCCCGTGCGCAGGAACAGATCGAGCGCGTCCTTGACCCGCAACACGTCTTCCTTGATCGCGTCGCCGACCGTGTCCAGCAACTGCCGGTTGGCACCAGACATCACGCCGCGGGCGTGCTCAAGTTCTTCCGAACTGGGCAACAGCTCGCGCAGGCCATACAACTCGCGGATCGCATCGACGCGATCGCCCGCGCCATCGACCTGGGCGAGGTAATAGAGCAGGTTCTTGGTCAACTCAAGCGGCGGCTGACGCACAAACCAGGCTTCGCCATGATCGACCAGATTCTTGATTTCACGGTCGACTCGACCGACGAGCAGCTTGACCGAGACCGAGGAGTCCACCTTGTCGGCCCGCACCGCGTCGAGCAATCCACCGCCGACCCACCACAGACGACGGCCGTCGACCTGGGCAGTTGCGGCCTGCAAGCGGTCGAGAATCAACGCCAGTCTGGCGGTATTGGCACTGACATCTTCGCCCTTGAACCACTTCAGCAGGCCCAGCTGGAACGCCATCCGCAGACGGGCCGCATTGGCCTTGAGGACGGGCTCGGGCAGCGCATGCTCGGGTCCGGAAACATTGGCCGGCAGCGAGCGTGACAGATCCGGGGAAAACAGCGCCGTTTCGGTCAGCAGCTTTTCACCACGGCAGGCGCGCAGATCATTCAGCAACGGCAGCAACACGATCGGAATATCGCGATGGCCACTCTGCAGCCGGTCCAGATAGTCCGGCACTTGCAGCATGCCGCGCATGAGGATCTGGTAAGCCTCTTCGGTCTGCCGAACCTTGCCGTCGAGCAGGGCCTGCGCCAAGCGCTCCATCTCCTCGACCACCATGGCAGCGCCATACAGCTCGACCATGCGCAGCGTCCCCTGCACCTGATGCAGGTAGCTGGCACAGAAGCGCATCAGGCTCGCGTCCTGGGGGTCCTCGACGTAGGACTCCAGCGACTGACGGGCCTGCTTGAGGGTGTCCTCAAGCTCCTGCTTGACCCAGTTCAGGGTGGTGAAATCGATTTCGTAATTGCTGTTCATGTGCGCGCCCTCCGCTGAGCGGGCCTGCCCTGATTCGTCGTTGCTGCGTTCAAGGAGTCGCCCCCTCGATGCGTCGATAGGCGAGCACCTGCCGGTTGCTCACCCGCTCCAATCCCGGATGCGTCCATTGCGTCACCTCGCCGGGCCCGAGGATCATCACGGCACCCGGCTTGAGCAGCCGGGCAAAGCCCTCCAGCATCTCCGTACGCCGCTCGCGCGGGAAGTAGATCAATACGTTCTGGCAGAAAATCAAATCCAGTTCCTTGACCGGTGCACGCCCCAGATCAAGCAAGTTGAACACCGAGAAGGCGACGCGACGTCGCAGCTTCTCGTCGATCTCGAAACTCTCCCGGCCCACATCGTGCAGGTAGCGTGCGGCCAGCTCGGTTGGAATCTCCGCTCGCCGGTGGTTGCTGTAGCGAGCAGTTCGACCGACGGCCAGTGCCGGCTGCGACACATCAGTGGCGGTGATCCCGAAGTACGAGCGTCCGGGCACCATGCCCAGCACCTGATCGAGCAACATCGCCAGTGAGTAGGCCTCCTCACCGGTGGCGCAACCCACGCTCCAGGCATGCAAGGACCCATCCCAGGCCAGCGATGCCGTGCGCTCCGGCAGCCAGCTGCTGGCCAGGAACTCATACGAAGGACCATGTCGAAAAAAGCGGGTTTCGTGGATGGTCAGTCGGTCGACCAGCGTGGCCCATTCGACGGCAGCCCTGGGGCCGCCCTGCAGATCCTCGTAGTAGTTTTCGAAGTTGGTGTACCCGGTTTCCCGCATCCGGCCACGCAAGTTGCTGACCAGAAAGCTGCGGCGCGTGGTTGGAACCACAATGCCCGTGCGCTGTTCCAGCAGCTTGACCCAGCGACGGAACAGGTCTTCATCCATGCCCGGCAGGTCGAAGCCCGGGGGCCGAGCGCCCGCGCCGCCCTGACCGTCACCTGCCAATGGCACTTCCGTCACCGGTCAGTTTCCTGTTCAGGTCGGCAGCTTGAAGTCGGCCACCGAACGGCGCAGGTCCGCCGCCAGCTGTGCCAGGTTGCCGATCGACTCTGCCGTTTGACTGGCGCCGACCGAGGTCTGTGTCGTGATCTCCTGAATGACGTTCATGGTGGCGGAGATGTTGGTGGCTGCTGCGGACTGCTGGCGAGCGGCTTCGGAGATGTTCTGAATCAGGTCTGCCAAGTCATTGGAGACCTTTTCGATCTCACCCAGTGCCAGACCGGCGTCCTCGGCCAGGCGGGCACCGGCGACCACCTCGGCGGTGGTCTGTTCCATCGAACTCACCGCTTCGTTGGTGTCGGACTGAATGGTCTGGACCAGCGTTTCGATTCGCTTCGTTGCATTCGATGCGCGCTCTGCCAGTCGTTGCACTTCGTCGGCCACGACCGCGAACCCGCGACCGGCCTCACCGGCGGAGGCGGCCTGAATGGCGGCGTTCAGTGCCAGGATGTTCGTCTGCTCGGCAATATCGTTAATCAGTTCGACGATCGAGCCGATTTCCTGTGACGACTCACCCAGTCGCTTGATTCGCTTGGACGTTTCCTGGATCTGGTCACGAATGTTGTCCATGCCCTGAATCGTCTGACGCACGATCGCAGCGCCCTTGCCGGCGATCTGCACCGAGCGTTGCGCCACGTCCGCGCTCTCGGCCGAGTTGCGCGATACCTCGTCAATCGAGACTGCGATCTCGTTGATCGCGGCCGATGCCGACGTGATCTGCTGCGCCTGATGCTCGGCGGCCTCGGCCAGATGCATGGCGGTGGCCTGCGTTTCCTGGGCTGCGGCAGCCACCTGCACGGCGGTTTCGTTGATGGTGGTGACCAGTGATCGCAGTGCCTCGACAGCGAAGTTGATGGAGTCCGCGATCGCGCCGGTGATGTCCTCGGTCACGGTGGCGCGTACCGTCAGGTCGCCTTCTGCCAAGGATCCCATCTCGTCCAGCAGACGCAGAATGGCCTCCTGGTTGCGCTGGTTCAGCTCGGCGGTGACTTTCAGTCGACGCTGCTGGTCGCGCAGGTAGACGAAACCCAGTCCCAACAGACAGATACCCATGACCACGCCAGCACCGATGGCCACATACAGGGACGGGAAGGGCCGCAGTTCGCTCTGCTCGGAGTAATTCACCTCCAGCAGCTTGGCGTTCTCCAGCAACGCGTTGGAGTTCAGCGAGACGGTGTCGGCGGCTTGCTGCACGTCAGCCAGATCGCTGGAGCCCTTGACGATGCCTTCGACGTACTGGCCGATTTCCAGAAAGATGTCTCGGACCTCACCGAGGATGCCCTGGGCCTGCTGCACGTCAATCTGCCGGATACCGAGTTCGGCATTGCCGTTTTGCAGACCATCCAGCACGCGCCCGAAGATGGCGGCGTCACGATTGAAGCCGTCGGCCGCCGTGGTGTCACCCTGCATGATTTCGCCCAGTCGGCGCAGCAGTCGGTCGGCCAGCGTCACCTGGCGGCCCGCGATGTAGATCTGATCGCCCGGAGCGCCGCGTTCGGCCAGCACCTTGACGATTTCGTCCGATCGCGCCTGCAGCAGCGGGACCCGCTGCTCGAACTGCGACTGGATGTCGGTCATCTCCAGAACGATGTCTTCCTTGGCCAGAATGTTGCTGGAGGCCGCAGCGATTTCGGTCCAGGTAGAGACGACCTGAGTCAGTGCCGGCTCG
>JAWLAT010000025.1:0-71563 GCA_041395325.1 Lysobacterales bacterium
GCAGATGCCGATTCCCGTCGAGGCGCTGGACTTCGCGGCCGAGCATTTGCCAGCCGGGCCACGCTGGCTGGGCGTGAATCTCTGCTCCAGTCACCCACTGCGCAATTGGCCGGCCGATCGGCAGGCCGCGCTGATTCGTCATGCGGTTGAACGCCATGGTCTTTCGGTGGTGCTGCTGGGTGGCCGCAGCGAACTGGAACGCCAATTCGCCGATCAGATCCAGACCAAACTGCCCTTCCCGGTGCTCGATCTGGTCGGCAAGGACACGCTGAAGCAGTTGCTGGCACTGTTGCAGCGATTGACCGTGCTGGTCAGCCCCGATTCCGGACCACTGCATCTGGCCAACGCGGTCGGCACGCCGGTGATCGGCCTGCATGCCCCCTCCAATCCGCGCCGCTCAGGCGCGTACCACTGGCAGCCACTGGCCGTCGATCGCTATGATGAAACCGCACGACGCTACCGCGGCAAACCGGCCGATGCGCTGCCCTGGGGCAGCAAGCTGGAGTTTCCTGGCGCCATGGCGCTGATCGAAGTGGCCGATGTCTGTGCGGTGCTGGATCAGTTCATGGCGAGTGACACGGGTCCGAGTCCCGGTCCACGAGCCGACCCCATCGAGGCGCACTGACATGAGCTCCGAACTCCCTGCCTGTCCCGAGTGCGGCCATTGGTTGGAGCGGGCACGCGAGATTGCCGATGATCGCTACGAGCTGAGTGGGAAGATCGTGGCCGCGGGCGTTCTGCTGGGCCTCTTGCTGGGCTGGCTGCATGGCGCGGCCACTGGCGTCGCGATCTTCGCGATCCTGGTGCTGCCGGCCGCCGTCGCCAACGAGATCGGCCGGCCAAAATGGTATTGCTTCGGCTGTCGCCGTCACTGGCATGCGCAACAGGTCAAGCGCCGCTGATTTCGATCGATCACGCTGGTCGAGCGCTCATAGCCTCTGACATCGGGTCACCCGTGCACCCACCGGGCCAGCCCGAATCCCAGCAGCGTCAGGGCCAGTGAACCGATCAGGTGACTGCCGGCAATGAGACCGGCCTGCAGCAGATGGCCGCGCTCGAGTACTTCGGCGACTTCGGCCGAGAAGGCGGAGAAGGTGGTCAGGCCACCGAGAAAGCCGGTCACCAGGGCCAGCCGCCACAGTGGCGCCGCACCGGTCAGTGCCAGTCCCTGCACAGCCCAGCCCACCAGGAAGCCACCGAGCAGATTGGCGCACAGCGTGCCCAGCGGCAGCGTCGTCCAAAGCGGGTTGAGCCACAGGCCCAGCCCGTAACGCAGACAGGCGCCGCAGCCGGCACCCAGGAACACCACCAGCAGAGCCAGCGGGTAGCCGCTCATCAGCGCCCGCCAGTCCGCCGCGCAGCCAGCGCGGCCTGACGCTGCTGGCGAATCCATTGCAGCCGTTCGGCGATCTTCGTCTCCAGCCCCCGTGGCACCGGCTGATAGTAGAGCCGCTCGCCCATCTCGTCAGGGAAGCCACTCTGATCGAAGGCAATGCCGTCGGGCTGGTCGTGATCGTAAAGATAGTCGCGGCCGTGCCCGAGGGCCTTGGCGAGCTTGGTGGGTGCATTGCGCAAATGCTCGGGCACCGGCTCGCTGCCACCGTCGCGGACCTGCCGGCTGGCCGCCTTGTAGGCCATGTAGGCGGCGTTGCTCTTGGCCGCCACGGCCAGATAGAGCACTGCCTGCGCCAGCGCCAACTCACCTTCGGGGCTGCCCAGGCGCTCGAAGCACTGCCAGGCCTGCAGCGTCAGACTCAGCGCCCGCGGGTCGGCATTGCCGATGTCCTCGCTGGCGGCCCGCAGCAGGCGCCGGGCGATGTACTCCGGATCGCAGCCGCCATCGATCATGCGGCAGTACCAATACAGCGCGGCATCGGGGTTGGAGCTGCGAATGCACTTGTGCAGCGCCGAGATCTGATCGTAGAAGGCGTCGCCGCCCTTGTCGAAACGCCGGCGGCGGTCGGCCAGCAGGGCCGGCAGCACGTCGACATCGATGGTCGAGGCTTCGGCCAGTTCGGCGGCCGCCTCCAGCAACGACAGTGCCCGGCGCGCATCGCCATCGGCGGCTTCGGCCAGCGCCTCGGCCGCGGCCTCGGTCAGGCTCAGCGATTGCCCACCCAGCCCCTGGGGGTCGGCCATCGCCCGTTCCAGCGCCTCGCGAACGGCGGCGCCGCCCAGCGCCTTCAGAACATGCACGCGACAGCGCGACAGCAGGGCGCCATTGACGGCGAAGGATGGATTTTCGGTCGTGGCACCCACCAGCGTCAGCAGGCCCGACTCCACGTGCGGCAGCAGCGCGTCCTGTTGGGCCTTGTTGAAGCGATGAATCTCGTCGATGAACAGCACGGTGGCACGACCCTCGGCGCGGCGCTGTTCGGCCGCCGCCACCTCACGACGTACATCGGCCACACCGGCCAACACCGCCGACAGCGAGGCAAAGGCCGCACCGCCGTGCCCGGCCACCAATCGGGCCAACGTGGTCTTGCCGCAACCAGGCGGCCCCCACAGGATCATCGAATAGAGCCGGCCGCCGCGCAGTGCCCGGCCCAGTGGCTTGTCGGCCGCCAGCAGATGGTCCTGACCGACCACTGCCTCGACCGAGCGCGGCCGCATCCGCTCGGCCAGCGGTGCCTGCAGCGCCTCGCCGGGCGCTGGCTCAGTCACCCAGGCCCTGCACGTTGGCCGCGCCGTCCTGCAGTTCCTCCAGACCGATCACGTCCACCCCAGGCGGCGGCTCGAAGCTGAAGTAGTCCCCAGGCAAATCGCTGTTGCGCTGCCATTGCGCGAAGCGCAGTTCAGTCTGCTGACCGCCCGGCGCGCGATAGCGCATTGCACCCAGGCCCTGTGCATTGAAGCCCAGATCGAGCCGATCGAAATCCGCGCGCTCTTCCTTCGGCTGCAGCAACAGCCACTGCAAGCCGTTCTCTTCACCCCCTTCGGTGACGACGAAACGCTGATCGATGGCCTTGGGCTCCAGAATCAGCGTCAGCGGACTCTGCGCTTCGGCGCTGGCCTGCAGACGCACCGTGGCCTGATCCAGATCCGGGTCGTAGACCCAGACCCGCTCACCATCGGCGACGATCAGCTGCGGCCAGGGCGTGGTGTACTCGAAGCGAAACTGTTGCGGCAACGCCAGCGCGACCTGCCCTTCGCTTTGCTCCTCGACGCGCCCCTCGCCGCTGGTCACCGTCTGCTCGAACTCGCTGGCCAGCACCTGCGCGCCATCGAGGAACTCATGCAATGCCGCACGCGCGGTCGCAGCCTGCAGAAAGGCCCCCGGCCACAGCAGGCCGAGCGCCAGGGCGCCCCAGAATTGCCGGCGCAGCCGGACTTGCCAAACGCTGCTCATCGAGTGATTCCGTGCCTGATCGATGATCGGATCTTCGATGATGTGGTCTGAACGCGCGCCGTCAAGGCACGATCACCACCTTGCCCAGCACACGGCGCTCGGCCAGATCACGCAGGGCGCGCGGAACCTGATCCAACGAGTACTCACGCGAGATCAGCGGCTTGAGCTGGCCGCTGCTCACCCAGCCCAGCAGTTCAGCCAGTCCGCGGGCATTCTGAGCCGGTTCGCGACGGGCGAATTCGCCCCAGAACACGCCCACCAGCGAGGCCCCCTTCAGCAACGGCAGGTTCAGCGGCAGATTGGGCACCGTGCCGTCGGCAAAGCCGATGACCAGATAGCGGCCGCGCCAGCCGATCGAGCGGAAGGCCACTTCAGCCAAGGCGCCACCGACCGGATCGAAGATCACGGCCGGGCCCTGGCCGTCGGTCAGGCGCTTGATCTCGGCACGAAGATCGCCGTTGACATAGTCGATCACCTCGTCGGCGCCGTGGGCGCGGCAGATCTGGCGCTTTTCCTCGGTGGACGCTGCGGCGATGACCCGCGCACCGATGGCCTTGCCGATCTCCACCGCGGCCAGACCCACACCGCCGGCCGCGCCCAGCACCAGCAGCGTTTCGCCCGCCTGCAGTGCCGCGCGATCGCGCAAGGCATGCCAGCTGGTGCCGTAGGCCAGCACGAAGGCCGCGGCCAGCGTCATCGGCACGCCCGGTGGCAACGGCATGCACAGCGCCGCATCGACGACCACGGCTTCGGCGAAGCCGCCGATGCCACACAGGGCCGCGACAGCCTGCCCCGGCTGCAGAGCCGTCACGCCCTCACCCACCGCGTCGATGGTGCCGGCCACTTCCGCGCCTGGCGTGAACGGCAGCGGTGGCTGCATCTGATACTTCTTCTGCACGATCAGCAGGTCGGGAAAGTTGACCCCAGCCGCGGCGATGCGGATTCGCACCTGTCCCGGCCCGGGCTCGGGCAGCGCGATCTCGCGCAGTTCCAGCTGCTCCGGCTCACCCCACTGCACGCATTGCATGGCCCGCATCGTCGTCTGATCCCTGGTTCAAGTCCGCCACATGCTAACGCGCGCTGCGGTCCGTTCCGGAACTGCCGGCAGGCGCGCGTCGCCTTGCAGCCCGGCAAGCAACGGAGGGCTCTGTCATAGTCTCAGCCCTCCCAGCCGCAGACCGGACCATGACGCAGCCTAGAGACGATCAGGCCACTCAAGTCGCGCCCTTCGGCAGCTGGGCCAGCCCGGTGCGTGCCGCCGATCTGGCCGAAGCCGCTGTGCAGATCAGTGACGTGCGCATCTTCGACGGGCAGATCTACTGGCGCGAATCGCGACCGGCCGAGGGGGGTCGGATGGTGCTGCGGCAGCTGACCGACGACGGGCCGCAGACGCTCACGCCGGCGGGCTACTCGGTGCGCACGCGGGTGCACGAGTACGGCGGCAGCAGCTACTGGATCCGCGACGGGCTGGTCATCTTCGCCAACTTCAGCGATCAGCGACTCTATCTGCAGCGACCCGGCGAGGATCCCCAGCCGCTGACCCCGGCTGGCTACCAGTACGCCGATGCGGTGTTCACGCCGGCGGGCGACGCCCTGATCTGCGTCCGCGAGGACCACACGGATCCGACCCGCCAGGCCAATGGCGAGGAGCGCAACGAGATTGTCTGGCTGCCCTTGCCGGCTGCCGGCGCCACCGCGGAACCCCAGCCTGGTCGCGTGCTGGTGACCGGCACCGACTTCGTCGCCTATCCGCGTCTGGACGCCAGCGGTCGTCAACTGGCCTGGATCGACTGGGACCATCCCCACATGCCCTGGGACCAGACCCGACTGCGCTGCCTGACTCTGGACCGCGATGGCCGGCCCGGACCGATTCGCACGATCAGCAGCGGCCAAACCGCGGCGCTGGAGCCGCAATGGGCGGCCGACGGCACGCTCTACTACATCGATGAAACCGACGACGAGCGCGGTGGCTGGTGGAATCTGCACCGCTGGCGCGATGGCCACGCCGAGCCCGTCACGCGGATGCCACGGGAGTTCGGTGGGCCGCTGTGGACGCTGGGCATGCAGAGCTATGTGATTGATCCACGCGGCCGGCTGCTGGCTCGCAGCGCGTTGGCCTCGGTCGAGGAACTGGCCGTGATCGACCCGGCCGATGGCGACTATCGCCCCCTGCCGCTGCCCTTTGTGGCCTTTGGCGATCTGCAACTGCTGCCGGACGGCCGGCTGCTGACGGTCGCCTACGCCCGCGACGACGAACCGGCGCTGGTGGCGATCGACCCCGACACCGCACAGGTGCAGATCCTGCACCGGACCGCCGAACGCCGCCTGCCGGCCGAGTTCGTCTCGGTGGCGCGGAGCATCGAGTTTCCCACCCGCTCCGGTGAGGACGGCCAGGCGCGCACGGCGCAGGCCAACTACTACCCACCGGCCAATCCGCAGCATCGGGGCCCGCCCGGCGCGAAGCCGCCGCTGCTGGTGATGGTCCATGGCGGGCCCACCGGTGCCTCCGAACCCACCTACAGCCTGGCGCGGCAGTACTGGACCACCCGCGGTTTCGCCCTGGTCGACGTCAACTACGGCGGCTCAACCAGCTTCGGCCGGGCCTATCGACAGCGACTCAAAGGCCAGTGGGGCATCGTCGATGTCGCCGATGCGATCGCCGCGGTCGATCATCTGGTCGCCGCTGGCGAAGTCGATCCGGAGCGCGTCGCGATTCGCGGGGGCAGCGCCGGTGGCTACACGACACTGGCCGCGCTGGCGAGCAGCGACCGCTTCCGCGCCGGCGCCAACTACTACGGGGTGTCCGACGTCAGCACGCTGGCGGGCACCAGCCACAAATTCGAGAGCCGCTACGACGTCTCGCTGATGGGCTCGTCCGACCCGGCGCGTTACCACGAGCGCTCGCCAATCAATCACCTGGACGGGTTCACCGCGCCGCTGATCACCTTCCAGGGCAGCGAGGACCGCATCGTCACGCCGGACCAGTCCCGCCGCATCGTGCAGGCCCTGGCCGAACGGCAGATCCCGCACGCCTACCTGGAGTTCCCCGGCGAGCAGCACGGTTTTCGCCAGGCCGCCAACATCATCCGCGCTCAGGAGGCCGAGTTGTGGTTCTACGGCCGGGTGTTCGGTTTCCAGCCAGCCGACGCCATCGAAGCCGTCCCGCTGCACGGACGCGCCCTGCCCGAGGTCGATTCAGACTCAGCCGTCTCCTGAGGCCGCCTCGCGCATCCAGTCCGCCAGCGACGGCGATGGTGCTTCGCCAGCCAGGCCGGTCTGGATACCCGCCAGATCGGCCGCGGACTTGTTCTGACTGAGCTTGAATTTGGCTTCGACCCGTTCGATCTGCAGTTCGATGCCGACGATCGCCCGCAGCTGGGCGGCCAGATAGTCAGCGGGCGCCTCGCCAACCTGCCAGGGCTGAGCTCGATGACCTTCGTGGGCGTCGGTGAGGTCCTGCAGCAAGACGCGCAGCCAGTCGGAGTCGTCGTGAACCTGCAGGCGACCATGACAATGCACCACGGCGTAGTTCCAGGTCGGCACCACCTTGCCGTGCTCAGCCTTGCCCGGATACCACCCGGGCGAGACATAGCCCTGCGGGCCCTGAAAGATGGCCAGTGCGGGCTGGCCGTCGGCGATCTGCCACAGTGGATTGGCCCGCGCCACATGGCCAACCAGACTGCCACCCGGTGCGTCCCGCCACAGCAGCGGCACGTGGTTGGCCAGCAAGCCATCGGTGGTCGAGGTCACCAGCGTCGCCAGCGGAAATTGCGCCACCAGCGACTGCCAGCGCTGCGGCTCGTCCTGCCGGAAATGGCGGGGTTGGTACATGCAGCGCGTCCCCGAAGTTCAGAGCATCTGGCCGGCCAGCCGGCGCGTGTCGAGCAAGGTTTCGATCATCTCTGGCCGGTGGGTGGCATAGCCCTGCGCGTAGTCGACCTCCAGTGCCGCCACCATCGCCCGCGCGGCCTCGTTCTCGACGCACTCGGCGACGGTCTGCTTGCCCAGGCTCTTGGCCACCTCGACGATGGCGCGCACGATGGCCCGGTCACCCGGGTCGTTGGCCAGATCTCGCACAAAGCTGCCGTCGATCTTGACGTAGTCGACCGGCAGCGTGCGCAGATAGCCGAAGGAACAGAATCCGGAGCCGAAGTCGTCCAGTGCGAAGCGAACGCCATCGGCGCGCAATGACTCCATCAGTTTGCGCGTGCGCGCCAGGTCCCTGATCGCGTCCGTCTCGGTGATCTCCAGGCACAGCTTTTGCGGCGGGAAGCCGGTGCTGGCCAGCAGTTCCTGCAGATAGGGCAGCAATTCCTCATCGCCAAGTGAAGCCGCCGACAGATTGATATTGAGCCGGGCGATGCGATCGCGTACCTCGCGGCGCGAACTGAACCAGCTCAGCGCCTGGCGCAACACATGGCGGTCCAGCCGCGCCGCCAGACCGTAGCGTTCGGCAGCCGGAATGAAGCGCCCGGGCGCCAGCAGATGACCGGTGCCGTCGTCCATCCGCACCAGCACTTCCAGCAGCAAGCCTTCGGCGTGACCGGCCAGCGGCACGATGCGCTGGGCGAACAAGCGGAAGCGGTTCTGCTCCAGGGCCTCGCTCAGCATCACCGCCCATTGCATGTCGTCCTGGCGCCGGCGCACTTCCAGATCCACGCCGATGACTCGCTTGACGCGATTGCCGCCCTGCTCCTTGGCCGTCTGCGCCGCGGTCGTCGCTTCCCGCTCCAGTTGTGACGAAGACTGCCCCTGCAGTGCCACGCAGACCAGCCCGATGCTGCCGGTCAACGACAGTACCCGGCCGCGCGAGGGAAAGCGGAAGGCCTCGACCAGCTGCAGCAACTCATCGGCGCGCCGATCGGCAGCCGCCTGATCGGTATTGCGCCAGAGCTGGGCGAATTCGTCGCCACCGATGCGGGCGAGCAAGTCGCCGCTGCGCATGTGCGCCGCCTGCACGCTGCCGATCTGCGCCAGAAAGGCATCCCCGGCTTCTGCACCACAGGCATCGTTGATCAACTTGAACTGGTCCAGATCCAGATGAACGAGGGCGATGTGCTCACCACGGGCCTGGTTCTGCTTCAGCAGCTGCTTCAGCCGCGCCTGGAAGCCACGCCGATTGAGCAGCCCGGTCAGATCGTCACGATGGGCCTGATCGGCCAGCTCCGCCAGCAGCTGCCGACGGCCATACTCCGCCGCGCTGAGCAGATGCGGCAAAGCGGCCAGCGTCGCCAGAAACAGCGCCACGATGGCGCTGTCGCCGATGCTGTGCGGCGTCTCGAAGCCGCCGATGCCCAGGCTCGACAACGCCGCAAAACTCAAGCCCAGCACCGCCACCGGCACCGAGGTGAACAGCGGCTCCAGCCGCAGTGCCGACCACGCCAGCAGGGCCAGCGGCAGGAAGGCCAGCCCCTGCACGGGCGCGGCTGCGTGTACGCCGTAGCTCAGCAATACCCACAGCGACAGACCGGTGACCAGCAACCAGGCCCAGCGCTCGACTGGACGGCAATAGGTCCGGTCCAGCGGCGACAGCCGCCGCTGCATGACGGCATGGTGCAAGGCCAGCAGCGCCGGCGTGCAAACCACGATGCCCAGCAGGTCACCCAGCAGCCAGGCCAGCCAGTACCGCAGGGCCTGGACCGGCGCACCGGTGGGAAACCAGACTGCACTGAGCGTACCGAACAAGCCGCTGACGGCGCCCAGCAACACCGCACCCAGCAACAACAACCAGAGGTCGCGCACGCTCAAACCGGTCAGCTCACGACCATCGGCCAGCCGACGACACAACCAGGCACCGGCCACGGCGCCCAGCGTCGGGCCACAGATCGACAGAAAGGCGCCGATGAGCTGGGTGCCCGGTTGCTGCAACTCCACCACCGTGCAGGCCAACGCCACGACCGGCCAGTAGCGCAGACCAAACAGCAACAGCCCGGCGAAGGACACCGCGGCTGGCGGCCAGATCAGGGTCAACTCGCCGGCCGGCCAGATCAGCTGCTTGACGAACAGCCAACCCAGCACGTGCAGCACCAGCATCAGGCTGCTGCGGACCAGAACGCCGATCACTTTGACCCCAGCGGGCTGCATGGTCTCCTCGGTGCGGCGTGAAGACGACGTGGAAGTATGCCCCAGCTGGCCAGCGACGGCTGCAATTGACCTGCCCATCGGCTTCGGCGCGGCCAAGCCCGGCCGGGTGCCTATAATCGGGCTCAAAGTCACCGAACGATGAAGGATTCTCCATGAGTGCTCGCCCCGAGCTCGACGCCGATCTGGCCCAGGCCATCCTGGCCGAATGCCGCAAGCCCTTTGCCAATTCGCGCAAGATCCATGTGACGGGCAGTCGACCGGATCTGCGGGTGCCGATGCGGGAGATCAGCCAGGCGCAGACGCCGAAGAGCTTCGGTGCGGAGATCAATCCGTCGATCCACGTCTACGACACCTCGGGGCCATACACCGATCCGAGCCAGAACATCGATCTGGCCGCCGGTCTGCCGCGCCTGCGCGAAGCCTGGATCAGCGAGCGCGGTGACGTCGAGACCCTCGCCGGTCCGACCTCGGACTACGGCGTGGCGCGGCTGCGCGACCCACGCACCGAGGCGTTGCGCTTCCCGCAGCCGCCGGCACCACGCCGGGCCCGCAGCGGCGCCAACGTCAGCCAGATGCACTATGCCCGCCGGGGCCTGATCACGCCGGAGATGGAGTACGTCGCGATCCGCGAGAATCAGCGCCTGGAAGAAATGCGCGACAGCCCGCTGCTGCGCCACCACGCTGGCGAGTCCTTCGGTGCCAACCTGCCAAAGCTGATCACCCCCGAATTCGTGCGCGACGAAGTGGCCCGCGGCCGCGCGATCATTCCCTGCAACATCAACCACCCGGAACTGGAGCCGATGATCATCGGCCGCAACTTCCTGGTGAAGATCAACGCCAACATTGGCAACTCGGCGGTGACCAGTTCGATCGCCGAGGAAGTCGAGAAGATGGTCTGGTCGATTCGCTGGGGTGCCGACACCGTGATGGACCTGTCCACCGGCAAGCACATCCACGAAACCCGCGAATGGATCATCCGCAACTCGCCGGTGCCGATCGGTACGGTGCCGATCTATCAGGCACTGGAGAAGGTCAATGGCAAGGCCGAGGAGCTGACCTGGGAGATCTTCCGCGACACGCTGATCGAACAGGCCGAACAGGGCGTCAGCTACTTCACCATCCATGCCGGCGTGCGGTTGCCGTACATCCCGCTGACCGCCAAGCGCGTCACCGGCATCGTCTCGCGCGGTGGCTCCATCATGGCCAAGTGGTGCCTGGCGCACCATCGCGAGAGCTTCCTCTACACCCACTTCGAGGAGATCTGCGAAATCATGCAGGCCTACGATGTGGCCTATTCGCTGGGTGACGGTCTGCGCCCAGGCTCGATCGCCGATGCCAATGATCGCGCCCAGTTCGCTGAACTGGAGACGCTGGGCGAACTGACCCAGATCGCCTGGAAGCACGATGTGCAGGTGATGATCGAGGGTCCGGGTCATGTGCCGATGCACCTGATCAAGGAGAACATGGACAAGCAGCTGCGCGAATGCGGCGAGGCGCCCTTCTACACGCTGGGGCCACTGACCACCGACATCGCGCCCGGCTACGACCACATCACCAGCGCCATCGGCGCGGCGATGATCGGCTGGTACGGCACGGCCATGCTCTGCTACGTCACGCCGAAGGAGCACCTTGGCCTGCCCAACAAGCAGGACGTGCGCGACGGCATCGTCACCTACAAGATTGCCGCGCATGCCGCCGATCTGGCCAAAGGTCATCCGGCCGCGCAGATTCGTGACAACGCGCTGTCGAAGGCGCGCTTCGAGTTCCGCTGGGAGGATCAGTTCAACCTCGGCCTGGATCCGGAGAAGGCACTGGAGTTCCACGACGAAACCTTGCCCAAGGACGCTGCCAAGCACGCCCACTTCTGTTCGATGTGCGGTCCGAACTTCTGCTCGATGAAGATCACCCAGGATGTGCGCGACTACGCCGCCGAGCAGGGTCTTTCGGATCAGCAGGCGCTGGAACAGGGCATGGCGGACAAGGCGCGCGAGTTCCGTCAGCAGGGTGGCGAGGTTTACCGGCCGGAGTAGCGGAGATCGCCAACCGAGAGAATCACTGGACAAGTCGCGTGAGCCGCGCTGCATCCCAGGCTATCCCAGCAATGGGTCGTTTCGGCAGTCATGCTACGACGCCGAAACGCAACGCAACTGCAGTGCCGTTGTGAGCAAGAAGGCCGGCAGAATCTCAATTCGCGCGAATTGAACGAATCGTTCGATTCGTCTAGTCTGGGCGTATGCAGACCTACACGGCCAATGAAGCCAAGACTCGCTTCGGCGAGTTTCTGGATCGTGTCCAGCGCGAGCCTGTGCGGGTCATGCGGCACGAGCGCGTGGTCGGCGTCATGGTCAGCGCGCAGGACTATGAGGCCATGCGGGCCTTTTACGCCGATCGTTTGCAGCGGACGCTCGATGATTCGGCCACGGCAGCCAATCAGGCGGGTTTGAGCGAAGCAGATCTCGCTCGATTGCTCTCAGATGAGAGCTGAGCGGAGTCGATCTGGAATTCGCGTCGTTCTCGACACCAATGTCTGGATCAGTGCGGCCTTGTCCAGTGGCGGCGCGCCCGCAAGCGCCGTTCGATTCGTGCTGGCTCAGCATCGGGTTGTGCTCTCGACGGCCATCTTCGCCGAGCTGGAGTCGCGCCTGTGGCGCGCGAAGTTTGACCGCTACCTGAGCATGGATACGCGGCGTCAGTTGTTGCACGACATCGCGGCGGTCGCGGACTGGATCGAGATCCCCGAGAACCTGGCTCAAACCGGCTGGTCGCGGGACGCCGACGATGATCACTTCATTCGAGCCGCACTGGCCTCGGGAGCCCAGCTGTTGATCACAGGTGATGCCGATTTGCTGGAGGTGCCCGAGATCCCCGGATTGGTGATCACCGACCCAGCCAGGAGCCTCCAACTGCTGCGATCCCCTGACTGATCATTTGCCTGTGCCTGCTACCATCGGTGCAGGCCATAGCGCAATGTGAGCGATGAGCAGCGAAGAACTCTCCCAAATGCCCGCCGCCGCCACCCGAGGTGTGGGTGCACTGGCGCGCGGCATCATGCCCTGGGTGCTGCGGGCACTGGTGGTCTACGCGCTGGTTGTCGTGGTGCTGATGTTCTACTGGAGCGGTGAGCCGGAGCCCTTCGCACCGGTGAAGGAAGCCGAACGCCACGCCAGCGAGCAGCAACGCAAGCTCGTGCCGGGTTATGTCTCGGTGCACACCGCCATCACGCTGGCCGACACGCTGTTGCACAAGAACGGCGGCTATCTGAGCAACGACGTGATGCCGCCGGGCATCCTGATGGACAACATGCCCGAGTGGGAATTCGGCGTGTTGCAGCAGCTGCGTGATTTCTCGCTGGCGCTGCGGAATGATCTGTCCCGTTCGCAGACGCAAAGCCAGGACGATGTGGATCTGCGCGAGGCACACCCGTTGCTGTCCTTCAGCAACGACCGCTGGATCCTGCCCTCCACCGAAAGCCAGTACGGCAAGGCCATCGAGCATCTGCAGGCCTATCTGGATCGGCTCAGCGACGACGAGGACGGCAACGCCCAGTTCTATGCCCGCGCCGACAATCTGGTGGTCTATCTGCAATTGGTGGAGAAGCAGCTGGGCTCGTTCTCGCAGCGGCTCTCAGCCAGCGTCGGCCAGGTTCGTTTGAACACTGACCTGACCGGTGATCCCAGTGCCCGCCAGTCCACACCGGGCCACCAGCTGGTGGTCACCCGCACGCCCTGGCTGCAGATCGACAACGAATTCTATGAGGCACGCGGCGCCTGCTATGCGCTGATCCACCTGCTCAAGGCGGTCGAGCACGATTTTGCGCCAGTGCTGGAAGACAAGAACGCACTGGTCAGCCTGCGCCAGATCATTCGCGAGCTTGAGAACACGCAGGATGCCGTCTGGAGTCCGGTCATTCTCAATGGTGGCGGCTTTGGCTTCTTTGCCAATCACTCGCTGGTGATGGCCAACTACATATCCCGCGCCAGTGCCGCGCTGGGGGATCTGCGCGCGCTGCTCGACCGCGGCTGAGCAATCCAGTATTGCCTCACTTAGCCAAGCGCCCTGCGCAACTGCGCACGGGCGTGATGCAGGCGCGAGGCCACCGTGCCCTCGGGGATGTCCAACAATCTTGCTGCCTCGGCGTGGCTGAAACCCTCCACGGCCACCAGCATCAGGACCGTACGTGCGGCCAACGGCAAGCGCGCCAGCGCACGACTCAGGTCCAGCGGCGCGTCGGCATGCGCAGACAGATCTGGATGCGCCTCACCGGCGGCTTCGCCGCGCCGATGTCGCGCCATCCAGGCCAGCGCGGTTCGCAGCGTGATCCGGTATATCCAGGTGCTCAGGGCCGCGTCTCCGCGGAAATCCCGGTGGCCCCGCGCGATCGACAGCAAGGCATCCTGCATGATGTCCTCGGCATCGGCGCGCTGACCAGCGATGCCCAGGGCGATGCGGTAGACCCGATCCTGATGTAGCGCCAGCAGCGAGGCCAGCTCATCCTTGATCGCCCGGCTCACGGCGACTGCAGATCTGCCAGCAGCCGCAGTTCGCGTTCGATCCGCGGCAACCGTTGGCCAATCTGCCAGGCCACGTAGCCGACGATCAGCACCGCGGTCAGCAGGTAGATCAGCAGTCGCGGATCCGACCAGCCATGCCAGTGAATCAGCCAGCCGGTCAGGGCGGCAAACTGCAGTGCAACCAGTGGCCCGCCATAGCGGATCAGTCGACGCTCGCGCTGCAGTTCACGCGCCCACTGCAGCGGACCGTCAGCGGCGCTGGCACGCAGGAAGCGCCGGCCGTCCCGCAGACTGCGCCAAGCCTGCATAGCGAACACGAAGGCCATGATCGGCAATGCCCAGCGGGCGAAATTGGCATCGCTGGCCTGCAGTCCAATGGCCGCCAGGACGCACAGCACACTCGCAACCACCGCCAGCACGAACTCGCGAGTGCGCTGCCGCTGCCTTTGCTGCAGCGCCGCGATGACCTCGACCGCGGGACGCTGCGAGCGCAGCGTCGCCAGATCCGCCAGGGCGGCGTCGACGCGGGCGTCGTAGCGCGCCCGACAGGTGGCGCAGTGCGCCAGGTGCAGGTGCAGCGCGGCGCGCTCGGCTTCGCTGAGCGCATCTGGATGGTGCAGAGCCTGATGGGTGAGCTCGCAGGACATGGTCTTCTCCAAGGGTCATCATCAACCCATTGGAGGCCGCTCGGCGGCCATTTCTTCAAGTCGGTTGCGGGCAGCTGCAATCGCGACGATCAGTCTGTCAAGCCAGACCGGCCAGCGACGGCCGCCGCAGCCATTCGGCCACGTCCGGATCACGCTCGGCCAGGGGCGTCAGGAGTATCCGCAGCACCGTCTCATAGGGTTCGCCAGGGAGCACTGGCCGCAGATTGAAGTGATTTCGCCAGGCATTGCCCAGACCCTGCAACAGGCGACGACGCAAGGCCGGCGGCGACAACTTCGCCTCGTCCTGCGCCTGCAGCCTGAGCGCATGGATGGCTGCGGCCAGGTCCTCCAGGGGCTCCTCCAGCGCCGCCTGGTCCCGTCGCAGACGCTGCATCTGCACGGCGCCGAGCAGATGCAGTTGGACCAGCGCCGAAATTTCCGATGGCAGGGCATAGAGACTGCTGCGCAGTTGCGCCGCTTCGTGTTCGATGCGCTGCAGGTCGGCATCGATCGTCGCTGGCAAGCCGCCACTGAAGTCGCCGGCCAATGTGCGCAGGTACGCGGCCACACCCCGTTCGCAGTCGACCAGAAAGGCCTCGGTGGTCGTGTCGGTGCGCCCGAGGCATTGACGCAGGGCCTCCTCGGTCTCCGGGGGATAGCGAAACGAATTGATGCTCGGATCCATCGTCTCTCCTCGCCAATGATCGGCGCAGTCAATCGGTCCGCAGGCGGTAAGCCTCAGCCAGAGCGATCTGCCCTGCGCGTGCCTGCTCCAGGGCATGGGCAGTCAGTGACTGCATTCCTTCCACCACCGCCTGCCGGTGGATCGCATCAGCGCTGGCATCAGCGCTGACCAGCGCCCTCAGCGCCGGCGACATCACCAGCAATTCTCCCGCCACAGCCCGACCGCGTATACCCATCCCATCGCAGCGGGCACAGCCGGCACCGCGGTGAAAAACCTCTTCCGCGGTCACCGCCAGACCCTGGCGAATATAGTCGGGCACGGTCTCGGCCACCCGGCAGTGCGGGCAGTTCTGCCGCGCCAGTCGTTGGGCGAAAACGCCCAACAGGGTCGATTGCAGCAGAAAGGGGGGAATACCCAGGTCCAGCAAGCGCGTCACGGTCGTTGCGGCGCTGTTGGTGTGCAGCGTGCTCAGCACCAGATGACCGGTCAGGGCACTCTCGACCGCGATCTCGGCCGTTTCCTGGTCACGAATCTCGCCGACCATCACCACGTCCGGATCATGTCGCAGGAAGTTGCGCAGAGCGCGGGCGAAACTCAGACCGGCGGCGCGATTGACCTGGACCTGGCTGACGCCGTCGATGTGGTACTCGACCGGATCCTCCACGGTCAGGATGTTGAGCGGTTGCTTGCGCACCTCATTCAATGCGGCATAGAGCGTGGTGGTCTTGCCGGAGCCGGTGGGCCCGGTCACCAGGAACAGCCCCTGGCTGCGACAGAGCAGTTCGCGTAGCCGGTCGTCAGTGGGCCTGGACAATCCCAGGCCGCCCAGCTCGCGCAGACCGAAGCGCGTGTCGAGCAGGCGGATGACCACCCCTTCGCCGTGGATGGTCGGGATCACCGACAGGCGCAGGTCCACCTGCAGATGCTCGTCGACGGCAAAGCTGCAGCGGCCATCCTGAGGCACCCGCCGCTCAGCGATGTTCATGCCACCCAGCACCTTCAGTCGACCGACCAAGGCCGGCAGCAGGGCCCGATCGAAGCGCCGGATCGGCACCAACAGACCATCGATGCGGTAGAGCATGGCCAGATTGTCGGCCTGCGGACGCAGATGGATGTCGGAGGCCTGTCGATTGGCGGCGTCGGCGAGCATCTCACCCACCAGCCGCACGATGGGCTGCTCGCGCGACAGACGCTCGGCTTCGCGCACCGATTCGTCCTCGGCACAACTGCTGCCCTGCTGCAAACCCAACTCTCGGATGATCGACTGATCCTCGGAGCGGTCGTAGGTTCGCGCCAATGCCGCGCGCAGGTCGCGCGCCTGCGCCACGACCAGCATGATGCGGTGGTTGGTGACGAAATCGAGCGAGTTGAGCACGTCGGCACGGGTGGGATCGGCCACGGCCACCAGCAGCAAATTACGATGCAGCAGCAGTGGCAAGGCTCGATGTCGGCGGGCCAGGTTCGGAGCCAGCAACTGCACTGCGGCCGGATCGGCTTCCAGAGCCTGCAGACAGACAAGTGGCAAACCGAAACGCTGCGCCATCTCGCCGGCCTGCTGGGTGTCCTGACCAGGCCCCACGGCAGCCTGCCACTGCGCCAGACTGAGTTGGTCCGCCGGCGACAGTCGTGCGGCGTGACCGGCCAGCGAGGCGTCCAGCCAGTTCGACAGGCCGGAACGGGTCGCCAGAATCGGCGCCTGCACTGGCAGGCCCTCGCATTCGGCGGGCTCGATGACGGCCGCCATGTCGACAGCTTCGCTCAAGGCAGCCCCCTGTTGCTGCGTTGGGCCAGGATGCGCGAGCCGACCCATCGGTCGCTGCTCGTTTATCAGATAGGTCGAATATACAGAGTTCAGGCCTTCCGCAACAAGGGGAGAATCGCAAGGCTCGATCAGTTTGCCGCCAGCGCCGGCCTGTCGATGCCCAGATTGCAGCGACTGCGTTCGCCGCCGTAGTGGGCCAGCACGCGTCGGTCCATCAGCCAGAACCACAGCGGCGGAATGCAGGCCACCGGAATCAGGGCGCTGTATCCGGCCGGCAACTGCGGCGCATCGTCGAAGTGACGCAGCGCCTGATAGGGACGGGTGGGATGCGCGTGATGATCGGCGTGGCGCTGCAGTTGGAACAGCAACAGGTTCGAGACCAGGTGGTTGCTGTTCCAGGAATGTTGCGGACCGCAGCGCTCGGGCCGGCCGTCGGGACCACGCTGCCGCAGCAGCCCGTAGTGCTCGATGTAGTTGACCGTCTCCAGCAGGGCAGCACCATAGAGGGCCTGCAACAGGAAGAACAACACGGCCAACGGTCCCAGCCACGCGGCCACGGCGAGCAGCAGCACCAGACTCATGGCCCAAGCCTGCAGCAAGGCGTTCGAGGCGTGCCAGGCCGGGCGCTGAACTCGCCGCAGGCGATCGCGCTCGAGCCGCCACGCCGATTGCAGACTGCCCAACAAAGTCCGCGGCAGAAAAGCCCAGTAGGATTCGCCAAACCGCGCACTGGCCGGATCTTCCGGCGTCGCCACGCGAACGTGGTGACCGCGATTGTGTTCCACCTGGAAATGGCCATAGCACGCGGGCGCAAGCGCCACCCTGGCCAACCAGACTGCCCAGCTGGCCCGACGATGACCCAGCTCGTGGGCCAGATTGATGCCGGCGCCACTGACCAGCCCGGTGGTCGCCAGCAGACCGATCCAGCCCAGCACGCTCAGCCCACCGTGCACAGCAGCCCAGAGCGCCAGCGCCAATCCCGCCAGTTGCACCGGCACGAAAACCAGCAGTACCCGGTTGTAGCGACGATCGGCCGACAGCGCGGCCACCGCCGCTTCTGGCGGATTGCTGCGGTCTTCGCCCAGCCAGGCGTCGAGTAGTGGCACCACACCGTACAACACCACCGGCCCGATCCACAGCCAAGCTTCACCACCACTCACCTGCCAGGCGGCCAGCCCGACCAGCGGCAGCAGTGGCACGATCAGACCCAACCACCACCACCGCGCCTTTGGGTCCCGCCAGGCCATCTGCTCCACGTCGTGCGCTCCGGTTCAAGATGGGGAGAGCTTCGGACTCGGCGACAGTCGCAGCATGTCTTTTTCCGCCATACTTATGTCATTTTCCGCCACGGCTCGCCGACTTGCGTTTCCCGGCCCGCTACTATCAGTTGCTGTTGCCCGTCCTGAATCGGAGCGGACGAGACTCAGCTGAGCTGCTCCAGCGTCTGGCGCTGACGCGCTCGGCACTGGAGGAGCCGGGCTGCAGTTTGCAGGCCACCCAGGTCCAGGCGCTGGTTGACGCTGTATTGGCCTCGGATCCAGACCCCACGCTGGCCCTGCGACTGGGTCGACAGATCAAGCCGAGCAGCCATCAGATGCTGGGCCTGGCCATGCTCAGTGCCGCGACGCTGGGGCAGTCTCTGCAACTGGCCGAACGCTACTGGAGCTTGCTCACACCCGTTTTTGGCCTGCGCTCCCGTACCCGCGGACGCAGCCTTGGCCTGTGCTGGTTTCCGCGAACCGAATCCTCGGGCGACCGCATTGCGTTGTCGGACGCGGTGCTGCGCTTCCACGCCGAGGCATTGCTGGCCGGCATGTATGAGGAACTACGCTTCCTGCTCGGTGAAGTGCCGACCGGTTGCCGGATCGAATTGCCAAAGAGGTGGCTACGCGCACGGGCCGACTACCGCTGGCTTCGGCCGGCAGCGGTCGTCGCTGATCCTGACGCGCAACGCGGTTTCAGTCTGTGGTTGCCGCAGCGTTGCCTGTCACAGACCCTGCTGCTGGCTGACGCGGCCGCTTGCCGCGATGCCGAGCAACATTGCGCCCGCCTGTTGGCTGGCCAGCAGCACCCGGAAGGTGGCATGGCCGAGTGGATCCGACAGTGGTTGCAGCAGGCGGAGCTGCCCTTGCCGTCCTTGCCGCAGCTGGCAGCCGCGCTGCACCACTCGGCGCGAACCCTGCAACGCCGACTGGCGGAGGAGGGACAGTGCTATCGGCAACTGCTTGATGACGAACGCCATCGGCGTGCCTGCCACGCTTTGCGCGAACGTGGCGACCCGGTGACCTCGGTTGCGTTGGCGCTGGGCTACAGTGACCCGGCCAATTTCAGTCGGGCCTTCAGCCGGCGAGCCGGTGTTCGGCCATCGGCGTTTCGGCGACCGCCCGTTCCAACGGCAGATGCAGACTGAACAGCAGGATGGGCTGTCCTTCGCCCGGCGGCTGGGTGCGACCCGCGTCGCCGAAGCCCAGCTTGCCAAGCAGCCTCAGTGAGGCGGCATTGGCTGGCGACACGATGGCCAACACCTCGTCCATTCCCAGTTCGTCGCGGGCAAAGTCCAGGGTTGCCTGGGCTGCTTCCAGGGCGAAGCCTCGACCGCTGTATTCGGGCAGAAAGGCGAACCCCAGATCGGCCGCCGGCAGCCAGTCCCGGCGCACCAGCCCACAAATACCGATCGGCGCATCGCTCTCCTGCAAATCGACCACCGCCATGCCATAGCCGTGTTCGCGATAGCTCTGCTGCGGCCCTTCCATGTAGCGCTTGGCGTCTTCCACCGTGCGCACACCCTTGTCACCGATGTGGCGCAGGAAGGCCGGTTCGTTCAAGAGCGCCACGAGGAAGGAAGCGTCTTCCTCCACCATCGGGCGCAGGCGCAGCCTGGGAGTATCGATCGATTGCATGCGGTTGGAGAGTCGGCAGAAATTTCTTCATTGTCGCATCAAATCCCGGCTCCGATACCCTCCATGTGCATTCGCAACATTCCTAGGTCGGCTGCAGTCAAGCATTTGCCGGACAAAGCCACCTGCGCACCCCGCATGAACCGCCGATCGAATCCCGAGCGTCAGTCCGGGACGCGCTTCAACAGCGCCTCCAGGGCCACACTGACGCGCTGAAACTCCACGTTGGCCTCGCGAGCCCGTGCCGGCAAATCCAGCAGATTGCCCTGGCGAGCGCCATGTTCGATGTGCTTGGACAATTCGGACAAGTGCATCGCACCCAGATTGGCGCTAGTCGACTTGAGCGAATGTGAGGGCGCCACCATGCCCTGCATGTCGCCAGCCTCGGCCGCGTCTTCGAGCTTGCGCAAATTCTTCGGCGTGTCCTCCAGATAGACCCGCACCAGCGCGGTGAACTCGCTGCCCATCACTTCCAGCAGTTCGGACACGATCTGCTCGTCGATCGCCGGTCCGCGCTCCTGCAGCTTGACGGGCTCGGTTTGCAGCACCGGCGCCGCGGTTGGCTCGGGCGCCTTCGGCTTGGCCGGTTCCGCCGCCGGCTGCGTGCGGGCATTGCCCGGCAGCCACTTGCGCAGCGTCTGCTCCAGCAATCCGCGATTCAGCGGCTTGGACAGGTAGTCGTCCATGCCGGCGGCCAGGCACTTCTCACGATCGCCGGCCATCGCATTGGCCGTCATCGCGATGATCGGCAAACGTGCCAGCGAACGCTCCTCCTCCAGCATGCGGCGGGTTCGGGTGGCGGTGTACCCGTCCATCACCGGCATCTGGCAATCCATCAGCACCGCGTCGTAGGCCTTCTGCCCCGCCATCTCCAGCGCCAGCTTGCCGTTCTCGGCATGGTCATGGCTGAGCCCGATCAGGCCGAGCAGCTTCTGCGCCACCTGGCGGTTGACCGGATTGTCCTCGACCAGCAGCACATGCCCACCCAAGGGACCGGCGACCTGCACGGCCGGTTTTCCCGGTGCCGAATCGGCGGCCATCTGCTGGGCCTGCTCGATCAGCGAGACGCGCTGCTCACCGGGCTGGTCGATCTCCAGCACGCGATTGAAGACGGCCTGCAACTCGCCTTCGGCGAAGCCCTTGTCGATCAGCTCGGTCCGGCCTGCCACCTGGATGTCTGGCGGCAGTGAGTCCTCACCGGTGAGGAACACCAGCTTGAGGCGCTCCAATACCGGCTCGCGCACCACATTGCGGACCAGCGCCGGGGCCGTGTTGCGCATGCTGCTGAAGTCGACCACACAGACGTCGAAGGCCCAGTTCTCGCCCAGCGTGGCCGAGGACTTCAGCTTCGACAGCGCATCGGCCGTCGTGTTGGTGCTGATCAGCGCCAGCCCCCAGTTCTGCAGATAGGTCGCCAGACGCTGGACCTGGCGCTGGTCGCTGCTGACGATCAGGGCCCGTGCGCCGTCGAGCGATCGCCGCGTCGCGCTCATGTCGCCGATGGCCTTGAGCATCGGCACGCTGAACCAGAAGATGCTGCCCTTGCCCAGCTCGCTCTTCAGGCCAATCTTGCCGCCCATCAGGTCGACGATGCGCTTGCAGATCACCAGACCCAGTCCGGTGCCACCGTAATTGCGCGTGGTCGATGCGTCGGCTTGCGAGAAGGGGCGGAACAGCTTTTCGGCGACGACCGGATCGATGCCGGTGCCGGTATCGCGCACGACAAAGAGCAACTCGGTGTGGGTGCGGGTATCGCCGCGACGCGACACCTGGATCGTCACCGAGCCCTTGTCGGTGAACTTGATGCCATTGCTGACCAGGTTGGCCAGCACCTGGCGCAGCCGCACGGGATCGCCACGCACCGCCAGACGCACGCCCGGATCGATCGTTGCCGACAGGCGCACCCCCTTGCCCTCGGCATTCTTCTCCATCAGGCGGACCACCGAATCGGTGACCTCGCGCAGATTGAGACCCGTCGTCTCCAGTTCCAGCTTGCCGGCCTCGATCTTCGAGTAATCGAGGATGTCGTCGATGATCCGCAGCAGATGCCGAGCCGACTGATAGGCCGTGTTCAGATACTCGCGCTGGTCCGGTTCCAGGCGGGTGTCGCGCAGAATCTCCAGCAGCGGGATGATGCCGTTCAGCGGCGTGCGCATTTCATGGCTCATCGTGGCGAGGAACTCGCCCTTGGCCATCGAGGCCGACTCGGCCGCCTGACGGGCGGCGGTCAGTTCATCCTCAAGGTTGCGACGGCGCTCCAGTTCCGCCCGCAGCTCCGCCACTTCCTTGTGCGCCAATTCGGCCTCGCGGGCCGGCGACAGCGCTCGTCCGCTGGGGATGACCGACTCGGGCGCGGGCACGGCTGCCGGTGCTGTCGTCAGCCCGCGGGCCTGCGCCAACAGCCGGCGGCTAACCAGCAGATTGGCGACGACCAGGAACAGGATGATGGCGGCCGCGCCCCAGTCCGGGCGGCTGCCCAGCAGCAGGTGGAACAACGCCGGTGCCAGCACCAGTGCCAGTGCGGGCACTACCAGCCACAACTCCCGCCCGAACATCCACACCGCGACGCACGCCACCCCCGCGACGGCGACCTGGGCAGGCAGATTGAAGATCGCCAATTCGAAACTGCCGAACAACCAGCCGGATACGCCCCAGCAGACGGCGCTGAGCAACAGCATCACGCGGGCCAGCGGCTCTACCCAGACTGCCGGTTTGCGCCATGACCAGGCCAGCACTGCCAGCACCGCCGTGACCACCTTGGCGCCGATCCACAACACCAGCATCTGCGGATCAGCCTGCGGCGCCACCGCCAACGCGATCAAGGCCGCCAGCGGCACCGAAGCCAGACACCACAACGCCACCGATTCGGTCAACTGCCGCCCCGCTCCCCGGGCCGCTACCGGCCTGCCTGCATCCTGCTCTGTCACCTGCTCCCCCTGCCTGACCCACACCCGGTCCACACCACCCCGCCCGCTCACCGACGCAGCGGGCCCTGCACCGGTTTCACCACCCCTGCAACGCTGCAAGGACGGCTGACGGTTCCGAGATGCTTCGGTTACAGCGCAGAAGCGCTGAAGTCGAAGCCCATTTCGGTCCCGGGTTGTTGCACGAAATTGCCCTGGATGAAGTCCACCCCGAGCGTCCACAGTGATGCGGCGGTCGGCGCGTTCTCGACCCGAGCCGCCATCACTTTCTTGCCCACCCCCTGAGCCGCCTCGATCAGCGTCCGCAGCTCGGCAGCCGAGTCCTCATCGAGCAACGGCGCAGAAAACCGCTCGTGCAGCTTCAAGTAGCCCACCGGCAGATAGCCGAGCATCTGCAAGGCGGTCAGGTCCGGCTCGAAATCCTCCAGCGCCAGACCGACACCGGCCTGCTGCAGGCTCTGCAGCCCTTGCAGCGCGTTCTGCAGATCGTTCAGCACATCGGCCAGCCGGAACTCCAGCACCAGACGGTCCGAATCGATGCGCCGGGCCTTCAGCATCTGCACCAGCCAGCCGGCCAGACTGCGATCGGAGAGTGCTCCGATCGACAGATTGAGGAACAAGCGAACCTGCTCCCCACGGCGGCTGCGCTCATCGATCGTCATCAAGGCACGTTGCAGGCTCCAGCGGTCCAGCGAACCCAGCAGCCCGGCAGAACCGGCAAGCGCATGCAGGGCCTCGCCGTCGAGCAGCTCGCCGTCATCCAGCGGCAGCCGCAGCAGCGCCTGGTATTGCGGACCGTGGCCACCCTGCAGGGAAATGATCGGCTGGAACAGCAGCTCCAGTCGGTGCTCTTCCAGACCCGCGCGCAAGGCTTCGGTCCGATCCTGCTTCTCACCCTGAGTCGGGGGCTGATGCAGCAGCAAACCGGCGGGCAATTCAGCCGCCTGCGCACAGCTGCGCTCGGCCGCGGCCAACAGCGCCCCCGGATCGACGAATTGCGAACCCAGCATCGCGCCACCGACGAGCAGGCGCATTGCCGGGGCATCGGCACGGTGATCACTACGTTCGGCACTGACGGCCTCCTGCAGCGACTGCGCCAGCGCAGTCAGCTCGTTGAGGTTGCGCTTGGGCGCCAGCAGCAGGAAGCTGCCCTCGCCGTAGCGTGCCGCCATCTCTCCGCTGCCGATGCGACTGGCCAGCAAGGCGCCGATCTGCACCACCGTGCGCTCGAAGGCAAGCAACCCCAGACGTTCGCGCAGCGCCGGCAGCTGGGCCAGCTCCAGATACAGCAAACCACCGTGGGCCTGCTCGCCCTGTTCTTCCAGCATGTGCTCGCCGAGCTTGTCGACCAGCAACGCACGCTCAAACAGACCGGTGTCATCCTCACGACTGAACTGGTTGCGCCGCCGATCCTGCGCCCGGGCCCGGCGGGCCCGGTTGTTGACCGCGGCCATCAGATGCTTGGGTCGTATCGGCTTGGAGAGAAAGTCATCGCCGCCAGCGTCGAGCGCCTCGAATTGCTTCTCCGAGTCCTGCTCGCCAGAGAGAAATACGATCGGCGTGGAGATGAATTCCGGCCGCTCACGAATGATGGCCGTCAGTTCCATGCCGCTGATGCCCGGCATGTACAGGTCCATCAGGATCAGATCGGGCTTGAACTCATCCAGCTGCTCCAGGGATTGCAGCGCATCCATGACCGCACAGGTTTCCATGCCGGCCTTGCGCAGCACCGATTCGGCGAACAGTGCCTGCGAGCGATCGTCCTCGATGATCATGACTCGATAGGGTTGCTCGCCAGCGGGTTCGACGACCTCGCGAACCCGTGCCGCGGCATCGGTCGCTGACAACTCATTCGACAGCACCGAGGTGGCCCCGGCCCGCAGCGCCTTCAATCGACCTTCCAGATCATCGGTGGGTGCGAACAGCAACAGCGGCACGGCGTTCTGTACCCGCGCGCGGACCCGCCGGATGAACTCGCCCAGATGCTCGATCTCTTCGAAGAAGACTGCATCGACCAGCACCAGATCGGGGGCGAGCGAACCGAGCACTTCCTTCAGCTCTTCCGGCGATTCCTGCCTTTCGACGTGGCAGCCCGAGCGGTTCAATTCAGCACAGAGCTCGCGGGCGAACGGTGAAATATCGGCCAGATAAAAGACACGCTTTGGTGCCCGGTGCGCGTCGGCCTCCGCCGCTGATTCCGGGTCAGGCGCAGCCGCGGGCGCCGTGTCGCTGGCGCCCGGCGCAGAGTTCTGCGTCGGCTCCCCCTCTGTTTCGGGTGGGCGATCCAGTTCGGCCGGCTGAAAATCCCCCATCAGCAGGATGGCGCTGCCGTCCTCGGACTGCAGCACCTCGGCCGGCGGGGGCTCGGCGCTGGACATCAGCCGCTGTGCCGGCAACGTGGGCGCATTGTCGCTGTTCATTGGCGCCACATCGCGGACGCTGAAGCGGCGCCAGTAGTCGTCCGGTGGCTGCAGCAGACAAGGTCGCGCGGTTTGTGCGGCGGTCAACGGAATGATCAGGGCGGTGGCCGAAAGCAGCCCCGGCTCATCATCGCTGAAGTCGCTGGCGGGCAACTGCTCGAACAGGGTCTGCAGCAGTTTGCGCTGATCGTCGTCAGGGACCGACAGATTCTGCAGCAACACCTGCAGGCGCAACTCCAGCTGGTAGAGGCGCTCGCTGGCGTCGACCTGGCCGTGGCGACCGGCTGCGCCGGCCAGCCGCTGCACTTCCTGCAGCACCAGTTTGGCGCTGTTGACATCCCAGGGACTGCGCACCAGACGCAGCCCCTTGCGCTGGAGCAGATCCATGCGCTTGGGGAAGTGCTTCAGGAATGCCTGTCGCAGCTCCGCCGCCTGTTGCGAATCGTCCTTGACGACCACCTGTGATCCCCGCCAACCGGCGTCATCGCCCTCAGGTGCTGATACTACCGTCCGCGAACGTGAATGGGGCATTCAAGCCGCAAACACGGGTGGAGCGCACGTCGGAGTTTCCCCTCAGCTTTGCAGTTCCACCCGGTCGCGAAAGTGCGCCAATGCCTCTGGATTGGCCAGCGCATCGGTATTTTTCACCGGTCGACCATGAACGACATTGCGCACCGCCAGTTCGACGATCTTGCCGCTGATGGTGCGTGGGATATCCGGCACCGCGAGGATTCGCGCCGGCACATGCCGCGGCGTGGTGTTGGCTCGGACCTGCTGACGAATCCGCTGCTGCAAGGCCTCATCCAGTTCGACGCCAGGCCGCAGCCGAACGAACAGCACGACGCGCACATCGCTGTCCCAGTCCTGGCCAATCGCGATTGATTCCAGCACCTCGTCGAGCTTCTCCACCTGTCGATAGATCTCGGCCGTACCGATGCGCACGCCGCCCGGATTGAGGGTCGCGTCGGAGCGCCCATAGATGATGATGCCGTCGTGCTCGGTCAGCTCGGCCAGATCGCCATGGCACCAGATGTTGTCGAAGCGATCGAAATAGGCTTCGTGGTACTTGCGCCCGTCCGGGTCGTTCCAGAAGCCGATCGGCATTGACGGGAAGGGCTGGGTGCAGCAGAGCTCACCGCTCTGCCGCCGGACCGGCTTGCCTTCGTCGTCGAGGATCTCCACCTTCATGCCCAGACCGCGGCATTGCAGTTCACCGCGATAGACCGGCAGCAGCGGATTGCCCAGCGCGAAACAGCTGATGATGTCGGTGCCGCCGGAAATGGAGCACAGCAGCACCCGCTCCTTCACCTGGCCGTAGATGTAGTCATAGCTTTCCGGCGCCAGCGGCGAACCGGTGGACAAAATCGTCCGCAAATTCAGCAACTTGTGCGTCTCTCGCGGCACCACACCAGCCTTCTCCACGGCGCTGATCCACTTCGCGCTGGTGCCAAAGATGTGTACGCCGGTCTGGTCAACCAGATCCCACAGCGCCTCGCCACCGGGATGGAAGGGCGAGCCGTCGTAGAGCACCACGCCGGCACCCACGGCCAGCGCCGACACCAGCCAGTTCCACATCATCCAGCCGCAGGTGGTGTAGTAGAAAATCCGGTCGCCGCGCTTCAGATCCGTATGCAGAACGTGTTCTTTCAGGTGTTGCAGCAGGGTGCCACCGACCGAATGGACGATGCACTTGGGCACGCCGGTGGTCCCGGACGAATACATGATGTAGAGCGGGTGATCGAAGGGCACCGGCTCGAAGCGCAACTCATGGTCGGCCACATCGGTACCGAATTCGGACCAGCGCCGTGCCAGCGGGATCATCGACAGATCGCTGTCGTCGCCGTCGAAGGCGGTGACCACCACCGCGCGCAGGCCAGGCAGCGCCTTGGCGATCTGGGCGACACGATCGCGCACATCGAAGCACTTGCCACCGTAGCTGTAGCCGGCCGCTGCCACCAGCACCACCGGCTCGATCTGGCCGAAGCGATCGAGCACGCCCTGCAGACCAAAATCCGGCGAGCAGGACGACCAGACCGCGCCCAGGCTGGCGGCCGCCAGCATGCCGATGACGGTCTCGGGAATGTTGGGCATGAAGGCCGCGACGCGATCGCCGCGCTGCACGCCAGCCTGGCGCAGCCCGGCGGCCACCCGCGCCACCTCGGCATGCAACTCGGCGTAGCTCAGATCCAGCTGCCGACCGGACTCACTGCGGCCCAGCAGCGCCGGGCGGTCATCGCGGTGGCGCAGCAGGTTCTGGGCGAAATTCAGCCGCGCCGACGGGAACCAGCGGGCCCCGGGCATGCGGTCGAAGTCGGTCACCACCGGCTCCAGTTCGCCGCTGGCACGCACCCCGCAGAACTCCCACAACGCCAGCCAGAAGCGATCGCTGTGGCGCACCGACCAGTCGTAGAGATCCTCGTAGGCCGCCAGTTCGAGGCCTTCGCGCTCGCGCACGAAGCGAATGAAACGGGTCAGGTTGGCCGCTTCGATGCGTTCGGCGCTGGGGGTGAAAATGGCAGACATGCGGGGATCCAGGGCTGAGGGTTCGGGGCTGAGGGTTCAGGGAAACATCAACCCTCTTCCGAACCCTCGACCGCGAACATTAACGACTTTGTCGACCTGCCTGCCACCCGGCGTTGGTACAGTGTCCGGCTCCGCCGTCCGGGTGCTTGCGCATGCTCTGGCTGAAGGCCTTCCACATCATCTTCGTCGTGACCTGGTTCGCCGGGCTGTTCTATCTGCCGCGGTTGTTCGTCTATCACGTCGACGCGCAGGATGAGCTCAGCCATGAGCGCTTCGTGGTGATGGAACGCCGCCTGCTCGGCATCACCCACATCGGCGGCGGGCTGGCGCTGCTGTTCGGCCTGCTGCTGCTGGCCTGGTGGTATCGGCAAAGCCCCAGTTGGCTGCTGCAGGGCTGGCTGCACGCCAAGCTGCTGCTGGTTGCACTGCTGATCGGCTATCACCACGCCTGCGCCCGACTGGTCCGGCGATTTGCCGAGCGACGCAATCAGCGCAGCGCGCGCTGGTACCGGCTCTTCAACGAAGTCCCGGCGCTGCTGCTGATTGCCATTGTGGTGCTGGTGGTGGTGAAGCCGTTCTGAGCTGCCCCAGGGCCGGTGAATCACTTGATTCGCAAGTGCCGGACTTGCGTGACCGTTCTGGTCGTTCAAGCATGACGGTTCGAACGATGGCTTGGAAAGCTCATGCCGAAACTGCTCTGGGCAATGGTCGCGCTCCTGCTTCTCGCCGCCTGTGCCGGCTCGCCCACAATCCGGACAGATCCTGACAAGGGCGCTGGTCAGCGGGCGCTGGTCCCGGTCGAGATCGACTTCGAGACGCCATCCGGTTGGCAGGTTTTGCAGCGCGAGCACTACGAATCGGCCGAACTGGGCACGCGTATGCGCATCCGGCTGGACGAATGGCCCTGGGTTCGCATGGACCTTTTCGCCTATCGGGTCGGCGTCACCGACAACCTGACCCGCGGGCTGGAGCAGGTGGTCACCCAACATCGCGACGATCTGGATGCTGCCGTTGAACAAGGTGCCTATCAGCGCTGGACGGCTCTCGAAGCAGCCGATTTCAAGGTTGACGGCCACCCGCTGCTCTCGACCGGCAAGCGGCTGAGTCTGCGCATCGTACGCGGCGGCGACGAGGAAGGCTCCACCAGCTATCTGTTCTATCGCCCGCCGTTTGCGCTCAAGGTACGCGCCAGCTACCCGGGCCATGTTGATGCGCGGACCGAAGCGGCGGTCGATGCCGCCGTCCGCACGCTGATTCCGGCGGTCGAGGTCGACGCCCCAGCGCACTGCGCCGATCAGGCGATCGAGATCTCCGTCCCCGACGACGATCTGGATGAGGCCGAGGGCCAGCGGTTCGCGGTCGTCGGTTTTGCTGCAGCCAGTTTGCGCTATGCCCTGGAGGGTTGCATGGACCTCGCCAGCGCGATGGTCATGGCCCGTCTGGTCTGTGATGACTTCGGCGAGCTCTGCGGTACACCGCCCTGGGAGATGGCTGGACAGGAGCCCTGATGAGGAGCGCCCGGCTGCCGGCATGTGCGTTCCTGCTGTGGACACTACAGGCATCAGCGGGCGACATGCTGGCGAGCAGGATCGAGGTCGAACGCCTGCAGCGCGCCCTCTCACAGCCTGGCCAGGTCGAGTTGCTGTCGCTGGATCCCAACACCGATTGCCTTTCCGACTGCTGGCATGGCTGGCAGGTCCTGGGCCAAAACACCCTAACCGACGCTGGATTCCAGCACGCCCTGGCGGCTGAACTGAGCCAGTGGGTTGCCGCGCCGGAACCCGAATACATCGCCCTGTGCTTCAGCCCGCGGCACGGCGTTCGCTGGACCACCGAAGGGACAATCTGGTCATTTGTCGTCTGCTTCGAGTGTGGCGAGACCCGCGTGTACGCCAACGAACAGGCGGTCGGGTCGCTGCACCTGTTTGACCGTGCATCTGGACCCTGGGACGCCATCCTGCGGGCATCCGGGCTGCCTTTGGCGCCAACCGAGTTGGGCGGGGACGACTTCAACGACGACTGAGCGGTCGTGCGCCTTTGCGTCGTGCCTCGTCATGACGGCGTTTCACGGGCGTGGCGAGGTGTCGGCCTGGCCCTTGCGCCGGCTGCGCAGCCACCACGCCAGGACGCCCACCCACGGCACGCTCAGGATCAGCAATTCGGTTGGCCTGGACTGTCCCATCCAGATCACGACCGACGCCCCGACCACCAGCAGGAACACGATGGCCAGCCGGTTGAGCCAGCGATCGGTAGCTCGCTCACTGTACGGCGCGAGCTCAGCCTGGCCACGCCATCGACCCCACTGGCGCCGCAGCGTCAGGACGGCCACGCCGAGGCCATAGGCGAGGAACAGCAGGCCCAGGGCTGCCACCGGGATGGACGTCAACGCGCTCGGTTGCGCCAGCACGCTGCGCGCGGGCGCGAGTTCGTCGACGTAGATCTGGATCGGCCGCCCTTCGGCATACTGCTCTCTGGCCAGCGCGGCCAGCGCCTCGGCCTCCGACGGCGAACTGGCACGCCCGACGTCGATCGTCCCCAAACCCTGGTAGGACGTCCCGGCCACCCCATAGCGGTACTGCAGCCCGGCGGACACGGTCCAGCTGTTGCGGCTGGAGGTGGTCGCATCGCCCCGGCGGGCGCTGATCCGCGCATCGATGACGACCGCCACATGGGGCCGAAACTCGACGCTGGCCTGGCGCCATCCGTGGACACCGGCACCGAGGAACAAGGTACCCAGCAACAACACCAGCAACCACGCGAACGTCGCCCCAGTGGCCCGCAGCGCTGCGAAAAGTCGCTTGCTCATTGCCCTCCCCTGGGATCGCGATGACGCCTGCCATCGATGTTCGTCGATGAGCACTGCCCGTGGACCGCCCCGATTCGCCCGCTGCCCGCCCTGCCGTCGCCACGTTGTCGATCCATGCTGTAGCTCATGCCGTCAGGTCGGGAGGTGGTCGATGAGTTGCAGGTCTGCTGCGGGAAAAGCCACGGGGTGGCTGGGCATCGCCATGCTGACCAGCCTGTCTGGTGGCGCCATGGCCGCCCCGCTGTCCGGCAGTGAGGAGATGCTCCTGCAGCAACTCGCCGACCCGGCCTTTTACACGCATCCCCATCGTCGAGAGGCCATCGGCGATGCGCTGGCCATGGTCGAAACGATGCTGGCGGCCACCGGCAGCTACCGCAAGCCGCACGAAGCCGGCCCGCTGCTGCATGGAGCTTCCGGTCAGGCACTGCGGTTGCTCGCCGCCGGCGGCGGTCGCGCTGGAGAGATTGCCCGGATCATGCAAAGCGAGGCCGAGAAGGGTCTCTACGGGGACCCCAGCCACCCATTGCGCGGGCAGATCGGCGCGGATGAGCGCGCGACCGCAGAATTCCGGATTGCAGCGGGCGCGACCCAACGGCTGTTGCTGGACAGCGGCGGCAGCGGCCGACTGTTCCTCGGTGCCACCTGCTCGATGGAATTGCGCGAGCTGCCGCACAACGCCAACGGCCAACTGGACCTGGGCGCCGATCCCGGCACGAGCCTGGCGGTGGGCAGCGGTGATCCGGCCCACTACCCGTTGACCGCGCCGCTGACGAGCTTTGGCGTGGCTCCGGGTGAAGACTGCGGCGACCAGACGCACACGCTGCTGGTGGCCTGGTCACCCGCCCCGCCGCGCCTGACGGCCACGCATGATGGCAAGCTGCTGGTCAGGCAGCCCGGCCGTTACCAGGTGGATCTGGTCGACGGTGCCGCGGCGCTGCGATTCGACTTGCCGGCCGGCGCCGCCTTCGAGCTGTCGGCCAGAGATGCCTCGATCATGGCCGAGGGCCCGGCATTGCAGGGCCGACAGTGGGTCCGCGGTGGCACCAGCGAAGCTCGCATCGAGGCGCCGGCCAAACAGCTCGACCTGCTGGTGGTGCGCGCCGATCTGCCGCGGCTGTTGCCCGGCGAGGTGCTGCAGGCCAATGCCCAGCGCTCGGCCCAGCTCTTCGAAGTCAGCACGCCGCCCGGCGCGCGGGGCTATTTGCGTGTCGAAACCCTGCCCGGCACGCTCGACGGCGATCCGATGCTGCACGCCTTTGACCGCAGCGGCGAGACGATCGCGCAGGATGACGACAGTGGCGAAGGCCTGAATGCCGCCCTCGAGGTCCCCGTCATTGCCGGCAGCGTGCAGACCTTCGCCGTGGTCGACCTGCGCGAGGAAGGCGTCCCATCGGTCAGAGTCAGTTTGATCGAGCAGCCGACGCAGACTGAGGAACCCTGATCGCTACCAGCTCGCGCCAAACGAATCGGCATCCTGCTGCGCCGGGAAACGATGGCGATGGGCGCGCAAGGCGGCCAGATCAATCTCGACACTGGCGCGCTGGGCCTGCTGGCCGAGTTCAACCAATGGTTGGCCGAGGAAGTCGATCACCGCGCTGTCACCGGCGTACTCGATCTGATTGCCGTCGATACCGACTCGGTTGACCGCGGCCACATAGGCCAGATTCTCGATCGCGCGGGCCCGTAGCAGCGTGCGCCAGTGTTCCCGCCGCGGCTTGGGCCAGTTGGCGACGAACAATATCAGGTCGTACTCGAGCTGACCGTCGGCCTGCACGCGATTGCGCAGCCAGACCGGGAAGCGCAGGTCATAACAGACCGACGGCAGGATGCGAAAACCCTTGTACTCGATGATCGGCCTGATCGCGCCGGCGCCGTAGCGCTCGTGCTCGCCAGCCATACGGAACAGATGCCGCTTGTCGTAGTGGTGTTCGTCCTGCGGACCCACCCAGACCAGCCGATTGACCGCCCGACCCTGTTCGTCCTGCAGAACCAGCGAGCCGCAGATCACCACGCCGGTGTCCTGTGCCAGCTTCCGCAGCCACTGCATCGACTCGCCGCGCATGCCTTCGGCCAGCTTGATGGCATCGTTGGAGAAGCCGGACAGGAAGGTCTCCGGCAACAGCACGATGTCGGCACCGGGGGCAGCGAGACGCACCTGATGGGCGTACAGCTCGCGGTTGGCGGCCGGATCGTGCCAGCGGGTATCGGCCTGCACCAGCGCCAGGCGTAGGGTGGACATGCGGAACTCCCGAGCGGACGCGATCAATGGGTCAGACGCGGCACAGCCGTTCGGCGGCCTCGAGCAGAGTCTGGTCGGACTTGGCAAAGCATAGCCGCACGAAGGGACCGGGCGAACGGCCGCCGGCGCAGAAGGGCGACAGCGGAATCGCCGCGACCTTGTGTTCGCAGGTCAGCCAGCGGCAAAACTCCAGGTCCGGAAGATCGGAGATCGCGGAGTAGTCGACCAGCTGGAAATACGAGCCCGCCACCGGCAGCAGGCCGAAGCGGCTACCCGCCAAAGCCTGGGCAAAGAGGTCGCGCTTGGCCTGGTAGAAGGCTGGCAGCTCCAGATAATGCTGACGGTCGCCGGCGAGCTGATCGGCCAGCGCCGCCTGGGCCGGATGGAAACTGCTGAAGGTCAGGTACTGGTGCACCTTGCGGAATTCGTCGCTCAGCGCTGGCGGCGCAATGCAATAGCCGATCTTCCAGCCGGTGATGTGATAGGTCTTGCCGAAGCTGGACACCGCAAAGCTGCGCGAACGCAATCGCGAATGAGCCACAACGCAGGCATGCTGCCGGCCGTCGAAGAGAATGTGCTCGTAAACCTCGTCGGAGAGGATGCAGATGTCCGTACCCTCGACCAGATCGGCCAGTCGATCCAGATCCGCCATCGACAGTGCAGCGCTGGTCGGGTTCTGTGGCGAGTTGATCAGAATCATCCGCGTGCGCGGCGTGATCGCTGTGGCCAGCGCGTCCCAGGGCAGGCCGAATTCGGGTGCCTGCAGGGCCAGGCGCACCGCGGTGGCGCCCTGCAGTTCGATCGCCGGCTCGTAGGAGTCGTAGCAGGGATCGAAGACGATCACCTCCTCGCCCGGGCGCACCATCGCGGCAATCGCCGCAAACAGCGCCTCCGTGGCCCCGCTGGTCACGGTCACCTCGCGCTCGGCGTCCACCGTGCAGCCGTAGAGAAACTCGGTCTTGCGGGCGATCTCCTGCCGCAGTGCCGGAATGCCGGTCATGGGGGCGTATTGGTTGCGACCGCTGTTGGTGTGCCTGGCCAGCGCGTCCTTGAGGGACTGCGGCCCCTCGAAGTCCGGAAAGCCCTGCCCCAGGTTGATTGCCCCCTGCTCGGCCGCCAGCTGGCTCATCACGGTGAAAATCGTCGTGCCCACCCGGGGCAACTTGCTCTGCGGGGTCATTGGAGGACTCGGTCGGTGGCAGGGGCGAGATGGTAGCGGAATGGTCGTGCGCGATCTTTTCAGCCCCCAACCAGGGCCTTGCCCGCATCTCTCACCGGCCTTCTGCTGCGGACGCCGATCTTCGCGTCGTGGCGCCCTCATGAACGAATTCTGGCTCCTCATGCGGGCCATGGTTCAGGACTGAGTGATGGAACAGGCTGGCCAGCGCTCGGGTGTCGGCACTTCCTGAACCCTCTGCCCTGAGCCCTCTGCCCTGTCAGCCCGAGAACTGCAGCCGCGCCAGCTCCGCATACAGCCCGCCTGCGGCGACCAGACTGGCGTGATCACCGACGGCGACGATGCGGCCGTGGTCCATCACGACGATGCGATCGGCACGCTGGACGGTGGCCAAGCGATGGGCGATCACGATGGTCGTGCGGTTGGCCATCAAGCGCTGCAGCGCGCGCTGGATGGCGTGTTCGCTCTGCGCATCCAGTGCACTGGTGGCCTCGTCGAGCAGCAACACCGGCGCGTCCTTGAGCAGTGCGCGGGCAATGGCAATGCGCTGACGCTGACCACCGGACAGGCGCACACCGCGCTCACCGAGGAAGCTGTCGTAGCCCTCGGGCAGGGCGCTGATGAAATCGTGCGCTTCGGCGGCCCGCGCGGCGGCCTCGACCTCGGCCTGATCGGCATCGGGCCGGCCATAGCGGATGTTGTCGCGGGCACTGGCGCCGAAGATGAAGCTGTCCTGCGGCACCAGCGCGAGCTGTTCGCGCAGATAGGCCAGCGGCAAATCGGCCAGCGAGACCCCATCGAGTTCAATGCGCCCGGCTTGCGGCTCCCAGTGCCGCAGCAACAGCTGCAGCACCGTGCTCTTGCCGGCACCCGAAGGTCCGACCAGCGCGACCGTTTCGCCCGGCCGCACGGCCAGTTCGAAATCAACCAGCGCCGGCGGTTCCGGGCGGCTCGGATAGCGAAACTCCACCTGGCGAAAACTCAGGTGTCCGGCCGCCCGTCTGGCCGACGTTGCCGGCGCCTGCGGATCGGCGATGGCCGGCTGGCGACCGAGCAATTCCAGAATGCGCTCCATCGCCCCGGCCGCCCGCAGGACGTCGCCCCAGACTTCGCTCAGCGCGCCGGTGGAACTGGCGGCCATGACCGCATAGAGCACGAACTGGCTGAGCTGACCGCCACTCATGGTGCCAGCCAGGACCGACTGGGCGCCGAACCACAGCACCAGCGTCACGGCGCCGAAGACCAGCAGGATCACCAGCGCAGTCAGGCCGGCGCGCATCCGCAACCGACGCCGGGCCGTGCCCAGCGCCGCCCGGATCGCCGAGCCATAGCGCTCGCTTTCGTGCGATTCGCGGGCGAAGGCCTGCACCGTGGCAATGGCGCCCAATGCTTCGCCAGCCACCGCTGAGGTATCAGCCAACCGGTCCTGACTCTGCCGCGACAAGGTCTGGACACGGCGGCCAAACAGCAGGATCGGCGCGACGATGGCGGGAATGCCGATCACGATCAGCAACGACAGTTTCGGACTGGTCGCCACCAGCAACCCCAGCGCACCGACCAGCATCAGCATGGAGCGCAGGGCCACCGAGGCACTGCTGCCGACAACCGTCTGAATCAGCTCGGTGTCAGCGGTCAGGCGCGACTGCAACTCGCCCACGCGGGTCTGCTCGAAGAAACCGATCTCCTGCCGCAGCAGGTGGTTGAACAAGGCCCGACGCAAATCGGCCATGACCCGCTCGCCCAGCCAGCTGACGAAATAGAAGCGGCCGGCCGTCGCCAGCGCCAGCACGGCCGCCACGGCAAACAGCGCCAGGAAATAGCGATCAATCAGATCGGCGTCGGTGGCCGAGAAGCCATGGTCGATCATCTGCCCGACGGCCGCCGGCAAGATCAGCGAGGCCGTGGTCGACAGCAGCAGGAACAGCAAGGCCCCGCCCACGGCACGTCGGTACGGCCGCAGGAACGGCCACAAGGCGCGCAGGCTGCTCAGCCGGCGAGTGGGCTCGCCAGCGGTGGAAGCGTCAGTGGTCATGCCGCGGCATGTTGCCCGAAGGGCGGCCGCAGGCAAAGCGGCAAATCGGCCGGTCGCGACCGGATCAGCCCACGGTTTCGGCCGATTCGGTGTTCGCCGCCTGATCGCCCGAGTGCTCGTGCAGCTGTGCCGGGCGGGCATCGGGGAAACGGATCGTCGCGAGGGTACCTCGACCGACTTCGCTCTCCAGCTTGACCTGCCAGCCGAACCGGTCACAGAGTCGCCGCACGATATTCAGGCCCACGCCGTGCCCACCGGGCGACGCACCAGCGGCGCGATAGAAGGGCTGAAAGATCCGACCCAGCTCTTCCTGGTCGATGCCGGGGCCGGTGTCCCGAATCGTGACCTCTCCGCAGCGCAATTGCACATTGACCTCGCCCCGCTCGGTGTAGGCGCAGGCATTGCGAATCAGATTGCCGATGATGACGCCCACCACCTTCGGTGGCGCATGCATCAGACAGCTGCCGTGCTGCTGCAGGCGCAGGACCACCGGTTTACCGACCAGCAGCGCTTCGGCCCGCTCCACTTCCTCGCGGGCCACGGTCTCCAGCAGGAAGTCCTCGCTGGGCAAGCCCGAGGCACTGTCGCGGGCCAGAATCAGAAAGGCTTCGATCAAGGCCTCCATGTCGCGGCTGGCGCGTCGGATGCGTTCGACGTTGCGGGATTCGAAGTCGTCCAGTTCGCCATCCGAGGCCAGCACCTCGCTGGCAATCTTGATGACCGTCAGGGGGCTGCGCAGTTCGTGGCTGGCGTCGCGGGTGAAGTTCCGCTCGCGCTCGATCAGCTCGGTCTGGCGCTCGGCAAAGCCCCGCAGTGCTTCGGCCAGCACCTCGGTTTCACCCTCCACGTCCGGCGGCATCTGTTCCAGCGACAGCGCCGACAGATCCGGCTTGCGTGGATCGAGCGAGCGCACCGTGGTGGCCAGCCAGATCACTGGCGAAATCGCGCGCTTGCTCAGGCGATAGGTCAGCCAGGTGGCGAAATAGACCAGGATCAGGACCAGAGCCAGCGGCACCATGCCAAACCACACCGCCAATCGACCCACCTGCTCCTGATCGAACATCAGGTAGAGCCGGCCCGATTCCGAGTCAGTCACATAGGCCAGCGGCTTGCCCTCGTCGCGACGCAGGGTGTGAAAGCCGGGCCCCAGGGCGCGCAGGTCGGTGGGCAAGCTGTCCTGAGTCTGACCCGGGCGCAACAAATAGCCGCGCATGTTGTAGGTGTTCGGCTCGGGCAGATCCGGCCGCTCCCGCAGCAGCGCCAGATAGTGCCCACTCTCTTCCTTGAGGGCTCGTTTGATGAGGACGTCCTGCAGCACTGCGGCAGCGGCATAGACACCCAGAATCGCGCCGCAGCTGACTGCTGCTGCCTGCAGGATGAAGGCGATGCCGATCTTGGCGCGCAGTCCCGTTGAGCGGCTCACTGCCGAACCCACCGTCGGATATTCAGAACATCGAGGACGAATCCCGAGCGAATGAACGGGCTGCTGCAGTACATCGTGACGGACCTGCTGTGCGGCGACGGGCGCCCCAGACCGGTGGCCTGAGGCACCAGGTTCAGCCGTTGGCGACGCGGCTGGTGGGCACTTCCGAATCCAGATCCGCCAGGCGGTAGCCGGCGCTGTGGATGGTGTGCAGCAGCGAGCGGGAGAAGGGTTTGTCGATCACCTTGCGCAGGTTGTACAGATGACTGCGCAAAGTGTCGCTGTCCGGCAACATGTCACCCCAGATCTCGCGCTCGATATCGCGTCGCGAGACCACCCGCGGAGACTCGCGCATCAGGATCTGCAGCAATCGCAGGCCGATCGGCGACACCGCCAGATCCTTGCCGTTGCGGGTGACGCGCAGGGTGGCCGTGTCCAGCTGCAGGTCACCGACCTTCAGCAGCTCCTGACTGACCAGCCGACGGTCGCGGCGGATCAGCGCCCGGATGCGCGCCTCCAGCTCCTTCACCTCGAAAGGCTTGACCAGGTAGTCATCGGCGCCGGCGTCCAGGCCGGTCACCTTGTCCTCGAGCGTGTCCCGCGCGGTCAGCATCAGCACCGGCGTTGCCTTCTTGGCATCCTGACGCAGGCGACGGCACACATCGAAACCATCCATGCCTGGCAGCATCAGATCGAGAACGACCACGTCGTAACTGTTGCTGACGGCCAGGTGCAGACCGGTCACGCCATCCTGCGCGTAATCCACCGAATAGCCACGTCGCTCCAGATACTCACCGACCATCTCGGAAATACCGCGGTTGTCTTCGATCAACAACACCAGGCCTGCCTGATCGTCGCGCTGTTTCATGTCCGCCCCCTCAATCACATTCGTGAAGAACCTAGGCGCAGTTTTCTCTCAAGACCGTGATTCAGCCGTGAATTTGAGGTCTGTGGGCCGTGTTTCGAAGGCCCGCAGCTCGCATCTTCACAAAGTTGAAAGCCACGCCAAAGTCAGACCCACCGCATTCAGCCGTGGTTTCGGTGTGCGAGCCGCTGACGACCATCGGCAACGAGTCGATCACTCGCAGCGGGTAAGCTCTGGGCCATTGTCGCGATCCCGGAGTCGAGATGCGCCATGCCAGCCTGCTGCAAATCGTCGATGCGCTCGGCGCCGGCCAGATCAGCTCGGTCGAGCTCACCCGACAATATCTGCGCGAAATCGAGCTGACCCATGCCGAGCTGAACACCTATCTGCAGGTGGACGAAAGCGGCGCACTGACTGCGGCGACCGCTTCGGATCGGCGTCGCGGGCGCGGAGAGGCACTGCATCCGCTGGATGGCGTGCCCTTCGCCGTCAAGGACAACATCGATGTCGCCGGCCTGGTGACGACCGTTGGTTTGGGTTTCCGCCGCGAGCGCATTGCTGCCGCCGATGCCGTGACCGTGGCGCGGCTGCGCAAGGCTGGCGCCGTGATGCTGGGCAAGTTGCATCTGCACGAGGCGGCACTGGGGGCTGACGGCGACAACCCGCATTTCGGCCGCTGCCAGAATCCGCGAAGGCTAGGCTACACGCCCGGCGGATCCAGCGGCGGGTCGGCTGCAGCGGTTGCGGCCGGGCTGTGCGCATTCAGCCTGGGCAGTGACTCCCTCGGCTCGATTCGAATTCCAGCCAGCTACTGCGGTGTGGTGGGCTTCAAGCCCAGCTTCGGTCGAGTCTCGCAACGCGGGCTGATCCGCGCCAGCCGCCGGCTCGACCACATCGGGCCGCTGGTGCGCAGCGCAGCGGATTTGCCGATGCTGTTCCAGACCATCAGTGGATTGGATCCGCAGGATCCGCAATCACGCTCGGTGCCGCTGGTGCATGCCGAACAGGGCGCCGGACAGTGGCGTTTGGGCCGGCTCACGAAGCTGAGCGCCCTCGGTGTGAATCAGGGCGTGGCCGACGTTTTCGAGCGACGCTGTGCCGCCATTGAGGCGAACACCGGCCGTTCATTGCAGCCTGTCGACCTGTCCGACCATGACTTCACGCGTTCGCGCCGCGCCGGCCTGCTGCTCTGTGAAGCCGAAATGCTGGTCGAGCACGCAGCCGACTGGCTGCAGCATCGCGAGGGCTGGTCGCCCGCAGTGCAGCAGATGCTGAGCTACGCACAGTCGCGTTCTGCTGCCGATCTGATTGGCGCCGAACGCCAACTGGATGCATCGATCACCCGGCTGCGCCGCGTCTTTGCCGAGGTCGACCTGTTGCTGCTGCCAACGACGCCGCAGACGGCCTTTGCCTGGGACACGCCGGTGCCGGTCAATCAGGCCGATCTCACCGCCATCGCCAACTTCGCCGGGGTACCGGCACTGAGCCTGCCCGCCGGCAACACCGTAGACGGCTTGCCGGTGGGGCTGCAATTGATGGGGCCGGTGGGCAGTGATCTGCAGCTGATGGCGCTGGCAGCGCGAATCGAACAGATGGCCTAGGCCGCGAAAGGACGCGGCCTTCGTGGCACCCACTCAGGCTCGATGCAGGCCGCTCAGTCGCGCACCTCGCAGAAGCAATAGGCATAGGTGCGCAGCGGATGCTCGCGGGCATCGCCAAACAGCCGCAGCAACGACCGGCTCTGCCGAACCGAGTCGCTCACCCCCGGCGGCAGCTGCAAATCCAACCCGCTGAGCAGCTGCGTACCCACATGCGTTGAAAACACGTCCAGCAGGAAACGCTGGAATCCGCTCATTTCACGTTCCACGTAGCGTACCTGATAGTTGTCGCCCAGGTTGGCCAGCGTGGCCGCCTTGTTCATCGCTTCCTGCAAGCCGCCCAGTTCATCCACCAGCCCGCGCTCGGACGCATCCTGCCCACTCCAGACACGACCTCGGGCGACCCGGTCGATCGCTTCGGTGCTCTGCTCACGGCTTTCGGCGACCTTGCCGATGAACTCCCGGTAGCCCTGCTCGATGCCGGACTGGATCAACCGCCCCACCCGCGGATCAAGCGGCTTGCGCGGATCCAGCGCCCCGGCCAGCCAGGTCGTCCCAGCGCCGTCGGCATGCAGACCCACCGCGTCCATCGTCCGATCCACTGACGGGAACAAACCGAAGATACCGATCGAGCCAGTAATCGTTGCCGGATCGGCATAGATGGCATCGGAGGTCATCGAGATCCAGTAGCCACCGGAAGCGGCCACGTCGCCCATCGAAATCACGACCGGCTTGCCGGCCTCACGCGTGAGTTCCAGCTCGCGCCGAATCTGCTCCGAGGCAAAGGCGCTACCACCCGGCGAGTCGACGCGCAGGACCACCGCCTTGATCGCGCTGTCCTCGCGCGCCTGGCGTACCAGTGCCGATGTGCTCAGGCCACCGACGGTGCCCTGCGGATGTTCACCATCGATGATCTCACCCTGCGCCACGATCACGGCCAATTGCGGCGCGTCGAGCATGGCGGACGGCTTGGCGTGCTGTTCGGCATAGGTCAGCAGGTCAATCGTGCGCGCTTCCTTGGTGTCCGGATCGACCGAGCCGCGTTCGGCCAGCAGCTTGCGGAATTGATCCTCAGTCAGCAGTTCGTCGACCAGATGACTCCCCAGCGCCAACTGAGCGAAGTCGCCATCGACTTCCTCCACCAGCTCAGGCAACTGCTCGATCCAGCGATCGACGAAACCAGGATCGAACTCGCGCGCCTGACTGACGTCGGCAATGTAGACCCGCCACAGATCCGACAGCCACTCGCTGTCGGCCTCCAGTGCGGCCTCCGAGGGGCCGTCCAGCAGATAGGGTTCAACCGCGCTCTTGTACTCGCCGACCCGGAAGACGTGCACGTCCACCTTCAGCTTCTCCAGCAGCGAGCGGTAATAGAGCCGGTTGCGTCCCAGGCCTTCCAGCAGTACGCCACCGTTGGGGTTCAGGTAAATCCGGTCGGCACGGGCCGCCAGGTAGTAGCCACGCTGATCAAACCAGTCACCGTAGGCCAGGACTTCCTTGCCAGACGCCTTGACGGCATCGATGGCGCGGCCCACTTCGCGCAGTGTCGCCAGACCGGCGCCCAGAAACTGCTCGGTGCGAATGACCACGCGGTCGATGTTCGGATCGGTCGCGGCGCTCTCCAGCGCACGCAGCACGTCGCGCAGCTGCACCTCGGCAATCTGGTCACCGGTCAGCTGAGCCAGCACGCGGTCACCGGGATCGGCCGAGTACTGCTCGACGATCTCACCCTTGGGCTGCAGCAGCAGCGCCGTGCCCGGCTCCATTTGGCGACCGCCAAGACCAAACAGGGCACTGACAATGAAGATCAGGACCAGCAGAAAGATCAGATTGAGGACCACCCGACGAGTACCGTCGATGAAGCCCCAGAATCCGTTCCACAAGCGCCGCATGGGGCCTGGTCTGCTTTGTTGCTGCATGGACTGCTCTCCTGCTGCCGGTTTTCGCGCCGGCGATGATGACATGTTCATTGTCACCCGATGACCGCAGCCCACCATGGGCCGCTGGTCAGGGGTCATTGGTCGTTAAGGGCTGAGGGCACAGGGTCAAGGGGTCAGGGAATGGCCAGCCCCGAGCCCTCAGCTCTGGCTCACTCTGGCCAGCCCGGGAGGGTTTCGCAATTGGGCGGCTGCACGGGTCAGCAGCAGCAAGGCCGCCATGCTGAGACCGGCGATGAAGCCGATCCACAGCCCCTGCGGGCCCCAGCCACGGACGAAACCCAGCCACCAGGCAATCGGAAAACCGACGCCCCAATACGCGATGGCGGTGTAAAGCATCGGAATGCGGGTGTCCTTCAGACCGCGCAGAGCGCCGGCAGCCACCGCCTGCAGCCCGTCGGAAATCTGAAAAATCGCCGCCAGCGTCAGCAGGCTGCTGGCCAGCGCAATGACCGCCGGCTGACCGGGTGCGTACCAGCTGGCCAGCTGTTCGGCGCCGACGATCATCACGGTGCAGCTGAAGCTCTGACACAGCAGGCAGAGGATCAGCGCGGCGATACCAGCCCGGCGCAGCGCCAACGGATCGGCGCTGCCGCGCGCCTGGCCGACGCGCACGGTGACGGCCATCGCCAGGCCCAGCGGCAACATGAAGGCGATCGAGGCAATGTTGATGGCGATCTGGTGAGCCGCCACGGTGACCGTGCCCAGCCGGCCCATCAGCCAACTCACGCCGATGAACAACCCGCCTTCCATCAGCAATGTGAAGGCGATCGGTGAACCCAACAGCAGCAGCTGAGCCAGTGCCTGCGGCTGCGGCCAACCCCAGCGCCAGTGCGCGGCCAGCCAGCGATGACGCCGCCGCCAGCGCAGATATCCCAGCATGACCAGCGCTTGCGTCCACAGCACCATGGCGGTGGCCAGTCCGCAGCCATAAGCGCCCATCGACGGCAAGCCGAAGCCGCCGAAGATCAGCCAGGCCGACAACGGCAACAGCAATCCCAGGCCGAGCAGGCCCAACAGCAGCGCCGGCCAGGTATCGCCCTGACCTTCGCAGAATCCGCGCATCGAGTAATAGATCGCCAGTGCGGGACCACCCCAGGCAATGCCATGGAGAAAGTGCGCCGCCGCCTCGATGACGCTGGCCTCCACGCCGACCCAATGCAGCAAGGGCGCGGCATGCAGGACTCCGGCGGCGGCGAGCAGGCCCAGCACCAGGGCCAGCCACAGTCCCTGCAGCAGCACGGCTGGCGTTTCTTCGCGGCGACCGGCGCCAGCCAACTGCGCCACCGATGGCGGTACCGCCATCAACACGCCGTAGATCACCATCGTCGCCAGCGTCCAGGTGGCCGCGCCGATCGCCACGCCGGCCAGAGTCTGCTGCCCGTGGCGGCCGGCCAACACCGTATCGATGACGGTCATGCCGATCATCGTCAATTGGCCGGAGATCAACGGCAGCGCCAATCGAGCCAGCGCGCGCAACTCATCCAGCAGGCCGCGCTGAGGGCGGTCGACGCCCTGCAGTCGCTCGGTCGGGTGCACTGAGGTTCTTCCGGCGGTCTGAGGGGCCGCGTATCTTAAGGGCTGGGACCGCCGCCAGTCCGAAGCGCTTTCATGTCCGAATCCGTCGACACCGGCCAGCTCCAGCGGCCGCAGCCACCGCCATCCGCCAGCGCCGCCGGCGAGTACGGACCCATGCCGCCCGCAGGGGCGCTCTGTGCCAATTGCGATGCGCCGCTGCAGGGGCCGTTCTGCCACACCTGCGGTCAGCCCTTGAAGACGCCGATCCGCGAACTCGGCAGTCTGGCCACCGACATGGTGGAGATGATCACCGACGTCGACGGCCGCTTTTTCAAGTCCCTCGGACTGCTGTTCTTTCGCCCTGGCCGGCTGACCATGCGCTACCTCGGCGGCCAGCGCGTGCGTTTCATTCGTCCCCTGAGGATGTATTTCGGGCTGTCCATTCTGGTCTTTCTGGCGGCCTCCCTCTCGCCCGATCTGCACGTGCAGACCGACGACCAGGGCAACGTCAATCTCACGGTCGAAACTCAAACTGGCGAGGACGGTGAGAAACCGTCCGAGCTGACCGACGAGCAATCCCGCGAGATGGCGGATCAATTCCGTCGCATGATCGATGACCCGGAAATGCGGGAGCGGATGCCGCCGGAAGCCCGCGCGGCCATCGAGCAGCAGATCCAGCGCTCGCTGCAGGACGAACAGCTGGCGGCGAACATCCAGGCCGCCGAAGCCGAGGCCCAGCGCATCACCGAAGCACTGGGCAAGCCGAAGAAGGAGCGCACCATCAGCTTCGGCAATGGGCCGTGGCACAAGACCGACAATCCGCTCCACATCGACTGGCTCAGCGATTCGGCCAACCTGCAGCTGAACGAGCTGGTGGATCGGGCCGTGCACAACATCGACAAGGTCGAGGAAGATCCGCAACGACTGGTCAGCGCCTTCCTTGATGTAATGCCGCAGACCATGTTCGTGCTGCTGCCGCTGTTCGCCTTGCTGCTGAAGCTGACCTATCTGTTCAAGCGGCGGCTCTACGTCGAGCACCTGATCGTCGCGCTGCACAGCCACAGCTTCATGTTCTTTGCCTTTCTGCTGCTGTTTGCCTTCAGTCAGCTCAGCAGCTGGCTGCCTTTCCTGGACGGCATCTTCAGCTGGCTGAGCATCGCCATCACCTGCTGGATTCCGCTCTATCTGCTGTTGATGCAAAAACGCGTCTACGCCCAGGGTTGGCCGATGACAGTGATCAAGTACGGTTTCCTGGGTCTGGTCTATCTCTTCCTGATCAGCTTCGGTATGGTCGGCGCCCTGCTTATCAGCCTGGTGTATCTGTGACCATCTACGAAGTCAGTATCGAGATCGATGCCGAGTGTGCCGCGGCCTATCGGGCCTGGCTGGCCACGCACGTGCGCGAGCTGCTGGCCTTGCCGGGCTTCACCAGTGCCAGCGTGTTCGAAGTGGAGGCCGACGAGCCGGAACCGGCCCGCTGCGGCCTGGTGGTGCAATACCGACTCGAGCATCACGTCGCGCTGCAGCGCTATCTGCGGGAATTCGCGCCAGCCATGCGCGCCAAGGCCGACGAGCAGTTTGCCGGCCGCTACCGCGCCAGCCGGCGTGTGCTCAACCCCTTGTGCGAGATCCTCGCAGCGGACTGACGCCCATGCGGCTGAACAAACTGATCAGCGACAGCGGCCTGTGCTCGCGGCGCGAAGCCGACGAGTTGATCGAAGCTGGCCGCGTCAGCGTCAATGGTCGACCGGCCACACTGGGCCAACTGCTCAGTGAGGGCGATGACGTCCTGGTCGACGGCCAGAGCCTGCCGCAGCGCAAGCGCAAGGCAGGTCGGCGTCATGTCTACATCGCGCTGAACAAGCCGATCGGTATCACCTGCACCACCGACACCGAGGTCAGCGGCAACATCGTCGAGCACGTCGGCCACGAGCAACGGATCTTCCCTGTCGGTCGGCTGGACAAGGATTCCGAGGGGCTGATCCTGCTGACCAGCAACGGCGACATCGTCAATCAGCTGTTGCGCTGGGAAAATCATCTGGAGAAGGAATATCTGGTCGCCGTCAACAAGCCGGTGTTGCCGGATTTTCTTGCCGGCATGGCCAAGGGCGTGCGCATCCACGGCCAGCTGACGCGGCCCTGCAAGACCTCGCGCCTGGCCAAGTTCGGCTTCCGCATCATTCTTACCCAGGGTCTGAATCGCCAGATCCGACTGATGTCGGCCGCCTTCGGCTATCGCGTCAAGCAGCTCTGCCGGGTGCGCATCGGGCAGATTCGCATGGGCAGCCTGAAGCCGGGTCGCTGGCGCAATCTGACCGACGCCGAGCTGAGCACGATTCTGCCGCGGCGCGAGGACTGGTAGCCGGCAGCAGGACTGCCATCACGCGCAGCGGGAGTCGATGCCCCCCACTCCCCCACCCTTACGTATACTGCCCTCCGAGGCCCGCCGTCGCCGCCATCTGGCCACGGACGGAATCACCCACGACAGGAGGAATCGATGAGCGACAACGCCAGCGTCACCCCACCCATGCCGCCCGCCACGCCGGCCGGATCGCCCAGTGCCGAGGAACGCCAGTGGGGCCTGTTCGCCCATCTGTCCGCGTTGGTCGGATTCATCATTCCCTTCGGCAGCATCCTCGGTCCGCTGATTATCTGGCAGATCAAGAAGAATGAGATGCCTTTCGTCGATGATCAGGGCAAGGAAGCTTTGAACTTCCAGATCACGGTCTTTCTCGCCGTCATCGTCAGTTTGATCCTCACGTTCATTCTGATCGGCTTCCTGTTGCTGTTGGTCGTCGGTCTGGGCGCCCTGGTGTTCACGATCATCGGCGGCATCAAGGCCAACGAGGGCGTGGCCTACCGCTATCCCTTCACGCTGCGACTGATCAAGTAGCGTAGTGACAACGTCATGCGGGATCGCGGGCACTGTCCCGCGCCCGCATGGCGATGCTGCTGTCGACAGATGCTGGCCATTGGCTGAAATCGCGCGGCCTGCAACGGGTCGCAGCCGCTCCTGGCGGTCAGCACGCGTCGACGCCAATGAATCAACGGGTTGCCTGCGCCGCTACTGACTGCGAGCCCGTCCCCAAGCGCCACCCGGGCCCTCGAGACCGATGAGGCGCCGGATCGCAATCGCGCGGCCCACATGACCTCTGCTCAGGCGCAGGCACGGCTCTGCCGCCATATCGTTGAGGGTTGGGGCACACACGGTTGTCTGCCTGAGGCACATGGCCTCGCCCGAGTGAACGGTATCCAGGCGTGTGTATCGGCCTCAGGCCATCCAAACGCCGACACGCCAGCCGTATTCGCTGGCGTCAGGCAAACACAGCGAACCTGACCTGATGGGCAGGACGCCAGCGCTCAGCGTGGTGGTGGCGGCGGACGCACGCACAGCGCACGCCCGGTCTGCTCGGCCGACAGCGAGGCCGAACCGCGGCCTGCTTGATGAAAGGCCAGATACCAGGCCAGCGACGCGTCTTCGTCGCTGAGGTCACTGCTCCAGTACCAGCTGCCGGTCAGCCGGAAAGCGGGATCCACTTCGCAGCGCAGGTCCTGGCAGGGCACCGTCAGCGTGCCGCTGCCGTCGTAGATCTGCTCCAGTTCAGCCACGGTCGGCAGGCGCCAACCCGGTCCAGCCAGATCCAGCTCGCGGCAATAGCGATCGGCCGCGGCCCAGCCAATGTCGCCGGCGTTGTCACTGGCCGTCCATTGGAAACCGGTTTTCTGGTCGGCAATGATGCCGTTGCCCTGGTCGCGGAAACGTCCGATCAACGAGGCGCGCAGCACCACTACCGAGTGACTGTCGGCCGCCACGGTCAGTTCGCGCCGGGCCTTGCCAGCGGCCGTCGAGCACTCGATCCATTGTGCCCCGGCGCCGGTTTGCAGGGTGATGGGCACGCCCGCCGACAGCTGCCCTTGAGGAGATCCGTTGACGACCAGATTGCATGGCTGGTCGGTGCGGACTTCCAGCGTGGCCTGGGCCAGCGCCAAAGGCGACCACCCCAGCAACAGCAAGCTTCCGATCAGTCTGCCCTGCATGCCCTGCCCCCTCGTTTGTCACATGGACCGTGCGGCAGGGAAAACGTCAGCACTGCGCCGACATGGCATCCTTCCTGCCCGTTCAGCAGCCATCATACGATGATTCTGAATCGGGATTGATCGCCCAGTTTCCATCGGATCATTCCTTTACCACCTCAGGTCGCCGCTTGAAGAACCCGCCCAGCCGCATCCGTCAACAAATCGTCCGCGCCATTGGCCTGGTCTGGCAAACCAGTCGGCCCCTGACACTGCTGCTCGGCGCATTGACGGTGCTGGCGGGATTGCTGCCGGCGGGCATCGCCTGGGTCGGCGCGCAACTGGTCGACGCGGTAGTGTTGGCCAGCCGAGCCGGTGCCGAAGCGGACTTCTCCCCCGCACTGGGCTGGATCATCAGCGAGGGCCTGCTGGTGGCCGCGCTGGCCGGTGCACAGCGTGGTCTGAATCTGTGTCAGTCGCTGTTGCGGGCGCAACTGGGTCAACGCATCAACGTGATGATCCTGGAGAAGGCCCTGACCCTGGATCTGGCGCAATTCGAAGATGCCGATTTCTATGACCGACTGACCCGCGCCCGCCGCGAAGCCTCGACCCGGCCGCTGTCGCTGGTGATGCGCAGCTTCGGGCTGGCCCAGAATGCGATCGCGTTGCTCAGCTTCGGCGGGCTGCTGGTGCAGTTCTCCTCGCTGGCGGTGTTGCTGTTGCTGCTGGCCGGCCTGCCCGCCTTCCTGGTCGAAGCCAAGTTTTCCGAAGACGCCTTCCGGCTGTTCCGCTGGCGCTCGCCGGACACCCGTCGGCAGCTCTATCTGGAAACCGTGCTGGCGCGTGAGGATCACGCCAAGGAGGTCAAGCTTTACGGGCTGGGGCCGCTGCTGCTGCAGCGCTACCGTGACATCTACAAGCGCCTGTTTGCCGAGGATCGGGCGCTGGCGCTACGCCGCGATGGCTGGGGCTTCGTGCTGGGCTTGCTGGGCACCGCGACGCTGTACGGGGCCTATGGCTGGATTGCCTGGAGCACGGTACAGGGGCAGATCAGTCTCGGTCAGATGACCATGTACCTGTTGTTGTTCCGCCAGGGCCAGAGTGCGGTCTCGGCCATCCTGTCGGCGCTGGGTGGGATGTACGAGGACAACCTCTACCTGTCGACGCTGTACGAGTACCTCGATGCGCCTGGCGGACAAACGGATCGGGGCGAGGCAAGCAGCGGACCAGAGCCCGGCGACGGGATCCGTTTCGAAGCCGTCAGCTTCCGCTATCCGGACGCCGACAGCGATGCGCTGCAGGGCATCGACCTGCACCTGCGACCCGGTGAGTCACTGGCACTGGTGGGCGAGAATGGTTCGGGCAAGACCACGCTGATCAAGTTGCTGACGCGCCTGTATGCACCGAGCAGCGGCCGCATTCTGCTCGACGGGCTGGACCTGGCGCAGTGGGATCCAGCGGTCCTGCGGCGGCGAATCGGTGTGATTTTTCAGGATTTCGCCCGCTATCAGCTCAGCGTGGGCGAGAACATTGGCGCAGGCGATGTGCACGCTTTTGACGACGCCGAGCGCTGGAAAACTGCAGCCACCCGTGGCATGGCCGACGAATTCGTATCGCAACTGCCGGAGGGCTACGCGACGCAACTCGGCAAGTGGTTCGCAGCCGGACGCGAGCTGTCTGGCGGGCAGTGGCAGAAGATCGCGCTGGCCCGCGCCTTCATGCGCGAGGATGCGGACATTCTGGTGCTCGATGAGCCCACCGCGGCGATGGACGCCGCAGCCGAGGCGACGATCTTCGAGCACTTTCGTCAGATGACGCGCGGGCGCATCGCGATCCTTATCTCGCATCGCTTTTCGACCGTCCGGATGGCCGACCAGATCGTCGTCATCGAACACGGTCGCATCACCGAGCGGGGCGACCACACCAGCCTGATGGCCCAGGGGGGCCGCTACGCGACGTTGTTCAGTCTGCAGGCGGCGGGCTATCGCGAATGACAGGGTCGCCTTCGCGGCACCCGCAAGTGCGCATTTGTAGACAATGATGACTTTCGGCACGGGTACCGATCACCCCTGGCACGACGCCCTCAAACGCTGCGTTAGCCTTGGCTGATATGTACAGGGGCGCCATGCGGCATGGATCCGACCACCGCGTTCATCATCGCGGCGCTGATGATGCTCCTCAACGGCGCGGTGCTGGGTCTGCTGCATGGCGACCTGCCGCGCACGCTGCGACCGGCGGCGACCCTGTGGCGGATAGGCACCGTCCTGATCGCCCTGGGCTGCGTCGCACTGGCGCTGCAACGCTGGCTGCCGATTGACCTGTTGCTGCCGCTGGCCAACGGTCTGGTGGTCACCGGCACCGTCTGCTACCACCAGGCGCTGCGCCGCTTCGATGGCCGGCCCATCGCCCACTGGCCCTGGTGGCTGCCGCTCGCCTGCGCATTGCTGGTGTGGTGGTACAGCGCCCCGTCACCGGATCTGCGCGGTCGAGCCATCGCGGTCTCCGCGGCACTGGGCGTGGTGATGGTGCTGACGGCCCGCGATCTGTTCAACGCGCCGGCCGGTCAGCACGGCACCAGCCGGCGCCTGCTCGCGAGCATCTTCACACTGATGGCAACGTTCTTCTTGTTGCGTTCGGTCATTGTTGGGCTGGCTGGCACCGCTGACGCGAGCATTCTCGATGCCACCGACTGGCTGAACATCGCCACGCCGATGGTCTCGGCCGTCATGCCGGTCATCGGCACGACCTGCTTCCTGCTGTTGTGCTCGGATCGGCTGCGGCGCGACTGGGAACTGGCTGCGTCGACCGATCAGCTGACCGGGCTGGCCAATCGACGCAATCTGCAGCGCCTGGGTGCCGAGCGCATTGCCGCAGCGACTTCGGGAGAGCGCCCATTCTCTCTGGCCGTGCTGGACATCGACCATTTCAAGCAGGTCAATGACAGCCATGGCCACCAGTGCGGCGATCTGGCACTGCGTCACGTGGCCGAGACCCTGCGCGAAGCGGCCGGGTCCGCGGCCACGGTTTGCCGACATGGTGGCGAGGAGTTCGTCGTGCTGCTGGATGTGGGAGATCCCAGAACGGCCCTGGCCGACGGTGAGCGCTTGCGGGCGGCCGTGGCCGGACGTCCGTTCATGCCGCCGACGGGCAGTGAAGCGATCAGGATCACCGTGTCGATCGGCGTGACCTGCTGGCAGCCAGGTGACGCACAGCTGGACGAGCTGCTGCGTCGAGCCGATCGGGCCCTGTATCGAGCCAAGGCCGAGGCGCGCGACCGGGTGATCGCCGGCTAACCGAGGGACCGCTGTCAATCCCCGCGCAGTGTCACCGCCGGGTCAATGCGCATGGCCCGCCAGGCCGGCGCGAAGGTCGCCAGCGCCGCCGCGGCGCCCAGCAGCAGCGCCACCAGCAGCAGCGTCAGCGGATCGTAGGGCCGCACGCCGAACAGCACCGAGGCCAGCGCCGGACCCAGCAACAGGGCCAGGCCGATACCGATGACCGCGCCGACGCCGATCAGACGGCCGACCGAGTCCAGCAACAGCAGCAGCACATCACGTCGACTGGCGCCCAGTGCCATGCGCAGCCCGAGGTCGCGGTGGCGTTGCTGCACGGTGTAGCTCAGCAGGCCAAATACGCCGATGGTGGCCAGGGTCAGCACCAGTCCGGCGAACACCGCCACCAGCTGGGCCCGGAAGCGCTGCCGAGCCGTGGCCTGCTGGGCGATCTCGTCCAGCGTCGAAACTTCACGCAGGCTGACCAGCTGCTCGGTGTCGACGCGATGAATGGCAGCCCGCACGCGGGTGGCCAGCTGAGCGCCGTCGCCGGCTTGCGGCGCCGCCAGCAGGAAGATGTCGCCGATCGGCTGCTGCGGCAGCGGCACGTACAGCTGCGCGTAGCCTTCGGTCTCATCCGGGCGCGCCTTGACCTGGGCGGCGATACCGACGATCTCGCGCAAGGTCGACGGTGCCTCCGGATCGGACGAAGTCTGCACCGCCAGTCGCCGGCCGAGCAGACGCGCCAACGGCTCGCCGGCCGCCAGCTGCTGACGCGCCAGCGCTTCATTGACGATGGCGACCGGCACACTGTCTGCGCTGTCCCGGGTGTCGAAGGCACGGCCGGCCAACAGCGGCACCTCGACCACATCGAAGTAGCGCTCACTGATGATCTGGTAGTCGACGCTCTGGCGTGAGGACGGGTCGCTGGCGGACGCGGTTTCGGGTCGCACCAGCGCATCGCCGTAGGAGGAAGCCCCCAGCGGCAACGTGGTGGCCCAGGCGGCCTCGCGGATACCCGGCGTGTCACGAACCTCCCGGGCGACGTCCTCGTAGAAGCGCTGCAGATCGGCAGCGGTCGGGTAGCGGCTGCCCAATGGATCCACCATCATCGTCAGCACACCGTGGGCGCGGTAACCTGGATCGACCTGACCCAGCGCCAGCAAGGTGCGAAGCAGCAGGCCGGCGCCAAACAGCAGCACGACGGCCACGGCGATCTGCCCGACCACCAGCACGCCCCGCAGCCGCCCACCGCGTGTCCCCACGCTGCTGCGACTGTCGCTGCCGATGGCCTGCACCGGCGACGAGCGACTGGCCTGCCAGGCCGGCGCCAGGCCAAACAGCAGCCCGGTCAGCAGGGCGGCCACCAGACAGAAGCCGACGACACGCAGGTCGAAACTCAAGGTCACCGCAGCCGGCAATAGGCGAGCCGGCAACAACGACGGCGCCAGCAGCAGGATCAGCCATCCCAGCAGCAGGCCTGCGCCCGCGCCGAGAAAGGCCAGCAACAGACTCTCGGTCAGCAGCTGGCGCAGCATGCGGCCACGGGTGGCGCCGAGCGCGGCGCGGATGGCCAGCTCTCGCGATCGCACACTGCCGCGGGCCAGCAGCAGATTGGCCACATTGGCACAGCAAACCAGCAGCACCAGCGCGACCACCGCCAGGAACAACCACGCCGTCAGGCGCAGATCCCCCCCCACCAGCACCTGCTGCAGCGGCGTGGCCGCGATGCCTCGGCCCTCGTTGGTCTGCGGATACTCGCGCGCCAGATCGGCAGCGATGCGATCCAGATCGGCGGCGGCCGCCGCCCGGTCCACGTTCGGCTGCAGGCGGGCGATGACGCTGAAGAAGCGCGCCGCCCGCATGCCTGGCGGCGCATCGGCAAATGAGGTCAGTGCCCAGACGCTGCTGTGGCCGATGACGTCGGCCGCCTGCGGCGCCACACCGACCACCGTGTACGGCTCCCCATCGAGGGTCAGTGCCTGGCCGACGATGCCCGGGTCGGCGTGGAAATGGGTCCGCCAGAAGCGCTCACTCAGCACCACCAGATTGTTGTCCGGGCGGTCATCGGAGGCCGTCAGCATCCGACCGACCAGCGCCGGCAGTCCCAACGCATCGAACAAGCCCGCCGAGACCCATTGCCGCGCGATGTTCTCGCCGGTGCCATCGGGATGGGTCATGACCATGCTGGCCACATTCGGCTGATAGCCACCGATGGCCGCGATGGTCTGACTCTGCCGGGCCCAGTCGTCCATGTTCGGTGGCGACACCGGGCTGCGCGCACCGCCGGGGCCGGTTTCGTTGAGGAATAGCAGCCGCTCAGGCTGAGGCAGCGGCAGATCCCGCAGGAGGGTGGCGTCGACCAGGGCGAAGATCGCCGCATTGGCACCAATGCCCAGCGCCAGCGTCAGAATCGCCACACTGGCGAAGGACGGGTGGCTGCGCAGCTGACGCCAGGCCAGCCGCAGGTCGTGCCAGAGGTCCTGCCACCAGGCGCGATCGGGCGCGCCAGTCGCCAGGCCATCGGCACGTGCCTGACGCAAGGGCTGCAGGCGCGCCGGCAATTGGGTGTCCTCGGCTTCGGCCAGCACGCGACGCTCCGCCTCGGCGGCATCGCAACCCTCCTGCAGCAGCTCACGGTAGCGCTCCTGCAAATGTTGATCGAGTTCCTCGACCATGTCGGCCAGCCGTTCGGGACGCAGGCGCAGGCCGCTCAGGCGACGGCGCAAGGCGGGCTTGAAGTCAGGCATGCTGCTCTCCGGTGATCAGGTCGACGGCTTCGACGAAAGAGCGCCAGGTCTCGCGCTGACGCGTCAACACACGCGCACCCAGTTCGGTCAGTGTGTAAAAGCGACGGCGGCGCTCGCCGGCCTTCTCCACCCAGCGCCCCTGCAGCCAGCCGCGCTCTTCCAGCCGGTACAGCAGCGGATAGAGCGAGGCGATGTGGAATTTCAGGCGACCGCCGGAGCGCGACTCGATCAGCTTGCTGATCTCGTAGCCATGGCGGGCGCGGCCCTCGACGATCGCCAGGATGATCAGCTCGGCCGAGCCCTTCTTCATCTCGCGATCCAGCGTGCGGGTGTCGATATCTGTCATAGGCATATATGACACTGCCAGCTGTGCCAGTGGCATGTGCCGCAGGTCACGTTGCCCAGAGAGCGCCCCACAGATGTGACAAGGCCCGGGCCGCCGCTGGCGACCCGGGCCTCATCAGACCCCATTGGCGAGTTGTCCGATCAGAACATCCCGGGGGCAGCCTGCGCGGCCACCACGGCATGAGCCAGCCCCTTGACCCGGGCATCGCGGAAGGCGTCATCGAGCACACCACCGGCGCTGTCGGCGAAGTTGGCCGAGTTCATCACCAGCGTGGCGATGTAGCCGCCCGGCAACGACCGAACTTCAGCGCGCGTGCCGGACCACTGACCGTTGTGACTCCAGGTGCGGCCAATGTCCCAGTCACTCTTCCACCAGCCCAGGCTGTCGCTGTAACCCGCCTCCATCAGCGCATAGTCCTCGCGCAGCAACAGGTTCTCGGTGTGCTTGAGCTGGAACAGCAGCTTGCGCATCTGGGCACTGCTCAGAATCCAGGCGCCGGCCGCGCAGGTGTGATTCTGGTCATGCGGCAGCGTCCCACTGCTGTCGCTGGCATCGTCGTACCAGCGGATGTAGTTGCCGTTGGGCTGGGCGGTGGAGATCTCCGCCATGTTGCACGACCCGCTGATCCCGATCGGCGCGTACAGCTGCGTGTTGACCAGACCCCGGTAGCTGTTGTTGGTGGCCATCTGGATGAAGGCATCGTAGTCGGCCGTGTTGTAGCCCGCCGCCTGCGACTCGAAGACCTGCATCGTCACCGGCGCCGCCATGTAGGCCAGCATGATCTGGAACAGGCCCTGCGACATGTTGGCGTAGGAACGGCTGCCCACCGTGGGCGGCGCCGCGGTCGGTGGTTGGTTGGCCGCCGCACAGTTGGCCGCATCACCATCGAGCAGGCGCTGCTTGATGGTTCGTCCACCGCAGGAGGAATGCCGGAAGCCGCCTCGGTGCTGCAACATCATGCGCAGCGTGACCGGGCCCGAACCGGACTCGCCATTGGCAAATCGTGGATGCAGTTGCGAGCGCCAGCGATACGGCAGGTGATTGACGATGGGGTCGTCCAGATCGACGTTGAACTGGCGTGCGACCTTGATCGCCGCCGCGGTGGTGATCAGCTTGCTCACGCTGCCCCACGGCGTCTGGGTACCGACATCGAAGGCCCGCTGGCCACCGGGGTCACAAAGGGTTCTGGCCTGCCCCTGCTCGATCTCGACGACGATCTCGCCGCGGGCGTTGGTCAGGGTGGCCACATAGCCCTTGACCTGCGAATCGGCCATCCCCAACACCACCTCGTCCACAAAGGTGCTGGTGTGGATGCCCGGACTGGCCTGCTCGACCAGATCCGGGTTGTAGCTGACCTGATTGCAGGGACCGGCTGTGGCCAGCTGTGCGCCACCAGCCAAGGCCAGGACCAGCACACTGCCCAACGATCGGCGCAGCACCCCGCGCTGGGGTGGCGCCGCCACCCCGTGTGCAAATCGGTTCATGGGATTCTGCTCCAGTGCTTACTTCAGGCGGATCCAGCGCAGTTGCTGAATGTTGCCGATGCAGAAGGCCTCGGCGGAGACGGCAATGTTGGCGCCGGACGATTGCGCCAGCAGCGCCATCGAGTAGGCCTGCTTGCCGGCATCGGTGGTGCCGTCGAAGGTCAGCGACCAGGTTCCGTCGGTGGCGCAGCCGGGACGGGTCATGTCGCCATGGCCGGACAGCCGCAGCACCACGTCGCCGTTGTAGGCACCGCCGACGGCGATCTGGGTGATCTTCTGGTTGTCGTAGATCGTGGCCGCCGAGGCCGGCACGGCGGCGATGGCGGACACGCTGATCAGTGCGGCACAGAGGTTGCGGATCGAGTGGTTCATGAGCTTGGTCCTGTCGTATTGGGTTGAGGTTGAAGGCGCCAACGTTGCGCGTTCAGCGACAGGTACGCGGCGCCCACGGCGGAACGACAGGCCTCGTCGACGCCAGCACAAACGACATCGGAAACTGCCAGATCGTTGGCAGATCCAGCTCAGCCCCGCCGCATTCAGCTCCGTTCAGTGAGCGCCAGGCGACCGTGCTAGGGTCCTGGCATGCCGCATCACATCCCCCTGATCACCACCCTCGCTGCCGCACTGGGTCTGGCCCTGCTGCTGGGTTTCGTCGCCGTCCGTTTGCGTTTGCCGGCGCTGGTTGGTTACCTGCTGGCCGGCACGATCATCGGGCCGCACACACCCGGCTTCGTGGCCGATCTGGCGCTGTCGATGGAACTGGCCGAGATCGGCGTGATGCTGCTGATGTTCGGCGTGGGCCTGCACTTCTCGCTGAGCGATCTGCACTCGGTTCGCCGCGTCGCCGCACCGGGCGCCTTGCTACAGATGACCGTGGCGACTTGCCTGGGTCTGCTGCTGGCAATGTGGTGGGGCTGGAGCGTCGGCGCCGGTCTGGTGTTTGGACTCAGTCTGTCGGTGGCCAGCACCGTGGTGCTGCTGCGCGCGTTGGAAGACCGGCAACAACTCGACAGTCCCAATGGCCGCATTGCGGTGGGCTGGTTGCTGGTCGAGGATCTGGCCATGGTGCTGGTGCTGGTGCTGCTGCCGGCGCTGTCCGGCTGGCTGGGGGGCAGCGGCAGCACCGATACCGGCGCGCTGCTGTGGCAACTGGGCACCACGCTGCTGGAAGTGGCGGCTTTCGTGGCGCTGATGCTGATTGTCGGCAAGCGCCTGTTCCCGTGGCTGCTGTGGCAGGTCGCCCGCACCGGTTCACGGGAGCTGTTCACGCTGTGCGTGATCGCCGCTGCAGTGGGCATCGCCTACGGCTCGGCCGCGCTGTTCAGCGTCTCCTTCGCCCTCGGCGCCTTCTTCGCCGGCATGGTGCTGCGCGAATCGGCGCTGAGCCACCGCGCCGCCGAGGAATCCCTGCCGCTGCGCGACGCCTTCGCGGTGCTGTTCTTCGTCTCGGTCGGAATGCTGTTCGATCCGGCCATCCTGTGGCAGGAGCCGCTGCGCGTGTTGCTGGTCGTGCTGGTGATCATGCTGGGCAAGACCCTGGCCGCCTTCGCACTGGTGCGAATGCTGGGCTATCCGCTGCACAGCGCGCTGACGGTGTCGATCAGCCTGGCGCAGATCGGCGAGTTCTCCTTCATCCTGGTCGGTTTGGGCAGCAGTCTGGGTCTGCTGCCGGCGCAGGCGCAGAGCCTGATCCTGGCGGGCGCGATGCTGTCGATTGCCTTCAATCCACTGCTGTTTGCGCTGGCCGAGCCCTGGCGACAACGCGCGTTGGCGCGCACGGAGATGCGCAACGCGGACTCGCTGCCCGATCCGCTAAGTGTGCTGCCCGATGGCACCGACCCGAACCGTTTGCAGGGGCATGTCGTGCTGCTCGGCTACGGCGAATTGGGTCGCGCGCTGCACCTCGCCCTGGCGTCGAAGCATGCGACGGTGATCGCCGAAATCGACCGCGATCATGTCGAAACTCTGCGCGCTGCTGGGCAGGCGGCGGTGTGGGGTGATGCCGCGGAGGATGCGGTGCTGGTGCAGACCCACGTGGCCCGTGCCCGCGCACTGGTGCTGACCTTTGGCGACCCGCTCAAGGCGGCGCGCATCGCCGAAGTGGCACGCATGCTCAACCCTGGCGTGCAGTTGCTGGCGTGTGCAGACTCGACCGAGGCAGCCCAGGCACTGCGTGAGGCCGGCTTCGATCAGGTCATCGAAGCGCGCGCTTGCCAGGTCGAGGCGGTGCGCCTGGCCCTGCAGGCACAGGCGCGAGCGGACTAGGCGCCCTCGCAGATCGCCTTCAATTTGCTCAGCGCCTGCGGCCAGGTGCGCTGCATGTAGGCCTCGTACTCGTCGGCAATGTCCTGATCGATGCGCAACAGCGTGCCGTCCGGTACCGCCTGGAAGCTGTAGTTCTCGTAGGCCGGTGCCCAGGCGCGGATGGCCTCGCTGGTGGTGTCCTCGACGCCCTGGTCGTTGATGAAGCCCAGATGGCGAATCGAGATGTAGGCATTGGGCCGCAGCTCGGCAATCTCAGACACCATGCCGCTGCCGCTGGGCGAGAGAAAGCGGATCGGCTGGCCCTCACGCCACTCGCCCCGGAAATACGATCCCTCGCAGAAAGGCCTCGTCCATTCGCGATAGCCGGCATCGTCGATCATCGTCGCAAAGACCCGCTCCACCGGCGCGGCAATGACGGTTTCGAACTGCAGACGCTTGTTGCCCATGGTGGCTCCTCAGATGCGACGGATGGATCTCCGAGGCGTTGCTCGGATGCCGGAATGTCGGTCAGGCCATCATGCGGCACTCGGCCACAACCAGCCGTAGCAGCCCGCAATGACCAGCGCGTAGATCAGCCCATCGAGCAGATAGCGCGCCGAGGTGGCCCATGGATGGCCATACCAGATGCTGTAGGGAATGACCGCCCAGCCGAAGGCGAGGAAACCAACCACGGCAACGAAATGGAAGACCACCAGGTAGGAGGCGCCGGGCGGCAAGGCCAGCGTGGCGCAGAAGCCAACCAGCGCCGTGCCGAACAGAAAGTACAGAATCTGCTGCAGCATCAGCTTGCCCATCGGCGGCAGGCCCGGACGCATCACCGTGACCACGGCAACCGGCCCGTCGCGGAAGCGCTGCTGCAACGCGGGATCGCCCATCTGTTTCATGTCCGAGCAATGCGGCAGCGTGTGGATGCCGGGACTGGGTCGGCCCGCTGCAATCGCGGCGGCCACCTCGGCTTCATTGGGCAGCGCCCGATAGTCGGCGTTGTGGTACTTCAGCAGCATATGGATCAGCGCACTGGCCACCCAGGCCAGCAGGGTGCCGAGCAGGATCGGCGCCCACAGCGACAGCAGACTCACCCCCATGACACGCACTCCCCAGAACGTGATGGGCAGAGCATCGACCGCTGCAATATTCCATGCAAGTCGGCCGGGCGATGGGATTGACCATTTCGGAATCGGTTCGCAGCGAAGCTACCGGCCCCACCCAAGCGCTGACATTCCCTTGTTCACTGCCAATGGCGTGCGCTGGTGAACTTCGCTAGCCTGCCTGCAACTGAAACGGGATGCCGAGCGATGCGATCTGTCATCGCGGCGCTGCTGTGGCTGTCGATGCCGGCGTTGGCCTGCGAGCGGATTGAAGCGAGCCTGCGTGTGCATATGGCCAGCGCCGGAGCGCTGGCCCATGCCGAGATCCTGTCGGCAGATCCAGTCGAAGCGCCGCAGCAAACGCCAGGTCAAGCACCGATCGAGGTCGTTCAGCACGCGCTGGGACTGGTGCGTGAACGCATCTATGGCGAACTCCCCGAGCTTCGCCGATTGTCACTGCGCAGGGTGTTGAAGCCGGACCCCGGGTTCGACACCTGCGAGGTCCAACCTGCACCATTGCGGCCTGGCGAGTGGTGCTATGCGGCAGCTGGCAACCGTGACACGAACGGTTTCGCTTGTCTCAACCAGCTGCCGGGGACAGCCGAACAGATTCGGCACATCGGGCGAGAACTTGATGCTCGCGCCAACATGAGTGCGGGTGATTGGGACGACATGCTCGCTCCGTTGATCGACAGACTGGTCCAGGTTGCCGGAACCGACGCCCGGCACTGCCAAGCGCTGCTGCAGATCGAGTCCGACAGGCCAGTCAAGCTTCGGCAGACCTACGCCAAACCCTTCCGCTGCCTGAACCAAGGCAGAGAATTCATCGACGAGCCCTTCTGGTTTGTGGTGGAGAACCTCTGGTCGATGCGCCCCGAGTTGCTGGCTGGCGCCAGAGCAAAAGGCGGTGCCATGGCGACGTGGTCTGTCCCGCTGGATACCCTGGCCAATGGTGCATTGAGCCTCAACCCCAAGGCCATCCAACCCATCGATTGTGTCGCGCTCGCCAGTCGGATGGATGGCTCGCAGCAACCCGAATTGTGTCGCACACCGTGAGCGGACGCCTGGGTGCAATCGCGCTGGCGGTGGTGGTGACCACATTCACCGCACGGGTCCATGCCTGCAGCTGTGACCCACCCAGCCTGCGGCAGCTGATGGCTTCATTCGATACCGTCGCGGAGATCGAGATCGGCGAACTGACAAGTTCGGCACACGCAACATCGGATCTGGCGCTGCTGGGAACGCAGCCGCAATCCCAGAGCGGAATTGCGATCGTTCGCCAGCGCCATGGACTTCGCGAAGTAGTGGTCGGTCAGCGCTTGCCGCTGACGCACGCCTACGGCAACGGCGACAGCTGTGGCATCGGCGCGCTGGTTGCGGGAGAACGCTGGCTGGTGCCCATTGCACATGGGCGGATTGCTGCGCGATTCGAGCAGTGCTCGCCAGCGCGTCGGTTCGAGGCGGATGCCGACGGCATCATCGACGCTCTGGGGCAGGAATTCGCCGTGCGCCGCCTGATGCAACCGGCCGATTGGTCGGCCCTGATGCAACCCCTGATCGACCGCCTGCAGCCCTCCGATGGACAGCGCGATGGCTGTGTGGCACGGATCGATGGCAGCCCTGCAGCAGACGCGATCCCCTTTGGCCGCTTCACGCTGGGGGCCCGTGAATGCGCCCAGCGCTGGCTGGACCTTGGGGACGGCGGCTGGCTGGTCGCCGAAGATGTGCGCGCCGAATCGCCGACCTGGTATGGCGCGGCCATCGGCCGCAAGCGGCCCACGGTGGTTTTCGTCGTGACGTTGACGGTGCAGGCCAGACAACTACGGCTTGATCCCCAAACGATCGACCGAGCGCCATGCGCCACGATGGCGAACGGGTTGCGACTGGACCAAGAGGCCTTCTGTCGCCGTGCCGATACCGTGGTCGACTGATTCATCCAGGGCCGTTGGACGCGCGAGGTCAGCCGATCATCGGCCGAATGCACGCCCGGCCCGGACTCGCGGAAGAGTCAGGGTCAAGCCCGGTCGGCCGGCTCTGCCAGCTGGGTCAGAAAGGCGGTGGGCACGCTCTCAGTCAGCCATACCCCGTTGTCCGAGCGGGTGAAGCGAAATCCCTGCACATGCATGGCCTGCGCGTTCACCTGCAGCAGCACCGGCTCACCGTGCCGACGGCCCACCCGCCACGCTGTCTCCGTGTCGGCCGACAGATGCACATGCTGGCGCGTCCGTGGCCGCAATCCCTCGGCCAGGATGGCCGGCAGATGACGGCGGGCAGTGCCGTGAAACAGCACCGCGGGGGGCTCGCGATCGGGCAGTGCCAGATCGATCGTCACCGAATGCCCCTGAGCAGCACGGATCCGGTTACCGTCGGCATTGAGGCTGAAGCGCTGCTTGTCGTTGTCCCGTACGACCACCAGCAGATCGTCTCGCGACATGGCCTTGCCGGCGTCGGCCAGGCAGCGCAGCAGCTCTGCCACGTCCACCCAGCCTTGCGCATCCAGCGTCAGCCCAATGCTGTCGGGACGATGCCGCAGCACATAGCTGAGCAGTTTGCTGCGTTGTTGGACTTGTTGTGATGCCGCCATGGCATTAGGCGTAGCCCGATGAGAGTGCGTCCGTATAGCGCGGCCAGTGGGACTACGCTAGCGTGCCGGCGGACAAATCATTTCGCATCCACTGAGACCCATGAGCCGAAGCCGTCCACGAGCGCTACCGCAGCTAGTTTTGCTGGCCACCACGATCCTGCTGTCCGGTCCAGCCTGCGCATGTTCCGAATTCGAATCCAGCCTGCGCGTTCGCCTTGACGCTGCCTTGGCCGTCGTCGAGGTCAGAATTGAGGCAGCCGATATGGTCACAGTGGCAGAGCAGCAGCCGGGCCAGTCGGCGCGCGTCGTCACGCAGCACGCTCGTGGGCGTGTCATCGAGCGGGTTTACGGTGACTGGCCACACGGCGATGAGGTGCCGCTCGAGCACGCCGTCGGCCGAACGGACGCGAGCTCATGTTCGGGATCCAGCAGCTATCCGCTCAAGACCGGTGCGCGCTGCTACGTGATTCAGCACCCCGGGTATCAGCAGCATTGGGATTGCAGCGAAACCATCCTGCCTTTTTCCGATACCCAAGCCGAGCTGCGCGAATTGTCGCGCGAACTCACCGCCAGAGACGCCATGACTTCGGCGGACTGGACAGCACTGCTGGCACCACTGACGGCGCTTGCGCAAGGGACCACGGGGGCCGAGGCACAGGGCTGCACACAAATCTTGCCGATCACCGATGAGCGAATCAAAAACCGCGAGCAAGCCCTGCTGGCGCACAGGATCTGTCTGCATCAGGCCAGGACCCGGCGGAGCAAGCCGGAGTGGTTCATCGTGGAGGACATGCAATCACGGGAGCCCCGCCTGTATGCCTGGGCACGTGCAGATGACGGCGCGACGCGCAGTTGGACGGTCGAACTGACGGTGTCGGCGGAGGGGCACTTGATCCTGAATCCGGATGCGATCGAGACCATTGGCTGCCGGGATCTGTCGAGGCGTCTGGACGCCTACGCCCACGAACTCTGCCCACTTTGAAATCGCAGACTGGACCAACCGACGGACCGCCATCGAGCGCCTGGCTGCTGCCCGGCCTGGACGGCGATGGCGCGCTGCGCAGCGCCTTCATCACCGCCATGGCGCCGCAAATGCGGGTGCATCCGCTGTCCTACCCGAGCTCGGGGCCGAACCACTACGCGGCCCTGCAACGGGTGCTGGCGAGCTCGCTCGGCGGAGCTGACGAGTACATCCTGATCGCCGAGTCCTTCGGTGGGCCGCTCGCCTGCGCCATCGCAACGACGGCTCCACCGGGTCTGCGCGGGCTAGTACTGGTCGCGAGCTTTCTGCGCCGGCCACTGGGTCGTTTGGGACCGATCGCGCGGCTGTTTCCTATCCAGGCGGCAAAGCGAGTGCCCGAGTGGGTCCTGCGGACGCTGTTGTTCGACGCGCAATCCGCGCCAGGCGCAGTCGCCACGACCCTGGCTGCGGTGCAGTCGCTGCCGCTGTGGCGACTGGCGGAGCGCCGAGCTGCCGCACTGAGCGTGGACGCTCGCGGCTGGCTGCAAGCGGTCAAGGTGCCGGTGTTGATCGTGCAGGCCGGCGCCGACCGGATCCTGTCGCAGGCCTGCCGGGCGGAACTGGCGAACGCGTTGCCGTCGGCCCAGACGATCCTGATGGACGGCCCACACGCGCTGCTGCAGAGCCGACCGTGCGAATGCGCCGAGGTCATCACCCGGTGGTGTCAAGAAACCGTCCGAGCCGATGGACTTGCCTGAGGACACCGAGCAGCGCTGGAGCCATCTTTGATCGCTTTCCTTAGTGTCCTTGGTGTCCTTCGTGTTGAATCGCACTTGATCGACGGATGCCCGCCAACTCACTGTCGAAATCGATCCACCTCGTTCGTCGTTACCATGCCGCATGTCGCGGTGACCGAGGAAAACGACGATGAAGTACGCCCTGCTGATCTACGACGACGAGCAGACCTACGCCACGATGGACGAGGCGGCCATGCGAGAGGTCTATGCCGCCCATGAAGCCTACGGCCAGGCGCTGACCGAGGCGGGCGTGTTGCGCGGCGGCAGCGAGTTGCAGCCCAGCCACACGGCCACCTCGCTGCGCTTTGCCAATGGCAAGCCGTCTCTGCACGACGGGCCCTTTGCGGAAACCCGCGAGCAATTGGGCGGCTTCTACCTGATCGAGGTCGATACCCTGGATCAGGCATTGGCCTGGGCCGAAAAGATGCCGGCGATGCACAACGGCACGGTCGAGGTGCGTCCCTTGGGCATGAGCGCGGACTGATCACCAATGGTGCTGGGCCGCCTGCTGGAAACCGTGCTGCGTGCCGAAGGCGCCGCACTGCGGGCCGGCCTGGTTCGCCTCGGCGGTGATCTGGACGCCGCCGAGGACGCCCTGCAGGAAGCGGCGCTGCGGGCGCTGCAACGCTGGCCGGTCGATGGCATACCCGACCGGCCAGCGGCCTGGCTGAACACCGTGGCCCGGCGTTGGCTGATCGATCGCCATCGCCGGGGTCGAGAGCAGCCGCTGAGTGCCGATCTGGCCGCGACCCTGACCGATGAGCGCCCCGCCCCCGCGCAATGGCTGCAGCAACAACAGGACCAGTCCGGCGCAGTCGGCGATGACCGCCTGCGCCTGCTGTTTCAGGTCTGTCATCCGGCCCTGGCCGCCGAAGCCAGCATGGCGCTGGCCCTGAAGGTCATCGGCGGCCTGAGCACGCGGGAGATCGCCCGCGCCTTTCTGCTCAGCGATGCCAGCGCGGCCCAGCGCATCGTCCGCGCCAAGCAGAAGATCCGCCAGGCGGCGATCCCCTTCGAGTTGCCGACCACCGATGTGCTGCCGGCGCGTCTGGAGCGCGTCCGCCAGGTGATCTACCTGATCTTCAACGAGGGCTATGCGGCCACCGAACATGCCGAGCTGATCCGTCCAGACCTGTGTCGCGAGGCGATCCGTCTGGCGAGCTTGCTGCGCGAATTGCTGCCCGCCGATGCCGAAGGTCTGGGCCTGCTGGCACTGCTGGAACTGACCGATGCGCGCCGCCTGGCTCGCGTTTCCGATGCGGGCGAGTTACTGACACTGGAGCAGCAGGACCGCAGCTTGTGGGACCGGCCACAGATCGCCCGGGGCGAAGCGGCACTGCAGCGGGCCCTGCAGCTGCGCCGCCCCGGACCCTACCAGCTGCAGGCGGCCATCGCAGCGCTGCACGCCGAGGCCCAGCGCCCGCAGGACACCGACTGGCGACAGATTCTGGCGCTGTATCGGCGTTTGCTGCAGTGGCAACCCGGTCCAGTGGTGGAACTCAACGCGGCCGTGGCCCTGGGTATGGCGGAAGGTCCGGCGGCCGGGCTGGCCTGGCTGGACCAACTGGATGCGAGCGGCCTGCTTGAGGGCTATCACCTGCTGCCGGCCGCCCGTGCGGCGCTGCAGGCTCGGCTTGGACAGATCAACGCAGCTCGCGACAGCTATGCCGCCGCACTGGCGCTGGCGCGGCAGCCCGCCGAACAGGCCTTCCTGCGGGCGCGCCAGGCCGAACTGGAGGTGGGCGGGACCTGAATCCAGCGAGCGTGGTATTTTCCGCGCTCCATTGTCGGCCCGCTGGTTCGGGTCGACCCGCTCCCGAGAGGCGCTGCAGCGGATTCTTCCGTCACGCTCGGTCGCGGTATCCCCAAATGCAAGGGCGCCTCCAACGGAGGCTACCCATGTCCCGTTCCACCGTATTGGGCCGCGTTGTCGGCCTGTGGCGTTACCCCGTCAAGTCAATGGCCGGCGAGCCACTGAGCAGCGTCGAGGTCGGCTGGCATGGCCTGGTCGGCGATCGCCGCTGGGCCTTCATTCGTGACGGCATGACCATGAGTGGCTTCCCCTGGCTGACCCTGCGCGAATGCCCGGCGATGGCCCACTACCACCCTCGCCTGCTCGATCTCAGCCAGCCGAATCGATCGGCGACCACGGTACGCACACCGAGCGGTGATTCGCTGGATGTCGCTGATCCGGCCCTGGCGGCACAGCTGTGGCCCGATGGCGCTCGGCTGCTGCGGCAGGATCGCGGCATCTTCGACACCTTTCCGCTGTCGCTGATCAGCACGCGGACGATCGCCAGTCTCGCTCGCGACGTGGGGCGAGAGCTGGAGGTGATGCGCTTTCGCCCGAACCTGCTGATCGAGACCGACAACGAAGCCGACTACCCGGAGGTCGAATGGGTCGGTCGAACGCTGCAACTGGGCGCGCTGCAGCTGCGCGTAGACCAGCGTGACGGCCGCTGCGTGATCATCACCCAGGATCCGGACACCGGCGAACGGGACACGCGGGTCCTGCGCCAGGTCCGTGATCGGCAACAGGGCTGCCTCGGCGTCTACGCCAGCACGGTACGCCCCGGATCTGTGCAGTTGGGTGACGCGCTGCAAGCACTGGACTGAGATGCCACAAGCCGGCATCGGACTGGCATAGTCCGGTGCTGGTCTGGCGGAGGTTCGCAGGTGAGTGCAGCGCCATCGACGGAATCAGCCGAACCCCGGGTCAGCTACTGGCTGCACTGGCTGCGGCGGCCCGGTCTGGCGTTGCCGGCCCTGTACGTGCTGTCGTCGACGATCGGCATGTTGTTCTACTGGGCCTATTTTCGCCGCTTCGGCATCGACATCCTCGCCTACATCGATCCCACCGATCTGCTGCTGGCTTCGTTCCGTCGACCCACGGTCTGGCTGATTCTGGTGCTGTCAATCCTGGCAGTGCATCTGGACAACCTCAGCAGTGCCCGCTACGGCCGCCGGCCGCATTCCCGCTGGACGGCCTGGTACGGCAGCGCCACCTACCGGCGGGCCAACGTGCTGATCGGGGTGGCGATGATTGGCGGTTTTCTGGTGCTGCTGGCACATGTCAGCGGTGAGCGGGTCCGCGAGGGTCGCGGTGATCGCGTGCAACTGACCTTTGCCGAGGACGGCAGCCAGACCGAAGGTCAACTGATCGGCACCAGCAGCCGCTTCATTTTCGTCCACGAAGTGGCCACCGGTCGCAGCATGGCCTACCCCTTCGAGGCACTGCGCTCGGTCGAAACGGTCGTCAGCGCGACACCGGAGCCGGTCGACAACGACGCCATGCCCTAGGCTCGGCACCCAGGTTGCGCCGGCTTCAACGTGGCGAGCTACTGCGCGGTGGCGAGCAACGCCACGTCACTGCGCCAGTGACGCAGCAAGCGACCGTCGCCATCGCGCAGCGTGGCCTGCCAGCGGGTCAGCTGCAGGTCCTGACGATCCATCGATGCATCCAGCTCCAGCACCTGGACGCCGCCGGAGGACAGGTCCACCAGACCCCAACCGAGAATGCGCGCTTCGGCGGGGAGCAATTCGAAGTCGTTGACGTCGGCCAGGGTGAAGCGGGCGCCTTCGGGCAAATCCGCCATCACCGCCTGCTGCACCCGGGATTCGATCAGGGCCAGTGCCGATGGGTCGGCGCTCAGGTCCGAGGCATCGCTTTCACTGCGTGGCGTGCGCTCGCCGGGCAGCAGTGGACCGACGAAGTCGCTGGCCGTTTCCAGCGCCATTCGCGGCGATCCCTGCCAGTTCGGCGCTGTGGTGGGCGCTTCGTGAACCAGGGTGCCGTTCCAACCCGCCCAGGCCCATGCACTGGCCAGCCCGGCCAGCCACAACAGCGTCAGGCGTGGCTTGCCGCGGCGGCGGCTCATGACGGCGTCTCCGCGGCCGTGGCCAGCAGCGAGAATTCGGTGTCGGCGCCATCGTCATCGTTGGCGGCGATGCTCGGCAGACCCAGCTGCCGCAGGGTGGCTTCACTCAGTTCGCTCAGGCTCAGGGCACACATGACGGCTTTCTCCGAAGGACGGGTGCGCAAGCCACTGCATGGTGCGTGCCAGCTGCCGTCACCCCACAACCGGTCGCTCTGAGCACGTTTCCGGGCCGTTCGGGCACCTAGCCAACGGCAATGTGCACGACGCTCGCTCTGGCATCGTGCAATTCCCCCGCAAGGCACTTGACCTAAGCAACTTAGGCGTCATACTGGACTCACCTAAGTGATCTAGGTGAAGCAATGGGACTGGCAGTCATTCCGGGCACCCTGGAGATGCTGGCGCTGAAAGCCATCTCGTTGGGACCCGAGCACGGTTTCGGCGTCCTGCAGCGCATTCAGGCCTGTTCCGGCGATGTGCTGCAGGTCGAACAAGGCGCGCTCTATCCCGCCCTGCACCGACTGGAGGCACAGGGCTGGGTCGAGGCCAGCTGGGGCATCTCCGACAACAACCGGCGAGCGAAGTACTACGCCATCACCGCTGCCGGGCAACAGCGCCTGAGCAGCGAGGCCAGTCAGTGGCGTGGGCTGGTCGAAGCGACGTCGCGCGTGCTCGACAGTCTGGCCGAGACGGGCTCCATGGCCACGGGAGCGACTCGATGACCGCACGCTGGCGTCACCTGTGGCGGGTGTGGCGACAACGCCGCCGTTTCGAAGGCGAGATCGACGCCGAACTGAACTTTCACCTGCAAGCGCGTGCCGACCAGTTGCAGAGCACCGGTGTCGATCGCCCCGAAGCCCTGCGCCGCGCTCGGATCGAACTGGGCATGGTCAATGTCCATCGCGACGGCATTCGCGCGGCCGTTGGCCTGCAAGGGCTGGACCGCTGGCAGAGCGATCTGCGCCAGGCCTGGCGCAGTCTGCGCCGCTCGCCGGTCTACGCCAGCGTGGCTGTGCTGGTGTTGGCGCTGCCGCTGGCCACCGGCCTGCTGTTGCACGGACTCTACGCCGCCTATGCGCTGCAATCGCCAGCGCTGGATCGGGTGGATCGCTGGGTGCATCTGCACGGCGTCAGCGCCGCCGACCCGCAGCTCAATCGCTTCACCGTCAGCGAAACGGACGCGCTGCTGGCGCAGCCGCCAGCCGCTCTGGAGGGTTTGTACAGTGCCCGACTGCTGACGCTGCCGATCGTCACTGACCGCATTCGGCGCGGTATCGGCATTGCGGTATCCGACAACTACTTTGAGCTGACCGGTGTCCCGGCCTTGCGCGGTCGCGTATTCCGGTCCGATGAGTCGAGCGTGGACGGCGTGGTGCTCAGTGAGCGAGGCTGGCAACGTTTGTTCGATCGCGACGAGAACGTCCTCGGCCGCACCCTGTCGATTGGCGGTCATGCGGTTCAAGTGATCGGTGTGGCCGGTCGGGATTTCCGTGGCACCCAGGAGGTGGGCGCGCACTACTGGCTGCGTGAGGCAGACGCCCGTCGCTACTGGCCCGATCCCGACGGCCAGCAACGGACGCACACAATCAGCGGCTTTGTGGTGCCTGCCGCAGGACTGGAATCCTTGGCGCAAGCGCTGTCGGCACGGTTGACCGCTCTGCCGGGAACGACCTTGCCGGGCGATGCCCTGCAGCATGTCGGCGTCGAGACCGGCCGCGGCTATCTGCGCGCCGATGACCGACGCGAACTGCAGTTGGCCTTGACGCCGGCAGCCATTCTGGTGCTGCTGATGCTGCTGATCGCCGCCGCCAATCTGACCAATCTGGTCCTGGCCCGCTTTTCGGCCCGGCGCCATGACGTCGCCCTGCGCTGTGCGTTGGGCGCCAGTCGCTGGCGCAGCTTTGCCCATCTACTGACCGAATGCGCCCTGCTCGGCGGCTTGGCGGCCCTGCTGGCCTTGCTGCTGCTGGCGGGCGCACTGCGCCCGTTGCATGGCTGGCTGTTCGGCGTCATGGCCGAAATGGGACTGGATCCGATCGAAATCACGCTGGGGCCGACTTCGGTGCTGTTGGCCGCGCTGCTGGCCATGCTCGGTACGCTGGTCTTCGGCGCACTACCTGCCTGGCTGGTCACGCGCAATGCGGCCGATCCGCGCGGCCGTGGTGGTCTGCAGCAAGGTCTCAAGCGCCATGGCCGGCAGCGTCTGCAGGGCACCCTGATGGTGCTGCAACTGGCGGCCAGCGTGTTTCTGATGGTCGTGGCGGCGATGATCGGCGGCGTCTCCAGACAAGTCGAGCAAGCGCCGCTGGGCTTCGATCCGGAAGGGCTGGTCAGCCTGGATGCCGCGGCCATGGGATCCGCTCGCATACAGGCGCTGCGGCAGCTCCCGCAGGTCACGGCGCTCGCCGCCACCTCGGCAATCCCGTTGATGCGCAACCTGCCTCTGATCAGCGTCGGCGACGCCACACGCAGTGAAGCCTTCCGCGTGCGCTGGGTCGATCCCGACTGGTTCGAGCTGATGGGTCAACGTCCACTCGCCGGCCGCTTGTTCGCCCCGAGTGACGGCAACCGACCGATCGCCATCCTGTCGCAGAGCGCCGCCCAGCGACTGCCGTCGCCTCAGACTGTGCTGGGACAACGGCTGCAACTCAGTGATGCGACCGGCGAACTGGATCTGCCGGCCACCGTGGAAGTCATGGCCGTGGTACCCGATCTGGCCAGTGGCCTGCTGATCGGCGGCCACGCACCACCCACCCTCTACTTGCCCGGGCGCGTCGACAGCCCCCAACTGGACACGCTGCTGCTGCGACTGAGCGACAGCTCACCGCAAGCACTGGCCCAGATGTACCAGCGCTGTGTCGACGCCAGCGGTGGTGAAGCCGGCGGTTGCCAGCCACTGCGACTGACCGAGGCACTGCGCCTGCAGCAGCTGCCACTGCGGCTGGCCAGCTCACTGACCGCCGCGCTGGGCTGGATCGGCCTGGCCATCAGCTGCATTGGCCTGCACGGTCTGGTCAGCTACACGATCGTGCAGCGGCGGCGCCAGATCGGCATCCAGATGGCCCTCGGCGCCACCGCAGGGCGGGTGGTTCGCACGGTTCTGCGCGGCGCGTTGCGACAGATTCTGGTGGGACTGGCCGTTGGCTTGCCGGTGTCCTGGCTGCTGGCGGCGCTGATCGCCCACTACACCTCGATCGTCGGGGCCACCGACGCGCGCAGTCTGCTGCTGACGCCCATGTTGCTGTTGCTGGTCGCCTTGCTCGCCGCCTGGTGGCCGGCGCGCCGCTCGGCCGACATTGAGCCTGCCGAGGTGCTGCGTAGCGAAGCCTGAGGGGCTTGGCCTGCGATTCTGAGAATTCCCTAAGATTCACTTAATGTGAGCTCGCGATACTGGCGCGAATCCGCCCGACGAGCCCATCGTGCGTTCACGTTTGACCGCGCCCCGCGCGCCCACCGACCTCATCATTCTGGCTGTGTTGGCGCTGTGGGTCCTCACCGTCGGGATGGGCCTGCGCGATCCCTGGCCAGCCGATGAGCCGCGCTTTGCGCTGATCGGCAAGCAGATCGTCGACAGTGGCCAGTGGCTGATTCCCGCCCGCGGCCCCGAACTCTACGCCGAGAAGCCACCGGTCTATCTGTGGTTGCAGGCCGCTGCCTATGCGCTGACCGGTTCCACCCGCAGTGCCTTCCTGCTGCCTTCGTTGCTGGCAGCGCTGGGCACGCTGGTGCTGGTCTGGGATCTCGGCCGCCGCTGCTGGGGTCGACGCGCCGCCTTCTGGACCACGCTGGCGTTGTTGTTCAGCGTGCAATTTGCGTTGCAGGGGCGCAGCGCGCAGATCGATGCGGTGCTGTGCTTTTTCACCACCTTGGGTCTGTACGGCTTGCTGCGCCACCTGTGGTTGGGCCCGGCCTGGCGCTGGTATGCGCTCGCCGGTGTGGCCACCGGCCTGGGCGTGATCACCAAGGGCACCGGCTTTCTGCCCTGGTTGTTGCTGCTGCCCTACGCCTTGGCCCGACGCTGGCAATGGCGCGGCCTGCCCGAGATGGGTCGCGACTGGCGCTGGCTGCTGGGGCCGCTGCTGTTCCTGGCCACCATCGCCGCCTGGGCGCTGCCAATCCTGCTGCTGGCCAACCAGCCCGGCCACGAAGCGGTGGCCGCCTATCGCGATGATCTGCTGCTGCGGCAAACACTGACTCGCTACGCCGATCCCTGGCACCACCACAAACCCTTCTGGTACTACCTGGCGCAGGTGGTTCCGCTGTTGTGGCTGCCACTGTCGTTCCTGGCGGTGCTCGCCTTGCGTCCCTGGTGGCGGCGTATCCGTCGCGGCGACGCGCGCGTCTTCATGCTGCTGGGCTGGGTTGCGCTGGTGCTGCTGTTCTTCAGCGCATCCCCGGGCAAACGCGAGGTCTACATTCTGCCGGCGCTGCCGGCATTGGCGCTGGCCTTCGCCCCGTTGCTGCGTCCCCTGCTGGCCCGTCAGGCGGCGCGTCGAACCCTGCTGGTGCTGACCGGATTCCTGGTCGCCATCATGGTCGGCGGCAGTCTGTGGGCGCTGCTGGGCACACCGCGCTTTGCCGAACGCATCGCGCTGGAGCAGGGCGTTCGGCCCTGGTACTGGTTTGGTGCGGTCGGGCTGATCGGTGCCGCGGCGATGCTGCTCTGGCACCGCCGGGCCCATCTGGCCTGGGGCGCACTGATGGTCGCCTTGTGGACCGGCTATGGCCTG
>JAWLAT010000026.1:0-70227 GCA_041395325.1 Lysobacterales bacterium
GATGCGTTGAAGGACCGCTTCGAGGCCGGGCAGATCCACAGCGTCGAGTTTCTCAAGCAGCTGTTGGAGATCGCCAAGGAGACGCTGCAAGCCGAAAAGGAAACACCGCCCGAGGAAGACGAAGACCGCGGCAAGGCGGCACTGACCGAGCTGTTCAACGAGGTCAAGACCGCCGAGACCCCGATCATGGTCGAACGCGTGGTCGCGGACATCGACGAAATCGTGCGCCTAGTCCGCTTTCCCGGCTGGCAAGGCACCCAGGCCGGCGAGCGTGAGGTCAAGAAGGCGCTACGCAAGGCGCTGTTCAAATACAAGCTGCATGCGGATGAGGAGCTGTTTGAGAAGGCTTTTGGCTATATCCGGGAGTACTACTGAGTAGCGTGAAAGACTGAAGACGAGGACGACGTGCATACCGCAAACTATGACCATACCGTTGCATTCCAGGAAGCGCTCGGCATCCGCGACGCAACATGGATCTTGGGAAAGGCCGACAGGGAACTCGAGCGATATCACTCGGCGGCCGATGTTGATTCCCGCCTAGACGCATTGCTGAATTTCTGTAGCAGCGTCATCGCCCTGGAGGACTGGGCACTGCCAGAAGGAGCGGATGAAGCTACATGGCGAGCAAGCCTCCGATCGGAATCGACAGCCCACGCTTTCGTCGTGCTGATCGCTTTGATCGCGAAACACCGACGCCTTCGGGACGGACGCTTCTCTCGACTTCGATTCGAAGCTGGTCGGATTGAAGTCTGGTCAGAAGAACCCACGCCAAACAGCATTCTTCAGTACATCTCCGACGCGATGCCCAGTGCTGAAGTTGTGAGTGTTCGTACCAACATCGATGACGACGAGATCGCTGGTTACAGCGTTACGATCGACCTCCACGGGCTCACGCGAGAAGGTAGATTGATCCCGTTAGAAACCGTCATGAGGGAAGCCCTGGAGTCTTGGCGTGAGCGCTTGACTGGATGACTCGTGTCGCGCTCGCTGTGGAGATTGAACATGCGCCCAGGCAAGTAGCGCGCTTCACCTGGCGAACGAAGAGCAGGTCAGTCGATCAATGGGCAAGACAAGCAAGCTGTTCCAGCTGAAGGAATGGGTCACCCTCGACGAGGCAGCAGCCTTTCTGGGCGAGCTTCTGGAAGAGAGGGTGGTCGTTGCCGACGTTCTGCGCCTTGCCCTCGATGGAAAGCTCGTGCTCTCGGTGCACCTGGTCAACAAGCAACCCGCGAGGCGAGCGCGTCTGGTTCCGCTGTCTGAGTGCAAGTGGCATCCGCTTGACGTTCAGGCCTTCAAGGCGACATTTCCTGAGCTGCCCCTATCGCGGTCCCGCACGTTGGCGGAACTGCACGAAAGCTGCCCGGGGCTGCAGGAGAAGATCGACAGCAAGGAGATCGTTCTGCTCCCCGATGCCGTCCGCTATTCCGAAGATGACCAATGGTTCGACGTTGACCCGGTGCAGAGAACCATCCAGGGCGTCTGGAACCTGGTGACGATCGGTGGCGACCACTTCGATGTGCGGCAGCGCTATCAGGAAACCATCGGAGGTACCGTGGTTTCCTCATCGAAGGAAGGTGAGACATTTGTGGAGCGGGGCGGTGAGTACTACCAGCTCCTTGAGTCTGACGACCTCAATTCGCGCGTCAGGGTTGCGCGCTCAGCTGGAACAATTGCGGGCGCGCATTCGCGACGAGCAGATTCTGCACGATGAGGCGATCACTTGCTGGAAATCCATTGGCGAGATCGTCAGAGGCTGCTCGACAGGGGCCCAGGCTATTCCCCAGCTTCGAAGCTGCCCAGGGACGCCGTGCTGGTCGTGGCGACCGAGGCACTTAGAATGCTTGCGAGCACACCGAAGGAAGTGGCTCAGGAGAAGCGAAGCCACTAAGCAAGCGGTCAGAGACCGCGCTGCTTAACATTGTCGGCGGACTGCTGGACCTGCTCCTTGGCACGAGCCCGGCTGGCAAGCCTCTCTCGGTCTACAAAGACAAGGCAGCGGTCATCGATGCGCTGCTAGCCGCCCATCGCGGCAAGCCGGGCATTTCCCAGCGTAACCTCGACGACAAGCTCTACGCGGCCCAGCGCAGTCTTTCCGACTGACTGCAATTGCAGTCGTTCCAACTGCAATTGCGGTGATTTCCCGCAGACGTGTCATAACAATCGGGTCGGCCTGTCCAACCGGAGCCGACCATGTCCGACCCGAACCGCATTGCCATCGAGATCATTCGCCGCCGCACACTAGAGGTCCGGGTGGGTCTGACGCGCAGCACGATCTACGACAAGATCAACCCCAAGTCGCCGCGCTACGACCCGACCTTCCCCAAGCCGGTCCGGCTCGGTGGTAACAGCGTCGGTTGGGTCGCGTCGGAAGTGGATGCCTGGCTGGAACAGCAGATCCAGGCCAGCCGCAGCACGGACAGCTGACCATGCCGGCGTCCCGCGCTCGAACCCACCGGCGGCTGCCCAGTCCGCACCGGGTGAAGATCCATCGCAACTACACCATCGGCGAAGCCGCCGATCTGCTCGGCAAGCACAAGAACACCGTGCGGGAATGGATCCGGTGTGGGCTGCCGGCACTGACCGAACAGCGGCCGACCCTGATTCTAGGCAGTGACTTGCGCGCCTACCTGACGAAGCGGCGGAAGTCGAACAAGCAGCCCTGCAGGCCAGGTGAGCTCTACTGCCTGCGCTGCCGCGCCGCCCCGCCGGCCGGCTGGCGACATGGTCGATTTTCTGCCCCTGACCCCGACCAACGGCAACCTGATCGGACTCTGCTCGACCTGCGACACCTGGATGTACAGGCGGGCGACGAAGTCGAAGCTGGCGACCGTTGCGGGTGACTTGGAAGTCCAGTTCGTGGAGGGGCAGCCACACATAGGCGAGAGCAGCTACCCCTCCGTGAACAGTGACTTCAAGAGGAGCGATCGACCATGAGGAAACACAACGCCGCAAACGAGCGCATCAAGCGCAAGTATCTCCAGTTCCTGAAGGAGGCCAAGCAGAAGGACGAGGCCAGCATCGACGCCGTTGCCGCCGCGCTGGCGCGCTTCGAAGCCAGTACCAGCTACCGGTCCTTCAAGGACTTTCACCGCGAGCAGGCCATCGCCTTTAAGAAGCGCCTGGCTGGCGTAGCCGGGTCCGAGAAGGCCCTGAGCAAGTCCACCCAGTACGCGATCCTGGCGCACCTGAAGCGCTTCATCGAGTGGCTGTCGCGGGAGCCGGGCTACACCAGAAAGGTCCAGTACTCCGACGCCGAGTACTTCAATCTGTCCGAGAAGGACTGCCGCATCGCCACCGCCCGCCGCGAGACCTCAGGGCCGACGCTGGAACAGGTTCGGCATGTGATCGGCACGATGCCGGCCGGCACCGACATCGAGCTGCGCAATCGAGCGCTGGTCGCCTTTGTCTTGCTGACGGGAGCCAGAGACAACGCCGTGGCGTCAATGAAGCTGAAGCATGTCGACATCACCCGATACCGCGTGATGCAGGATGCCAGGGACGTCCGGACCAAGTTCGGCAAGACGTTCACGACCGTGTTCTTCCCGGTTGGCGAGGAAGTTCGCGCCATCGTGGTCGAGTGGGTCAAGCATCTGCGGGAGAAGCTCCTCTGGGGCGACAATGACGCGCTGTTCCCGCGAACACACGTCGAAGTCGGCGCGGGCAATCAGTTCGCTGCAACCGGGCTGGAACGGGAGAACTGGAGCAACGCGAACCCAATACGCCAGATCTTTCGCCAGGCCTTCGAGCAGGCCGGGCTGCCGTACTTCAACCCACACAGCCTGCGCAAGACGCTCGTCGCCCTCGGCATGGAGCGCTGCACGACGCCCGAAGCGTTCAAGGCCTGGAGCCAGAACCTCGGGCATGAGGGTGTGCTGACCACTTTCATGAGCTATGGGACGGTGTCTGAGAGCCGGCAGGCGGAGTTGATCGCGGATATGAGCGATGATGGTCAGCCGAAGCCCAGCTTTACACTGGATCAGCTCGCAAGATTCCTCCAGCATTCAGGCGTTTCGATCACGCCGAGCCCGTAAGCGCAATTCGTGGTTAGAAGGCTGAGCCCGCGAGGCTTCCGATGAGAGCCGCGCCAGCCGTTGCCATCGGCAGCCACCAGCGGCGTTCTCTCTCGTGTTCCAGAGCGCGCGCGTGCAGATCAATGGCAGTCCGCAGCAGCGCCTGGATATCGTCGGAGCCGAGCGCTACCCGGGACAATGGACGCGTCTCGTCGGATGACAATGCGGCATACTCTTCCGCTGTCAGCACTCGCCCCAATTTGACGTCGTAGCGCTTCGGATACTGGCGTCTCCAGACCAGAGATACCTTGGTCTTGGTGCTGTCGATGCGAAAGAACTCGGGGTGTTGTTCGAACACGGCCTTCCAGTGGTCTGCCTTCGCCTTATCACCGCAAATGCGGTCGGACCAACTCGCGAAGTCGCGTTTGTACTGCTTGTATGTCCCCAGGCATTGAATCGCAGCGAGCACATCGGCGAGACGGTGGCCTGTGAGATAGGGTGATTTCCCCTTCTTTCGCTTCACTGCTCAGCTCCCCATTTTGGTCATCGTCTAGGTTGACATGATCAAACAGTTCGACCCACCGAGCCACCTGGTTGTCTGCGCCCGAGGAAACCCACTTAGTTGATCGACTCGGGCCGACGCCCCCTGCGTGCCGCGCCCGTCTCGATCGGGAGGTTTGGTGCCGAACTCGGTTTGCATGGTCATCAAGTTGCTGATCCTTGGTGAGCGTTTTCGCTGCTTCGTAAACCACGTGCTTGCGCGTGGTTTGCCAAAGGCATATTTTGCTCATCATGAGTGAGCAAAAGACGCCAAAGCTAAACCGCCTGCTGCAGGAGCTGGGCGACTCCGACCTGGCGTCAGCACACTGGCTGCGGGCTCAGGGCTATTCCAGCAGCCTGCTCGTTCGCTATGTGCGCAGTGGTTGGCTCACGGCGCCGGCCCGCGGGGTCTACTCGATCCCCAGAGCCACGCTGCATTGGGCGGGTGTGGTGCGATCGCTGCAGCTGCGTGAGGACTTGCGCCTGCACGTGGGTGGGCGCTTTGCGCTGGGGTGGCGCGGGCATCAGCAGTACCTGCGACTCGGAGCGCCGGATGCGGTGACGCTGTACGGTCCGGACCGTCTGCCTGGCTGGGTCGCGAAACTGCCGATTCCCGAGCGCTTCCTTCACTGCGGCCGGGGACCATTTCCGCCAACGCCGCTGTCGTTCGCCGGGGAAACCGGCGACGAACGGCTCTTCGAGCGTGGCCTGACACTGGAGGCGGATGACAAGCCTTCGGCTCAAGGCATCGTCATGGCCAGCAACGAGCGCGCGATGCTGGAGCTGTGCGACGAACGACCTGGCACGGCGCAGATCCTCGAAGCCGACGCGGTGATGCAGGGGCTGGGCGGATTGCGGCCAGATCTGGTCAGCCATTTGCTGCGCCAATGCACCAGCATCAAGGCCAAGCGTCTGTTCCTGGCCCTGGCCGAGCGCTACCAGCACGCCTGGACGGCCCGGGTTTCACTCGACGGCGTCGAGCTGGGCAGCGGCAAGCGGGCTCTGGTCACCGGTGGCCGGCTGCATCCGAAGTACCACATCACGCTGCCAGAGGCGCTCGATGAGCACCTGGGATAGGCGCTATCAGGATCGCGTCAGCCTGCTGGTGCAGATCCTGCCGCTGCTCGATACCGAACCGCGCTTCGCGCTCAAGGGCGGTACGGCGATCAACCTGTTCGAGCACGAGATGCCGCGGCTGTCGGTCGACATCGACCTCACCTGGTTGCCGATGCAGGACTACCGGGAGGACGCTGGGCAGATCGGCGAAGCGCTGGACGCACTGGCAACCCGCCTCGCCGCGCCGCCATTGCGTTTGCAGGTCCAGCCATCAGCGGCCCAAGGTGCGGACACGATCAACCGCCTGATCGCCAGCCGCGGCCGCGCCCAGGTCAAGATCGAAACGACCCCGGTCATGCGTGGCACGGTGCATCCGGTCCGGCGCATGGATCTGCGGCCCACTGTCGAAAGGGCCTTCGGATCGGCCCAGGTCCAGGTACTGCACTTCGCCGATCTCTATGCCGGCAAGCTCGCCGCCGCACTCTCCCGCCAGCATCCGCGCGACTGGTTCGATGTCAGCTTGCTGCTCGACTCCGGCCGACTGGACCAGGCGCTTTGGCGGACTTTCCTGGTCTATCTCGCGGTCAGCCCAAAGCCAGCAGCCGAGATGCTCGCACCCGGTGAACCGGTCGACTTTGCCGAGGTGTTCGACCGCCAGTTCCGCGGCATGAGTGCCGAACCGATCACCGCCGATGCGCTGCTGCAATCGCGCGCACAGCTGCTCGATCACATTCCCTACTTGATGGACAGCGCAGCCTGCGCGTTCCTGCTGTCGCTCGAACGCGAAACGCCCGACTTCGACCTGATCGGCCTGCCACAGGCGGCTCGGCTTCCAGGTGTCCGCCGCAAGCTGCAGAACATGGCGCAGCGCAGCGCTGCCAAGAGGAAGGCTGACTACCGGCAGCTGGTGGAGACGCTGGAGCGGCTAGCGGGGAATGGGCGCAGATAGCCGTTTTGCGGCAGTTGGAATGGCACCACTGGTATCTTTGCGCAATGACCTGATCGGTCGAGCAGCCATCCACAGACCCATGAACTTGATCGCCACTGTGACCGACACGGACCTTGAACGACTTGACCACTTCCTGACTTCGGAATGCGTCCCTGAGGCCGCGATGGATGTTTCGACGCTGGAAGGCTTCCTGACGGCGCTGGTCATCGGTCCGGAAGTGGTACTGCCCTCGCAGTGGCTATCCTGGGTGTGGGATCTGGAGAATGGCCGCGACGAGGTCGAGTTCGAGAGCCATGAACAAGCCCAGGAGATGATCGGGTTGATCATGGGTTTGATGAACCGCATCGCCACGACCTTCCACAGTGACCCAAACGCCTTCGAGCCGGTCTTCTACCGCAGCGCAGCCTGGGGTGCGGCCGAATGGTGCGAGGGATTTCTGCTGGCCACGGTGCAATTCAACGCACAAGCGTGGGCGGGGCTGTGGGCACAGGACGGCGCCAGCAAGATTGGCCAGCCGGAGCACGGCGGCCTGATCACCCCCTTCTTGCGTCTGGGTGACGAAGCCGGATTCGAGATCACCCGGAAAGCGGGTGACGCTGAACGCTGGGTCGACGCCATCGTGCCTGCGCTGGTCAGCATTCATGGGTACTGGCTGCAACGGCGCAGCCACGGCCGCTCGATGCCACGGGCGACTTCCACGGTACGCAGGGAGACCCCCAAGGCAGGACGCAATGATCCCTGCCCCTGTGGCTCGGGGCTGAAGTTCAAGAAGTGCTGTGGGCAAGCGAAGACGCTGCACTGATCAGCGGCGAGCGCCGTTCTCCCTGGAATCCACTGATGCAAGCGCGAAGGAAACAGATCAGCGGCCGTGCGCCGTCCAGAACTCTGCAGGGGTCACGATGGGGTAGCCCGGAGCCAGCGCCAGCAGATCCTTGTCGCCACTGATCAGGTAGTCGACTGAGTCTGCCTGTTGGGCGGCCAGCAGGGTGCCGAGTACAGGTTGATCCTTCTCATCGCGCAGCTCGGAGGCATCTGCGGTCAGGGGCTCAACGGTCTCGGCCAGGATCGACAGCATATCCACCAGATCGTCGATCTCAGTCGCAGACAGCCCATGCCGATGTGCCAATCGGGGCAGCACCCTGCGCAGCTCGTCCAGGATGTAGGTTGACAGCCATACCTCGATGCCGCCCTGCCGCCAGGCGTCGAGGATCTTTCCGGGGATGCTGGCGGGATAGGCGAGGCCCGAGAGCAGGACATTGGTGTCAAGGACCACGCGCAGCGTGGGCATGGAGGATCAGCCTGACATGGCCGAGCTACGCGTTTCAGCGACAGCCGCCTCGATCTCGGCCAGACCCTCGGCTAGAGGCACGTCTGCAAACCCAGCCTCGATGCGGGCGGCGAGTGCGTCAAACCTCGCCTGCATGCGTCGGATGCGCGCGAACAACTGCGCATCCACCAGGGCGGCGACCGCCTTGCCGTCTTTCTTGATCAGGACGCTGTCGTGGCGGTACTGCACCTGGTTCAGCATTTCGCCCAGCTTCTGGCGAAAGTTGACTGCGGTGGTTTCGGTAATCATCGCGCGACTCCAATCATGTTGACCAACATGATCAGTATGGTTTTGGAGCTTGGCCTGGGTCAACTGAAAGGCCAAGAGCGACCCCTCCCCGACCCTCCCCTCCGTGGCTGCGCCACGCAAGGGAGGGGGGCCGAGATTGCGGCCGTCGGCGGTCTTGGGACTCGGCGCCGTTTCCACTGAGCCACGCGCGCTTCGCCTCCCTGGCGCCACCCGCCAGCATTGCCCCTCCATCGCGCCGAGCGCGTTCGTCGTGCGCGGCGTGTCGGCGGCAGTCGTAAATCGCACACTTGTGGCAGCTGAATTTTGCTCACTTTCGCCATCTTGGCTTCCTCCGCCCCGCGCGTTCGTCCCTTCCTTGGTGTTCCCCGTTGCCGCGCCGCTCTTCACCTCCCCTTGCGCTGCGCAGCAGCCTCAGGGGGAGGCCGGGAGGGGGTCTGCGCTTTTGCCGGCGTTGTCAGGTCCCAGGGTCTGGTCCCGGCGAGCGGAACGCCCTGACACAATGGCTTGGCGACCATCACCACGACCGCCTAGATGACCGTCAGCTCGAAGTTTGTGACCAGATCCGTGCCCATGGATGCATTCAGAAGCGCACTGAATTCATGTAAATCAATAATGTGCCTATTCTCTCAAGCTTCTGCATCGGTAGGCGCTGCAGGACTTCCGTCAGGTCGAGGACAATCCTCGGGATCGATCTGCCCGGTCATGCGCGCTTGTTGCACGAAAACATGCACGAATGAGTGCGTGCTGTGCTTCGTGATTGCGTCACGGAATATCACCAGGTTCGCGGGCAGCTGTTGTCCGCCCGCAGGCCGGATTGAGGTGCTACAGATACTTCTCGAAGAACGGTGTCACCTGGGCCATCGCCCAGGAAACCGGTTTCGGCCGGACGTAGATGTCGTAGTGCGACCAGCCTTCCAGCAGGACCAGCTGACGATCCTTTGAAGCTGTGGAGCGACCGTAAATCTCGTTGCCATCGCGGTAGGCGCCAAATGCGCCTGGCTTGCTGCCGATCACGGCCATCGTTCGCAGGTCGGGTGGTGGTCATGTTTGTGCTCCAGCTTGTCTGAATGCGGCTGGCGCAGTTGCGCGGGGGCTCTCGCGCCACGCGATGACTACTTGAGCCTCGACTCGAAGAACGGCGCCAGCACCGAGACCGCTTCGTCGACGTACTTCGGCACGTCGTACAGCGACATGTGATTGGCGCCCTCAACCACATGGAACTGCTTGTCGGCGCTGGCCGCACGCGCGTACAGGTCGTCGCTCATCCATTTGCTGCCGGCCACGCTCCCGGCCACGATCTGCAACGGCTGGGTCAGGAAGGCCTCGGCCTTGTGGTAGGCGTCGTAGGTGATGATCTGGTCCAGGCTGCGCGCCGTCGCGTAGCCGGGCGCATTCGGGTGCTCCGCACGCGGCGTGTGGTAGTACTCCCATGCTTCGGCCAGCTCGGGATTGGGCGCGTCTTCCTTCTTCAGCGGTGCCAGCGGCATGGTCACGAAGCCAGTACCCGAAGCATCTGCGGTGCGCGCGTCTGAGCCCGCCTGGATGTACGGGATTGCGTCCGCATCCTTGACGTTGTTCTCCCAGCCGTTGCGGAACATCTGTCCGATGTTCACCGCGCTGACGGTGCCGATGGCCTTCAGGCGGCGGTCGTTGATGGCCGCATTGGCGGTGTAGCCAGCGCCGGCGCAGATGCCCATGGCACCGATGCGTGCACCATCGATGTAGGGCAACGTCACGAGGTGATCGACGACCGCGCTCACGTCTTCGGTGCTGACGTAGGGGTTCTCGAGCTGACGCGGCTCGCCGGTGCTTTCGCCCTGGTAGGAACGATCGAATGCGACCGTGAAAAATCCGTTCTCGGCGAGCTTGCGGGCGTAGGTACCCGCGGTCTGTTCCTTCACCCCGCCGCCAGGATGGGAGACGATGACTGCGGGATAGCGCCTGGTGGCATCAAATCCATCCGGGAAGTTGATGGCTGCTGCCAGCGTGATGCCGTTGCCGTTGCGGTTCGGGATGCTGATCTTGTCGGTGTTCATGAGTCTCTCCTGGTGGCTCTGTGCGTTCCGGCGCAACGCCGGCCGGGTGAGTGCCAAGGTACGCCCACAATTAGGCGTCAGGAAGACATGAATCAGCACATCAGTGGTAACTATGGATTTACAATCCTTCCATGCAACCGTCCCTCCTTCCTGCCTTGGCATGGTTCGTCCACATCGTCCAACACGGCAGCTTCAGCAGGGCTGCGGAGAAGATGGGGGTATCGCGCGCGGCGCTGTCCCAGAATCTGAAAGGCTTGGAGAAGCAGCTCGGCCTGAAGCTCCTCTACCGCACGACGCGCGACATGTCGCTGACGGAGGCAGGCCAACACCTGTTCGATGCCCTGCAATCGAGCTTGGGCGACATCGAGCAGGCGCTACGCAATCTGGGCGATGCCAGTGGAGAGCCGTCGGGCCTCATCAAGGTCAATACCTCACGCATGGCCGCCAGGGTGCTGATTGAGCCGCACCTGGCGGAGTTCTACCAACGCTATCCCAAACTGAAGATTGAGCTGTCCATGGCCGAGCCGCTGGCCAACATCATCGCCGAGGGATGTGATGCCGGCATCCGCTTGGGCCGCAGCCTGGCCGAACACGTCGTCGCTGTTCCCGTCACGCCACCCTTGTCGATGGTCGTGGCCGGATCACCGGCCTACTTCAAGGCTCACGGCAGGCCGAAAACACCCGAGGATCTGGCTTCCCACAACTGCATCAACTACCGCTACTCCGGAAGTGGCGCCCTGCATGATTGGGACTTCAGCGAACCCGGCCGCAACGGACATCACTACACGGTTGCGGTGACAGGCAATCTCACCACCAACGACGACGAAGGCATGACACGTGCCGCGGTGGCTGGGGTGGGGCTGATCCAGCACATTGACCTGGCAATCCAGCGGCAACTGCACGAGGGCGAGCTGCTGCCCGTGCTGGAGAACTGGACGCACACCCAGGCCGGCTTTTTCCTGTACGTCCCGACACGCGACCAGATGCCGCCCAAGGTGCGCGCGTTGATGGATTTTCTGGTGGAGAAGCGAGAAGCTAGTCGGCTTCGGTAGCTACGTGACCTCAGACTGCAGCGCTAACGCGTCCTATCTGGGCGGCGATTATGGCGCAGGCGCGTTCCAGTCGCTGGCGATCGCCACCCTGGTCGACCAGGGCCGTGCATGCTGCCTGCATGGCTTGAGCCATCCGCTCGGCCAGCTGCGCAACCCTGCGGCGTACGTAGACCGGACCGTAGCCGGTCTCGCGGGCAAACAGCGTCCAATCCTCTGCGCTCACGCTGTCGATACGCGTAGCCTGCCCAATGCGCAGGGCCGGGGTGCGCTCGACCAGGGATTCGGGGAGGACCAGCGTGGGCACCAGGTCATAGAACGGGGCCAGCGACCACCGACCAGAGGCGTCGCAAAGCAAAGCGAGGTTCTTGGCGTGGGCGTCGGCGTTGCCGATGAGCACGGTCACGATGACCCAGTCGAGGAAGGCGCTCACGGCTTGCGGGCCCAGTCGGCGGCCGGTGCGGATGAGCTGGGCGCACTGGGCCAGGCTCGGACCACCCTGGGACTGGTACTTGAGCTCGCCGGGATAGCCCAGGGCCTGGCAGAAGTCCTCCTGGTGCAGACGCTGTGGCTGGCCGTCGTTGGCTGACGGCACGCGGTCGTAGCGGGTCAACAGCAACGCGCGGCGATTCATCACCTCGATCAGCGCAAAATCGGGCACGGGCAGACCGACGTGGCGGGCCAGAGACAGGCCCAGGGCTTCGAGGTCGCGCAAGCCCGGGAAGCGCTGGCTGTCCGGTTTGATCAGGTGCGTGGTCGGCTCGCCACGGGCGGGCAACCTGAGCCGACCATCGGCCATGCGCACGACCGCCAGCTTGTCCTGCGCACCGGCCAGCGATAGCCGATGCGGTCCGCCCAAGGCACCCCAGTCGCCCTCTCCCAGGGCGCCATCCGCCGCGCCAATCAAGGCTTCGAGCTCGATCGGGTCTGCCTGGGCTGGCGCCGGGGCGGCACCATCGGGAAGCACCGCCACGGCACCGGCACACTCACCGCCGATCGCCGCCAACAGCGCCAGATCATCGCGCTGCGGCAAGCGCAGTCGCTGGACGATGGCGTCGCGTACCAACCCCTCCGGCAGCAGATTGCAGAACCAGTTGCGTACGACCGCCCCTTCGAAGCGATCCGAACGCAGCGGCAGCGAGCAGGACAGCGGTACCGCCGATGGCGCGTCCACGTAGGCAGCGTCGTACCGAAAGCGCCAGTCTTCAGGCGCGTCCAGCCCGTCCTCGCGCCACAGCGTGCCGGCCGGGCGGTCGAAAAGGGAGACCTTGAGCGGGCTCATGGCACGGTGTCGTCGACGGCGGCCAGGCGCAGCCCCAGCACCGCGAGCACGGCGACCACCTTGTGCAAGGACACGGTCGGCTTGCCACGCTCCAACTCGCCGATGAAGCGTAAGCCGGTTCCCGACAACCCCGCCAGGTCTCCTTGAGTCAGTCCATGACGGCGACGTGCCGCTCGGACCGCCTCGGCAAGCGCCTGAATGTCAGGCAGAGTGGTGTGCTGCGGTGATCCCGATCGGGAACGTTTGGCGTCCATGGCGGGAGCATAGCGTCAAAAGTCCCGATCGGGAATATTCGTGAGACGAGTCGGGTGATTTGCGGACGAAGTTACCGATCGGGAAGATTCAGAGCGCGCAGGCGCCCGGGACAGCAAGCCTTCGGCAAGGTGACAAACCGATCGGTTTTCCGCCGGCAGCTGTCAGGATCTTTCATCACCGCGACGTCCCGCCTATGGTTCACGCCATGAGCAGCAAGCCCTTTCGACTTCAACCCGAGCAACTGCGGCCGATCGTGGTGGGCTACGGTGGCGGGATCGCGACCGATCGCATCATGAAGGACGGCGCCCGTATCGGTTACTGCTATCGCGAGCACCCGGATTCGGCCGTGGACAGCGGCTGGCGTTTCTTCGCCGGCGACGAATCACAGGCCTACGTCGACGACCCAACGCACCTGGCCTACTACGACCTCAACACCATCGCCAACTATGATCCGGATATCGTCACGGTCATCGAGTCTGGGGTGGGCGAAGCCTTTGAACGGGATGCGTCCGGCCAGTGGGTGGCGATCAAAGACTGAGACCGGCGCTTGGAATTCTCCGCTGTCTGGGCAGCGTCGCTGAGATGGTCGCGGCGGACTGAACTGAAGGAGTCTCCATTCTGAACCATCCCTTGCTCTACCCGATGCTGGCCCATGTGGCGCTCACGGCAATGCTCTACGTGTTGCTGACCATCGCCCGCGCGCCGGCCGTCTGGGGGCTGTGGCGGCGGGCTGACGGCAGCAATCCCTGGGCGCAGGTCGAGCCACGAATCAGCGCCAATCTGTCCAATCAGTTCGAATGGCCGCTGTTCTTCCATGTGGCTTGTCTGCTTTGGCTCGGCTTGCACGCGGGCGAATTGGTGATGGCACTGGCCTGGCTCTTTGTCGCCGGGCGAATTGCCCACAGCGCCGTGCAGATCCTGACCACCAACGTGCGCCTGCGCGGACTGGTGTTCACGATCAACTTTGTGGCCGTGCTGGGCCTGTGGGGGTGCCTGCTGCTCCCCTCAGCGGCCTGATACCCGAGTCCGTCGAGGCGGCGTCTGATCGCTGAGGTCCTCTGCGACGACTACCGGATGGAGGACGTCAACTGTTCCACTAAGCCGACCGGTTTGATCATCGTAGGCGCGCACACGGTAGTGGTTGCGGTCGCCCAGCCCGGCGCAATAGCCGTGCACCAGTCGCCCACGCTCATCGACTTCCCGGACGGGCTCGACGTGCGGGGTGGGATCATTGCCCTGCAAGGCAACTCGGGTCAGATGCAGATGACGCAGGTCGCCGGCGCCCTTGATGCGATAGAACTCCAGCACCAGCGCCGCGTGGCTGGCCGGACAGTGAGACGCACCTGTGTAGAGCTGCTCGCCGTCGAACTGCAGTTCCAGTGGTGTTTCGGTCAGCAGTGGCGAACCGATCAGCATCAACGCCAGTCCTGCGAGATGAAGCATGTCGTACTCCTGGTCGACTGTGGATTCATCAGGGTGTGCAGCTGAGGCCAGCCGGCAGTGTCAAACGCGTCAACGCCATGCTGCCTTGCCCGTAGCCGTCCGGCAGATCGAACTCCAGCAGACCGCTGTCGCAACCGCTGTAGGTGATCGTCAGCGTGCCGAAGGGTGGATTGCTGACCTGGGTGGGATCGAAGTTGGGAATGAAGCGGCCACCTGCGGTCCTGGTCAGCGGAACAACGGCCACGCCACCCTGATAGACCCCCACGCCGCCGAACCAGGCCTGCTCGCCGCTGGGGGAGAAGGTGAACCACCAGGCCAGGAAACGCTGATCCGGCAGGACTTCCACGAACAATCCGTGTCCGGCCTGTGCCGGGTCGAACCAGGCCCCGGTGATCGCCGGCTGGATGCCGAAGCTGCTGCCGGGCAGGCGATAGATGGCGACGACGTCGCTGTCGTCCGACAGGCTCAGGAACAACGGCAACTCGCCGCGTTCGTTGAAGCGTGGCCCGACCGACCAATTGCGAACCTGCAAGCCGTCGACCATCGTGTTGCCGTTGAGGAACTCGCGCAGACCGGTTTGGCGGTCGTAGTAGAACCAGCCACGCACGGAACTGGCACTGCCAATTCGATAGCGCGCCTCGAACAGAACGCGACCGCCGCGACCGATTGTGGCGAACGTGGTGAAGTCCGGCAGATTGGTGAACACCGCCCCCGGGACGAGCGCAGGCTGGCCTTCGCGAGCGACCTCGACCACCCCGAACTCGTCGAACAGGTAGATGCCGGAGTCGTCACTGGAGCCATTCGGCGTCCCCGTCAGCTCGATGGTTGCCACCATTCGATTGTCAGGCGCCACATCCAGCGCGCGGACGTTGAAGATCTGGCCCTGCCCCTGCGGCACTGACTGACCGCGGTGTAGCCGTTCGGTGACGCTGGGGCCAGTTCCAGTATGCGCAGTGACCACATCGGTGCTGGAATCGAACACATTCAGCACCGGACCCTGCGCCGCGTAGACGTCGTCATTGCGATCGGCGGCGCTGCGGGCCACGCTGCCCGATCCCACCAGGTACCAGAACTGGGTCGACACGCCGCTTTCCCGCCCGCTGGCGTAGAGCACGCCAGCGCCGTCGCTGAGCAACTCGCCATTGAGACTGGACAGACTGCCGGACTGATTGCTGATCGCTGACCCGAGGCTCGCCAGCGTGCGGACCTGATTCTGGCGATCCACAGCGAACACGGCATTGCGCACACAGCTACTGCCCTGTTGCAGCGCCGGCGCGATGCGCAACTCACCGTTGTCCTCGATGTGGACATCGTTGTGGGACAGTGCGGAATTGCAGACCGCCGCGAGTCCCGGACCCAGTGCGGTTTCACCGCGAATCACCTCTTCCACCCGCCCATCCGGATGGGCACGGTAGACGCCACGACTGCCGAATTGGGTGACGTTTTCGAGGCGTGCGTAGGCGGTGATGCTGCCGGTGTCGTCGATGCGCCAGCGGTCGAAGATCGAGTAGCGTGCGTTGCCAGCCGGCACCGACTGCTCCTCGCACAGCGGCATGGTCAACTGGTTCTGGGCGTTGCCCTGCAAGGTGAACAGGCAATCGTCCAGCGCCTGTTGTTCGGTGCGCGATGCGAACGCCACGTGACCGGCCTCGCTGATGACCGGTTGCTGCACCATCCACAGGGCCAGCGTGCGGCTGCTGCCCGGCACTGGATCACCATCACGGGCCTTGATCTCGAACTGGCCAAAGCCTTGTGCCAATCCGACGGCGGGCAGCAGCCCGAGTGCAGCGAACAGAGTCAGCGGTTTCATGGTTGCAATCGCGCCTTGATGGACAAACCGGGAGTGACCTCGACCTTTTTCTCCCAGGGTGGGAGGCCGCCGAGGGAGATGCGGATCAGACGAACGCCGGGGCTCAGCGCGAAGTCGCCGTCGGTGTTGCCGATGAACAGGCCATCGACTTCGATGTCGGCACCGCTGGGCTGACTCTCGATGCGCACGTTGATCCTGGCCGCCGCACTCGCGCCGACCTGGCCACCGAAGGGTGCGTCGCGCAATCCAGCCACGACGTCGATCGCGGCCTGTTCGGCCAGACGGTCGTAGGGCGTTGTCGTATGGGTCTGTACCGAAGCCGTCTCGCGGGCGACCCACTGGCTGCGACTGCGGTTGGAATAGACGATCTTGCCGCTGGCCGTTTCAAACACGCGAATGCTGATCGACAGCTTCCAGACCGTGTTGCGCCCCGACACGCCGTAGGCGGCGTTGTTGAGCGTGGTCTGTTCGCGCTCGACCGAAATCACCCGGCCGGTGAGCAGATGACTGGCCCCCAGCAATTGACCGATGCGCGGCGCACTGGCGGCATCGACATAGCCCGAGGCACCAAAGTTGAGCTCGTTGCGGATGCTGGCCAGCTTCTCGCGCTCGATCACCTCGAAGCGACCGAGGTTGACCAGTTCATCGACCACATAGTCGGCCAGCTGCGCACCGGGCAGGTCACCGGCGTACTGGTGGGCGTCGAAGTCCACCACGGCGATGCGTGGCGTGGCCGCCTGCAAGGCCGTGCCCATCCACAGACCCAACAGCAGCATCAGCAACTCAGCGGACCTTGACATGGACCACCTCCTGCCGATCAAAGGCGGCAGCCAGTTCGGCCCCGCCCTTTCGGACCTTGGCCACGCTGAGCTGCTCACCCTCGCTGCGCAGCACTTCCAGCTGCGCCAGCTCTTGTTCACGGGTCAGTACGCGGTCGCCCGCCTGGATTTCACTGCGCTGGAACACCACCAGCGCCGTCTTGCGGCTGACGCCATCGGCGGGTCCGCGGTCGATCAGCACTTCCAGTGCCTCGCCCTTGCGTCCACGTTTTTCGATCGAGAGGATCTGCGCCTCGATCGGGAAGGCCTGATCGATGAACTGAGCCAGCTCCTTGGTGGTTTGCTGCAAGGCGGCCTGTCGCGCGGCGCCGGCTGAGGTGGTGTCGTTGAACATGTTCTTGAAGGTGTCGCCAAGGCCGCCCTTGGAGCTGGCGAATTGGCGGCTGTAGGCCAGCTGGCCGGTGGACACGTCGACGATGCGCAGGCGGTAGGCGATCAGCCCGCGGTAGGAGACGCCCCCACCATCGAGCGCGCTGGTGCTCATCGAGGATTGGTTGACGTCGCCGATCACGATCCAGCGGGCGCCCGATTCGGCGATCCGGATCTGCTCGGCCGGTTCCATCGCCTGCTGCAGGAAGCGTTCGACCTGCAGCGCGTCGAACTCGCTACGTTCGAGAATCTCAAAGCGGCGCTCGTCGACCAGCGCCTGGGTGACAAAGCCCTCGACCTGACTACGCACGTCATCGTCGATGCCGGCCGCGGCCTGGAAGCGCAGAATGCCGATCTTTTCGCGCTCGGCCGCTGCTGCCGTGTCAGCGCTCAGCCAGCCGATCAACAGGAGCAGCATCGACAGCAGCGATCGCGACATCAGCGCCAGCCCGAAGTGAGGACGCGGTCACGTTATCGACGGGCCACGGAGCCGGTAAACCGCAATCGGACGAGATCGGAATTCGGCTCAGGGCAAGCCGAACGCGAGCCAGATGGGGTGATTCGGCGGGCTATTCCACGGCGCGTCCAGGCTCGGAGCCCAGACGCTGGCGCAGCCGAGCCGTCGCATAGGCCAGGTCGCGCTTGGCCGTGGCCAGCGACACCTCCAGCACGGTTGCGGTCTCGGTCAGGCTGAGTCCCAGCAACTCACGCAGCAGCAAGGCTTGGGCTGGACGTTCGTGTTCGGCACTGAGCCATTGCAGCGCCTGTTGCAGCGCGATGGACTGGGAGTTCGGCGAGGGTTGAGCTTCAACTGGCCGCTGACGCTGGAACACCCGTTGTTCGGCCAGCGCCTTGCGGAATCGATCGATCAGCACGTAGTGCATCTGCCGAATGGCCGCGCCGAAAAAGGCGTGCCGATTCTCGAAGGCCGATTGCCGCCGCGGTGTCAGTCGAATCCAGACCTCTGCGATCAAGGCACGCGTATCCAGATCACCGGCGCCGGCCGGATTGCCACGCAGCGCGTCACGCGCGGCCCGCTCAAACAGCGGATAGACCCCTTCGGCCAGTCGTCCGGCCGCCTCGGCATCACCCTCAGCCCAACGCTGCAGCCAGTCGCTGACCGGGTCGTCGGCCAATCGCTTGAAGGTCAGATAGGCCATCGGCTACTCCGTAGCGTCGTCAGTGGTTAGGTCCCAATCAAGGTCCCGGCAAGCCTGCATTGGCGAGAGCCTGAAATCGCGCCAGCATCGCCGGGTCGTTCCAGGCTTGTGCCAGGGCCAGTCCGTGCTCGATGTAGCTGCGTGCGTGTAGCCGGGAGATTTGTGTGAGATCCATCTGAGCAAACTGGCGGTCGGAGAGCGCAAATGCCGCCCGCGACTGTTCCATCTGGCCGTCTCGGGCCAAAGCCAGCGACAGATATAGTCGGATGTTGGCCAGATCCATCGACTGCGCATCAAAGACCTGTGCGCCTTGTTCAACCGCCCGACCGAGATGCAGCACGGCCTGCTCATGCTGACCCAGCTCGCTCTCCACGCGACCCAGATTGGCCAGCGAATTGCTGAGTTGATGGCGGATTCGGCTACCGTCGCTTCCAGATCGATGAGCGATTGCCGACACGTGTCAGGGCCTGCTCGAACTCGTTGCTGCGCAAACTCGGCGCCACAGAAGCTGTAGCGGGTAGTGCCGGCTGCTGCACGCTTGGCTGGCAACTCGGTGGTGATGTCCAGCGACGCCTGATAGTCGCCGTGCGCGGCCTCCAGATCTCCACGTTGCAGTGCCAGGTTACCCTGCGTGTGGAGTACCTCAGCCACTTTCGGATGGTGTACTCCCAGCTGTTGCCGATAGATCGCCAACGCGGTGTCGATGCGTCCCTGTGCCGATGCGTTGTCGCCCAGCGCCTTGTCGATCTCGACGCCAATCATGGCCACGTCAGCATGACTGCTGTGCATCGGCGCCAGGCGTTCGCGATAGATGTCCACGGCTTCCTGAAGCGCTACGCGCGCCTCCCTGGAACGACCCATCCAGTGCAGGATCAATGCACGGTTCTGCGCATTGCGGGCAGACACGTTGGGGCGGATCTGGACGACCGGGGCAAGCAGTTGCCGCTGCAGTTCCAGCGCCTGCAGGGCCTCGACCAGACGTCCCTGGTCGCCGACATAGGTCACCATCTCACCGGCCAGCGCAATGTGCTCCTCTTCGCTGATGTCGGTGGCGCTGGCCAGGGTCTGACGGGTGATGGCCTCGGCCTCGACCGGTTTGCCACTGGTGCGCAACAGGCGTGCGCGCGTCTGGTTCACGCGCCAGTCGTCGCGAGTCTGCGCTGGCCAGGTTGGGTCGTCCAGTTGAGCCCAGGCCTCGTCGAGTCTGGACAGCTCGCGCAGCGCGTCGACCTTCTGGATGCGCAGCCGGGTTTCGGTGGGTGCACTCATCGGGTGCTGCAGCGCTTCATCGACACGCTCGATCACGCGCTGGTAGCGCTCCTGTCCGTGATCAACCTTGGCCAGATTGAGGACGATCTGTCCGGCCGTATCGGGATCCGAGCGCCACAGCGGCGCCAGATCGCGACCGGTCGCGTCGGCGAATTCCCGCACGGTCACATCGACCTTGTTGGCGCCTTCGCTGGAGGCCGCAGCGAGGGCGTCGAGCACAAAGCCCAGCGTGCGGTCGGCCGTGGTGCGCGAGCGTTCGGACTCGTTCAGCGCCTCCTGCAGGCTGTTGCGCTGATCCAGCACCGCCAGCAACCCAACGACCGTGCCGATGACCAGCACGGCCAGCAGACCCAGCGGCAGCCAATATCGCCGCAGGCCCCGCTGCAGCCGATGCGCGGCTTCATGTTCGCGTGCCTGCAGGACCTCGACGCTGCCAATGCGGGCCAGATCACGGGCCAGCGCATTCATGCTCTCGTAGCGCTGGCTCGGTTCGGCGCCACAGGCACGTGACAGCAGTGCCTGCCAATCGGCTCGGGCGCCAGCGCGCAGTGCCACCCGTTCGACGATGCAGCGGAGCAATTGCCCCAGCGAGTAGATCTCCGCTGCGATCGTGAAGAGACCGTCGTTGATGACCTCCGGTGCGGCAAACTCGGGCGTGAGGCCCATTGCGAAAGCCTGACCCTGCTCCTGCAGCAGCGTGACGCCGATGCCAAAATCCAGCAGACGCGCATCACCGTTGTTGTCGATGATGACGTTGGCCGGCTTCAGATCACCGTGACAGGTCTGTCGGGCGTGGGCATAGCTCAAGGCGGCCGACAACTGGCTCGCCCAGCGCTGCAATTCGGCTTCACTGACGGGGCCGGCCAGCAATCGAGCCTGCAGACTCTGACCCGGCACAAACTCGGTGATCAGATACAGCGTCCCGTCAGCGGTACGCCCGACATCGATGAAGCGGGCGATGTGGGGATGACTCAGACCGGACAGCAACCTCGCCTCGTGGCGCACCAGATCGAGCAGGTCGGTCCTTCGTGCCGTCAGCTTGATGGCCACTTGCACGTCGATCGTGTCATCGTCCCGCCGGGCCAGATAGACCACACCCATGCCGCCGCGACCAATCTCGCGCTCGACACGATAGGGGCCAATACGCTCTCCCGCGGAGAGCTCGGTCGGCATGGCGATCCAGCCGAGCAGACCATCGCGCAGCAGACTGCCCAGCTGCAGCTCCATCGAATGTTCGTGGCTCTCCAGCAGCGCGCGCATTTCCGCGGCCAGTGCGGGTTGGGTCGCGGAGAGTTGAGTCAGCCGCGCTGCCCGCACCGGGCCTGGAAGCTCGATCAACTCACCGAACAGCTGCAATCGTGCCGTGTCTGCCCGCATGCCCGATCCCTGGCTGGACGAGCGTTGCGCCCGTTCATGCTGAAGAGCATAGCGACTGCCGGCGCGAGTGTGTGCGACGGCAAATGCGCGGAATGCCAGCTTCCTCGACGGGGCGATGCTTGCAATGTGATCCCGATTGCCTGTATAAAGCGCGGCTCAGTTGCGGCGTAGTCGCCGCGATCGCTCACGAATCACGAGGTGCGCCATGGCACGAGTGTGTCAGATCACGGGCAAGCGCCCGCGCGTTGGGAACAACGTTTCCCATGCCAACAACAAGACCCGTCGTCGGTATCTGCCGAACCTGCAGTGGCATCGCTTCTGGGTGGCCAGCGAGAATCGCTTCGTCCGCCTGCGCGTGTCCACCGCCGCCCTGCGCACCATCGACAAGAACGGCATTGACGCCGTGTTGGCCGATCTGCGTGCCAACGGCCAGGCCTGAGGAGCAATCTCATGCGTGACAAGATTCGTCTGACGTCGACGGCCGGCACCGGTCATTTCTACACGACCGACAAGAACAAGAAGAACACGCCGAACAAGCTGGAGTTCAAGAAGTACGATCCGGTCGTGCGCAAGCACGTCATCTACAAGGAAGCCAAGATCAAGTAAGTCCCGCCGCGGACAGTCCTGACGGGGCTGTACGCAGGCTGCGCGACTGCTGATCCGGACCCGCCACTCGTGGCGGGTCTTTTTTTGTCCGAACGTCGGTCCGGCTCGTCTCGTTCTGGCGGCCTAAGCCGGCGTTCCACGCTACACTTTGGCCGATCGAGTGCCTCCGACCCGGATCCGCCCCGCCTCATGTCGAACACCGACCAGAATTTCGAGCAGTTCAGCGCCGGCCAGTACGTCTTCCGCGAAGGCGATGCGGGTTCGGACATGTACATCATTGAGACCGGCACCATCGCCATCCTGCGCCAGGCTCGCGGTGATGCACCATTGGCCGAGCTCGGCCCCGGCGATTTCTTCGGTGAGATGGCGATCCTGGAGGATCAGCCGCGTTTCGCCGCGGCACGCGCCGAAACCGATGTGCGGCTGCTGCGAATCGAACGTGCTCAGTTTGCCGATCTGCTGAAGCAGAATGTCGAGGTCACCGTTCGCATCATGCGCAAGCTCGCAGCGCGCCTGCGCCGAGCCGAGCAGCAGACCCAGGCCACGCGAATGGAGCTGGACGAGGCCCGTTCACGACTGGCCGCAGCCAAGGCCAGCCTGCCGCAACGACCCAGCCAGCAGGCGGCGACGGTCGTCGCCGGTCCGGATGGATCGATCGACAGTCGGACCACCGCCATCAAGCTGGTGCACGAGCAGGGTTGCGAATTCATCCTCGATCAGGGCAGCGCCGAACTGCTGGTTGGGCGGCCCGATCCGGTGATCGGCCTCGTCCCCGAGATCAACCTTGGTCCGTTGGACACCAAGCGGACCTTGTCCAGACGGCATGCCAAGCTGCTGCGCAGCGACAGCGGCTGGCTGCTGAGGGAGGAAGTGGGCACCGTCAACGGCACTTTCCTCAACGGCAAGCGCATCCGCACCGGTGACGATTTCCAGCTGCGTCCCGGTGACCAGTTGCGTTTCGGTGCGATCGTGCTGGACGTGCGCGTCCATGAGGAGGAGAAGGAGTCATGAGCAATTCGGCGTCTCCCGCAGTGCCCACCGACCTGGGTCAGATGGATCTGACGGTACTGGACGAGCTGTCCACCTTGCAGGCTGAGCTGGAACAGCTCGACAGTCGTCTGAAGTCGATGGACGGCCGCCGAGAGGCCGTGGCCGAAGAAGTCTTCAACCGCGTCCGGCGCGACTACCTGAGCCAGCGCCAGATGCTGGTCGAGAAGGCTGAACCCCTGCGACAGCAGGCGCGCAGCCTCTACACCAAGGTCAAGGCTGTACTGATCGAGCTGGAAAGCGCGCTGTCGACCGTGCAGATGGATCTGGAGGAAATCGATTTCCGCCACTCGCTGGGCGAGTACGAGGATGCCGAACGCGATCGCCGCAAGAAGGCCAAGGCTGCGACGCTGAAGGAACGCAAAGGGGCGCTGGACGAGGCTCAGGCCATTGCGGCTCGCTTCGCCAAGGCATTCCCGGGGGTTGAGAAGGAGGCGACGACCCTCCCCAGCCTGCCACCGGTGAGCGAGAGCGAGGACCCGACCAAGCGCGTCAAGAAGGTCGAGGAGGATGAGATTCGTACCGCCGAGTTGCCTTCGCCGGAGGATTCCAGTCAGCCACCCGAGGCTCCGCTCAGCGCTGTTCCACCGGCACCTCCGGCCCCGCCGGTCGCGCCGTCAGCACCGCCGCCGCGCCGGAATCCGGACGCGACCGTTGTCTTTCGACCCGCTCGCTTGCTGGATCAGGCCTCCGATCAGCCTTCCGGGCCGTATACTCTGGGCCTGAAGCCCTTGTCCTTTGGCAGTGACGCACGCTGTGATGTGCAGATCGAGGGGGTGGCGCCGCGCCAGGCGGAAGTGGGACCCAGTCGCAGCGGCTTCATCCTGCGTGATCTGGCTGGCCGGGTGACCAAGGTCAATGGACAACCAGTGGAAGAGCAATTGCTGGCCGACGGGGATGTGATCCAGATCGGCTCGCTGAGCTTGAAGTTCTCACAGATCTGAGATCATTCGGACCGCACTGACAGGATCAAACGATGGCTATCGAAATCAGCGAAGAAAAAGCGGGTGCAGTCCGCGTGCTGGCCCTGGTCGGGCGCCTGGACACCGAAACGGCGCCCGATTTCGAGCTGAAGGCGCATGACCTCTTCACTGAGGGCGATCGGCATTTCGTCGTGGACCTGTCGGGCATCGACTATGTCAGCAGCGCGGGCCTGCGCGTATTGCTGGCACTGGCCAAGCAGGTTGACGGCGGCAAGGGCAGCTTGCAGCTCTGCGGATTGCCGGCACACGTGAAGCAGGTCTTCGATCTGGCCGGCTTCAGCAAACTGCTGAACATCCAGCCGAACCTGAAGTCGGTGCTGGCCAGTCATCCCGAAGCGCAGGAGCTGGATGCGGCCAAGGTCGGCGAGCTGGCCTCTCACTTGTTGGGTGATCGCGCCGATGCAGCCCCTGCCACCCCGGCGCCGACGGCCAGCGCGTCGCCGCAGCTGCAGAACTCGGCCGCCAATCTGCTGGGCGCCAAGCCGCCGGTTCAACGCAAGAAAGGTCTGTGGGCCCGCTTCATGGGGTGGCTGCGCGGCGAATAGTCGGCCGCAGCACAACCTGTTCGACTCCAGCTCGCGCCCGGCACCTGTCGGGCGTGCTGCGTTGGGGGCTCAGTCCGCCTCTTCGCTGAGGCGCTCAACCGCGATGATGGTGAAATCGTCGGTGGAGACATCGGCCTCGCAGAACTGCAACAGCGCGCTGCGCAATCGCCGATTCATGTCCAGCGCACCGCTGGCGCCGCGCATCACCTGATTGCGTCGCTCGTTCCCGAATGGTTCGCCTGCGGGGTTCTCGCCCTCTTCCACGCCGTCGGTGGTGAACAGCATCACGTCGCCCGGCGTCAGCTGAAACCGTTGATCCCGAATGCTCAGGTCGGGCGAGCTGCCGATCGGGTGCCCCGGATCGAGGCTCATCTCCACGACCTTCTTGCTGGCACTCCGCAGCACCGGTGGGTTGTGGCCGGCCAAGGCGAGGCGGCAGACGTGCGTCGTCGGGTTGAGGAACATGGTCGCCACGGTGAGGAACATGCCGGGTTCGATCACCGGACAGATGCGCTGGTTCAGCTCGGTCAGGAACTCGGCCGGGCCTTTCGACGTGGCCAGCCGCGCCCGCAGGACGGCGCAGGTGAACACCATGTACATGGCGCCCGACACGCCCTTGCCGGAGACATCGCCGATGGTGACCGCCAATTCACCTGAAGGCAGTGTTCGCACATCGTAGAAGTCGCCGCCGATGGCCAGTGCCGGGGTGTAGCTGAAATCGATCTCGTAGCCCGGCAGCGGCGGTGGTTCGTCGGGCAGCAAGCGGTACTGGATTCGACGAGCCAGCCGCAGGTCGGACTGCATCATGCGCGCCCGCTTGGCATCGACACTGGGTCGAACAGTCTTCTCCTGACTGCCGGTCGTCACCGTCGCACCGACCTGGTGCGTGTACTCGAACAGCACCTGGCCGAACTGCACCAAGTCGCCGTCAGCCAGCAGATGGGCGGTGCGACCCAGCGCTCGTCCGTTGATGCGCGAGCCGTTGGCACTGCCCAGATCAGTCACTTCCACCTTGCGGCCCTCGACCCGGATGTCGGCATGGCGCCGTGACACCGTGGGATGGTCGAGTCGGAAATCGGCCGCCGGATCTCGCCCCAATGTCCCGTTGGCCAGCAGTTCGAACTCGATGGGCGGCGTCAGTCCTTCAACCGAACGCAGGCGTGGGGCGGTGTCCTTCTTCACGTTGACGCGGTTCCTGTGGGTGGCGACGCTCGGCGCGGCCGTGGTCTGCGGCCGGCATGATAGCCTGCCTTGCCGCGTAAGCTGCGGCCCGGGATGAGCGAATCTTGCTGCCTGCGCCGATCGCTTCGGTGCAGGTGGGACCTTAGGTCCACCGCCCGGTTCCCGACACTATGTCCTCGGAGCGCCCGATGTCCTGGTCCTACCTATGCGTGCTGATCGCCGGCGTCCTGCCCTTGCTGTCCACCGGCTACGCCAAGTTCGCCGGTCCCGGATTCGACAACCGCCATCCGCGTGATTTCCTGGCTGGACTGACGGGGGCCCGGGCCCGAGCTCATGCCGCTCAATTGAACGGTTTCGAGGCCTTTCCATTGTTTGCAGCAGCGGTGCTGATGGCCCATCAGGCCGGTGTGGACAGTGGTCGGATCGATCTGCTCGCGATCATCTGGGTGTTGCTGCGGCTGGCCTATGGGGTGTTGTACATCGCCAATCGGGCGACGCTGCGCTCACTGGCCTGGGCCGGTGCCAGTGCCATCTGGATTGCCTTGATGGTCATGGCGATGCTGGCGCGCAGCTGACCGGCGCAGGCCGATCGACTTGACGGCCGCCGCAGGAGACTCCACGCTGCGCGCTCCGCTGGATCGGCGTCGGGCAAACGGTCGCTGTGGTGCCTTCGGGCCCATGGAGGAAAGTCCGGGCTGCACAGGGCAGGGTGCCAGGTAATGCCTGGGAGGCGAGAGCCTACGGAAAGTGCAACAGAGAGCAGACAGCCCAAGAGGCGGCGCAAGCCGTCTCCGGTGATGGTGAAACGGTGCGGTAAGAGCGCACCGCGCGCATGGCAACATGTCGCGGCTAGGCAAACCCCACCCGCAGCAAGGCCAAATAGGGGAGTCATGGCGTGGCCCGCGTCGCTCCCGGGTAGGCTGCTTGAGCCACGTGGTGACACGTGGCCCAGATGAATGACCGTTCTAGACAGAACCCGGCTTATGACCGACCCGATCCAGTGGATCTTGCCCAGCGGACATGGGGCTTTCGTGTCCGCGGCAGTCGGTGCCGGCGCGAGCGCAGGCCGCGCTGCGTCCGTCACCAGCCGCCCTCGTTGACGGTCCTCTAGTCACCCAACCTCATCACCGCAGCGAAACCGCCGTGTCACCGATCGAAACCCGCCGAGTCGCCGCCAATTTCGGTCGTGCCGCAGACCGCTATGAGCAGCACGCCAGGCTGCAGGCTGCGGTGCGTGACGAGTTGCTGGATCGGCTGGATGCGCTGCGAGTTGCGCCGACGCGCGTCATCGACGCAGGCTGCGGCACGGGATTGGGCAGTCGTCAGTTGCAGCGGCGTTTCCCCAAGGCGCAGGTGCTGGGGCTGGATCTGTCCCGTCCGATGCTGCAGCAGGCGCGCCGCCAACGAGCCTGGCTGCGGCCCTTCCAGTTGCTGCAGGGCAATGTGAGTGCGCTGCCCCTGGCCACCGACAGTGTCGACCTGATCTTCTCGAGCCTGTGCCTGCAGTGGTGCGCCGATCTGCCGGCCCTGTTCGCCGAATGGCAGCGCGTGCTGCGTCCCGGTGGGCTGCTGCTGTTTGCGACCTTTGGACTGGACACCCTGTCCGAACTGCGACAGGCCTTTGCCGAAGTCGACGATCAACCGCATCTGCTGGTCTTTGCCCATATTCAGCAGATTGGTGATGCGATGCATCGGGCAGGCCTGGTCAATCCGGTAGTCGACCGCGATCTGCATGGTCGCCCGGTCGCGCAGTTGCGTGAGTTGTTCGATGAGCTCCGCGGTCTCGGTGCCACCAACGCGCTCAGCGAACGCCGACGTGGTCTGACCGGTCGTCAGCGCTGGCGTGCCTTGATCGAGGCCTACGACGCCTTCCGGCGCCCCGACGGTCTGCTGCCGGTCAGCTGGGAAGTGGTGTACGGCCAGGCCTTCGGCAGCGAGGCCCGCCCGGTCAACCCGGCGGGCTTCGACCTGGATGCGCTACGCGCGACCTTGCCGTCGCGCAGGACTTAGGGCTGAGGCCTCTCAGCCCTCATTCAAACCCATCGGCAAACAACCCGTCATCCGGGCCATCGACCTGATGGGGCTCGCTGCCGCTGCTGGCCTCGTACTGCCCCGCCTGGCCGGCGTAGTTCGCGGTCAGGGTCAGCGCGCCGGCCTGTGCCGGGGTCAGCGCGCAGGCACCGGTGCCACCGGACAGCGTGATCGTGCAGTCGGCCCCCTGCCCATCGCTGACCTGCACGGTACCTGATGGCGTACCGAAGCTGGCGGCGACCTGCACGCTCACGGTCACCGGCGATCCCAATGCGCTGGGATCGGGGGTGTCGGAGAGGATCTGGGTGGTACTGGCGAGCGGGCTGACCGTGTGGTTCTCGTTGTCGCTGTCGGCATTGAAGTTGGCATCGCCCGCATAGCTGGCTGTGAGGGTTCGCGGGCCCGGTCCCAGCAGGGCCAGCTGGCAGCTGTTGCCGGGCAGCATGGCGCTGCAGCTCTCGCTGCCACCAGCGGCGCTGATGCTGACCATGCCGGTGGGCGTGCCGGAGCCCGGATTGGAGACACTCAGGGACCACTGCACCGTTACGGTCTGACCGCTGCTGGAAGGATCCGGACTGTCGCCGGTGATCGACAGCTGGGTATTGGCCTTGTTGACCTGATGGCTGGACGTGCCTTCGCTGGGCAGGAAGCCCCCGTTGCCCGCGTAGCTGGCGGTCAGCGTGCGACTGCCCGCCTGCATGCTGGTCAGGCTGCATGCGCCGAAACCGGCGTTCAGATTGCCGCCACAGCTGGCGCCGGCCCCATCACTGATCTGATAGGCGCCCGTTGGCGGACCACCGCTGCCACTGACCTGGATCTGCACGTTGTAGGGCTGTCCCACCACCGAGGGATCCGGCAGGTCGGAGAGAATCGCTGTGGTCGTGGGCACGCCCAGACCGTGCGTCGCAGTGCCGCTGCTGGCGTCGAAGCCCAGATCACCGAGGTAATTCGCCGTCAGCGTGCGACTGCCGCTGCCGCTGGAGGTCAGCTGGCAACTGCCCTGGCCGCTGCCGTTGAGCGTCAGACTGCAACTGGCACCCTGACCATCATCGACCTCGACGGTGCCGCTGGGCGTTCCGTTGGGCACCGACAGGGTCTTGGTGACGCTGACCGCCACCGTGTACGGCTGACCAGGAGAGCTGGGGTCGGGGCTGTCACTGGTAATGGTGGTCTGCGTGTTGGGTCCGGTGCTGAAGAACCAGTTGGCCCCGCTGTCCATGCGGATGTCGGCCGTCGTGATGCGGGCGTGGTTGGTGGCCACGATGGCCCCTCCGACGCTGCAGAAGGCAAAGCCGGCGCCAGAGACGAAGGCGATATCGACATCGCAGCTGCTGGTGCGGCCGACGTACTCGAGCGTGATCGTGTAGTCGTCGGCCGTGCCCTGGACCATGTCCACGCCGGATCGACCCAGCCGGATCGTCGACAGGTCCTCGCCGGTCAGACGGCGCTGCGCCTCGTCATTGAAGGTCAGCTGCTGCATCACCGATTCGGTGTTCGCCGTGCCCAGCGCCGCCAGCACCTGTCGATCGGCGTTGGCGGCAAAGTTGTGTCCGGCCGGCAGGTTGCCCGTGCGGGCGAAGGTGCTGCCGTCGATGATCGCCGGAAACTCCAGCGGGCGATTCACATTGCGTCGATACCAGTACAGGTTGACGTCATCGCCGCGGGCATCGTCAAAGGATCCAAACAGCCCGTCGGAGCCGGCACTGACGTTGAAGCTGCCGTTGCTGCCCACGTCGGACTTGGTGCCGTTGGCCTGCGGGTCATTGAGTCCGGATTCGCTGGCCAGATTCGGGTGTGCCAGCCCCAGACAATGCCCCATCTCGTGCAGCAGCACGCTCTCGAAATCGAACTGCGTGCTGGGCAGATCGTTGGCCGTGCCCAGACCGAGATTGCGCTCACTGACCCGTTGCGCGTTCCAGGTGGCGACGACCTTCTGCACGCTGGCCTCCGCGGCGGCGATATTGCCGCCCGGCACCCCGCTGGGGTTGAGGCACACCGTCACATTGCGCGGGCCCCCAACGCCCAGGTAGCCAATCGGGTGGGCAATCAGGTTGGGCGAGCTGCCATCGGAGAAAATGAAGGCGCCAGCTTGAGCCCAGGCGGGCATGAGCAGCAGGCCCAGCAACAAACCGCGATGCGGCAACGATGTCATCACGGCTGCCCTCCCTGGCGGTCGAGCGGCTGCAGGCGCGCATCCTCGCTCAGCTGCATCAGGGCCTCCACGGCGGACCACAGCGCGGCCAGTTCGGGCAGCTCCTCATAACGTTGTGCGTCGTGCTGCAAGGCCGTCCAGGCCAGCGTTCGGGCCTGTTCGCTGCCCGGCGCGAGCTGCAGTTCATGGCGGCTGGCGCCGGCCACCCAGGACAACGCCGGGCGTGAGTCGGGCGCTCTTTGCAGCTGAGCATCAATCTGCCGCTTGCCCTGTTGCAGTTGCGCCGTGTCAAAATGCCGCGTCGAGACGCGCTGGACGCGCTGCTCCAACTCGGCCAGCTCTCCGCCGCTCAGTTGCATCGACCAATCACCGGCGCGCCGGTCCCAGGCCGGGTAGTGCACCCACAGACAACCCTCGGCACCGACCTCAACGCGCCGAATCGTGTCCTGCCCGCCGATTTCCGAGGGGATATGCGACAGCACATAGCGCAGTGGCCCGACGGGTTGGCAGGCCAGCGCGCTGCCGCCTGACAGGCACAGCGCGAGCAACAGGGGAGCTTGGCGAAGCATGGGCGGCTGAATCGTTGCGATCGAGACCCGCATGGTACGCCGACGCTGGGCAGCGCTTCGTGACGACAAGCCACACTGCGTCCCGGCATGAATGCCTCCAGAGGGCGCTCCCGGGCTTTTGGACCGCCCACCCCCAACCATCGGCCCATGCGCGGCCGATCCGCGCAGCGCACTATCGAGCGCCTGTTTCCCTCCTGCCTGCGGGGCTCCCATGGAAAGACGACGTTTTCTGACGATTGCCGGTGCCGCGGCGGGCACCTTGCTGCTGCCGATCAGCGGCCGATTGATTGCCGCCGAGGCCTTGACCGAAACCCTCGATGTGGCGGTGAAGAAGCGCCTGGCGGACGTGGCGCTGGACGCCGCTCGTGGCGCGGGTGCCAGCTACTGCGATGTGCGCATCGGCCGCTACATGCAGCAGTTCGTCGTGACCCGCGAAAAGCAGGTCAACAACGTCGTCAACACCGAATCCACCGGCATTGGTGTGCGGGTGATCGCCAACGGCACCTGGGGCTTTGCAGCGACCCGCGACCTGAGCAAGGATGCCGTGGCTGAAGCGGCGCGCACCGCGGTGGCCATTGCCAAGGCCAATTCGCGGATTCAGACCGAGCCGGTACAGCTGGCACCGGTCAAGGGTGCCGGCGAGATCAGCTGGGCCACGCCGATCGAGAAGAATGCGATGGCGGTGCCGCTGAAGGACAAGGTCGACCTGCTGCTGAGCGTCAATGCCGCGGCACTGGAGGCCGGCGCGAGCTTCGTCAATTCGACGCTGTTCCTGGTCAACGAACAGAAGTACTTCGCCTCCACCGATGGCTCCTACATCGATCAGGACGTGCATCGCTTGTGGGCGCCGATGCAGGTCACCGCGGTCGACAAGGAAAGCGGCAAGTTCCGCACCCGCGCCGGGCTGTCCACGCCGGTGGGCATGGGTTACGAGTATCTGGACGGCACTGCCGCCGATCGCATCGAATTGCCTGGTGGCGTGGAGATCTACAGCAAGCGCTACGACATGGTGGCCGACGCCCGCGCCGCGGCCAAGCAGGCGCAGCAGAAGCTCAAGGCGACCTCGGTCAAGCCCGGCAAGTACGACCTGGTGCTTGACCCCACCCACATGTGGCTGACCATTCACGAGAGCGTTGGCCATCCGCTGGAGCTGGATCGCGTGCTCGGCTACGAGGCCAATTACGCCGGCACCAGCTTCGCCACGCTGGACAAGCGCGATGCCGGCTTCAAGTACGGCTCGGACAAGGTCACCCTGTTTGCCGACAAGGTGCAGGAAGGCAGCCTGGGCGCGGTGGCCTACGACGACGAAGGCGTCAAGACCAAGCGCTGGGATCTGGTCAAGGACGGCGTGCTGGTCAACTACCAGGCCATTCGCGATCAGGCGCACGTGATTGGCGAGAAGGAATCGCACGGCTGCTGCTACGCCGATTCCTGGTCGTCGGTGCAGTTCCAGCGCATGGCCAATGTGTCGCTGGCGGCCGGCAAGGACGAACTCAGCGTGGAACAGATGATCGAAGGCGTCGACAAGGGCATCTATATCGTCGGTGCCGGTTCCTTCTCCATCGATCAGCAGCGTTACAACGCGCAGTTTGGCGGTCAGCTGTTCTTCGCCATCGAGGACGGCAAGATCACCGAGCAGATCGAGGACGTTGCCTATCAGATGCGCACGCCGGAGTTCTGGAATGCCTGCTCAGCCATCTGCGACGAGCGCGACTACCGCATGGGCGGTTCCTTCTTCGACGGCAAGGGTCAGCCCCCGCAGATCTCGGCGGTCTCGCACGGCTCGGCCACGGCCCGCTTCGACGGCATCAACGTGATCAACACGGCCCGCAGTCTCGGCTGATCACAGGGCTGAGGGCGCAGGGCTGAGGGCTCATCAGCCCGCCCCGCGACTTCGGCCCCTGGACTCTCAGCCCTCAGCCCTTCAGGAACCGCAATGAGCATCATGACCGAATCCCAGGCCAAGGCCATCCTCGACAAGGTGATCGAGCTGTCCAAGGCCGACGAATGCAGTGCCTTTCTCGGCGGTGAGCGCACCGGCAACATCCGCTTCGCCCGCAACGCCGTCTCCACCAGTGGTGAGGTGAGCGACGCCCAACTGGTCGTTCAGGTGGCCTTCGGGACGCGCTCGGGCACGGCCACGACCAACAGCTTCGACGACGCCTCGCTGGAGCGGGTGGTGCGCGCGGCCGAGAATCTGGCCAAGCTGGCACCCGAGAGCGAGGAGTTCATGCCGGCGCTGGACAAGCAGAGCTACATGGACACCAAGACCTTCCAGAAGGGCACCGACGAGGTCGACCCGGCATTCCGCGCCAGCGCGGCGGCCGATTCGATCGAGTCCTGCAAGAAGGAGAAGCTGGTGGCCGCCGGCTTCCTCACGGACAGCCGCACCTTCTCGGCCTTTGCCAACAGCAACGGCAACTTCGCCTACCAGACCAATACCGAGTTGGACTACACCTGCACCGTGCGCACCGAGGACGACACCGGCTCGGGCTGGGTGGCGCGCAATCTGGGTGACGCCAAGCAGTTCGATGCGAAGAAGGACATCGCCACGGCGATGCGCAAGGCCAAGGGCTCGGTCGAAGCCAAGGCCATTGAACCCGGCAAGTACACGGTCATCCTCGAGCCGGCCGCTGCCTCCGGCCTGATCACCTTCATGATGTTTGGTTTCGATGCCCGTCAGGCCGATGAGGGGCGCAGCTTTCTGGCCAAGAAGGGCGGCGGCAATCGCATCGGCGAGCAGGTTTTCGACGAGCGCGTCGATCTGTGGACCGACCCGGCCGACCCGCGGGCGCCGACCCTGCCCTGGGACCAGACCGGCCAGGCCCGCAAGAAGATGCCGATCATCGAAAAGGGCAAGGTGAAGTACCTGCAGTACTCGCGCTACTGGGCGCAGAAACAGGAGAAGGAATCGCACGGGCAGCCCGGCAACCTCATCATGGCCGGTGGCGACAAGAGCACCGAGGAACTGGTCAAGGGCACCCGCCGCGGCATCCTGGTGACCCGCACCTGGTACATCCGCATGGTGGATCCGCAGACCGTGCTGCTGACCGGCCTGACCCGCGACGGCACCTTCTACATCGAGGACGGCGAGGTCAAATATCCGATCAAGAACATGCGCTTCAACGAATCGCCGGTGATCATGCTCAACAACATCGAGGAACTGGGAATCCCCGAGCGCCTGCAGGTCGGCGGCGGCCAGAACCAGTTCCTGGCGCTGATCCCGGCTCTGAAGGTGCGCGATTTCACCTTCACCTCGTTGTCGGACGCGGTTTGAGGTTGGAGGGCTTCGGGCTGAGGAAGAGCGTTCCAGTCGCCAGTTCCAGTTGCCAGTCAAAGCAGAGCGCCGCTCCCTGGAAGCCCGCGTTGTACTCGGGCACCCGTTTCAGGGGCTCCGGGCGATCGGCGAGGCTGAGTGATGCCCGGGGCTCGTAGCGAGGCCTCCGGATCTTGTAGGCGCGAGCCCTGCTCGCGATCGGCCTGGTCTCCCTTGGAGCCAGGTCGAGGCTCAGTTGGGAGCGAGCTTGCTCGCGATCTTTTGGACTCACCGTGACTCAGTTGAACCACGACCCATGAAACGGCATCGACAGCCACTGGGCCCTGAGCCCTGTGCCCTGGGCCCTGCGGGACCCGGTCGCCGCCGCTTCCTCAGCCTGGCCGTCGCGGCATTGGGTACGGCCGCGCTGCGCCCCGCCCGCGCCCTGGAGCCGGACTACGATTTCTGGTTCACCCGACTGAGCTACGAGTCGGGCAACTGGGATGTCGATGAGCGCATGCCCAGCAATCTGATCACTGCGCTGATCGATTACACACAACTGCGGGTAGACCCGACCGAGCACGTGCTGGCGCTGTCCGATCCACGCATGCTGGGCGCGCCATTCTGTTATCTGTCCGGCCACAAGCTGGTCGAGTTCAACCCCGACGAGCGGCGGCATTTCGAGCAGTACGTCCGCCGCGGCGGCTTCATTCTGGTCGATGACTGCAATCACGACATCGATGGTTTGTTCGCCAAGTCCTTCGAAGCCGAAATGGCCCGGATCTTCGGCGCCAAGGCCCTGCGCAAGCTGCCCAACCGCCATCCGCTGTACAGCAGCTTCTTCCAGTTCGACGGGCCGCCCACGACCGCGATGGAGCTCAACGGCTGGGGCGACGACATCGTGCACGAGCATCTGCAGGGCATCGAGATCGATGGTCGTCTGGGTGTGCTCTACAGCAACAAGGACTATGGCTGCGAGTGGGACTACGACTGGCGCAACAAGCGCTGGCTGGCCGAGGACAACACCCGCTTCGCGGTCAATATCGTGATGTATGCGTTGAACGGCTAGGGCCGAGGGCCCAGGGCACAGTTTGAAGCTCGCTCAACGTGCATCTGGATTGTGTGTGAGCGTCAGGCTTTCTTGGAGGAGTTCATGGGTTTTCGCAATTGGCACTTCCGTCGCGTCAGGGCTTCGGCGCTGAACTGGGCCCTGGGCCCTGAGCCCTGGGCCCTCCATCACGGGTCCCAACGATGAGCGCGGAAGCGACGGTCGCGGCCGAGGCGCCGGCGGGCCTCGAATCCGACCTGTCCGCACTGCAAGCGCTGCGCGAGGCGATCGGGCAGGCGGTGGTGGGTCAGGCGGAGGTGATCGAGCAGCTGCTGGTGGCGTTGCTGGCTGGGGGTCACTGCCTGCTCGAAGGTGTGCCCGGCCTGGGCAAGACGCTGCTGGTGCGGACCCTGGGTGATGCGCTGAAGCTGGACTTTCACCGCATTCAGTTCACCCCGGATCTGATGCCCAGCGACATCCTCGGCACCGAGGTGCTGGAACAGGATCCGGACAGTGGTCAGCGCCGCTTCCGCTTTCAGAACGGACCGGTGTTCACCAATCTGCTGCTGGCCGACGAGCTCAATCGCACGCCACCGAAGACACAGGCCGCCCTGCTGGAGGCGATGCAGGAACAGACGGTCAGCTACGGCGGGGTGACCCGGCCATTGCCGCAGCCCTTTTTCGTGCTGGCCACCCAGAATCCGATCGAGCAGGCCGGCACCTACCCGCTTCCCGAAGCCCAGCTGGACCGCTTCCTGCTGCAGCTGAAGGTCGACTACCCGAGCGAGGCCGAGGAACGCGCAATCCTCGCGCTGACCACCGGCAGTGGTATCGCGGAGGTGCCCAGCGTGCTCGATGGCGAGCGCCTGCTGGTGCTGCGCCGGCATGTGCGCGAAGTGCATCTGAGCGAGGATCTGCTCAGCTGGATCACCCGACTGGTGCGCGCCACCCGCCCCGGTGCCGACGCCCTGCCGGAAATCAACCAGTGGCTGCGCTGGGGAGCCGGACCGCGTGCCGGACAGGCGCTGGTGCTGGGCGCCAAGGCCCGCGCATTGCTGCACGGCCGCCTGGCGGCCACCCGAGAGGATGTGCAGGCCCTGGCCGCACCGGTGCTGCGCCATCGCCTGTTGCTGTCCTTCCTGGCCGAGGCCGAGCAACGCCAGACCGACGAGGTGGTGCAGCTGCTGCTGCAACGCGTACCGGCACCCGGCTGAGCCGACGAGGAATCGGCATGATTGTGGGCGCAAGAGCGTTTCCGTTGGCTGGCAAAGCCAGAGCCCACCCCTCCCCGTCCCTCCCCTCCGCCTTCGGCGCAAGGGAGGGGGCGCAGGGTTGGTGGTCAGACTCAACTGGACGTCGGTGCGCAGGGGCAAGACCCTTGGAGCCCGGGTGCTTGAGGTGCGGCTCGCTGTTCTCCTCCCCTTGGCCGGCGAAGTCGGCGAGGGGGAGGTCGGGAGGGGGTTCCAGGGACATTCGTGGAACCCGGCGATGGCACGAGTCCGCCGTTGCGACTCCCCAGGTTCGCGGTTCAAATCGATTGGTTCCTGGCGCCGCAACCTGGATTGCGACGCCGCGCAGACCCCATTTGGCGGTGGTCGGTCAATGGACCTGATCCCCGCCGACCTGCGCGCGCAACTGCGGCGCTTGCGGCTGCGCAGTCGCAGCGGTGTGCACGGCGCCGGCAGCGGCCGTCAGCAAAGCCGCGAGCGCGGCGCCGGGATGGAGTTCCTGCAATACCGCGCCTATCAGCCCGGTGACGAGCCACGGCAGATCGATTGGCGCTTGTTCGCCCGCAGCGACCGGGCCTATGTACGGGAGGCCGAGCGCGACAGCCCGTTGGCGCTGTGGTTGCTGCTCGATGCCAGCGCCTCGATGCGCCAGGCCGATCCGGGCGGACCGTCCCGGCTGGAGGTGGCGCGGATCCTGGCCGCCAGTCTGGTCGAGCTGGCGCTGGCTGGTGGCGACCGCTTCGGGTTGGCGCTGCTCGGTGACAACGAACTGCGACTGCAGCCCTTGGGCGCCGGACCGCGTCAGCGTGATCGCTGCGTGCTGTTGCTCGGCGGTCTGCAACCGGCGGGCCAGTTGCCGAACATCGAGCAGTGCGAACCCTTGTGGGCGCGCACGCAGGCCGGCCATCTGGTCATCACGCTCAGCGATGGTTTCGACCCGACGCTGCTGGAGTTGCAGCGACGCCTGGCCGGTGCGGGTCGTGAAGTCATCGATGTGCAACTGCTCACTGTCGCCGAGCGCGACTTTCCCTTTCGCGATGGCCACCGCTTCGTCGAGCCGGAGAGCGGCGCCTGGCTGGAAGCCGACGGGCCGGCCGCGCGCGAACAGTTTCGCCAGCAATTCGAGCAGGCACAGGACGAGCGTCGCCAGAGCCTGGGTGGTGTTGGTGTGCGCTGTCTGACCCATGTGCTGGATCGACCGTTGATCGACGTGCTGCGTGCGATCTGCGGACCGGAGGGCGGCTGATGGGCCTGGGTCTGCTCACCCCGCTGGCCTTGCTGGGACTCCTGACTCTGGCGCTGCCCTTGTTGATTCACCTGCGTCGACAGGTGGACCGGCAACCGGTCGATTTCGCCGCTTTGCGCTGGTTGCAGGCGCGGTTGCGACCGCGCAGCCGTTGGCGTCTGGAGCGGCCCTGGTTGTTGTTGTTGCGACTGTTGCTGGCCGCCTTGCTGGCGCTGCTGCTGGCCAGCCCGGTGTGGCAATCGCTGCGCCGGACGGATGCGCTGCTGCTCCATCCGGCGCTGGATCCGGCGCTGCTGTCTCCTGCCGATGCCGCCAACGCACGCTGGTGGGCGCCGGGCTTCCCGGCCATCGACGAACCCGCGCCTGCGCCAGTGCTGGCCAGCATCAGTCTGTTGCGCCAGTTCGATGCCCAGCGGGCGCCCGGACAAGGACTGCAGGTGTGGTTGCCGGACAGCGTGGAAGCGGCCGATGCCGAACTGCCGCAATGGTCGCGGGTCATCGACTGGCAGGTGCAGCCCGGTGTTGAAGCGGAAGCCACCGAATCGCCACCTCGCCCGCGCTTCTGGTGGCACGGTGATGCGTCGGCTGCTGCCGGCTGGTGGCTGGCGGCACTGCAGGCGCTGGCAGAACCGACGGGCGAGGCGTCATCGGTGGCGCGCATCGAGCTGCAAACCGAGACCCTGCCGACGCTGCCGGTGAGACCCGGCGATACCCTGATCTGGGCTTCCGATGAGCCGCTTTCGGCCGATTTGCAGGACTGGCTGCAACAGGGTGGTCAGCTGTGGCAAACCGCGCCCTGCGAGGACTGCAGCGCGCCAAGCGAATGGACGGCGCTGTGGCGCAGCGACGATGGCCGGCGCAGCCTCTGGCAGCAACGCGTGGGCCAGGGTCGAGCGTTGCGCTTCGATGCGCCAGTGGACGCGGCCGACTTCCCCGAATGGCTGCAGCCCGAGTTTCCACAGTGGCTGCTGCAATGGTCGCGTCCGCTGGTCGAACCAACCCGGCTGCCGGCGGCGCTGCTGGCTGGTGATGGCGCCGTTGCACCGGCGCGGTCCTTGCCGCAGGTTGAGTCGCTGCAGGGCTGGCTGAGTCTGCTGATCGCCTTGCTGTGGTTGCTGGAGCGGGCAATGGCCGGGCCGCGCCGATCGACAGGTGCGACGGCATGAGCATTCCAGCCGCGATGGTCCGACGCTGGCGACAGGCGCGCTGGCGGGCGCTGCTGACACCCGTGTTGCTGGTGCTGGCACCGCTGCTGGCGCTGACCTGGGCCTGGCCGCAGGGTTGGCCGATGGCTGTGCTGGTCGGCCTGGCCGCGCTGGCTGGGGGCGGCTGGTGCGCGCGACGGCTGGACCGGCACTGGCTGGCGCTTCAGATGGATGCGCGCGTGCCCGAGCTGGAAGACAGCAGCGGCCTGTTGTTGGGTCTGGAAGCCCCGCGCAGCGGCCTGGCCCAGGCGCAAATGGCCCGTCTGCGAGCGCGACTGCCGACGCTGACCCTGCCCGATTTGCGCGCGGCCTGGCCATGGCGGGCCACGCTGGCCAGTGGGCTGCTGGCGGCGGCGCTGGCGTTGCTGTTGACGCATTGGCCGTCGGCAGAGGCGCCCGTCGATGTGCAGGCTCCGTTGGTCGTCGATCCGCCTGCAGCGGTCAGCGAACCCGCCTGGCGCGCCTTCGCCCTGAGCATCGAGCCGCCGGCCTACACCGGCCTGCCGCTGGCGCGCAGCGACGAGCCGGTCGCCACGGCACCGGCTGGTTCCACGCTGCGCTGGCAATGGCAGCTCGATGGACCCGATCAGTGCCAGCAGTGTGACGTGCGCCTGCGCTTTCACGACGACAGCGAACTGCCCTTGCAGCGCGACATCGAAGGGCAGTGGAGCGCCGAGCGCGCGCTGCCGGAGGACACCTACTACCGACTGTTGGTCGACGGCCAGCCGCTGGCTAGCCCCGATGGCGACAGCGGTCCCTGGCGGTTGCATGCCGTGGTCGATCAGCCGCCGCAGATTCGCGTGATCGAGCCCACCCGCACCCTGACCGTACTCGAACAGGCACAAGGTCAGTGGCCGTTGCAGTTCGAGGTCAGCGACGACTACGGACTGGGCGAGGCGGAACTGCAGATCACCCTGGCGCAGGGCAGCGGCGAACAGATCACCGTGGCCGAGCGCCGCCAACGCCTGCGTGGCGAGGGCGATCAGCGTCTGCGCAGCTATCGGCATCGCCTCAACCCGGCGGCATTGGGTTTCGCCCAGGGCGACGATCTGATCATTCGCCTGCAGGTGGCCGACCGCGCCCAGCCGCGGCCACAGCGCAGTGTCAGTGCCAGCTACATCCTGCGCTGGCCGGCCCGGCAGGCCGCCGAGGCCAGCGGCGTGGAGGTGTCGGTGCAGAAGGCCATGCCGGCCTATTTCCGCAGCCAGCGGCAGATCATCATCGACACCGAGGCGCTGATCGCTGCGCGCTTCAGTCCGCCGGCCGGGCAGACCCCGCTGTCGGCAGATGAGTTTGCCGAGCGAGCCGACTTGCTGGGCGTGGACCAGCGCATTCTGCGTCTGCGCTACGGCCAGTTCCTCGGCGAAGAGGCCGAAGGCGCACCGAGCTCCGAGTTGCAGGGCCGCGTGGCGGCCCTGCGCGAGGACGGCGACGACCACGACGATCATGACGACCACGAGGCTCACGACCAGCCTGAAGACCGAAGCGCCGCGGCCGACCAGCACGCCGGTCACGATCACGGTGAGGGCGGCGCCGATGAGGGCGATGGCGGCTTCGGCTCGGCCATCAGCGTGCTGGAAGAATACGGCCACACCCACGATGACGCCGAGGCCACCACGCTGTTCGACCCGGCTACCAGGGCGCTGCTGCGCTCGGCTCTGAACGCGATGTGGCAATCGGAGCTGGCCCTGCGTCAGGCCCAGCCGCGGGATTCTCTGCCGCATCAGTACCGGGCGCTGGACTACATCAAGCAGGTACAGCAGGCCAGTCGGATCTATCTGGCCCGCGTGGGCCTGGAATTGCCGCCCATCGATCCTTCGCGGCGGCTGAGTGGTGAGGCCAAGGGTCTGGCCCGCGCCACCGATCGACTGCAGGTCGCGCAAGCGGACGATCCGGTCCCCGCCTGGTGGGCGGCCAGCGCCGAGGGTTCGGCGCCCACGGCCGAGCAATTGGCTCAGCTGCGAGCCTGGCTGGATCAGGCGGCCCCGGCCACCGGTGACCCGCTGAGCCTGCTCGCAGCCGCCGAACGCTGGTCGGCCGACCCCGAGTGTCGTCCCTGCCAGCGCGACTATCAGCAAGCACTGTGGCCGCTGCTGCGGCTGCCACCCACGCGGCCGTCACTGCGAGCGCGCCTCGATGCCGTCGGTGCCAGCTATCTGCAGCGACTGGAACGACTCGACGCCTCGGCAACGGAGGTGCCATGAGTTTGTCCCTGCCGCCGTGGCTGTTGCCGCTGCTGTTGCTGCTCGCCCTGCTGGTGGGCGGCTGGCGGGCCTGGCGCGCGCGTCGCGGTGCTCGCTGGCTGGGCTTCGTGCTGTTGCTGCAACTGGGCGTGAGTCTGGTGTTGTGGCAGCTGCTGCGGGCGCCCGCCCCAGCGCCGGCCGCGACCGCGCTGATCGTGCTGACGGCCAATCACGGCTTGCCGACCGACGATCCGCAGGCATTGACGCGCGCGCTGGCCGAATACCCTTCGGCTGCGGCCTACGCCGAAGCGTCCGTGTCGGCATTGCCAGAGGCGGGTTCCTTGCCGCTGGGCGAGGGCAGAACGCTGCAGGCGGTGCCGGATCTGGCCACGGCGTTGCGCCTGTGGCCGGCTCGGCGCCTGTTGATCATTGGCGACGGCTTGCAGCCTCGCGATCTCCCGGCCATTCGCTCCTTGGCGCTGGACTGGCAGCCGCCAGGTCAGCTGGAAGGTGTCACTGACCTGCAGTTGCCGCCGCCGACGCCGGTGGCGCAGGACTGGGTATTGCGCGGCCAGCTGTCGCTGCCCCAGGTAGCGGCGAATGACCACAGTCTCTGGCAGTTGCGCCTGCTCGATCCGGCCGGCACGTCGGTGGATCAAGTCCCGCTCTCTGCTGACGGGCGATTCGAGCTGCGCGCGCGCACGCCGGTCGCGGGCCGGCACGACTATCGGTTGCAGTGGCGGGATGCCGCTCAGGCGGTGGGCGGCGAACTTGTGGTACCGGTACAGATCGTGCAGCCGTCGCCATTGCGGCTGGCCATCCAGGCCGGCGCGCCCAGCCCGGAACTCAAGTTCCTGCGTCGCTGGGCGATGGATGCCGGTCTGTTGCAGCAGAGCCAGATTGCGATGCGCCCGAATCTGCGCCTGCGCGGCGGCGAGGCCATAAATGGCGCAGCCGCCGAGGACTGGCAGCAGACCGATCTTCTGATCATCGACGACCGCACCTGGCGCGACTGGCCGGAAAGCCGGCGGGCCGCCGCGCGCAGCGCGGTCGCGGCCGGCATGGGCCTGTTGTTGCGACAGACCGGGACATTGGATCGCATCGCCGGTGAACGACTGGCCGAGCTGGGTTTTCAGGCCGAGACGGCGGAAATCAGCCGACAGCTGCGCCTGGCCAGTCCGGCCCGGCAGGATTGCGATGCCCCCAGCAGTGAAGGCAAGGATGCCGCAGATCCGGTCGCCAGCGGCCGCTGCCTGGGTTTGGGCCAGCTGGATCTGCAGCGTCGCCCGTTGCGCGTGCAGGCCGACCCGTCGGTGCCCTTGCTGCAAGCCAGCGACGGCGAACCGCTCGGGCTGTGGCATCCGCTGGGTCAGGGGCGGGTGGGCATGCTTTGGCTCAGCGACAGTCATCGCATCGCGCTGATGCTGGGTCCCGCCGAACACGCCACGCTGTGGGCAGGGCTGGCGGGCACACTGGCTCGAGCGCAGGGCACGGTGCAGAACGATCCACGCTCGCTGGAACCGGCGTGGGTGGGCCAGCGGCTGACCGTCTGCGGTGGCTGGGGTCAGGTCCGAGATCCGACCGGTGACACCACGGACTTGTTGGCGTCGACCGATCGACCCGATTGCGCCGGCTGGTGGCCGCGCCGCGCGGGTTGGCATGCGCTGCTGCCTGAGTTGGACTCGACCCAGGCGGAGCGCTGGCGGTATGTGCGCGCCGCGGAGGATGCGCCCTCGCTGTGGCGGGCCAGCATTCAGCGCCAAATGGCTGCACAGGTGGCGACGGCGCCGACAGCCACCGACCCGGAGACGGCCTACTCGGACTCGCGCTGGCGCTGGTGGCTCAGCCTGTGGCTGCTGCTCGGCGGCCTGTGGTTGCTGGAACGCGCACCGCCCCGGCGGTCCGACTGACCCGCAGGACGATCAAGGCCGAGCGGGACGAATGCCTGCCCAGCCCGGACGACCAGAGCGCTGCGCGGCAGTCGCGGCCATCCGGGCCGCACGCCGGGCTGTCCGCTTGCGGGCAACGGCTGCGCTGAAGCGCTCAGGTCATCCGGGCTCAGCCCCTCCCCAGCACCTGCCTGATCTCGTCGAGAATGGCCGGATCGTCGATCGTCGCCGGCATCTTGTAGGGCTGATCGTCGGCGATGGCACGCATGGTGCCGCGCAGGATCTTGCCGGAGCGAGTCTTCGGCAAACGCTGCACCACCACGGCGCGCTTGAAGGCCGCCACCGGTCCGATCTGCTGCCGGACCCGGGCCACCAGTTCGGCCACCACATCGGCGTCGGCGCGCTGCACGCCCGCCTTCAGCACCACCAGCCCCAGCGGCAGCTGACCCTTGAGCTGATCGGTCACCCCGATGACCGCACATTCGGCCACATCCGGATGACCCGACAGCACTTCCTCCATTGCCCCTGTGGACAGTCGGTGACCGGCGACGTTGATCACATCGTCGGTACGAGACATCACAAAAATGTAGCCATCTTCGTCGATATAGCCGGCATCGGCCGTTTCGTAGTAGCCCGGGAAGTGACTGAGATAGCTGTTGACGAAGCGCTGCTCGGCGCCCCACAGGCCGAGCAGCGAACCGGGCGGCAGCGGGAGCTTGCAGACCAGCGCACCGATGGTCCCGCGCGGCACCGGATGGCCACCTTCGTCCAGCACCTGGACATCCCATCCGGGGACTGCCAGCGAGGGTGAGCCGGGCTTGATCGGGCGTTCGCCCAGGCCCTGGCAATTGGCGCAGATGGGCCAGCCGGTTTCGGTCTGCCACCAGTGATCGATCACCGGAATGCCCAGCTGATCGCGGGCCCATTGCAGGGTGTCCGGATCCAGCCGTTCGCCGGCCAGGAACAGCGCGCGCAGGGAAGACAGGTCATAACCCTGCTTGTAGCTGCCGCCCGGATCCTCGCGCTTGATCGCACGGAAGGCGGTCGGCGCGGTGAAGAACACCGATACGCCATAGGTCTGGATGATGCGCCAGAAGGCGCCGGGATCGGGCGTGCCGACCGGCTTGCCTTCGTACAGCACGGTGGTGCTGCCATTCACCAAGGGTCCGTAGACGATGTAGGAATGGCCGACCACCCAACCCACATCGGAGGCCGCCCAGAAGACCTCGCCCGGCTGCACGCCATAGACGTTGCGCATGCTCCAGGCCAGCGCCACCAGATGACCACCGTTGTCGCGGACCACACCCTTGGGCTGTCCGGTGGTGCCGGAGGTGTAGAGGATGTAGAGCGGATCGGTGGCGGCTACCGGCACGCAGGGGTGCGGTTCGGCGGCGTTCTCGCACTCGCGCCAGTCGCGATCGCGCTGACCGTCCAGCGTCACCGGCAATTGCTCGCGCTGCCAGATCAGGCAATGCGCCGGCTGGTGCTGGCTGGCGGCGATGGCCTCGTCCAGCAGCGGCTTGTAAGGCACCAATCGCCCCGGCTCCAGCCCGCAGGTGGCAGCCAGGATCAGCTTGGGCTTGGCATCGTCGATGCGCACGGCCAGTTCATGCGCGGCAAAGCCGCCGAACACCACCGAATGCACCGCGCCCAGTCGGGCGACCGCCAGCATCGCGATCACCGCTTCGGGAATCATCGGCATGTAGACGATGACGCGGTCGCCTTTGGTGACGCCCAGAGCGGCCATCGCCCCGGCCAGCTTGGCCACGCGTTGCTGCAACTGGGCATAGGTCAGTCGCTGTACCGAGTCGGCCAGCGGGGAGTCGTAGATCAGTGCGTTCTGCTCGCCACGGCCGGCGGCCACATGCCGATCAACGGCGTTGTGACAGCTGTTGAGCTCGCCATCCGGGAACCAGCGCGGGACCGGTTTGGCTTCACGATCCAGCACGCGGCTGTAGGGACTGGACCATTCGATGGCCTGGGCTGCCTCGCCCCAGAACTGCTCAGGGTCGTCGAGTGAAGCCTGCCAGGCAGCGACTTGCGGATCTTGCTGAGCGTTCATCAGGGGCACCTCCCAGGCCAGACGAAACCATGTCGTTTCCGTTCGTCGCCAGCCCTGCGGTCAGCGCTTCAGCGAGCCATCGCTGAGCGGTCTTTCAGGCGCGCGATCGATCGAGTCGGAATCGACCTCTGGATTCCAGTCTGGTCAGCGGCGTCGCCAGCGGCAATTCGACTTCAGTCGGCTTTGGCCGCCGCCGGTTGACCGGCGTCAATTGGCGATGCGATCACGCAGCGCGGCATGGACGAAGTCGCGGAAGGGCGCCAGCGCCAGTTCGATGCGCGGCATGCCATCGGCATAGGAGGCCACCTGATAAGGCTGGAAGGTGATCGCAAAGGCATGGATCAAACCGGCCTCGTCCAGCAGCGGCACGTAGTGGGCGAAATTGGCCGGATCCGGTCCGGCGCCGGTGCCGAACCATTCAATGGCATCGGCATTCGGAGGTTGACCATCGCGCTCGGTGAAAACCTGCACCAACGCGGCCAAGGCCGCCTCACTCAACGGTGCCCAGACCGCATCGCCGTCGAACCAGTCCTCGATGGCCAGCACCTGATCGGCCGGTGGTGGCAAATAGACGAAACTGGCCAGCAAGGGCAGCCCGTGCGCGCCGCCGGTGTATTCCGAGCCGGTGAGCTCCAGCACGATCAGATCATCACGCTGCAGCGTCGGCTGCACCTGCAACTGCAGTTCCCAGGGCTGATCGAACTGGAAACCCTCTTCCTGCGCGGCCAGCGCCTGGCCGACGAACTGATCGCGTTGTTGAGCCAAGTGTGCTTCGACCGCACGACGCAAGGCCAGATGCGTGGGTGCCATCGCGCTGCGCTCGATGCGCAGGCGATACTGCTCGGTCTGGCGCTCCTCTACCGGCGGCGCGGCCGCGGCCGTCGTTGAGCCGGCGTCATCGGCCACGCTGACCGCGGCCACGGGCGCCTTCTGCAGCGTGGGATCCGAGGCGGTTCGCTGGCAGGCAGACAAAGCCGGCAGCGTGAGCAACAGGAGCAGTGCAGCGGTGCGCATGGGGGCCAGTGAGCAGAACCCGATTAACCGTATCTTAACGTGGAAGCGGTCGGCGAGGGGTCAATCTGGATGGCATGCGATTGACATTCAGCGACCGGCGCGAGCCAGGGCCCACACCTCGACCCTTGCTGCGCCGACTCGACGCAGTGCCCGACTGACGGCGGCCAGCGTTTCACCGGTGGTCATCACATCATCGACCACGATCAGCCGCTGACCGCGCAATCGAGGATCGGCGCGGAAGGCACCACGCACGTTTCGCCGCCGGTCGGTTCGCGTCAGGCCGGACTGTGGGTCGGTGGCGCGCACGCGCTGCAACAGTCCGCGGTGCAGCGGCAGCCGCAGCTGGCTCGCCAAGGGTCGAGCCAGTTCCAGCGCCTGGTTGAAGCCCCGTTCTGCCATCCGCGCGCGGGCCAGCGGCACCGCCAGCAAGGCGTCGGCCTGCACGCGGTCAGGCGGCGGCAAGTGTGTCTGCCACAACTCGGACAACACCCGACCGGCGGCCAGATCGGCCGAGAACTTGAGTCGCTGCACCAGCAGGTCCAGCGGCGCGGCATAGCGAAAGGGCGCCCACGCCGATGCGAACGGCGGTTCCCGTCGCAAACAGCGGCCACAGGCGATCGCCGGCACCAGCAGGGGTTCGGCACAGCGTGGACAGGCTGGCTCGTTCTGGCGCAGATCAGCGGCACAGCCGGCGCACAGATCGCGGCCCTCGGCCGCACCCGCGCAGGCCACGCAGCGCGCCGGCCAGGCGCTTTGCCACCAGGGCTGCACGCCGTTTCACTCCTCTCTGGGTGATGCGGCGATTGAGCGCGTGCCATCTGTCGACGTCAAGTCGAGCCGCCCGCGTCGATCGCTTCCAACGCGCAGCAGACCGACCCGCACCCTCCAGTCCGGCGTTGCCAACGACCGCCGCGATTGACACCGGCCAGAGCCCTCCCGACACTCCGCGCTCTTGTCGCATCTGCCGGAGTCGTGCCCATGGCCGACGGTCAAGCCGCCAGCTGGAGCGTGGACGCTGCGCTGGCGCTGTATGAATTGCCCTTCACCGAACTGATCTTCCGTGCCGCCCAGACGCACCGCGCAAACCACGATCCCGCCGTCGTGCAGGTCAGTACGCTGTGCTCGATCAAGACCGGCGCCTGCCCGGAAGATTGCGCCTATTGTCCGCAGAGCGCGCGCTATCAGACCGGCCTGAAGGCCGAGAAACTGCTGCCGCTGGACACCGTGCTCGAGCGCGCTCAGGCGGCACGTGACGCCGGCGCCAGCCGCTTCTGCATGGGAGCGGCCTGGCGCAGTCCGCGGGACAAGGATCTGGATCAGGTCGAGGCGATGGTCCGCGGCGTCAAGGCGCTGGGGCTGGAGACCTGCTGCACGCTGGGCATGCTGCAACCGGCGCAGGCGCAGCGACTCAAGGACGCCGGTCTGGACTATTACAACCACAATCTGGACACCAGTCCGGAGTATTACGGCGACATCATCACGACCCGCGACTACCAAGACCGGCTGGACACGCTGGAAGCCGTGCGCCAGGCCGGCATGAAAGTCTGTTGCGGCGGCATCGTCGGCATGAACGAGGATCGACGCCAGCGGGTCGGTTTGCTGGTGGCCTTGGCCAATCTGCCCGAACCGCCACAGAGCGTACCGATCAATCTGCTGGTCCGCGTCGCCGGCACGCCGCTGGCCGAGGCCGACAGTCTCGATCCTCTGGATTTCGTCCGCACCATCGCGGTGGCGCGGCTGCTGATGCCGGCCTCGATGGTGCGCTTGTCGGCCGGACGCGAATCGATGAGCGATGAGCTGCAGGCGCTGTGCTTCCTGGCCGGCGCCAACTCGATCTTCTACGGCGAGCGCCTGCTGACCACGGCCAATCCGGAAGCCGAGCGCGATCAGGCATTGTTCCAGCGGCTCGGCCTGAGGACTTCGGCCGGCATCCAGTGAGCTGGTCCGCCCGGCTCGCCGAGCAGGCGCAGCAGCGTCGGGCACAGGCACGCCTGCGCCGCATCGAGCCGGTGGTGGCGTTGCCGGTAGGTCGGGTCGAACGTGGCGGTCGCGTGCTGCTGGAATTCAGCAGCAATGACTATCTGGGTCTGGCCCGTGATCCGCGCCAGGCTGAGGTGTTGGCGGCAGCGGCCCGCGCCCACGGCGCTGGCGCTGGGGCCGCCCACGCCGTCAGTGGCCATCACCCCGAGCACGAGCGGCTGCAGGCCGAGCTGGCCGACTGGCTGCAGCGCCCGGCCGTGTTGTTGTGCAGCAGCGGCTGGTCGGCCGCGCTGGGGTGTCTGGGCGGCTTGCTGCAGCGTGGCGATGCCTGTCTGCAGGACCGTCTCAATCACGCTTGTCTGCTTGATGGTGCCCGCCTGGCCGGCGCCCGGCTGAGCCGCTACCGCCACCTTGATGCCGACCATGCCGGCGAACAATTGCAGGCCCTGGATGCGGGTGCGCTGGCGCTGCTGGTCACCGATGGCGTCTTCAGCATGGATGGCGATGTAGCCCCGCTACCGCAGTTGGCTGCCGACGCAGCCGAGCACGACAGCTGGCTGATGGTCGATGAGGCGCACGCGCTGGGCGTGCTCGGGCCAGATGGCGCAGGCAGTGCCGCCGCGGTCGGTCTGGATGCGCGACAGGTCCCGATCCTGATGGGCACCTTCGGCAAGGCGCTCGGCGGCTGGGGTGCCTTCATTGCCGGCTCGGTCGAGCTGATCGAACACCTGCAGCACACCGCCCGCCCCTGGCTGTTCAGCACCGCCCTGCCAGCGGCCTGGGCCACGCTGTGCCGCAGCGCCGTTGCCAGGGTGCGTCGGGAGACCGCCTTGCGCGAGCAGCTGCACGAGCGCATTGCCCAGTTCCGTGCAGGCGCCGCTGCGTTGGGTCTGAGTCGACCGCCTTTGGCGTCCAATGACAGCGGCGACGAGCGCATCGGCCTGTTGCCCTCGGACACACCGATCCAGCCCTTTCTGCTCGGTAGCGAAGCCCGTGCCCTGACCTGGGAAGCTGCCTTGGCCGACGCCGGTCTGGCGGTCAAGGCGATTCGGCCACCGACCGTGCCGGCCGGTCAGTCGCGCCTGCGCATTGCCTTGTCGGCTGGCCACTCGCCGGAACAGATCGAACGCCTCCTGGGTGCACTGGCCCGTTTGCGCGATTCGGAGGCACAGACATGAGCGCCATGCCTTGGCATGTGCAGCGCAGCGGCGACGGGCCACCGCTGGTGTTGCTGCACGGCTGGGCCATGCACGGCGGCGTTTTCGATCTACTGCTACCGCGGCTACAGGCGAACTGGACCCTGCATCGGGTCGACTTGCCCGGTCATGGCCTGAGTCCCGCAGGTACCCTGCAGCTGGACGACCTTGCCGCGTCGCTGGCTGACCACTTCGGTGCGGCTCATTGGCTGGGTTGGTCCCTCGGCGGGCTGGTCGCACTGCAGCTGGCGCTGGACCATCCACAGCAGGTCCGATCGCTGAGTCTGGTCGGTGCCTCACCTCGATTCACCACCGCGGCCGACTGGACCTGTGCGGTCGATGGCAGCGTCTTCGCCCAGTTTGCCCAGGCGCTGGAGCAGGATGTGGGTCGCACGCTGGAGCGTTTCCTGGCGCTGGAAACGCTGGGCGCCGAGCACGCCCAGGACGAGCGTCACTGGCTACGGCAACTGCTGCAGCGTGTGCCGACGCCATCGGCCGACGTGCTCACCGAGGGCCTGCAGCTACTGCAAAGCACCGATCTGCGCGGACGCCTGCCAGAGCTGCGCTGTCCCAATCTGTGGCTGGGCGGTCGCCGCGACCGACTGGTGCCGCCGGCCGCGCTGGAATGGGCCGCCGGGACGGCACCGAATGGCCGCGCCGTGATCCTCGATCAGGCCGCGCATGCACCCTTCATCGGTCGTCCCGATGCCTTTGCCGAAACGCTCGCCGATTTTCTCGAGGCCGCAGGGACTCGCTGACCCCGACGCGCCCGGCGCCGCGTATGCAGCCTTGCCGCATTGCGCGGAGACCTTCGGAACACCCGCATGTTCGACGACATCCCCATCGACCAACAGCGGCGGCGCCTGCTGGGCGCCCTGCCACTGACCGCTGTCGCCCTCGGCAGCAGTCTGGTCCTGCCCAACCCTGCCTGGAGTCAAGCTGCCATGAGCGCACTGGAAACATCGCTGGAGAAGAGTCGCACCGACAAGAAGGGCGTCACCCTGCTGGTCGGCGGTACCACCGTTGCGCTGGTCGTCACTGAGGTCTTCGATGGCTTCGTCATCGGTCGCAGCCAGCAGTACGACCGGATTGTCGTCAAGCTGGAGAAGATTGACGGCGTGCTCGGCTGACCACAGGGGAAAACCTCAGACGCGGGACCGCAACGGGGCGTAGTGGCAATGGCAGCGGCCGGGGGCGCAGCCCAGCGCGGTCAGATCGGCGGTGTCCTCGGTGGACACCGGCGTGCAGTTCAGTGCGGCCGAGTGTGGACAATCCAGATCGCGGACCAGCGCCCATTGGCCGGTGGTCCCGGTGCGACCGCGGGGAGCCAGCCCAGCACTCAACAGCGAGGCGCGGCGCCAGCGGCGCGCCTGCCACCAGCCGGCGGTGCACAGCAGCAAGGCGATGGTCGGCAGCAACAGCATCATGGTGGCGGGCTCCTGACTCGATGGGTAGAGAGGATCGCTGGCAAATGTGCAGCGAAGATGCAGCTTTCCGCTTTCATCCGCACGGCGCGCCCAGACCGCCCTGGGAGCTCGACACCGCCTTGCGGGTTTTTAACGACCGCTGATCGACAATGGCCGCAGCGCACTGACGCGAGGGCTGAGCATGTCGACAAAGCTGTGGCGTGATCTGGAGCCAAACGAACAGGCCCTGTGGGGGCGCCTGCAGGCGCATCCCCTCGAACGACCCGAGCAGGGCCTGGACCTGGTCCGCCGGGTCGCGCGGGAGCAGGGCTGGACCCTGCCCGAGGCCCGAGCGGCGGTGGAGGAATATCGCCGCTTCTGCCTGCTGGCCTGTCTGAGCGAGACACCGGTCACCCCCAGCGAGGACGTCGACCAGGTCTGGCATCTGCACCTGACCTACAGCCGCGACTACTGGGAACGTTGGTGCGGTCAGGCCCTGCAGCGGCCCCTGCACCACGACCCCACGCCGGGCGGCCAGGCAGCCGGGCAGACCTATGTGCAGCAATACGCGCAAACCCTGGCGCTGTATGAACGCTGTTTTGGTCCGCCGCCGCGTCGCTGGTGGCCGGCCAGTCACCGGCGGTTCGCCCGTCCCGAGCGCTGGCGCTGGGTCGATCGGCAGCGTTACTGGTTGCTGCCGCGGCCGCGGCACTGGGGCGCGCTGCTGGCCAACCGCTGGCCATGGTTGGGTCTGCTGCTGCCGGCCAGCGCGATGGCACTGCCGTCCAATCCGCTGGACTGGACGGCGGGTCCATTCCTGGCGTTGTTCGGATTGGGTGGGCTGCTGCTGTGGATCACCACACTGATCCTGCGCCACCTGGCCTCGGACACCGGCGCCGCCCGCGGTGGACAGCAGCTGACGGCCCACGAGATGGCCTTTCTGGCCGGGGGCTCGGAACGCTTGCTGGACACGACGGTGGCGGCTGCGCTGGACGACGGCACTCTGCAATGGGATGACGCCAGCATGGTGCTGCGGCCCACCGGCCAGGGTTCAGTCAGCGAACACCGCGATGTGCTCGCCGCGGTGCGGCAGGGCGCCAGGCCAAAACGCCTGGCCCGCCGGCTGGCGCCGCTGCGGCAGCGGGTACAGCTGGAGCTGATGCGCCGCGGCCTGGTGCTGGACAATGCGCAGGCCTGGAAGGTGCAGCTGTGGTCGGCGTTGCCGTTGGCGCTGTGGAGCGGCTTCGGTGTGGCCAAGATCGTCACCGGCCTGGAGCGCGACAAGCCGGTTGGCTTCCTGGTGATCCTCACCATCTTGTGCGCCATTGCGACGCTGACCTGGCTGTTCAAGCGACCGCGTTTCAGCAAGGCCGGTCGCGTCGCGCTGGCGCAGGCGCGGGTGCAGCAGTCGCGCGCCGCCAGGGCGCCGCGCAGCGGCCATGGCGAGCTGGCCGTGGCCGTCGCGCTTGGCGGCACCGTTCTGCTCAGCGGCACGGCCTGGGCTGGCTATCATCAATACCGCACGCCGTCCGGCGACGGGGGTGGCAGTGGCGGCGACAGCGACGGCGGTGGTGGCTGCGGCGGTGGTGGTTGCGGAGGCTGCGGCGGCTGAAACTGCCGAAGTGGCAGCCTGGGAACACCGGCGCTCTCGAAGCGGCCTCCGTGCGAGCGGCCGCTGGCGTACCAAACCGCTACACTTGCGTCGATGACTTCCCCGCTGCTCGCCGATCTGAATGCCGCCCAGCAGGCGGCCGTGGCGGCCCCGCCAGGCCATTATCTGATCCTCGCCGGTGCCGGCTCCGGCAAGACCCGCGTGCTGGTTCACCGACTGGCCTGGCTGATTGCCGAACAGGGCCTGTGGCCGCACTCGCTGCTGGCCGTGACCTTCACCAACAAGGCCGCCGGCGAAATGCGGGCGCGCACCGAGGCGCTGCTGCAGGAACCGGGCCGCGGGCTGTGGATCGGCACCTTCCATGGCCTGGCGCATCGTTTGCTGCGCTTGCACTTCGAAGAAGCCGGCCTGCCGCGCGAGTTCCAGGTGCTCGATGCCGACGACCAGCAGCGGCTGGTCAAGCGAATCGTGCGTGAGTCGGATCTGGACGAAAAGCGCTTCGATCCCCGCTTCGGCACCTGGCAGATCAACACCTGGAAGGATCAGGCCCAGCGCCCCGCTGACATCGACGCGCGCGAAGACCGACTGGCGCAGATCTGGGTCGATGTCTATCGCCAGTACCAGTCCGCCTGTCAGCGCAGTGGTCTGGTCGATTTTGCCGAGCTGCTGTTGCGCAGCTACGAGTTGCTGGCCGAGCACCCTGCCTTGCTGGCGCACTATCAGCGTCGCTTCGCGCATGTGCTGGTCGATGAGTTCCAGGACACCAACCAGATGCAGTATCTGTGGCTGCAGCGTCTGGCCGGCGAGCAGGCGCAGCTGTTCGCGGTCGGCGACGACGACCAGTCGATCTACAGCTGGCGTGGCGCGCAGGTGGAAAACATGTATCGCTTCCAGCGCGACTGGCCGGAGGTCAAGGTGCTGCGGCTGGAGCAGAACTATCGCTCCACCCAGCGCATCCTGGATGCCGCCAATACGCTGATCGGCAACAACGGCGATCGCCTCGGCAAGACCCTGTGGACCGAGCGCAAGGGCGGCACACCGATCCAGCTGTATGCGGCCTACAACGAGCAGGATGAAGCGCGCTACGTGATCGAGCGGGTCCGACGCTGGCGTGATCAGGGTGGCCGCTTGGACGAGTGCGCCATCCTGTACCGCTCCAACGCGCTGTCGCGGGTGTTCGAACAGGTGCTGGTGGAGCAGAAGCTGCCCTACCGCATCTACGGCGGGCAGCGCTTCTTCGAGCGCGCCGAGATCAAGGACGCGCTGGCCTGGCTGCGTCTGCTGGCCAATCCGCTGGACGACGCCAGCTTCGAGCGCGCGCTGGCCAGTCCCAGTCGCGGCGTCGGTGAGCGCAGCCTGGAGCGGCTGCGGGCATTGGCGCGCGAGCAGGGGGCCTCGCTGTGGCAGGCGGCGCAGCATCCGGCGTTGGCGCAGACGCTCAGTGGCAAGCCGCGCAATGCCCTGCAGGGCTTCGTCGAGCTGGTCGACCGGCTGCAGCAGCGTCTGGCGCAGGCCACACTGGAGGAGCAGGTTCGCAGCGTGCTGGAAGACACCGGGCTGAAGGACAGCTATGCCCAGTCCGACCCGCGCGAAGCCGAGGCGCGGCTGGACAACCTCAATGAACTGGTGGCGCTGGTCGGCAGCTTCCGGGTGGTCGAGGAGGAGGAAGGCCAGACCCCGCTGACCGCCTTCCTTGCTCAGGCGGCGTTGGACGCCGGCGAAAATCAGGCCGCGCCGCATGCCGATGCGGTGCAGCTGATGACTCTGCACGCGGCCAAGGGACTGGAATTTCCGCTGGTTTTCCTGATCGGCATGGAAGAGGGCCTGTTCCCCAATCAGCGCGCGATGGACGAAGGCCCGCAGCAACTGGCCGAGGAACGCCGACTGGCCTATGTGGGGATGACCCGCGCCGAGCAGGAACTGGTGCTCTGCTACGCCGAAAGTCGTCGCTGGCGCGGCACCGCCGCCTTCAATGCGCCTTCACGCTTCCTCGCCGAACTGCCGCGTGATGCGGTGCAGGAAGTCCGACCGCGCGTTCAGGTCAGCCGCCCCAGCGCGCTGGCGGCCGCCGCACCGCTGGTCGAACCAGGCCTGCCTGGCATCAAGCTGGGCGCCAATGTCCGTCATCCCCGCTTTGGTGCCGGCGTCGTGGTCCACGCCTATGGCCGCGGTGACCATGCCCGCGTCCAGGTGCAATTCGACGACCACGGCATGAAGGAGCTGCTGCTGGCCTTCAGCAAGCTGGAGGTGGAGTAGGGGCAGGGCCCAGCAAGAGCCGCCCCATCGCGGTTCCGCAGACGAGAGCCGACGTCGGTCGCAGCAATCTGGCGGCGAGTTCCCTTTCTTCTGGGCCCTGGGCCCTGAGCCCTGAGCCCTGAGCCCTGAGCCCTCAGCCAACAACCCTGCGCTATCCTCTCCTCTTTCCATCGCCCGCAATCGCCCATGGCCAAGGCCCACATTCTGGTCGTCGATGACGAACCGGACATTCGCTCGCTGGTGCAGGAGATCCTTGAGGACGAGGGCTATGCGGTGCGCTCGGCCGAGGGGGCGGAGCCGGCGCGCAAGGCGATCCGCTCGGAGCGGCCGGACCTGGTGTTGCTGGATGTGTGGATGCCCGACGCCGACGGCATCAGCCTGCTGAAGGAATGGCAGGGCCAGGGTCTGGACATGACTGTGGTGATGATGAGCGGCCATGGCACGGTGGAAACCGCGGTCGAGGCGACGCGCCTGGGCGCGCTGGATTTCCTGGAAAAGCCGCTGTCACTGGCGAAGTTGCTGGTCACGGTCGAGCGCAGCCTCGATCACACCCGCGTACGGCGTGAGAACGAAGGTCTGAAGCGGCAGCGCAGCGTGCCGCTGGAACCGGTCGGCAGCAGCCAGGCGATGCAGCAATTGCGGGCGCAAGCCGAACGCCTGGCCGCGCATGACACGCCGGTGCTGTTGCTGGGCGAGGCCGGCAGCGGCAAGGCCACACTGGCGCGTTATCTGCATGCCCGCAGCACTCGACGCGACGGGGCGTTCGTCGAGTGCCAGCCGGCCGCCATCGAGCGCGATGGACAGGCCGTGACCCTGTTCGGCAGCGAAGAGGGCGGGCAAGTCCGCTATGGCCTGCTGGAGCAGGCCCGCGCCGGCAGTCTGTATCTGGATGAGATCACCGAGCTGTGCCTGGAGGTGCAGAAGCGCCTGGCCAGCGCGCTGTCACGACAGGCCTACAGCCGCATGGGGGGTGCCGCACCGCTGGAGCTGAGCACCCGCGTCATTGCCAGCAGCAGCCAGGACCTGGAGAAGGCGCTGGCCAGCGGTCAGCTGGACGAGGAGCTCTACTACCAGCTGAAGGTGGTGCCGTTGAAGGTGCCGCCGCTGCGCGAGCGACCCGAGGATGTATCCGAGCTGCTCGCCTTCCATGCCGACTGGTACCACCAGCAGGAGCGCCTGCCCTATCGGCGCTTTTCCATCGCGGCCCAGAACCGCCTGCGCCAGCATCCCTGGCCGGGCAATGTCCGGGAGTTGTCCAATCTGGTGCAGCGTTTGCTGATCATGGGCAGCAGTGCCGAGGTGGATGCGGCCGAGGCCGACCAGGCACTCGGCAGCGCACCGCCACCGCGCCCGGTCGGTGACGAGGGCTTCCCGCTGGATTTGAACATGCCGTTGCGCGAAGCCCGCGAGCAGTTCGAGCGCGAGTATCTGCTGCGTCAGTTGAAGGCAGCGCAGGGCAGCGTCGGCAAGCTGGCCCGACTGGTCGGCCTGGAACGGACTCATCTGTATCGCAAGCTGCGCTCATTGGGCGTGGAACTGAAGGACTGACGCGCGATCTTTGGCGCCGGGGGGAGACGGATGTCAGCCAGCCGTTGGCAACAGATTGGCGAGGGTTTCTGGAACCTGCGCGGCAGTTTCCGCGTCGGCGGACTGGTCGAGATCGGCACGCACCTGTCGCTGGTGCGACTGCAGGATCAGCGTTGGGCCTTTCTCGACGCCTACAGCCTGGACGACGAGCAGATCGCTGCCGCCGAGCAGATCGCCGGCGGCCACGACCGCATCGTCGCTGTGCTCAATCTGCATCCGTTTCACACCGTCCATGTGCGCGCCATGCATCAGGCCTTTCCGCGGGCGCAGCTGTACGGGACTGAGCGCCATCGGCAGCGCTTTGCCGACCTGCCGTGGGCCGATGAGTGCACCGAACAATCGGCATTGCACCGGCGCTTCGCTGCCGATCTGGTGTTCACCGTACCGCGTGGTGTGGACTTCATCTCGGCCAATGAGCAGGTCCATTTCAGCTCGGTGCTGGCGCTGCACCGGGATTCGGCCGCCATCCACGTCGATGACACGCTGATGTGCCTGCGGATGCCGTTGCCACTGCGCTGGCTCGGCATTCGCGAGCTGGTGAGCTTCCATCCGTCACTGGGTTTTGCGCTGCAGAAGCGGGCCGGCGCGGCGGCCGAGTTTCGCGAGTGGGCGGAGGACCTGGCCGAGGACTGGGGCCACGCCCGTCATCTGTGCGCAGCCCACAACAGTGGTCTGTCTGCAGCCGCCGCCGGTCCTGGCGGGCTGCGGCCGTTGCTGCAACGCGCCTTGCAGAAAATGAATGGGACGCTCAAACGGCATCAGCGAAGCTGGGGTTAGCACCGTGAGCTCCAGCTTCTACGGTCCAGCTTCGATCGGCTGTGGCGGAAATGATCGGCAACTGTGCACTTCGTCAGGACGTTCTGCGGTCCCGGTTGTCCAGAGTCGACGATGATCTGGCGCACGATCCGGGCCTTTCTCTATGGCTTCGTGCTGTTCGGCGGCATTTTGTGGATCACTGATCTGGCGTATTCACCAGCGCCGCCAGACGAGCCGATCTGGGGCGCAAAGCACACCCTAACGCTGGCTTCGGTCGGCGGCGCAATGTTCGCGTTCTCCTGGTGCTGCCTGTTCCTCGCCTGGAAGATCATCACCGAACTGGTGCGCGCCGATGTCGATACTTGAGGGATTGCCCTATCTGCTGGCTGTTGTCGCGGTGGTTTTTCCAGTGGCCTACTGCGCTCGCCGTGTGTCCAGAAACAGACTCATGTTCGTTGCCATGGTGTTTGGATTCCAGTTCATGCTCGAGAGCCTGCTGTTCGCAGCAGTGCTGCCTGCCATCGTGTTCACCGTTTATGGCGTGCCTCAACTCCAGGCGTTCGGAATTCAGCTGAACAGCTATGCCGCGTTGTCGGAATTCCTGGTTGACCATGGATGGTGGCTATTGCACGGCGTCCTGCTGTTCACGCTGCCGGTCCTCGTTCACCGGCGCTATCGTCGCTACTTCGCCGTCGCCAGGCCCGCGGTGGAGTAGGTCTCCCGGGCCGCGCGTGGCGGCATCGACCCGCGGGTCTGACATCGCGCCTTCGCCCGCTAAACTCTGCCCCCTTTCTGCCTTGGGGCGCGCCACTCTTGACCAGTCTGAACCCCGAACAACACGCCGCAGTTCGGCATCGCGGCAGTCCCCTGCTGGTGCTGGCCGGTGCGGGCTCGGGCAAGACCAAGACGTTGACCGAACGGGTCGCCGGCTTGCTGGAAGAGGGTCTTCCAGCGGCGCGGGTGGCGGCCATCACCTTCACCAACAAGGCCGCGCGCGAGATGCGCGAGCGACTGGGCCAACGGCTGCCCGCAGCCGCGCTGGAAGGACTGACCGTTTCAACCTTCCACGCGCTGGGCCTGCGCTTGCTGCAGGCCGAAGCGCGCGCAGCCGGCCTGCGGCCTGGCTTTTCCATCCTCGATGGTGGCGACAGCGACGCGCTGTTCGCCGAGCTGGCGCCGCGCGGCATGGCGCGCGACGTGCTGGCCAGGCTCAAGCGGCAGCTGCATCAGGCCAAGGCCGACGGCATTCCGCCCCAGCGCTTCGTGGCCGAGGGCCCGCAGGGCCAGGAAGTGGCTCGCCTCTATGCCGACTATCAGGCCCGCCTGGCGGCCTTCAATGCGGTGGATTTCGACGATTTGATCGCCCGTCCGCTGTGGTTGCTGGAGAGCGACGAGGGTGTGCGCGAGCGCTGGCACCAACGCTTCATCCATCTGCTGGTCGACGAATACCAGGACACCAATCCGGCCCAGTACCGATTGATCCGGGCGCTGGTCGGACCGGGACAGGGGCTGGCCGTGGTTGGCGACGATGATCAGTCGATCTACGCCTGGCGGGGCGCCGATCCGCGCAATCTGTTCCGCCTGCAGCAGGATTTTCCGGATCTGCAGGTGATCAAGCTCGAACGCAACTATCGCTGTGCGCCGCGGATCCTCAAGGTGGCCAACGAGCTGATCGCCAACAACGCGCATCTGGTCGAGAAGCGCTTGTGGAGTGGTCTGCCCGAGTGCGAGCCGATCCGCCTGGCCTGCCTGCCCGATGTCGAGGAAGAGGCGCGCTGGATCGCCTACGACATCGCCGATCGGCATCGGCGCCACGGACGGCCGCTGGACAGCTTCGCCGTGCTCTATCGCTCGCACCATCTGAGCCGGCCGCTGGAAGTGGCCTTGCGCGAGCGCGATCTGCCCTATCGGCTGCGTGGCGGCAGCGGCTTCTTCGAACGACCCGAGGTCAAGGACCTGCTGGCACATCTGCGGGTCATTGCCAACGCCGGCGATGACGGTGCCTTTCTGCGCGCGGTGCGCACGCCGCGTCGCGGCATCGGCGATGCCACCTTGGCCAGGCTGGGCGGCCGTGCCCGCGAGCTGAACCTGTCGCTGGCCGATGCGGCCGCGCAATTCGCCGACAGCGACCGCGGCGGCCAGGCTCTGCATGACTATGGCCGGCAGCTGCAACGCTGGCGCGCGCAGGCGGCCAACATGGGGCCGGCGACGCTGCTGCAGCAGGTCCTGGGCGATCTGAACTGGTCTAGCCATCTGCGCCAGGGTCGGGTGGACGCCGAAACGCTGGAGCGGCGCGAGGCCTCGACCGAGGAACTGCTGCGGCTGCTGGGACAGCGCGGCACCGGTCTGGGCGCACTGGCGGCGCGATTGACCGAGCTGGCCATCTCGCGCGAGGAGAAGGAGGACGACAGTCCCGGGCTGCAGCTGCTGACCCTGCATGCGGCAAAAGGCCTGGAGTTCGACGAGGTCTATCTGCTCGGTCTGGACGAAGGCACGCTGCCGCATGAGGCGGCCGCTGGCGAAGGTCGGCTGGAAGAGGAACGGCGGCTGCTCTATGTCGGCATCACCCGCGCCCGCCAGGCGCTGACGCTCAGCTATCCCGGTCGGCGCAGCCAGCGCGGCGAGAGCTTCCGCACCAAACCCAGCCGCTTTCTCGAGGAGCTGCCGGCCGATGATCTGGCCCGCGAGGCGGAGAAGGGCCCGGCCGATCCGGCCGAACGCGAAGCCAGGACGCGTGCCCGACTGGCCGACATGCGCGCGCTGCTCGGGCTGGATTGAGGCAAGCGATTCGTCGACTCAAGCGACGCGCTCGCTCGCCCACGATTCCGCCGACAGCCGTGCCCAGCCGGTCAGCGCCAACCGTGCGCGATCGACATAGGGCGCCACCGAACTGACCGAATGCAGCGTCGGCACGCGAAACAACGACAGTGTATTGAAGGCCGGCGTGATCGCCCGGGCCACCTGCCCGTCGCCAGCCACGAACTGCAGCAGGCCGCCGTAGTCGGGTGACCAGGCCGGACTGAGATTGAAGACAAACGCGGCCCGACGCAGGCTGCCTTGATCACTGTCGTCGTGCAGACTGAGAAAGTGGCCGGCGCGATAGCGTGACAGCTGCAGGTCGGCCTGCCCGATCGTCGGGTCGGCGGTGATCTGCCGCAACAGCGCCAGGAAGGCTTCACCCTGAACCAGCGCCAGGGCGTCGACCAGCACTGGATCGAACAGCTGTCCGGCCCGAGCACGGTCCTCGATCGGGTAGCGCTCGTACAGATACTGGAAGCCACCACGAGCCTCGGCGTGCACCATCTGCAGGAACTCGATCCAGCGTCCCGAGGGCAGTTCCATCATCGCCCGGGCATCGAAGGCGCGGTGTTCACCGCCAATGCGTGTGACCAGATTCCACTCGGTCCAGGCCTGGGCCGTACTCAGCACGGCGTGCGCAAAGTCCGGAGCCAGGATGTCGCGGACCAGCACCCGGCCTTCGCGGGCGAAGACCGCAGCCAGTTCGTCGACATCGTTGCGCGGCGCGAGCATGGTCGGTATCCGGCAGCAGCAGGCAGCCACTGTACGACTGCGCCGGATCGGCTCGCCCGGGGCAGAAGTCATGCTGCGGGCCCCAGCTCATGCGACTTGACAATCCCTGGCACACCCACATTCAGATGGGCTGACCGACATGCCGCAATGCAACACCATGCCGGGCGGTCTGCACTGTGCAGCGACACCGGACATTTCCCTACCGACCTGGAGCCAGACATGCAGGACGAATACACGCCGCCACCGGTGTGGACCTATGAGGCGGGCAACGGCGGCAAGTTCGCCAACATCAACCGACCCACCGCCGGTGCGCGGGAACAGCAAGATTTGCCGGTCGGCCAGCACCCGCTGCAACTGTACTCGCTGGCCACGCCCAACGGCGTCAAGGTGACGGTGCTGCTGGAAGAGCTGCTGCAGGCCGGCCATGCCGGCGCCGAATACGACGCCTGGCCGATCCAGATCAGCGACGGCGACCAGTTCGGCAGCGGATTCGTGGACATCAATCCGAACTCGAAGATCCCGGCTCTGCTCGACCGCAGCGGTGCCGAACCGGTGCGGGTGTTCGAGTCCGGTTCGATTCTGCTCTACCTGGCGGAGAAGTTCGGCGCCTTCCTGCCCACCGGGCCAGCACGGACCGAATGCCTGAACTGGTTGTTCTGGCAGATGGGCAGCGCGCCCTTCCTGGGCGGTGGCTTCGGGCACTTCTACCACTACGCCCCCTACAAGATGCGCTACCCCATCGACCGCTACGCGATGGAGGTCAAGCGGCAGCTGGATGTGCTCGACCAGCGTCTGGCGCAGCACGAATTTCTGGGCGGCGAATACAGCATTGCCGACATCGCCTGCTGGCCCTGGTACGGCGCGCTGGCGCAGGGCGAAATCTATGGTGACGCCGGCCATTTTCTGCAGGTACAGGACTACCGCCACCTGCAGCGCTGGACGCAGCAGATTGCGCAGCGTCCGGCGGTGATCCGCGGTCGGCGCGTCAACCGCACCTGGGGCGAGCCGGCCGAGCAGCTCCGTGAACGGCACGCGGCCAGCGACTTCGATCCGGCCTGAGCCCAATTGACCCCGTTGCGGCGCCGGAACGTGACTTTCGCGCCGCAACAGGGTTGCAGCTGCGAGCTATGCTCCCCGGCTCATACGAGTCTTGGGGAATCGCGATGGGGAGTGTGATTCGGGCGCCGTGGTGGGCGGTCGCTGTGATGCTGTGTGGCTTGCCGGGTTTGCTCTGGGCGGCCGACAAGCCGGCCGATGTGCTGGCCGGGATGAAGCTGCGCGGCATCGGGCCTGCGTTCATGTCCGGCCGCATCGCCGACATCGCCATCGATCCGGTCGATGCCAGCACCTGGTATGTCGGCGTCGGCAGCGGCGGTGTCTGGAAGACCGTCAACGCCGGCACCACCTGGACCTCGCTGTTCGACGGTCAGGGCGCCTATTCGATCGGCACGGTGTTGATCGATCCGCACAATCGTCACCGGATCTGGGTCGGCACCGGCGAGAACATCGGCGGTCGACACGCCGGCTATGGTGATGGCCTGTACCGCTCCGACGACGGCGGCGCCAGCTGGACCCATCTCGGCCTGAAGCAGTCCGAGCGGATCAGCAAGATCGTTGTCCATCCCGAGAACCCGGACGTGATCTGGGTGGCGGCGCAAGGCCCGCTGTGGTCCAAGGGCGGTGAGCGCGGCCTGTACCAGAGCAGCGATGGCGGCCAGAGCTGGAGCCTGGTGCTGGACGCAGGCCCCTGGACCGGCGCCACCGATGTGGTGCTCGACCCGCGTGATCCGGAGCGGCTCTATGCCGCCACCTGGCAGCGCCAGCGCAGTGTCGCTGCCTACCTCGGCGGCGGCCCGGGCTCCGGCGTGCATCGCTCCGTGGATGGCGGCAAGACCTGGGAGAAGCTGGCGCAGGGGCTGCCCGAGGGGCCGCTGGGCAAGATCGGTCTGGCGATCTCGCCGCAGAACCCGGATGTGCTCTACGCCGCCATCGAGCTGAACCGGCGCACCGGCGCGGTCTATCGCTCGGCCGATCGCGGCGGCAGCTGGCAGAAGATGTCCGACACCGCTTCCGGCGGCACTGGCCCGCACTATTACACCGAGCTGTACGCCAGCCCGCATGCCTTCGATCGCATCTATCTGGCCGATGTCGAGATGCAGGTCTCGCACGACGGCGGTGCCAGCTTCGCCCCGCTGCCGCAGAGCAGCAAGCACTCCGATGACCATGCGCTGGCCTTTCGCGCCGACGACCCGGACTATCTGCTGGTCGGCAGCGACGGTGGCCTGTACGAGAGTCATGACGGCGCGCGCAGCTGGCGCTATCACAAGAACCTGCCGCTGACGCAGTTCTACAAGATCGCCGTCGACGACGCCGAGCCCTTTTACAACGTCTACGGCGGCACCCAGGACAACGCCTCGCAGGGCGGGCCCTCGCGCACCGACAACGTCAACGGCATCCGCAACGGCGACTGGTTCGTCACGCTGTTCGGCGACGGCCATCAGTCCGCCACGGAGCCGGGCAACCCCAACATCGTTTATGCCGAGTGGCAGGAAGGCAATCTGGTCCGCTACGACCGCAGCAGCGGTGAGATTGTCTACATCAAGCCGCAGCCCGATGCCGGCGAAGGGCCGGAGCGCTTCAATTGGGACTCGCCGATCCTGGTCAGCCCGCACGATCCCAAGCGGCTGTATTTCGCCTCACAGCGGGTCTGGCGCTCGGACGATCGTGGCGACAGCTGGCGGGCCATTTCCGGCGATCTGAGCCGCCAGCGTGACCGCCTGCGCTTGCCGCTGATGGGTCGGCAGCAGAGCTGGGATTCGGCCTGGGATCTGTTCGCCATGAGCGACTACGCGACGATCACCTCGCTGGCCGAATCGCCGCAGGTGGAAGGGCTGATCTATGCCGGCACTGATGACGGCCTGCTGCAGGTGTCCGAGGACGGCGGCGGTCAATGGCGTTCGATCGAGGTCGGTCGGCTGCCCGGCGTGCCGGCCGAGGCCTTCGTCAACGACATCAAGGCCGATCTGTTCGATGCCGACACCGTCTACGTGGCGCTGGACAATCACAAGAACGGCGACTTCCGGCCGCTGCTGGTGGTCTCGCGCGACCGCGGCCGCAGCTGGAAGTCGATGGTCGGCGACCTGCCCGAGCGTCATCTGGTCTGGCGGCTGGTGCAGGATCACGTCGAACCGAGGTTGTTCTTCGTCGGCACCGAGTTCGGCATCTTTGCCAGTGTCGACGGGGGTCAGCACTGGCTGCCACTGCAGGGCGGTGCACCGACCATCAGCTTCCGCGACCTGGCCATCCAGCGGCGTGAGAACGATCTGGTTGGCGGCTCCTTCGGCCGCGGCATCTGGATCCTCGACGACTACACGCCGCTGCGCAGCATGGCGCGCAACGGTTTGCCGGACAGCGCCACCCTGTATGAACCCCGCCGGGCCTGGTGGTACGTCGAAAAGCGCCCGATCTTCAGCGGCGGCAAGGGCTATCAGGGTGACGACTATTTCGTTGCGCCGAACCCGGCATTCGGGGCGCTGTTCACCTACTACCTGAAAGAGGATCTGCGCTCACGTACGGCGCAGCGGCAGGCCGGCGAGAAGGATCGCCTCAGCCAGAATCAGGACACGCCCGTGCCTGACTGGGCGGCGTTGGCCGCCGAAACGCGCGAGGCCGCGCCCACGGTGCTGTTGGTGATTCGCGATGAGGCCGGCGCAGTGGTCCGGCGGATCGAAGCACCGGCCAAGGCCGGTCTGCATCGGGTGGCCTGGGATCTGCGCTATCCGGCGCTGGATGCGGTCGGTACTGGCGGCAGCTTCATTGCGCCCGAACCCACCGGTTTCCTGGCCAGCACGGGCCGCTACCAAGCGACGCTGGAAGCGCGAGTGGACGGCGATCTGCGCAACCTGGCCGGGCCGGTACCGGTGCAGGTCGAGGCGCTGCGTAGCGGTGCACTGCCGGGCGCCGATCCGGCCGAAGTGGCCGCCTTCGGCCGGCGCGTGGCGCAACTGAACCGGGCGCTGTCGGCCGCCGGCCTGCATCTGCCGTTGCTGGAGCAGCGCTTGGGCGACCTGCAGGTGGCGCTGGCGCGGTCGCAGGCGGGCGGCGAACTGGATCGACAGTTGGAAGCCGCTCGGCAGCAGTTCTTCGCCCTGCGCGACCAGCTCGGCGGCGATCCCAACAAGGCGCTGGTGAAGGAGCCGCAGGCGAGCACAATCAGCGATCGCTATTTCCATGCCTATCTGGGCGTGGCCTTCTCCACCTACGGCCCAACGCCCATGCATCAGCGCAGCCTGGACATCGCCGAACGCGAGTACGCGCAGTGGCGAGCCCAGATCGAGCAGCTGGGACAACAGACGCTGCCGGCACTGGAGCAGGCGTTGATCGACGCTGGTGGCCCGTGGACCCGGGGCCAGCCGTTGCCGCCCCTGTCGTCGCCATAGGCCGGAACTGGCAGTGGGCCGTTGATTCGGCCCGCTGCCGACCGGCTGACTTGCTCAGTCGCTGCGCAGTGCCAGCTGCGGGTCAATGCGCGCTGCCCGCCGGGCCGGCAGCCAGGCCGCCAGCAGACCGGCGCAGACGAGGACCGCGCCAACCAGCAGGTAGAGCCCGGGCTCGTCGCTGGACACATGGGGCAGGATCGGCGTCAGCGGCTGCACCAGCAGTGCACCGATCAGCAGTCCGGCGAAGATTCCCAGCCCGACGCGGGCCAGATCCTGCCGCAGCAGATCGCCGATGACGCGGCTGGCGCCGGCGCCCAGCGCCAGCCTCAGACCCAATTCACGGGTGCGACTGCGTACGCCATAGGCGAGCAACGCGTACGCACCGATCGAGGCCAGCAGCACGGCCGCCAGCGCAAAACTGCCGGCCATCGCGCTGGTGATGGCCAGCGCGGCCATCGCCCGGTCGGTGCGCCCGCGCAGGGTCTGAACGCTGTGCACCGGCAAGCCCGGATCGAGTTCGGCGACGACGCGGCGGACCGGCTCGATCAGCGTCTCGGCCGGCCCCTCGACGCGCAACAGCAGGTCCAGCCAGCCCCAGCCGATCTGCTCCTGCAGCAGATACCAGCCGGCGCCGCTGCCGGCGTTGCCCAGTCCCTGCATGTGCAGGTCCGGCACCACGCCGATGATCGTCGCCCACTGGCCGTCCTCTCGGTCGCTGCGCAGTTGCTGGCCAATCGGATCGCTTTCGCCGTAGTGCTGCGTGGCGAAGGCTTCGTTGATCAGCGCCACCGGTGGGCTGTCCACCGCATCAGTGTGATTGAACACGCGGCCCCGCAGTGCCTGGCGATCGACCACGCGGAAGTAGTCGCGACTGACCACCTCGAGGAAGGCTTGCGGTTGGTCCTGTCGCCGACTCACCGGTGACCCCGCCAACTCCACGCCGGTGTACACCCCCTGGGCGATCAGGTCGCGACTGCTGACACTGGCCGCGGCCACGCCGGGCAAGCTCTGCAACCTTGCCAGCAATTGCTCGTAGAAGCGGCTGCGCGCGGCCGCCTCGGCGTATTGTGGCCCTTGCAGCTCCAGTCGACCGATCAGCAGTGCGTCGGGATCGAACTGCAGTGTGCTCTGGCCACTGCGTTGCACACTCAGGCTGAGCAGCAGAGCCATCAGCAGGGCCGCGGCCGCCAGGGCGAACTGCCCGCTGATCATCCAACGCTTCCAGCGCAGGCCGTGGGCACCGACCTGTCCCCGGCCATCGCTGCGCAGACGTTGGGCCAGATCACTGCGGGCGATGCGCAGGGCTGGCAACAGACTGGCGACCAGGCCCGCCAGCATGCCCGCGGCGATGCTGACGGCCAGCACCCGGCCGTTGAGGTCGAACTGGATCCACCCGGCCATGTCGATGCGCGCTGCCGTTTCATGCTGCAGCAGCGCAATCCCGCCATAGGCCAGCAGCAAACCCAGCAGGCTGCCGGCCAAGGTCAGCAGCCCGCCCTCCAGCAGCAGCTGGCCAATGATTCGCCAGCGGCCCGCCCCCAGCGCTGCGCGCACCGCGAGCTCACGCAACCGGTCAATGGCCTGCACGAACAGCAGGTTGGCGACATTTGCGCAGGCCAACACCAGTACCAGCAGCGTCATGGCCAGCATGCTACCCATCAGCACAACCGTCTGCGCATTGCCGTTGTAGGCCAGCGGCACCGGTCGCACCAACATTGGTGCGACTGGCTCAGCGTCGCCGTGCTGGCGGCGGAAGCGCTCGGTGGCCAAGGTCAATGCCTGCGCGGCGGCGGTTGGTGCAAGACCGGCGGGTAGCCGTGCCAGTGCCTGCACCTCATTGGCCGACCCTTCCACCGGCGCCGTGCCGGTTGGCGGCAGCATCAGGTTCGTCCACAGTTGATCCTGAAAGGGAAAACGGACGCCAGTGGGCAGGATGCCGACGACAGTGTGGCGCACGCCGTTGATCTCAATGGCTTGTCCGAGCAAGCCCGGTTCGGCGGCAAAGGCATCGCGCCACAGGGTCTCACCCAACAGCACCACCGGGGCTGCGCCACTTTGCCCTTCGGCCGGATCGAAGCCGCGGCCCAGGATCGGTGCCACGCGCAGCAGGTCGAAGAAACCGGCGCTGACCGCAGAGCCCCAGACGCGCTGCGGCAGACCATCCGTGCCCACCATGTTCTGGCTCATGCTCTGGAAGGCTGCCATCTCCAATTCGCCCTGCGTGGCTTCCTGCTGGGCGACGAACTCGGCCAACGGCAGCGTCCGCCAGCCGCCTTCGCTGCCACGGTGCGCGACATGGAAGATCTCCTCACCGGCGGCGAATGGCAGCGGTCGCAGCAGCAGGCCGTCGATCAGGCTGTACTGGGTCGAGACCAGGCCGATCCCCAGGGCCAGGGTGAGGATCGCGCTGAGCGAATAGCCGGCGCGGCGAATCAGATAACGCAGTGCCTGACGCATGTAGGCAGTCCAGCCAACGCCGCGCAACGCGGCCGTGGTACCCGCTGAAGCAACCGGCGTGCCACGGACAAGCTCTGAAGAATGGCCGTTTCCCGAGAGTTTCGCGTCGACTCGCTGCCCGCCTGCGGACAGCGCTGTCCGCTTTCGCGCAGGCGCCGCCTCAGTCCGCCTCCGGCGCCTCGATCTGATAACCACGCTCGGCCAGCACCGCGAGATAGCCGTCCTCGCGCAGGATCAGGTTCAGCGGCAGGATCGCCAGCGTGCTGGGGTGCGCGACCAGACTCTGCTCTGCCGCTTCCAGCCAGCGCGCCTGCAGGCGGTCGCGCAGGTCGCCGAGGCCACGTTGCTGGATCGCCGAGGCGTTGAGGAAGGCATCGCTGCAGGTGCGCAGATGATCGACGTCGGGCAGATCCTGCAGCGCCTCGATGTCGCCAGTGGCCCAGGCATTGGCACGGTCGCGCATCAGCGGCAGATCGTTCTCGACCCGCGACAGCGTCTGTTCGAAGCAGGCACGGTCGTCCAGGTCCGACTGCGCAAAATCCTTCAGGGCCTGCTTCGGTTCGTCGATCACCACCTCAATCAGCGGCTGGTCGACCGGTACCTTGGCGCGCTTGGCCAACTTCTTGACCGTGCCAACCACCACATCCTTCTGCGACAGGCCGTGACGACCGATGGCGGCCTCGAACAGCTTGTTCGCCGCCAGCAGCGGCCGGCGCTTCTCGATGCCCTTGCCGCGACCCAGATAGCGCTGCCGCAGCGGCGTCCAGCGCGCATAGAGGGGCGCCGGCAGCACCTCGGCCAGGGTCTGCTTGTCCGGGTTCTTGCGCGCCGACAGGGCGGCGGGCAACAGCGCCATCCCGCCGAAGAAGCCCACATCGGCCTTGACCCGGCCACTGGGTGGCAGCAGCACCTGCTGGCTCTCGCCAATCACCTGCCGCACCTGCGCCGATTCCCACTGCATCCGCCGCGGCAGGGGCGACAAGGTGCCGAGAATCCACAGCACATGGCCGTCGGCATTGCTGACCTTCCACAGTCCCGGGCCCGGCTGTATGCCACTGACCACCATGGCCTCGAGCAGCTGCGGCGCATCGGCGTCCGCAGATCCGGCTGGTTCAGCTGCCGTTGCCGCCGTGGCCATCAGTAGCCCGAACAATGCCCAAACACTCAGCCAAGGCTGCCGCGTCCTGCTCATGCCGTTCCCATCCTGGTGACGAATCCGTCGCAGCCTACGGAACGCGCGAAGGGCAGGCGTAAATTGCGCGTTAGCCGCGACCTGGCGGACAGATTCGGTTCAGTCTGGATCAGCGCTCAGGGATCGGTTACTGCACCAACACGCCCTGCCGTTCGGCCACCGAGATCTGCGCTTCCATGCCGGAGTTGAAGGCGAGGAAGTCCTGCTCCAGGCCGTCGCTGAAGATCACGCCGTAGTCCGGCATCTGCGAGACCAGCCGCAACTGCTGGTTCGCTTCGATGCGACCAAAAACCAGCTCGGCCTGCGAACTGCGACTGGGGAAGGGTTCGCGCACGGTGAAATAGAGCATTCGCGCTTCCCACGGGAAACCGTTCTCGCGCAGTTGCTGCAGCTCCTCATCGGCGGCGCCGGTGAGGGCCAGGGCGCCGGTCAGCAGGCTGCGAAACCAGCCGGTCGAGCCCAGTCCGGTGGAAACGATGATGCCGCTGGAGGAATGCGTTTCGCGGCGCGCGGCCAGCTCGATCAGATAGCGCGCCGAGACATGCGAGCGCGGGCCGATGAACAGATCGTTGACTGCGTGCAGGGTCTGACCATCGCTGAGGCGCACCTGGGCCATCGAAATTGACCGGCTCGGCCGTTTCCCCTGCAGGGCTTCGGGCACGATCATGGCCAGATCGCCCACGCCAAATGGCAGCAGCACGCCATCCCAGCGGGCCGGATCGGGATTGACGCCGATCACCGGCTGGCCCTGCAGATACTTCAGCGTGTTGGCCACCAGACCGTCCTGACCGACCACCACCACCAGGGCATCAGGCGGGAACAGGAAGTTCGGCAGCAGCTTGCGCTCCAGCCGCTGCACCCGGCCGTGCAGGCTGAGCAGTTCGCTGGTGCTGGCGACGGCAGCGTGATACTGGCGTTGCTCGGTCTCGTAGTCGGAGAAATCCGCGCCCATGTGCTCGACATAGAAGCGCGCCTGCTCGACCGTGTTCAGACGGATCACCAGATCTTCCAGCCGGGTCCGCCGGGTGACCAGGATGATGCGGCGCTGCGAGGCGCTCATTGATCAGATCTTGGCCGGCCTGGGCGCCTTCTGCGTCAACTGGGCCAGCAGCTCGGGCGAGATGTTCAGCTCGCCGATGCGGCCGGCGTTCTGCGCCAATTCCTGGAAGGCCGCGGCGATGATCGTGCCGCTGTCGCTGCTGCCCAGTGAGAGCGCCTGCAGCACCTTCGGGTCGATGTGGCGCACCTTCTGCACCAGCAGATCGACCGCGTGAGCACGCGCTTCGGCCTCGCGATTGGCATTGGCGCAACGCAGGGTCGTCAGGGTCTCGTTCTCGCGCTCCTGCGCAATCCGGCCCTGCATTTCCTGCGCCTGGATCTCCATCTGCTTCTCCAGCACGGCCCGTTCGGCTTCCATCTGGGTCTCGCGAATCTGCCGCTTCTTCGTCTCGACCGCGATCTCGGTGTTGAGCTCGTTCTCCTTCACCGCGCGCTCCTGCTCGATGGCCGAATTGCGGCGGCGATAGAGTGCGTCATCGGCCTCTTTCAGGATCTGCTCGCGGACCGTGGCCTCCAGCGCCCGGGCAGTGTCGGGCGTGGGCTTGATCGCCAGCACCGCCAGACTGACCAGTTCCAGGCCCAGGCTGGGCAAGCCGTCGGGTTGGCGTAGCCCTTCACGCACCGCCGCGACCAAGCCTTCGGAGGCTGACAGCAACGACTGCAAACGCTGGCCCTGCAGACCGGCCCGCAGCTGCACCTGCACCGCGTTGACCACCCGCTGCGGCAGCTTGCCGGGGTCCTCGGAGACGTAGCTGCCATCGGGCTTGACGGTGAAGTTCATCAGCGAGGCGAGCAGTTTCGGATCGACCACCCGGTAGGTCACCTGACCCTGCAGCGTGATCTCCTGAAAGTCCGAACTGACCTCGCTGAACATGAAGGGCACATCGACGCTTTCCAGCGGAATCGACACCAGCGAGGCGCTGGGGGCGAAATAGAAGAAGGCCAGACCCGCACCTTCCCGCACCGGCTGGCCGTTGCGGTACTGGATCAGATAGGTGGACGAATTGGCCTTGGCGTAGCGAATGCCGAACATGGGTGCTCCATCCGAAAAGGGCGCCGGCGGGCGACTGACCGCCGAGAGTGTCGCCAGCGCCCGCCGGACGCAAGCCCGGCATCGGCACGACCGGTGGTCGAACGCTGTTGAGCAAATCGACCCATAGGCGTCAGCGCTCAGCGCTGACCCAGCGGAGCACGCGTTCCCTGCGCGACCGCCGCAACTCGGCTATCTTGACCCGGCCCTGCACGCGGCCTGCCCACCCATGCCCGCATTGACCCCCGACCTGCTCGTCGTTGGCCTTGGCGCGGTCGGCAGTGCGACGGTGTTTCATGCCGCCGGTCGGGGCGCGCAGGTGATCGGGATCGACCGCTTCGACCCGCCACACCACCACGGCTCCACCCACGGCGAAAGCCGGATCACCCGGCTGGCGGTCGGCGAGGGGGCCGAATTCGTGCCGCTGGTGCAGCGCTCCCACCAGCTCTGGCGCGAGTT
>JAWLAT010000027.1:0-69984 GCA_041395325.1 Lysobacterales bacterium
CGCATCGGCCACGCTCTCGGCCAGCCCGGGCTCGGTGATGTGATCGGTCAGCTCGGTCCGCACGGCGCCGGGCGAGATGGTGGTGACCCGGATGTTGTAGTCCTTCACTTCCTGGCGCAGCGCCTCGGAGATGGCCCGAACGGCATACTTGGTGGCGCAATAGACGGCCCCGGTGGCGACCACCTTGTGACCATAGACCGAGGACACATTGATGATCTGCCCGGCCTTCTGCGCCTTCATCTTCGGCAGCGCGGCGGCGATGCCGTAGAGCGTGCCCTTCATGTTGACGTCGATCATCTGGTCCCACTCGTCGATGCGCAGACTCTCCAGCGGCGACAGCGGCATCAGACCGGCATTGTTGAACAGCACGTCGATGCGGCCGTAGGTGCTGATCGCGGTATCGACCAGCTTCTGCAGATCGGCGCGTTGCGTCACGTCGGTGGGTACGGCGATGGCCTCCCAGCCCTGAGCCGTGATGTCCGACACGATCTGCGCCAGGCGGTCGGCGCGGCGGGCGCCCAGCACGACCTTGGCGCCCTTGGCGGCCAGTCCGCGGGCGGTGGCTTCACCCATGCCGCTGGACGCGCCGGTAATGACAATGACCTTGCCACGAATGTTGTCGCTCATCTCGTTTCCTCTTTGACGATAGTGATCCGGCCGCAAGGCTGCGGCGCAGCCATGCGGCCCTGCGGAGGCGATCGGCGGTCCTGGCACCAGAGTGGCGGGCTGCCTTGCGGCGCCCGCGGCGGTGCTGAGGACCTCGCATCAGCGTGGTTCCACTGTAGGCAGTCGGGCCCGACCAGGGTTAGACCAATGCTCCTGATCTATTGCCTATTCCTGCGAAGCAAGAATGAATTGGGCAGACGTTCCAGAAACGGATAGAGCGCTACGTGCATTGGGGCAATAGACAGGCGTTGAGACTGCACAAGCCTCCGGGAAATTTGCCCAAAACTGCACAGTCATGCTCATGTGGACGCACGCAGCGGGCGTCGCTGCTAAGCTGGCTGGGAACGACAGACAGGCGCGACCGCGATGAGTGCCAGCACGCCCAATTCCATTCAAAACGACGATGCCACGCCACTGGCCAGGCGCCTGGATCGCTGGACCCAGGGCACCAACCGCCTGGACACGGCGATCCCGGGTCTGTCATTGCATCGTTGGGAACACCCGACCGAGCCCACCAGCTACATGCTGGCCCCCAGCGTTTGCCTGATCGGACAGGGTCGCAAGCAGGTGGTGCTGGGCGAAGAACGTTTCGTCTATGACGCGCAGCAGTTCCTGATCACCTCGATCGATCTGCCGGTGATCTCGCACATCCTCGAAGCCAGCCCGGAACGACCCTATCTGGGCATGATGCTGGAAGTGGATCTGCGGACCATCGCGAAATTGGTGCTGGCGCAGGAGCAACCCGTGCCACGCAGCAACCCTGCGCGTCTGGGCATTGCGGTCAGTCGACTGCCGCCCAAGTTGTCGGATGCGATGATCCGGCTGCTCGACCTGCTCGACAGCCCCGAAGACATTCCCGCGCTGGCGCCGCTGCTGCGGCAGGAAATCGGCTACCGCCTGTTGCACACCGAACAAGGGCCGCAGTTGCGCCGAATGGCGGCGACCGGGCACCACGGCTTCCAGATCTCCCGTGCCATCGACTGGCTCAAGCACAACCTCGCCAAGCCGATGCGCGTCGATGACCTGGCCAGCAAGTCAGGCTTGAGTGCATCGGCCTTCCACAATCATTTCCGCGCGATCACCGCGATGAGTCCGTTGCAGTACCAGAAGCGGCTGCGCCTGAACGAGGCGCGGCGGCTGATGCTGACCGAGCACCTCGATGCCTCCATTGCCGCCTATCAGGTCGGCTACGAAAGCCCCTCACAGTTCAGCCGAGAGTACAGCCGACAGTTCGGCGCACCGCCGTTGCGTGACATCCGCAATCTGCTGCAGGTCAGCCTCAACCAGCCGCGTGAAGCCTGAGCGACAACGCCAGTCCCGGTCGGGAGCGGACGCGGATCTCGCTTCTAATTGCCGGCAATCACGCCCGTTCGAACTGTTGCTGACTACCGCTTGTTGGCATCCAGCGCCTTGATGAAGGGCGAGTCGGCCGCGGTCGAAGCACGAACGGCCGCTTCAATGCTCTTTTGTCCGTTACTGCTCGGGCGGCCGGGATCGGCGCCGGCTGCCAGCAAGGCCTGAAAAGTGGCTGGATCCTCATAGATCCAGGTGTATTCCAGTGGCGACCAGGGCGTCGGTGGCAGAGGTGCATTGAGATCGATGCCGATCTGGGCGAAGTAGCCGATCCTGCGGGGATCGCGGGTTTGCAGCGCACAGGAAAACAGCGCGCGCTTGCCGTCCTCGCCGACTTCCGGCCGCTCGCTCAACAGCAGCAGTGTCTCGACGGAACGATGCAAGCCGCAGACGTAGCCAATCAGATTGGTCGCATCGATACGGCTGACCAGCTTGCCGTGTTCAAGCAGGGCGGTCGACTCGGTCGACCAACCGCCGGATTTCTCGCGCAGCTGGTGAGCCTTGATCCACTCCGCCGCGCCAATCATCTGATCGCGGAAGAGAGGATTGGCCCGGTCATGGGACCGCTTGGCCATGGCAATGGCGGCGTCCGGATCCTGACGGGTTTTCAGCAGGTGCTCGGCGTAGAACAGCGGCAGGTAGGGATCGTCGCTCCGCCGTTCCATGTAGGTGCGCGCCAGCGCCTCCCAGTCTTTCAGGCGACCCGCCTGCGCATGCGCCACCCAACTGCGGCGCAAGACGATCAGATGCAGATAGCGCTCTTTCTCCGGCTGGTCCAGCACCGCTCGGTAGCCGGCGATCGCTTCGTCGTTGCGACCCTGTACCGTGGCCAGATCGGCTTGATTGGCGCGCAGCCAGGTGGCCTGCGGGTCGATCTGCTCGGCACGCGCCAACAGCTCGGCAACCTCGGCGTCCTTGCTGTCCAGAAAGCGCGTCCAGGCCTTGAGCACCAGCGCCTCGGCGAAATCCGGATCGGCCTTCAACGCCCGCTCGACCAGCTGTTCGACGCGATCCAGGGGCGCGTCGAAGTTCGGTATGCGCAGGGCAAAGGACCCCGCGTTGGGTATGGAAGTGTTGGCAAGCTCGATCCTGGCCAACAAGGTCAGGATCTCGGCGTGGTTGGGATGCGCTGCATTGAGTCCGGCGAGTGCCTCATTGGCCTGCCGCTGGGCCATGGGGCTGGCGTCCACAAAGTACAAACGACGCGCCTCGGCGATCTGCCCGGTCAAGGCCGGTCCCTGCGCCACCTGCGTGGAATCGATGCGTGAAGCCTGCAACTCGAGCAGCAGTGCATCCAGCGCGACCGAGTCGAACGTCCCATGCCAGCGCGCCGCAGCGGCAAGATAGGCGTCGACCGGTGGCGTACTGATTCGCATCGTCAGATCCTGCAGCGTCTGGTCTGACACGGCCGCTGTGGCTGGCTTGACCCACTGGTCCCGGATGGCAGTGATATCCGGATTCATCGGCCAGTCACCACTGATCGTCGCGGTCGCGTGCGCGGTGGGATCCAGCGCATTGATGACCGCCACTACAAACTGCTCCTGGTGCTTCTGTTGCCAGTGCGTCCGCAGCTCGAAGCGGCCGTAGGCCAACAACGCACTGATCAGTTTCTGACGCTTGTCCGAATCCGGTTCGGCCCGTGCGGGCCGAGGATCGGCGCCATTGATCCAGCGCAGCGCCTGACGAAGGTCGGCATCCCGCGACAGTTCCAGCAGGAACTCGATCATGTAGAGCGTATTCTCGTCCCTGAGCAACTCATCGACCGCCTGCTCGATCTGTTGCTGCGGAAATAGCGCATCGATGCGCTGTGCCCAGCTTTCGGCGTCATCGACGCCGGCCGAGGCCGCGATCTCCCGGAAGATCTCGCCATAGCGAGCATGATCGCGCCGCAGCGCGGCCATCTGACCGGTCTCCTCCATCATCTCAAGGACCAATTCGCGCAGGCGCTCCGGGCTGGCAACCTGCTGGGCGTGAAGCTGGACAGACAGCAGCAGGCAGGAGAGTGCGAACAATGCCAGGCGAAACCGGGCCATGGGCTGATCCTCAGTGGCTGATGGATGGCCTCGACAGTCACCGAGGCTGTCGGACCCTAGCCCCGAGCTCCCCAACACGCAATGCCAGCGGGCCGCCCAACCATCCGCCAGCCCGCCATCGGGTTCTCAGCCCTTGGGGGCCTTCGAAGCTCGCCGCCCGACCGGTGCCCGCTGAACCCGGCCACGCCCCCACCAAAACGCCACGCCACTGCCGATCAGATAGGCGGTGAGATCAATCCAGTGCAGGTGGGCGTAGGCCACGGCAAAGGCCATTTCCGGACCAATCATCTTCAACCACGGCCACAGCGGCTTGCCCAGGTGGGCGGCGACCAGCGCGCCGCCGATGATGAAGTTGCATTGGATCACGGCAATCCAGAAGCCCCCCAGACACAACAGGCCTCGCCACCAGCCGGCGGGATGCTGGTTGAAACGCAGCAGCACGCCCAGGAGCAGCGGCACGATCAGGGCCATCCAGGGCGCATTCCAGGCATCTGGCAGGGCGGCCAGCGCCCAGGCGGCGCCCAGCGCATTGCCGGCCAACAGCAGACTGACCAGGCCAATCAGGACATTCAGCATCAGGACTCAGCCATCGGTGGAGGCGCGATCCTGCCCGCTCTGCTCCCACCTCGCCAGTCCCGCCTCCAGCACGGCCTCGATCTGGGCGCCCGCGCCAGAGCCGAAGTCGCGATAGCGCGCCTCGGCCGCGGGGTGCAGTCGGGACCAGCCATCCCGACCATTGAGCTTGCTGTGGTAGAGGCCGGCATCGGCCAGTTCCATCGCCAGTGCCCAGTCGACCAGATCACTGCGATCGGCCAGCGCCGGGAAACTGGCCACGCCCACCGATGCGGTCAGCGGCACCGAGGTGTGCTCGTTGGCACGGAAGTCGGCGCGCCTGACCGCTCGAACGATGCGCTCGGCAAAGTCTTCCGGCGAGCGCAGTGCATGTTCCGGCATCAGGATCAGAAACTCCTCGCCGCCCCAACGCAGCGCTTCGCCGGTTCCACCGGCGATCCGCAGCAGCAATTGGGCGAACTGACACAGCATCTCATCGCCGGCGAGATGGCCATGGCGGTCATTGATGGCCTTGAAATGGTCCAGATCGATCAGGAACAGCCACAGACGCTCATCACCAGGTTGCTCGCCGAGCAGATGCTCGCGACGCCATCCCCCCAGGTGCCGCGCCAGGAAGCGGCGATTCTTCAGCCCGGTCAGACCATCGGTGAGACTTTCTGCGGCCAAGGCCTGGTTGGCGCTGCGCAGGCGGTCATTGACGCGCCGCAACTCCTCGGTTCGACGTTCCACCAGTTCCTGCAGATGGCGTTCGCGCTGTTGGCTGCGTCGGCGCATCCAGGCGGCCAGCCATGCCACCAGTCCGACGGCACCCAGCACGAGCAGACTGCGAAACCACAGCGTCTCGGTGACATGTGGCGGAATGACCAGCTCGATCTCGGCCGTGCTGCGTGGCTGTTCGCCGCCACCCGACAGCACTTCCACTTCGAATCGGTAGTGTCCAGGCGTCAGGTTGGTGTAGCGGGCCGTTCTTTCCGTGCCCGATGAGTGCCAGTCCCGCTCGAATCCGCGCAAGCGGTAGCGGAAGCGCTGACCCTCGGGGTCGCGGAAGCTCAGTGCCGTGAAGCGCACAGTCAGATCGCGCAGCCCCACCGGCATGCGCAGACTCGGCTCGGCCAGCCAGCGCCGGCCATCGTCGGCCTCCACCGCTTCGATCACGGCCTTGGGCGGTTTGCGCTCGGGTCGAATGCTGACCGGATCGATGCGAACCAGACCGTTGAGGCTGGGAAACCACAGGCGCGAATTGAGAATCAGGCCACGACTGGTGGCGCCGCCATTGCAGCAACGCAGGCGTTGTCCGCCGCGCGCATCACGCGCCTCGTTCAGAATGGGTTCGGGGGCCAAAGGTGTGCCTTGTAGCAACAGCGCATCCAGCTCATCCAGGCCGAAGCGATAGACGCCGCGGGGTCCACTGGACCAGACGTGCGTCTGATCCACCTGCAGATTGGCCACCTGCGGCCAAGGCAGACCCTCGGCCAAACCGATGGGCGTGACGCCGGTCACGTCGAGCAGGAACAGACCATCGTCGAAGGTGCCGACCAGCAACTTGTTGGCGCCCACCAGCGTCAGCGCCGTGACCAGGGCCTGGTCCAGCACCGGGTTGCTGCCTTCGCGGCGAAAACGACCTTCCAGGCCGCTGTAGAGCCCGCGCTCACTGCCCACGTAGAGGCGTCCATCGAGCATCAGCAGGCCCCGCACCGCCACGGCGGGCATGCCCTCCTCCTTGGTGTAACGCCGCAGCAGGCCGCCCTCCTGCAAGTAGAGACCGCCGCTGGTGCCGATCCAGAATCGTTCCGGCCCCTGCTGCAATACGGTGTTGATCTGCTGCTGCCGCAATGGCGCCCACAGCGCCGGCTGCGTGAGCGCGCTGCCGTCCCACAGGGCCATGCCGGTGCGTGTTCCCAGCCAGGCCTGGCCAGCCGGGTCGAAGAAGAGGTTGTAGACCGCGCTGTTGGGCAGACTCAGCGTGCTCACCACCGGCACAGGCCGGCCTTCCGGATCGATTCGCCACAAGCCGGTTGCCGTGCCGAACCAGGGCTGCAGATCAGGGCCTCGAGCCACGCTCCAGACGAAGGGGTCGGTCAGTCCGCGCTGCGAGCCGATGCGCAGCGCCCAGCCATTGCGCCAGCGTGACAGCCCGGTGGTGAAGCTGCCGACCCACAGGTTGTCCTCGTCATCTTCATAAAAGGCGGTGACCCAGGCGCGCACATCATCGACGCCGGCCTCCGCTCTTTCCAGCCCTCGTTGCGGGTGATACCGCAACAGGCCGTCAAGCAGGCCGATCCACAGATTGCCGTCCCGATCGCTGCCCAGCCCCTCGATGGACATGTCTGCCAACGATTCGGCCCATGGCGGTTGCACCAACTCGGTACCCCGCAACTCGAACAAGCCCCGCGTGCTGCCCGCGTAGATGCGATCGCCTACGCGAGTCAGCTGGCGAAAGCGAACGCCGGTCAGTGCATCGCCGGCAGCCAGTGACTCCGCCATGCCGCCTCGGATGCTGTAGACCTGCTCATCGCTGCCGGCGTAGATCACCTGACCGTCGACCAGCAAGGCATAGACCCGCACATCGGCGAGCCCCAGCGCCTGTGCCGGACCCTCGGTGAAAGCATGCAGTCCGCGGTCGCTGCCGATCAGCACACTGCCGCCGGGCGCATCGGCGAAGCTGTAGACCTGGCCGATCTGGGGACCCAGCCCGTCGATGGTGACGACCCGGTCGCGCTCGATCCAGCGGGCACCACGAGGCGTTGCCAGCCACATGCGTCCGCCGACATCGGCCCAGATCCGATCCTGGATCGACGGATCGTAGCCCGCCAGATCGGCCGCGCCGAAGCTGGTGAAGCTGTTGCCGTCGAAGCGCGCCAGCCCGCCCTGCGTGCTGAGCCACAGATAGCCATCACGATCCTGGGCAATGCTGGTGACCGATACCTGCGGCAGTCCAGCCGAAATACCCCAGTGGTCGAGCACATAGTCCTCGGGCGAGCGTCCGGGATCCAGCGCCTGCAATGGAGAGCTCAAGGACAAGATCGCCAGCAGCGCCCCGCAACGGCAAAGGCCGTCAATTCGGGCAGCGAGGGCGGGCGGCAAGCGCATGTGCGACGGGATATCCGATCAGTCGAGCCAGTCGCCCATGGTATCTTCGCTGGTTCATCAGGCAATCATTAATTGACGCAGAATTGGGCATGTACAGCGCCTCCAGCGAACCTTTCAACCTGGCTCGGGACTGCCAGGCCATCATGGTCCCCGGTGGCGAAGCCGTAAAACTGCCAGCCGGCTCGATCGGCTACATCACCCAGTCGCTGGGTGGCAGCTTCACGGTCTACCTCGACGGCAACCTGTTCCGCATTGCCGGTGAGGACGCCGATGCACTGGGCAAACCGGTGCCGCCGCGGCCGCAACTGCCCGACGACGCCACCGATGCCGATGTCGAAGACCTGATCTGGAAGCAGCTGAAGACCTGCTACGACCCGGAGATCCCGGTCGACGTGGTCGAATTGGGGCTGATCTACGAGTGCGTCCTCAGTAGTCACGCGGACGGCCGCAAGGTCGAGGTCAAGATGACCCTGACTGCGCCCGGTTGTGGCATGGGCGAGGTGCTGGTGGCCGATGTGCGGGACAAGCTTGAGGCCATCCCGACGATCGTCGAGGCCGATGTCGAACTGGTCTTCGATCCGCCGTGGAATGCCTCGATGATGAGCGAGGAAGCCCGACTGGAAACCGGCATGTACTGAGGGCGGTGACCGCGTCCCTCAGGGGCACTCAAGCAGCCACTTGAACGCTGACCTGGTCGAAGCCGAAAAACACATCGGCCCCTTCTCCCAATCCGCGGTAGGCTGCCTGCAACCCCCCAAGCTGGCAGGCCAGCGAGGTCATTGCCCACGCCTGCATCTCGGTCGCCTCCCAAGCGCCCTGGGTCAACCGAACAATGCCGCGCTGCCGGCCCCATTCGCGAACGCGTCTGGCGGTACCGGTCAGGGCTGGCGCCAGCGATGGATTGGCCCAGGCCCACAGCCACTGGGCTTCCGCCTCGGCATGGGTGCCGATGATCTGAGCCGGCGCACGCACGATGCGGTCGTCGAAGTGCCAGCAAAGCAGGCCCTCGTCCTGATCGAAGGACCAGCGCTGCTCCTGTCCCAGCCCCCAGGTGGACACATGCGCCTGGGTCACCGTGGCGACCGCATTCAGGGCATCGGTCAGCGTCCCGATGAAGGCCTCATTCTCGCCATCGCCAATGCGCATGCCGCGCCGTTGGGGCAGCTTGAACCAACTCATCGCCATTCCTGCACGTCACAAGGGATGGCGAGACTAGCGTGCGCAAATCGAGACGCGGGCGGTGTTCAGAACGCCGATTGGGCCATTCGCACCGCATGTTGCCGCACGTCGGCCGGCCAATCCTTCAGGCAGGCAGAGAAAGCTTCGGATTGACCGGCGTAGAGTGCCCGACAGGCATCCTCAAAGCCGGGCAGATCGCCAGCCAGCGTGTTGAGGAAACGGAAGGTTGCATCCTGCGCCAGACGCTGCGATTCCTTCTCGGCACCGGCCTTGCGCGCCTGCTCGACCAGCCGCCGCAAGGTCGCCGAAGCGCCGCCAGGCTGCAGCGACAACCACTGCCAATGGCGCGGCAGCAGAGTGACCTCACGCGCCACCACCCCCAGCCGGGGACGTCCCGGGCCGGATCTGGCGGGTGCTTCATTCTCCCCCCGTCGTTCCTGCGCGAGCCATTGCAACTGCCGCGTCAGTTCCTGCCAGGGGGCGCTGTGGTCAACATCGAGTTGCTCACCGGAATCCGCGTCGAAGACCAACAGTTGCCCGCGCTGACCATCGGCAAAACGCCGCTCGATGAACTCGGCGGCCAGGCTGGCCGGCCCGTCGCACAGACAGCGGGTGTCTTCGAACACCAAAAATCGCAGATGGGATGCTTCAGCCACCACGGGGCACTCCGGTCCTTGGTTGACCAAATTTACCCGGGCAAAAAAGCATCAGTCAAGTGGCACCAGCGCATGCCGCCGTTGTCGCTGGGCTGCTCAACCGGGGCGAGCACTCAGCAATGCCGCCATGCCGCGCTGCACCGCCTCCAATGCCTTGGCCGGACGCAGCATCACCTTGAAATCGACGATGCGGCCGTTGTCGTCCCAGCGGATCATGTCCACGCCGTTGATGTGGACGCCATCCAACTCGGTTTCGAATTCCAGGATGGCGTCGCGGCCGCTTTGGACCTCGCGCACATAGTGGAAATGGGGGTTGCCGAGCAGATGTCCCGCGGCGCGCAGATACATCGCGGTCGTCATCGCACCGCGCTGTGGCGTGTGCACGACCGGTGAGTGAAAGACGACGTCCTCAGCGAGCAGTGCGTTCACACCGGAGAAATCGCGAGTCCTTACCATTTCGTGCCAGCGGGCCAGGCCAGTGACCGACATCGTTCCTTCCTGATCAATGCGATGGCCGGATGCTACATCGACGGCGCATCACCGCAGCAGGGGCGAACCAGGCTCAAACTGGTCCGCCCCGTTCGCTCATATCCTGCCCATCAGAAACAGGATCAGCACGATGGCGACCACCACGCCGAGCACACCACTGGGCCCATAGCCCCAGGAGCGGCTGTAGCCCCAGCGCGGGATCGCGCCAATCAACAGCAGTATGAGGACGATCAACAACAAGGTACCGAGGGTCATTTCGTTCTCCCAGTCAAAGGAATTCAGGTCAGCGACGAGCTGTACTCAGAGGTTCAGATGGCTGCCAAACAGGCCGATCACACCGATCAGGATCAGGTAGATGGCGACGATGTAGTTGAGCAGCTTGGGTTGCACCAGAATCAGGATGCCCGCTACCAGGGCGATCAGCGGCGCCAGGCTCAGATGGATGTTCATAGGGGTCTCTCGGCTGCGGCCGGCCCCCGCAAGCAGGGGCCGGACCGATGGGAATCAGGACTTGCGAACGGCCAGCAACAGCACACCGGCGACCAAGGCACCGCCTCCGGCCCAAACCGGGATGTTGACGGTTTCCTTTTCCTTCACCGAGAACTCGATCGGACCGATGTCGGCCTCGTGAGTCTCCTGGGTGTAGGTAAAGCTGCCGTAGGCCAGACCCAGCCCACCCAGCACGATCAGTGCGATACCGACCAGACGACTTGCACTCATGGTTGCTCTCCCGTGTTGTGGATCAACTTCGGTCGGTGTCCGCGGGAAGCCCCCGCGACGACGCCAGACCGGCTCGATCACCTCCACAGCAGAAGCCGTGCCAGCTTTCTGGCGGCCAGTCACATCTCTTTTGATTCAAAGACTTGTGCCACATCCCGCAGGTGAGCCGCAGGATCCGACTGCCACGCTGGAAAAATCACTCGGGCAAGTTGCACGGAACGCTGACAAAGCTGAATGCAATTCCCCCGACCTCGCCGCGACCCCGCCAGACTGTCGCTGGGAAATCAGGAGGCGGCGTTCAACTCGGTGGCCAGCCGTTGCCAATCCAGATATTCGGGATGACTGGCGCCGTGCACGCGCAGGCTGATCGGCAGACCTTCATTGATCAGGTCGCGTGCCGCATCCTGCTGCCCGACCTGTTTCATCGCCAGCGCCAGAAACCAGCCCGCGCGCAGGCTGAGGCCAGCCTCGGCACCCAACGCCGCCTGCAGTCGCTGCCGAGCCTGTGTCAGCACCGGTAGCGCCGTTCCAGCTTCGCCCAGCTGCAGCAGCGCTCGTCCGCGCAGGAAGGTCGCAAACGCGGTGATGCGGTGGGTCGGCCCCAGCGCATCCTGCGCCTGCGCTTCGACCTGGCTGGCGAGCGCCATCGCCGCGCTGGAGCGCCCACGCTGCAGCAGCAGCTCGGCCATATTCGCCTGGTTCAACCAGACGCGGGGATGTGTGGCGCCATAGATCTGCGTGGCCTGCTCGATCACCTGCGCATAGCTGGCCTCGGCCGCCGCCCACTGGCCCATGTCCTTGTAGCGCGAGGCCAGATTGCCGAGGGTGACCAGGAGGATCTCCGGATCGGGCTCGTTCTGCGTCAACAGGTCGTTGCGCACCGATTCCAGCGCCACCAGCGCGCTGCCGGGCTCGCCCTGCCTGGCCATCAGCGTCGCCAGTTGCAGGCGCAGCCCCAGCGTGGTCGCATGGCTGGGCCCCAGCCAGTCGCTGGCCAGTTGCACATCGGCGCTCAGGCGCTGGCGGGCTTCGGGCAGTTGATCGGCCAGCAACAGCACCAGATTCAGCCCTTGGTGGGCGGTCAACGTGCTGCTGTGGCGGGCGCCGAACTGGCGGTCGGCCCAATCGACGTAGTGGCGCGCGTAGACCTCGGCCTCCGCCGTGCTGCCCGTCTCGCGCAGCAGGCTCAGCCACAGATTGCGGGCCTGAGCCTCACGCAACGGATCGGGCCAGTGCCGGCGCTGCAGATCGCTGATGGCCGGCGTCAGCCATTGCCGCAGCCGGTCCAGATCGCGCCTGGCCAGCGCCACCTCGGCCTGCCGGACGTCGGCATCCAGACGCTTCCAGTGGCCTGCGGGAAAACGCACGCGGGCCAGCTCGGCGCCCACGGCTGTGTGCTGTTCGGCCAGCGCCAGCTCGCCATGAATGAGGGCGACACTGCCCTGCAGCTGCGCGTCCGCCATGCGCAGTTGTGTCACCACCTGCGTTGGGCAGTCGCCACAATCGGTCAGGGCCGCTGCACTGAGCTCGGCGGCAGCACTCAGGTCACCGTGGGCCAGAAAGGTCTGCGCCAGCTCCTGTGACAACTGCGCCCGGGCGGCCGGCAGCTGCGGCAGCCACTGCGCCATCTGCGGACGGAAATCGCGCAGCAGGTCGAGCACGCTGAGCTGACGACCATCTTCGCTGGGGCGCGATGAGCGCAGCATTTGCAGCAAGGCTGTCGTGGTGGCTTCGGCACGGCCCTGCTGTCGGCTGGCTTCGCGCCAGGCCAGTGAGCTGCCCAGCAAGCCCAGCGACAGCATGACAATCACGGCGGTCAGAGCCAGCCGCCGCCGACGGCGTTCGGGTGCGCGCCGAAGGGCGTGCAGATCCCGCTGCAGCTGCTCGGCTGTCGGTCGACGTGCAGGATCGGGCGCCAGCAGCGCACTGAGGATTCGGCGCCAACCCCGGCTCAGCCCCGCCATGGGCGGCACCGGCCTGCCTCGGTGCCAGCGCAACAGCGATTCCAGGTCGGCCGCCTCGCAGGGATAGCGGCCCTGCAAGCCGCGGTACAGCACCACACCCAGCGCGTACAGATCGCTGGCCGGTGACAGTCGGCCATGCTCTAGGACCTCCGGCGCGGCGAGCAGGGGCGAGGCGGCCAAAGCCAGCGCCTGCACACCCTCGCGGGCGGCGCCGAAGTCCATCAGCACCGGACTGCCATCGGGCAGGATCATGATGTTGGCTGGCTTGATGTCGCCGTGCATCAGCCCGTGCCGGTGGATCTCGACCAGCGCGCCGGCCAGCGCCTCGGCCCAGTCCAGCACCTGAGCCGGAGCGACGCCCTCGGCGGCAGCCAGGCGCGTCTCCAGCGTCAGCCCGGGCAGCAGATCGGACCAGATGCCCACTCGCCCATCGATGCGCGCGGCGCCGTGAATCGCCAGCACGTGCGGATGACGGATGCGCGCCAGCCGTCGGGCTTCAGCCATGCTGGCGGCGGCGGCCGGCTGATTGGCATCGTGCGCCAGCTTCAGTGCCACCTCGCGCCGCAGCAGCGGGTCGAAGGCGCGATGGACAGTGCCAAAGCCGCCCTGCCCAATGACCTCGCGCAATTGCAGATGGCCCCAACCAGGGCCGGTCGACGGCTCGCCACGCTCAGCAACATCGGCCTGGCGAAAGGCCTGGGCCAGGGCCTGCAGGCGCCTCAGGTTGCCGTGCTCACGGTTGTCCGGACCGACAGCGGCTGGCCACACCGGCGCCTGACCGTCTGCCACCCGCAGCGCAGCGTCGAGCAATGCCTGGCTCATTCCGGCATCAGGCGGGCCAGGGCTTCCAGCGCCCGCGCCACGGTCATCCGCGCCGCATTGGCCGAGGGCAACTCCAGTTCCAGCGCGACTTGCTCGTGGCTGAGGCCAAACTCCACCCGCAGGATCACCGCCAGCCGCTTGTGCTGCGGCAGCTGCGCCAAGGCCTGCTCGTAGGCCTGCAGTGTCTGCGCGCCGACCAGCTGCTCGACCACCGAGGCGCCTGGATCAGCCGCCGTGTCGAGGGCCGCCGGATCCCCACCGGCACGCGGGCGGCGCAACTCCTCCCGCACCGTGTTCAACAGGATCGTGCGCAGATAGGCCAGAAACGCGCCCGGGCGCTCGGCTTCGAAGGCATCGAAGCGATGCAGCGCACGCAAGAAGGTCAGCTGCACCAGATCCTCGGTGTCGGCCAGATCGCGGCGATGGCGCGGCAATCGACCATGCGCCCAGCGCTGCAGGATCGGCAGATAGCGCTCCACCAGCCGGTCGCGGGCGGCCAGATCCCCCAGCCGGTAGCGCGACAGCAACTGGGTGGTGCTGGTCAGCACCAGCGGTGGGGGCGACAAGGCGAGCAGGGACATGAGGGTTCCCGTTGGCAAGCGCGCCTGTCGCTACGCAGGCCTGCTGGCGGGCGTGACAGGTCGGTGATGACCAGACCATCAAGGCGTGACGCAGGTCGCCAATCTGCCGACGAAGTGCCTGCATTTGCTCAGCGGCTGTGCGATTGGCCGCGTCAGCGCATTGACCCCGCTGTGTACCCCACCCATCGGAGTCATCATGTCCGCAACGCGCCTGCCCTGCTGTGTCCTGCTGCTGACGCTGTCGTCGGCCGCTTCCGCCGCCACCTTCTGTGTCAGCACCAGCAACGAACTGGTGACCGCCCTGGCCGCTGCCGAAACCAACAACCAGGACGACGAGATCCGGTTGCGTGCGGGTACCTACAGCGCGCCCAGCGGCGGTTTTCGCTTCCGCAACGGGGTCATCTCCGGCGGCGACGACGCCGACATCCGCATCAGCGGCAACTGGAGCGTGTTCTTCGGCAATCCCTGCGGCATCCAGCTGAGCCTGGATCCCTTCGATACGGTGCTGGACGGCAACTTCAGCACGCGCGTCATGGAGATCACGCCGCGCGCCAACACAGCGGTGCACGTCAGCCTGCTGGCCTTCCTCTCCGGCAACACCGTCGGAACGCCCACGCCGCAGGCCGGTGCCGGCCTGCATGTGAGGATTTCGACCTCCCACGACGCCACGGTAACCATCGAGCGCAACGCCTTCGTTGGCAATGTCGCCGAGGACTTCGGTGGCGGTCTGTCGGCCGGCAGCGGCGCCGGCTTCTTCCTGATCAACAACCTGTTCATCGCCAATACGGCCAACTGCCGCCATGGCGCCGCCTCGCTGACCGACAACTCGGCCCTCGGCGCCTTTGTCATCAACAACACCGTAGCCTTCAACAACGTCGGCGATGATTGCCCGCAATCGAACGATCGCGGCGGTGGCGTGCGCATCGGCGGCTCGGCCAACATGTTGTTCGCCAACAACATCTTCTGGGGCAACGAGAACCAGGATCTGATGCTGCAGACCAGCACCGCGCGGCTGGTGGCCAATGACATCGGCGTGCTGTTCGGCTCGCCCGGCGCCGGCAGCGGCATCAATTTCAACTTCGATCCCGATTTCTCGCTGCAGACCTTCCTCGATTTCCGCCTGGCCGAAACCTCACCGCTGCTCGACCTGGGCATCCTGCCGTCGATCAACGCCAGCTGGCAGCTGCCCGACACCGACCTGGACGGCAACCTGCGAGTGCAGGGTGTCAGCGTCGATCTGGGCGCCTACGAAAGCGCGCAACGACTGCTGGCCGACGGGTTCGAGTGAAGCAAGCCACGCACTTCCGGGCGCCGGTCGATCGCCGCCGGCCGGCGCCCGCAGCCACGGCGGACTCGATCACGGTTCGCGAGCGAGACGCTGCCGGACGCCGCCAGCGTTGAGCCGTCACGGCATTGCCATCGGCCCGTCATCGCTTGCCGCAAGGCTAGCCGGCGTCCATCTGACCGGCCGCCGCCCATGCACTCGTTTGCCCGCCTCGCCCTCTGCGCACTCGGACTGTCCGTGGCGATCCCCGCCTCGGCACAGATGCGGATCACCGAGTGGATGTACTCCGGCGGCGATGGCGAGTTCGTCGAGCTGACCAATGTTGGCGGCGATGCCATCAGCCTGGCCGGCTGGACCTACGACGACGACAGCGCCGACCCCACGCAGGGTTTCGACCTCAGCGCGCTGGGTGTGGTGCAACCCGGCGAGTCAGTGCTGCTGACCGAGATCGACGCCGAGCTGTTTCGGGGCAACTACAACCTGTGCAGCGGCGTGAAGATCCTCGGTGGCTACAGCAACAACCTCGGCCGCGCCGACCAGATCAATCTGTTCGATGCTGCCGATCAGCTGGTCGACCGACTGACCTACGGCGACCAGACCTTTCCCGGCACGATCCGCACCCAGGACGCTTCGGGCTGGGTCAGCGCTGCCGGTCTGGGCGTGGATGACGTCGCACAATGGACGCTGTCGACGGTAGGCGATGCCGAAGGCTCGCTGGCCGGCAGCAATGGCAATCCGGCCAGTCCCGGTCGCAGCACGCGCGCCACGGTCCCCTACGACCCCTGCGCCAATGGCGGCGTCCTGCGCATCACCGAATACATGTACTCGGGAACGGACGGCGAGTTCATCGAGTTCAGCAACACCGGCAATGCACCCCTCAACGTCGTCGGCTGGAGCTATTCGGACAGCGCACGACTGGTCGGCGATGTCGACCTGAGCGCCTACGCGATCATCCAGCCGGGCGAGTCGGTGATCCTGACCGAGTCCTCGGCAAGCGACTTCCGCCAGGCCTGGGGGCTCTGCGAGGGCATCAAGGTGATCGGTGGTCTGAGCAGCAATCTGGGGCGTAGCGACGAGATCAATCTCTACGATGCCCAGGGCAACGCCATCGATCAGCTGACCTATGGCGATCAGAGCTTCCCCGGCACGATCCGCACCCAGGACGCTGCCGGCTGGGTCTCGGCCGTCGGCTTGGGCCAGAACCAGATCAGCGAGTGGACGCTGGCCAGCCTGGCCGACGCCGAAGGCTCCATCGCCTCCACCGGCGGTGATCTGGGCAGCCCCGGTCGCAGCAGTCGGGTGCAAACCGCTTTCGATCCGTGCGTGGGCGTGCCCGGCGGACCGCAACTGAGCCTCAACCAATCCGCCGCGGCGCCCTTCGTCGACCTGGGCACCAACGGCGGCGGCGCGCTCAGCGGCGTCATTGCCGACCCCACCGATCCGGCCGCCAGCCAGGGCCTGTTCTTCGACCTGGCCGACGACGGCGGCGCCGAGAACCTCGTCGTCGACGTGATCAGCACCAATCCGCAGGTGGTCTCCTCGCAATTCCTGTTGCTCAGCGGCGAAGGCGCCAGCCGCCGGCTGCGCATCTTCCCGATCGGGGTGGGCTACAGCGTGATCATCGTCAGCGCGACTGATCTCGACGGCAAGGTCGGCACCTATGTGATCCAGTACGCGGCCTCGGCGCCGTCGATCGAAGCCAGTCTGACGCGCTTCCGCACCGGCGCAGCAGACGCCTCGGCCGCCATCGCATTGGCCGGCAATCAAGTGGTCGTGGCCGATGACGAGAACCAGGCCCTGCGCATCTATGAGCGCGACCGTTCGGGCTGGCCGCAGGCCAGCTTCGATTTCACCGACCAGCTGGGCCTGACCGATCTCAGCGGCGGCGTGCCGCGCGAAGTCGACATCGAGGCCGCCACGGCCATCGGCAGCCGCATCTACTGGAGCGGCTCGCAGGGCAATGCCCGCGACGGTGACGAGCGACCCAACACGCGGCGGCTGTTCGCCACCGATGTCAGCGGCCGCGGCACTGGCACCACGCTGAGCTATGTCGGCCGCTACGACCACCTGCGTGATGATCTGGTGGCCTGGGATGTGGCCAACGGCCATGGAATGGGCGCCGACTTCTTCGGCTTCGCCGCCGGCACCCAGCCCGGCGTGCCGCCAATCATCGCCACCGGCTTCAACATCGAGGCGCTGTCGATCGCCCCCGATGGCAGCAGTGGCTGGCTGGGCTTCCGCGCGCCGCTGATCGGCGGCCAAGCCCTGATCGTGCCGCTGGGCAACCTCGACGCGCTGGTCGCCACCCCGCTGGAAGGCTCGCAAGGTCCGGGCAGCGCGCAGTTCGGCACGCCGATCCTGCTCGATCTGGGCGGTCGCGCCATCCGCAGCCTGGAGCGCAACGCCGCGGGCGAGTACATGCTCATCGCCGGTCCGGTGGGCGCCGAAGGCCCGGCGCCGAACGACTTCCGCCTGTATCGCTGGAGCGGCGATCCACTGGATGCACCGGTCGCGCTGAACTTGAATCTGGCCGACCGGCTCAGCGGTGGCAGCTACGAAGCCATCGTCGAAGTACCGCCTGACCTGCTCGCCGGCGGGCCGCTGGAACTGATCGTCGACACCGGAGATCACGTCTACTACAACGACGGCGTCGCAGCCAAGGATCTGGCCGAGCAGCGCTTTGCGAAGTTCCGCAGCGAGCTGTTTCAGTTGCCGGGGGATGCGCTGTTGGTGGATGGCTTCGAGGGCGATTGAAGCGAGGGGGCAAATCGGTCGCTGGCGACCGATCGGGTGTCCCGCAGGGCCCTCAGCGTGTGGTGATCCGTCGGTCACCTGAACAGATTGGCGGATCAACGCCCCAGTTCCTTTGGTGGGATACCAGCGAACCGAGCGTGATTCTGTTAGTCGTGGCAGGCTAGGTCATGGCCCCGCGCGCACCCGTCACAGGCATTCACGGCAGCCCCTTCCTGACCGAAATCGATCTGGACTGGGCTCGCGTCGCGGATCCCGATGTCCATCCCTTCCAACTGCGCTCGATTGCGCGAGGGCTGCCGCTGCAACTGCGCAGCCCGGTCACCATGCTGCTCGGGCAGAACGGCGCCGGCAAATCGACGCTGCTCGAGGCCATCGCCTGGGCCTGCGGATTCGACCCGATTGGTGGTGACCGACGGAACAGCTACGCCGATGATGTCGATGGCCATCAACTTGGGCGCTGCCTCAAGCTCGGCTGGCGGCAGAAGGTGCTGGACGGCTACTTCCTGCGGGCTGAGACCTTTTACCAGTGGGTCGATCGGATGGAGGCGCTGGGCGCCAGCTTTTCGCAATATGAACACCGTTCTCTGCATCAGCGCTCACATGGTGAAGCCTTCCTGGCGCTGTTCGAGGGGCGCTTTGAGGACGGCCTGTATTTGCTGGACGAGCCGGAGGCCGCGTTGTCGCCCGACCGTCAGTTGGCCTTCATGTCGATCCTGCATCAGCTGGAGGCCTCGCGCGCCGCTCAGTTCATCATTGCGACCCATTCCCCGCTGCTGCTCTGCTATCCCACCGCGACAGTGCTGCAGGTCGACGATCAGGGCATTGCTCCGGTCGATCCGCGCGAGTCCGAGCACGTTCGACTCACCCGCGATTTCCTCAATGCGCCGGAACGCTATTTCCGCCATCTATTCGCCACGGACGAGGACTGAGCGCCTCTGCCTGGCTTGCGTCGATCAAAGCCCTCCCTGCACCATCGCCGCCTTCCCGGGCCACACGCGCAACGATGAGCACTTGGCTGGCCGGACTTGCCGGCTTCACCAGCGGCGTGGCCCTGCTCCTCGCGCTGGGCCTGCTGACCCTGTGGCGACGAGTCGCGCTGCCGCTGGACGCGCAGATTGGCGGACTGGTGATGCTCGGTGGCCTGTCCTGGACCAGCTGGCGCCATCTGGCGCTGGCCCAACTGACGTCGGATCAGTCGCTGCCCTGGGACTATCCGGCAGTACTGCTGGCCCAGTCGCTGGGCTTCTACCTGCTGTTGCTGGGTGTGCTGGATCTGCGCTCGGCGCGCTGGCGGCTGTGGCTGCCACCGCTGCTGCTCAGCGCGATGGTGTATGCGCTGGCGCCGGTGCAGGCTCAGGTGCCGCTGGCCATGCTGCTCGGCAGCGCCTACGCGATGCACCTGGGCTGGCGGTTGTGGCAGCTGCGCCGGTGGCGACGCTGGTTCCGGCTGGAACTGCCGATCATCGCGCTGTTCGCCGGCATGGGTCTGCTGGTCGCGTCGGCGGGTGTGCTGACACCCGGCTGGATCGGCTGGTCCAGCTTCACCCTGCTCTACTCGGCCCAGATCGCAATCGGTTTCGCGCTGATGGGCATCCTCATTGTCGCTGCGCCGGATGTGGTGGAGAAGACGCGCGAAGCGGTCGCCGCCAGCCAGCCCAGCTCGGCGCTGTCGCGGGTCGATGTCGAGGCCGCCGCCGCGCGGGTGCGGCGGGCACTGGACGAAGACGGCGTCTATCGCGACGAGCGTCTGACACTGGCCAAACTGGCATCGCTGGTCGATCTGAGCACCCATCAGCTGTCGGCGCTGCTCAACGGTCACTTCGGCCTGAGCTTTGCGCAGCTGCTGCGCCGCCACCGCGTGCAGGCAGCCCGCCGGATGCTGGTCGAGGAACCCGGCGCCTCGGTGCTCTCGGTGGGCATGGCCGTGGGCTTTGCCTCGCAATCGACCTTCTATGTCGCCTTCAAGGACGAGGTCGGCCTGGTGCCCGGCGAGTTCCGTCGCCAGGCGCTGGGCGCCAGCGCAGATTGAATTCCGGATTGATCCATCCGGAGAATCACAAGTCATTGATTAACTTGGATCGCTGGGAAACTTGCTCCGATTCGATCCAGCCGGAAGCGGGGCCACCTCGGCGTGGCGATGATCGACTCCAACGCAACCACCCGGAGTACGACCATGCTGACCCAAGACGATTTCTTCGTGATTCACGGCGCCTACGCGCTCTACCTCTGTGTCTCGATCGCCCTGACCATCTGGGTCGCCCGCACCCTGTCGCAAACGGGCCGCATCTTCCTGGTGCGCTGCTTCGGTCAGGATCAGGAACTGGCCGACTCGACCAACCGCCTGCTGGTGATCGGCTTCTACCTGATCAACCTGGGCTTCATCTGCTATCGCCTCGGCAACTGGCCGGTGGGACCGGTCGATCTGATCGCCGCACTGGGCACCCGCATCGGCGTGACCCTGCTGACGCTGGGTCTGATGCACTTCATCAACATGCTGATGATCGCCCGCATGGGCCGCACGGTGGGAGCCTGGATGGACGCACAGCGGCATCGCCATGAGCAGACGGCCAATTCGACCACGCCCACCCGCTGAGCGTCCGTTTCGGGCCCTGGCGTCGGCGCATTGTCTCGGCGCTCAAGGCCCGGCAACCCGAAATGGAGAGGGCATCGGCTCTGGTGGGTTCGATCTGTGATCGAACGCTTCTGGCTAGGTCGAAGCCGGCGAATCAGAAGCCAGACATCAGTTTCGCAGAGGCGTCGGCGCGCACCGACCCACCAGAGCCGGCAACCCGCAGCGGGTGTCGGCTCTGCCGGATTCGACCCGCGATCAAAGGCTTGCGCTCAGATCAGGACGAGCGCCGACTCTCCCGCGCCAGCCAGTCGGCCACATAGCTGCAGCTGGCGCGGATCTGCAGCCCACGTTCACGGGCATAGGCCACCCCAGCGGCGACCAGCTGCGCGGCCAGACCCTGCCCGCGCAGTACCGGCGGCGTGTAGGTGTGGGTGAAATCGATCCAGTCCGGGCCAAGCTGGTAATCCAGCCTGGCGCTGTGGTCGTCCCGACGCAGCAAGAAGCGCTGATGCTCGGCCTGGTGTTCAATCACGGCAGCACTCCTTCGGATCAGTCGAACAGTGGAGGCCTGAGCATACCCAGATTGCGCTCTGGCAACGGCAGCGGTCACGGCCGCTGGGACAGTACTGGTCGATCGCCAACTGCGCCGCAGTTTCAGTTCGGACCCGTCGGTTTCGGGACGCATGGGTGCGAGATCCGTCGCACCGGGGGCACATTCAAGATGCCCGTCCCGGCCTCAAAGGTGCCGCCATGGCCAATCCACGCGACTATCAGTTCGACCTGCCCAGCAGCGGCCGTCCGGCCGATGTGGCGCTGCCGGAATTCTGGTACCCCGGCATCCGCGACTATTGGGAACGCAGCACCAGCAGCCGCATCTTCGACGCCATCCTCGGTGTCCGCGCCGTCGTGATCCACGCCACCGCCGGCGGCAGTTCTTCAGGGGCCGTCAGCGTGATGCGCGACGGCAAGGCCTCGTTCCACTGGCTGGTTCCGGATGAGGATGAGCCGCAGCACGGCCAGCTGGTCTGGGCCTGCGCACCGGAAGCCCGCGCCGCCTGGCACGTCCGCAATGCCGCCCATCATCCCGACGTCAACGGCGACGCCCGCAAGGTCAATCACTGGTCGCTGGGCATCGAAGTGGTCAATACCCAGGTCAACGACCCCTTCTCCGACTGGCAGGTCGCCATCACCGCGCAGATCGTCCGCTACTGCTGGGCCAAATACCCCAACCTCAAGCACATCGTCTCCCACGCCAAGCTCGACCCCAACCGTCGCAGCGATCCCGGATCCGGCTTCCCCTGGGCCGAATTCAAGCGACAGGTCCTCCAGGGCCAGGAAACCGGCGTGCCAGCCCTGGCCACAGCGGCGACCGACGCCGCCGACGTGGTCGCACCGCCCAACGCCGACTGCTGCGAAGGGTGAGTGAGACCGGCAAATTTGGCCCTCAGACCACCGACGCCGCAGGTGGCACAGCCCTTCCTGGGAACGCCGACGTCCCCGTCGGCGAAGCGCTTCCGGGTACCACCGACGTCCCCATCTGCGACACCCTTCCGGGGACCGCCGACGACCCCATCTGCGACGCCCCTCCTGGGAACGCCGACGTCCTCGTCGGCGAAGGCACACCACCAACCACCCCGACCCCACGCGGCTGGTACACCCGCGGCTATCTGCCCCACTACGACGCCAGCCACATCCTGCAGTCAGTCACCTTCCGACTCGCCGACAGCCTTCCCCAACAAACCCTGCACCAACTCGAAGCCGAGCTGCGACGCCTGCCCGAACACCGCCGCGAAGCCGCCAGACGACAACGCATCGAAACCTGGCTGGATGCCGGCCTGGGCAGCTGCCTGCTCCGTCATCCCGGGGTCGCCGACCACCTGCAGCAGTCGTTGCAGCACTTCCATGGCCTGCGCTATCGGCTGCACGCCTGGTGCGTCATGCCCAATCACGTCCACGTGCTGCTCCAGCCAATCACGCCCCTGGGCAGCATCGTGCAGGGCTGGAAGTCCTTCAGCGCACGCTGGATCCGGAAGCACCAGGCCGCCCTCGGTCTTCAGCTTCCCAACGGCCAACCGGTTTGGATGCGGGAGTACTGGGATCGCTACATCCGCGACGAGGGGCACTATCTGACGGTGGTCGAGTACATTCACCGGAATCCGGTGAAGGCGGGTTTGTGTGCGGAAACCGGGGATTGGCCTTGGTCGAGTGCATCGGTGGCCTCAAGCGAGAGCGCAGCAAGAGCCAAAGCGGCCGACGAGGACGTCGGCGTTCCCAGGAGGTAGCGACGAAGCCGCGAGGCACATCCAGGAATCGCCGACGTCTTTCTCGTCGGCACTTCGGATGCAGAATCCGCTCGACTTCGGTGCACCACACAATCCCGCGCCTGGCAATCAACCCCCGGAACCCGACGTCCCCGTCGGGCACTGCACCCGCCTGCCACTGCCAAAGCGCTCCGACTCGCCATTTGGTGACATCGCCGTCAATCTTTCCGCGGATCCTCCCAGGCCAACGATGAAGATAGCGCAGCGAGCCTGGACCAGTTGGTCCGCCACGCGCATGCATCAGGCCAGCGCCTGGCATGTGCCCATCTCGCGTATAAGCGCATCCTGCTCGCCATCGCCGATCGCATACATGACCCCTGATCAGGCCATCTGTCGTCATTGGCGGCCGCTTCGATCGCCTTGACCGTCGGATCAGCGCCCCTCGCTCGGACGTAGGCCATCCGAACGCCATTGGGCACGCCCGCTGCTGTACCGGGCATGGCGGCTTCAGGTCCGGCCCAGCCAAACTCCAGCACGCGCCAGCTGCAGCGACTCGCTCGGCGGACATTTGACCAGCGCCAGGCCACCCGTCCATCCCGCACTCACCGCATGTAGTAGGCAGATCACCGGCGCCGCCGTGAAAACGCCGTCACCGACCAGCTGTTGCCCGTGCGCCACCGTCGTCGCAGCTCCGCGCCGCCTGTAATAAGCGCCATTCAGCGACACGGCGGAAACGGGCAGATTCAGCCTGCCGCTCTGTCGCCCGCTCGCTGGCTAGCGACCTCGACGCTCGGCATCCCTTCGGATGACCTCAATCGCCAAGCGCAAGTGCGCGCTGGCCACCTTGTCGCCTCGACATCGCCCAACGCAACATATGCTCCAGGGTGTCGAGACGTCGTCGAAGCATCGCCTGCGTGGCCTGATCAAGGCCTGGATGTTTGCAATCAGAACTGTCTGGCTGCCGGACACGTGTCAAAAGGATCGTCAACGCGCCAGCCAGCCGGATGTGCACCGGGCAACAAGCCTTCAAGATGACATCCCGAGACCGAACGATACAATTCAACTCAGAAGCCCAGAGCTGCGAACCGTTCTGATCAAGGAGCTCATCAGAAACAGGTCCGATTGCCAATCTTTCCGGTTAGTCTGACGATTCGTCACAATTCCTCATGTTGTTCAAACGCCGATCCAGATTGGGTCTCAAATTTCTCAAAACTCTTTCAGCCTCGCACGTACTTCAGCACGAATGCCTACGCGTGGATAGCCGCGTTTCCGAGTTCAGCCTGGCAAATACTGCTCTGTCACCAGTGAAAACTCCTTGGACACTTCTCCGATTTACGACGCCTTTCGCATCGCGAAATTGCCCACGGTCTTGCCCCTCTGGACAAATAATCGAGCAGGCAGCTCCCTCCCAAATTTCTCATCGGGAAACATCTCCAGTGAATCAGGAATGCGACGTCCACTGAGTCGCATCTAAATCTTCGCGGACCAAGCTCATATCCCAACAACCTTCCATTATCCTCTGATTCCCACAGCACGCCTATCGCTCCGCCGCGCCAGTTCGATTCATGAATGTGCAGCTACCCTGCAGGTACCTTGGCGCCAATTCCATGCTTAGCACTACGCAATCCAATGGAATCTCTGCCCTGGCATCTGGTGATTCCAAACAACACAGCGCTCGTCCTTGCGTCAACTCCATCTAGAAAAATTTTTGGATATGGCTTGACATGCACCACGAGATGAGTACAACTGTCCATTGATCGTAGGCATGCCCAACTCGGACCAATTCTCGTTGTTTCTGTCTCAAGAGGAGCTAAGCTTTTCTGTCAAACGCGCCCTGTCGTACCCTGCAAGCGTACGGCCATGCAGCTTGGTCCTGTGACTTGCCAGGTGTTAGAAGCCTCATCACGCAACAAGATCTTCATGGGCGATTTGGCTGCCCAGATGTTCACTCAAGACTCCTTAGTCTGATTTCGACCAAACTGACGATGGGCTGGAATCACCTTTTTCGCCACAGACAGGTTCGCAATCAGCCCTGACCAAGCCAATCTGCAATCGCGTCATGTGATCCCAACTCGTGGTGGCCGCTGTACGGCCCATCGCCTCTTGTGGATTGCTGTGTCCAGAAATCCAAAACACGCGGCAAACGTTAGGAGCCTCTCCATTAACAAGCCAGCCTACTAGGAATCCCGCTAAGCGAGGCCATTCTGAAGACTTGCCACGTTTGACAAGGCCGATTGGGGATTGCTACCATAACCGGTAACTCGCGGGCCGACCTTATCATCGCTCAGCTTCTCTGGCGGAGATCACAAACGCCACTCCCCACGCGTGTCTCCAGCATTCCTGCTCTCGCCGCAAAGTTGGAACCTTGTTCGGATTGGCCGTAATGGCGTCACTCACCTGCTGTTGCAATCCGAAGAACTAATCTGTAATGTGTAAGAGGATTCACTGGCCTCTTCTTGCAGTGTTCAAGCAGGCAGACTGATTTCGCTTTGTGATTTCGGTCATGGTCTCCAAGGTCATGTATCCATTCATTCATTCTGACAAGATCAACCAGCCATGATGCCGCGTCGTTGGATGCCGACACATCAGTTCGTTCTCGCCGTTGGGGTTGTACTTCAGCTTGGGCGATGAGCGCCGAACCCATGAGCCAGAGGCTCGGCTTTCCATCAAGGAGCTTGGCGCTGGACTGGTCGACCTCCTCGCCGAGCGTCGTTCGCAAACGGGATGCTGCCCGCCGCCCTGCGTCCCGTGCCAGGACCCAAAACCCGCGCGCTGCGGCACTGCCAGCGAGTCGTGGCTTCGAAAGCAACCTAGCCCATGCCTCGAACACCTCAAGGATACTTCGGCCATCCACCCACCGACGATCAGCACCGGTACATCCCCCGCTGCGACTTGATAGGATATCCGCAGTCCCTCGATGGCTCAACGTGGACCGTTCGTGATTAAACACCCTGGCTTTGGAAATTCGTTCCGTGGCCTGCACAGTTCATCCAGACCGTGGAATGCCCTGACTAGAATCAGCTGGTCAGCGTTCCCGAAACCGGAAAACTCGGATCTGCAACGCTACGTTGCGCTGGTCTCTCCCCTCCCGGTAGCCTTGCGTGATGCGCTCTTCTCGTAGCAGCCCCGTACGTATCCTTCCATCAGGTGCCCAAACCCAACATCTCCGCAGCACATCGCGTCCTTTCCAAGTCATCATTTCCTTGTCATGGTGGTTTCTGTGGTTGATCCCAACTAAACCAGAGACCACTTTACTACACGATAGGAACGACCAAGCTGAAATTGGCGACTGGTCCCGCTGCTGGATAGCGTCGCGGCGTGGCATCACTGGCCTAGAGCCTTTGATAGGGCGGCCTGGGTTTCCAGCCGTTATGGAGGAAGCGTTGAACTATCGATGTCCCCATAGGGCCGCCAAGAATGATGCCCGGTTTGCCGGGTTGGCTGTGGGGAGTCGCGCCACAGTGACGACTTGCGAGCGGTATCAAACCTGTTGCCAGTGGCCGATATGGCTGGGTCCAAGAAGCGCTGTCCTGAGCCTTGATTCCGTAAACCGGACGTACTTCGCTGGCCGAGCTGCCGCCGGGCACTGGTGTCTGTGAAGTTTTGTTTCCGCAGCTGGAAGGTTGTGATGTCGAAACGACCAGATGAACTGACAGGGTATTTCGGGATGTGCACCCACCTGCGTGACCTCGATATGGTTTGCCGTCGGCAGGCCCTGCATCGATCAGCGCCTGGATGCAAGTGCGGCCTGGATTGTGCCCTTGATATCGCGCCGTTCGCCGTCGGGCGGGGCATCGCCGAAGCCAGACTTGGATTCCAAAATCGCCCGCTGACTCACGGCCTTGACTATGCTCCGGGTTCATTCGCCTCGAAGCTCCAGTGCCGTTGACGTGATCAGCCTGGCCGGGGCCTGGATGCCATCGCGCATGTGGCCGGAGATATACGAATGTGCACGACGGCTCCTTGCCCAGGTTTTCCACCACCGCCCCGGACAGGCCGTGAGGATCACGCCGGACTTGCTCAATGCAAACGAATCTGCCAGATGTTAAAGCTCTGCTCGGGCGGCCGAGGTCCATCATCGCTCCTCGGTGGTTTGACACGGAATCAACACTGCCATCCAGTAGAGCCCTGAGGCCGGCGCGGTCGCCGATGTTTGCGGTGCGCTGGTGTCCTGACACATCAACAACGCGTAGAACACCCGAAAAGATTGCATGGAACCCTCCCCAAGCTCCATGGTGATGTGTCACGGAGTTCTACGTTTAGTACTTCCACGCAGAATGCGCTCTGAATACCTCCTGCCGTTGTTGGTTCAAGACTCTGAGGATGTCTCCGCTGGCATGAAGAGGGTTTTGAACTTCCGATGCTCCCATCCCTGCTGTCGGCAGACTCAAGATAGTCCTCCGCACAGAACAATCTGTCCGGTTTTTTCGACGTCTTCAGGAGCTTCCACCGGCCAGACTGCAACCAAATGCATCTCTCTCTACCAGCCGCACCATTGGTCTCGACACACTCTGGAACGGTTGTCCATTCATTTGTCACCATCATCCCGTTCAAATCCACGCCAATCGCGTATGAGATGACCAACTCCGCTTGCCGCTTGTCATATAAGTCGGTCTTCCCATTCATCAATGGCCATGGGCAATCCAAGGAGTTGATCTCGTTCCAACATATGCACAGGGAAATACTGAATCACCGTAGCCCCACATCGATTGGGCAAAATCCACCAACGTATAGGCCCTCGGATATTTAATCTTGATCTCGATGACCCCAGTGGCCGTATCGGGCCATTGTCCCCGTTATTAACCCGCGGTCGCCCTATGTCAGGTTTTCTAGACCCAGCCAGACCTGGACCGTGACATATCGAATTCTATATGAGTCAATGCAAACATAAATCTGGACCATACGCCCATCCGTCGAACTGCTGTGGTCGTCGCACTTTCAAAGGCGCTTACAAACCATTGGCCATTGACGTCGTGTCCGACGAACCCTGACCCGGCATCGCCGCAGACGGTTGGACACACCGCTTCGGCTTCGGATTGGCCGTAGATGGGGCCGGCGTCGACGTCAGCGCACTGCTGTTCAGTCGCCAATCCCAGAAAGAAGCTGAAGTTGGCGGAGGGCTGGTCGCCGCTGCTGGGATAGGCGAGCGTGGCGCCGGCGTGGCAGGTGACGCAGCTGCCGGCCTGGGGGATGCCGTTCTTGTCGGGGAAGCCGGCCTGGACGTAGGTTTCCATCGTGCCGTTGGCCATGAAGGCGGGGACGGAGGCGTCGTTGAACTTGCCGAGTTCGGGCTCGATGGTGGCGCCCCAGTTGGTGCCGATCAGGTAGTAGTTGGCGAAGACCGAGTCGATGGCCTTGAGCTGCGTTTGCCAGCTGGCGTTGAGCTGCTGGGTGAGGTCGTAGACGGCCCAGCAGTGACTGACCTGGGTGCCGCAGCAGGTGGCATCACCGGCACTGCAGGCAGCGCCCTGTGGGGTGGTCAGGTAGGCGCCGGCATAGGGTGGCTGGCGCTCCCAGATGAAGGCGCTGTCCTGGCCGTTGAGCTTGGGCGGGGTGTTGACCGGCAACGCGGCGCAGGCGGACTGGTAGAAGCTGGCGTCGCTGGCCGAGCTGGCCGCCGGGCACTGGCTGTTGGCGATGGTCTGGTAGCAGTTGTTGTCTTCAGCGGCGCAGGCCTGGGCGGCGAATGGCGCGTTGTCGACGTGCTCGAAGGACGACCAGATGAACTGCGGCAGCAGGGCGCCCTGCAGGATGTTGGCCTGGATGATGTGCAGGCCCACCAATCCCAGCGTGACCTCGGCGCAGAGCGGATTGCCGTCGCGCACATAGGCGCCCTGCACGTCGATCAGCGCCTGGATGTTGAAGTAGCGGCTGGCCTGGCTGGCATCGATGATCCGCCAGGCGGCCTTGATCTCGATCGCGCCGGGTTCGCCGTCGGTGCGGCTGGCATCGCCGGGCGGGAAGGCCACGACCTGCTTGGATTCGACGAAACTTTGCTGCCCGCTGTAGCTGTTCAGGCCGTGGCCTTCGATGTACTGCTGCTCGCGCGGGTTCATCCGACGCTCGAACAGCGTCCAGTTGCCGTTGACGTCGATCAGCGGCTGGCCGGTGGCCTGGATGAAGCCCTCATCGCGCGAATCCTGTGCGCCGGACTTGCTGATCAGATAGAAGGTCGGCAGCCCCTTGGGGTTGTCGCACTGACCGCTGGGACCACCGAAGACCTCCTCCGGCCGTGCCCAGGTCTGCCACAGCACCTGCCCGCTGCCGGACAGGCCGGTGGACGGATCACCGCCGGACTGACTGGCCTGCCAGCTCAAGGCGGCAAACATCTGCCAGGACATGTTGTCGAAAGGCGTCTGCGCGTCGGTGTCGGCCGAGGTCACATCGGCACTCAGGCCCTGATAGCCCTCGGTGGCCAGTATGGCCTTGTCCGGGCCGATGAACGACGGAATCACCGAGCACAACGCCCCGCTGCCATCGGCGCAGTAGACCGCCTGCGGCGTGTAGGCCGGCGCGGACGCGGTCGCCGATGTTGTGGGTGCGGCAGGTGCGCTGGTGTCGGACCGCTGGCCGCAGCCGGCAAGCATCAACAGGACGAGCGATACGGCCAGACACGGCCGCAAATGATTGGCGTGCATGGAACAACCTCCCCCAAGGCGTCCATGGTGATGTGTCACGAGTGAGCGGGTTCTCCCACCCGGCGTTGTCGATCCCGATGCTCGACCGGCTGCAGGTCTACAGCAGCCGGTGCGAAATCGCCTTCAGCACGGCGTGGGTGCGGTCACGGCAGTCGAGCTTGCTCAGCACTTCGGAGATGTAGTTCTTCACCGTGCCCTCGGACAGATGCAGGCTGCGGCCGATTTCCTTGTTGGAGTAACCACCGGCGACCAGGCGCAGGATGCTGACCTCGCGATCGGTCAGACTGACGCCATCCAAAGCCACCGGTGCGCTCTCGCGCAGGCTGCGTACCGGTCCCAGGCTGACCGGTTGCAGCAGCGTGCGACCGGCGGCGACCGCGCGGATGGCCTCGCTCAGATCCGGTGGCGAGGCATCCTTGAGCAGGAAGCCCTGCGCACCGGCATCCACCGCGGCCAGCATCAGCTCACTGTCGTCGAAGGTGGTCAGCAGGATCACCGGCGTCGCGTCGCCGCGCTCGCGCAGGGTTCGCAACAGGCTGATGCCATCCATGCCCGGCATGCGAATGTCGCTGACGATCACGTCGACCGGTCGCTGCGGCAACGCCTGCAGCAGCCGTTCGGCATCCAGGCTCTGCAGCACCACTTCGATGCCGTCCAGGCCGTGCAACAAGGCCGCCAGGCCCTTCAGTACCAGTTCCTGATCATCGACCAGTGCAATCGTGGTCATGCCATTCCTCCTGTTGGCGCATCGACGGGCACCGACAGTCGAACCGTCAGCCCGCCGCTGGCCGGTCGTTCCAGTTCCAGAGCGCCACCGATGGCCTGGACCCGCTCACGCATGCCGGTCAGACCATTGCCCTCGTGCAAGACCGGCACAACAGCGCCACCGTGGGCCACCGACAGCTGCACGGCGCCACGCGCTTGCCACAGTCGCAACTGGATGGCCCGGGCCTGACCGTGACGCAGCGCATTGGTGATCGCCTCCTGGGCGCCACGCAGCAGCACTTCCGCCACACTGACCCGATCCACGCGCAGCTCCGGCTGCAGCTCCAGCTGCCATTGCACACCGGGGATCACCTCGACCAACAGCCGCAGCGCGGCGGCCAGATCGATGCCATCGTGCCGGCGCAGGGCGCTGACCACCTGCCGAATGTCGCCGAGCAGCTCATCGGCCAGTTGCTGGCAAGTCTGCAGCGATTCGCTGGCACCCGCATCGCGCTCGAGCAGGCGCAGATTGAGCTTCAAGGCCGTCAGCTTGTGCCCCGCCACATCGTGCAATTCCCGCGACAGCCGCAGTCGCTCCTCGGCCCGGGTGCTGTCGGCCAGCAACTGGCGGGTGGCTTCGAGTTCGCCATTGCGCAGTTCCAGATCGGCCTTGGCCGCTTCGGCGGTGGCGGCGAAATGACTCATCAGCGCAGCGAATGCCTGGAAGCCGGCCACCGGCAGCAGTTCCAGCAGGGTTCGAGAGGTGCCGATCAGCGGCTGCCACAGTGCGAACAGGCCGAGGTTGGCCAGCAACATCAGCATCAGTGCGCTGCGCCAGGGCCACAGCGCCATCGCCTGGGCGGCGACGATGATCAACAGGATGGCAGCATTGCCGCGACCGGTGGCCCAGATCGCCAGCAACACCAGCCCGGCCTGTGTCACCACCAGCGCGCGTCGACGTGCCTGCGTCAGCCACTCGGCCTCGGTGGCCGAGACCAGCGTGAACAGCACCACCATCGAGCCCAGCGCAAGCAACCCCAACAGCGGCCGCCCCGCCAGCGGCGAGGGAAGGCTGGTCAGCAGCTGCAGCAGCACGGCCAGCCAGGTGATGTAGGCGGCCAGATTCAAGGGCGAGAACCAGCGGCCGGCGGAACTGTGCATGCGGAACGACCTGAAGCGAGAGCGACCGCAGTGTAGCGATGGCGATCCGGACAGCGGCCGCCCACCGGCCACGAGGTGACTTTCGGCACCCGGATCTCTGGCGGATCGGCACCTGAGCCAGTGCCCTCGCATTGGCAAGCTGGTAGCGAACCCCATCGGAGATCGCGCCATGACTGCCTACCAGATGATCGTCGCCACCCATATCGGCGCCGGCGTAGTCGCCCTGCTGACGTTCTGGACAGCTGCCTTCGCCCGCAAGGGCGGCGCTTTGCATCGCGCAGTCGGCAAGGTCTATCTGAGCGCCATGGTGGTGATCCTGGCCACCGCGGTGGTCACCGCGATCGCTGCACTGGCCGGCGGCCAGCTGGTGTCCGGGGTGTTCCTGTCCTATCTGGTGCTGATCACCGCCACCGCCTGCTGGATGGCCTGGCGGGCGCCGCGCCTGAAGCGTGAACCGGCCCGCTTCTACCAGCGCGGTTTTGCCGCTGTGGCCGTATTGAATGTGCTGAGCGGCCTGCTGGTCTTCGCCATCGGCCTGCAGCTGGGCAATGTGCTGTTGATGGGCTTCTGTTGGGTCGGCGTGTTCACCGGCCTGGGCATGCTGCACCGCTGGCGTGCCAGCGAGCGCCCGCTGAACTGGTGGTTGCGCGAGCACTTCATCTCGATGCTGGGCAACGGTGTGGCCACCCACATCGCCTTCTTCTCGATCGGCCTGCAGCGGCTGGCGCACAAGGCCGGCGTGGCGATGCCCGAGTACGTGGCCTGGTTCGCTCCGGTCGCTGTGGCGCTGGTGGTCGGCATCTGGCTGGACCGCCGCTACCCCGCCAAGCACCGTCATCCGCGTGCCGCCAAGACGGCGCCAGCGGCCGTTCCGGCGGTCAGCTGAGCGAAAACAGCGGTCGGGACTAAAGGTCCTGACCGGGGCGGACTTGGCGTGTGGTTGGCCGCAACGCCAGCGTTGCGGCTTCAACCGTTTGATCCCCGCTCACCACAAGCGCTTGGCGGCAATCCAGTGATCTCGCCAGTAGTGCCCGTCGAGGTGATCCAGTCGTACGGTGCCGCCACTGGACGGCGCGTGCACGAAGCGGCCTTCGCCGACGTAGATGCCCACGTGATTGACGCGACGATCGCCAAACAGCACCAGATCACCACTGCGCAGTCGGTCTCGGGCAACCTTCTGGCCGCGCATCTCGGCAATTTCCCGGGTCGTCCGTGGCAAGCGCAGTCCGGCCGCCTCGGCGTAGACGTAGCCAACCAGCCCGCTGCAGTCGAAGCCGCCGGCCGGCGTATTGCCACCATAACGATAGGGCGTGCCGACCAGGCCCATCGCGGTGAACAGCACGTCCTTCGCGGCACCACTGACGGGCGGTCCGCGATCGACCCAGGGTGCTGGCGCCGACGCCGATGACGGCCGCTGACTGGCACCGCCGCCGCAGGCGGTCAGCAGCACCAGCATCAACCAGAGCGCCCCGAAGCTCAGGCTGGCGAACTGGCGCAGCGGCGTGATGGTGGCAACCCGGGCTATCATCGCCCCCCTTTTTCGCCAATCAGGCTTGAAGTCCCATGCAAGTTGCCAAGGATAGCGTCGTTCTCTTCCACTATCGCCTCTATCTGGAGGACAGTCAGGAAGCCTTCCAGGACTCCTTCAACAACGAGCCGGTGGCGGCGCTGATCGGTGCCGGCAACATCATCCCGGGTGTCGAGGAAGCGATGATGGGTCAGGAAGCCGGCGCCGAGCTGGACGTGACCATCCCGCCGGAGAAGGGCTATGGCCCGCGCAACCCCGAGCTGTTCATGCGCCTGCCGAAGAAGTACTTCCAGCAGCCGGCCAAGCTCAAGCCCGGCATGGTCACCACGCTGCAGACCAAGGAAGGCCCGCGCCAGGTGATCGTGGTCAAGATCGGCATGAGCGTGGTGGATGTCGATGCCAATCCGATCCTCGCCGGCACCACGCTGCGCTTCGAAATGAAGATCGTGGAAGTGCGCGAGTCCACCGAGACTGAGCGCCAGCACGGCCACGCCCACGGCCCGGGCGGGCACGAGCACGGTTGAGTGAAGGGCCCAGGGCATAGGGCCCAGGGCCCAGCAAGGGCGGCTTTCTCTGTCACTGGGCCCTGAGCCCTGAGCCCTGGGCCCTTGAATTTCCGCCACTCACCCCAAACCGGTGGGCGGCACGGGCGGCTGCGCCACGGTCCGGTCTGGCTGCCCGCCAACCCCCGACTCTGACACTCGACTCTCTCGAGGAGCGCAATGATCAAGATCGAGCACCTGACCAAGTCCTACGGCGACCTGGTCGCGGTGAAGGACGTCAGCTTCACCGTGCAACCGGGCGAAGTGCTCGGCTTCCTCGGCCCCAACGGCGCCGGCAAGTCGACCACGATGCGCATGATCGCCGGATTCCTCTCGCCTACCGAAGGCCGCATCAGCGTCTGCGGACACGATGTCGAAAACGACCCGCTGGCGGCGCGACGAATCATCGGCTATCTGCCCGAAGGGGCACCGGCCTACGCCGAGATGACCCCGGCCGCCTTCCTGCGCTTCATCGGTGAGTTGCGCGGCATGGACCCGGACCTGCTGGAACAGCGGCTGGCCACGGTGGTCGCACAGCTGGGCCTGGGCAAGGTGCTGGAGCAGCCGATCGAGACGCTGTCGAAGGGTTTCAAGCGGCGCGTCGGTCTGGCGCAGGCCATCCTGCACGATCCGCAGGTGCTGATTCTGGATGAGCCCACCGACGGTCTGGATCCGAACCAGAAGCACGAGGTGCGGGCACTGATCCAGGGCATGGCCAGCGACAAGATCATCGTGATCTCCACCCACATCCTCGAAGAGGTGCACGCGCTGTGCAATCGCGCCATCGTCATCAGTGGCGGCACGGTGGTCGCCGATGACACCCCCGAGGCGCTGGAGGCGCGCTCACGCTATCACCAGGCCGTGAGTCTGGTCAGTGCCGAGGCCGAGGCCATCGCCAGCGCCCTGCGCGCACTGCCGGAAGTCTCCGACGTCGAAGTCGAGGGTCACTCGGTCACCGCCTTCCCGAAGGCCGGCAAGGCCCTGTTCGGACCGATCAGCGCGCTGCTGGCCGAACGCGGCTGGCCGGTGCAGGAGCTGCAGCTGGAACGTGGCCGTCTGGATGAGGTGTTCCGCACGATCACGCAGCAAGGAGGCCGCTCGTGAACATCATCAAGACCCTGGTCAAGCGCGAACTGGCAGGCTATTTCGCCACGCCGGTCGCCTATGTCTTCATCGTGATCTTCCTGGTGCTGGCTGGCACCTTCACCTTCCAGCTGGGTGGCTTCTTCGAGCGCGGCCAGGCCGATCTCAAGCCCTTCTTCGACTTCCACCCGTGGCTGTACCTGTTCCTGATTCCGGCCGTGGCCATGCGGCTGTGGGCCGAGGAACGCAATTCCGGCAGCATCGAGCTGCTGCTGACGCTGCCGGTGACCATCTGGCAGGCGGTGATCAGCAAGTTCCTGGCTGCCTGGCTGTTCATCGGCGTGGCACTGGTGCTGACCTTGCCGATCTGGATCACGGTCAACTACCTGGGTGATCCGGACAACGGCGTCATCGTGGCCGGCTACATCGGCAGCTGGCTGATGGCTGGCGGCTTCCTGGCCATCGGCAGCTGCGTCTCGGCCTCGACCCGCTCGCAGGTGATCGCCTTCATCATCACGATCGTCATCTGCTTCGTTTTGCTGCTGGCCGGCCACCGCGTGGTGCTGGATTTCGTCTCGCCCTGGCTGCCGCAGTTCCTGGTCGATGCCGTGGCCTCGATCAGCTTCATCACCCATTTCGATTCGATCAGCAAGGGCGTGATCGATCTGCGCGACCTGCTGTTCTTCGGTCTGCTGATCGGCATCTTCCTCTACGCCACCACGGTGGTGATCGAGATGAAGAAGGCCGACTGAAGGAGCGCACGCATGAATCGCATGAATCGCAAGCTGTCCAGCGGCGCCACCCTGGCCCTGCTCATCGTCCTGTTCGTGGCCGGTGCGCTGCTGATCACCAATCTGTTCCGCGGGGCCCGGCTCGACCTGACCGCGAACAATCAGTACACGCTGTCCGACGGCACGCTGCAGATCCTCGACAGCATCGACGAGCCGGTCAGCCTGAAGTTCTATTTCTCCGAGGAAAGCAGTCGCGACATTCCGGCCATCCGCACCTACGCCGGCCGAGTCAAGGAGATGCTGGAGGAAATGGCGGCCCGTGCCGACGGCAAGCTGCGCTTGTCGGTGATCGACCCCAAGCCCTTCAGCGAGGAAGAGGACGAAGCCACCAGTGCCGGCCTGCAGGCCGTGCCGACCGGACTGGGCGGCCAGAACCTGCTGTTCGGTCTGGTCGGCAGCAATGCCACCACCGGCCGCACGATCATCCCCTTCTTCCAGCCGGACAAGGAGACCTTCCTCGAATACGACATCGCCAAGCTGGTGCAGTCGCTGGTGGTCGAGAGCAAGCCGGTGATCGGCCTGATCAGCTCGCTGCCGGTCAGTGGCGGCTTCGATCCGACCACCCGGCAGATGTCCGAACCGTGGGCGGTGATCGCCGGACTGCGGGATCTGTTCGAGGTGCGGCCGCTGGGCACCGAGCTGACCAGCATCGACGAGACCATCAGCGTGTTGCTGGTGATCCATCCGAAGGAGTTGTCCGACAACACCCAGTACGCGATCGACCAGTTCGTGCTGCGTGGTGGCCGGCTGCTGGCGATGGTTGATCCGCAGGCGACGATCGATCAGACCGACGCCGATCCGAACAACCCCACCGCCGACATGTTCTCGGCCAAGACCTCGGACCTGCCCAAGCTGTTTGCAGGCTGGGGCATCGAGTACGACCCGGCCAAGGTGGTCGCTGACCGACGCGTGGCGCTGCAGGTCAGCGTGGCGCAGGGCCGCCCGCCCGTGCGGCATCCGCTGATCCTGGGTCTGACCCGCGAGCAGATGAACCAGCAGGATGTGGTCAGCGCCGAGCTGGACACGGTCAATCTGGACACGGCCGGCCATTTCCGCCTGGCCGACGGTTCCGCACTGACGCTGGAACCGCTGCTGCAGTCCAGCAACGATGCCATGCTGGTCGATGCCGACCGGGTTCGTTTCCTGCCCGACCCCAGCGAGCTGATGACCGACTTCACGCCCTCGGGCGAGAACTACGTGCTGGCCGCGCGCGTCTCCGGCCCGCTGAAGACGGCCTTCCCCGACCGCAGTGGCGAAGGCCATCTGGCCGAATCCAGCGAGCCGGTGCAGATCCTGCTGTTCGGTGATGTGGATATGGCCAGCAACCGTCTGTGGGTGCAGGTGCAGAACTTCTTCGGCCAGCAGATCCAGAACCCCTTCGCCAACAACGGCGATCTGCTGGTCAACGGCATCGACAACATCGCCGGCTCCGGTGCGCTGATCTCGGTGCGCGGCCGCGGCAGCTCGTCGCGCCCGTTCACTGTGGTGCAGGAGATGAAGCGCGATGCGGACGACCAGTTCCGTGCCAAGCAGCAGCAACTGGAAGAGGAACTGCGCGAAACCGAGCGCAATCTGACCGAGTTGCAGCAGGCCAAGGGCGCCGACAGCGCGATGATCCTTTCCGGTGAGCAGCAGGCCGAGTTGCTGAAGTTCCAGCAACGCCGCGGCGAGATCCGCAAGGAACTGCGTGCGGTGCAGCGCTCGCTGGATGCCGGTATCGAGAGCCTCGGCACCACCCTGAAGTTCATCAACATCGCCCTGGTGCCGCTGCTGGTCATCGGCGTGGCGATCTTCTACGCCAATGTTCGCAGTCGCCGTCGCCGACAGGCCGCGGCGCACGTGGCCTGAGGAAGCAGGAGAACGAGCATGCAGAAGCGCAATCTGATCCTGATCGTCGCCGTCGTCGCCCTGCTGCTGCTGGGCTGGCTGCTGGGCCGCTCGGGTGGCACCGATGATTCGGTCGAAGGCATCGGCAAGCCCTTGCTGCCCGGTGTGGCCGCCGACGTCAATCAGGTCACCGGCCTCAAGCTCAGTGGCGCCGGTGGCGAAGTGATCGCCGAAGTGCGCCGCGATGGCGAGCAATGGACCGTGGTCTCCAGTCACGGCTACCCGGCCGATGTGTCGGTGGTGCGCCGGTTCCTGCTGGCACTGAAGGACGCGGTCAAGCGCGATGTGCGCACCAGCAAGCCGGAGCGCTACGCCAGCATCGGTGTCGAGGATCCGCTGGAGAATGCCGATGCCAAGGGCATGCTGGTGGAACTGCAGGGCGTGGCCGAACCGACTCGGGCGATCATCGGCACCTATGCCGCTGGCGGCGGCGATCACACCTATGCCCGTCTGGCCGACCAGCCGCAAAGCTGGCTGGTCAGCGGCAATCTGATCCCGGAGAAGACCGCCGGCAACTGGCTCGCCCGCGACCTGGTCGATGTGCCCTCTTCGCGCGTGCTCAGCGTGGCGATCACCGATCCCGACGGCAAGACCTTGAACCTGGTCAAGCCGAACGAGAGCGACATCAACTACACCGTGCAGGATGTGCCCAAGGGTCGCGAGCTGAGCTCGGAGTCGGTCGGCAACGCGATTGCCGGCGTGCTCGGCAGCCTGCAGCTGGAAGGCGTGCGCCCGGCAGCAGACGCCGCCGTGCCTGAATCTGGCTTCTACACCGGCCGCTATCTGACCCGCGAAGGTCTGGTGGTGACGCTGCAGGGTTGGGAAGACGGCGAAAAGCGCCTGCTGCGACTGCAGGCCGCGGTGGATCCGACCACGATCGAGGCCTGGGCCACGCAGGAGCAGGCCAGGCGCGAAGCCGCAGCAGCCTCGGCCGCTGCGGCCAGCGAAGCCAGCGCCGCCGCCGAAGGCGGCGACCAGGCCAGCGAGGACGCCGAAGCGGCGGCCGAACAGGCCGATGCCGAACCCGCCGACCCGGCCGCTGCCGTCGCCGCCATCGTGCAGGAACAGCCAGCACGGTGCAGGCCGAAGCCGACGCCATCAACGCCCGCACCCAGGCCTGGACCTTCGAGGTCCCGACCTGGAAATACGCCAATCTGGCCAAGCGGATGGAAGATCTGCTGAAGCCCAAGGAAGGTTAATGAGTGAGGGCCCAGGGCTCAGAAGACAGAGGCCCAGTTCGTACCTCGCCTCGTGCGGGATCGAGGAGTGACCGATGACTTGGCTTCTACAGGTTGATGCACAGCCTTCTGGAATTGGTGATCTCCTTGGAGGCGCCCTGGCAGCCCTGTTCCCGCCGGGAGTTACGTGGAGCTAACGCCCCTTCTGGGCCCTGTGCCCTGGGCCCTGGGCCCTCCGTCCACTCCTGGGCCCTGGGCCCTGTGCCCTCCGCGATGAAAGGTCGTTGGTTCGCTGTCCTCGGCGCCTTGGCCGCCGCCATTGCGGTGGCCGGGGATGCCTACGGATCACATGGATTGCCGGGCAAGGTATCGGCCGCACTGGTCGAGCGCTTTGCCCGGGCCATGCACTATCTGCTGCTGCACGGCATCGCCCTGGCCGCCATCGGCCCGCGCCTGAACTCCATCGCCGAACGCCTGTCGCTGGCGACCGTCGCACTGGGGATGCTGCTGTTCAGCGGCGCACTGGCCCTGTCGGTGCTGTGGCCGGTCTGGCACTGGACCCGCCTGGCACCGGTCGGCGGCACGCTGCTGATCGCTGGCTGGTTGTTGCTGGCCGTGGCAACACTGTTCCGTCGCGGCGGCGGCTGAACCCGCCCATCCCCATGAAGCACGTCCTGTTTCTCTGCAGCCAGAACCGCCTGCGCAGCCCCACGGCGGAACAGTTTTCGCCAATTGGCCGGGAATCGAAACGGCCTCGGCCGGCCTCAACAACGATGCCGAGCAGCCGTTGACCACCGAACTACTGGCTTGGTCCGATCTGATCGTCTGCATGGAGAAGTCGCACCGGAATCGGCTCTCGGCCAAGTTCAAGGCGCACCTGGACCACCAGCGTATCGTGGTGCTGAACATTCCGGACGAGTACGACTACATGGACCCGGAGCTGGTGCAGCTGCTGAAGGCCCGGGTTCCGCGACATTTGCCCACCCTCTGACGGTTTTCAGCACGCGGCTGACGTTGATTTCCGCTTTTGATTTCCGCTTTGGGCGCTCAGCCCGACCTTCTGGTGTCCCGTTGGCATCGCGGCCGATCGAGACTGCGGAACCCTCAAGGCCGTGGCGGAAAGCGGGCCGCTCCGGGCTCCAGTGGCAGCCGCAGCGCCTTGCACAGTGTGCTGACCGTGCGATAGAAGCCGGCCACGAGCAGCAATTCCAGCAGCGCTTCTTCGCTGTAGGACTGCCGCAAGGTCTGCCAGAGCGCGTCGCTGATGTCAGCCGAGCGATGCAGCTCATCGCACAACTGCAATAGCAATCTGTCGACCGGCGTCCAGCAAGGATCATCCGGTCCGCCATGGACCAGCGCGACGATCTGTGCCTCGGACAGACCGGCGGCCTTGCCGAAGTAGCGGATGTGTACACCCCATTCGTACTCGCAGCCGTTCAACGCCGTCGTGCGATCGATGACCAGTTCGCGCTGGCGCAGACTCAGATGCCCTGGGTCCAGCAGACCACCGGCGAAGAAGCGCTGGAACAGACGCTCATCTCGCGCCAGCGTCGTGAACAGCCGCAAAGGCGCACTGCCGGGTTTCATCGTGCGGTCCAACCAGGCCTGGACCGCATCGCTGAACGGGGCTGCAGCGGGCTCGATTCGTGCGTTCATGGGCATGCCTGCTATATTTTTTATAGCATCTTGACGACCCTGCTATGAAAAGTAAAGCACCGATACCCGCCATCGGCACCCGGGCACGTGGCAGCCGCAGCGGACGCCCGATCATGGTGGCGCTGGATCTGCTCGGTCGACGCAATGCGCTGCGCATCCTGTGGGAACTGCGCAGTGGCGAGCCGCTGACCTTCCGTGCCTTGCAGGACGCGGCCCAGACCAACCCGGCGCTGCTCAACACGCGACTGACCGAACTACGAGCCGCGGCGCTGGTCGTGCACGAGGGCCAGGGCTACCAGCTCAGTGACCACGGGCAGGCGTTGCTGCAGGCGCTCCATCCGTTGGCCGACTGGGCTACAACCTGGGCGGCCAGCCAGGCGCCGGTCGATCAGCCTGCGGACTGATCTGCCACCGCCCCGCTGTCAGCGGCCCGGGTTCCATGCTGACCACCTGGCCGTTGAAGCGGCCACAATCGCGCCACTCAGGTCGTGTGAAGGGTCACCCGGGCCTGAGCACGAACAGCCATGGCTACTTCAGAGGTGCAAGCATGTCATCCAGATTCGCCAGCTGCAGTTGCGGTCAGCTGCAGGCTCAGGTCAGCGGCGAGCCGCTGCGCATCTCCATCTGCCATTGCCTGGCCTGCCAGCGACGCAGCGGCAGCGTCTTCGCCACCCAGGCGCGCTTCGCCAGCGAGAACGTGGTGACCCGTGGCGAGAGCCGCCAGTTTCGCCGTGCTGGCGACGAGGGCCCCGGCGCCATCTTCCACTTCTGCCCGCACTGTGGCGTAACGGTGTACTACGAAACGGTCGGCGTACCCGAGCAGATCGCCATCCCGTTGGCGTCTTCGCCGATCCGGATTTCCCGGCCCCGAGGGTGTCGGTCTATGAATCGCGGCGGCATGCCTGGGTGCAGGTACCGGAGGACATCGAGCACTACGATTGAGCTGGTCCTGGTGTCAGCCCCGCGGTCCCGACCCGAACTCGGCCACCTGCAACCCGTCAGTCGCCAGAATCGCTGCCCGATAAAACTGCCGAATATCGCGCAGCAAGGCCTCGAAGTCCGCCTGGCGCAGATACATCATGTGGCCGGCTTCGTAGTAGCGCATCTGTACGCGGTCGGTTGGTATGCCGTGCCTGCCGAAGGTGTATTCGGCATCGAAGAACGGGGTGACCAGATCGTAATAGCCGTTGGCGACCATCACCCGCAACTGGCTGTTGCGGCGCATCGCTGAAGTCAGCGAGCGGGCGGTGTTGACGTACAGCGGCTCCCAGTACTCACCCGGTGGCGTCAACCGATAGTCCCAGTGCTCGCCCAGATCGTCGTTATCGGTCAGATAGGGCTGATTGCGGTGGACGTCCAAAGACGTCGCCAGATAGCTGTTCAAGGCGGCGGTGAAAGCGCTGGAAATGGCATTGGAAGCCGCATCCCCGAGTTCCTCCTCGGCCGCGGTATCGTCGGACTCATCGGCCAGATAACGACTGTCGAGCCGACCAACGGTCAATCCCTGGTCACGCAGCAACTCCTTGACGTAGCGCGGCGCCAGCACGCGCAAATCGGCGCGCAGGATGTAATCGGTGGGCAGACCGATGAAACCCGACAGGCCTTCAGCGACGCGCTGACGGTCGGCCGGCCGCAGCGCCGCGCCGCGGAACAGCGCCGGCAGATAGTCATCGATGGCAAAGCGCCGCGCCGCGGCCAGCCATTCGGTCAGTGCTTGGTCGGTGCCTGCACGGCCGTGATAGCGCGCCGTGGCCGCCAGCGTCGGCAGATAGGTCACATGGGCGATCAGATTGTCCGGCGCTGGCGTGGAACCGGTGTAGTCCAGCGCCTGGGAGATCAGCACCAATCCATTGAGGGCCAGATCCTGGCCGTCGCCCATCAATGCGTCGGCCACGGCCGCCGCGCGCGTGGTGCCAAAGCTCTCACCAATCAGATACTTGGGCGCATTCCAGCGCTGCTCTTCGGTGACGAAGCGGCGCACGAACTGGGCGATCGAGGCGGTGTCGCCGCGCATGCTCCAGTAGTCTTCGTTGCGACCCCCGCCGATCACCCGGCTGTAGCCGGTGCCGATGGGATCGACGAACACCAGATCGGTCAGATCCAGGGGCGCCAGTGGATTGGCGGCCAGCCGATAGGGCGCCGCGCCATCATCGGCATCGGCTTCCGAGGCCAGCACAACGCGCTGCGGCCCCAGCAGGCCCATGTGCAGCCACACCGACGCCGATCCCGGACCGCCATTGAAGACGAAGCTGACCGGTCGAGGCCGATCGCCGTCGACCAGATAGGCCGTGTAACAAAGCGCCGCCGCCGGCTTGCCGGCAGCATCGACCAGTTGCATTTCGCCCACTCGCGCGGTGTAGCGCAGTGTCTGACCGCCAAACTGCCCCTGATGGCGTGTCTCGACTCGCCAGGGCGGCTCGACCGGCGCCTTCGCTTCGGCGACCTCCGCTTCGTTGGCCGACGCGACCGTTGCGGCGAGCAGCCACAAGCCCATTGCGGCGAACCACCGTCCCTTCCAGATCTCGCTGGCCATCATCGCCCCCGAATCGATGCTGCCGCGATGATAATGGGCGCGGCGGCGGTACGCTCCCCTGGTCAATCAGGCACCACCCAGGTGCGACAGCGCCGTTCCGCTGCCCCGTACGCCCAGCCAGAGGCCGCCCCTTGAGCACGACCGATATCGCCATCCCGACGCTGCCCAGCCGTTCGATCGAGCAGAGCTGCGCCTTCTATCGGCAACTGGGCTTCGATGGCGGTCCGCATCCGGCCAATCACGACTACGCCATCCTCACTCGAGGCACGCTGGAACTGCACCTCTTCCTGCACCGAGCGCTGCTGCCGGCCGAATCCAGCGCCGGCTGCTATCTGCGGGTCGCCGATGTCGACAGCCTCCATCGCGACTTCAGTCGGGCCGAACTGCCTGGCAGCGGCATTCCCCGAATCGATCGGCTGGAGGACAAGCCCTGGGGCCTGCGCGAATTCGCCGTCGTCGATCCAGACGGCAATCTGCTGCGGATTGGGCAGGTGATCGACGACTGAAGCGGGTCAATTCACAAGGGTTGACCTGGACCGTCGCTCAAGTGGTTGGGGTCAAATTGACCCTCGAACGGTCCCACGGATCATTGGTGCCCTGCCGCTAGTGAATCCTCTATCCTGAGCCCGCCAGACGATCTCGATGGAACACAGCAATGCGCGCATTCGTACTCAAGGCGCGCGCCGCGCCAGTGGACAGCCACAAGCTCCTGGCCGGCGTGGGAGAGGATGCGCACAGCGAGATTCTGGCGCACACGCTGATGAACGCGATCTTCGTGGCGCAATCGCACCGGCGCGATGTCGTCGTCCATCTGGTGCTGGAGAGCACCGCGGATTTCTCCCGCACGATCAGCTTTGACACGCAGTCGCTGGGCCAGCTGGGTGGTTTCCACGAACAGGCGCTGTTGTCTCGCATCGCTCGAGCTCTGGATGTCTCTCAAGGCATGGGCAAGGACGAGCTGCGCGAAGTCGAGGCCGGTATCTCGGTGCGCACCCTGAGCTTCGAGCGGCTGATCCGAGAGCTGTCCGAGCAGTACCGCTTGTTCGTGATGGCGCCCAAGGGGACGCCGATCCGCGAGCAGGCCTTCGATGGTCCCTGCTGCTTCATCCTGACCGATCACATCCCCATGCCGCGCAACAGCTACGGCATTCTCGACAGACTCGGCGCCACGCGACTCAGTCTGGGCCCAACCATGCTGTTCGCCTCGCAATGCGTGGTGCTGATCCACCATGAACTGGATCTGCGCTGATCCGGGCGGCGCGCGTCGAGGGAATGATCATCTGCTCCTGGGACACATCGGCACCAGCCCGATCGACACAGCTGTTGCTGCGCATTGCGCCCCAGCCCGGGTCCAACACGCTCAGTGCCTGGCGGAATCCGAGGCACGCGACATCGGTCCGAAATCGCGGCCACAGGACGAACAATGGCGGCCATCGAGCCGAATGCCCGCACCGCAGGCAGGACAGCGCCAAGTCCACACATGCAACGCCACGAGGGTCAAACTGGACAGCATCATTCCGGCAGCACCCACCCACGCCAGTGGGCCATCGACCATGTCCAGCAGCAGCACGCTACCGCTCAGCCCGATCAGCAATGGCGGTTGCCAGCGCTGCAGGCACCGGCGGCGACGATCGAACTCGGTGGAAGCTGCGTCAGTGGCGGACATTGGTCGATTCCATGCCTGAACTCGCCACACCATAAGCATGCACCGCGCAAACAGGAAAGGCCTAGGTGAGAACCGGCGCGACGGAGTCACCCAGATGTGGCGGACCCACACGCAAGGTGATCAGTTGTCGTGCGACTCAGGCTCCGGCGTCGGCGCAAACAGCGCACGAAAACCCTGCAGGGCGGCCGGGTGATAGATGGTCGCGTGGCTTTCATCGAACTCGGCATGGACCACGCGCAGTTGCAGGGAGGCCTCGCCGAGGATCCGCACGAAACGCTGGGAGAGTTCGCGAATTTCCGGTTGCTGGCCAGTCGCCACAAACAGCGAGGTCGCGCCCAGTCGCTGCTCCGACAGGGTTTCGGCCAGGCCATCGACCATCTGTGCCCGGTTCCACCACAGACTGGGATCGATGGCCAGATAGTGATTGAACAAGGCCGGCTCCAGCACGAAGGTCTCCAGCACGAACAACCCGGCGTGTGACTCGCCGACGATGGCGCGTTCCTCGGTCACCGAGTAGCGCCGGGCGATTTCCGGCAGCAACTCATCGCGGATGAAGTCGCGAAAGGCCGCCGAACCGCCGACGACCGGGGCGATCTCGCGATCACGCGGATCCTCGGTGGGACCGGTCAGGTCGCGTCGGCGTTGGGTGTTCTCGATCCCGACCAGCAGGAAGGGACGCATCGTGCCATTGCCGACGCCCACCTGGAGCAGGCCCATGACGTGGATGAAGTCCTCGGCCAAGCCCCCATCAGGCATCACCATGATCGGCAGCGGTGGGCGCTGATCTGGGCCTGGGTCGTAGGGAATATAGACGTTGATCCGGCGGTCCTCGTCCAGCGTCGCCGAATGCAGCGTGAAGCTCTCGCCGACCACCAGCGGCTCCACACTGGCGTCGCTGTCGGCGGCCAGTAGCGGCGAGCTGGCCAGGCATCCGGTCAGCAGAATCAGGGCGATCAGCAACATGCGCATCGACGCGCTCCAGGCAAGGGGCAGCGGCGGATGCTACGCCATCGCCGCCAGCCTCGCCGTTCGCCTGCTCCCAGACAGCACGAGACCCGCACTGGGCGGGCCTCGTGGGGTCGCTCGGGATGACGCCGATCAGTAGTTGATACTGACCGTGTTGCTGCAGTTCATGCCAGCGTCTCAGCGCAGCTGCGCCAGGGTCCAATCGTGCAGACCCACCAGGGTGTCGCTGACGTGATGGCAGCGCGCCAACAGGTCGGCTGGCGGCGTTTTCAAATCAGGCACCAGCACCACCCGCATGCCCGCCGCCAGTGCGGCCTCGGCGCCGTGATCACTGTCCTCAAAGGCCAGGCAATCGGCAGCGGCCACACCCAGCCGATGCGCGGCCAGCTGATAGACGTCCGGTTCGGGCTTGCTGCGCGCCACCTCATCGCCACCGGCCCAGGCCTGCAGAAAGCGCAGCAGATCGTGCTCGCCCAGTCGCTGTTCGATCTCGGCCAGATTCGACGAAGAGGCCACCGCACAACGAACGCCCTTGGCGTGCAGGTGCTGCAGCAGGGCGTGCGCACCGGGACGCAGTGCCGGACGCGCCAGGCCGCTGGCGTAGCGCTCGCGTACTTCGCTGCGAATGGCCAGCAGCTGCGCCTGACCTCCGACGGCGTCGCTGAGAATCTGGCGGCAAGCCTCGCCCACCAGTCCGATCGCCGGGATCAGCTGTTCCGCTCGCACCGCGATGCCGCGCCGTCCGGCCGCCGCCATCCACTCGTCGACAAACAGTCGCTCGCTGTCGATCAGCAAGCCGTCCATGTCGAAGATGACACTGCCCATCACAGCTTGAACTGCGCCCCCAGATAGACGTCCCGCACGCGCTTGTCCTGCAGCAGCGATTGCGGATCGCCGGCGGCCAGCACGCTGCCCTGCGCCAGCACATAGGCGCGGTCGCAGATACCGAGCGTCTCGCGCACATTGTGATCGGTGATCAGCACGCCGAGGCCACGATCGCGCAACAGTCGAACCAACCGCTGGATCTCGCCCACGGTGATCGGGTCGACGCCAGCGAAGGGTTCATCGAGCAGCATGTAGCTGGGACGCCCGGCCAGGGCACGAGCAATTTCCACCCGGCGCCGCTCGCCGCCGGACAGGCTGATGCCCAGTTGGTCGCGCAAATGAGTCACCTGCAACTCGGACATCAGTGCATCGGCCTCGCGCCGGCGCGAGGCGCGATCCAGATCCTGACGCAGCTCCAGTACCGCCAGCAGATTGTCTTCGACGCTGAGGCGGCGAAAGATCGACGGCTCCTGCGGCAGATAGCCCAGCCCCGCCCGCGCCCGCGCCGCCATGGGCAGCGAGGAGAGATCGACACCATCCATCGAGATGCGGCCACGATCGGCCGGCACCAAGCCGACCACCATGTAGAAACACGTTGTCTTGCCAGCGCCATTGGGCCCGAGCAGACCGACCACTTCACCGGGCCGCAGCTCAAAGCTGAAATCGTGCACCACCTGGCGACTGCGATAGGACTTTGCCAGCCGCTCGCCAGCCAGTCCCCGACGGGACTGCGTCATTGCGAGGCACCCGCCTCCGTCGCCGCGCCATCGGCCGCTGCATCGGCCTTCGGTTCAATGCGGAAGCGCACCCGGCCGCCACCTTCGCCGCCGGCTTCCAGCTGTCCGCTGTCAACCCGATAGACGACCTGTTCGGACTCCAGCGTGCCTTGCGGCCGCTCCAGCCGGACACCACCGCGCAGCGTCACCCGATCGGCGGCCAGCTGATAGTCGATGCTTCGGGCCTGCGCCCGCATCACCCCGCCGCCCGGACCATCCAGACGCTGCGACAAGCGCGCCGGGGAACCGGTCAGCAACACCCGGGAGACGGCCCCATCGGCCTGGGTGACCTCCGCCTTGTCGGCCTCGGCCAGCAGGCTGCCCTGGCGAATCTCGACCGCACCGGTCAATGTGGTGGTGGCGCCATCAAGCGCACTCTCGGAGCGGTCGGCACCCACTTCAACCGGTTGCTGCCGATCGGACTTCAGTGCCCAGGCCGGCGCGGCCAGCAGCGCAAGCAGCAATCCCGCCATCCATCGACTCGTCATCTCACTCGCTCCATTGTTTCCATGTCATGCAGCCTGGATCGGCGAAGGTTATTGGTGCTCCCGGTCGCGAGCAGGGCTCGCTCCTGCGCAGACCGCAAATGTGCGGCAAACGCTCAGCCCTCAGCCCTCAGCCCTCAGCCCTCAGCCCTCAGCCCTCAGCCCTCAGCCCTCACGATGCTAACGGGTCTTGGGCCGGAAGCTGCCGCTGACCCGGCCGCTCAGTTGCACCGCGGACTGCTCCAGATCCGCCTCGAACTGTTGCGCATTGACGACCGACCCGGTCCGTTCCAGCACCACCGTATCCTCGCCCCAGGCGCGACGCGCCTGCGGGTCCAGCCAGACGGTTGGCGCGCGAAGCGTCAGATTCTCGTTCTCCCGCGCCAGTTTGACCTCGCCGGTCATCTGCAGGGGTGCGGCATCGGTGCTGACCTCGACGCGATCGGCCCGACCCAGCCAGGCCCCCTGTGCGTCGCGGTCGGCCAGCCGAAAATCCGCCTGCAGCAGCGCCAGGGCATCTTCGGCCCGGAAGCGCTCGGCTCGCGGCGCCGTGAGCTCAAAACCGGGCGTGCCTTGTTCGTCGTAGCGAATCACCGTCAGGCCGCTGGCTTCGAAGTCCATCTGCGACAACACGCTCGCCTCGGGCACGTCGGCCTCCGGCTGAAAATAGCCGCGCAACAGAAAGCTGCCGATAGCCACCCCTGCAGCGACCAGAAAAGCGGGCCAACCGTAGCGAGCCGGATGCTTCACGAGCGCCGCGTCGATTGCTGCGCCAGCAGCAGTTCGCACAATTCGCGCACCGCACCCCGACCGCCGGCGCGTCCGCTGATCCAGTGCGCTTCGGCGCGTGCCTGCGGCACCGCATCGGCCACGCTGCAAGCCAGCCCGACGATCCGCAAACAGCCCAGATCGGCGATGTCGTCACCGCAATAGGCCACCTCGGCCAGCGCCACCTCCAGTTCGCGGCACAGCTCGGCGAGCCGAGCCGGCTTGTCGCTTTCGCCCTGAAAGACGTGCCGAATGCCGAGCTCGGCCATGCGATGGGACACCGCATCGCTACGCCGGGCACTGATGATGGCCACGCGGATACCGTGCGCCTGCAGCGCTTTCAGGCCGTGGCCGTCATGCACATGAAAGGACTTGCTCTCGCGGCCATCGGCGTCGATCAGCAGGCGGCCATCGGTCAGCACGCCATCGACATCGAATACCGCCAAGCGGATCCGCGCGGCACGCTGGCGCACGGCGCCGGGCGTTTCCAGCCGGTTCACAGGCCGGCCACCGACGGCCGGTTGGCCACTGCCCGCCTGTCCATCAGATCACCCGCGCCCGCAGCAGATCATGGAAGTTCAAGGCGCCGACCAGACGACCCACGTCGTCAATGACCAGCAGCGCATTGATCTTGTGATCTTCCATCAGCCTGGCCGCCTCGATGGCCAACCGGTCTGCGCCGATGGTCTTGCCGCCACGCGTCATCACCTCGCGCACCGGCGTGGTACGCAGATCCTGGCGCGCGTCGTCGAGAATGCGGCGCAAGTCACCGTCGGTGAACACGCCGAGCAGCTGGCGGTCGGCATCGACGATCGCGGTCATGCCCAGGTTCTTGCGGGTCATCTCGACCATCGCCTGGGCCACCGTGGCATCACCGTCAACCTCGGGAATCTCGGTCCCGCTGTGCATCACATCGGCGATGTGCACCAGCAGTCGCCGGCCCAACTGGCCAGCCGGGTGACTGGCGGCGAAGTCATCGGCGGTGAAACCGCGCGCTTCCAGCAACGCGATCGCCAGTGCATCGCCCATCACCAGCGCCGCGGTGGTCGACGCCGTGGGCGCCAGATTCAACGGACAGGCTTCCTCGTCCACACTGACATCCAGATGCACATCGGCCAGGCGTGCCAGCGTGCTGTTGGCGCGACCGGTCATGGCCACCAGCGGCACGCCCTTGCGCTTGACCACCGGCAGGATGGTCAGCAATTCATCGGTCTCACCGGAATTGGACAGGGCCAGTACCAGATCCTTGGCGGTGATCATGCCCAGGTCGCCGTGGCTGGCTTCGGCCGGATGGACGAAGAAGGCCGGCGTGCCGGTACTGGCCAGGGTGGCGGCGATCTTGCGGGCGATGTGACCGGACTTGCCGATCCCCGACACCACCACGCGGCCGCGGCAGGCCAGCAGCAAGCGGCAGGCCTGGGTAAAAGCGGCATCGATGCGTTCTTCCAGCGCGGCAATCGCACTGGCCTCGATCTGCACGACCTTGCGGCCGGCATCGCGGACACGCGCTTCGTCGAGCACGCCGATGGCTTCATTCAAGGGCAAACTGATGGCATTCATGCGCCGGCGGGGCTCTTTGATGTCTTCCCGGTACGGGATTGGCTATGATGATCGGCTGCGCTTGGACCCGTCCGAGCTCAGGCGTGAACAGGAATCGGTTCGTCCGACCCACGCCACATTCTACACCGCGCCGACCCCGGGCCGGGCTGAACGCCCCGCAGACCCGTCGGCCCCGACCGGACTCCAGCCATGAATCCACAGATCATCCATGAACTCATTGCCGCCGGCCTGCCGGATGCCCAGATCGACGTCCAGGGCGACGACGGCGTGCATTTCGAGGCCACCGTCGTGGCCGCCCAGTTTGAGGGCAAGCGCCCGCTGGAGCGCCACCGACTGGTCTACGCGACCCTGGGGGACCGCCTCGGTGGCGAGATTCATGCGCTGTCGCTGAAAACCCTCACGCCGGCCGAACTGGCCGCCCGGAGTGCTCGCTGATGGCCAAGATCCTGATTGAAGGCGGCACCCCGCTGAATGGTGAAGTGTGGATTTCCGGCGCCAAGAACGCCGTGCTGCCGATCCTCGCCGGCTGCCTGCTGGCCGACGGCCCCTGCAGCATCGGCAATGTGCCGCATCTGCACGACGTCACCACGACGATGGAGCTCCTTGGCCAGATGGGCGTGGAACTGGTCGTGGACGAGCGCATGCGCATCGAGATCGATCCGCGACCGACCAACTCGCATTTCGCACCCTACGATCTGGTCAAGACGATGCGTGCCTCGATCCTGGTGCTCGGTCCGCTGGTGGCCAAATACGGCCAGGCCGAGGTCTCGCTGCCAGGTGGCTGCGCCATCGGCTCACGCCCGGTCGATCTGCACATCAAGGGCCTGCAGGCCCTGGGCGCCGACATCCGCGTCGAGAACGGTTACATCCGCGCCAAGGCGGGTCGCCTGCGCGGTGCCCGCATCTGCATGGATCTGGTCACCGTCACCGGCACCGAGAATCTGATGATGGCCGCGGCGCTGGCCAAAGGCACCACGATCATCGAGAACGCCGCGCAGGAACCGGAAGTGGTGGATCTGGCCGGCTTCCTCAATGCGATGGGTGGCAAGGTCGAAGGGGCCGGCACCAACACCATCGTCATCGAAGGCGTCGAGCGGCTGGAAGGCGCGCGCTACGAAGTGCTGCCGGACCGCATCGAGACCGGCACCTTCCTGGTGGCCGGTGCCATCAGCAGCGGCCGCGTCACCGTCAAGCGCGCTCGTCCGGAGACCCTGGATGCGGTGCTGGCCAAGCTGGAGGAATCCGGCGCCCAGCTGGATGTGTCCGAGGACAGCATCACGCTGGACATGAAGGGCAAGCGGCCCCGCGCCGTCGATGTCACCACCGCGCCCTACCCCGCCTTCCCCACCGACATGCAGGCCCAGTTCACCGCACTCAATGCGGTCGCTGAAGGCGTCGGTACGGTCACGGAGACCGTGTTCGAGAACCGCTTCATGCACGTGCACGAATTGCGTCGCCTGGGCGCGCAGATCCGCCTTCAGGGCAACACGGCGATCATCGAGGGCATTCCCTCGATGACCGGCGCGCCGATGATGGCAACCGACCTGCGCGCCTCGGCCAGTCTGGTGCTGGCCGGACTGGCCGCCCACGGCGAATCGGAAGTGGACCGCGTGTATCACATCGATCGCGGCTACGAGTGCATCGAAGAGAAGCTCAGTGCGTTGGGCGCGCGCATGCGGCGCTTGCCTGGATAACCCTGACCGGCCGGCCCGGCCATGGAGCTGAATCGGCGCTGGCCAGCCCGATGCCATTCGGGTTGTCCGGACGCCGTCGCCGGGCAAAATTCAGAATCTCTCCTGTCATATAAGACGACTGCACGCGATGAGGTTGCAGTCTGTCTTGACGCTGCCGGCTACCATTGACGCATGCGCTTCCGCTTCGGCGTCTACCTCTTCGATACCGGCCAGGCCCAACTGAGCGGCCCGGCGGGCCCCATTGCGCTTCGGCCCATGACGCTGAAGCTGCTGCAGGCGCTGATTGAAGCCGCGCCGGATCTGGTCAGTACCGATGAGCTGCTGGACCGCGTCTGGGGACGGCAGGCCGTCGCGCCCGGCGTGGTGGCGCAATCGGTGCGCGAGCTGCGCAAGGCACTGCAGGATTCGGCGCTGCAACCCAGCTACATCGAAACCCGGCACCGGCTGGGCTATCGCTTCATCGCGCCCCTGCAGCGCGAGGACAGTCCGCCGTCGTCCACAGAGCTTCTCGCCGCCGATGCCCCAACGCCTGTCGCCGCCACACCGCGCCGTGCGAGTCGGTCCATGGCCGGATTGGGCGGACTGGCCCTGCTGTTGACCGCGGCACTGCTGCTGACCTGGTGGCAGCCGTGGTCCGACGGACCGACATCGGACTCGGGCTCCTTCTATCCCATTGATGTGGTCCAGGCGGGCACACCCGCCGATGGCGAAGCACAACAATGGTTCCATCAAGCCCTGACCGCCCTGCGCGAGCAACGCCTGGAGCGCGCCAGCGAACTGCTGGATCGCGCGCTGGCGCGTGAACCGCACTCGCCCGCCCTGCTCGGAACGATGGCCGCGGTACAGGCCGAACACGGCGAAATCGCTCGTGCACGATCGCTGGCCGACGCTGCGCTGGCCGCAGCCGGGTCATTGCCGCGCGCGGAGCAATTGCGGATCGAGGGTGTGACGGCCGCCTTGTACTACCGCTGGGGCGACGCCATCGACCGCTTCCAGGCGGTTTTTCAGCTCAATCCCGGCGACGTCACTGCCGGCTTCGCCCTGTTCCGAGCGCAGCTCAATGCCGGTCGTGGCGACGATGCCGAACGCACACTGGAGGATCTGGCGGCGCTGCCAGCAGCCATTCTGCAGCCCACCCAACTCAGTCTGGCCCGAGCGCGTTTGGCCAGTCTGCGGGGGCGGCTGTCCGACCGCTTGGCGCTGGCCGAGCTAGCCCTGGCGCAGAGTGAGGACCCGCGCCAGGCAGCTGAAGCCAGACTGGAACAGATTGCCGCGCAGATTGCCCTGGGTCAGCCGACGGCGGCCCGCACCAGCCTCGACGCGCTCAACCAGACATTGGCACAAACCGCCTGGCCCGCTGGCGAAATCAAGCAACAGCTGCTGGAAGGTCACTGGCAGCGTGAAGTGGGCAAGCCGGCGCTGGCACTCGCCCACTACGAGCGTGCGGCCGCAGCCGCCGAGGCCCTTGGCGATGCCCGCAGCCGGGCCACGGCTCGCCGCGAATCGGCTTTTGCACAGGTCCTGCTCGGTGAAGTTGACCAGGCGGTGGCAGTAACCGGCGAGATGCTGGCCGAGCAAGGCGAACGCGGCGACCTGCGCGAGCAGGCCGCCAGTCTCAATGTGCGGTCACTGGCGCAGCAACGCGCCGGCGACCCCGCTGCCGCGCAGGTGAGCGTCGAACGGGCGCTGGATCTGTACACACAGACCGGTGATCGCGCTGGCCAGGCCGGTGCTCGCAACTCTCTCGGCATGTTGTATGCCCGTCAGGGCCGCGGCGACGAGGCACTGGCGCAATTCGAAGAAGCCTTGCAGGTTTTTCGCGCCACCGGCAACCGCCGCGGCGCCGCGGTGGCACTGGGCAACATCGCCGCTGCCCACGGCAGTGCCGGACGCGGTGCGGCAGCCCGCAGCGCCAACGAGACCGCCCTGGCCGAGTTCCGGGCGGTCGATGCCGCCCTGGACGTGGCCCGTCTGCAATTCAATCTGGCCCTGCAGGACCGCCGCACCGGTGCGCTGATCCAGGCCGAAGCACGGCTGCGCGAGGCCCTGGATGGCTTTCGGCAGGCGCAGGCCGGCGCGCGGGTCGTGGTGGCGAGCACCACGCTGGCCGACCTGCTGCTGCAACGCGCCGAACCGACAGAGGCTTCCGCACTGCTCAGCGACATTTCTTTGGCGGACGTGCCGCCAGAGCAGCAAGCCAGTCTGCTGGCCATGCGCGGTCGCCTGGCCATGGCCATCGGTGACTACGCGGCGGCGGGGACTGCTCTCAGCGACGCAATGAGCCTGCGCCAGCAGGCCGGGCTGGACGCCTGGGCGAGGATGAGCGAGTTCGAACTCGCCGAGTTGGACGCACGCCAGCAGCGCTGGACCGAAGCCGAACTCACCTTGCGGCCCCTGCGGCGGGCCATGTTGGACGATGGTGAGGCGTTGGACGCAGCCAATGCGGGCGCCCTGTTGGCCGCAGTGCTGCAGGCACAACAACGCTTGGCCGACGCTGCCGGCCTGCTCGACGATCTGGAAGCGACCGCGGCCAAGGATGCGCTGCTCGGCCTGCGGATCGATCTGGTGCGTGCCCAGCAGCACCCTGCCGATCGCGACGCGGCTCTGGCCGAAGTCGCCCAGCGCGCTCGCGAGATGGGCTTCGAACGGATCGCGTTGCAGGCCGAACGCCTGCGGCCGTCGCCCGCTGGCGCCGAGGCTGCAGAAGAGTTGCAGCGCCGCGGACTGGATCCGGGCAGCGAGCGGCTGGCCTGGTAAGCCGGGGCGCACCGACGCGACTGGGGCACAATGCCAACGCCCCACACCGCGACGCGATTTGATGACCATTGTCCTGACCCCCTTTGCCCTGCCCCGGTTGTTTCCGCGCGAGCCGCGTCGCAACACCATCCAGGACTGCACGCCGGCGCAGTTCGAGGCCCACCTGAATTCAGTTGCCCCGGTCAAGGTGATCGACGGCTATGCACCCTTCTGCAAGCTCCACGTCCATCGCAACTGGACCAGTACCCGTTGCCTGGCGATGCCGATCACCGACGACAACCGCCACCGGCTGCGCTCGGACTACGAGGCCCGCAACCGCGAGGAACTGCCGGTGCTGGTGCGCTGGTTCGAAGGCGTCGAGCCGCCGGTGGCCAACTGGCTGATTCCGATCCTCTACGATCGAGAGCAGCTGGCCCGAGAAGGCAGTCCGATCGACGCCGACTGGGGCGTGGTTGGCTGTCTGTACACCCTCGAGCCGGAGGAAACCCCGATGGCCCCGATCACGCTGATGCGCAATGCGCTGGGCGTGGAAGAAGGTGGCTCGGGTGTGCCGCTGGACGCGCTGGCCTACCAGCGCAGCGTCGAGTTCTGGCGCACCAACGCCAATTGGCGGGGATAGTCGCTGTTCATGGCAGACGCGCAGTCTGCAGGGGAACCTGACAGTCTGAGCGCTGTGATTCTTGATGCACGGCTTGCCCATCCGTCATTGCTGACCGCCCAAACACACTGTCAGACTGCGCGCCCCTGGGTTTCGATCATTGACAATGCGCCGGAATGGTCTGCTTCTCGCTGTACTGATTTCCAGTTCCACTGCCGCATCACCATGGACCTCTGATCGGCCCTTGCGCGAGGCCAATCCGGCAGCGCCCACTGCACGGGTCAGGGAAGTGACAGCCGCTGCGGACGGCCGCTATTGGGTGCGCTTGCAGCGCAGCGATGGCATCGATGAAATACTCCATCTCAGTCCCGACGACCAGTTGCTGGCCCGCTCTCGCCTGGCCGAGCAGCAAAACGCCTATGGCCCACGGCGAGGCAACTCCCTGAATCTGCAGGCGCTCCCCGACGGTCAGTTGCTGGGCTACCGCAGCAACTTCTTCAATGGGGTGACGGAGTTGACGCGCTTCGCAGCCAACGGCTCGGTGGATTGGTCGATGACCGACGTCCCGCTGCGAAGCTATTGCCCGCGAGTGGAAGGCACGACATCCGGCGGAATCTGGATGCTCTGCGAGTTCAGCGAAGGTCGTTATCAGTTGTTCAGAATCGACGCCGCCGGTCGCCCCCGGTCAGTGCTCGGCCCCAGCGAACTCGATGAGGGCGCGCTGCGCAGCAGCCTGGCCGTCGCCGCCGATGGCTCGGTCTTCGTCGGCGGCGTCGACACCGACGATCTCCCCACTGTCTGGCACTTCGATGAGCGCGGCGAAGAACTTTGGCAGCGCTCGCTGGGTTTGCCCGTCACGCAGTCGCTGCGACAGGTCGCCCTGGACCCCAACGGCGACGTCACGGTCGCGACCCGACTTGACTCGGCGGTACTCGAACTGCGAACGCTGGCCGCCAATGACGGTGCGCTGATCAGCGCGCACGAGCTGGATCTGGGCACGGACTTCAATGGCCTGGAGTTGCTGCAATCAGCCAACAACGGCGATTGGCTGTTGCTGCTCAATGGTCTGGGCAGCGACACCCTGGTGCGCGCGTCCGACCAGGGCGAGCGGCTTTGGCTGACCACGCTGCCCGCCGGGCGGACGGTCGTGCAGGATCGCCCGCACCCACACGCTCTGCTGGAGGCCGGCGGCGAACTGCGATTGATGGCCGAGTTCGACGATCCCCAGAGTTTCAAGCGCAGCTTCGAGCTGCTGGTGCTCGACACCTTGGGTCAGCTCGTTCGGCAGGTGTTGATCGGAACGCAGGACGACTTCGACGACGCCGTCCCGCTCCCGCAGCAGGGCGGATTCCTGACCAGCGGACGACTGGGCCGCATCGACGGTGAGGGTCAATTTCATCCCATCGATCTGAGTGCGAGCCTGGTCGGGCAGGAACAGCCGTTGCTGCTGGCCACCTACAGCGAAGCCGACGAGCAGATCATTGTTGTTGAGAGCAACAGCGGCCGATGGCTGCAGAGCTGGCAGCGTGACGGTCAGCTGCGCTGGCAACAAGCGCTTCAGCGCGGGGTTCTGCAGGACGAGTTCAGCGACCTCAAGGACCTGCAGGTCAATGCGCACAGTGTCTGCTGGCAGATCACGGAAGCGGGCGGATTTCCGCCCACCGAACTACCAGTGACCTGCTTCGATCGAGCCAATGGCAGTGCACAGCTGAGCTTTGACCCCTCGCCCGAGTTCGACAGCCGCGCCGAGCATCGCCTGCTGGCCGGAGACGAACTGGCGCGGATCGTGCGCAATGGCGACAGCGCCGTCCTGCGCTTCAGTGCCCTGCCCGATGGCGCCGAAACCCGAGCCGCGGTTCCGCTCGAATCCACCCAGGCACAGCTGCTCAGCCAACCCGGCGCAGCCGGTGTCGCCGTGCGCGATGGCTCCGACCTGCGCGTCTACTGGACCGATGGGCAGCTGCCGGACAGCCTGACACTGCCCTATCTGTTCGAACCGGTGACGCTGCTGCCGCAGGGCCTGTTTCATGGCCTGCAGTGGTTTCCTCGCGATGGCGGCGAACCCGTGCTGCTGGACGATCCCTTCCGTTCCGGCTTCGGCATGCAGGTCGCTGCTGGCGAGCGCATCCACCTGGTCTCGCAGACCGATTTCGGGACCATCAAGCTGTGGGGATTGGACACGGTCACATCGGCGTTGATCTGGACAACCGAGTTACGCGGCAACAGCAGTCTGGTCTGGGCCTATCCGGCGGCCAATGACGATCAGGTACTGCTGATCGGCAGCAACGCTGCCGACCTCGACCTGCGCTGGGTGAACCGGGGCGATGGCAGCCTCATCTCGACGCGTAGCGTCGAATGCGGGGCGCCGCAATGTCGCTTCGAACTCTCTGGCCAACCCAGCGGTCCGGCCGGTCTGGATCTGTTGGAACTGCGAATACAGGACGACACCACCAGCGCGCTGCGCGCCGTGCACCAATCCACCGTGCCCGCCGCCACCCGCGCAGATCAGGCCGGCGTGGCCGGACTGTGGTTCCACCCCGGCCTGGCCGGCCAGGGGCTGGTGCTGAGCTATGTACCGGAGAGCCGAACGCTGTTCGCGCCGTGGTTCAACTACGTCCCCTACGGTCGCACGCATGATCAGTCGACACTGCGCTGGTACTCGCTGCAGGGGAACGCCGAACTGGCGGCAAACGCCGTCGAGCTGCAGTTGCTGCGCAACGCGGGTGGCCGCTTCGGCGAACCCCCTGCGACACAAGCCGAGGTCGTCGGCAGCGCGCGAATCCAGTTCGAGAGCTGCGACCGAGCGACCCTGCACTACGATTTCGGCGACGCCGAGGAAGGCGCCGGCAGTCAGCCGCTGATCCGCCTGGGCCCAAGCAACCGCAGCTGTGTGCTGGCCGACGGCACCGTGCAGGCGCCGGCGCTGGTCGCTGCCGATCGCGAGGGCTTCAGCAGCCGCCAGTCCGGGGCCTGGTTCGACCCGCTCAGCGCCGGCCAGGGCCTGATGTTCGAAGTCGTTCCGGCCAGCACCAGTCAGGCGGGGCTGCTGTTCGCCGCCTGGTTCAGCTACGACCGCGAGGGTGAGGGCGACGACGAATTCGCCCATGACTGGTTCATCCTGCAGGGCGATCTGAGCCAGGCCAGTTCCGGCAGGTTGGTGGTGCCCATTTATCGCAGCATCGGTGGCGCCTTCGATCGCCGCCAGACCAGCAATCTGTTCCGGGTCGGTGAAGCCGAACTGCAGTTCGACGACTGCAACAGCCTGCAGCTGAGCTATCGCTTCGATGACAGTGAGCTGGCCCAGTCGCACGCCGGACTGCAGGGCCAGCAGTCACTGCAGCGCATCGGCGGCTGCACGGCAGCGGGCGCCAACTGACCCATAAGCGCCCGCCGCTGGCAGGATTTCACTGCCGGCGGCGGACGGTCACCATCATTCGAAGCCATCCACCAGCAGCGCGTCCCCTGGCGATTCGATGGCACCCAGATCGCAGGGTCCGGCCGCATTGGCCACCTCCGGCAGATCGACCGGCCGCGGTCGACCGTATTGGTCCCGACCGGCCATGCAGGTCGTCAGCGCGGCCCGATCCAGTGCCGGTGACAACGCGCCGATGACTGCCGATGGCGCGTGCTGGTAGCTGATCTCGCCGACAGGACGCTGCAGCGGCAGCAGCAGCGGATCGCCCGTGAGCCCCTGACTGGCCAGCGTCGCGCAGCTGCCATCACTGTCCAGCAACGCATCGATCTCGGCCACGCCGGCCACCCCGGTGCCGCTGATCACGCAATCGAACACCGCCGAGTTCGGTGCAGCAATGATGCTGTTGTTGAAATACAGCTCGCTGCCCAATGCCAGATCAATCAGCAGCCCGCCACTGCGCTGGTCGTAGAAGGTCAGCTCGCGCAGCACCAGCTGATCGGGCTGATCGGCCTGCAGGCCCAGTTCATTGCCACTGAAGGTGCTGTTGCGCAGAAAGGCACGGGTATCCGGCAGCAGCTGGATCACTGGGATCGGCGTGCCATCGACGCGCACGCCCAAGTGCGTACGGAAGCTGCTGTCCAGCACGCTGAAGGACCCACCGTTGCTGAAGATCGCCGCGCCAGCGTTGTCGGTCTGATTGGACTGGAAATCGCTGCGCTCGACCTGGGCGTAGCCGCCAATCACCGCCAGCGCGCCGCCGCCGGCGCCGGCAAAGTTGTCGAACAGTTCCATCCGATCCAGCAGGAGTTCGCCGCTGGCCAGGACAATGGCTCCGCCGACCTGCCCGACGGCGTCACCACCGCGCAAAGCCAGGTTGCGCAGGTACACGGTCTGGTCGGTCGTTTGCACCTGCAGCAATCGCTGCCCCACCATCTGACCACTGATCGTCGTGGCCGGCCGGCCGTTGTCCAGGTTGCCTTCGATCGCGAGCGCTTCAGTGATGCGCAGCGCGCCGCCGACCGGCCCGGTCACTGGCAGTGTGAGCGCCACCGGGATCGCCGACGGCGCGAAGCGGATGTAGTCCAGTCCCGGCAGTGCATTGGTCTCCATGATCGCCGCACGCAGCGTGCAGACCGGACCGATACCCGGCACGGGTACCGTTGCGCACTGACCATCGCCAGGGAGATCATCGGTCAGATCGTCAGCGTAGTGGTTGACCACGAAGGGCAGCGGCGCGGCGGTCTCGATCGCGCCCACATCGCAGCGAGTGATGCCGTCCAGATCGGCATCCAGCGGTCGAGGACCGCCGCGCTGGTCGTTGTCGGTGCAGGCCAGATCGGGATCAGCAGGCGGATCATCGACCGGCGTACCGCGATCCACGACGTTGGCCAGCGGCCCCAGTGGCGGACGCGAAAAGGTCAGGCGTGGTGGCGGATCGTCGGTCAATGGACCCAGATCGGCCAGCCCGTTGCGCACACCCTCCAGATAGAACGCCAGACAGCCGCTCTGGTGGCGAACCTGGCTGTAGGCGATCTGCACGTCGGCGGCGGCCAGGTTGGTGCCGGTCGCCACACAGGCCGTGCCATCGGACTCGAGCACGCTGCTGCCGATGCGCGTGCGTTGGTTGCCGTCCAGATCGCGCAGGTCCAGGGCGGTTTCGGCGAAGTTGGACACGGTGACATTGCGCAGCACCAGCTCGCTGGTGCCGAACTGGACGATGCCGACGGCACCCTCCAGCCCGGCGATGGGCGGACGCACCAGGCTGCCGTCCACCGTGCTGTCCTCGATTCGCAGGCTGGCATTGCCGAGCACCGCCAGCGTGCTGGAGGGCATTGCCGAGGCCCGATTGTCGAGCAGCGTGCTGCGGCGGATGATCACCTGACTGTTGGTCTCCACCGCCAGCCCGCCGGCTGCCGCCGTGCCGCCGTCGTTGCGCAGGAACAGGCTGTCTTCGACGATCAGGCTGGCCGAGCCGCCGGACAGCACCGCGCCGGCGCGCGCCGCGGCGCGGTTGTCGCGCAGCTGCACGTGCTCGATGCGCACCGCCGTGCCGCTGCCGCCGCCGATCCGCACGGAGCCGCCGGAATTGCTGCTGTTGCCGCCCTGCAGGCGCAGGCCACGCAAGGTCACCTGGCCACCGAGAATCTGGAAGTGCCGGTCGGCGATGGCCGAGGCGTCGATCAGTGGCAACAGGGCTGGATTGCCCGGTGGCGCGCCTTCGAAGCCAGCGATGACCATGTCGGTCCCGATGTTCAGGTCACCGTTCTCGGTCCCGCCGCTGCCAGCCAGACTCAGATTGATGCTCATGCCGGCCGGGATCAGGATCGTATCGGCCTGACCATTCGCCTCAGCCTCCATGATCGCCGCCCGCAGCGTGCAGGGATTGCCTGGCGCCGCCGGGCCGACATCGCAGACCCCATCGCCCGGCAGGTCATCGACCAGATCCAGATTCGAATCGACGGTAAAACTGGCGGCCCCAGCCTGGGCCGACCACAGGACCAGCAGGCCCAGGCCACTCGACAATCGCATGTTCATGAAAACGTACCGGTTCGGCTGCCGCGAGCCGCATGAACCGTCTATACGTAGCGCGATCAGCGACCCGCCAGCGAAACCGCCACGAACTTGATGAGGGCTCCTGCCCTCCGATTGACGCTGGTTGGACTCAGGGTGCCCAGAGCTCAGGCTCACCCGGCCGGCGCAACTGGTCACAAGGCAGGGCACCACCACCAGAGGGACGTCCGCACAGGCCGGCCAGTGCCCGCTGCAACCTCAGGCTGTCCAGGCCAACGGCCGTGGCGTCGGGCGGGGCCAAGACACATTGACCGCCCGCCATTCGCAGTACCTGGCAGGCGTTGGCCCGCCAGCGAGTCGCACCCTCACTCGTGGCCGGCAGTTGTCGCCGAATCTGCTCGGCCACGCCGGCCAGCCGCCGTGCCTGCTCGACGTGGTCCTGGGCCATGGCCACCAGAGCCAGACCCAGCAGCGGTTCGGCTGCCCTCGGGTGATCGCCCTGGCGCAGACTCTGCAGGCGCTCAAGCGCTTGCTGGAACAACCGCTGCGCCAGCTCGACATCACCCAGCGCCAGTGCCACATAGCCCCGGTCGGTGCGCGCATAGGCCAGCAGATGGCTGCCACGTCCGAGGTAGTGCGCGTAGTCGGCCAACGCCAGATCCAGCAATTCGGCCGCCTGCTGCAGCTGGCCACTCGTCAACGCGTGCAAGGCGGACCACTGGCGCGACCACAGCAGGCCCTGCCAGTGCTTGCCCAGCAGTTGCTCGTGTTGCCGCGAAGCCCTGTTCAAGGCCAGCCGCGCCGCGTCGAGGTGCCCCTGATGCAGGCGCAGAATCGCGAGGTGATAGGCCAGTTCGATCTGCTGCGCAGTATCGGGCTGGCCAGAGCGACCTTCGATGGCCGGCAGCAATATGGCCTCAGCGGCGGCGAACTCGCCCAGATCGCGCTGCACCATGCTGACGACCCGCGCGGCCCAGATCGGATGCAGGCCGCTGCGCTGGACCTGAACGGCCAACCCCAGCGCGGCAACGTAGTCACCGCGGCTGTGCAGCAGATCGGCCAGTTGCAGGCGGGCAGAGGCGATGTCTGCTGGCGCCCGCCCAGCCTCCAGGCGGGTTTCGATCAGCTCCCGCAGCAGGGCCTCGGACTGCGCGTAGTCGCCGCTCCAGATGCCGACATTGGCCAGCCCGTCGAGCGCCACATCGATCTGGGCACGCAGCGCCTGCTGCCGTGCCAGATCCAGCGCCTGCTGGTAGCGCTGGCGCGACAGCAGCAGTTCATGGCGGGTGCGATGGATGCGCCCCAGGGTGTTGAGAATGGCGACCTTGGCCGCCGGCTGATCGGCCAGTTGATTCTCCAGCCCCGCCGCGGCTTCAACGAGCATGCCGCTCGACAGCAGCGCTTCGTCGTGCGACAGCCGTGGATTGGAGCGGTCCAGCAGGTCCTGCAAGAAGCCCAGGACGGCCGCATTGGTGGCGTGGCGTTCGGCCAGATTGCGGCTGTAGCGCCATTGCTGCTCGACCAGCAGGCCAGCCAGCAGCGTCAGCCCGGCCAGCGCGCTCAGCAGGGGCCAACGGCGACGCAGCAGGCAACGCAGGCGATAGCCGCGCTGCCCGGCCATGACCCGCACGGGCCGGTGGTCCAGCCAGGCACGCAGGTCCGCGGCCAGCGCCGCGCAGCTGGCATAGCGCTGCGCCGGCGATTCGGCCAGGGCACAGGCCTTGATCGCCTCCAGCTCGCGCCGTCGGCGACCGCCGGCCGGCAGACGATCCTCGATCAGGCCCTGCAGCAACAAACCCAGTTGATACAGATCGCTGGCTGGCGTTGGCGCATGGCCGCTGGCCTGTTCGGGACTGGCCCAGGCCGGCGTCAACGCCCGCCACCGCGCTTCCCCGCCGGCCCCTTCGCTGGCCTCACCGAGCAATCGCCCGATTCCGAAATCCAGCAGCTTCAGCTGGCCGGTGGTGGTGACCAGCACATTGGCCGGCTTGATGTCGCCATGCGCAATCCACTGGCGATGGGCGCTGCCGACTGCCTCGACCACCTCGATGCACAGTCGCAGGCGCTCGGGCAACGCCAGGGCCTGCTCGCGACAATGGACATGGACGGGCACGCCATCGATGAACTCCATCGCCAGCCAGGGCTGTCCGCTTTCGGTCACGCCACCATCGAGCAGCTGGGCGATGCGGGGATCGTCCAGCTGGGCCAGCATTTGCCGTTCCTGCCGCACCAGTTCCGCCGCCCGGTCGTGCACCAGCCCCGGCCACAGCAATTTCAGCGCCACCTGTCGCTCAAAGGCCCCGTCGGCCCGCTCGGCCAGGCAGACCTCGGCCATGCCGCCCTGACCGATGCTGCGCAGGACGCGCCAGGGCCCGATGCGCGTCCCCGGACTGACCGACTGCTGGCCGGCGAAGTAACCCAGCGCCGAGCGCAGTCGCTGATCCAGTCGCTGCTCGGCGTCGTCTCCCTGCAGCAATTGACGCAGCTGCGCCGCCAGCGCGGGTTGCCGCGCCGCCAGATCGTGCAGTTCACGCTGGCGCGCTGCGTGGTCCAGATCCAGCAGCGCGTCCAGCTGTTGATCAAGCTGCTGCCATTCCTGCCCGCTCAGACTGTGCAGACTGCGCGGGCGGACGCTCATGAGATGGACCTTTGCTCGTCCAGACAGGCCATCACCCAGGCCCGGGCGCGCGCGACCTGGCGCTGCACCGAGCGCTCGGACAAATCCAGTCGACGACCGATCTCCACATCGCTCAGTCCACCGAAGTAGCGCATCTCGAAGACCTGCAGCAGTCGCTGGTCGTGCCGCGCCAGCAGATCCAGGCCCCGACCCAGCTCGAGCAGCGCCGAATCGATGTCCCCGCCAACCCGCCGCAGTTCGTGATCGGCCAGCGCGGCCGGTTGTGCCGCGCGCTTGTCGGCCGAACGACGGCGATAGTGATCGACCAGGATCTGCCTCATCGCATGCGCACACAGCGCGTAGAAGTCGGAGCGTTCCTGCACTGGCAGGCCGCCCTGGACCGCCAGCTTTTCGAAGGTCTCGTGGACCAGCACGGTAGTGCTGAGGGTCTGCCCGGGGTCCACCCGCGCCAACTGCCGATGCGCGATGCGCTTGAGGTCGCTGTAGACCAGTTGCATCAGCGACTGCCAGGCCTGTGGATCCGAGCGCTCAATGCCCCGCAGCAATTGACCAAATTCGGCATCGTTCATGGGAGATCGCCTGGCCAGCGGCCATGCCGCCACTGCGCCATTGCGCTGCCCGAAGGTGGGTTCGGCGCGGCCACTGGCGGGTTCGACCGCAGTATAGCCAGCGCAGTTGGCGCTCCCCGTGCGCTCGGGCACAGGCGGGAGCGCCAACAGCGCAGCGGCGCCGTCAAATCGACCGAGTTCTGTTGCAGGCCCGCGGTCCGGCCGTTCAGCGTGGGGCATCGGTTTCGAATCCATCGACGTGCAGCGCCTCACCTAGCCATTCGAAGGCACCGCGATCCGGTGCGGCGTCGCGTGCGTGGCCCAGATAGTCACTGCTTGAGGAATGCAGCGGATGGCCGTGATCGACCATCGATACGGTCGCCGTGGCCGGCCGCAGGTCGTAGGCCGCGGGATCGGTGTAGCCGGGATCGAGCTGTTCGGACTGCCCATCCAGCCCCGTCAGCGTCTGCCATTGCGCCAGCGAGCCGACATCGTCGGCCCATTCGAAAGGCGCAGCCGAAGGAGCGAAGCATTGATTGTGGTCGCTGTCCAGATAGGCCAATGGGTCCGTGTCCAGCTCAAAGCAGTCGAACGCGGCGCCGCCCGCCGCGACCACGACATTGCTCGCCAGCAGATGCTCGTCACCCTCCCCGCCCAGACGAATGCCGGTGCCACCACTGGCCGGGCCGAACCAGATCGAGTTGTTGCGAATCCGCACCGCGTCCAGCGGCAGATCATTGGACTGACGTTGCCGATTGGGCGCGGCGATTCCCACACTGCGGAAGCTGCTGGCCGGCTGCTCCTGGATGATCAGGTTGTTCTCGATGGTGCACTGGCTGCAGGAGGCCACGCCGATGGCCTGGTTGCCGACATTGCGCACCACATTGCCGCGGATGACGATCTGGGTGAAGGCTTCCGGGTCGCTGCCATAGCCGGGGTCGACGGCGATGCCCCAGCAGCCACCGGCTACCTGGCCAACGTCTTCCCAGACTTCGTTGCCTTCGATCAGCAGGTCGTCGTGAACGCCATGGACGACCAGCGAAACGGCGCGGCAGACCCCCTGAGCATCCAGTGCCGCCTGGTACAACCGGTTGCCGATCACCCGCATGCCGGAGACCGGCGAGCCGGCGGTGTCGCTGAGGTAGACGTTGTGATCGAAAGTCTCGTTGGTGCCATTGCCGACGAACAGCGAGTTGAGAATCATGCTGTCGTTGGAAGCGCCCAACCAGCCGGAAAAATGGTTGTTGGTGAGCTCGGAGTCCTCCAACACGATGCGCTCGTTGCGGCCGTCGCAATCCGGATCGGCGCTGCAGGCATTGGAGCCGGCCAGATAGACGCCGATGTAGAAGCCATCGATGCGCACATCGCTGATCACCACGTCGTCGACATCGTTCTGCAGAAAGATGCCGTTGCCCAGCTGTGTCGTGCTTTGCAGCGCCAAACCCTCGATGCGATAACCGGCTTCCTGCTCGGCTGAGCCGCCATCGGCCAGGCTGAAGCCATCGTCGCCATCGAGCCGACGCAGCAGCGGCTTGGGCGCATCGGCCGCGCCGCCGGTCGGCAGGTAGGCGCCGATGCGACAGCGCTGCGCCGGCTGGCACTGGCCATTGACCCAGCGCTCGCCGGCACCGTTGATGTCCCAGGCCCCGCCCCGACAGAACAACACCGCGTCACCGGCGGCCAGCGAGGCGAAGGCCGCCCGACCGCGCTCGTAGCCGCGCCAGGGGGCCGCCGCCGATCCGACCGCCGCGTCGTCACCGGCCACGCAAGCTGGCGCGGCCCCACTGGCACAGTCACAAACGTGGAACTCAGCCGGCTCGGCTGTCGCCATGGTCATCCATCCGGCGCACAGCACCGCCCACCTCGGCCACGGCCTGATCCTGGGCTCACGCATCGCTTCGATCCTGTTGGTGTTCAACACAGGGAATACGCGGCGACGTGCGCGACCCGCCACATTGCCACGCGCGATATCGCCAGCCAGATCGACCACTGCTCATGGCACCATCGGCGGCTCTCAGTGATCGATGGCAACTGCGATGAAATTGCTCGTCAGTGGCAGTAGCGGCCATCTGGGCGAGGCACTGGTCCGTCGCTTGCGGGCCGACGGCCATGCAGTGCTCGGCGTGGACATCCTGCCCGGCGACAGCACCGACGTAGTGGCCTCGATCACGGATCGTGAGCGCATGCGCGACTGCCTGCGGGGCGTCGACGCGGTGCTGCACACCGCCACCCTGCACAAGCCGCACGTGGCCACACACTCACCCCAGGCCTTCATCGACATCAACATCAGCGGCACCCTGACGCTGCTGGAGGGTGCCGTCGAGGCTGGCGTGGGCGCCTTCGTCTTCACCAGCACCACCAGCACCTTCGGCGATGCGCTGGTGCCTCCGCCCGACCAGCCAGCTGCGTGGATCACCGAATCGGTCGGTTTGCAGCCGAAGAACATCTACGGTGTCACCAAGGCGGCCGCCGAGGATCTGTGCCAGCTGTTCCAGCGCAATGCCGGACTGCCCTGCCTGATCCTGCGGACCTCGCGCTTCTTTCCCGAAGCCGACGATAATCCCGACCGCCGGCAAGCCTTCGATGATCTGAATCTCAAGACCATCGAACTGCTGTATCGCCGGGTGGACCTGCACGATGTGGTCAGCGCCCATCAGGCGGCGCTGGCGAACGCTCGGCGCATCGGTTTCGGTAAATACATCATCAGCGCGACGACGCCCTTTCGCCCCCAGGACCTGCCCTTGCTGCGCGGCCAGGCCGATGTCGTCCTGCGTGGTCTGTTGCCAGAGTACGAACCCGTTTTCCGCCAGCGCGGCTGGCGCATGCTGCCGGACATCGAGCGCGTCTACGTCAATGAACGGGCTCGCACGGAACTGGGCTGGCGGCCCGAATATGACTTCGCCCGCGCCATCGATGATCTGGCTCAGGGTCGTGACCCACGCAGCCCGCTGGCGCGCAGCATCCCCAGCAAGGGTTACCACCCCGGCCGCTTCGAGGACGGACTGTATCCGGTCCAGCCGTGAACCCGCTCGCACCGAGGTATTGGCCTGGCGGTGACTCAAGGGCCGCACGCCGATCTGCACCTGGCGCAACACTCGCTGGGCCAACCGGCTCGCCGTTGCCTGGTGCGCCAGACACGACCAAGCTTCGGACGGTCAGAGGATCGCGCCGTGGAGAGGACGGATGAACCAGCAGCGCATTCTCGCGGGCCTCGCGCCCCGATGTTTCGTCTGGCGGCCGTGCGCTGAGTGAAGCGGCGGGCAGGCCTCCAGTCGCTCAACCGCTGCCCTGCTCATTCTCCAACCGGATCGCCACAACCCTGCTTCGGGTCAAAAAGCACCAGCGCTTCGCACAGGGCGTCGGCCTGATCATCGTCACCCTGGCCACGCAACAGCTCGGCCAGAGCCGTCGTCGCCTGCCCATGGTGGGGTGTGGTGCGCAGCACTGTCCGATACCAGTGCTCTGCCTTCGCCAGCTCACCTCGCTGGCGGTAGCGATCACCAATCAGCACGCCCAGCGCAGCATCCCAGCCGCGAATCCGTGCCGGTTCGCGAGCATAGGCCCGCTCCATCGCGGCAAAGGCCGCCTCGAAGACCGGCAAGGCCTGCTCCGGGTGGCCGGTGATCTCCAGTACATCGGCCAGATTGATCAGCACGCCCCAGGCGTCTGGATCCACGGTCAGCGCGTGGCGATAGGCGGCCAGCGCGGCATCGAAGTCACCCTGAGCGCTGGCGGCCAGGCCAAAGGCACGCAAGGCGATAGTCGAATCCGGATCCTGCTCCAGCGCCTGCAGCGCCAGTCCTTTCGCGCGGGCGAGCAGGCGCGCGTTGGCCGGTTCGCGCAAATGTCCGGCTTTCAGCGCCTCACCCAGCTGGCGAAACTCCCGTTCGCCGGATCCCCCGTCAGGCCAGCGCATCGCCTTCTGCACCAGGGCATTGGCCAGTCCGGCCAGCGCCGGCGGGTGCGAAGGCCGCAACACCAGCACGCGTTCGTAGAGCTGCAGCGCGGCTTCGTTGTCGGCATAGTGGTACTGGCCGTAGTGATCGTCGGCGCGCGCCAGCAGCTCGGACTCGGCGCCGCCGGTCGGTCCGGACTCGGTCACCGGATCACCGCCGTAGATCGCCAGCCCGATCACAATCGCCAGCACCACGCCGAGGCCCACGGCCGACCAAACACCGGGCCGTCGCGTGATTCCGGGGACGACTGGTGCGCTCGGGGCGTCTGGCTGAACCGCGGCGCTGCCATCAACGGACGAAGTGGCTTCGATCAGCCGAACCGGGCTGATGAGACGGTAGCCGCGCTTGGGCAGCGTCTCGATGTACTGGGCATCACGCGCCGAATCGCCCAGCGCCCGACGCAAGCGGGAGACGGCGCGGGCGACGGTGTCCTCGCCGACAATCACGCCCGGCCACAGCTGCTGCAGCAGCTGCGCTTGCGAAACCACCGCGCCATCGGCTTCGATCAGCAGCCGCAGCAGATCCAGCAGCTTGGGTTCGAGTCTGGCTGTACCGGCTTCGCCGCGGATCTCCCCGGTACTGGCGTCCACCTGCCAGCTACCGAGCTGCCAGACTGCCGCGACCTCAATCCCATTGGGCATGCGCGTCTCAGTCACCGCAGTGCTCACGAGAGTTCCGCTGGCAATGTTCGTATCGCATTGAAATCAGTGCGGTTTCTGGCAACGGAGGATTTGGTCAGGAATTCAGGAGGTCTTCGCCATGGCGGCCAGGCACGACAGCGCGCTCAATGGCCCATCGCTGAACTCTGACCCGAGGACACCATGATAGGCAAACCCATCCGACGCGCCCCCCTGCATTGCGTCATTACCCTGACCGCGGTGCTGTCCTGCACATCGGTGCGGGCGGCCACAGAAGCAGCCGCCGAGTCGGCGCTGCCGGAGCGATTTGGCGTCGCCGAGCTGCAACAGGACTTCGAAGCGCTCTACCGCGGCCTGCAGGCCAGCCACTTCGATCTCTACGCCCGCCGCGACAAGGCGGACTACGACCGCCGTTACGAGGAGATGCGCGAGGCCATCGATGAACCGATGAGCCTGCAGGCCGCCGAAGTCCACTTCCAGCGCTTTGTGGCCTATGGCGATATCGCACACGCCCGCATCGACTTTCCTGCCGCCGCCTGGGAGGCCTTTCGCCAGGCGGGTGGCACCGCCCTGCCGATCTATCCGCAGTTCGTGGCTGGCCAGTTTCATGTCGGCGAGAGCTATGTGGACGAGGTGCCGGTCGGCGCGCGGCTGACGGCACTGCAGGGTCTGCCCGTCGCGGACTGGACCGCCCGTCTGCGCCAGCATCTGTCGGCGGATTCGGACTATCTGGCCCAGACCATGCTGGAGTTTCGCTGGCCAGCCCTGCTGTGGCTGGAACTGGGCGAGCAAACGGACTATTCAATCGCCTGGACCGCCGCCGACGGCAGCCAACAGCACCGTCATATCCCGGCGCTCAGCCAGGCACAGTTGCGTTCGGCCGCCGCCGCTCGCGCTGGCGCGGACCGGCCCGAACGCGCCCTCGAGCTGCGTCCGGATGGCATCGCTTATCTGCGCCCCGGCCCCTTCTACAACATCGATCCGGGCGCCGCCGATCCATGGGATCCGGGCAGCTTCGTCGCCTTCGTCGACGCCGCCTTCGAGCAGATCCTTGCGGCGGATGCTCGTGCGCTGCTGATCGACTTGCGCGACAACCCGGGCGGTGACAGCTCCTTCAGCGATCCCCTGGTGGCCTGGTTCGCCGACGAGCCCTTCCGCTTCTGTTCCCGCTTCACCGTGCGCTCCAGTGTTGCGGCGCGACAGTCCAATCTCGAACGCATGCGACTGGCCGGCGACCGCGTCAGCCCGGTCGCCAGCTTGTACGAATCGCTGTTCGCCGCCAATCCACCGGGCAGCCGCTTCGAGGTCGACTTTCCTGCCGCCGAGCCGCGGCAAGGCGACCGCTTCGAAGGCCCGGTGTATCTACTGATCAACCGCCACTCCTATTCCAACACCGTCACTGTGGCCGCCCTGGCGCAGGACTATGGTTTCGCCAGGATCCTCGGTGAGGAAACCGCCGACCTGGCCTCCACCTATGGCGCAA
>JAWLAT010000028.1:0-66986 GCA_041395325.1 Lysobacterales bacterium
CTCAATGGCGGTGTTGAGCGCTGGTTCGAGCCCATCCCCGAGTCCATCGGCACTGGCGCCATCCTGCCGCAGCTGCTGACCCAGGCGGCGGCCTGCTTCACCCCGCTGCGTCCGACGGTCAAACGCTGGCGGCTGGAGCTGCATCAGTTCCGCATCGAGGCCCACGCCGACGAGCCCGGTCAACCGACCCCTGAGGGCAGTCATCGCGATGGCGTCGACTTTGTTCTGGTGTTGCTGATCAGCCGCCACAACATCGCCCGCGGCTGCACCTCGATCAGCACGCCGGACGGGCGCTCACTGGGCGAGTTCACGCTCGCCGCACCGCTGGACCTGGCGCTGGTCGATGACCATCGGGTCCATCACGGTGTGACGGCGGTCGAAGCGATCGACGCCAGCCAGCCGGCCTGGCGCGATGTGCTGGTGGTGACCTTCAAGGCCGACGATTGAGATGTCTGCCGGGCTGCCCATGGCCAGCTCAGGGGCGCTTGCGAGCACTGCAGCCCCGTCGCTTCGGTCAATTGCTGCGAATCGTTTCCATTTGCCCTGCCATCGCCGCGATGCAGGGCGATGCCTCGCCCTACAATGGTGCATCTCGTTGCTGCGGGTCCGGCCATGAAGCTGCTCAAGCGCGTCTTTTTCATACTGATGTTCCTGCTGCTGGTGCTGATTGGCGTGGCCTATCTGTTGCCGCGCGAGGCCACCGCCGAACGCTCGATCGTCATCGATCGGCCGCCGGCGACGGTCTATACCGTGCTGGCCGGCCTGGACCGCTTCAATGAATGGTCGCCCTGGTTCGGTCGCGACCCGGCCGCCACCTACGACTTCAGTGGCCCGGCCTGGGGCTCGGGCGCCAGCATGCGCTGGCAGGGCAACGAACAGGTCGGCGAGGGCAGCTACACGATCGTCGCCACCGAAGCCTTCGAGCGCATCGATGTGAGTCTGGACTTCGGCCCGCAGGGCATCGCCGACACCTGGTACACGCTGACGCCGGTGGGTGATGGCACGCGCGTGAACTGGGGCTTCCGCACCGACCTGGGCCTGAATCCGGCCGGCCGCTATTTCGGCCTGCTGATGGACCGTTTCGTCGGCAATGACTACGAACAGGGCCTGGCCAAGCTGAAGACCCTGGTCGAAGGGCTGCCGGCGGCCGATTTCGGACCCTTGCAGGCCAGTGAAACCGAAGTGCAGCCGCAGGCCATCGTCTATGTGCGGCAGCGCACGGCCACCGATGCGCCAGCCATCTCCGCCGGCTATGCCGCTGGCTACATGCAGTTGCTGCCCTACATGGCCGAGAACAGCCTGCGTCAGGCGGCGCCGCCGATCGGCATCGAGATCCAGTCGGGTCCGGACGAGTACGTCTTCGATGCCGCCATCCCCGTCGATGCCCAGGCCCTGCAGCCAGCCGAGCCGATCCAGTTCGGCCACACGCCCGCTGGCGCGGTGGTGCGGGTCACCCATGTCGGCGACTATGCCGGGCTTACCGGCAGCGTCGAAGCGCTGTCCGCGTTCCTCGCTGCCCGTGGGCACCGTGGCAGCGGCCCGGTCTGGTTTGTCTTCGTCGATGACCCCACCCAGGTGGCCGCCGACGCCGTTCGCACCGAGATCTATCAGCGCTACGAGTGAGCGACCAACCCACGCCCGGCCCGGCAGCGCTGTCGTTGAACACGGACTATCCCCGTGACCTGCGTGGCTATGGCGCGCATCCACCCCACCCGCAATGGCCGGGGCGGGCGCGGATCGCGCTGCAGTTCGTGCTGAATCTGGAGGAAGGCGGCGAGAACTGCGTGCTGCACGGCGATCCGGGCAGCGAGCAGTTCCTGTCCGAGATCATTGGCGCCGCCAGTTACCCGGACCGGCACCTGAGCATGGAGTCGATCTACGAGTACGGCAGCCGCGTCGGTGCCTGGCGCATCCTGCGCGAGTTCGAGCGGCGACAACTGCCGCTGACTGTCTTTGCCGTGGCGATGGCGATGCAGCGCAATCCGGAGCTGGTCGCGGCCTGTCAGCAGGCCGGACACGAACTGGCCAGTCATGGCTGGCGCTGGATCCACTATCAGCAGATCGACGAGGCGACCGAGCGCGAGCATCTGCGCCAGGCCATCGCCATCCACACCGAACTGACCGGCTCGCCGCCGCTGGGCTGGTACACCGGCCGCGACAGCCCCAACACCCGCCGGTTGCTGGTCGAACACGGCGGCTTTGCCTACGACGCCGACTACTACGGCGACGAGCTGCCGTTCTGGACTCAGGTGCGCAGCAGCGACGGGCAATCGCATCCGCATCTGGTGGTGCCCTACACGCTGGACGCCAACGACATGCGCTTTGCCACGCCGCAAGGTTTCAATTGCGCCACGCAGTTCTACGAGTATCTGCGCGACAGCTTCGATGTGCTCTATGCCGAGGGCGAGGAGCGGCCGCGGATGCTCTCGATCGGCATGCACGGCCGCCTGCTTGGCCGGCCGGGACGATTTCTGGCGCTGCAGCGTTTTCTCGATCATGTGGCGCGCTTCGACCGCGTCTGGGTCTGTCGGCGCATTGATATCGCCCGCCACTGGCAGCAGCATTTTCCGCCGGAGTTTGCCCACGCATGACGCTTGATGAGCTCAACCACGTCAATGCTGCGGACTTCGTTGCTGCGCTGGGCGGCATCTTCGAGCATTCACCCTGGGTCGCCGAAGCCGTGTTGCCAGCACGACCCTTTATCGACCTCAGCGCGCTGCATCGGGCCATGTGCCAGGCGGTGCAGGATGCGCCTGCCGAACGGCAGCTGGCGTTGATCCGTGCGCATCCCCAGCTGGCGAGCAAGGCGGCCGTGGCCGGTGAACTGACCGCGGCGTCGCAGTCGGAACAGTCCGGCGCCGGATTGCTGCATTGCTCTGCCGAGGAATACGCCCGCCTGCGCCAATTCAACGACGACTATCAGCAGCGCTTTGGATTTCCGTTCATTCTGGCGGTGCGCGGGCACGACCGGAGCAGCATCCTGGCCGAGCTGGCGCGTCGGCTGCAGTGCGACCCGGCCAGCGAACGGGCCACCGCGCTGACGCAGATCGAACGCATCGCGGCCTTCCGGCTGGCCGATCTGCTCGGACAGCCGCTCGCCTCACCCTCCAACTGACCTCATTCGAGTTTGCCGCATGCACACCACCGAACCCGACTTTGCCCGGTGCTACGTCAATCTGGCCGATGCCGGTCTGGGCGCCAAGGCACTGGCCTGCAGCGACGATTTCTTCGCCGCCATGGGCCGCATGCTCGATCCGGCCGAACCGGTGTTCGTGCCAGGGCGCTACGACGATCACGGCAAGTGGATGGACGGCTGGGAAAGCCGCCGCAAGCGCCAGGCCGGTCACGACTGGTGTGTGGTCCGGCTGGCCAGTCCCGGGCGCCTGCATGGCGTGGAGCTGGATACCCGTCACTTCACCGGCAACTATCCGCCCAGCGTCTCGCTGGAATGCGGCCTGGCCGCGGCCGAAGCAGACCCGGCCGCGATCCACTGGCAGCCGCTGCTGGGCGCCGTGCCGCTACAGGGCAACGGCCGTCACTGGTTCGACCTGAGCGATGTCGGTGAGGTCAGCCATGTGCGCGTCAATCTGCATCCGGATGGCGGTCTGGCGCGCTTGCGGCTCTACGGCCAGCCGCAGCTGCCCACCAGCGACGCGCAGTTCGATCTGGCCGCGGCGCAGTTCGGTGGCCGCGTGGTGGCCTGCAACAACGAACACTTCGGTCCGGCCAGTCGTTTGCTGCGACCTGGCCGTGGCACGCACATGGGCGATGGGTGGGAAACCCGGCGCCGGCGCGAGCCTGGATTCGACTGGTGCATCATCGAACTGGCCTGCGCCGGCATCATCGAAGCCGTCGAAGTGGACACCGCCCATTTCAAGGGCAACTTCCCGGACCGCTGCTCGATTGATGGCGCCAGCACCGACCTGCGTGATCCGGCCGCGCTGATGGCCGCGGCCATCTACTGGCCGGCTCTGCTGCCAGCGCAGCCGCTGCAAATGGATCACCAGCAGCATTTCCGCAGTGAATTGCTGCCACATGCAGCCGTGACCCATGTGCGCTTCAACATCCATCCGGACGGTGGCGTGTCGCGCCTGCGCCTGTTGGGACGGCGTGCGTGAACGCGGCAGACACCGTGTTGCCGCTGCAACCGCTGGACCGCGACCGCTTCGCGCCCTTCGGCGAGATCATCGCGATCGACCCGACGCGCGCACCTCTGATCATCAACGACGGTACTGCGCAACGCCACCACGCGTTGGCCCACATCGACGTCGATGCCGCTGGCGCCGCCGTGCTGAGTCTGTTCCGGGCACAGCCTCGCGCATTGCCCTTCCGATTGCAGATGCTGGAGCGTCATCCGCTCGGCAGTCAGGCCTTCGTGCCGCTGCACCCGCAGACGCGCTACATCGTCGTCGTCGCGACCGCCGATCGTCGGCCGCAGGCCTTTCTGGCCCAAGGCGTGGGCATCAATCTGCAGCGCAACGTCTGGCATCACCCCTTGCTGGCGCTGGACCGGGAAAGCGACTTTCTGGTCGCCGATCGCGCCGGTCCCGGTCACAACTGCGAGGAATGCGAATTGGCCGACGGGCCCTGGTGGCTGGAACCCCTGCCCGCCTGAAGAGACCCGACGACCCCGGCAGAATTCACCATGCAAGACACATGGGCTTGACCCGGTCCGGCTAAACTCTCGCCCGACCTACGTCCGGATGGAATGCCCATGCCCCTGATTTCGCCCTTTCGCCTGCGCGCCCAACGCTTGGGCCTCGTCGCTGCCTTGTTGCTGGCCAGCACCAGTCTGGCGGCCCAGTCGGTCCGGCCCGATCAGGCCATCGAGTATCGGCAATCGGTCTATCAGGTGATCCTGTGGAACTTCCAGCCGCTGGGCGCGATGGCCCGCGGCCGTATTCCCTTTGACCGCACGACCTTCCGTCGCCATGCGCAGCGCCTGGCCAATCTCAGCGGTCATTTGCTGGAGGGATTCCCGGAAGGCTCGGACAGCGGCGCCGAAACGGCGGCCAAGGCGGAGATCTGGGAGAACTGGGCCGATTTCGAAAGCAAGATGAATGACTTCCGCAAGGCTTCGCGAGAACTTGCGGTGGCCTCCCGGACGGAGGACTTCGAGGCGCTGAAGACCCGCTTCGGTGCCGTCGGCGGCACCTGCAAGGCCTGTCACGACAGCTACAAGATTGACTGAGCAGCTCGGTTCGGGATGCCAATCAAGGCCGGGCAATGCCCGGCCTTGTTGTTTTTGAGATCAAGCATTCAGCCAGCGGTGCTCGTTCCCGAACTGCCCTAGAGAAACAGCGCCGGTGCGTTGCTGATCACATAGACGCTCGCCAATGCGATGAGCAGAACCACGGCGAAGCGCCACCACGGAAAAGCCTCGGCTGCCTGTTCGGATTGACCCTGCTGACGCCCATGCAGCATGGCCGGGATCAGGTTCCGACCGCGCAGCAGGTACCAGAGGATCGCCAGCAGATGCAGGGCGATCAGTCCGAGCAATGCCCAGAACGCCTGATCATGAACACGATGCGCCAGACGCTGGAGGTCCCGACCGGCAAAGTCGTAGAGCGGACCGAACCATTCGATGTCATCGTAGTTGAACAGACCGCTGCTGACCTGGACCAGCACGGCCAGCAACAGCATCAAGGTGGCCCAGCCGGCTAGTGGCGAATGCCCCACCCAGGCGCGCGCCTGCGCGCTGCCGCCGCGCAGATAGGCGATGACGGCGCCGGGGCCGCGAAGAAAGCTGGCAAAGCGCGAATGGCGGGTGCCGGCGATGCCCCACAACAGGCGAAACAGCACCAGACCCAGTGCCAGATAGCCAAAGCGGAAATGCCATTCCATGTCCAGCCAGCCCAGCTCGGCCGTGCCATAGGCACCAACGATGGCCACCGCCAGTCCCCAGTGACACAGGCGCAAGGGCCAGTCCCAGACCTGTATTGATGTCATTTGACCTCCAGCAGACTGCGATCGGTGTGGTGGCAGCGAGGATGGCGCGCTGCCTATACTGCGCGCGGACTTTTTCGTCCATCTCTGTCAACGAGGGAGCACAGCATGTCCGTCGCCAAGATTATCGAAATCACTTCCGCCTCGCCGTCGGGTTTCGAGGACGCGATCGCCCGCGGCATCGCCCGCGCCTCCGAAACCGTCAGCGGCATCCAGGGCGCCTGGGTGGCCGAACAGAAGGTGGTGGTCCGCGATGGCAAGGTCGTCGAGTACCGCGTCACCCTGAAGGTCACCTTCGTGCTTGGCGGCGACGAGCCGGTGACGGCGAAGAAGGTGGGCAAGCGCAAGAAGTGATGTTTGCAGGAGCCGGGTGATTCGCCCGGCTCCCGCACCGCCCACCGGTGGTCCGTCTGACCGCCGTCAGGTCACTCTCCCTGCAGCCAATCCAGCGCCCCACGCAGCAGGGATTCGAGCAGTTCCTGCGCCGCTGCCGCACGCGCCGCATCCCAGGCAAAAGGCGGATCCTCATCCATGTAGCAGATCTGGCTCAGTTCCAGTTGCACCGCGTGGATGCCCTCGGCCGGTTGTCCATATTGCCGGGTGATGTAGCCGCCCTGAAAGCGGCCATTCAGCACGCTGCTCCAGCGGCCATCGGCGGCCACGATCGCCGCCAGACGTTCGCCCAGACCAGCGCCCGCGCTGCGACCGCCGGCGGTGCCGAAATTGAAGTCCGTCAGCCGGCCCTCGAAGAACAGGGGACAGACGCTGCGGATCGAGTGGCCCTCCCACAGCAGCACTCGGCCGAACCGAGTTCGCAGGCGTGCCAGTTCGTCGGCGAGCGCCTGGTGATAGGGGCGCCAATAGGTCTGCACGCGCTCGGCCACCTCGGTCGGCGTCGGCTCGCCACCGCTCTGATAGAGGGGTTCTTCGGCGAAGCTGATCAGCGGACACAAACCGGTTTCGCGGCGACCGGGATACAGCGGCGCGCCATCGGCCGGGCGATTCAGATCGACCACGTAGCGGGAATACTCGGGCCGCAGCAGACTCGCGCCCAAGGCACGGGCCGCCGGTGCATAGAGTTGGCCGACATGCCAATCGGTGTCGGCCACCCGCAAGGCCGCGGCGGTCAGGCGCGGCCGCAGTGACTCGGGCAGCGCCGTCCCGTCGTGCGGCAGGCTGATCAGCAAGGGAACCCGCCCCTGTTCAAGGTGATAGTTCGTGTTCATTCTCAGACTCCAGTTCACCCAGATCGGCGCCGCGCCAGCCGTAGGCTCGCAGGGCACGCTCGCGCTGCAGCACGAACCCGCCCGCGCCATCGCTGCGCACCGACAGCGCTCCGCTGTGCGCCGTGGACCATTGTCGCGCACCCGTCGCGGCCACTCGGTCGACGACCTCGGGGCGGGGCATGTTGAAGCGATTGCCCCAGCCCGCCGAGTAAAGCACTTGGCTGGGCTGCACCTGGGCCAGAAAGGCAGCGGAGGAGGATCCATTGCTGCCATGGTGTGCCGCCACCAGCACGTCGGCGACCAACGCCTCTGGCTGCTCACGCAGCAGGCGTTGCTCGACGATGCTGGCAATGTCGCCGGGAATCAGCACGCGACCGCCGGCAGCGTCCTCGATGCGCAGCACGCAGGAGCTGTCGTTACCCAGATAGGGGAAGTGCTCAGGCGGATGCAGGATTTCGAATGTCACGTTGTCCCAAGTCCAGGACTGGCCGCGCTGGCAAGGCTGCAGACGCTCGTCAGGTTGCGGCAGTTGACCAGACTCGGCTTTCGGCGCAAAGGCGGACTGCACGGCCCGTCGACCACCGGCGTGGTCGTGATCGGCATGGCTGAGCAGCAACAAGTCCAGTTGCCGCACACCCAGCTGGCGCAGAGCGGGTACGACGATGGCCTCACCCAGGTCGAGCCCCTGTGGCGCCGCGGGACCGGCATCGACCAGCAGGGCGTGACTGGCCGTGCGGATCAGCACGGCCTGCCCCTGCCCCACGTCCAGCAACTGCAGCCATAGCGCGCCGACAGGTGGTTGTGGTCGCGCCGGCCACAGCAGCGGCAACCACAGCAACAGGCCCAGCGCCCGTCCGCGAACGCCGGCCGGCGCGAACAGCCAGGCCACACCCAGCGAGGCCAGCACGACGGCCAGCAGCGTCGGCGCCGCCTGCCCCACCGGCGCGGCGCTGCCACCGGCCTGCTCCAGCAACCACCACAGCGGTCGCAGCAGCTGGGCCGACCATTGCAGTGGCCAGTCGGCGCCCCCTGGCCAGACCACGCTGAGTGCCAGCGCCAGCAGATTGGCCGGCACGGCAACCAGCGCAACCCACGGCACCACCAGGAGATTGAGCAGGGGTCCGAGCAGGGAACCCTGGCCGAACCACCAGGCGGTGATGGGCGCCAGCGCCAGACTCAGCAGCAGTTGCGCCTGCAACAGCCCGCGCCAGGCGGGTACACGAGGGCCGCCGCGGGCCATCCCGTAGAGCAGCCAGGCGACTGCACCGAAGGACAACCAGAATCCGGCACCCAGCGGCGCCAGCGGATCGAGCAGCAGCACCACCAGCAAGGCCAGACCGAAGGCCGACCAGACCCCCAGGTTGCGCCGCAACAGGCGCGCACCCAGAAAGGCCGCCAGCGCTGCCAATGCCCGCTGGGTCGGCAGCGAAAAGCCGGCCAGCGCGGCGTAGGTCGTCGCCAACAGCAAGGCCAGCACCGCCTCGGCCAGGGGCCGTGGCCAACGCTCGCCCAGCGCCGGCAGCAAGCGGTAGAGCAGGCGCACCAGCAGCACACCGAAACCGGCCAGCAGACCGATGTGCAGCCCCGAGATGGCCATCAGATGCGTCAGCCCGGTCGCCCGCAAGCCATCCCATTCGCGCTCGCCGAACTCGCGCGTGTCCCCGATCGTCAAAGCCTTCAGACTGGCACGGCTGGACGAAGGCGGCAGAATCCGGTCCACGCGCTCGGCCAGATCCGAGCGCCAGCGGTCCAGCCCTGACTGGGTCCGACAGGCCTCGCCACGCGCACTGACGCTGGCCCGACCGCTGCGCCGCTGCAGCAGCGCCTGCCGCTCCGGTTCCCAACCAGCGACGTTCACCGGCCCACGCAGGCCGCGCAGCTGCAACTGCCACTGGGCGCAATCGCCGGGCCGCAGCGGCTCATCGAGTTCGGCGCGATACCAGTTGACCGACAACCGCGAACCGGCCGCCAGCCTGCCCTCATCGCGCTCCAGCGCCTGGTCCAGCTGCAGCACGAAACTCCACCGATCCGGCAGCTGCCGCGGCAACTCGACGATGTGCGCCTGCACGCTGACCACCACGGCCTCGGGTTGATCCGGCCAACGCTGCTCCAGACCCGCGTTGATCCGACCCTGCGCATGGAAGAACGCAGCCAGGCCGACCGGCAGCAGCGCCAGCCAGCGCCAGTGCCGACGGGCGCGCCAGCGCCACCCCAACGCCAATGCCACGCAGCCGATCGCCCACAACATTGCCGACGTCGCCGACCCCATCAGCGACGGTCCGTATAGCGCCAGCAGGATCCCGCACAGCCAGGCGAGGGCGGCGGGCAACATCGTCGCTCAGCGTGGCTGCAGGATTCCGCCGCGCAGCTCCAGCACGCGGTCCATGCGGCCAGCCAGGCGCAGATCGTGCGTCACCAGCACCAAAGCCGTACCCCGCTCGCGGTTGAGCTCCAGCAGAAGATCGTAAACACCGGCGGCGGTGAACTCGTCCAGATTGCCGGTGGGCTCATCGCCCAGCATGCAAGCGGGCTGGGTCACCAGCGCCCGCGCCAACGCGGCGCGCTGACGCTCGCCACCGGACATCTCGCCCGGCTTGTGACGCAGCCGCTCGCCCAGCCCGACGCGCTGCAACAGCGCCACCGCGCGGCGTTCGGCCTCGCTGGCAGCGACATTGGCGATCAGCAGCGGCATTGCCACATTTTCCAGTGCGGTGAACTCGGGCAGCAGATGATGGAACTGGTAGACGAAACCCAGATGTTGATTGCGCAGGCGGCCACGCTCGCGCTCGCCCAGCGAGGAGAGCAGCTGACCCTGCACGCGCACCTCGCCAGCCGACGGCGTATCCAGGCCACCCAGCAGATGCAGCAAGGTGCTCTTGCCGGCACCCGAGGCCCCCACGATGGCCACGCGCTCGCCACGGCGCACCGTCAGGTCCAGATCATGAAAGACCTGCACGCGCAGGCCCCCTTCGCTGAACTGTCGCGCCAGACCGCGCGCCTCCAGAACGACATCGGTGCCCTGCCCCGCACTCGCCTGCAGACGGTCACTCATAGCGCAACGCCTCGGCCGGCTGCGTGCGTGAGGCGCGCCAGGCCGGATACAAGGTGGCCAGCGCGGAGAAGGCCAATGCGACCAGCGCGACGAAGATCACGTCGCTGGAACGCAGCTGCGAAGGCAGCTCGCTGATGTAGTAGACATCGCCGGGCATGGCCTTGAAGCCAAAGGTCTGTTCCAGCAGCACGACGATGGACGGCAGCAGGATGGACAGGGCGCAGCCGAGGATGACCCCCAGCACCGTCCCGATCCAGCCGATCACGCTGCCCTGCACCATGAACACCCGCATGATCTGCCCCGGCGAGGCGCCCATCGTGCGCAGAATCGCAATGTCGGCCTGCTTGTCGGTGACCACCATGACCAGGGTGGAGACCAGATTGAAGGCGGCCACGCCGACGATCATCGACAGAATGATGAACATCACCACCTTTTCGGTCTGGATGGCGCGGAAGAAATTGGAGTGCTGCTGGGTCCAGTCGCGTACCCGTACATCGTCGTCGAGCTGTCTGCCGAGATCGGCGCTGACGCGCCAGGCATCGAACATGTCAGTCAGCTTCAGGCGCAGACCGGTCACGCCTTCGCCCATGCGGAACAGCTTCTGTGCGTCGGCCAGATGCATGATCGCCATGCCGCGGTCGTATTCGTGCATGCCGATCTCATACAAACCGACCACACGAAAACGCTTGACGGTGGGGATCAGTCCGGCCGGCGTGCTGCGCGCCTGCGGTGCGAAGACGGTCACCTGCGAACCGACATCGGCGCCCAGTGCATAGGCCAGTTCGACGCCCAGCACGATGCCGAACTCGCCCGGCCGCAGCGCCTCCAGTTTCCCGGCCACCATCTTCTCGCCCAACTCGGAGACCTGCGACTCGCGCTCGGGCAGGATCCCTCGCAGAATGCCGCCACTGACCTGGTGACCCTGCAGCAGCGCCTCGCGCTCGACATAGGGGGCGCTACCGATGACGCGCGAGTCGGCATCGGCGATCGCCGCTGCGGCTGGCCAATCCTGCAAGTCTTCACCCCAGCCCGTCACCGAGGCATGCGCGACCATGCCGAGAATGCGCGAGCGCAGCTCATGCTGGAAGCCGTTCATCACCGACATCACGGTGATCAGCGCGGCCACGCCCAGCGCGATGCCGAGCATTGATGCCAATGAAATGAACGAAATGAAATGATTGCGGCGTTTGGCGCCGGTGTAGCGCAGGCCGATGAACAGGGCCAGCGGTCGATTGCTCAGCATCACGACTCCAGACGACGCAAGTGCAGCCGCAGCTGGCGGCGTTGCTCGGGGCTCAGATTCCAGGGACCGAACAGTAGCGACCGCCGCCCGCCTGAGTCCTGAATCAGTTGCAGCGACAGCAACGGTCCCAACATCGAGTAACCCACCAGGTCGGCACCCGCCGGATCACCCGGCTGTTCGACACGTCGGCCGACCAGCAGCCAGGCGACCGTCGCCGGTGAGGGCCGCAGCAGCCACCAGGCAATCGGCACGAGCAACAGCAGCCACCCAAGACCGAGCGTGCTGGCGAACCACGCCAACGCCAGCAGCGACAACGCCGATGTGGCAAACAGCGGCCGCGGCCACTGTGCGTATTGCGGCTCAAGCCGGACGACGGATGTGCTGGACGAGCTCATCGGTTGCCGCATCCGGCGGCTGGATGCGACCGCTCAGCCAATCCCACAGTTGGTCATCCTCACAATCCAGCAGCGTTTCGAAGGCCTGCCACTGCGCATCGGAAGTCGGACCGCCCAACATCCGATCCAGATGGGCGACCAGCAGCGCGTCGAGTTCCTTCATGCCCCGGCGGCAGCGCCAGCGCAGCCGTCCGGCCAAGCCTTCCATCGGCGATCAGATCGAACGCCGGGCGACCATCAGCTTCTTGATCTCGGCGATCGCCAGCGCCGGATTGAGACCCTTGGGGCAGGTCTTGGTGCAATTCATGATCGTGTGGCAGCGATACAGCCGGAAGGGATCTTCCAACTCGTCCAGGCGCTCACCGGTGGCCTCATCGCGCGAATCGATGATCCAGCGGTAGGCCTGCAACAGGATGGCCGGGCCCAGGTAACGATCGCCGTTCCACCAGTAGCTCGGACAGGAGGTGGAACAGCAGGCACACAGGATGCACTCGTACAGCCCGTCCAGCTTGGCCCGCTCTTCCTTCGACTGCAGCCGCTCGCTGTCCGGCGGCGGTGAGGATTGCGTGCGGATCCACGGCCGGATCGAGGCATGCTGCGCATAGAAGTGCGTCATGTCCGGCACCAGATCCTTGACCACCGGCATGTGCGGCAGCGGATAGATGCGCACTTCGCCGCTGACGTCGCGGATGTCCTTGATGCACGCCAAGGTGTTGGTGCCGTCGATGTTCATCGCGCAGGAGCCGCAGATGCCTTCGCGACAGGAACGGCGGAAGGTCAGCGTCGGGTCGATCTCGTTCTTGATCTTGATCAGCGCGTCCAGAACCATCGGGCCGCAACTGCCCAGATCTACGTCGTAGGTATCCGCGCGCGGGTTCTGCCCGCTGTCCGGATCCCAGCGGTAGACCTTGAAGCGACGCACCTCCTTGGCGCCGGCCGGGGCCGGGTAGTGCTTGCCGCCGCTGACGCGGGAGTTCTTCGGGAGCCGGAACTGGGCCATGGTCTGTACTCGCTTGCAATACGGGTTGGGGCCGAAGCCGGATCAGTAAACGCGGGCCTTCGGCGGCACCGGTTCGACTTCGCCCGAGAGGGTGTAGAGATGCACCGGCCGGTACTCGAAGCTGGCCTTGCCGTGCTCGTCAACATGCACCAGCGTGTGCTTGAACCAGTTCTCGTCGTCGCGATCAGGGAAGTCCTCACGGGCGTGCGCGCCACGGGATTCCTTGCGGTGCTCGGCCGAGTACATCGTGGCCACCGCCTGACCGAGTAGATTGCGCAGCTCCAGCGTCTCGACCAGGTCAGAGTTCCAGACCATCGACCGATCCGAGACCTGCACCTGCGCGAAGCTGTCATAGACCTGGCTGATTGCCTGGCAACCGGCCTCCAGGCTCTCCTGGGTGCGGAACACCGCGGCGTCCTTCTGCATCACCTTCTGCATGTTCAGGCGAATGTCGGCCGTGCGCAGATCGCCCTTGGCGTGACGCAGCTGGTCGAAGCTGTCCAGCGCGGGATCATAGTGCGCAGTCGTCAGATCACGGTGCGGCGCATTGGGCTTGAACAGCTCCACGCAGCGGTTGGCCACGGCCCGACCGAAGACCACCAGATCGAGCAGCGAATTGGACCCCAGTCGATTGGCCCCGTGCACGCTGACGCAGGCGGCCTCGCCGATGGCGAACAGGCCCGGCACCACGCTGTCCGGATTGCCGTCCTTCAGCCGCACCACCTCGCCGTGATAGTTGGTGGGAATGCCGCCCATGTTGTAGTGCACGGTCGGCAGCACCGGGATCGGCTGCTTGGAGACGTCGACGCCAGCGAAGATCTTGGCGGTCTCGGCGATGCCCGGCAGCTTTTCGTGGATCACTTCCGGACCCAGATGCTCCAGGTGCAGGTGAATGTGGTCGTTCTCCTTGCCGACGCCGCGACCTTCGCGGATCTCCACCGTCATCGCCCGGCTGACCACGTCGCGTGAGGCCAGGTCCTTGGCGTTGGGCGCATAGCGCTCCATGAAGCGCTCGTCCTTGGAATTGGTCAGATAGCCGCCTTCGCCACGCACACCTTCGGTGATCAGACAGCCAGAGCCGTAGATGCCGGTGGGATGGAACTGCACGAACTCCATGTCCTGCAGCGGAATGCCGGCCCGCTGGACCATCGCATTGCCGTCGCCGGTGCAGGTGTGGGCCGAGGTGCAGGAGAAGTAGGCCCGGCCGTAACCGCCGGTGGCCAGAATCACCGCATGCGCCTGGAACAGGTGCAACTCGCCGGTGGACAGGTCCCAGGCCAGCACCCCCTTGCAGACGCCGTCTTCCATGATCAGGTCGAGGGCGAAGTATTCGATGTAGAAACGAGCGTCGTACTGCAGCGACTGCTGGTACAGCGTGTGCAGGATTGCATGACCGGTGCGGTCGGCCGCCGCGCAGGTGCGCTGCGCCGTGCCCTTGCCGTAGTGCGTGGTCATGCCACCAAAGGGACGCTGATAGATCTTGCCGTCCTCGGTGCGCGAGAACGGCACACCGTAGTGCTCCAGCTCGATGATCGCCGGGATCGCCTCGCGGCACATGTACTCGATGGCGTCCTGGTCACCCAACCAGTCCGAACCCTTGATGGTGTCGTAGAAATGGAAGCGCCAGTCGTCCTCGCCCATGTTGCCCAGCGCGGCGCTGATGCCACCCTGCGCGGCCACCGTGTGACTGCGGGTCGGAAAGACCTTGGTGATGCAGGCGGTGCGCAGGCCCTTGGCCGCGACGCCGAAGGTGGCGCGCAGTCCGGCGCCACCGGCGCCGACCACGACCACATCGTATTTGTGCACATTGACCTTGTAGGCGCTCATCGTTGTCGTCCTTGAATATCCGTCAGGCGCCGAGGGCAATGCGTGCCACGGCCAGCAGCACCGCGACCGATCCGAGCAGGGCGATGAACTTCACCGCAATCAACAGGCTCAGTTCGGCCCAGCGCACGTGCACGTAATCCTCGATCACCACCTGCAGGCCAAGCTGCGCGTGGTACAGCACCACCACCACGAATGTCGCCAGCAAGGCAGCGGACCAGGGTTGCGCCACGGCGGCACGAATGGCGCCATAGTCAGCCCCGACCAGTGTCGTGGCGAAGTAAAGAAACCACAGTGACAGTGGCAACAGCACGATGGCCGTCAGGCGCTGTCCCACCCAGTGATCGGTACCGCTCTTGGCCGAACCCAGGCCACGAACGCGTGCCAGCGGGGTTTGCAGGCTCATGCTCAGGCCCTCCCGTAGATCAGCCAGAGATTGGCTGCGGCCGCCAGCGCCGCGCCCACCAGCACCAAATAGCCACTGCGGTAGCTGCTCGGCAGGCTCAAGCCGCTGCCGACGTCCCAGAACAGATGACGGATGCCATTGAAGAAGTGGAACCAAAGGGCCAACACCGAACCAGCGACCAGCAGCATGCCCAAAGGTCCACCCAGGCACTCGCTGAAGGCCGCCCAGCTGGCCGGCCCGGAAGCCAGGGCGATGCAGCCGACCACCAGTGTCAGCGCACCCAGGCACAGGAACACACCAGTGATGCGGTGCGTAATCGACAACACCGAGGTCAATTGCGGGCGGTAGTACGGCCCGATCATGAACGGAGACAGGGGGCGGTTGCTCCCCGGTGGCGAGCTCGTGCTCATTCGCTACCCCTCAGGGGCCTGTAGGCCCGGTTGTCGGACCGATCGATCAGAAATCGATGCAGCGTCCGTTCTTTTCCCAGTCACCATAACGAATCGGATCAGGTCCCGCGCGTCCGCCAATCTCCACCACTGGCGTCTGCCCTGCCGGCGTGCGCTCTGCAGAGCCTGGTTGCTGCTCCGTCTGCGCCTCGCCTGCGCTGTCCCCCGACCGTTCGGGCCCCTGCCGATTCATCGCCCAAGCGTAGCGGGTCGGGTCCGTTGGTCGCAAGGCAAGTGGGTGGGCCAGCGCCCGGCAGATCGCCCCTCGACGCCATGCCGTTGGACGTGCTTGACCACCAGGGCTACTCGATGACCCCACCGTGACGGCGCTCGCAGTACCCTTGCGCAATGCACCCGACTGCAGCCGACATGAATGCGAAGCCCCCAGCACCCCTGATCTCGCCTCGCCGCCGACCGTGGGCGCCGCTCCTGTTGGTCGCCGTGTGGCTGAGCGCTGCGGCCCTGGCGCAGCCATTGGCCCCGAACAGCAACGATCAGACCTTCTGCGACGGCTTCGAGCTGGTCAGCGACTGCGGCCTGCCACCCAAGCCACCGCTGGTGGTGCTCGAACAACTCTCGCCGCTGCCGGGCGACGGCAGCAGCACCTCGATCCAGTTCCGGGCCGGCTGGCCGCTGATCTTTCGCGCCTCGGTCAGCGACGATGACATTCTTGGGCTCGGTCGGATCTACGGCGAGCAGGGCTTCGAGATCCAGAACTGGCAGTTTCCGGAAGTCGGCCAGGGCGGCGCGGTCGTTTTCACCGACCCTGACGGCATCTGGTCCTTCAGTATCCCGCCACCGTCGGCCAACGACGAGCGCGTACTCGACTTCTACCCGGACCACGGCGACAGCACCGGGGTGACCGAAGACATCGCCGGCGCACCCTTTGCGCAGGATCCGGCCCGACGCTTCCAGCTGCGCCCTGAATTCGGTGGCCCGCTGCCGCAGCAGGCCGTCGATGGCACGATGGTGCAGACGGTCATCCAGGACGGTGTCCAGTTCGGCTCCGACGACGACTTTCCGGGCCTGGTCATCCTGTCCAACGTCGGCGTTGGCGTGGTGATGGAGACGCTGGCCAATGGCTGGGTGCCGGTCATGCCGCGACAGGCTCGCAATCTGGCGGGGCTGACCAATTCGGTCGGCTACGAACTCAGCGATGTGCAGGGCCGCACAAGCATCACCGCGATGATGATCGTGCCGCGCTTCCTGTTCTCGCGGATCCGTTTGCGCGACGACTGCGTCGGCACGGTGACCTTCAACACCGACGGTGAGCCGGAATCCTGCGACGGCGCGTCGATCCAGCGGGTGGAGGGCGGTCCGCAGGAGCCGCTGCAGCCCAGCGGCAGCATCGACGAATCGCAGGTCGAACTGCGCGCCTTCGTGGTTGAGCCGATCTGGAACTCGGTCGCCAATCGGCTGGACTATCTGGACGTGGTCGTCGACGTCGACGGCAACGGCCAGCTCACCGCCGCTGACGCCGAAGCGATGGGCTGGCGGGTACTGTCCAACGAGATCGTCTTCAATTTCCGGCAGATCGGTTCGGACGTCTCCACCGGTCAGATCAACGCCAATGCATCGCTGGCCTTCTGCAATGGCTTGGCCCGTCCGCGCGATATACGCCAGGCCGGCGCCGACTTTCAGGCCGACCTGGACGGCAATGGCTTCGGCTTTGCCCTCAATGCGGCGATCTGCCCCGGTGGCGGCAGTGGTGTCACGCGGCCGCCGCGCTGAGTGCTGGCGGTCGTGACCAGCGCCGGGATTCGCTGTTCGGTAAACGGGCTGCTGGCGCCATGACTGGAGGCAACGATCCACGTCCAGGCAGCGACGCCACCACCGCATTGCCTGCCCAGTCGGCCGCGGCCACACCGCCGGGGACCAAAGCGCCATTGGCCGACGCCACCGCCGAGTTGGCTCCGCAAACCGCGGCGCCAGCAGCCACGGATCCGGGCGAAGGGCGGGAAGTGTCAGCGGATGAGCCCACCGCGCCTTGCCTGGCTGCAGCCGAGGCAGATCAGACACGCAGTGACGCCGAGGCCGCGGCCGCACCGATGGCCACTGCCGTGGCGAGGGCGATGCCCGAACGCATTGGACCGTTCAAGGTCAAGCGGATTCTGGGCGAAGGCGGAATGGGCGCGGTCTACCTGGGCGAGCAGCTGCAGCCGGTCCGCCGCGAAGTCGCGCTGAAGGTCATCCACGCCAGTCTGCGCAGCCCGGTGGCGTTGGCGCGCTTCGACGCCGAGCGGCAGGCCATGGCGAGGCTGTCGCACCCCAATGTGGCCGCCCTCTACGAAGCCGGCACGACCAGCGACGGCTTTCCCTACTTCGCCATGGAGTATCTGCCGGGCGCTACGCTGGTGCAGTACTGCGACATGAACCGGCTGGACATCCATGAACGCGTGGCGCTCTTCGCGCAGGTCTGCGATGGCGTTCAGCATGCGCACCAAAAGGGTCTGATTCACCGCGATCTCAAACCCACCAACCTGCTGGTGGCCGAAGTCGATGGCCAGCCGATTCCCAAGGTGATTGATTTCGGCATTGCCAAGGCGGTCGATCAGCCACTGGTGGAACAGGCGGAGCTGACCGGCCTGGGCGCGATCGGCACACCGGCCTACATGAGCCCGGAAGCCTTCGCCGCCAGTCAGGATCTGGATACGCGCACCGACGTCTATTCGCTGGGCATCGTGCTGTACGAACTGCTGGCCGGCGTACGTCCGCATGATGTGTCCGGCGCGGCGCTGGTGCAGCTGGCCGCCAGCGGCAAGCGTCCGGCCTCGCAGCGGCTGACCGCGCGCATCTCGTCGCTGGACCAGACCCGGGTCAGCGAGATCGCCGAAGAACGTGGTCTGACCCGTACGCAACTGGCCGAACATCTGCGCGCCGATCTGGACTGGATCGTCAGCAAGGCCATCGATGACGAGCGCGAGCGTCGCTATCCGACCGTGGCCGATCTGGCCGCCGATCTGCGCCGCTTTCTGGCCAACGAAGTGGTGCAGGCGCGCCCACCCAGCGTGCGCTACCGCGCCAGCAAGTTCATTCGACGTCATCGTTTCGGCGTGTTGGCGGCGGCCCTGGTGCTGGTTGCGCTGGTGCTGGGCATTGTCGGCACCTCGGTGGGCATGCTGCGCGCCGCCCGTGAAGCCGAGGCCGCGCGTCAGGTGTCCGCCTTCCTGACCCGGTTGTTCGAGGTTTCCGATCCGGGCGTGGCGCGCGGCAATTCGGTCACGGCGCGGGAGCTGCTCGACCAGGGTGCCATGCGCATCCAGTCCGAGTTGGCCGACCAGCCGCGGGTGCAGGCAAGGCTGATGCGGACGATGGCCGAGGTCTATCAGAACCTCGGCCTTTACGATCAAGCCGAGCCGCTGGAAACCGCGGCGCTGGCCCGCTACCGCCAGGTCCTGGGCGAGCACGATGCGGAGGTGGGGCGCAGTCTGCTGGCACTGGGGACATTGCGGACCAACCAGGGTCGCTATCCGGAAGCCGAATCGCTGCTGCGAGAGGCGGTCGCGAACCTGTCCGACAGTCTGGGTGATGACAGCGCCGAGCTGGCCCAGGCACAAGTGCAATTGGGTCTGACGCGATTCCTGCTGGCCGATCGAACGCAGGCCGAAGCCCTGTACCGACAGGCCCTGAGCTCGCAGCAGGCTCGATTTGGTGACGACAGCGTGGAAGTGGCCAGCACGCTGGCCCATCTGGGCTTCCTGCTCAACAACGAAGGTCGCCTGGAGGAAGCCGAACAGGTGCTGCAGCGCGCCCTGCAGATCCGCCAGACGCGACTGGGTGAGGACCACTATCTGGTCGAATCCAGCCTGCACCTGCTGGCCGACGTCTATTTCCGTCAGGGTCGCCTGGCACAGGCCCGCGAGTTGTACGAGCGAGGCCTGGCGATCAAGCACCAGATCTACGCGCCCGATCATCCGCTGATCGCCGAGAGCCATTTCGCCCTGGGTCAGGTACTCGCCGCCGAGGGTGAGGTGGAAGCTGCTCTGGCGCATCTGCGCCAAGGCATCGCCTTGGTCGAAAGCAGCCTGGGGCCCGACCACGTCAATCTCAGCCGTGGCCTGCAGCCACTGGGGACTCTGTTGGCCGAGACCGGCCGTTGGGCCGAGGCGGCTGAAGCCTTTGGTCGCCTGGTAGCTGTCTATGAAAGTGCCGTGGGTGGCGACCATCCCTGGGTGGGTGAGGCGTTGAACAACCTGGGTTGGGTCCTGAGCGATGGGCTGCAGGAGTACGCTCAGGCCGAAGCGCTGCTGCGACGGGCGGTGGCGATCTTTCCGCTTGATCCGGACCCGGGGTACTCCGGTGCTCTGGCGCGCTGGACGTTGGCCAATTGCCTGCGTGACCAGCAGCACAATGACGAAGCTGAGCGCTATTACGCCGAGGCGCTGGGCATACTCGACAACGGCGCTCCGACCCCACATCCGCAGCGGCCGGCGCTGATCGCCGATTACGCCCAAGCCCTGCGCGCCGACGGTCGCGAGTCGGCAGCCGCTGAGCTGGAGTCGCGCCAGCCATAGGCGCTGCCCCGTGGAAACTTCCGACGACTCAGCTGGCATGGCATATTGCTGGCGAGTGGACTGCACCGCTCGCGACGATCAAGTCAGCCGGCCGACCATGGACAGCGAACAGACCACGTTCACCATCCCGGGTACCCATCAGACGATGGAGCAAACCGACTGGACCGCCTGTCTGGTGGTCGTGCGCGGCCAGGGCACCGGCAACAAGATTCTGCTCAACCGCCCGCGCATCGCCATCGGGCGCGCCGATGACGCCGATGTGCGCCTGGCCAAGGCCGGCGTCTCCCGCCAGCATGCGGTGATCACACCGCTGGAGGACAATCGCTTCCAGATTCAGGATCTGCAGAGCACCAACGGCACCTATGTCAACGCCGAGCGCATCAACACCGTGGTGCTGAAGGATCAGGATCTGATCGCCATTGGCGAGAGCCGGCTCAAGTTCATCGCCGCCGACAGCCCGGACCAGCCGTATTACGAAGAACTCTTTTGTCAGGCGCAGTTGGACAAGACGCTGCAGATCTACAACAAGCACTATTTTCTGACACGCCTGGACGATGAGTTGCGCCGCCACCAGCGGGCCGGCGCGCCGCTGTCGCTGATCCTCTTCGATGTCGACCATTTCAAGCGCCTCAACGACAGTCACGGTCATCTGGCCGGCGATGCAGCATTGGTGCATCTGTGTCAGTTGGCCAAGCAGAGTCTGCGTGCCACCGATGTGTTGTGCCGCTACGGCGGAGAGGAGTTTGCCGTCATTCTCGCGATGACCGAATCGACGGCCGCCCTGGCCATCGCCGAGGAAATTCGCCAGCGTGTCGCCAGCGCACCGGTGCACCACGGCGACAGCGAGATCCCGATGACGATCAGTCTCGGCATCAGCCAACAGAGCAAGGGTCAGCCGAAAATGACCTCGGAAGGCTTGATCGTGCAGGCCGATCGAGCGCTGTACGGGGCCAAGCACGGCGGCCGCGATCGTTCGCTGGTGTTCGAGCCGGCCCAGATGACGACCGATTGAAAACCGGCGTGGCGAAAGGCGGCAGGGGAGCCAAGCGGCTAGCGCGTCGAAGTTCCATCACCGCCGTGATTCATCCACAGTCGGCGGCAGAGGAACTACCCTGTTCGGATTTCCGGAATCCTGGATCCCTATGTCGGCCCCTTTGCAGCAAATCGAGTTCGAAGGGCGCGATGCCCAGACCTTTCTCCAGGCCCAACTGGCGACGGATCTGCGCGAGTTGGCCGATGGCCACTGGTGCTGGGCGGCGTTGCTTTCGCTGAAGGGGCGGGTCCTGTCGCTGGGCCCCTTGGGCCGGCTGTCGGCCACACACTGGTCCTGGCTGTTGCCGGCCGATCTGGCCGAGACCATCGCCAATCACCTGAGCCGCTATCGATTGCGCAGCAAGCTGACGATCGCCGTGACCGATGTCGGCATCCAGGCACAGTCGCAGACCGGCGCTGAATCAGCTGGAACGCTGACGAACACCGGCGCTGGCGCGCTGAACTGGAATGGCTTCGCAGCTGGCTGGTGCCTGCACCAGTCCGTGGGTCAGACGCCGCCCTCGCCCGACAGCTGGACCGAATGCACGCTGGCGCGCCTGCGACAGGGTCGGCCGCTGATCAGCGCCGCCAGCAGCGACCAGCACCTCCCGGCCGCGCTGGGTCTGCTCGACGACGGCACGGTGAGCGTGCGCAAGGGCTGCTATCCCGGCCAGGAAATCGTCGCGCGCACGCACTTTCTCGGTCGCAACAAGCGCAGCCGCTGCCTGCTGCGCGGCGACTTGCCTGTTCCTGCCATTGGCGACAGCATCCACGCGGCGGAACGCCAGGTCGGCGAGATCGTCGAGAGTGCTTTCGCTGAACCGGGCTGGCTGGCACTGGCGGTGGCGGAGGCTGCCGCGCTGGACGGCTCGCCTCTGCACATCAATGGTCTGCCGGTGGACGTTGTCGAGTCATTCGCCGGCTGATTGCCACAGGCCCATACACATGTGGAATCCCTTCCGCCGCCGACGCCTGCTCAGCGATGAGGACGAGCACTTTCAAATCGAGTGCTTTCGCTGGCTACTGAGACACTTCGGCGGCAGTGATTTTCATGACGACGCGCGACTGGTGCTGCCAACCGCAGCGGATTTTCCGATCGAACGCGGCAGCGACGAGTCCGTTGCACGGCAGTACTTCGATCGTGTCCGGGAACTGGCCGGGATGGATGAATGGGAGGCCGAGCTGGTCGCTCATGAAACCGATCCGCAGATACACCTCGGTGAGTTGCTGATCGTCCAGGACGTGGAGCCAGCCCCGCTGGGGCGCTTCAGCGCCGACACCTCCGATCAGGTGACAATCAGCTACAACCCGGCATTGCTGCGCGATCCGGCACTGCTGGTGAGCACCTTTGCCCATGAACTGGCGCATTATCTGACCGCGAACGCACCCGAGCCGCCGCCAGGCGGATGGGACAACTGGGAGTTCGCAACCGACATCACCGCCAGCTTCATGGGCTTCGGTGTCTTCATGGCCAACACGGCCTTTCGCTTTCGTCAGTACGGCGGCGCCGGCGTGGCTGGCTGGCAGACTTCGGGCGGCGGCTATCTGTCGCAGGCCGAGCACAGCTTCGCGCTGGCGCTGTTCCTGCGCCTGAAGGACATCCCGGCCAGCGCGGCGCTGCCACACTGCGATCCCAACGTCCGTGGATTCCTCAAGCGCGCGCTGGCGGACCTGGACGACAGCGACGCCATCGCCAGCTTGCGCCAGGTGGTCCCGGTGGACTGAATCGCCGGCGCCTTTACGGACGCCGGTTGACGATGGAGCGCGGCGCGCGAGCCGGCGAATCGCCGACGTGCGCCGCTTACTGCTCGATCAGCTCGACGCCTTCCATGCCGGCCGACAGCGTGTGCGCATCGCCGCCCTGAGCCAGCTTGATGCGCAAACGCACCTCGTTGGCGGAGTCGGCGTGGCGCAGGGCGTCTTCGTAACTGATTTCGCCCGCCTGATACAGCTCGAACAGACTCTGGTCGAAGGTCCGCATGCCCAGGTTGGTGGATTCCTTCATCACATCCTTGAGCTTGTGCACCTCACCCTGGCGGATGTAGTCCATCACCAGCGGCGTACCCAGCAGCACCTCCATGGCGACGCGTCGACCGCGGCCATCCGGCGTCGGGATCAGCTGTTGCGCCACGATGCCCTTGAGGTTCAACGACAGATCCATCAGCAGCTGTGGCCGACGGTCCTCGGGGAAGAAGTGCAGTACGCGGTCGATGGCCTGGTTGGCATTGTTGGCGTGCAGCGTGCACAGGCACAGATGACCGGTTTCGGAGAAGGTGATGGCGTGTTCCATCGTCTCACGCGTGCGCACCTCGCCGATCAGAATCACGTCCGGCGCCTGCCGCAGCGTGTTCTTCAGCGCATCCTGGAAAGTGTCGGTATCAATCCCGACTTCACGTTGGGTGATGATGCAACCTTCGTGCTTGTGCACAAACTCGATCGGGTCCTCGATGCTGATGATGTGACCGGTCGAATTCTGGTTGCGATAGCCCACCATGGCGGCCAGCGAGGTCGACTTACCCGTGCCGGTGGCACCGACAAAAATGATCAGACCGCGCTTGGTCATCGCCAGCGACTTGATGATCGGCGGCAGGCTCAGCTCGTCGATGGTCGGGATCTTGGTCTCGATCCGGCGCAGCACCATGCCGACCTGATTGCGCTGATAGAAGCAGCTGACACGGAAGCGGCCAACGCCCTGCAGGCTGATCGCGAACTGGCACTCGTGGGTCTTTTCAAACTCCTCGCGTTGGCTGGGCGTCATCACGCTGAGCACCAGATCGCGGCTTTGCTGCGGAGTCAGGATCGTTTGCGTGATCGGCGCAATGCGGCCGTGCACCTTCATGGAGGGCGGCACGCCCGCGGTGATGAACAGGTCCGAGGCTTTCTTGTGGACCATCAACTTCAGGAAGGAATTGAAGTCGATGCTGCTCATGGCGCACTCCCCGTGTAACCGAACGGCGTCCGACGATTGTGCCCGCAATACCGGCAGCGGCATAGTCTGCGGCCCTGGCTGCAGCGGAACTGGGTCGCAAGCTGAACCCGGAAATGCCGCTTTGCGTGGGGCGGCCGCAGCAACAAGTGAGGCGATGCACTGCCGGGACACCTCGGGAGCGGGCACCCTACAATGCGGCATCTGGCTCTGGAAGATTCGCACCGATGCGCAACGCGCTACAGGAACAACTGCTGAAGGCAGGCCTGGCCAAGAAGCAGAAGGTCGATGCCGCCGCCCGTGATCAACAACGTCAGCGCGATGGCAAGGCTGCCACCGAAGCCGCCGTGGATGGTCGCCGGCTGCAGGCCGAAAAGGCCGAGCGTGACCGTGCGCTGGCCGCCGAACGCAAGGCCGAGGCACTGGCCGCCGAGCGCATCGCACAGGTCCGTCAGCTGATCGATCAACACGGTCTCAAGCCACGAGGTGATGATCCCTATCGCTTCGAGCATGACGGCGCCATTCGCACCGTGCTGATTGAAGCCACCATGCGCCGACAGTTGGCCAAGGGGGCTCTGGTGGTGGTCTGCGCCGACGATCGCTACGTCCTGCTGCCGGCCGAGATTGGCGACCGCGTGGTTGAGCGTGGCGGCAGCATGGCGCTGGACCACCGGGGGTCAGCGGCAGCGGTCGACGAGGACATGGACCCGCACTACGCCCAGTTCGTCGTGCCCGATGACCTGACATGGTGACAGGGCGGCTTCCGGGTCTCACGGGCGGGTGAGCTAACATCCTCGCCCCCGCCCACTGGATGGAGCGCTCATGATCGGACGCCTGCACGGCACGCTGCTGGCCAAACAGCCTCCGGCACTGTTGCTGGATGTGGCAGGCGTCGGCTACGAGCTGGAAGCGCCCATGTCGACCTTCTACGAGCTGGGTGCGGTGGGCAGTGAGGTTCGTCTGCATACGCATCTGGTGGTCCGTGAGGACGCCTTTCTGCTCTTTGGCTTTCACAGCGAGCCTGAGCGTGCGCTGTTTCGGCAACTGATCAAGGTGTCCGGCATCGGCGCCAAGATGGCGCTGGCGGTGCTGTCGGGCTTGAGCGTCGATGACTTTCGTCGCTGTGTCGTCACCGCCGATGTGGCGGCGCTGACACGGGTCCCCGGCATCGGCAAGAAGACTGCCGAGCGGATCGTCATGGAGATGCGCGACCGGGTCGACGCTTCGGGTGGCAGCATCAGCCTGCCGGCCAAGCGTGGCCAGCCGGTCCCGGCAGACCCGGCTGCCGAAGCGCTGGTCGCCCTGCAGGCACTGGGCTACAAGCCGGCCGAGGCATCACGCCTGGTCGAACAGAGCGCCGAGCCTGGCGACGATGCCGAAGGGATCATTCGGAAAGCGCTGAAGCGGGCCTTGCGGCAGTAGGGTTTGCAAAGGGCCCAGGGCATAGGGCCCAGGGCCCAGTCATCGCCCCGGATGCCGAGGCAGAAGGCCCACTAACCGCAGCACGAGTGAACCGGACAGCCCCATCAAGAACTCAGCGATGCGAGATCGCGGAATATCCGCCCACGGCCCCGAGGGTTTGCAAAGGCCCAGGGCATAGGGCCCAGGGCCCAGTCATCGCCCCGGATGCCAAGGCAGAAGGCCCATTGACCGCAGCACGAGTGAACCGGACAGCCCCATCAAGAACTCAGCGACGCGAGATCGCGGCATATCCGCCGACGGCCCCGCTCGAACTGGGCCCTGGGCCCTATGCCCTGGGGCCCTACCCTTTCACCACGCCCGCGGCAAATGCACGCCCGGCGCGGGACGCTCACGCAACACCTCGCGCCGGAAGCGAAACAACGCGGCCGGGCGGCCACCGGTGCCGTGGTCCTGTCCGCCACTGCGTTCCACCAGCCCACCCTGCTCGACCAGGCGGCGAAAGTTCTGCGTGTGCAGGCGATTGCCGGCCAATGCCTCGACCACCCGCTGCAACTGCGACAGCGTGAAGAACTCGGGCAACAGTTCGAACACCACCGGGCGATACTTCAGCTTGCCGCGCAGGCGGCCCAGCGCGGTCGCCAGCATGCGGCGGTGGTCGAAGGCCATCGGTCGCCCAGTGCCCGGAGCAGTCGCATTGCCGGACCCCGCTTCGTCAACCAGTCCCGCCTCCCACAGCAGCTCATAGCGCTCGAGGCAGCGCTCGGGATCCCACGGCGCGCCATCGTCGCCGAAGCACAGTGTCAGGCGCTCGGCGCGCACCCGATCTCGCCCGGCCCAGGCCCGCAAGGCCGGGGCCAGCGCCTGGTCGATCAGCACGGGCCGCCCCTTGCGCCAGTCTTCCCATGGCAGATGGGCATACCAGGGCCGCCATTGGGCTCCGAGTTCGCTGGCGGTGTGCTGCTCTCGCACCAGCGCCAGATAGGCCGTCGACACCACCCGCACGTCGGCGCCGGTGCCGCTGAGCGCACGATTGCGGTCACCAAAGGTATAGAGCTGCTCGACATAGCCCAGGTGCAACTGGGTCTGTGCGCTGACCCAGGCCCGGATGCCCCGTTCCAGCGTTGGATGCTCAACCCGGTCCAGCGGTCCCGACGGCAGCGCCGCGCGGCCCTGCGGACCCGGTACGGTCAGTACACGCGGCTCGTCGTTGGTCACCGCCACGATGACCGCGTCGAGGCTGAACTCCAGATAGGGTTGCATCGGGGCAGTGTAGCCGTTCGCCGGCGCCGACACCGTTGCGCAGCGGCTGGCAGCGGTTCCCCAGCACGCCATTGAATCGGCGTGGATTGCGCCGCCGCTGGGCCGCGGGTAGCATCGAAGCGGCGCCAACTGAGGGAAGGCGTCACTATGCAAGGACGGTCCAGGATGGATCGGCGTCGGCAGGCACGCGAATTTGGGGTCGTGTCACCGACGAGGGCAATCACGGGAGGGTGAGATGCTGATTCTGACGCGTCGTGTCGGCGAATCACTGATGATCGGCGATGAGGTCTCGGTGACGATCCTCGGCGTCAAGGGCAATCAGGTCCGCATCGGCATCAATGCTCCGAAGGACGTGGCGGTCCATCGCGAAGAGATCTACCAGCGCATTCATCATGAGGACCCGCCGGCCGAGAGTTCGTCTGGCGACTAGCTCATGGCGCGAGGCGCTGCAGCCGTGCTGATCACGGGAGCCTTTCGTTTGACGGCGGCTTTGGATTAGACTTCGCGGTCTGGTCCGGGCGGGCCAGCAAATCCGGAGAGATGGCCGAGCGGCTGAAGGCGCTCCCCTGCTAAGGGAGTATACGGGCAAAACCTGTATCGAGGGTTCGAATCCCTCTCTCTCCGCCAGATACCGGCCCCGGGCGTGCAAGCGCCCGGGGTCTTTCGTTTCTGGGCCGGTGTCCAGCCTCTTCGCGCCGCCGCGACGGGTGGCGACTGCGCCAGCCCCCACATCACTGGAGCCCGCATGCGCCTGAGCCAGTTCCATCTGCACACCAGCAAGGAAACCCCTGCCGACGCCGAGATCGCCAGCCATCAGCTGATGTTGCGGGCCGGCATGATCCGCAAGCTCGCCGCTGGTATTTACACCTGGTCGCCGCTGGGTCTGCGCGTGCTGCGCAAGGTCGAAGCAGTGGTACGCGAGGAAATGGAACGCGCCGGTGCCATCGAGGTGCTGATGCCCGCGGTGCAGCCCGCCGAGCTGTGGCAGGAAACCGGCCGCTGGGAGCGCTTCGGCGGACAGCTGCTGAAGATCCGCGATCGCCTGCAGCGCGACTACTGCTTCGGCCCCACGCACGAAGAAGTGATCACCGATTTCGCGCGCCAGGAATTGCGCAGCTACAAGCAGCTGCCGTTGAACTTCTTCCAGATTCAAACCAAGTTTCGCGACGAAATACGGCCACGTTTCGGCGTGATGCGTGCGCGCGAGTTCCTGATGAAGGATGCCTATTCCTTCCATCTGGATCAGGACTGCCTGGGCCGAACCTACCAGCAGATGTACGACGCGTATGCAGCCATCTTCACCCGGCTGGGCCTGCGTTTTCGTGCCGTCGCGGCGGACTCCGGCGCCATCGGCGGCAAGTCCAGTCACGAATTCCATGTGCTGGCCGATTCCGGCGAAGACGCGCTGGCGGTGTCGGACACGTCAGACTACGCCGCCAATGTGGAGTTGGCTGAGGCACTGGCGCCGGTCGCGGGCGCCGACGGCTCGGCAGTGCTGGAGAAGGTTGCTACCCCCGGCCAGCGCACCATCGACGAGCTTTGCAGCTTCCTCAGCATCACGCCTGCGCAGTGCGTCAAGACGCTGTTGCTGAAGAGCAGCACCGGATTGCTGGCGGTCTGTCTGCGCGGCGATCATGAGTTGAACGAAATCAAGCTGGCCAAGCTGACCACGTTCGAGGGCGAGCCGGCATTCGCCAGCGAAGCCGAGGTCCGTGAGCACTTCGCCTGCAGTCCCGGCTATCTGGGACCGGTGGGCCTGCCTGCCCGCATTCCCCTGCTGGTCGATCGCAGTGCGGCCGTGCTGACTGACTTCGTCTGTGGCGCCAACGAAGACGGTCAACATCTGCGTGGCGCCAACTGGCACCGTGACGTCGGCGAACGGCAGATCGTCGATCTGCGCAAGGTGGTGGCCGGCGACCCCTCCCCGGATGGTCAGGGTCAGCTGCAGATCGTTCGCGGCATTGAAGTCGGGCACGTCTTCCAACTGGGCCAGACCTACGCCGAGTCCATGTCGGCTACGGTCCTGGATGAGCAGGGCAAGGCCCGGGTGATGTACATGGGCTGCTACGGCGTCGGCGTGTCGCGCATCGTTGCCGCGGCGATTGAGCAGAATCACGACGAACGCGGCATTCGCTGGCCGGCACCGATGGCGCCTTTCCAGGTGGTGCTGTGCTGCATCGGCGCCAACCAGTCCCCGGCCGTGGCCGAGGCAGCCGAACAGCTCTATCGCGCGATGCAGTCGGCGGGAATCGAGGTGGCGCTGGATGACCGTGGGCTGCGTCCGGGCGTGATGTTTGCCGACCTGGAACTGATTGGCATTCCGCATCGCCTGGTCATCAGCGAGCGCGGGCTGGCGCAGCAGCAGATCGAATATCGCGCCCGCAGCAGCAGTGAAAACGAACTTTGGCCGCTGGCCGATGCGCTGACGCAATTGCAGCAGCGCCTGCAATGATCAATTGACGTTCCCGCACATTGATTGGTTCTCACTATCGCGACGAATGACGCAGACTTGTCATATTCCATTATGGTGAATCGTTTGGCACAATTGGCGCGCCTCTATTGCAGGCTCACGTTCACCATCAGGATTGAGGAGTTCCGAAATGTCCATTGATCTGAAGAATTTGAACGTCGAGCAGCTGGAAGACCTCATCCGTCGTGCGCGTGCGCGCATCGAGGAAGTCAAGGATGAGATGGTCAACAAGCTGCGCGACGAATTGGCCGCCCGCGCCAAGGCCCATGGCTTTGACATCAGCGAACTCTTTGGCGGTCGTGGCAAGGGCAAGGCCCGCGCCAAGAGCACCGTCAAGCCCAAGTATCGCAATCCGGCCAATGCCGACCAGACCTGGAGCGGCCGCGGTCGTCAGCCGGCGTGGGTGAAGGAAGCGCTGGCCAAGGGCAAGAAGATGGACGATCTGGCAATCTGAGTTCGCCAGACCGCCGCCTGGTCGGCGATCCATTCAAAACGGCCCGCCATGCGGGCCGTTTTTCGTTCAGCTTGGTGAAATTGCGACGGCGAGATGACTTCCGGAGCTGATTGACAGCGTTGCCCTTGCGACGACTGCTGCCTTCAGGGCATTGCCGGCCAATGCGGTTCCTCAGGCATTCAGACGCCTGGCCGGCAACAGTCCATTACCCAACAGCAAGCCCGCCACCAGCGCTGCGAGTAGCACAATCAGCGAGAAGGCTGCGTCAAGACCCAGCGAGATATCCTTCTCGAAGATGAAATTAAGACTGCGAAAACCCACCGAGCCAGGCACCAGCAGGATCAGCCCCGGCACCCGCAACAGCGCCCCCGGGCGATTGAAATAACGCGCATAGGCATTGGCCGACAGGGCCACGACCATCGCGGATATGAACAAGCCCAGCTCCGCGCCCAGGAACAATGCCGCCAATTGTGAAACGCCGTAGGCCAGAAAGGCGGCAAACAGCACCGCCGGCCAGTCACTCAGGCGGGCACGAAAGAGCAACGCGAACGCGACCCCTGCGACAGGCAGGGCGACCCAGGCCAGCCAGGACGGTGACAAGACCGTCTCCGGTGCCAGGCTCGCGCCCCAACCCAGCACATCGGCGGCCTTGCTGCCAGCCAATGCGCCGAAGGCCAGTTCCAGCAGCGTGACCATACCGCCGGCCAGTCGGGCGCTGCCGGCCATCAGATGCCGCATCCCGAGCTCGGCCATGGCCAAGGTCAGACTCAAACCGGGCATCAGCACGATCAGACTGGTCACCAGCACGACCTTGAAGGCCACCGGTGCCACCACCGCACTGAAGGCGGCGGCACCGAAGGCAGCCAGAAATGCTGCCACCACAGACAGGTTTTCACCCAGCCGTGGATGGCGCTCTGCGGCCAGCGCCAGCAAGCCGATCATCAGCCCGATCAGGGTGGCGGCAGCAATCTCCGCAGGCTGAGCTCGCAGCAGACCACTGACGGCTGCTGAAGCCAGCGGAAAGCCGAGTACGGTCTGCGCCCGGGCCCAATCACGCGATTGCGGGACGCGTGTTTCCGCCAGCGCGGCGTGCGCAGCCAGCGGTGCCATCTCGCCGCGGACCAGACGCTCGGCGATATCATCCACGGCCCGCAGTCGCCCCAGGTTGACGTCATTGGGCTCGACTCTCAGCAACTCGCTGTGGGCCGGCGATCCGGCCGGTGCATCGACATCGCGCAGAGACAGCATGATCACCGTTGGAGCCGAGAACACCTGCGCGGTCAGACTCAGTTTGGTGGCCACACCGCTCAGGGCCGCCTCCAGGCGCGGTGCAGTCGTGCCCGCCTCGTGCAGATCTCGCGCAAGGGATGTCATCAGGGCCAGCCGTTGCTCGAGCGGGGCCTCGTGGGGATGGGCAGCGACAGGTGCAGCGGCAGACATGGCGTGTGATTCGGTCAAGCTTTACTGGCAGCGGGACGGCGCCAACCGATCCGCCAGCTGCATGGAGACAGGCGCGGCGGACAGCGGTGGCACAGGCCACCCGGCTGGCGGTGAGCAACATGGGACTGGGTGAAGGGCTGTCATTGGCGTCGGCCGCCACCTGGGCCCTGGGCGTCATTATCTATCGGCGCCTGGGGGAATCGCTGAACCCCATCGAACTGAATGTTTACAAGAATCTGATCGTCGCGTTGCTGATGGTCCCGACCGTGTTGCTGGCGCATGGCTGGGGATTGCCACAACTGGATGCGTGGCAATGGTGCTGGGTCATCGCCAGTGGCGTGCTCGGCATCGGCGTCGCTGACACCTGCTATTTCCATGCGCTCAACCGGCTCGGCGCCGGCCGTATCGGCATTCTCGGCAATCTGTTCAGCCCATTCGTCATCACACTGTCCTTTGTATTCCTGGATGAGCGACTGAGCCTGTTGCAGGGGGCCGGATTCGCCCTGGTGATGATGGGCGTGGTCCTGGTGCATCGACGGGCTCGGCGGCCAGTCGAGGGCACCGCACCAATCCCCTGGTCAGGACTGCTGCTGGGCGTGCTGGCCATTTTTCTCAACGCCGCCGGCGTGGTGATGATCAAGCGGGTCCTGGAGGACGGCCCCTTTTTCTGGATCGCCCAGTTGCGTCTGCTGGCCGCCTTGCTGCCAATGGCCATCGCCTGGCACTGGTTCGCCCGTTGGCGAAAGTCACCTCCACGCGGCGTGGCACCACCCTGGGGCCTGCTGTTGCTCGGTGCCTTTCTCGGCCAGTATCTCGCCATGCTGCTGTGGTTGGGCGGCTATCGCTACACCGATGCCTCGGTGGCGTCGGTACTCAACGAGACCGCCTCGGTCTTCATTCTGCTGTTCGCCTGGTGGCTGCTGCGCGAGCCGCTCGAACGCGCCAAGCTGTTGGGGGTGACCCTGACTTTCGCTGGCGTCAGTCTGATGCTGATGTGACGCTGGTGGCACAAATGTGACAAAGAGCCCTTCGCCTCGCTCGGGCCTTGGGCTATGCTGTTCGTCACAGCACCCACCCTCCATTGACGAGTGCCTCGACGCCGAGGTGCGCGGGTAGGTGTTGCCCAGAAGGGGAGGCGCGGGGGACATGGGGACGGTCACAGTCCTGGAGACGGGCAGAACTGAGCGAGCGACTTCAGCAGTTGCCGAGCCGGCGTTGCATGAGTGCGCGCAGAAGGCGATTCGGCGATATCTGCAGGATCTGGACGGCGCTGGATGCTCGGATCTGCATCGGTTGTTCCTGCAACAGGTCGAAGCGCCGCTGCTGCAGGAGGTACTGGCCCACTGCGACGGCAATCTCAGCCGCGCCGCGCAGGTCCTGGGCATCAATCGCGCCACGTTGCGCAAGCGCCTGCAGGTGCTGGGTCTGAGCTGAGCCTGTACCTGCCGCCGGTGATCCCTGTAGTCGCCTCCATCGGTCGTGTCATATCCGACAGCAGAACCAGCCGCCGTCGCGGCCACGTGAGGAATTCAGGGGATCCCTAGCTTCCGTCGAGCCGAGCGGGTAAGGTCGCGCGCCGTCGTCGCTCTCTCCCTGCAGGTGCTGCCATGGCCGATCAATTGCTGCCCGTCCGCCGGGCCTTGCTCAGTGTTTCCGACAAGCGCGACCTGTTGCCCTTGGCACAGGGATTGGTGGAACTGGGTGTGCAACTGCTCTCGACCGGCGGCACTGCGCGTGCCCTGCGGGATGCCGGACTGCCGGTCACTGATGTGTCCAGCGTGACCGGCTTTCCCGAGATCATGGATGGCCGGGTCAAGACGCTGCATCCGCGAATCCACGGTGGCTTGCTCGGTCGCGCTGGCATCGACGATGCCGTCATGGCCGAGCACGGCATCGAGCCCATCGACCTGCTGGTGGTCAATCTCTATCCCTTTCAGGCGACGATCGCCCGCGACGGGGTGACCGAGCCTGAGGCGATCGAACAGATCGACATTGGCGGTCCGGCGATGTTGCGCGCAGCGGCCAAGAACCACGCCCGCGTCACCGTGGTGGTGGATCCAGCCGACTACGCCAGCGTGCTGGCGTCACTGCGTCAGGGCGGCACCACGCATTCGCAGCGCCGCCAGCTGGCCGCCCGGACCTATGCCCACACCGCCAGTTACGACGGCGCCATCGCCGACTGGCTGAGTGCACGCGAAGAATCCACCGATGACGGCCTGGGTCCGACACTGCATCTGGCCCTGCGTCGCGGTGAACGACTTCGCTATGGCGAGAACCCGCACCAGGCCGCGGCGCTCTATCTGGATCCGCGCGCAGGCAAGGGCAGCGTCGCTCGAGCCCAGATCCTGCAAGGCAAGGCGCTGTCCTTCAACAACCTTGCCGATGCCGACACCGCGCTGGAATGCGTCAAGTGCTTCCCGCAGCCGGCCTGCGTCATCGTCAAGCACGCCAATCCCTGCGGCGTGGCGACCGGCACTGATCTGCTCGGCGCCTACGAGCGCGCCTATGCCTGCGATGCCACCTCGGCCTTTGGCGGCATCATCGCCTTCAATCGACCACTGGACGCGGCCACGGCCGCGCGCATCATCGAACGCCAGTTCGTCGAAGTGATCATCGCGCCGAGCATCGAAACCGACGCATTGGCCTGCACGGCAGCCAAGCCCAATGTGCGCGTACTGGCCAGTGGCGATTGGCCCAGCGCACCGCCGCCGTGGCGGGACTACAAGCGCATCCAGGGTGGCTTCCTGGTGCAGGACGGTGATCTGGCCATCGACGACCCGGGCAGCTGGCGCGTGGTCAGCCGCCGTCAGCCCAGCGCCACTGAGCGGGCCGATCTGGCCTTCGCCTGGACGGTCGCCCAGTTCGTCAAGTCGAACGCCATCGTCTACACCCGCGACGGCGCCACGCTGGGCATCGGCGCCGGCCAGATGAGCCGCGTGATCAGCGCCCGCATCGCGGTCATCAAGGCCGGTGAGGCGGGCCTGGACCTGCCCGGTGCAGCCATGGCCTCCGAAGCCTTCCTGCCCTTCCGCGATGGTGTCGATGCCGCCGCCGAAGCCGGCATTCGCGCGATCGTCCAGCCCGGCGGCTCGATCCGCGACCAGGAGGTCATTGACGCCGCCGACGCCCACGACATGACGATGCTGTTCACCGGCGTGCGGCATTTCCGGCACTGAGGGCTTCGCAGCGCTGAGGGCTCAGGGCTGAGGGGCCAGGGACGAACAGGGCAATGAGTCGTTTGCGGGCGCTTCGCGTTGGCCGACGTCTGTCGCCCACTATTCAAGAGAATCGAGATGCGTCGGGATCGATTCGATGCTCCGAGACGCGCAATCTGACCCCTCAGTCCTGAGCCCCAGGCCCTCCTGCGGCAAACCAGCCTTGCACCGCCCGGCCGCTTGTCGCAGCCTACGCGGCCTTGAGTCCTCGGAGCGGCGACGATGAGACAGCGGCGGGTACTGGTGATCGGCGCAGGCGGTCGTGAGCATGCGCTGGCCTGGCGGTTGCGCGCCTCGCCGCAGGTCAGCGAAGTGCTGGTCGCCCCTGGCAATGCCGGCACCGCGCGCGAGCGAGGCATCCGCAATGTGCCGGTCGACGCCACCGACATCAATGCGCTGATGGCGCTGGCCCGGCAGGAACAGATCGACCTGACTGTGGTCGGCCCGGAGGCGCCGCTGGCTGCCGGTGTGGTCGATGCCTTCGAGGCCGCCGGAATGGCGATCTTCGGCCCGTCGCGACTGGCGGCCGAACTGGAAGCCTCCAAAAGCTACGCCAAGGCCTTTCTGGAACGACAAGGCATTCCCACCGCCGCCCATCGGGTCTTCGAACAACTGGAGCCGGCGCTGGCCTATGTGCGCTCGCGCGGCGCACCTATCGTGGTCAAGGCCGACGGCCTGGCCGCGGGCAAGGGCGTGGTCGTGGCGATGGATCTGCCGACCGCCGAGCAGGCGCTGACCGACATGCTGGGCGGCGGCAGTCTGGGCGCCGCCGGTCACCGGGTGGTGGTGGAGGACTTCCTCGCCGGCGAGGAAGCCAGTTACATGGTCATCGCCGATGGCACTGACTATTTGCCGTTGGCCTCCAGCCAGGACCACAAGCGGCGCGACGATGGCGACCAGGGTCCGAACACCGGTGGCATGGGTGCCTATTCTCCCGCCCCGGTGGTCACCGAAGCGGTCGAGGCGCGCATCCGTCGCGAGGTCATCGAACCGACACTGGCCGGTCTGCAGGCCGAGGGGCGCAGCTTCCGTGGCTTTCTCTATGCCGGTGTGATGATCGACCCGGACGGTGCCGTGCAGGTGCTGGAGTTCAATGTGCGCCTGGGCGATCCGGAAACCCAACCCTTGATGCTGCGACTGGACGACGACCTCTACGCCCACCTGCAGGCGGCGGTCGATGGCCAGCTGGCCGGGCGCGAGATCCACTGGGATGCACGACCGGCCGTCGGTGTGGTGATGGCCGCCGCCGGCTATCCGCAGCAGGTGCGCAGCGGTGATGTGATCCACGGCCTGGACGTCACCCAGGTGGGCGATGTGAAGGTGTTCCATGCCGGTACCCGTTTGCTGGATCAGGAGGTCGTCACCGCTGGCGGCCGCGTGCTGACGGTCTGCGCGCTGGGCCAGGACTACAACCAGGCGCGCAACTACGCTTATCAGCGGGTCGCTTCGCTGCGCTGGGAGGGCGCCTTTCAGCGGTCGGACATCGCCCATCGCGCGCTGCAGCCCCGCTGATCGCCTACTGGAACGACGATGAGTCCGCAGCCCTACGATCATCGACAGGCCGAGCGCAGCGCGCTGCTGCTGGTCAATCTCGGTACGCCAACGGCACCGACGCCGGCCGCGGTACGACGCTACCTGGCCCAGTTCCTCGGCGACCGGCGAGTCGTCGATCTGCCGCGGTTGCTGTGGTGGCCGATCCTGCACGGCATCATTCTGCGGGTGCGTCCGGCACGATCGGCACGGGCCTACGCCCGGGTCTGGACCGAAGAAGGCTCGCCGCTGCTGCTGCACACCCGGGCGCTGAGTGAGAGTGTTGCCGCACAGATGCGCCAGGCCGGCTGGCCGGACCTGCAGGTGGCCTTTGCGATGACCTATGGCGAACCCTCGATCCCCGGTGTCATCGAGGCGCTGCGACAGCAGGGCGTGCGACGGCTGGCGGTGCTGCCGCTGTATCCACAGTACTCAGGGACCACCACCGCGGCGGTCAATGACCAGGTCATGGCCGCCGTGTCCAACTGGCCGCACGCACCGGAACTGCGGTTGCTGTCGGAGTACCACGCCGATCCAGCCTGGATCGAAGCGGTCGCCGCTTCGGTGCGACGGCATTGGGATCAGCGTGGAACAGCCGACCGTCTGCTGTTCTCCTTCCATGGCATTCCGCGGCGGTATTTTCTCGCCGGCGACCCCTATCACTGCCAGTGCCTGGCCAGCGCCCGCCGCATTGCCCGCGCACTGGGGCTGGGCGAGCAGGACTACCACGTCAGCTTCCAGAGCCGCGTCGGCCGGGAGGAATGGCTGCGACCCTACACCGACGAGTTGCTGGCACAGTGGGGCCGGGAGGGCGTCGGCCGGGTACAGGTGCTGTGCCCTGGCTTTGCCGTCGATTGCCTGGAAACGCTGGAGGAAATCGCGATGGAGAACGCCGAGCATTTCCGCCAACACGGTGGTCAGGCACTGGAATACATCCCCTGTCTCAACGCCGATCCGACGCACGCCAGCGCGCTGGCCAGCGTGGCCGAGCAGTTATTGGCGGGCTGGCAGAACATCGATGCGGGGCCAGCCCAACTGGAGGCGCGCCAATCCCGCGCCCGCGCGCTGGCCGCGCACTCGCCGAACGCCGGACGATGAGTCGGGCACACGGCTGGCATCGCCAGGTCGGCGACTTCGTCTGGGCTGGTCTGCAGCACGACGGTGGCGATGGTCAGCCGCCGGTGCTGGCGCTGCACGGCTGGCTCGACAATGCCGCCAGTTTCGCTCCACTGATGGCCAGCCTGCCGCAGCGACAATGGTGCGCGCCGGATTTGCCCGGCCACGGTGAGTCGGCGCATCGGCCGTCCGGCAGCTGGTATCACTTCATCGACAACGTCTCCGATTTGCTCGCCCTGCTCGATGCCATGGCCTGGCCGCAGGTCGATCTGGTGGGGCACTCGATGGGCGGCGCCATTGCCACGCTGCTAGCGGCGGCCGCGCCGGAGCGGGTCCGCAGTCTGGTGCTGCTGGAAGCGCTCGGCCCGCTGGCCCGGCAGGACGACGCCGGCTTCGTGCAGGACTTGCGTCGCGGTATGGCCGACCGGCTGCGAGTCAGCGACAAGCAGCCGCGCGTGCATGCTTCGATCGCCAGCGCCCGCCGGGCGCGGCAGGCCGCCACGCCGATGTCCGACCACGCCACCGACCTGCTGCTCGATCGCGCGCTGCAGGCGGTCGAGGGCGGTTTCACCTGGCGCACCGATCCACGCCTGACCCTGGCCACGCCGGTGCGCGCCAGCGAAACGCAGATCCTGGCCATGCTGGCGGTGATCGAGTGCCCCACGCTGATCGTGCTGGCCGATCCGGCCACTCCCTATCTGGACGGTGAGGTCGCCGAGCGCCGGCTGGAAGCGCTGCGACCCGCGCAAGTCCTGCGTCTGCCTGGCGGCCACCATCTGCATCTGGACGATGCCGAGCCGGTCGCCGCCGCCATGGCGCCATTCTGGGCCAGTCTGGCCGCGCCCACATGAGCACCGTACTGGTCACTGGCGGCAGCGGCTTTCTCGGACTGGCGCTGTGCTGGGCACTGCGCGACCGCGGCCACGAGGTCCGCAGCATCCAGCGTTCGCATTCGATCGCGCTGGAGTTGATCGGCGTGGCGCAGACGTTGGCGCCCATTGACGATGCCGATGCCGTCGCAGCCGCTGCCGCCGGCTGCGAGGTGATCTTCCATGTGGCCGCCAAGGCGGGTGCCTGGGGTCCGCGGGCCGAGTACGAGCGCGCCAATGTCGAAGGCACCCGGGCGGTGTTGCAGGCCTGCCGCGAGCACGGGGTCAGCCAGCTGATCCACACCTCCACGCCGAGCGTGGCGCATGGCGGTGGCGATCTGGCTGGTGTCGACGAATCGGCGCCCTACCCCGAGCACTACGCCGCGCCCTACCCCGCCACCAAGGCCATCGCCGAACGCGAGGTGCTGGCGGCCAATGGTCCGCAGCTGGCCACCGTCGCGCTGCGCCCGCACCTGATCTGGGGGCCGGGCGACAACCACCTGCTGCCGCGCATGATCGAACGCGCCCGCGCCGGCCGGCTGGCCTTCATCGGTGCCGGCGACAAGCTGATCGACGTGACCTACATCGACAACGCGGTCGAGGCCCACCTGCGGGCCTGGGCCCATCTGTGGCCCGGTTCCAGCTGCGCCGGACGGGCCTATTTCATTTCCGATGGCCAGCCCATTGCGCTCAAGGCCATGGTCAATCATCTGCTCGGTTGTGCCGGTGTGGCGCCGGTGCATCGGCATGTGCCGCTGCCGCTGGCCAGGCTGCTGGCACCGTTGGTGGAGTTCACCTGGCGCAGCCTGCGCTTGCGCGGCGAACCCATGCTCACCCGCTTCCTGGTCGAGCAGTTCAGCACCGCGCACTGGTATGACATCAGTGCCGCCCGCCGCGATCTGGGCTACACCGCCGCGGTGACGCTGGAGCAGGGACTGGCGCGTCTGACCGAACAACTCGCTCAGGCCGGCGCGGACACTCGCCCAACAGCCTTGGGCTAGACTTGCGCGCTCGCCTGTGGCGCTGCGCACCGACACCGTGACCACGACCCCAACTCGACCGTTGCCGCTGCGGGCGCTGGAAGACCTGCTCAACAAGGCGATCGCCGCTGACCCGGTCAGCCAGGCCCGTTTGGCCAAGCTGGCCGGCCGGCACATGAGCGTTCGCCTGCAGCCGCCGGGACTGACCCTGTCGCTGCAATGGCTGCCGGAGGGCCGGCTGCAGCTCCAGCCCGAGGCAGCACCCGAGCAGCCGGACCTGGATCTGCGCGCCAGCCCAGGCGCCCTTCTGGGCCAGCTGATGCGGGCCTTGTCCGGCCAGTCGCCTCAGGCCAGCGGCATGCAGATCGCCGGCGACGCCGAGTTGGCACGCGTGCTGGCCGAGGTTGCCCGGCACTATCGACCCGACCCGTCCGGGCTGCTCAGCCCAATGTTTGGCGATGTCATCGGCCAGAGCATTGCCGAGGGCCTGGCCGGTGCCGCACGCTTCGCCCGTCGCGGGCTGCAGCGACTGGCCGATGGCGGCAGCGAGTATCTGCGCGAGGAAGCGCAGGTGCTGATCACCGCCAGCGAGCAGGCTGAACTGATCGATGGTATCGAGGCCCTGCGCGATGACGTCGAGCGCGCCGAAGCCCGTTTGCGACGCCTGCGCGCGCGCCGCGGTACGCCCTCATGAGGCAATGGCGCTCGGCGCTGCGGCTGTACCGCATCCTGCGAGTACTGGTCCGGCAACAGCTGGACGAGCTGCTGCCCCAGCGTTTGCCCGGATTGCGGTTGGCCCGGTTGCTGGTGCGCCGACGGCCGGAGGTCAGCGCGCTCAGTCGCGGGGCCCGGCTGCGCCTGGCACTGGAAGAACTGGGCCCGATCTTCGTCAAGTTCGGGCAGATCCTGTCGACCCGGCGCGACCTGATGCCACCGGACATCGCCGACGAACTGGCCCTGCTGCAGGATCGGGTTGCCCCCTTCCCCGGCGCTCAGGCGCGGGCGCAGATCGAACAGGCGCTGGGCCAGCCGATCGAGGCGCTGTATGCCAGTTTCGATGAGAAGCCGCTGGCCTCGGCGTCGATCTCGCAAGTCCATCCGGCCACGCTGGCCGATGGCCGCGAAGTCGTCATCAAGGTGCTGCGGCCCGGCATCCACCAGCGGATCGACGACGACCTCGGGCTGCTGCGCAGCTTCGCTTCGATGGCCGAGAAGCTGCTGCCCCAGCGCGATCGCATCCGCCCCAGCGCCATCGTCGCCGAGATCGAACGCACGCTCGTCGACGAGCTGGATCTGATGCGCGAAGGCGCCAACGGCAGCCTGCTGCGGCGCAATTTCGCGGGATCCACCGAACTCTACGTGCCGGAGATGATCTGGCCGCTGAGCCGCGAAACCGTGCTGACGATGGAGCGCGTCCACGGCATTCCGCTGGGTGACATGGCGGCCCTGCGGGCGGCCAACATCGACTTCGAAAAGCTGGCACGCCGCGCCGTGGAGCTGTTCTATCAGCAGGTCTTTCGCGACAACTTCTTTCACGCCGATCTGCACCCGGGCAACATCCTGATTGACGCTGCCAATCCGGCCGATCCGCGCTTCATCGCGCTGGACTTCGGCATCATGGGCGCGCTGCCACTGGCCGACCAGCGTTATCTGGCGGAGAACTTCAAGGCGCTGTTCGAACAGAACTACCGGCGCATTGCCGATCTGCATCTGGAAGCCGGCTGGATTCCCGCCAACGTGCGTTCGGACGAACTGGAAGGCGCCGTTCGCGCGGTCTGCGAGCCCTATTTCACCCGTCCGCTGAGCGAGATCAGTCTGGGTGAGGTGCTGATGAAGCTGTTCCAGGTCGCCCATCGCTACCAGCTGATCATCCAGCCGCAGCTGATCCTGCTGCAGAAGACGCTGCTCAATGTCGAGGGTCTGGCCCGCACGCTGTGGCCCAAGCTGGACCTGTGGGCTGTGGCCAAGCCGGTGCTGGAGCAGGTCATGGCCGATCGCTATGGCTGGTCGGCGGTCGGTCGCGAGATCCGCGCGCGGCTGCCGGGCTGGGTCATCCAGGCGCCGGAGCTGCCAAGGCTGCTGCACGACCACCTGCGCCAGGCGGTCGAGGGCAAGAGTCGCGTGCAACTGGAATCGGCCAGTCTGGAAAAGCTGGTGCGCGCCACCCGCCAGGGCCAGCGCAGCATCGCTCTGGCGGTGCTGTCGGCCGCCACCCTGCTCGCCGCCGCATTGCTGTCGACGCTGGAACCCGGCCAGGCCCCGCAACTGTTCGGCCTGCCCATCGCCCCCCTGCTCGGCGGCGTCGCCCTGGCCCTGGGTCTGCTGGCCTTGCGACCGAAGTAGCGAGTTCGCTGGCCATTGCCAAGAGCCAGAGCGTTTCAACACAAAGGACACGAAGGACACAAAGGAGAGCATCCAAGAGGGTGCCAGGCGGCGCCTCATGCACCGTGAGCTGAGTGCCACCTGAAGTTGCTGGAAGCCAGGCGCAGGCATCGGACCGGCCTCCTGCAAGCAGGCCTATGCTCCAGTAGCCCGTCACCATCACCAGCGCTTTGCTTCCCTTGGTGTCCTTCGTGTCCTTCGTGTTGAACCCTCTTCGGCCTTCTGCGTGAGGCCCACAAAACTCTGTCGAAACCATTTGTATGCTTGAGCTGATACACAACGACGATGTGCTGGTGGCGGTCAACAAGCCGGCAGGCTTGCTGGTGCATCCGTCGAAGATCGCCGCCGGCGAGAAGGAGGATCTGCTGACCCAGCTGCGGCTGCAGACCGGTCGAGGGCAGTTGCGACTGGTGCATCGGCTGGACCGGGCCACCAGCGGTGTGCTGCTGGCCTGCGACGACGCACAAGCACATGCCGCGCTCGGTCATGCCTTCGAGCGTCGGGAAGTGGACAAGCGCTATCTGGCCGTGGTCCGCGGCTGGCCCGTCGAGGAGGCCGGCGAGATCGACAAGCCGCTGTCCGGCGAGGCGCGCCATTCACCGGTGAAACCGGCGCTGACCCGCTACCGGGTGCTGGCTCGCTGTCAGTTGCCGTGGCCCAGCGGTCGCTGGGAAACCGCCCGCTACGCGCTGGTGGAAGCGGCCCCGCAAACCGGCCGCTATCGGCAGATCCGCCGCCACTTCAAGCATCTCGGCCACCCCCTGGTCGGCGACACCAGCTTCGGCAAGGGCGAACACAATCGCCTGTTCCGCATGCACCTGGGCGTTCATCGACTGCTGCTGCACGCCCGCTCGCTGCAGCTGCAGCACCCACAAAGCGATACCCCCCTGCACCTGCAGGCCGATCTGGATCAGGACTGGACGCGCGTGCTGGCGCTGTTTGAGCTGGATCCGGCGGTGCTTGGGAGGACTAAGGGCTGACGGATCAAGCGAGCACGCCCGCGGCAAGCATGCGATGCCGCGGTTGGCTAACTGGTCATATGAGCTTCCCGACGCCTCGGAGCACCGCATCCTGGGCCCTGTGCCCTGGGCCCTGAGCCCTGGGCCCTCGCCCTCCCCCATTGATCCCGCCGAACTTGCGCGCAGCAGCGACTGGCATCCATGCTCGCCGGCTCACATACAGGGGCAATCATTCATGGCTCAACCGGGGATCTATCGCAGCCGCGCAGCAGCGGCCGCACTGGCCGTCTTTGCTGGTGGATTTGGCGCCCATCGCTTCTTTCTGGGGCAGTGGTGGGGCGTGTTCTATCTGCTGTTCTGCTGGACCTACATCCCGTTTCTGATCGCCATTATCGAAGGCATCGTCTTCATGGCGACCAACCAGCAAAGCTGGGACGACAAGGTCAATGGCGGGGTCTCGCCCGGCCGCGAACCGATGCTGGTGCTGGCCATCTTCGTGCTGCTGATCCCGTTCATTGCCGTGCTCGGCATCCTCGCCGCCATCGCCATTCCCGCCTACCACGACTACACGGTGCGGGCGAAGGTCGGCGAGGCGCTGATCGCCGCCACGCCGGCCAAACGGGCGATCGAGGAATTCGTGCAACGCGAGCAGCGCTGGCCCGACAGCCTCAAGCAGGCGGGCTACCGCCCGAACAGCCACGCCTACCTGCAGGAACTGAGTTTCGATCCGCAGCAGGGCTTGTTGCTGCAGGTGGTCGCCGGCAGCATGGTCAGCGGTGCCGTGCAGCTGCTGCCCGAAGCCACCGATGGCGGCATGGTCTGGCACTGCCAGTCGGCCGGCATGGAAACGCGCTACCTGCCCAGCAGCTGTCGCTGATCGGCGCGCGACTCGGATCAGAGACGCCGCCACGCCGCGGGGGTCGCCAAGGCGCCCCCGTCGGCCTGGTAGCGGCTTTCACCCAGCGGCTGACCCTCGGCGTCGTAGCGACGCTCGATCACCTGCACGGTACTGTCGGCGGCGACAGCCAGTACGGTGCTGCAACGGGTGCCGTAGACCGGATCGTCGATGAACAACGGCGACAGGCGCCGCTCCAGCGCCAGGCCCACGCCGGTGTCCGGCAATTCGGAGTCAGCGGCGAGCTGACGATCGGCCAACGCCACCAGCAGCGCGTCCGGCGCATCGGCGGCACCCTCCAGCCAGTTCCGCAACGCAGCGCGGGCCCGCACAGCCTTCGGCCAGTCGGCGTTCATCGGCCCATTGCTCAGCACATGCAGACCGGGAGAAAGCTCGCCCGCGGGGGAGAACACGTTCGAATGATGGTGCAGCCGACCGGCCGCATCGACCCGCAACAAGCCGTAGGGACCGTAGCTACCGGGTCCACCCGGCGCTTCGGACTGCGGATCGCTGGACTGCAAGGCCCAGCCAATCAACGCACCGCGTGAGCGCGGCGCCGGCGCTCGCGCCGAGGCCAATCCGATGCGGGCATTGGTCACCGCGGCAAAGCGCCCGTCCGGCAGCACACCCAGCCAGTGACCGCCACCGCTCACGTCAGTGCCCGCCAACAGCCCTGCCACCGTATCCACTGGCGCCAGCGGCAAGGCCGGTCGGGCGTGGTACTCGTCCCGATTGGCAATCAGCAGCACAGGCCAGCGCGCATCGACCTGCCATGCCAGCGCTATCATGCACATGGGCGGGTCTCCGCTGTCTGTCGTGGCGGATGCGTTGACGCTGCTCGGAGGCAGTCGCTACGCTCGCCGATCTTTCCCTCAAGTCTGGAGCCGGACATGCGCATCACGATCGATCTGTCGGAAAACGACCTGGATCATTTTCGCCAGGCGATGAAGCGGGCGAAAGAAGCCGCCAAGGATCTTGCCCCCGAACAGATCGCCAGTGCCGCCCGCCAGTTGCTGGCCGACAGCCAGGATGTCGAATTGCCGGAGTTCATCGCCGCCCGTCTGGCCAAGCTGGACACGATGATCAACATGGCCACCGACACCTCCTGGGGCATTTCCGACGGCGAGCGCCGCGAGATTCTCAGCGCGCTGACCTATTTTGCCGATCCGCAGGATGCCATTCCGGACGACGTGCCGGTGCTGGGCTTCCTCGATGACGCCATCATGATCGAACTGGTGGTCGAAGAGCTCAAGCATGAACTGGACGCCTACGAGGATTTCCTGGCCTTCCGCGCGCAGGCGGCTGAGGAAAGTGGCGTCGAGTTTGCCGGTGGCCTGAACCGGCAGGACTGGCTGCAGTCGCGTCAGGAAGAGCTGCTCGATCGCATGCGTCGCCGTCGCGGTCGCGACAGTGGCGGCTACGGCGGCAGCCGCAGTGGTGGCGGGTTCTCCCTCTTCAGCGTGCGGTGAGCGGACTGCTCGATACGCTGCTGATCGAAGCCGACCGGGCGCTGCGCACCCTTGCCGCGCCCGCCGTCGGCACCGGCCGCCCCAATCCGGGTGCGGCCGGCAGCGACACCCTGGACGACACCGAACGGCGCCATGCCGCCGGTCTGATGCGCATCAACCACGCCGGCGAGATCTGCGCCCAGGCGCTGTACTTCGGTCACGCCCGGGTCGCCCGTGATCCAGCCTTGCGCGAGAAGCTGCTGCAGGCTGCCGACGAGGAAGGCGATCATCTGGCCTGGTGCCGGGAGCGGCTGCAGCAACTGCAGTCCCGCCCCAGCCTGTTCGACCCGTTCTGGTATGCCGGCGCCTACGCGCTGGGCGTGGCCGCCGGAATGGGGAGCGATCGCTGGAATCTGGGCTTCATCGTCGAAACCGAGCGCCAGGTCGAGGCCCATCTGGGCGACCACCTGCAGCAGCTGCCGGACTCGGATGAGCGCAGCCGGCAGATCGTCAGCCAGATGCAGTCCGACGAGGCCGACCACGCCGAGATGGCCCAGGCCGCCGGCGCACGTCCCCTGCCACGCCCGATTCCGCAGTTGATGCGGCGGGCCGCCAATGTGATGAAGGCGATCGCCTACCGGCTCTGAGCCGGTCCTGTCCCTGGTCCGGCCCCACTCGCCGCCGCGCACGCCGGCGCACGCTCCGGCAGCGGCCGCTCGCTCACCGCCATCAAGGCAAACGCGGCCGTGCGGGCGACGTCGTCCAATTGCTCGGCGGTGGTGTCGTCACCGACCTCGTAGGTCACCGCCGTGGCGCCGAACTGACAATAGGCCCAGTTCTTGAACACGCTGGTCGCCGCGGCGAAGGCCTGCTCTTCGATCCGGCCCGGGAAACGCGCGTCCATCGCCTCGATCCAGCCGCGCAACAGCCCGCCGGGCTGGCGCGAGGGATCTTCCTCGACGCTGTAGAGCACATCGCTCCAGGTCGAATGAAAGTCGATGGCGAACAGTACCGGGCGGCCATCGGGTCCGGTGCGCGCCAGCAGGGCATCGCGTAGCGCCCGCGTCTCCGGCTGCTCGAACGGGCCCCAGTCGCGGTTGAGGTCCCGCCCGTGCGCATTCCCGCGCCAGTGGCCCAGCGCCACGCCGTCGGGGTTGAGCATCGGCACGACCAGCGTGCGCACCCGCCGTCGGTAGTCATGCGCCTGTGGACTGTCGCCAGTCAGCGTATCGACGAAGCTCAGCAAAGCCTGCGAGCCGGTGTTCTCCGGCGGATGCTGGCGACCCAGCACGATCACCCAGGGTGAATCGGCCGTGCCACCAAACTCGAACAGCCGCAGCGGTCGGCCTTGCACTGATTGGCCGAAGATTTCGACCTGCACGTCCGCCACGCGCGACTGCACTCGCCCCAACAGCGCGTCGAACTCGGCCTCGCCCAGTGGCGGCTGGGCGTAGATCTGCAGTTCGCTCGCCAGGGCCGGCAACTGCATGCGGGCCTCGCCCCGGTCGTCCAGTTCGAACTCCTGTTGGCTCAGCAAACGCCAGCGCTCGCCATCCAGACTCAGTTTGGGCCAGTAGCGATGTTCGAAACTGCCGTAGTCCAGTTCGATCTGCAACGCGCGAGGCGGCTCGCTGCGAAGGCGAAAGCCATACCAGGGGCTGGGATTGATCGGCTCGATCTCTGGCCGGATGAGCAGCCGGTAATGGTCCGGCCCCAGCCGCTCCACCCCGTTGAGCCGCGCCGCCGGCAGTTGGTTGTCAAAGCAGACCCCATCGTCGGCAAAGCACCATTGCTGCGGCTGCTGCAATGCCACCGCCGCCTCGGTGGCAGAGGGTGGCCGCTGCGGTGCCGGCGCGCAGCCGGCCAGCACCGCCAGCAGCCATGCGCACCACCACCATCGCTGTCGGCCGCCAGCGCTCAAGCGTTGCGCGTACGGCCGAAGCGCCTTCACCAGCTGTAGCGCACGTCGGCGTAGACGAAGCGGCCACGGGCGTCGTGAATCCCCTCGTAGAAGCCGCGATTCTCATCGGCCAGCGGCGGATCCCGATCGAAGACATTGTTGGCGCCCAGCCGCAGCGACAATCCCTCCAGCGCTCCGCCTTCGAAGCGGTAGCCGCCAAACACGCTGCAGGTCGTCCAGGAGCCCACTTCGAAATCCTCGTCGCCATCGACCGGCGCACTGGTGTCGAAGAAGCTGGAGACATAGTTGGCCTGAATACCCGCTTCCCAGGCCTCGCGGCGCCAGTGCACGCTGAGCACCCCGCGCGTGCGCGGCAGACCATTGATGCCAATCTGCTGCTGCAACGGCGAAGTGTCGTCGCGGCGCTGTTCGAAGCGATTGAAGCGGGACATGTCGGCACGCAGCGTGAAGCGGCCCAAATCCGATTTCGGCAGCCGGTAGCGCAGACCATAGTCCATCCCCGAGACCTCGCGCGAGGAGATGTTGATGAAGGTGTCGCGGACGAAGTCCACCTCGCCGACCGGCGTGCGGGTGGCGCCGGGATTGGCGGCGTTGTAAGCCGCAAAGGCGGCCTCGTCCTCGGGCGTCACCGGCAGCCGAACCACATTGGCGTTGCTGCCCTGGCCGGTGGTGCGCAGCAGGAAGTCCAGTGCCAGTTGATCGGTCTCACCGAAGGTGTCGATGACATCGGTCTGGCGGATGCGGAAGTGGTCCACCGTCAGCGACAGCCCGTCGACGAAGGGCACATCCAGCACCAGGCCCAGATTGCGCGCACGGGCTTCTTCCGGGCCCAGGTCGCGATTGCCGCCACGGATGATCTGCCGCGAGGCGGTGCCCAGATCGGCTTCGGAGCCGGTCACATCGGCGCGATAGGGATCCGGCACGCCGGTGCTGCGGCGGGTGATGTCACCGACGAAGATCTGGGCCAGCGTCGGCGCCCGAAAGCCCTCGTTGTAGGAGGCACGCAGCATCAGTCCGTTGACCGGGGTCCAGGCCAGGCCCACCTTGGGCTTGGTGGCCGAGCCGAAGTCCGAGTACTTCTCGATCCGTCCGGCCGCCGACACTTCCAGCCGCTGCAGACCCGGCAGGGCGTTGGGATCGCCGAAGACGGGCACCAGCACTTCGGCGAAGGCCGAACTGATGTCGCGCGAGCCATCGGCATTGCTGCTGACGCTCTGCGCGATCACATCGTCATTGAGGGTGAACTCGTCGCGGCGGTCGGTGTAGCTCTCGTGCCGAAATTCCAGACCGGCTGCCGCCTGCAGATCACCGCCGGGCAGTTCCATCAGCGTGCCGTTGATGCGCGCATCGACGATGCCCAGCCCAGTCTCGCCCTCGCGGGTGGTATTGATCCGCACCGCGTCGAGCACGGCTGCACTGTTGGCACCAGGGCCACCGAAGACGTTGAAGGCCTCCGGCGTGTCCAGCGCCAGCTGTTCGCGCAGGCGGCTCTCGGAAATCATGTTGCGACCGATGTCGGTGGTGCGGCCCTCGCCATAGGAGGCGCCCACATCCCAGTCCCAGTCACCCCAGCTGCCGTTGAGACTGCCGGTGATCTGATAGGAGCGCGAGGTCACGTCGGCGTCTCGACGACCGATCTCCAGCGGCCGGTAGTTGCGGATCAGCACGTCCAGCGGCTGAATATCGGGATTGGCGGTACCCGGTCCGTAGAAGCGCGACCCGAAGGGGTTGTAGTAGTTGCTGGCCGGCACGTAGATGTTGTTGTCGCTGCCGGAAGAAATCGGCGCCGTGGCGTTGGAGATCAGTGAGTCGGCGCGGTAGTAGTAGGCGTCCAACGTGGCGTTGACGCCGTTGTCGAAGGCATGACTGAGGGCCGAAAAGAGCTGTACGCGGCGGGTTTCCGGGATCAGCAGAAAGTCCGGCGCAAAGTCGTAGCGCAGCTCGTTGGGCAGGTTGCCTGAGGCGGTGATCACCCCATCGTCGCCAGGACGGGTATGAAACTGCCCATTGCTGGCGCCACCCGGCGTGGGGCGTGAGCGAAAGCTGCCGTCGGCATTGGCGAAACCGGTGGTGTAGCGGCCAAAGGGGCCGCTGACCGAGGTGTTGTTCCAGCCGGCGGCATCATTGCCGGCGCGCTCGCGCAGATCGGCGGTCAGATCGCGCTCGTCACCACCGAGGCTGCCGCGGTCGTAGACGCTGACGAAGCCCAACCAGTTGCTGCGATCGCCGTTGAAGTTGATGCCACCCAGCAGCGAGGCCGAGGCCTCGTGCATGCTGCCTTCGGTGACGTTGCCGTAGCGCGCGCTGACCTCGGCGCCCTCGTAATTGCGGCGCAGCGTCGTGTTGATCACGCCGGCCACCGCATCGGAGCCATACAACGCCGAGGCACCATCACGCAGCACTTCGATGCTCTGTACGGCGCCCAGCGGAATCTGGTTGATGTTGCTCGACAGCCGCGGCACTTCGCCGGCGGAAATCGGATGCGGCGCAATGCGCCGGCCGTTGAGCAGCACCAGCGTGTTGCCCGAGCCGATGCCGCGCAGGTTCACCGAGGCCGCATCACCGCGCGCATCGTTCGGACCGGTCGAAGTCTCGGAGTTGTCGAACTCGGCCGCCTGCGGCAGCTGCGACAACAGCTCGGAAGCCGTGCTGACACCGCTGAGGTCGATTTCCTCGCGACCGAGCACGGTGATTGGCAGTACGGTCTCGGCATTGGTGCCCTGCAGATAGGTGCCGACCACCGTGACCCGATCGAGTTCGGCCGGATCAGCCGGCGGGTCTTCCTGTCGCGCCGGTGGCGAATTCTCGTCATCGCCGATCGGTCCTTCGCTGGCCGGACCGCCGCTGCCGCCACCAGCTGGCGCCGGCGCCGAAGGCGCCGCCGAGTGACCTTCGGCCAGTGTAATGGTCTGGCCATCATCGCCAACGATGCGCAGATCGGTTCGGGCGATCAGCTGCAGCAGCGCTGCCCGCGAGTCCATCTGGCCCTTCAGCGCACCAGCACGCTGGTCGATCAGCGCATCCCCGGGTGCGATCACCTGCACGCCGGCCTGACGGGCGAACTCGGGGATGGATTGCCGCAGCGGACCGGCAGCGATATCGAACTCGCGCTGCTGCGCCTGCACCTGCCAACTCAGCAGTACCGCCACCACTGCCGCCCCCAGACGGCTCAACTGGAATGACCCGGACATCGTCTTCCCCCATCAAACGGGCACCCCGCGGAATGCGGGCGCTAGGGTCTAGATGCGCGGTCGGCGATTTTCCGCCAGTGGCGCTGCACAGGTCACCTACCGTGCCAGCAAATGCACCCCTTCGGAGCCGCTGCGCGTCTGCAGGCCCAGGCTCAAAGCAGCGGCGGCCGCAAAGCCTTCCGGATCGTTGGCCGCATACAGACCGACGATGCGCTTGTTCGCCACCGCCGGGTCGACCAGCAGGCGGCGCTGCGAATAGCGGGCAAACTCGGCCGCCGCTTCGGCCAGCGTGTCGCCGTCGAAACTGATCATGCCCTCGCGCCAGGTCAGCTCGTGGGTGACGCTCTCAGTGGCGATCTGCTCGACCTGCACGGCGCTGCCGGGCTGCGCGCGGGCGCGCATGTTGGCCTGCAGCGGCACGGGTTCGGCACTGGCCGACTCCACCTGCACCTGACCCTCGCGCACCATGACAAGCAGTGCGTCATCCTGCAGCCGTCGCACCGTAAAGCTGGTGCCGACGGCGCGCACCTGCGTGTCCTGCACGCGAACGATGAATGGCCGCGCTGAATCCTTGGCCACATCGAACAGGGCTTCGCCCGCATGCAGCTGGATTTCCCGCCGTTCCGGCGTCAAAACCACGCTGACAGACGTATCGGTGTTGAGCGTCAGTACCGAGCCGTCGGCCAAGGGCAGCCGACGCACCTCACCCAGACCGGACTGCAGCCGCACGACCACATCGTCGCCCACGATTCCCGCGACCGGCGATGGACCGCGCAATCCGAACACCAGCGCCACCATCAACACGGCTGCAGCGGCCGCACCCAGCAACCAGGTCCGTCGTGGCTGCGCTGAAGCGATTTCTGCAGCAGGCAACTCGAATCCCGGCCCCAGCGCACTGGCGCGATCGGCGTGCAGGAACACCGCGCTGGCGCGGGCATAGGCGCCCAGATGCCGGCGATCGGCGGCCAGCCAGCGGTCCAGCGCCTGCTGTTCTTCCGGTGTGGCCGCACCACTGTCGATGCGGGCGACCCAGTCGGCGGCTTGCTGGTCGATCCGATTGTCGCTCATGGGTCTGTCTGTCGCTGTCGGGTGGTCTGTGCGCCGGTCGGTTGTTCGCTGCCACCGCCCGCGCCGGGCGCGACACTGGCGGTGGGTTCGGCCATCGCCTGCATCAACAAGCGCAGGCCCAGGCCGATGTGCTTTTCCACGGTGCTCTCGGCAATGCCCATCTGCTGAGCGATCTCGCGCTGGCTGTAGCCGTGGATCTTGCGCAGCACGAAAGCCTCTCGGCAGCGCTCCGGCAGCAGCGCAATCTGCTCGGCCAACCGGTGCAGTTGCTGACGCTGCAGCTGCGCGGCATCGGCTGCCCAGGCATCTTCATGGATGCACAAGGACTCGATTTCCGCCATCGACTCGATCGCCACGATGCGCGCGCGCCGGACCTGTTGCAGCAGGATCGACCGGGCCGTGGTGTACAGATAGCTGCGTGGGTCACGGATGTGGCTGACGCTGTCCAGCGCCGCCAGCACGCCATAGGTCTCCTGCACCACATCGTCGATTTCCACCGAACCCGACAGCTGGCCCAGCCAGCGCCGCAGCCCCGGTTCATGCGGCAACACCTGCCGCGCCAGCCAATTCGCCCGCTCCAACCGAGAGTCCGCCACCGCCTGGCCCCTGCGTCAGTTCGCGCCGCAGCATACGCCGGGAAGGCGGACGGGGACCAGCGGGGTCAGGGGTCAGGGGTCAGGGGTCAGGGCCAACAACACTTCCTGTGGCCAGCGCCAACGTGGCGACCTGTATGCAATGAGGATGTGACCGGCACTGCGCCGCTGCACCTGGGAACACCGGCCATGCGGCGCTTTTCCTGGGAACGCCGACGTCCCCGTCGGCGCTCTTTCCCAGCGAAATCGCCGGCGCTCCCGATCAGCCAATCGACGATCCGCCCTCAGATCCCGCCCGGCCTGAGCCTGTCGAAGGACCCGCCGCCAACGCCCACACCGTAGGAGCGAGCCTGCTCGCGACAGTCAGATCACCCGCAACGACCAAGCCCCCGGGTCCCGCCCGTCCTGAGCCCGACCAAGAAACGCACCGCCGGACCCAAGCTGCTGAACCCGGGACTCGCCCAACCCATCAATCCAGACTGCGCCCCTGGAACAGCTCGGCGATCTCGCGCTTGAGCAGCCCTTCCACCTTGGCCCGCTCGGCCTTGGCGAAATCCGCCGCCGTGGTCTCGAACAGATAGGTATCCAGGTCGAACTTCTGCAGGTGCATCTTGGTGTGGAACAGCTTCTCCTGGTAGACGTTGACGTCGTAGCACTCGTAGCGCTTCAGGATCGGCTTGGAGATGAAGTCCTGGATCGAGTTGATGCGGTGATCGATGTAGTGCTTCTTGCCGCGCACGTCACGGGTCGCACCGCGGACGCGGTAGTCCATGATGACGATGTCGCTCTCGAAGCTGTCGATCAGGAAATTCAGCGCCTTCAGCGGCGAGATCACCCCGCAGGTGGCCACGTCGATATCGGCCCGGAAGGTGCTGATGCCGTTGTAGGGATGGCTTTCCGGATAGGTGTGGACGGTGATGTGGCTCTTGTCCAGATGCGCCACCACGCTGGCTTCGGGCGTGTGCTCACGCATCGCGCTGGCCACCGTTTCCCGACCCAGCTCGCTGCGATCGACCACCGGTTCCTCGGAGATCAGGATCGTCACGCTGGCGCCCTGCGGGTCATAGTCCTGCCGTGCCACCGAGAGGATGTTGGCGCCGATGATGTCCGCCACCTCGGTGAGGATCTGCGTCAGCCGCTGTGCGTTGTAGGCCTCGTCGATGTACTCGATGTAGCGCTGCCGCTGCTGCGGCGTCACCGCATAGCACACGTCGTAGATATTGAACGACAGTGACTTGGTGAGATTGTTGAAGCCTTCCAGCTTCAAGCGCGGCAGCGGCTTGACCATCAACGGGCGTCCGGGGGCGAGGAAAGACCGCGCATTATCCAGCAAAGGTATGACGGGGCAAACCGCTGTGGGGCTGAAAGTGGACTGCTAGGGATCCTCTGAACAAGTCGCGTGAGCCGCGTTGCGTCCCAGATCGTTCGCAGCAAGGCGTCGTTTCGGCAAGGCGTAGTCGTTCTACGGCGCCGAAATGCAACGCAGCTGCGGGCGATCTGGGGCGCAACCCTTCGGGACGGGGCTGAAAAGACCGCCAGCGGCGTCAGTCACCTCGCCCAGAGCGCAGGCTATGAGCTTCGGTGCCTTCCTACCTGGCGACCTTTTCAGCCGCCGTCGCGGCCACGGGACTTGTTCAGAGGATCCCTAGGGCCCAGGGCTCAGGGCCCAGGGCCCAGTGCGATGTGGCTCGGTGGTGTTTGGGAGGACTGGCGTCACTCGCTCACCGTCGAGCGACCGACGAGGGCTCGGCGCCACCATACGCACGTTCAGAAGCCGCGAGCACCCTGTCTGGGCCCTGGGCCCTATGCCCTGGGCCCTACGCCACCCCCTGACCTTCGACACTGTTCACTGTGTTAGATCACTAGCACACTAAGCTTCCCAACCCCGAGGAGCACCCTCATGAAGCGACATCTCCTGCCCCTGGCGCTGGCCCTGGCGGTCGGCATCGGCATCGGTGGCACCATCCCCAGCGCCCAGGCGGCCAGCATCGCCGCCACCCAGGCCGCGCCCGATCCCGCGGTGCAGCTGCGCAACGCGATCGACCATCTGCGTCACAACGATCTGGTGTCGCTGGTGCAGACCATGCTGCCGCCGGCCAAGTATCAGATGCTGCAGGGCGCCTACGAGATCAAGCGCAACGAACCGCTGTCCGATCATGATCGCGAGGAGTTCGCCGAAGGCTTCGGTCGCTTCACCGCACCGGATGCCGTCGATCAGCTGATGGCCGAGATCGAGCCCAAGCTGGACAAGGCGCGTCCGCAGGCCGAAGGCGCCATCCTGATGGCGCTGGGCGCGATGCAGATGGCCGTCGCCTCGCCGGAGAGCGATCTCACCGACGAACAACGCGCAGCCATTCGGCTGGCCATGCCGGGCTTCGAACGCTGGGTCAAGGGCACCGACTTCCTCAGTTCCAGCCGCATGCGTCAGGCGCTGACGCTGGTTACCGACGCCGCCCGCCAGACCGGCCTGGGCACACTAGATGACGTCCAGCAGCTGCCGCTGGAGCAGGTGCTGATCCGCGGCGGCAATGTGCTGGCGGCGGTCAAGCAGGCGGTGCGCCTGTATGGCCTGGACCTGGACGCCATCGCCGACAGCGCCTACCTGGAAGTGGTCAGCATCGACGGCGATCAGGCCACCGTCCGCGGCACCGTCACCGTCTTCGATGCCCCGCTGACCAAAGAGTTCGACCTGGTTCTGGTCGAAGGCCGCTGGTACGGCCGCGAAATGGCCCGCGACGTCTTCTACCGTCATGACGAAGACGAACACGGCAGCCACGTCGAGATCCACTTCGGCGACGAAGCCGACAGCTGAGCTGAAAGCGGGTTGAGGTGAAGCGCCGGTCCTTGCTTTCGGCAGTCGCAGCGAGGAAGGGCCGGCGCTCTCGACCTTGAGAATGGTGAATCCTGTTCGTCCGACCTCAGCCGTGGCCGGTGTTGCGGAGCGCTGTGCTGACGCGCTTTCCAGCACCCAAGCCAAGAGCGTTCGATCACAGATCGAACCCACAAGAGACTGATACCCAGTCTGTCTAGCCAGCACCGGCATCCATTCCAGACCAAGCGCTGTCCTTGCCCCGACTTTGGTGGGTCAGCGCTTTGCGCTGACGCTCTTCCCGATCCCGATACCCAAAGCGTTCGATCACAGATCGAACCCACGAAAGAATCCGCCCACTCTGCGCTGCCCAGTTTCTGCCCACTCTGCGCTGTCCAGCGCTGGCTGCATCCCAGCCCGGGCAGCAATCGGCGCAATACGCGCGCCCGCTTCTCCCCCTCCCTTGCGCCGAAGGCGGAGGGGAGGGCCGGGGTGGGGTCAGCTTCTGGCTCCGGCTCCGGCTCCGGCACCCGCTCTGGCTCTGGCTATGGCTCCGGCTCCGGCTCTGGCGCCTGCTTTCCGAACCGCCGCATCACCCACTCCAAATCACCCCACCACTGACACCACCCTGTCCCCAACCCTGCCCCGCCGCCACCGATCCACCGCCCGCCCCACCAGCAGCGGCGTAGACTGGCAAGCTCGAAACCGTGATTGGGAGGTCACTATGCACAAGCGTTGGATGCTGAGCCTGCTCACCCTGGCCCTGCCGCTGGCCGTCACCGCGCAAGACGCGCCGCCGATGTCGGCCGAGGAACAGGCCATGATGGAGGCCTACCAGAAGGCCGGCACACCCGGTCCCGAACACGCCCGGCTGGCCGCTTCCGTCGGCGACTATCTGCTCTCGATCAAGACCTATCAGGCCCCTGGTGCCGAACCCATGCACGACGTCGGCAAGGCCCGCCGCTACATGAATCTCGCGGGCCGCGTGCTGGTCGAAGAAGTCGATTCGGCCATGATGGGTCAGTCCTTCGCCGGCTATGGGATGACCGGCTTCGACAATGTCAGCGGCCGCTACTGGTCCACCTGGAACGACAGCATGACCACCGGCGTGATGGTCAGCGACGGCAGCTGTGACGCCAGTGGTGCCTGCGAGTTCAGCGGCACCTACAACGACCCCATCACCAGGCAGCCGATCAGCTCGCGGATGACCTCCAAACCCGCCGGCGACGGCGTGGAGATCTTCCACATGTACGGCCCCGGCCCGGACGGCAAGGAAATGCTGATGATGGAGATCACCTACACCCGGCAGTAGGACCGCGACCCATCTCCGCCTGCCCGAATGCCCACCCGGCCTCGGGCAGGCCGTCAACCCGGAGTGCAGGCCCAGCGAGCGACCAGTCGCTCGGCCTCGACCGGCACCGCGCCAAAATGCACCAGCCGATTGCCGGCAGCCGTCAAACAGGAGTTCGCTGATGTCCAAGCCCAGCGCCATTCTGGCCCTGATCCTGACGCTGCTCGGATTACCTGCCGTCTGCTCGGAGTCGGCGCCGGCCGCCGACGCGCATGCACTGCTCGAGCGCTTTGTCACTGCCTTCAACGCCGGCGACTTCGACACCATGGCAGCGTTTTACGCCGACGCCGCAACGGCTGCGTTCAATCAACGCATGGATGCACAGGAGCAGCGCGCGCTCCACACCAGGTTGACCGGCATGCTGGGCAAGCTCACGCTCAAGAAGATCGAGACGGTGAGTTCAGACCAGGTGCGACTGCTGGCCGACGCAACCGTTCCCGGGAAGCTCGCCGAGCTCCGCTTTACCTTGCTGGGCGACCCGCCGCGCATCGAGACTTTCCGCGTAGGGATACCGCCGGGCCCCGAAACCGCCTCGCGCGAAGCAGAATCCTCGGAGGCGACGCACGTAGCCGAAATGCCGGCCGCCGACGCTGGCCCCTTCGCATTCCTCACCGCAGCCCAGGGTATCCATCAATCCCAGCTGCTGGTTCAGGCAGACCACAGCCTGTTGCTGGTCTGGGTCCAGAAAGGATCGGATGGTACCGGTCTGTACGCTGCCCGGGAGCAGGACGACGGCAGCTTTTCAGCGCCGCTGCAGATCAATCGAGCGCCGCTCAATCCCTACGTCGGCGACGAGGCCCGACCGAGCGTCGCCGTCGCGCCGGACGGGTCCATCGCGGTGGCCTGGACTGCCGCCACGGGCGACATCATGCTCGCTGTGGGCAGCGATTACGGACGCCGGTTCGAGCCGCCCGTCAAGCTCAACCAGGACGACAAGCAGGCGCAACGAACCATGCCCTCGGTCGCCATTTCGCCCGATGGGGTCGCCCACGCCGTCTGGCTGGATGCACGCACCGCCCCGGAAGGGATGGAGGAACCCTCCAACCTCTACCTCGCCAGCGTCAGCGCGGGCGTCGTCGAGGAACGCAACCTCACCGCCAACCAGGAAACGACCGTTTGCGGGTGTTGCCGACCCTTCATCGCGTTCGACGATGGCGGGCACTGCGATATCGCTTTTCGCAATGTCAGCGAGGCCGGCTATCGCGACATTTCCCGGATCAGCGGCACGATCGGCGCACTCAGCGAGCCGCAGCCCACCAGTCCGCCGATCTGGAAGTTGGGCGGCTGCCCGTCGGCCGGACCGATCGTCGCCGAAGGCGGGACGCTGTGGAAAGACGCCTCCACCGGTGACTGGCGCCTGCTCTGGGCCACCGACGCCAAACGCGACCCGCTCGCGCTGTTCAGCGATCGCACAAACCTCGCTTTCACCACGCCCCCGCGGAGCGTCAGCGGCAAGGACGAATGGGTGCTGGTAGGCGCCAACCCCAACGGGCTGATCGCCACCTTCGACGACGGCGCCTGGCAAATCGTGCGCGACGATCTACCGCCCTGGGCCACCAGTGCAGCCGCCAGAGACGGCCAGTTGATCCTGCTCGGCAATCGCAAGGGGCAATTGCTGACAGCGCGCCTGGCGCTCTAGCACATCGCAGCGACCATCGATGCCGACGAGCGCTGCCCAACCCGGGCTGGTCGCCAGACTCAGCCAATGGTCGCTGGCCCTGTTCTTCGTGCTTGCAGGGACACTTCATTTTCTGTTTACCGCGCATTACGTCGCGATCATGCCGCCGTGGCTACCTGCGCAGCATGCGCTGGTCATCGTCAGCGGCCTGTTCGAATTTGCCGGCGGCGTGGGGTTGCTGATCAACCCCTGCCGGCGCCTGGCTGGCCTGGGTCTGATCGCACTGTGTCTGGCGGTGCTGCCAGCCAACGTACAGATGCTGCTGAACGCCCAAGCCGACAACGCCTCCGCCAGTTGGCTGGCGCTGCTCTGGCTGCGGCTCCCGCTTCAGGGCTTGTTGATTGTGTGGATCTGGCGCGTTTGGGACTAGGATTCGAACCTGTCGCATAGCGCATTGTTTTATATGGCTATTGCGAAACCATCGTTCCGCAAAACCCAACATAACAACCCACCAGATTGCCTCGCTGTGATGGTGCCTGGGTCAGCGTGGGACTGGCGCAATTGCCAACTCCCTCCTTTCGACTGCCAGCCACCCGAAGTCTTGGTCTGACCATGTGGGACTGGAGCCGATAGCTGCTGCGAGCGCATTCCAAATCCTCCCGCGCGCATTCTGAAGAAAGAGTCTGACCGGCCGGCGATTCTGACGATTTTTCTCGGAATCTGAAGGTTTTCCTGCATCCCCTCTCGCCACAAACATCCGCTGGGCCGGGACAACTGGAGCGACAGATCCGTCGGCAATCGCACCCCGCCCTACAATTCCGTCCCCTCCCGCAACCGATCCAGATAGCGCCAATACATCCACGCCCGATCGCGTTGGCGGCCGGTCGTCTCTTTCAGCACGCCCACTTGCACCAGCAGCTCGATCGCCCGTCCCGCCGTCGGCTTGCTGACTTCCAACTGCTCGACGACGAAGGCCACCGAGACGATCGGATGGCGCGGCAACAACTCGAACAATCGCAGCGCCGCGACTGAGGTTGCAGAGGTCTGCAGCACGCGTTGACGATCCTCCGTCACCAGCGCAAAAAGCTCCCGCGCCGAGTTCGCCGCCTCGGTCGCCACGCTGGCCACACCATCGAGGAAGAAGCGCATCCAGCCTTCCCAGTCACCGCGCGTTCGTACTGAACCCAACCGCTCGTAGTACTCGGACCGATAACGCTTGAAGTGCAGGCTCAGGTACAGCAGCGGCTGACTGAGCAACTGCCAGTGCTCCAGCAGCAGCGTGATCAACAAGCGGCCGATGCGTCCGTTGCCGTCCAGATAGGGATGGATGGTCTCGAACTGCACATGCGCCAGGCCAGCGCGGAGCAACGGCGGCAGCGCGTCGCTGCCATGCAGGTACTTCTCCAGATCCGACAACAGCCCGCCCAAGCGATGCGGCGGTGGCGGCACGAAAGCGGCGAGCCCCGGGCGCGAGCCACCGATCCAGTTCTGCGACCGCCGCACTTCGCCCGGCTGCTTGTCGGCACCGCGCACACCCTGCATCAGCCGCGCATGGGTTTGGTTGAGCAGCCGCAGCGACAACGGCAATCCATCAGGATCGGCGAGCTGAGTCCGGGCGTGCTTGAGCGCATCGAGGTAGTTGCAGACCTCCTCCACATCCGCCTCGCCAGCCTGCACATCCGCGCCTGCCTCAAGGCCCAGCAAGTCGACCAAGGTGGCCTGCGTCCCCTCGATCTGCGAGGACAACACCGCCTCCTTGCGCACGAAGGCATAGACGAACCAGTCCAACGAGGGAATCATCTCGCCAGCCGTCTCCAACCGCGCCAAAGCCAGCTCCGCCACCCGCAAACGCTCGCCCAGGTCCGCATCCACCACCAGCGGAGGCTGCGCCGGCGGCAACGGCAGCGGGACAAAAGCCGACACGGTCTCGCCAGCTGTCGTGACCTGCTCATAGCTGCCAGTGTTGCGCTGGCTTGGGGGCGATTGGGTTGGGAACACGGCCTTGACTGCCTCGGGTCATTGATAACGAACTCTTTACCAATGGATGAGCTTAGTCAAGCATTCGTTACCAGAGCTCGTCAGCGACCTCGCGCCATCGTCCCGGCAGACGCCGCCAACCTCACGTAGGAGCTTGCCCTGCGAGCGATGAGCATTCTCGGCAACCGACGCAGGGGCAGGGATTCGCGATCGACAACCTGGCTCGACATGCCCGTTGCCATGAAACTCCGTCACTCACTGACGGATTCTCATGGTGATCGCCTGCGGCCGTGCTAACCCGCGAGGGCCGCGACTTGGCTCCACTGAGCCACACCAACTCACCCCGGCCGTGTCCAATCCACCAGCCGCCCCACCCCGTAAAACGGGATCTGCCGAATCCTCGGCAATCCAGCCAGCATCAGGGCTGGCACCTTTCGCTCGATCTTCTCGGCAATCAGCTCAGCAAATCGCTCAGCCTGCTGACGGCCGGCGAAGGGTCGAGTCACGGGGTTACCGAGGAGGTCGATCACCAGCCACCCACGTGCCGAAGACTTGATGCCATAGCGCCAGGCATGGAAGGGAATGGGGATCTCGCGCAGCTCCAGTCCCAGCGCCTTGGACAAGGACTTTGCGGCCTCGGGCAGGGTTCGCTTGTAGAGTGCCTCGGGCACGCGGCTGGGTCCCCAGATGCGCTTCTGCATTTCGAATGTGCTCCAGGCCAGGGCATCGACTCCCATCGCCTGGGCGCGCCAGAGCATGAGCTTGAGTACCAGCAACGGCCATTCCTTGGCGAACGGCGCTGCATGCACCGGGCGTTCGTTCTTTGGCCATTCGCCACGCGCCTGAGCCACCAGATCGGCATGCCAGTCGCTCTGAACCTCATCCAGGTAGAGCAGTCGCTGACCGTCGCAACTTTCTCGCACGCTGGTGCGCACATGGGCAAGCACATTGCGCGTGCGGAAGTGACGCGCTCGGTAGTCGCTAGGCCAGTCGTCCAACTGCACCAGCAGCTCGCGATACTGCTCGCCGCCACCCGCCACGTAGGCCGACCAGTGCTCCACCGGGTGAGCTCGATACCAGGTGCGAAAATGCTTGCGCATAGCGTCTTCGGCCGCCGCCATCGCCTCGGCCAAAGAGGTGTAAGGAGCCGATTTGGCATCGTGAAGGTACCGGCCGCATTCGTCGGCCACGTACCACAGATGTCGCTCGGCGCTGACGAGGTCAGGAAGCCAGGCTTCCCGAATCAGTCGCCAACCGAAGGTTCGGTGCCGATAGCGAATCAGCGCTCGCCGAATCGCAACCCGATTCTGCGCCCGTCGGCGCGTTCCCAGCGCGCGCAGATACGGCGGCGCTATTCGCTCGCAGCACTCCTTCCACCCGGATCGACTGAGGTAGCCATGTGCAGACTCGGCGACCAGGCGCGGCTGCAGGTTGTCGACATCGATCAGCTCCAGCACCCGATCGACCGCAAGCACCTGCTCATCGTCGTACTGCTCCAAACCCTCCAGCAATCCGCTGAACGCCAGCTCCTCGGCCTTGATCCCCTTCGCCGCCAGCCCCAGCACCGTTCTGCGCCACTGCGCAACACCGGCGCGCTTCAGACCAGTCGCTCGCACCGCCGCCGCGAGCAAGCTGACCATCCGCGGAGCGGACAACTCCACCCCGAAGTACGCATCCGGCACCCGCGGCCGCTTGTCGCAGTACGCCCGCCAGAGCTCCACCTGCGCCTGCACCCAGCTACTCGCAGCGGGCAGGTCGGGCGACCCGGCATTCTGCAGCTGCATCAGCCAAGACAACGCCGTCATGCCGCGAAAGCGCACCGCCGCCGGCCCCGACCCCGGGCTCATCACGTCGATAAGCGCCGCGTAGTCCCAACAACTCGCCCGCTCCGGAAGCACCCGCCGCGAACGTCGATGCCGCTCATCCCAGCGCATTGCCGAAAGCGCATGGCGATTGCCTTGGGTGTCGACGAAGTAGTCGTTGGCTTCGAATAATCGGGACACGGCGAGCGCGCAGGCAACTAATCGACAGAGGGCAGATTCTGCGCGCGGGCGAGAGGCGACGCCACGACTGAGTGCCCCCTGGAGATCCGATGGAAGGGTCATTTGCGGCCGCGCTCCGCTTCCCCGGCGATGAACATGGCGCAACATCAGCAAAAGCCATGCGAGTAGAAGTCGAGAAGTGCAAGCGCGCAGCCTTCCGACTCAAGCAGAGCCCAACTCAGGTCAGAACGTACATCTCAATATTGATTGCATCACCCGCCCCGCTGACGATCCCGACGCAACGGCGAGAAGGACGGTGCTGCCGCATTGATCTCTTCGATCACCCCTCCTAGATGACCATAGGCAGACTTCTGCCACTGCGTGACTACGATTCCATGCAGTTGCGCACGAAGGTCCCCCCACCGCTCGCGCAGTACACACCAGTTCTGTTCGTCGTAGGTTCCCTTGAACACCACAGGAAGGATCTCGATTCTCGGAAGCGATTCACCCAGTGCGCCGGCTTCAATCGCGCTTCGGCATTGCTGCTCCCACCGGCTACCTACTCGATCAATGCGGCCAATCTGTTGCTCAACCACGCCGGGGTTCCACTCGGGATGAAGCAGGAGCACATGCCGACAGGCGCGGTGCAGGTTCAGTCCCTCTCGCCCCACCATGGACTGGGCGACGAGTACCTGTGGATTGCTGTGAACACGATTGAAAGCGAGTTGCAGAAGCCTGCGAGTTTCAGGCTTGGTCTCGCCATGCATCAGGCGAGCGAAGTCGCCTTCCACTCGGCTGTACTCATCTGCAAGCCGGGCCGCCAGAATCGGCCAAAGCGCCCTAGCTTCGGACTCTTCGAGTTCACCACTACTGTCTTCGTCACCTTCATCGCGGCTGCGCAGGGCGCCGATCAGTTCGCAAAAAGCCTCGGCCAGATGCTTGTCCGATGCCCCGTCCGATTCGTTCCCGAGCGCTGACTGCAGGGAGCGCGCGACGCGAACGAGGTCGTCGTTCCCAGACTGGCCAGCGGCATTCGCGAAGGAGTCGAAAAGCGTCCTCTCGACGCTGCCCTCCGGCCTGGCACGAAATCCGGCCTCGAGTCGCTCCAGTAGACGGTCCCGAAAGCGCCCCCTTCGGGATTCCAGTTGGACGTACTGCGATTCGAGCCTGGCGTCGATTTCCACACGAGAAAGCGGCCAACGCAGGCCCAACTGGAGGTGCGCCACCTCGACAGCCTTCCATTCTCTGTCTGGAATCTTGGCCTGCGACCAAGGCTGGCCACCCACGACAGCGCGCAGCATCTCCGCGTGCTGAGGAGTTCGACCAGCGCCCGCAGCGGCCGCGTGTAACGCCCGAAGACCAACACCTTCTCGTTGCGAGCCGTCAGCGACTCGATTTTCGACTCGCTGCCAACACTCCGGGGTGCGAGTACAGACCTCCTCACAGTCATCCAGCCAGTCTCGGAGAACGCCTCGCCACCATCGGAGCCGCATCGCACGCTTGTCGGAGGCCCGGCGAGCAGTCGGTGTCGGATCTTCTCAGGCCCGCCCGGCTCGATCACTCGATCCGTGGCGCATCTTCCAGCGCTGATCGACGAAGCGTCGCTATTCCGTGACCACGTCGATGGTAAGGCGTAACCGCTTGGCCCGTTGGTCGTCCGTTTCTCCCATGCGCATGTGCGACAAGGCCTCGGCGGCACACACTGCCCTGCGCCAGGGCAGCGAGATAGACTGGGGATCGACCACCACCTCATCTTCCCGCCGGTAAGCGTGCAATCCAAGATTGCTGTGCGCGGCGAAGAGGCGCACTGCTTCGTCCTCGCGTTTGTCCCGGCGCAGCAGGTATGGGCTCAGCGTGTCCTCGAAACATCTGGCGGCGGCGAAAAACTTCTCGCGAGTTGCTTCATCCGACGGGCGCAAGCGCACCTTGCGAACCGCGTCAGTGTATGCCGTGATCGCCGACTCCACCTCCTCGCCGCCCGCACCAATCCGCGCTAGAGTTCCGATCCATTGGCTTGCGTCAAGTTCGACCGGCGTTGCCGTAAGACCCAGTCGACGGGCGTCGGACTTCAACCGCAGTGCGCTCCCGAGCAGACGACTGACGCTGCTGTCGACACCACGACCCTTATGAGCTTCGTCGATGACGATCAAGTCGAACGCACCGAGACCGAGGCCAACCAGGCGTTCGAACTGCGGACGGAGTGCGCCGCGCTGAGCGTACGTCGAGGAATCCAGAGTCTGCATCCACGGATACATGAGCAGTGAGTCGAGGTAGGCCCCCAACTCGGCGTCAACCTTCGCTTGCGACACGAAGCTTGCGGCGCCGGCTACTACCCACGGATCTCCCAACGAATCATGGTCCCGGAATTGCCTGGGCGAGCGCCCTGTGCGGTGGGTCCGCCATCGCGCATACACCTCCGGAACAAGCGACCACCGCCACGCACGCGAATTGGCGCCCAAGCGCCAGTTCGCCAGAAGGTGCGAGAGCAACAGGACAGTTTCACCTGCCCACGGCATGTGCTTGCTTGGATCCTCGTGACTCCACGCCCCGAAGTACTGCAACAGACTGCGGAGCACGGGTTTCGAGGGCACCCCCGCATCGCGCAACTCCTCGTTCCACTGGAATCCCAGACCCGGAGGGAGGACGATTACCGCGCGGCCGCCGCTGTCGACGACCGCTCGGACAACGGCGGCCGCCAACCGAGTCTTGCCCATGCCGACCTCGTCGGCGATCACGACACCATTTCGCGGCAGGCGCTCAGCCAACGCATGGAGGCTTGCACGTTGGCCTTCGTTCAAACGCCAATTCTCGGTGAACCCCTCGATGGCGTGGGCAGGTTCCGCGCGTGAAAACTCAATCAACCGTGCCGCCACCTGGCTCCAGAGGTCCGTGCTCGTGCTCATCGCGTACTCCCAATCGGTCCCAGTCCAGCGACACCCCACGCCCGTTCGATGCGTTCAAGCATCGCCTCGTAGTCGCTCCCCGCTGGCGAATCAGTGCTCTCGGCGTAGTCCGGCCGGAAAGGCTGCGCACGCAAGGGTCAAGTGGATCAGCCCATTTGGACGAATGCCTGGACCGCTGGATCTTTGCCGGCCTGTCGCAGGGTTTGCTCGACACGCACACACCACGCCGGCCAGTCGGGTGCTTTGATCTGAACCTGGCGCTCGGCCAGAGACTCCACAAAACCCATCATGTCGCGAATCGCGTAACTGCTCGTTCCGCCAGAGGCCGGACCGCGTGTTCCGCTTTCGTCGAAGGTCGCGTGTGAATCCCGGCGATGGCTCGTCATCACTCAACGGGGCAGAAGGAAACTCTGCGAGTTGCCATCGGGCCGCCTCAAGGCTGAGGTCTGGCAGCGGCGCGCCTGCCACCCGGCCGAACTGTCGACTACCGGAACCAAGCCCAGCAGCGTGCTTCCCTTGACGTCATCCCAGCGGACAGTTACTTTCGCGCGGTCGCTCACATGGCCACACATGCCCTGCTTCGCGCCGCAGCAAGTGACCCGAAGGGATCGATCACCTCATATCGCGCAGGCAACGGCGGCAATTCTGGGGCGGCCTGACCAACAGCCCACCACAATTGTTAGGGCTTCCACTGGACAAGCCGGACCGGGCACGCCACTGCCGCGTCCGGCCGGTCGGGAAAACCCTCGCCACACTGAAGTTGCTCAGAGGATCCGGATCTCCCGGCCCCAACCGACCGGCAGCAATTGTTCGATCGCCGGCAATTCGTGTTTGGCCGAATCGACAGCGAGCCACGGAAGGTCGGGCGGCGCGAACACCACTCCGGCCTCCGAGATTCCCCGCACCATTTCCCGCTGCCAGGGTGAACCCTTGTGCGGTGAGATTGCCAGAGCCCAAGTAGACCCAAGGACTCCGGCAGAGCGGGTTACTTTCCCGATAGTTGGCCCCGAATAAGAACTTGGCGTGCAACGATCGAATCGAGTTTGCGCCATAGATCGTCTCTGGGGCTTGGAGCCGGCCGAATGGTGATCGCTTCAGCATCCCTATGGGAACTCGATATTTCCGCCATCGCTTGGCAGTTCATTGGATTCACGAAAATATCGACTTCCGCAGTTTGCGTCAGAAGTTCCTTGTTGCGGAGCACCCTGCGAACGGCCAACGGCACGGATGGGAATGCGCCCTGGGATTCCGACATCGACTCGAAAAAGCCCGAACCCATCGCCAGATAATTGCGCCGCACTGCCCTAGCGTGCGCAATGATCTGGAGGGGCAGTTGCGCCAGCAGCGACTGGTTTCGGTTGTCAAAAAAGCGGGGACGCACTCCTGAATTGCTCTTGGCACAAGCCTCGAGCCAGCCCTCGAAGGTGTGTCTTGCGCGATCCGCCACGCTCAGACGTCCACCCTCCCCCTGTTCGAGGAGCCGGCAATCAAAATGTGGGCGTAACCAATCCAACAGTTGCCAAGCGGCGGCAACATCCGCGACCGCGAGCCGATCCTTGTCAAGATTGCTGGAAAGCGCCTCGACGCCGAGGTCGAGTCTCCATGCCAAGTCGAGACTTTCCTCCATCGTCTGCCGGGTCCAGTTGCCGGTGGATACCAGCAATCGGACGAGCCATCGCGCCGGGTCGGCCTCGTGCGCGAAGCCTAGAAGTGCAACCTTCGCGTGCATCAAATTGAAAGGCCGACGCAGACCGTCGCGAATCCGACAATGCACGAGCCCCGGCGCTTCGACAATGCTCACCATCGGGTTACCCGGGTCAAGCATCAATCCCATCCACGCCCGGCCATCCCAAGCCCTTTGGGCGCGTGTCTGGCGGGTGAAGCGTTCGAGGGCGATGTCCAGAAAGGTGGCATCGCCCGAATAGCCGCACACCCAACCGAACATTGCCGTGTATCCGGCCGGAGAATCGAAGTACTGGGCCAAGGACGAGGGTTCGGGCGCCCTTGACTTCATTCCGTGGCCTCCTCAGTGGCGACATCCGCAAACGACGTCGACAACTCACCATGCATGTCGAGGTTCAACCGAAAGAGATTCACAACACGATGAGAGATTCCCGCTGGCCAGCCAATTGGCTCGGCGGATTCACTCTCTGCGCTGGGCGCGTCAGCGGACAAAGGGCTGGAGTGAGCCACGTATGCCGACCCTGCGACGATGTCGTCGCCGCGCAGCCGGAGCACAAGGCCATCGCGGGCCACTAAGGTCCGCAACACCTCCGCGTCTCCGGCCGCAGTGCACTCTCGGCAGAACGCCACTGCCAGAGGCTCTGTGTGACCCAGTTCCAGGAAGGCGTGCGCTGCACGCCTAAGTGACGCCAGCGCTCCGCGAGCCTGGGTGCACAACGTGGCGTCCACCCTCAACACTCCATCGGCAGGCATCAAGCATTCGAGGAAGGTGAGAAGCTCGAGAGCGGAATCACGCGCTATGAAAAAGCGCGCCCCGGACTCCAGGTCGTGCCAATGCGGCTTCGAAGTGATCACATGTGGACGTTGACCCCAATCGAGATCGTCGACCTTTCCGATCCGACGCGCCTCAGCCCAGGCCAGCAAGTTGCGACGACGCGCAGTGTCCTCAGCGGACTCAGCTTCGCCGCCGCGCTGTAGGCACTCCTGCAACTGACCGATCGCCTCTCCGGGCAACGGTTCTGTCGGCGCCAGCGCCTTGCAAAGTGTGTGAGCAACCCGGATCGGCTTGTCTCCGCAAATCCACTCCGCGAGTACTGCCTCCATTGACGAATTCCAAGGTCGATAAGCGTTTGAATAAGCCTGTACTAGATCTGACCCTGCCTTGGTGCATGTGAACACGTTGAATCGAGCACTACTGGCATGTACCAAGCCCAAGGCCGGCAGCGCCTGAACGGTTGCCATGCGCATAGGTTGCGAAACATAAAAGCCGGATCGCTTGACGTGTGCGTAGGCCAGCTGTTCATGTGTCACGTTCGCCAACTTGCGATTCCCGCGGACACGTGGATCTTGACCAGCACGTTGGTGATGAATGGCCAGCCAGCAACCCAGCGCCTCTATGGCATTTGCAACTTCAAGCTTGCCTCGACCACAGTGCTC
>JAWLAT010000029.1:0-63675 GCA_041395325.1 Lysobacterales bacterium
GTGTACACCGTGGTGCGGCCGGGTGTGCTGCTGGTGCTTCCGTTGGTCTTGCTGATGCTCAGGTCCGCCTGCGGCACCGAGGCGCTCTGCTTCTCAAAGGCGCCCAGGTCCACGATCGGTGCAGCGCCAATGCCCGTATCGGCAACAGCGGTGTCGTCGACGCGGCGCGGGTTGCCGGCCAGATCGGGCGCGTCCTCGCTGGTGTTGCCGTTGTCGTTGACATCCAGTGAGTCGGCTGGAACGTCGGCGTTCGCGCCCGCGTCGATGGCCGGACTGTCGTCGCTCAACTGGAAGTTGCCAGCGCTGCTGGGCGTGGCCGAGGCGGTCAGCGGCGCGAGGAACAGCGGATCGGCATCCAGCGCGCCGAACTGGCCGCCCTGAATGAGGCTGTTGCTCACACTCGTGCTACCGGTGGTGACGGGAAGGTTGAAGATCTGGACCGCGCCGCCGGAGGCGTTGATGTTGCCCCAGACGATGCTGTTGCGCAGCGCCAGGTGGTTGTCGGCACCAGAGAAGGCGCCGTCACTGCTTTGGTGGTTCCCCGTCACCGTGGCGTTGACGAGGGTCACATCGCTGTCTTCGCTGTAGATCGCGCCGCCCTGCGTGTCAGCGACATTGCCCGACATTACGCTGTTGCTGATGGTGACCTGTCCGCCGTACGCGGCCAGACCGCCGCCGAGACGGGCCCGATTGCCGCTGATGATGCTGTTGACCATCGTGACTGTCCCCGCGGAACAGATCGCACCACCACCGAGGTCTGCGTTGCTGACCGACCCGCTCAGCCGGGTGTTGATGAGAATCAGGCTGCCACCGGGGTTGACGGAGACGCTGCCACCGCAGCTGGGGAAGCTGCTGCCACCACCGTTGCTCAGGACCATGTCGCGTAGGCTGAGATGGCCCGATCCAGACGTTGCCAGAAACCGGACGGGATTCTCCCCAGCGCGCGTGATCGTGCCGTTGCGCAGGCTGATGTCGGAGCTGATGGCGGGCAGGACGGTCAGAACGCCCAGGCTGCCGGTCAGCGAGATGCTTTGTCCGTCGAGGTCGATGATGTCCGCGGAGTCGTTGTCATTGGCACAGGCAATGGCGTCGATCAAGGTGGCGGGCACGTTGTCCGGCAGCGTGTAGGGAAAGCTGATTCGGTCGCAAACACAGCGCACGATCACGTCGGTGACGTTGGCCGTGGCAACGCCCGAAGCATTGCTCACGGTGCAGCGCTGACCCGCCGGTTGGGCCAACACGCTCACCAGATAGTTCGTGCCAGAGTCGACCGGCGCGCTGAAGACGAAGCTGCCGTCCGCGCCGAGTGTCAGATCGTCGCCGCCGTTGTTCTGCAGCGTAATGCTGCCGCCGGCATCCAGGTTGGACAGCGTTCCGCCGATCAGATAGCTGTCGCTGACGCAGATCACCTCCACCGTGCTGACGTTGCCGACGACGATGCCCCCGCCGCTGACCTCGCAGGTCTGGCCCATGGGCTGCTCCGACACGCTCACGCTGTAGAAGCTGCCGAAAGCGAAGGGGCTGGCGAACAAGAAGCTGCCGTCGGCATCCAGCGTCAGGGTTTCGCCGACATTGAGCTGCAGCGTGATGCTGCGGTTTGCGCCCAGGCCCGACAGCGTGCCGCCGATGGTGTAGGTCTCGGTGACGCAGCTGACGGACACGTTGGTCACGTTCGCCGTCGCCATGCCGTTGCCATCGCTGACCATGCAAACCTGTCCGCCCGGCTGTGTCGCAACCGTCACTAGATAGGACTCGCTCTGGCCAATCGGTGCACTGAATACGAAGTTGCCGTTGCCGTTGAGGATCAGATCGTCACGACCGTTGTTCTGCAGACGGACGCTGCGCCCGGCAGCGAGGCCAGACAGACTGCCGCCGATGGTCACGGGGTTGCCGTTGACACAGGTGACCTGGATGTTGGTGACCGTCCCGGTCGCGGTACCGGTGTCAGGGTTGACCACGCAGCTCTGGCCGGCGGGGGCACTGGCCACGGTCACGGCATAGGGGCTGCCGTGCAGCAGCTGGGTGGGAAAGGCGAAAGCGCCATCCGTGCCAAGCACCAGATCGTCGCCGCCGTTGTTCTGCAGCGTCAGGCTGCCGCCCGCGGCCAGTCCGAACAGCGTGCCGCCGATGCTGTAGCGGTTGGTGATGCAGTCCACGATCAGATCGGTCACGTCCCCAGTCGCCACGCCGCTGCCATTGCTGACCATGCAGAGCTGTCCCACCGGTTGCGTCTGCACGGTGACGCTGTAGGGGAAGCCATGCGAGATCGGCTGTCCCGGGAAGCTGAAGGGCCCATTGCTGTTCACCACCACGGTGGCGTTGGGCAGCCTCAGGGTGATGTTGCGCCCCGGATCCAGCCCGGACACGGTGCCGCCGATGCTGTAGTCGTTGACGACACAACGCACCAGCACATCGCTGACATCGCCCAGTGCGACACCCGCGCCAGACTCCACCTCGCAGGTCTTGCCCACTGGCTCGGCGGTGATGGTCACTGCATAGCTGGCACCGTGGGGGATGCGGGTGGGAAAGACGAAATCGCCATTCTCCGTGATCACCAGAGTGTCTGAGCCATTGCCTAGCGTGAGGCTGTCGCCGGGTCCCAGCTGAGTCACGCGGCCGCCGATGCGATAGGTGTTGGTCTGACACAGGACGACGACGCTGGTGACAGGTCCGACCACGACCCCTGTCCCGTTGCCCACGATGCAAGTCTGGCCAATCGGCTGTGAGGTCACGACCACGTTGTAGGTATTGCCCGGTCCATGCAGGGTGGGGAAGCTGAAGAAGGCGTTGGCGGTCAGGGTCAGGACATCGCCACTGTCAGTGTTGCGCAGGCTGATGCTCTGCCCGGCATTGAGTCCCACCAGATTGCCGCCGACGAAAAAGCTGCCTACCGCGCAGTTGACCTCGATGTCGGTCACCTCGCTGACCGCATGGCCGCTGCCATTGGCCACCGTGCAGAACTGGCCCGTCGGCTGGACCGTCACACTGACGTCGTAGGGGCTGTCGAAGGGCAGCGTGCCGAAGCTGACCGGGCCGTTGACCGTGACGACCCGGGTCTGACCACCACCCGCGTTGCGCAAGGTCAGACTGCCCCCTGGGGCGAGGCCGCTCACCGTGGCACTCAGCGTGGGCTCGATCAGAAAGCCGTAGACCGCACCGCTGGCCACCGCACCATTGGGCGGACCCTGCACGCCGTTGACACCGATACCGGAACTTCCTTCGGCGCGCGCACCCACCACCAGTCGCGGACCCGAAACCGCCACGGCGTAGCCGAACTGATTGCCGAAAGCGGTATTGGAGGCCTTGATGTAGGCCTGCGGCCGCCACAGCCCGGCTTCACGCACGAAGGCATAGGCGGCGCCGCTGCTGCCCAGCGCATTGTTGGCCTGGTCGCCGTCGATGCCGCGGGCATTGCTGTCCTCGTTGATCGCGCCCACCGCCAGCAGATTGCCCGACAGTGCCACCGCATGACCGAAGCCGTCGCCCGTCTGCGCATTGGACGCCTTCAGGTAGGCCTGCTGGCTCCAGCTGCCGAAGACACCACCGGTACGTGCATAGACGTAGGCCGCGCCGCTGTTGACGGCGCTGTTGTCGGACTGGTTGCCGTTCACACCGGTGGCGTTGCTGGCTTCACCGATGGCGCCGACGACCAGTGATTCGCCAGAGATCGCCAGCGCGTGGCCGAAGGCATCTCCGGCGCCACTGTTGGAGGCTTTCAGGTAGGCCTGCTGGGACCAGTCGCCGACCAGCAGCTCCGACCGCGTAAAGATGTAGACCGCACCGCTGTTGCCGGCACCATTGTTGGCCTGATCGCCGTTGATTCCGGTGGCGTCGCTGTCTTCCCCGGGCGCACCCGCGATCACGGTAAAGCCCTCGATCGCCACCGCGCTGCCGAAGCGGTCCTCCGCTGCCGTGTTGGAGGCTTTCAGATAGGCCTCCTGCAGCCAGTTGCCACTGGCCTGAGTGCGCCTGAACACGTAGACCGCACCGCTGGACTCGGCATCGTTGTTGCTCTGGTCGCCGTTGAGCCCGGTCGCGCTGCTCCCCTCACCGGGCGCCCCCACCACCACCAGAGCGCCCGACACGGCGACGGCAGACCCGAAGCGGTCGAAGAAGTCGGTATTGGAGGCCTTCAGATAGGCCTGCTGGCTCCAGTTGCCGGTCATGCCGCCGTCACGCACGAAGACATAGGCCGCGCCGCTTTCGATCCGGCTGTTGTCCAACTGATCGCCATTGACGCCGGTGGCCCGACTGCGCTCGAAGGGGGCGCCGACCACCAGGGTCTCGCCCGACAGGGCCACGGCCTCCCCGAAGCGGTCACCGCCACCGCCATCGATGCTGGACGTCTTCAGATAGGCTTGCTGCAGCCACTGGCCGCCGCCCAGGCGCACAAACACGTAGACCGCGCCGCTTAGTGGGCTGGTGTTGCTTCCCGGACCTTCCAGGCCACCATCCTCGAAGGGGGCGCCTACCACCAGCGTGTCCCCGGAGGCGGATGAAGACAGCGCCACGGAATAGCCGAACTCGTCGCCCTGCTCGGCATTGGAGGCCTTGAAATAGGCATCCTGGCGCCAGACCGGATCAATGGTGAGTGGATAGCGTGCCTTGGTGTCATCGACGCTGAGCAGCAGCTGATCGACCTCGCTCAGCTGCATGCGCGCCGGCAGGATCTGGCCGTCGGCATCCCACACCTTCAGGCCCGCATACTGCAACGCACCTTCGCCCTCACCGACGCGCAGGACCTGACCGGTCGCGTTCAGATGGACCCGGGCCTGCTCCGAGGTTGTCAGCGCCATCTGCAGACGCAGCGGGCTGCCATCGGCGCCTGCCGGGCGCTGCTGCAACTCAAACCACTGCTCCAGTGTGCCGGGGCGGTTGTGCCACCACTCGCGCAGGTTTCGATCCCATTGGTAGTGCACCACGGCGCCTTGCGCGTCGGTCTCGGCACGCAGCTCGGGCCGGCCCGGCTGGACCAACTCGCCGTAGCCGTAGCCGGACAGCCGCATGGAGACCTGTAGTCGCTGGCCCTCAACCTGTATGCGTCCGTCCGGGTGGAATCGCTGGGACAGGCCCAGCACAGGGTTGTATGCCCGGTAGCCGTCCACCGCGTCGCCTTCGGCGCGGTGTCGATGCGCCTCGATCTGCGCCCGTACGCTGGCCCACTCGGCGTCGCTGAGTGGGTCGGCAGCGCTCGAGCTGGCGGCTGCCGACCAGCCGACGCAGAGCAGCAGGACCGCAGTGGTCAACTGAGTGGAGAGGTATCGACGGAACTGGATCATGGTCATTCCTTGGGCTGCTCGCGAACCCGTCCAAAGCGGGGGCTATCGCAAAAGGCGCAAGAACCGACCGGATTCAGTCAACCGATGGCCCGGGCACGGCAAACAATCGTGCGAGGCAACGCCCGACGCGCGCGCAACCGCAATCTCGAACGCTAAACTGTTGCGTGCGCCCAGATGGATCAGGGATGCGTGTTCAACACCGTCAGCGATCGCATGCGACTGGTGTGGTCGCCGGGTTGCTGACGGTCAGCACTGAAGGCGTGGCCAAGCCAGATGACTCAAGGACCTGCGACCGAAGCCGACGACGACGCCGAGCGGAGCGCCGCTGAAGCGGCCGCGGCTGCGTCAGACGGGGCCGAACAATGGTGGACCACGCAGGTACATGACCTGCTGCGTAAGATTGCCAGGCGCCACCTGAGCGGCGAGGGGCGGGTGACGCTGAACCCGACCGATCTGGTGCACGAGGCCTATCTGCGCATGGTGGGTCTGAACATGGGCTTCGTGGATCGCTCGCATTTCGTCCGCTTCACGTCCACCCAGATGCGCCGCGTACTGGTCGACCACGCTCGCCGCAAGGCCGCCGACAAGCGTGGTCGGCACGCACAACGGCTCACCCTGCGGCCCGATCATGCGGACGTTAGCAGCGCCGACGGCCTGCAGATCGTCGAACTCGACCTGCTGCTCACGGCGCTGGCCAAGGCCGATCCGCGCAAGGCCAGGATCGCCGAGTTCCACTATTTTGGTGGCCTCACGCAAGAAGAAACGGCCGCGGCACTGGACGTCTCACCGGCGACCGTGGTTCGGGAACTGCGCTTTCTGCGCAGCTGGATTCCCACTCAGCTCAAGTCGACGCCACCCGCCGCGGGCAGCGAGCGATGAGCGGGGTTGGCTCAACCATCGATCCACAGCGCTTGCAGCGGCTGGAACAGCTGTTCGACCTCGCCCTGTCACGGCCAGCGGCCGAGCGCGATGCCTTCCTGCAGCAGGCCTGCGCCGATGAACCGGGGTTGTTGGCGACCTTGCGCGCGATGCTCGATGACCTCGAACGCACGTCCGGCGGATTGACCGGGCAGATCGGCGTCCTGGCCGACCAGGCCAGTGCGCCGGCCGACCGCAGCGGCGAGCGCATCGGGCGCTATCGCCTGCAGGCGCGGATCCGCTGGGGCGGCATGGCTGAGGTCTATCGCGCAGTGCGCGACGATGGGGAGTTCAGCCAGGAGGTGGCACTGAAGATCGCGCGCGCCGATCGGGAAGTGGGTGCGATGTCGCGCTGGTTCGAGGCCGAACGCAGCCTGCTGGCACGGCTGCGCCATCCCAATATCTGTCAGATTTTCGATGGTGGCAAAAGTGCCACCGGCGAGCCATATTTCGTCATGGAGCGGATCGACGGCCAGCCTTTTCTGGACGTCTGTCTGGATCCGCAAACCCCCTGGAGCCGGGTGCTGGCGCTGTTTCTGCAGCTCTGCGCGGCGGTGGCGCACAGCCATCGCCAGTGGGTCGTGCATCGCGACATCAAGCCCGAGAACGTGCTGGTGGCCGACAGCGGTCAGGTCAAGCTGCTCGATTTCGGCATCGCTGCGGCACTGCAACAGGACGCGGCCGCTGCAGGGGAACCTGCAAGCTGGTACAGCCCCGGCTATGCCGCCCCCGAGATCATCGCCGGGCAGGTCGGTGGACCGGCCGCCGATATTCATTCCCTCGGCATCCTGCTGGGCAAGCTGTTGCCGCGCTGTCCGTCGCTGGCGCGGCTGGACCTGCGACGCATCGCCGAACACGCCAGTGCCGCTGAACCGGCGGACCGCTACGAGAGTGTCGACGCGCTGGTGGCGGACCTGCTGCGTTTGCGCGATCGCAAGCCGATCTCGCTGCGCCGACAGGAGTCGCGCTATGTGCTGTGGCGATGGCTGCAACGTCGCGCCGTGCCGATCGCCGTCAGCCTGTTGGCTTTGCTGTTGTTGGGACTGGCTTTCAGTCGTGAAGTCCAGCTACGGCAGCGGGCGCAGGCCGAGCGCGACAGCGCCCGTGCGGTCAGCGATTTCTTGAGCAACGCGTACGCCGCCGCCGATCCCGAAGTCCACCATGGTCAGGACATCTCGGTGCAGCGCTTCATGGAGCTGCAGTCCGAGGCTATTGCCGCTGACGCCTCGCTGACGCCGGACATTCGCGCCCAGTTGCAGCTGACCATGGGCCATGCCTTCGCCAATCTCGGCCGCTACGAACAGGCCGAGGAATTGTTGGCACGGGCCCTGGACAATCAGCTGCAGACGCGCGATCGGCATGGCTTGCGCTGGGGCCAGATCCGCATTGCGCAGGCCAAGGCGGCACGCCAGTCCGGGCGCAGCGAGGAGGCCGAAGCGATCCTGACCGAGTTGCTGCACGTGCAGGCCGGCTGGCCACAGACGGCCGAGTACGCCGATCTGCGCGCGAACATCTATTCGATCCTGGCGGCGCTGGAACAGGGTCGGCGCAATCTGGATCTGGCGGCCGATTACATCCAGCAGGCCATGGCGCTGTATCCCCAGCGCAGCGATCGTCGGGACGCGGACATCAGCCAGCTCTACTATGTGGTCACGCTGGGTTCGATTCAGGCCACTCGTGGAGACGCCGAGACGGCACTGCAGACCTTCGAGGCGGGGCTGGAGTCGGCCGCAAAGCTGGGACGCGAGGCCAACATTCCGCGGCTGGCCCTGCTCGGCTGGATGGGCGTCTTGCTCAATCGGCAGGGTCGTCCGCTGGAGGCCGAACCGCATCTGCGCCAGGCGATCGCGGTCGCCGAAGACCTGTACCCGGCCGACCATCCCCGACGCAGCGGGGCGTACGGCAATCTCGGCACGATGCTGCTGCAAGCTGGCCGACTGAACGACGCCGAGCCGCTGTTGCGACAGGCACTGGACGGATTTGAGTCCGCCAAGGCTACGCGTTCACCGGGGTACCTGCGCATGCCCAGGGAACTGGGCGAGCTGGCCATGCTGCGCGAGGATCCCGCCACGGCGCGGCCCTTGCTCGAGGCCCATCTGCAGACGCAGCAGGCGGCGTACGGCTCGGACAGCCCCCGCATCGTGCCTGCACTGATCTTGCTGGTCGCGCTCGAATTGCAGGATGGGCAACCACGGACAGCATTGCTGCAGGCGCAGCAGGCCGAGGCGTTGATCAGGACCGCGGGGCAGTCTGACCAGGACGAGCTGCCGATGCTGCTGCTTCTCACCGCCGAAGCACATATCGCGCTGGGCGACAGAGCCAGCGCCGAGCGCGAGCAGGCCAGGGCGCAGACTCTGCTGGCGTCGCAGCTGGCGAACAAGCCTCGCGCGCTGGCCCATGCCTTGCAGCGTCACGCCGAGGTTCTGTACGCGCTCGGCCAGGCGCAGCAGGCCGCAGCCGCCTGCACCGAGGCACTGGCGCAGTTGCAGGACATCGCGGTCGCCGCCCACCCGATTCGGTCACGTTGTCTGCTGCGCCTGGCGCAGATTCACGCCGATGATGGAGACGCAGGGCGCGCCCGTGCGCTGCTCGACGAAGTCGCGCCGATGCTGCATGCCACGCTCATCGAAGCTGCTCCCAGTCTGCGCTGGCTGCAAGCCTTGCAGGCCGGGCTTTCCGACTGACGCTTCAGACCTCGCCGGGATCGATCCAGCGCCATTGTCCCTTGGGCAGATCACCCAGTTCCAGCCGCCCGACCCGGACGCGCAGCAGGCGCTGCACGGTCAGACCGTGCGCCAGCAGCAAACGGCGAATGTGGCGGTTGCGGCCCTCGTCGAGCGTCAGCGCCAGCCAGCGACTGCGGCCCTCGGCATTGGCTCGCAGCAGCGCTGCGTCGATGCAGCGCAAGCGTTCGCCCTGGTCGACCACACCCACCCGCAGCTGCTCGAGCAGCGCCGCATCGGCGGGTTGTTCGATGCGCACGTGGTAGACCTTGCGGATGTCGCCATCGGTGATGCTGGCCGCCCACTCCGGGTCGTTGCTGAACAGCAGCAGGCCTTCCGATGCCCGGTCCAGCCGACCGACCGGGGCCAGCCAGGGCAGCGCCTGATCGGCCGACGCGGGTGCTGGCCAGGCCTGCTCCGGCAGCAGGCAGGCGTAGACCGTGTCGCGACCGCGCTCGTCGGCGGTGCTGGTGGTCAGCCCACGCGGCTTGTTCAGCAGCAGATAGCGGCGTTGCGCGGCGCCGATCGCTTGGCCGTCGACCGTGATCCGGTCCCGCTCGGCCGTGGGTTGCTCGGGATCCCGCTGCACCGCGCCGTTGAGACTGACGCGGCCTGCGCGGATCAGCGCTTCGGCCTGGCTGCGCGAGCAATAGCCGAGCTTGGACAGCCGCCGCGCCAGGCCGACGCGCCGGGACCCGCTCGGGCTGCGCATGAGGCGGGGCTCAGCGCCGCTCTTCGGCGCCGCTGCGGTAGCGCCATTCCAGATAGGCAAAGGCCGCCCGCAATCCCTGCACCTCACCACCCACCGGCCGACCCGGTCGCGGCTTGCCGGTCCAGCAGTAGGTGTCCAGATGGGCCCAGGCGGTGCCGGGCTTGACGAAGCGCTTCAAATACAGCGCCGCGGTGATGGCACCGGCCATGCGCGAGCTGCCGGCGTTGTTCAGATCGGCGATGGGGCTGGCCAGATCGAGCAGATAGTCGTCCCACAGCGGCATCCGCCAGAGCGGATCGCTGCTGGCGCGACCACCGGCCAACAGCCCATCGGCCAGCGCCTCGTCATCACTGAACAGGGCCGGCAGGTCCGGACCCAGTGCCACGCGAGCGGCGCCGGTCAGCGTCGCGAAATCGAGCAGCAGCTCGGGCTGACTTTCGCCGGCGTAGTTGAGCGCGTCACACAGCACCACGCGACCTTCGGCGTCGGTGTTGCCAATCTCCACAGTCAGGCCGGCGCGGGTGCGAATCACTTCGCCGGGCCGGTAGGCATCCGGGCCAATCGCGTTCTCGACCAGCGGCAGCAGCAGTTTCAGCCGCACCGGCAGGCCGGTCTGCATGATCAGCTGGGCCAGGCTCAGCGCCACGGCGGCACCGCCCATGTCCTTCTTCATCAGCGCCATGCCGTCGGCGCCCTTGATGTCCAGACCGCCGGTGTCGAAGCACACGCCCTTGCCCACCAGCGTGACCAGCGGATGCTGCGGCTGGCCCCAGTCCAGTTCCAGCAAGCGCGGCGCCCGGTGGCTGGCCCGGCCCACCGCATGAATGGCCGGAAACTGCTGCGCCAGTGCATCACCCAGATGCACGCGCACGCCGGCATCGAAGCGATGGCCGATCTCAGTGGCCTTGTCGGCCAGCTGTTCCGGTCCCAGATCCTCGGTGGGCGTGTTGACCAGATCACGCCCCAGTTGCCAGGCGCTGGCGATGGCTTCCACCCGTTCCCGCAGCGCCGCATCGGCCACCACCAGCGACACGCCTTCAGGCGCCTTGCCGCTGTAGCGGGTGTAGCGATAGCCGCCCATCAGGAAGCCCAGTGCGATCGCTTCACGGGTGTCGGCATCCAGATCCGCCGGCAGTTGATAACTGCCCAGCGGCCAGCTGTCGGCCGCGCCGGCCAGCGTCCACAAGGCGCGTCGAGGATCGAAACTCTGCGCCAGGCCGCTCAGTCGCCCCTGCTCATCGGGCAAGGCCAGCCACTCACCTGTCGCCGCGCGAAAGCGCTGCAGACTGACCCAATGACGAGTCGCCGACGGCAAGCTGTCACGCCAGCCGTCGAACTGGTCAGCCTGCAACAGATGAATCGGACAGGCCGCGTCGGCGGCGGCAATCAGGCGGCTCATGGGTTCGGCGGGATCCTGCGAGATCGAGTGGAGACCGCCATTCTAGTGCGCCGAACGGGGCTGCGCTTGGACGCCCGCATGGAATTGCCGCTGCGCCGTGTTCAATGTGCTGGTCGATATTCTCCGCGCGCCAGCACGCCAAGGCTGCCGGACATGGTTGTTTTCGGTCTACCCAGATCAGAGTCGGCGTTGGCGACGGAATGATGTTCGCAGACTCCACCTTCCGGGGGAGGCAGCTTTGATCGACCGCGGCTAGCCTCCATCCACACCGCTGCGCACGTGCGCTTCGTCACAGCCGGCCGCGGTCGTCGTGCCTTTGATGTGCTGACTTTCATTCAGCTTCTCTTTATTCATGGCGACGAATATTTGCGCCCGTCGGCGCTTGTCTCGTGCGCCCCGGCAGGCTGCACGGAATTCGGATACTTGCGTGTTTCGAAGTCCTGTGTTGCACCTGCTGAGTGGCTGGCTGCTGGCTGAATCGACATTCAAAATCTTCAGCTTTCGTTCAGACTCGCAACTATTGACGCACTCATCACGGCGCCTTAATGTCCGCCAGCCGCCTGCCCAGGTCAGAAACTGACCCATAACGGCACCCGGCGAAACGGCCCTGCAGCGCAGGGTTCCGATCCAGTTCGAGGTCTGTCTAGGCCCCTCAAGGGAGTCATGGGATGGTGCGGTCGGTTCTGGTCACTGCGATGGTGTGTCTGCTGGGCGCTTGCGCCAGCACGAGCCCGTCGCGTGTAGTTACGACAGACCCGACGAGTACCGAATCCGCGCAGCCCGTGGATGGCCGTCTGGCGCATCGAGGCTTCGAGAACGAAGCGCTGACGACAGCCGGATTCGAACCCGGGGCGACTGCGTCGGTGGGCCCGGAGCGCATCAATCGCCTGGAACAACTCCCGGCAGGACTGCCGGTGGTGGTTGACAACCCCTATGGCGACGTCCGCCTGCGCTTTGGTGGCTACGAAGACCAGGTCGAGATTCAGGGCGTGCTGCAGCAGCCTGAGGGTGCCGCGCGCATTGATCTGACGCCGGCGCTGGACAGCGCCAGCTGGCGTCTGCAGCCGCGCTTGCCTGCGGGTGCGGTGCTGGCAGAAGGGCAACGGCTCGACCTCGTGCTGTTTGTCGCCGAAGGACACTCGGTCAGCGTCACCACCGAGAATGGGCTGATCGAAGCGCGCGGTTTGAAGGACGCGCTGCAGGCGAGCAGCCGCAATGGCAGCATCCGCGTCCGCGGCAGCGGCGGTCCGGTCGCGCTGGAAACCGAATTTGGTGAGATCGAAGTCGCACTGGAGCAGGCGCCGCCAGGCAGCCGCCAGCGGTTGCGTACGCGGACCGGAGCGATCACCGTCGGCGTGACCGACGACCTGAATGCCAGGATTGAACTGGCCACCTCGGCCGCCTTTGCGACCGAGTATTCGCTGCAAGTGCAGCATTTGAACGGGCAGGAACCGAACAAGCATGCCCAGGCGGTGGTTGGGGAACCACTGGCCGATCTGGAGATCGGCAGCCTGCGTGGCGAGATCCGACTGTTGCGACGGTCGGCATCCTTTGTTCCGGTTTCGGCCGTTGGGGCACCACTCTCCGGGGAGAGCGAGATGAAACGATCACAGGCACCCTAGGCTGCCGTTGGGCAGCTTGAATAGCCGGACCGCTCCCGACAGGACCGGCCAGTGCACGCAGCGCGTGCGTCGTCAACGCTCCAGAGGAACATTCCATGATTCGCAACAAGCCGCTGGCCCTCGTGGCCGGCCTGGCCCTGCTTATGCCCGTTTTCGGTGCAGCGCAGGGCGCTCTTGATGATGGTGCTGCCGGATTCGGCGTCGAAATTGGCGAGCCCGTCACGCCAGTCAGCATCGATGTCGACCTGCGCAGCCTGCCGGTGCAGCCCGAGTGGCGCCCGGGCATGTCCATGCGCGAAGCGGCCAAGCGTCAGTACCATCCGCTGGAAAGCCGGACGTCGCCGCATGCGCCGGCCGACAAGCCGACGCTGCCCGATCAACTGGGTGAGTTGCAGCAGCTGTGGGACGAGCTGTCCGAAGCGGGCCGGCAAAGCTCGGACGGCCGGGTCAGCATCAACAACGGCTCGACCGGTGTCAGCCCGGGCGACCCGGTGGTGGACGTCAATGCCGACTACGTGATCTACGGCATCAATTCCTCCAGCGGCACCGCTTTCACCATCTACAACAAGTCGGGCACCAAATTGGCTGGCCCGACGGCCTTCCGCACGCTGGCGCCAGCAGGTGATCCCTGCGCGACCTCGGTCAGTGATCCGATCATTCACTACGATCGGCTGGCCAATCGCTGGTTCATGCTGGAGATGGGCGGCACCAGCTCGTCCAATCGCCTGTGCACCTACGTCTCCAAGACCGACAACCCGATCACTGGGGGCTGGTGGTTCTACGGCTTTGCCACCCCGGCACTGCCCGACTATCCGCATTGCTCGGTCTGGCACAACGCCTATGTCTGCACCGACAACGAGTCCGGCAGCGGCGCCAAGATCTATGCCTTTGACCGCGCCAACATGCTCACCGGCGCGACCGCTCGCGCAGCGCAGCGCATCACGTCGGTAGGCAAGCTGGCTGGCTACGGCTTTCAGGCGTTGACGCCGGCGACCTTCATGGGCACCGGCGCCAATCCGCCGCCGGCCAATGCACCAGTGATCCTGGCGCGGCACAACGACGACGAGGCGCATGCGGGCAGTTCTGCCAATGGCAGTGCCGACTTCATCGACCTGTACGCACTGAACCTGAACTGGACCACGCCATCCAGCACGTCGGTAACGACCTTGCCGCGCATCTCGATCACCGAGTTCAACAGCTGGTTCCGCGACTACTCCTCCTTCGACACCGTGCCCCAGCCGGGTTCCGCGTCACGACTGGATCCGATCCGCGAAGTGATCCTGAACTCGATGGTCTATCGCAATCTGGGTACGCATGAATCGATCGTTGGCAATTTCGCCACCAACCAGAACGCCGCCCGCAGCGGCACGACGGTCGATGCCGGCATCCGCTGGTTCGAGCTGCGCAAGGTGGGCTCGGGCAACTGGACGCTGCACCAGGAAGGCACCTTCAGTCCCGGTGACAGCAGCACCCACCATCTGATCGGCGCGATTGCGACCGACAAGATGGGCAACATCGGCATGTCCTACAACGTCGCCAAGACCAGTTCTCCGACGGTCTTCGCGACCCTGCGGCGTACCGGTCGCCTGGCCACCGACACCCTCGGTGTGATGACCCAGGGCGAGACCGACATTGCCACCGGCAGCGCGGTGGAGACCTCCGGTCGCTGGGGCGACTACCATCAGACCGTGGTCGACCCGTCCGATGACTGCACCTTCTGGACCGTCGGCATGTATCGGCCGAGCGGCAGCTGGAACACCCGCATCTCCGATTTCAAGTTCAGCAACTGCAGTGGCGGTGGCACCACCACCTACACGGTGTCGGGCACGGTCACGACCAGCACCGGCGTGGGCATCAGCGGCGTCACCGTGTCGGCGGGTTCGAACAGCACCACGACCAACAGCAGCGGCGCTTACACGATCAGCAATCTGGCCGCCGGCAGCTACACGATCAGCCCCAGTGCGTCCGGCTACACCTTCTCGCCGACCACCCGCAGCGTCACGATCAGCAGCGCCAACGTCACCGGACAGAACTTCACGGGCACCGCCGTGCCGGTGAACAACGCACTCAGCAATGGTGTGCCGGTGAACTCCTCGGTCAATTCCAGCAGCGCCAACAGCGACTACAAGGAATTCACCGTGGCGATTCCGTCCGGTGCCAGCAATCTGAACATCGCCACCACCGCCGCCAGCGGTGACGTCGATCTGTATGTGCGCTTCGGTTCCTCGCCGGGTACCGGTACGGGCCAGTACGACTGCCGTCCGTACACCGGCAGCGGCAACGAGAGCTGCCCCTTCGCGACGCCCTCGGTCGGCACCTACTACGTGCGCGTCTACGGCTATGCCACCGGCACCCAGACCTTCACGATCACCGCCAGCTGGACTGCTGCGCCGACGACCTTCAGCATCGCCGGTACGATCACCACCAGCGGTGGCACCGGCATCAGCGGCGTGACGGTCAGCCGTGGCGGTGCGACCACGACCACCAACAGCAGCGGTGCCTACACCTTCACCGGCGTCAGCAATGGCAGCTACACGATCACCCCGAGTCTGACCGGCTACACCTTCAGCCCGGCCAGCCGCTCGGTGACGGTCAGTGGCGCCAACGTGTCCGGTCAGAACTTCACCGGTACGCCGCCGAGCAGCGGCAATGCCCTGAGCAATGGCGTGCCGGTCAGCTCCTCGGTCAGCTCCACCACCGCCAACAGCGATTTCACGGAGTTCACCGTGGCGGTCCCGTCCGGTGCCAGCAACCTGAACATCGCCACCACCGGTGCCAGCGGTGACATCGATCTGTACGTGCGCTTCGGCTCTTCGCCGGGCACCGGCACGGGCCAGTACGACTGCCGTCCGTACACCGGCAGCGGCAATGAGAGCTGCGCCTTCGCCACGCCGTCGGTGGGCACCTACTATGTCCGCGTCTATGGCTACGCCACCGGCACGCAGACCTTCACCATCACCGCCAGCTGGACCACCGGCGGCACGGGTGGCACGACCTTCTTCGAGAACACCAGCAACTTCACGATCAACGACAATTCGGACATCTACAGCCCGATCACCGTCAGCGGCGTGAGCGGCAATGCGCCGTCCGATCTGGAAGTGGCGGTGAACATCGTGCATACCTACATCGGCGATCTGCAGGTCTATCTGATCGCGCCCGATGGCAGCAGCTACACGCTGCACAACCGCAGCGGCGGTGGCACCGACAACATCAACCAGACCTACACGGTCAATGCCTCGTCGGAAACCGCCAACGGTACCTGGCAGTTGCGGGTTCGGGATCGCGCCAGTGGCGACACCGGCTACCTGGACGCCTGGAGCCTGCAGTTCTGATCGGTCCGCCGGTCGATTGAGTCAACGGAAACCCCGGGTTCGCCCGGGGTTTCTGCTTTGCGGGCATCCGAGCCGCAACTCGGTCCAGGTTGGGGAACCAACGGCAGCCCGCCAATGGTTCAGTGGGAGGGGATCAGCAACTGATCGAAGCCCAGTTGCATCGCCAGATTCCGGTAGCGCGGATCGCGAAAGGCGGGACTGCGAGTGAGCAGATGCAGCAGCGACTCGCCGCCATCATGGCCGAGTTTGCGCAGGATCGCTTCGGCCTCCTCATGTCGACCCAGCGCCGCCAGGGATTCGGCCAGCAGTTCCGGGACCGGACTGCTGCCAGCGGCCTCGACGCCCCCCAACTGCGCCAGATACCAGAGCCGGAAACCGGTCAGACCCTGGCTTGCGGCCATGGCATCGAGCCTGGCCAGTTCGGTTGCGGAGAACCCGCGCAGCGCCATTTCGCGGCGGCGAGATTGCAGTGCGCCGCGGACATCACCGTCAAATTCGGCCAGATGGGCCAGTTCCCGATGGATCCAGACAAAGCGCGGATCCAGTTGCAGGGCCTCGTTGAACTTGTCACGGGCGCCAGTCCGATCGCCGGCCGTCGCCAGGATGGTGCCCCAGATCCCGGTCAGCAACGGCGATACCGGATCCAACGCGCTGGCCTGGCGAATCCGTGCCAGCGCAAGCTTGTAGTCGCCGCTGAGCATCGCCAGTTCCGCCGACCATTGCAGGGCCTGGACGTGGCTGGGCGCAAGGGCGATGGCCTGATCGTAGCGCGCCCGCGCGAGGTCGAAATCCGTGTCTACATTCAGCGCCAGGAGGCCCATGGCGGCATGCCCGTCGGCCAGATCCGGATCCAGTTCCAGCGCGCGTTCGGCGGAGCTTCGAGCCAATGGCAGCGCTGCAGCAGCCGGCTGCAGGTAGTAGACGCGCTGCAACAGGTGCGCCGAGGCCTTGCCGGACCAGGCGGGTGCGTAGTTCGGGTCAATCGCAATGGCCTGATCGAAGAACTGCAGTGATCGATCGAGATCGCCGGCGCCCCGACGCGCCAGGAAATGACGACCGCGCAGCAGCGCCACTTCTGCCGCTGGCGTGGGCGCGGCGTGTGCCTGGCGATAGTTCGTCGTGCGCCCATCCAGCTGAGCCAGCGTGGCTTCGACGATGAGCGGGCCAAGGCTCGACACCGGCTCGGATCCGACCGCATGGGTCTGACGGCTCAGGACCCGCGCGTCGCGGCTGCGCAGCAGCGTGACATCCAGGATCAGGCCGCTTGCGCCCTCTTGCAGCTGCAGCGCCAGCAGGTGGCTGGCGCCGAGCCGTTGGGCTTCGGGCAGCGGTGAGATGTTGTGGTCGACCAATCGCTGCGCCGTCTGGCGGGTATAGACGCGGACGCTTGGCGCATGCGCCAGGCCCGATATCACGGCGTCCAGCAGACCCTGCTGTTGCCAGGCCGGCAGCGTGCCGGGATCCCAGCGCGGCGCCACCAGAATGTGGGGCTCGGACATTCCGGACACCGGTTCGAGGCTGGCCGCGTCGCCGGTCGATTCTGGCCACCAGTACAGCGCACCTGCGGCGAGCGAGACCAGCAACAGGCCCCAACTCCAGGCGCCGCGCGTAACCCGTTGGCGTCTCGCGTTCACGCGTGCGCCGGGCAGTGGTGTGGTGGCCGTGATCACCTCGACCGGTTCGAGCATGCGAAAGCCGCGTCCGTAGACCGTTCTGATCCAGTCGCAACCGGGTTCGTGCTGGCGCAGGACCTTGCGCAACTCGGCGATGGCTCGACTGATGGCCCAGTCCGTCACATGCGGTGTCCGCCAGACCTGATCCAGCAGTTCGTCCTTGCTGACGACTCGACCCGCATGCCGCGCCAGATGGATCAGCACCTCGAGTACGCGGGGCTCCAGCCGAACCACGCTGCCCGCATGACTGAGTTGCTGGCGGATGGCGTCCACTTCGAATAGACCAAATCGCCAGCCCCGGAACGCCAGTCGTTCGGCTTTGGCTACGCCTTCCTCTGCAAGACCGAGCGAGCCGTCGCAAGGCGCTTGGTCGGCAACCACACTGCGGGCGGCCGCTTGGGTCGGCGAACTGCGCAGCAGAGCGGGCGTCGTCCCCGCGGTTGTATGAGCGAGCGGGTCCATCGATACAGACATTCCGGGCACGGTCTTTCAGGGCATACGTCACGACCGGGCAGCGGGGGCCGGCGACGCGACGTGAGACCGCGGTCAATGGGTTCTTTCCGACCGACGGTCGCCTCTCTGGCATGAGCGGTCGGATGCTCCAGCTTCCTCCAGATTCCTCCGATTGCCGTACGGATCGGGCAGAGGACGAGCGCCTAGCCTGCGAATCGCAGGGGTTGCAGATCGTCAGGAGGATCCATGAACCCATTCTGTGCCAGTGGCCCGCCAGGTCTGCTTTCTCTCTGGCTGATGATCGTCAGCTTGCTGATCGGCGGAGCGTCATGGCCGGCCCAGGGCCAGGTGCTGCTGGCTCAGCAGGACCTGCCGCTGCTGGAAGGCGTGGCCGTGCGGGACCTGCGAACTGCGCGCCTGTTCCATCCGGACCGGACCGACGTGATTGCCTTGCGCGTGCCGGCCGCTGATCTCACCGGGATGGACCGATCCCTGGTGATCCAACGGCAAGTGACCGATGGGCAGTTCGTGAATCGCCAGGTGCTGGCGGTCCCGCGAGCCGAAGGATTCGTGCTGCAGGATCTGGACAGTGATGGGGATGTGGACCTGCTGGTAGCGCACGGATTCGGTACAACGCCGGTCACGCTGTGGCTGAATCTGGGCAATGGTGGTGGTGCCCCCGGCGTGTTTCAGCGGCAGCTGCTGAGCTTCTCCGGGGACATCCCCGGGGTGGTCGGACTGTGTGCGCCGGGGACGCTGCCGGGCTTGTCCGCCGCGCTGGTTCTCGTGCGCTCCGGGGGGCGTCCTGCCGAACTGATGGACCTGGATGACCCGATCGCCTCGGGTGAGGGCTACCGGCTCAGCCAGGAACAGTCGCTGCCTCATCCCGACGGCCGCGGCGTCCTGTGCGGCGATTTCAACAACGACGGCCGCGGCGACGTACTGGTGCTGGGTTCACAGACCGATCTGTGGCTGGGGAGCACCGGACTGCAGCCCTTGCAGCTGGCCAGCTCGGTTTCGGCACTGCAGGGGTTGCCGACGACACACACCGCTACGGCACGCGATCTGAATGGCGATGGCCTGCTCGAACTGATTCTGTCCAGCGACAATGGCGATCTGCTGTTGCAGCACCAGGGCAACGATACTGGCGGCAACCCGCAATGGTCGTTGCTGGGTCAGCTTGACGGCACGCGCCGCAGCGATGGCTTTGCCTGGTTCGACGCCGACGGCGATGATCAGCTCGATCTGATCTCGGCTCGCGATGCAATCGACGTTGCCCCATTGGAACGTGGTAGTCGCGTGCTGCTGCGACAGGGCCTGAACTTTACCCCCGCGCAACGGTTGGCACCGGCTCGAAGTCTGGCCAGTGCGGAGATCTCCACGCTGTTGGGCGATGGCCTGTGGCTGGGCAGTTCGCAGCCGGAATTCAACGCGCTCTGGCAAATCGCAGGATTGCCGCCGCCCACGCCCTTGCTGCGTTTCTGGCAGGCGCCGCTCGAGGTTCGGCCGAATCGCTACTACTTCCCGAGCCAGCTGGGCATGGACCTTGAAGTCGTTCCGTTCGCGCCGACTGACCTGAGCGTCAGCTTCGTGGCCATTCGCACCGACCCACCGCCATCGAACAAGTTCGTGCGCGCAGTGGACGTTCAAGCCGGTGAAAGCGAGCCATTGCGCTTTCTTCGCAATGTACCCACCACGCCCGGCAAGTGGCGTCTGAGTCTGCTCGGGGCCATGCCCGCGGGCGCCGTGCAGCTGTCGAGCCCGACGTCGATCGATGTCGTGATCGTTCAAGACACGCCGCTGGACCTGCTTTGCTACATCAGCTGCCTCCTGATCGGCATCTGTACCGATGACGATATGGCCAGCGCAGGCGCGGGTACGGGCTCGCTGATGGGGACACTGGCCGAGGTGCAGCTATTGCAGCGGTTGCGCGACGAGCGCATGGCCGGCAGCGCCGGTGGGCAGCACTACATCGCCCTGTACGAGTCGCTGCAGGTCGACCTGCATGCGGCCAGCTTCGTGGACGCCACCTTCTATCTGCGCCTGTGGGATCTGAAGGATGCCTGGATGCCGGCGGTGACGAGTCTGGTCGACGGTGACGGCTCGGCGCTCATCAACGCGGAAATGATGGGCCGATTGCAGCAGGTGCTGCGGGACTTCCAGGTCTACGGCTCGGCCACGCTGGTGGAAGCGATTGAACACGAGCGCGCTGCACTGGATCTGGGCAGCCTGGCGGGCCTACCCATCTCGGTGCTGCAACAGCGCTGGGAACGCAATCCGCTGTTTGCCGATCAGTTCGAGTGACTGGAGCAGGTCAATGATCATTTCAGGATTCTGGCGCCAGGTGGGCGCGCCACTGCTGCTGTCGACCCTGCTGCTGGGGGCACCGGCCTGGGCCGGAGAGAGCATTCCCCTGACCGTACTGGAAGCACGTCCGGCGGTGCTCGGTGCCGCGACCACCAGCTTGCAGCCCGGACGCGACCGCCAGAACGAGCCGTTCACCGTGGGCATCCCGCTGCCCGCTGCGTTCGCTGTCTGCAGCGACCAGCAACTCGACCTGACGAACGCGAGCCTGGCGCAGTTCCGCACGCTGGAGCGACGCCGCGACGGCGCCTGTGGCGGCGCTGGCAGCATCGCCTGGGTGCTGGTGGACTCGCAGACCAGCTTGCCGGCCAACGGTCGTCGCAGCGACCACGCGTTGATTGAAGGCAGCAGACAGGCGATCGCCCCGTACAGCGCCATCGTGCACTGCCAGCCCAGCACCGCGTCGCCACCGCCGAACCAGCCGACCAGCGGCAGCGTGAACTTGTTGACCAGCGCGCCGCCGGTGAAGGCAAACAGGAAGCGCACGCTGATCAGCGTCGTACGCTCGGTGCTGTTGGCGGTCATCACGCCCGACAGTGCCGAGTAGGGCGTGCTCAGCACCGTGTAGGCCAGCATCATCGCCGTGTAGGTCGCATAGGCCCAGATCAGCTTGCCGCCTTCATCCAGATCCGGGGTGGTGAAGGTCAGCACGGCTGCGGCCGCCATCGGCACGCCAGCAAACAGCAGATAGGGCCGGAACTGGCCCCAGCGTGAGGCGGTGCGATCGGCCACCGCCCCCATCAGCGGGTCGGTGCAGGCATCGACGATCTTGGTCACCAGCAGCAAGGTGCCAGCCGCGGCCGCCGACAGCCCGAAAACATCGGTGTAGAAGGCCGCCAGGAAGGAGGCGATCGTGGTCCAGTACAGGTTGAAGCCCAGGTCACCGACCCCGAAACCCAGCTTCTCTCCCCAGCCCAGCCGACTCAGCCGACCCTTGCTTGCCTCAGCCATGCGCCACTCACGCCGCCGCCACCGCGAGCATCATAGACAGCGTTGTCAGTGGTGGCTAGTTGGGCGGGCTGGCGGGACCAGGCCGAGGGATCTGCTCGGGTCCAGAGCCGCAGCCTTCAACACCAAGGACACAAAGGACACGAAGGACACGAAGGACACGAAGGACACGAAGGACACGAAGGACACGAAGGAAAGCAAGCTGCCCTGTGGCTGTTGGAGGTTCGCGAGTAGCAGTCGGTCTCGCGCCCCTGGGAACGCCGACGTCCTCGTCGGCGAAGGCTCACACGCACCATCGAGGCCCCGGTGCTAATGAGACTGGCCCGCGCCAGCAAGCTCGCCTAGTGGGTTCGATCTGTGATCGAACACGCGTGGTTAGGGAAGGACGACGTCGGCCTGAGAGCGACCGCAGCCTGTCGGGTGAAAGATGACTGCGCGCCGACGCGGACGTCGGCGGTCCCAGGGTGCAGCCCGATGAGGCGCCGCGTGATCCGCGCGGCCTTCGTTGCTATCGTGGCGCGCGTTCCAGGAAGTGACCCGCGCATGTCGGAAAGATCACGTTGGCGATGCCTCAATCGGTTGCTGCCCGGGTTGCTGGCGTTGAGTTCGTCCGCCAGTGCCACGATGGCGCCTCCGTCGACTTGTCGAACTGTCGCCATCGAGTCGCCAGCTCTCCTGAATCAGATGGCCGAGCCACTGACCCGCGCGCCCGACCTCCATTGGCTGGCCCTGGACCGCGAATTGCTGTTGTGCGGCCCGGTGCCCTCGGTCGACCAGGCCACCGGCAACCTGCCAGTGCTGCGCCAAGCCAGCGTCAGTCCGGACGAGCTGGTGCTGGTGCGCGGCTACCGCCAGTCATTGAGCGGCGCGGCCGGGCCGTTGGCCAGCGGCGGGCGCCTGGCCGTGTTGAGGGCGACCCAGGCGGCGCGGCTGCAGGACGGCGACGGTCATGCCCATCATCAGATCACCGCGGTGCCCTGGAATCAGGTGCTGGTGCGCAACGAGGGTCGGGGCCAAGGCAAGTCGGGGCAGGGCGCCGCGACACCACGAACCGATGCGCTGGTCGCGACCGTGGATGGGCCGCGTTGGTTGGCCGATGTGGGCACGCTGGCCGGTTGGGATCGACACAGTCTGCGCAGCGGCATCGTCAGCGCGCGGGATTGGCTGCAGGCGCAATTCCAGGCGCTGCCGGGCGTCAGCGTGGAACTGGACGCCTTCACGGTCAGCGGCACGACGGTGCACAACGTCATCGCGACGCTGCCCGGCAGCAGTCGGCCGGAGCAGATCATCGTCGTCGGGGGACACTACGATGCGATCGGCGGCAGCTTCTCGCCCGGTGGCGAGGACAACGCCTCCGGATGCGCAGGCGTGCTGGAGATCGCCCGCGTGTTCGCTGCCGATCCGCCGCCGGTGACGCTACGACTGGTCTGCTACGCCGGCGAGGAGCAGGGCCTGCGTGGCAGTCAGCATCAGGTGGCCGATCTGCAGAACGCCGGCGAGACGGGGCAGGTGCTGAGCATGCTCAACATGGACATGATCGGCTACAGCGGCGATGCCGACCTGGATTGTCTGCTGGAAACCAACCCACCTTATGCCGACCTGCTCGACGTCTACGCCGATGCTGCAGCGCGCTACACCACGCTGCGCATCGTCACTTCGCTCAACGCTTTCGGTTCCGACCACGTGCCCTTTCTCAATGCCGGCATGCCGGCGCTGCTGACCATCGAGAACGATTGGGACAGCTATCCCGACTATCACCGCAGCACCGATGTGGCGGCCAATGTCGATCTGCAGATGGGTTTTCAAACGCTGCGGATGAACGTCGCTGCGCTGGCCGGCTTGATGGGGCTGGATGAGCCCGCCGTGTTCGCCGACGGCTTTGAGGATTGAGGGGAACCGGTGGCAGGTGGGGCGAAAGCGACAGCCACAGGTTCCGGGTCCATCGATCACGCCGAAGTCGCCCGGCGGGCGAGTCGAACCGGCAGACTGTCCCCGTGGTTTGGCACCGGCTGAAGCCCTGTGAGCTTCGGCCAAGTGCCCTGGGTCCCTCAGATCTCGACCGGCTGTCCGTGCTCCTTGGTCGCCAGGAAGCGGACCTTCGGGTGGCGTTCTTCGGCCAGTTGCAGATTGATGCGGGTGGGGGCGAGATAGACCAGTTCGCCGGCGGCATCACGCGCCAGCTGGGCCGGTGCCTTGTCTTCCAGTTCCTCCAGCGCCTTGGGGTCGTCGCTGCGGGCCCAGCGGGCGGCCTGGATGCCGACGGTCTCGAAGCTGCAATCGACGCCGTACTCGTCCTTCAGGCGGTAGGCCACCACATCGAACTGCAGCGTGCCCACCGCGCCGAGGATCAGGTCGTTGCCCATGATCGGCTTGAAGACCTGGGTGGCGCCTTCCTCGCACAGCTGGATCAGCCCTTTTTGCAATTGCTTGAGCTTGAGCGGATCGCGCAGACGGGCACGGCGGAACAGTTCGGGGGCGAAGTTGGGGATGCCAGTGAAACTGATGGCCTCGCCTTCGGAAAAGCTGTCGCCAATCGAGATGGTGCCGTGGTTGTGCAGACCGAGGATGTCGCCGGCAAAGGCGGTCTCGGCGCGTTCGCGCTCGCTGGCCAGGAAGGTCAGCGCATTGGCAATCTTCAGCTCCTTGCCGGTGCGCACATGGAACAGCTTCTGGCCGGGCTCAAAATGCCCCGAACAGATCCGCATGAAGGCGATGCGATCGCGGTGCTGCGGGTCCATGTTGGCCTGGATCTTGAACACGAAGCCGGTCATTGCCGCCTCGTCCGGCGCCACCGCACGGCTGGTGGTCGCGCGCGGTCGCGGCGAGGGTGCCCATTCGACAAAGGCATCCAGCAGCGGCTGTACACCGAAATTGTTGATGCCCGAGCCGAAGAACACGGGCGTCTGCTTGCCGGCCAGATACGCCTGCAGATCAAAGGGGTGACTGGCGCCCTCGACCAGTTCCAGTTCCTCGCGCAGCTCGGCCAGCACGTCGGCCGGCACGCGTTTGGCCAGCTCCGGATCATCCAGACCCTTGAGGATCGTGGAATCCTGGCGGGTGTGATTGCGGCCGGGTTCGTACAGATGAATCTCGCCGGTGAGCAGGTGATATACGCCCCGCAGCCGCGAGCCCATGCCGATCGGCCAGGTCACGGGCGCACACTGGATCTTGAGGATCTCCTCGACCTCGTCGAGCAGATCGATGGGTGCACGGCCTTCACGGTCGAGCTTGTTGACGAAGGTGATGATCGGCGTGTCGCGCAGCCGGCACACGTCCATCAGCTTGATCGTGCGTTCCTCCACGCCCTTGGCTGCATCGATGACCATCAGCGCGGAGTCCACCGCGGTCAGCACGCGGTAGGTGTCCTCGGAGAAGTCGGCGTGGCCCGGGGTGTCGAGCAGGTTGACGATGCGTTCCTTGTAGGGGAACTGCATCACCGAAGAGGTCACCGAGATGCCGCGTTCCTTTTCCATCGCCATCCAGTCGGAGGTGGCGTGGCGAGAGGCCTTGCGCGCCTTGACCGAGCCGGCCATCTGGATCGCTCCGCCGAACAGCAGCAGCTTCTCGGTCAGCGTGGTCTTGCCGGCGTCGGGATGCGAAATGATCGCAAAGGTCCGGCGCCGCGCGATCTCCTTGGGGGCTGCGGTCATGGCGAAGGTCGCCCTTGGCGGGCGGGGCGGAAAAGGGGGGCGGAGTATAGGGGGAGTCGGGGCTCAGGGCCCAGGGCTCAGGGCTCAGGGCTCAGGGGTCAGGGGTCAGGGGTCAGGGGTCAGGGGTCAGGGGTCAGGGGTCAGGGGCCAGGCAATTCGAGGAGGCACCAACGAAGCCTTGGAATCGAAGCTCGCCAAGAACCACCCGATCTTCAGTGGGAGCGAGCTTGCTCGCGATCTTCTGGCTTTCCGGTCATCGATCCGTCGTGTTTTCCCCACAGGAGATCCCTGCTTCGCGCCGGACGGTCGCCAACGGGGGAATCTCGTTCCCAAGCAGGTGGCCGATGTACTGCAGCACCAGGTACTCCTCCTCGCGGACCGGATCGACTCGAATGGCGCTCGGCACGAATCCGAGCGCATGCGCATTGAACTCAGTGCCGTGGAACAGCGTCGAGTTGAACGAGCGCACGGTGATTCGTGCAGCCATGCCCTCGTTGACCGGGTCAATCCGGATGGCGAAATCGGCGCGATAGGGCACCGCGCCGGCCTCGCCGTAGTACCGGGACGACTGGAAGCTGTCACCCAGGGGAACACCGGCAAATACCCACAGGCTGTCCACCGAACCGCTCAAGAGAATGTCGGCGGGTACCGGAACCGGCGCTGGCATGGGCCTCACGACCGGAACTGGAGCACGCCGGCCATCGGCGCTCTTGAAACCATGCGCCTGGAAATAGGGGCTGGCCATCTGCCGTGATGGCGTCAATCCGGACTCAATGGCGGCTTTGGCCTCGGCCGGCTGCCAATGAGTGTCCAGAACCGCCCGAAGTTCGCGCGGAGATTCACACTCGGCCAGCGGCTCACCGCGGTTCCCGCATCCGACCAGGAGTGCCGCGCAAACGCCGCATGCAGCCCAGATTGTCCGCCTCACTGGAGCCGAGGGCGGGATCGACCTGGTGTCAGCATCCTTGCCCGCCTTCTCCGGCTTCATCAGCTCCCCGCCTTCAACTCCCCCTCTTCGTGCCGCGTGATGCGGAAACCCGTGATGGCGAAGAGGCCGGCGACGATCGGATTGATCAGGTTGAACAGACAGAAGGGCAGATAGGCAAAGGTGGCCACGCCCAGCGTGGCGGCCATGTAGGCGCCGCAGGTGTTCCAGGGCACCAGGGGCGAAGTCAGCGTGCCGGCATCTTCCAGTGCGCGTGACAGATTCACCGGCGCCAGGCCGCGGCGCTGGAACTCGGCGCGGTACAGGCGGCCGGGCAGCACGATGGCCATGTACTGGTCGCCGGCGACGATGTTGATGCCCACCGCGGTGGCCAGCGTCGCCAGCACCAGGCTGCCGGCACGGTGGGCGGCCTGCAGGATGCTGCGCGCCAGCCGCTCCAGCAGACCCATCCGCTCCATCACCGAGCCATAGGCCATCGCGCAGAGCACCAGCCAGATGGTGTTGAGCATGCTCGACATGCCGCCGCGCTTGAGCAGTTCGTCGACGCGCTCGTGGCCCGAATCCAGCTGATAGCCGTCGAACAGCGCCGTCCAGGCGCCAGCCAGTAGCGCCATGCCGTGCGAGCGACCTTCGGCGGCGCCCATCTCGACCACCCCCGCGCTCTGGAAGATCACCGCGAACAGCGATCCGGCCAGCGCGCCGATGGCGATGGTCGGTAGCGCCGGGAAGCGCCGCACCGCCAGCACCAGCACCAGCAGCAGTGGCAGCAGCAGATACCAACCATGGCGGAAGCGCGTATCGAGCACCGCCAGCATGTCGCCCAGGCCCTCGCTGGTCTGCTGCGGTTCGGCCAGCAGGCCGAGCACGGCAAAGCCGATCAGCGCCAGCGCGAAGCTCGGCCCGGTGGTCCAGACCATCGCCTTGATGTGGGCGAACAGATCACTGCCGGAGACTGCAGGGGCCAGATTGGTGGTGTCCGACAGCGGCGACATCTTGTCGCCGAAGTAGGCGCCGGAGATCACGGCGCCAGCGGTAATCGGCAGCGACAACCCCATCAGGGCCGCCACGCCCATCAAGGCCACACCGATGGTGCCGGCCACGGTCCAGGAGCTGCCGATCGACAGCGCCACCACGGCGCAGATGAAGCAGCTGGCCAGGTAGAACCAGTCCGGCGACAACAGCGCCAGCCCGTAGTGGATCAGCGTCGGCACGATGCCGGCCTGGATCCAACTGCCGATCAACGCGCCGACCAGCAGCAGGATGAACATCGCCTTGGTTGCCAGCGAGACGCCGTGGACGATGGCGTCCTCGACGGCATCCCAGCGGTGACCATTCTTCAGACCGATCAGCCCGGCGATACCGGCCGAGAACAGCAGCGCCAGCTGGTTGGCACCGTAGGAGGAATCCGCACTGTAGAGCTTGACGCTGAGGAACAGCAGCACGATCAGACACAGCAGCGGCAGCAGCGCATCGAGCAGGCTGGGCTCGCGGCCACCGGGATGGTGGTCGCCGGTCGGGCTGGTGTGGTGATCGGACATGCGCTTCCCCAGGGTCGATAACGGCCGGCGCAGGTGCGCACGGCATCGGCACGCGCACCATCATCAAAACCGCGGCAAAGGGCAAGCCCCGGTGGCGATGTGCCGAAATCTTGGGAGCGTGGACGCCCGCTCAGGCCAGCGACCGCAAGCCCCAGATCGCGCCAGCGCAGAGCACGCTTTCGCCGATCAGCACGGCCGGCAGATAGCGTCGCAGTGGCATCTTCGCCGCGGCCGCCAGATAGCAGCCCAGATCGCTGGGCAGCAGCGGCGCCATGCACCATAGGCACAGGGCCGGGCTGCCATGCCGACCGATCCAGCGCTGCGCCTGCTGCCAGCGCGAGCCAGTCGCGAGGCGGTCCAGCTGCAGCCAGGCGGCGTTGGCATGGATCAGCAGCGCCGAGCAGAGCACGCCCACCAGGGCCAGCAGCAGCACCTTGCCCGGCTGCTCGGGAAACAACAGGGCGCTGGCCAGCACCAGCGGCAGGCTGGGCAGCATCAACACGGCACAGGCGCATTGCAGCGCCAGCAGCAGCAACCACGGCCACAGGCCGGCACCGGCCACCAGATCGCTCCACCAGCGGGGATCACGCAGCTCTGGCACACCCAGCAGCGCAGCCAAACCCAGCAGCAACAGCAGCAGCCAGGTCAGACGGCGGCCCCATCGATTTCCGTGGAAAGACATGCCCAGCACCGAGATGAACTGCGCGGCAGATTGCCGCGCAGGGCTCAAGCCACCATCAAACGGTGCAAGCCTGCAGCGGCAGCAGGATCTGCAATTGGCCGTTCTCGAAAGTGGCGCTCAGTGGCAGCCCGTAGTGCTCGCTCAGCCGCTGCACGATGGCCAGGCCCAGCCCCAGTCCGCTGCTGTGCTCGCCCTTGCGGAAAGGCTGATGGGCGTCGGCCGGCAACGGCGACTGGGCCGCATTGGCGATCCGCAGCTGCGGGCCGGCGTCGCCTTGCGCCACGTCGATCAGCACCTGACGTTGGCCAGCGGCATCGGCCAGCGCGTGCTGACAGGCGTTGCCAACCAGATTGGCCAGCGCCACATGCAGCACCTCGGCGGGCAGCGCGATGCACACTCCCGACGGGACTTCGGCGTGAATCTGCAGCCCATCCTCGCCGTGCCAGATCGATTGTTCGACGATCACCCGTTCCAGCACCGGCAGGACCTCGCTGCTGCGCTGCGCTGTGGGGGCGGCCTCCCGCGCCATTGCCAGCAGGATCTGCAGGGTTTGCTGCAGCTGCGTGGTCGAGTGCCACAGGCGCTCGATGGCCTGCCGCTCGGCCACGTCCAGATCAGGTCGCGCCTGGGCGCGCTCGCGCAGCTGTTCGGCCGCCTGGCGGATCACTGTCAATGGTGTGCGCAGCTCGTGGCTGGCATCGTGCGTGAAGTGCCGTTCGCGCTCGATGAAGCGGGCCATGCGTTGCAGCAAGTCATCCAGTCCCTGCGCCAACACATCGACCTCGGATACCCGACCGCCTCGCGGCGGCGATATGCGGGTGTCGCTGGCCACCGTAGCCGGATCCAGCTGCCGCACATTGGCCGCCAGCTGCCGCAGGGGCTCGCTGGCGCGTCCGGCGACCCACCAGCCCAGCAGCAGGGCAACGGCCAGCGTCGCCAGCACCGACCCGCCCAGCCAGTTCACCACATCGCCACGCATGCGACGAAAGACCAACCGCTCGCCCACCTCGGTGACCAGCCAGGCGCTGTGCTGGTCGGTTTCCAGCGGCAGCAGGTGATAGTGCCGCCCCTGGCTGCCGGCAAACTCGCGTAGCTGCGGATCCTGCGCCCAGGCGGCGTACAGATCCGCCGGGAAGTGCGCTGGGCCGGGCAGCACCTGCATCGCCGGGTCGACCGGCGTCAGCCAGGTCTGCCCGGCGGCGCGTGCCTGCAGCTGCCGTTGCGCCTCGAGCTCCAGCCCGGCCGCGATGTAGCGATCCTCGACCACGTAGGCGATGACCAGCACGTGCAGCGTGAACAACGCCGCCACACCCAGCGCGAACAGCGCGAAGGCCAACATCAGCCGTCGCCGCAGGGTGGGCGCTCGGGTGCCCGACTCAGGCACGCTCGTCCAGTCGAAAGCCAACGCCATGGACGGTCTTCAGCATCGGTGTGTCGAAGGGGCGATCCAGCACCTGTCGCAACAGATACAAGTGCGAACGCAAGGGATCGGACGCCGGCACTTCATCGGGCCACAGCTCGCGCAGCAGTTCGCTGCGGGTCACTGCCCGCGGCCAGGCTTCGGCCAGCAGCTGCAGGATCCGCTGTGGCATGCCCAGCAAAGCCAGCGGCTGCCCATGACGACTGGCCTCGCCGCTGCGCCGGTCAATGGACAGCGATCCGATCTGCAGGCAGTGCGCAGCACCCACGCGGTGCCGCTGCGACAGCGCCAGGCAGCGAGCCAGCAACTCGTCGCCGGCAAAGGGCTTGACCAGATAGTCGTCGGCTCCCGCGGCGAAGCCGGCCAGCTTCTGCTCCAGCTGGTCGCGCGCCGTGAGCATCAGCACCGGCACATGGCGATCGGCGCGCGCGCGCAGTGCCTCGCAAACCCGCAAACCATCCAGGCCAGGCAAGCCCAGGTCCAGCACCAGTACGTCGGGTGGATCGCTCAACGCCAGTTGCAGACCGGTACGCCCATCGGCGGCGAAATCGACGCAGTGGCCGTGCCGCTCGAACAGGCTGGCCAGCGACTGCCGCAACGGCAGATGGTCTTCGACCAGCAGGATGCGCAGCGATGTGCTCGGAGCTCCCACGCGGGTTGGGTCCTTCTGTCCTGATGGTCAGCAGACTGGCAGGCGGGTGTGAAACCCACTGCAAATGGGCCGCAACGTCGTTTGATCTTCGTTTGCCACCGCCCGCGGACAGTGTGCCGCAACGCCGCGCCGGGCGGCACTCGGAGCCACCTCATGAAGCATTGGATCAAGCGCAGTCTGTGGGCCCTCGCTGGCGGCCTGCTGGCACTGGCCGCGCTGTTGACCGGCTATGTCTACAGTCTGGATCTGGACGCCGAGCCCGTCGCCGATCGCCAGGCCACGGCCGCGGAGCTGGGTTTCGGCCGCTACAGCGGGCCGAGTCGCGGGCGCATTCTGGCGATCGTCAGCAGCGCAGCGGAACTGCCTGGCGGCGGCCGCGGCGGCTTTGAATTGACCGAACTGTCGCGGGCCTGGTGGGTGTTCATCCACAACGGTTTCGAGGTCGACATCGCCAGTCCGGCCGGCGGCGAGCCCCCGATGGTGCTGGATGATGATCTGATCGATGCCGACTACGCCTTCCTCAACGATGCGGCAGCCATGGCGAGGCTGCGCCAGAGCCTGCCGCTGGCCGAGATCGATCCCGGTGCCTACGCGGCGGTCTATGTGGTCGGCGGCAAGGGCGCGATGGTCGATCTGCCCATCGATCCGCAGCTCGCCCGGCTGTGGGCGGGCTTGTCTCCGGAGGCCGTCATCGGCGCGGTCTGCCATGGCCCGGCGGCCTTGCTGCAGGCTCGCGATGCGATTGGCAAACCATTGCTGCAAGGGCGACGGGTAACCGGTTTCAGCAACGAGGAGGAACTGCAGCTGATACCCGATGCGCGACAGCGGCTGGGATTCCTGCTGCAGGATGCGCTGGCCGAGCAAGCCGACTACGCCTTCGGCCCGGCCTTTCTCGATCACACGATCGTCGATGGGCGTCTGATCACCGGACAGAATCCCTGGTCGACCTGGTCAGTGGCCACGTCCATGATCGAAGCGCTGGGGCATGTACCGGTGGCGCGGCCGGTGACCAGCGAGGAGCGCAGTGTGGCGCTGCTGGCGACCCTGCACACAGACGGCCTGGCCGCCGCGATCAGCCACAAGGCAGCGCTGCCCGGCAGTGACAAGCGCTTGCTGCTGATGCACGGCGTGCTGGCGCTGCTGCAGGGCGAATGGCGCCGTGCCTGGTGGCTGGATCGACTGGCGCGGGCGCCAGATGGGCGGGCCGGTTGATGCTGACCGTCGACCCGCGCCGGTCGGGTACCGATAATGCGGGCCCGTTTCGCCGCCAGTGGCACCGATCATGCAACCACGCGAACTCGTCCAACACTGGGTCGATGCCTTCAACCGCGCCGATGTCGATGCGCTGGCCGCCTGCTACGCCGAGCACGCCACCAACCATCAGGTCAATGACGCGCCGCTGGTCGGGCGGGCAGCCATCCGGCAGATGTTTGCCGATGGCTTTGCCAATGCCACGATGGTCTGCATCGTCGAGCAGATCCTGCAGGACGGGCAATGGGCGATGCTGGAGTGGCGTGATCCCCTGGGCCTGCGCGGCTGCGGCTTTTTCCAGGTGGTCAACGACCAGATCGTGTTCCAACGCGGTTATTGGGACAAGCTCAGCTTCCTGCGCCAGCAGGGCCTGCCGTTGCCCACCGAATGAGCATCATGCTGTCACTGGATGCGACCGATCCACGCTCGCCGTTGCTGGCCGACCTGCAAACGCTGGCCGCGGAATGGCCCGAGGAGGCGGCTCGAATCCAGCGTTTCACGGACTTCATTCGCGCCCATGAAAACTGTGCCGGGCGGGAACTGACGGTGGGCCACCTGACCGGTTCAGCCTGGCTGGTGGATCCCACCGGCACCCAGGTACTGCTGACCCATCACCGCAAGCTCCAGCGCTGGCTGCAACTGGGCGGTCATGCCGACGGCGAGTTGGATATCGCCGCCGCGGCGTTGCGCGAGGCACAGGAAGAGTCGGGACTGGATGGTCTGCAACTGGTCGACCGGCATCCTTTCGCCATCGACGATCACCGCATCCCGGCGCGTGGCTCCGAGCCCGAGCACACCCACTACGACATCTGCTACGTCGTGCGAGCCACCGCTGACCTGCAACCGGTGCTCAGCGAAGAGTCGCTGGACCTGCGCTGGTGGCCGATTGCTGAACTGTGCGATCACGGCGAGGCCTTTCTCGCCCGGATGGCGCGTCGCTGGCTGTCGCTCAATCCTTCGGCGGCAGGCTGAGCAGTCCGTTCTGGATGGCCAGCTGGGTCAGCTCTGCCACGCTGCGCAGCCCCAGTTTGGCCATGCCGCGTTGCTTGAAGCTGCTGACGGTCTTGTAGGTCACGCACAGCTGCGCGGCCAGGTCACGCAGCGGTATGCCATGGACCACCGCCAGCAAGGTCTCGAATTCCCGTGGGCCGAGCTTCTCAAAAGGTGACTGGGTCGCGCCGGGCAGCAGGCCCAGGGCAACCTGCTGGGCGATGTCGGCGCTGATGAAGGGCTGGCCGTGGGCAATGGCGTGCAGGCCACGGACCAGGTCTTCGCCGGCCGAGCCCTTGCTGATGTAACCCAGCGCGCCGGATTCGAGCACCTGGCGCGGGAAAGGGTTGTCGGTGTGCATCGTCAGGATGGCGACCTTCTGCTTGGGATGGGAGCGAGCCAGGCGGCGCACGACTTCCAGGCCACTCATGCCCGGCATGCTCAGGTCCAGCAGCAGGATGTCCGGCTTGTGCTCGCGTACCAGGCGCAGGGCGTCCTCACCGTTGCCGCCCTCGCCGACCACTTCGAAACCCCCATGGTTCTCCAGCAGGCTGCGTATGCCCGTGCGAACCAGTGCGTGGTCGTCCACCAGCACGATCCGAATCATCGCCTTCCCCCATGTCTGGCCACAGCGGCTGCTCCGGCATGGTCCCGTGCCATCGCCCACCAGGCAAGCCCCGTGCAGGCGTCACGACCGGCTGCATTTGACAACAGTTAGATAATTAGCAAAATGACGAATCATGAGCGATGTCTTCAAAGCCCTGTCCGATCCCAGCCGTCGCCGCATCCTGCAACTGCTGCGCAGCGGTCCACAGAGTGCCGGTGAGCTGGCCAGTCATTTCGAACTGAGCAAGCCGACGCTGTCGGCCCATTTCGCGGTGCTGCGCGAAGCCGGTCTGGTGCACAGTCGCCGCGACGGCAAGCAATTGATCTATCACCTGCAGTTGTCGGTGCTGGAAGAAGCCCTGTTGGGTTTCAGCCAACTGCTGGGCCTGGGTGGTGCCGCTCCGGCACCCGGGCAAACCAAGGGAGAGACCCCATGAGCAACCATCATGCCGCCGAACTGCGCGGTTCCGCCGGACCGGCTCGAATTGCCGGATTCACCCTGGGTGGCTTGAGCCTCGTCCTGTTGGTCCTGCGACCCGAACTGCCCCAGCTGTGGCTGCCGCCGCTGTGCTCCCTGGCCATCGGGGCCTGGGTCTATCGGCTGGCGGGTCAGCGCAGCCGCGAAGTCGCCGCCCGTCTTTACGGAGCCCTGCAACTGGCCGCCTGGGTGCTGGTCATTGCCTTGTTCTTCGGCTTGCTGAGTGAATTGGGCTGGTCGCCCTGGTCACGCAATGACACCGCCGATCGCGGTCAGGGCCTGGTGTTGGCGCTGATCATGCTGGCCTACGCCAATGTCATGCCGAAGATGCCGGCATCGCGGGCTTGGCAGGCGCAGTTGCGCTTCGCCGGTTGGGCCTTGGTGCTGGGCTCGGTCGGCTATGCGCTGGCGTGGCTGCTGCTGCCGCTGGATTTGGCCAGCTGGGCGGCCATGGCGGCACTGGGCAGCGCACTCGGCCTGATCCTGATCCGCTTGTTGTGGAAACAGCCCTGGCGAACCACCGACGCCTGCCCGGCGCACGAGGAGGCACAGCCATGATGGCCTGGCTCATGGGCGTGCCCGGCCTGTCACCGGCACAACTGCAGCAACGGCTGCAGCAGGGCGACCTGTCGCTGATCGACGTCAACAGCGCGCCGCCGCGTCAGGGTTTGATTCCCGGCGCGCGCTGGATCGATCCGACGCAGTTGGGTCCGCAGGACTTGCCGACGAACCGTGACCAGACGCTGGTCTTCTATTGCGCCAATCCCTTTTGCCGCAAGGCGCCGCGAGCGGCGCGACAGGCGCGCCAGTGGGGCCACACCGATGTCGCGGTCCTAGCGGCTGGCATCGAAGGTTGGCAGCGCGCGGGATTGCCACTGAGCTGAGGACAAACACCCAGCCGAGGCGGTGTTCACACCCAATGCACCGTTCGGTTGCAGCGCCACCGCTAAGCTGTCATCTGGACCTGATCCGGATGAATGCCGATGCCCGCTTATCGATTGCTGTCCCTGACCCTGTTGCCCTTGCTGCTGCTGGCAGCGCTGACGCCAGCGGCGGCCGCCACCACTGCCGAGGTGCGCGCGGCGCAGGACTACACCGTCACCCGACTGCTGCAGGTCAAGCCTGACCGGCTGGCCCAACCCAAGGAGATCACGCCGAACTGCGTGGCCAATCCGATCCCGACGAGCCCACAGGGCCCGCAGGTCATGACCGAGGTCAGTCGCACGGCCGGCGATCGCTTCCGCATCGTGCTGTGGCGCCAGCCTTGCGGCAGTGCAGGCACCGATGCCCAGCTGATCCTCACTTTCGTGCCGCTGCAGGGATCTCCGTTGATCTGCGCCAATGACATGGAGCTGCGCCAGGGCGCGATCACCAGCGATGACTTCTTCCTCACGCGTGACCCCTCGGGCGCCAACATCGACACGCTCTGCGGCCCGATCAGCCAGACCACCTCGGTGCTGATCCGAGAAGTCGATGACACCTTCACCTTTGACGATGATCTGGCCTTCAGTTTCGTCTACGAGCAGGACAGCCCCACCCCGGATGTGGTGCTGAACGTGCCGGCCTACGATGCCAGTCAGTACCCGGGTGGCGGCATGCTGAGCTCACCGCAGGGTGTCAACAGCGGCAGCTACTACGATCCAGCCCGTCCGGGGGAGGGCATCTTTGTCGAGGTAGGCCGGGCCGGCGGGCGGCGGGTGCTGTTCGTCTCCTGGTACACCTATCAGGACGGCTTGCCGCTGTGGATCATCGGCAACGTCGATTTCCCGGAAGGTGCCACCAGCGTCACGGTGCCGATGCTGACCTTCAGCGGCACGGGTTTTGGCCCGGCCTTCAATCCGGCCCAGGTGGTGTCCAGTCCGTGGGGCCAGGCGACCTTCCGGGTCATCAGCTGCAATGAGCTGAGCTTCGACTGGATCCGCACCGCGGATGGCTTGAGTGGCAGCTACAACTACGTGCGACTGGTCGACGGGCTGCTCGGCACACAGTGCCAATAAGGCGAACTCCGGCGGGGGCGGGTGGTCGGTCTGGGCAGGGCCGGCCGCCCGCAGCGTCAAGGATCGACTGAGGCGAACTGCCTCAAGCCGTCGCATTGCGGGCTAGACTGCGCGCCCCGTGCCGGTGCTCGGCCGCACCGATCGATCTGATGAAAGTTCTGCACGTCGATCTCGCACCCATCTTTCGCGGTGGCCAGCGCCAGGCGCTGATGTTGCACCGCCATCTGCGCCAAGCCGGTGTCGACAGCCTGCTGGCCGTGGCTGCCGGTGGCCGGTTGCAGGCCAAGGCCATGGCCGACGGCGTCGAGGGATTGCGCCCCCTCTCGGTACACGCCTTGCGCTCGACCACATTGTCGCGACTGCTGGCCTGGCCAGCCATGTGGCGATTGCTGCGTCGCGAACGGACGGATGTGCTGCATTTTCACGAACCGGCCTCGTTGCTGTACCGGCCACTGGCCGGCCAGGCCCTGACCGTGCAGACGCGGCGTGTGTCCTTCCCGATCAAGCCCTCCAGCGTGCGCCTGAAGTACCAGCCCATCGATCTGCATGTGGCGGTCAGCGACGAGATCGCCGGCTATCTGCGCGGGCTGGGGTTGGCGCCGGTGCACACGGTGCGCAGCGCCATCGACAACGGCCGCTTTCAGGGCGTCCCCGATCCCGGTCCGATTGGCACCCCGCTGCGGCTGCTCTACATCGGAGCCTTTCACAAGATGAAGGGCATCGAGGTGCTGCAGCAGGCCTTCATTGAGTTGGCCGGAGCGATGGACTGCTCGCTGGATGTGGTTGGCGACGGCGAGCTGCTGGCGCCCTTCCAGGCGGCTCTGCAGAGCGCGGGCCTGGGCGAGCGTCTGCGGGTCCATGGCTATCGCGAAGACACCGAGCGCTATCTGGGTCAGGCGGATGTGGTGCTGGTGCCGTCGACCTACGGCGAAGGTTCCAACGGCATGATCAAGGAGGCGCTGGCTGCGGGTCGCCCGGTCATTGCCAGCGACCTGCCGTGCAACGGTGAGCTGATCGAACACGGCCGCAGTGGCCTGCTGTTTCGCAACGGTGATCCCGCAGACCTGGCGGCCCGCGTGCTTGAACTGGCGCAGGGCCAATGGTCGCTGCCCCCGGCTCGTCTGCGTGCCGCGGCCCTGGGTTGGGCCGACAGTGCCATGGGCGAAGCCTATCTGGCGCTGTACGAACGGTATCTGGCGTCGCGCTGAGTCCGGGTCGAGCGAGCTCAGCTCGACGCGTACTTCCGTGGCGAACCGGTATTGACGACGACCACGCGCTCGCCACGACGGATCAAACCTCGCTCGACGGCCTCGGGCAGCGCCGCCAGGCAGGCAGCGCCTTCCGGACACAGGGCCACCGGCAGTCCGCGCTGCAGCGCCGCGTTCTCCGCTTCGACGATCTGCGCTTCACTGACCGCCAGCGCGCCGCCGCCAGATTCGCGGATGATCTGCAGCACACGGAAGTGACCCACGCCGCCCGGTACGTTCAGACCGACAGCGCGGGTTTCCCCGGCAGTGACGGGCTCACTGTCAGCCGACGAACTGGCGATGGCCTCCACCAGTGGCGGCGTCGCTGCGGCCTGCACGCAGATCATTCGCGGTCGGCGCGCATCGATGAGGCCCAGCGCCTGCAACTCGTCGAAGGCCTTGGCCATGCCCAGCACACCGGTGCCACCGCCGGTGGGATAGACGATCACATCCGGCAGCGCCCATCCGGCACGGCCGCACTCGGCACGCGGTTCGGCCAATTCCAGGCCCAGCGTCTTCTTGCCCTCGATGCGCCAACCCGGCTCCTGGAAAGTGGCGCAATTGAACCAGCCTTCGGTCAGCCAGTTCGCACGGATCCAGGCGCCCGCTTCGCGAATCGTGCCGCTGACGGTCTGCAGCCGAATGCGATCGGGCTGCTGCCGGGCCAGCTCGGCGACGCGTTCGCGGATCGGCGTCGGCGTGTCCTCGGGCATGGCCACCGCGGCACTCAGGCCGTTCTGCAGCGCATACCAGGCCAGTGAATCGCCGGCGTTGCCCTGCGTCGGAACGGCCAGCCGCTGCAGTCCCAGGCGGCTGGCGCAGGCCACCACCATGGCCATGCCGCGATCCTTGAAGCTGCCGGTGGGGTTGGCGCCATAGCCCGGATGCGGCTCGCCTTCGTCCTTGATCCACAGTGAAAAGCCCGCGGCGCGGGCCAGCGGGTGATCGACATCGGGCAGCTCGGCCGTGGCGCCCTCACCCTGCGGCAGGATGTGCCGGCGATCGTCAGGATCGTCGATGTCCATGCCCAGCAGGCCACCGAATCGCCACAGGTCGCGGCGTTCGGGCTGATACCAACTCAGGTCCGGGCGTTCTGCCTGCAGCCGCTCCAGGTCCAGTTCCATCTGCACCGGCCGACCGTCGACTGGGTCCAGATTCATCGGTTGATCGGCCGGATAGGCCACGCCGGAACCCAAACCGCGCAGACAGCGGACGAAACTCATCTCAGTTCGGCTCCTGCAGCGCTGCTGCCGAGGTATCGAGTTGTTGCAGCAGTTGGTCCAGTTGCGATCGCCCGGCCGCCGGAATGCCGTCCAGCAGGCGGCGCTCGAGCGCCAGGGCCGCGGGAACGACCTCGTCGTAGACCGCCCGGCCGGCCTCACTCAGCCGCAACAGACCACGCCGGCGATCGGCCTGATCGATCTCCCGCAGCAAGCGACCCGAGCGCAGCAGTCGATCGACGGCCCGACTCACCGCCACCTTGTCCATTGCCGTGCGCTCGACCACTTCACTGGAGGACAGACCCGGCGACAGACCGATCACCGCCATCACCCGCCATTCGGTCATGCCCAACGCAAAGCGCTCGGCGTAGAGCCTGGAGATCGAGGCACTGATGCGGTTGGACAGCACACTCAGTCGATAGGGCAGGAAATGTTCCAGGTCGAGGACGTCGCTCAAGGTGATGACCGTTGGCTGCGGCGGGAAGTGGGGAAGATGCCATATCCGAGGGTCCAGGGATCAGGGATCAGGGCCCAGGGATCAGGGCCCAGGGATCAGGGCCCAGGGATCAGGGCCCAGCCCAGATCAAAGACGAAGCAGGCTCCATTCGGCCATGAGGAAGCCGCCTCGCGACGGGCCACCCGCTGGGCCCTGGGCCCTATGCCCTGGGCCCTCCAAAAGTGCTGCACCGCCACATGCATTTAGTTTCAGATGAAACTATAATCCTCGGCTGACCGCCGCGAGCGGCACCCAATCCACGGGAGGACGAGATGAACGCGCCAGCACAGACCACGCCGGGCAAGGCCCCGCTGTTCGACAATCCGATGGGCATCGACGGCTTCGAGTTTGTCGAATACGCCGCGCCGGACGCTCGGCAACTGCACCAGCTGTTCCGGCAGATGGGCTTCACCGCGGTCGCGCGGCATCGCAGCAAGGCGATCACCCTGTACCGCCAGGGCGGCGTCAACTTCCTGGTCAACGAAGAGCCGGATTCCTTCGCCGCCGACTTCGCCGCACAGCACGGTCCCTGCGCCTGCGGTTTCGCAATCCGGGTGCAGAAGCCGGCCGACTGGGTCTGCCAGCAGGTGCTGGCCAATGGCGGCGAGTTGCAGCAGCACAAGGCCGACAGCCGCGCGCTGGCGGTGCCGGTGGTCAAGGGCATCGGCGACTGCATGCTCTATCTGGTCGATCAGTACGGCGAAGGCAAGGACACCTATGCCGACGAGTTCGTGCCGCTGGACGGTGTGGATCAGCACCCGGCCGGCTACGGTCTGACCTTCATCGACCATCTGACCCACAACCTCTATTTCGGCAACATGGAGCGCTGGTCGGACTATTACGAGCGGCTGTTCAACTTCCGCGAGATCCGCTACTTCGACATCAAGGGCGCCAAGACCGGCCTGGTGTCCAAGGCGATGACCGCGCCCGACGGCATGGTTCGAATTCCGTTGAACGAGTCCTCCGACCCGAAGAGCCAGATCAACGAGTATCTGGACGAGTACAAGGGCGAGGGCATCCAGCACATCGCCTGCTTCACTGACGACATCTACGCCACGGTCGAGGCGATGCGCGCCCAGGGTGTGGCCTTCCTTGACACGCCGGACACCTACTACGACGTGATCGACCAGCGTATTCCCGGCCATCGCGAGGACGTGGCGCGGATGGCGGCCAACAAGATCCTGATCGACGCCGACCAGGACACCAAGAAGAAGCTGTTGCTGCAGATCTTTACCCAGAACGCGATTGGTCCGATCTTCTTCGAGATCATCCAGCGCAAGGGCAACGAAGGCTTTGGCGAAGGCAACTTCCAGGCCCTGTTCGAGAGCATCGAGCGCGATCAGATGCGGCGGGGAGTGCTTTGAGGGTGAAGCAGGGCTGAGGGCGCAGGGCTGAGGGATGGGTGAGTTCTTGGGCCCGTCTGGCTCGTTGGCCTCGTGCCGGATTCGGAGTCGAATCGGCAAGCGCCCAGATCTTTCCCTGACCCCTCAGCCCTGATCCCTCAGCCCTCTTCCCCAACTCTTCAGACTGCCGCGTGCGGCCCTGCGCCTCGAACAGCCCCGGAACAGACCAATGTCACTCCAATACCTATCCGGCTTCGCCAATCACTTCGCCACCGAGGCCGTCGCCGGCGCCTTGCCGGTGGGTCGGAACTCGCCGCAGCGGGCGCCGCTGGGGCTGTATGCGGAGCAGATTTCGGGGACGGCCTTCACCGCACCGCGGCACAGCAATCGGCGCAGCTGGCTGTACCGGATTCGTCCGGCGGCAATGCATGGGCGCTTTACGGCGCTGCCGCAGACGCGCTGGCACAGCGATTTCGGCAGCGGCCCGGTGACGCCGGATCAGTTGCGCTGGAGTCCGCTGCCGGCGTCGCCCGCTGGCACCGATTTCATCGACGGCTTTTACACGATGGCCGGCAACGGTGGCCCGGCCGCGGGCGATGGCATCGGCATCCACCTGTACGCGGCCAACCGCGACATGGTCGGCCGCTACTTCTACAACGCCGATGCCGAGATGCTGATCGTGCCGCAGGCCGGGCGCTTGCTGCTGCACACCGAGATGGGCCGGATCGAGGTCGAGCCGCAGGAAATCGTGGTCGTGCCACGTGGCGTTCGCTTCGCCGTGCAACTGCCCGATGGGCAGGCCAGCGGCTATGTCTGCGAGAACTTCGGCAGCCTGCTGAAGCTGCCGGATCTGGGGCCGATCGGCTCCAATGGTCTGGCCAATCCGCGCGACTTCCTCACCCCGGTTGCCGCCTATGACGAAGCCGAAGGCGAGTTCGAGCTGGTGGCCAAGTTCCAGGGTGGTCTGTGGCGCGCCGACATCGGCCACAGCCCGCTCGATGTAGTGGCCTGGCACGGCAACTACGCGCCCTACAAATACGATCTGCGCCGCTTCAACACGATCGGCTCGATCAGCTACGACCACCCGGATCCGTCGATCTTCCTGGTGCTGCACTCGGCCAGCGCAGTCGAAGGCGTCAGCAATCTGGACTTCGTGATCTTCGGGCCGCGCATCCTGGCCATGCAGGACACCTTCCGTCCGCCCTGGTTCCACCGCAACGTGGCGAGCGAGTTCATGGGTCTGATCCATGGTGCCTACGACGCCAAGGCCGACGGCTTCGTGCCCGGCGGCAGCTCGCTGCACAACTGCATGAGCGGCCACGGACCGGATGCGGCGACCTTCGACAAGGCATCCAACGCCGATCTGTCCAAGGCCGACGTCATCACCGACACGATGGCCTTCATGTTCGAGTCGCGTGGCGTGATCCGGCCCACCGATCAGGCGCTGGAGGCCGAGTTCCGGCAGCACGAATACCAGCATTGCTGGCGGGGTTTGCAACGGCATTTCGCGGGGCGCTAGCGCCCCGGTTGAATTGAACCCACTCGCGGTCTGCATCATGATGCATTGATGCAAAGCCGGAGATCTAGCACCGTGCGTACGACCATTGACATACCCGACCAGGACCATGCGCTGTTCACCCATCTGGCGCGGGCCAACGACAAGACACTGAGCCAGATCATTGTCGAGCTGGCCCGCCGCGGTTTGCAGCCCGCGGCCACTTCGAACGCCGAGGTCAAGATCGATCCACGCACGGGATTGCGGGTGTTTCGCTCCAGTCGCCCGGTGACTTCGGACGATGTGCAGGCCCTGCTCGACGATATCCCGTGAGCTTCTTGCTGGATGCCAATGTGCTGATCGCGCTGTTCGACGAGCAGCACGTCCACCACGACACCGTGGTGGAATGGCTGGTGGCTTGTGAGGACGGGATCGCCACCTGCCCCATCGTCGAAGGTGCGCTGGTGCGTTGGATCACGCGCATCCTTGGCGCTTCTGGCGCTGCTGCCGCGACTGCCGAACTGGACAAGCTCGCGGCAGATCCTCGCCATGAATTCTGGCCTGATGACCTGCCTTACAGCGCCGTCAGCTGGCGCGGTGTATTGGGCCACCGCCAGGTGACCGACGCCTATCTGGCGCAGTCCGCCAGGACTCGCCGCGGCAAGGTACTCACTCTAGACAAGGGCTTTTGCAGTCTGCACAGCGATGTCGCGCGTCTGCTGCCCACTCAGCGAATCTAAACTCACCACAGGACCGACCCCATGAAACTCGCCTCCCTCAAGCAAGGTGGCCGCGACGGCACGCTGATCGTGGTGTCGCACGGCCTCAGCCGGGCGGTCATCGCCCAGGGCATCGCGCCTACGTTGCAGGCCGCGCTGGACGACTGGGCCAATACGGCGCCGCGTCTCAATGCGCTGTCCGAAGCGCTCAACGCAGGTCCAGTCGAGGGCGAGTTCCCGCTGGACGTCGACGCCCTGGCCTCGCCATTGCCGCGGGCCTATGAGTTCGTCGACGGCAGCGCCTATCTGCCGCACGTCGAGCGGGTGCGCAAGGCGCGCGGTGCCGAGGTGCCGGAGAGTTTCTACAGCGATCCGCTGATGTACCAGGCCACCAGCGCCGGTTTCCTGGCGCCGCGTGATCCGGTGCGGGTGACCAGCGAGGACTACGGCATCGACCTGGAAGCCGAAGTCGTGGTGATCACCGACGATGTGCCGATGGCGGTCAGCGCCGAAGCCGCCGCCGAGCACATCCAGCTGATCGGTCTGGTCAACGATGTCTCGCTGCGCAACCTGATTCCGGGTGAGCTGGCCAAGGGCTTCGGTTTCCTGCAGTCCAAGCCCCGCTCGGCGCTGTCACCGGTACTGGTGACGCCCGACGAGGTGGCCGACTACTGGCGCGACAGCGTGCTGCACCGCGCGCTGCTCAGCCACATCAACGGCGAACCCTTCGGTCATCCCGAAGCCGGCGAGAACATGCAGTTCAACTTCGCCCAGCTGATCGCCCACGCCGCCAGGACCCGCCCGCTGACCGCCGGCACCATCGTCGGTTCCGGCACCGTCGCCAACGACGACCCCGGCCGCGGCGCCTCCTGTCTGGCCGAGAAGCGCATGCTGGAAACCATCGCCACCGGCAAGCCCAGCACCCCGTTCATGCGTTTCGGCGACTGGATCCGCATTGAGATGTTCGACAACGCCGGCCAGTCGATCTTCGGCGCGATCGAGCAGAAGATCGAGCAGGGCTGAGGGGCGCGCGAGTCCGAATCCAACGTCAAAGCCAAAGCGGAGCTTTCAACACGAAGGACACCAAGGACACAAAGGGGAGCAAGAGCAAAAGCGAGCCTGGACAGTGAGTGCTGGTCGGATGTGATGCGGTAGCCATCCAGCTACATCCCACTACCGACCAATCCAATCCCAATGGCTTTCCTTTGTGTCCTTCGTGTCCTTTGTGTTGAAAGGCTTTTCAAGGTGTTGAATGTTCTTTTAGCCACCCAGCCCCGTTCGTCCGGAACTCGTCCAAGGACGGAAGCGCGCGGTCCCAACCGTGACTCACTCAGCCGGCAACGGCTCCCCTCGGCGCGATCGAGCAGAAGATCGAGCAGGGCTGAGGGGGCTCGGGTCCGAATTCAACGCCGAAGCTAAAGCGGAGCTTTCAACACAAAGGACACCAAGGACACAAAGGGGAGCAAGAGCAAAAGCGAGCCTGGATAGTGAGTTGCTGGTCGGATGTGATGCGGTAGCCATCCAGCTACATCCCACTACCGACCAATCCAATCCCAATGGCTTTCCTTTGTGTCCTTCGTGTCCTTTGTGTTGAGCGGCTTTTCAAGGTGTTGAATACCTTTTCAAGCAAACACGTACGCCCTGAGCTCGTCGAGGGGCGGATGCGCGGGGTCCGAACCGTGACTCACTCAGCCGGCAACGGCTCCCAGGCCCTGACCTGGTCGCGGCCGGCGGCCTTGGCGGCGTAGAGGGCTTCGTCGGCGCGGCGGTAGAGGGCGCTGATGTCGGTGTCGCCGCTGGGCAACTGGGCCACGCCGATACTGGCGCGAATGGATTCACCGGCCAGTTCGCCGCCCAACTGCAGCTCGCGCAAGCCGGTCCGCAGGGCCAGCGCGCATTGCTGGGCGGCGGCACCATCGCCCTGCAGCAACACGGCGAACTCCTCGCCGCCGATGCGCCCGGCCACGCCGGCCGCCGGGCAGCGCTGTCGCAGCACCGCCGCGACCTGGCGCAGCACTTCGTCGCCGGCCTGATGACCATGGCGGTCGTTTATGCCCTTGAAGTGATCGATGTCCAGCAGCAGCATCGTCAGCACGCCGCCATTGCGCTGCGCCTGCGCGGCCCAACGTGCCGCGAGATCGAACAGTTGCCGACGATTGGCCAGACCGGTCAGCGCATCGGTCTGGGCCAGTTCACGCAGCCGCCGCCGTGAGCGCCACAGCAGCAGCGCGGCCAGCAACAGCCCGGCGACGATCGCCACGGCCAGACCCAAGGTCAGGCGCGCCACCGCCCGGTCGCTTTCCAGACGTGCCAGCTCAGCTTGCTGCAGTTGCAGCGTTTGCTGCAGGAAGCGGTTGTCGTAGCTGGCGATGCGTTCGTCCAGCATGCGGGCCTGGGCGTCGAAGACGCGGCCCAGCAGACGCCGTCGCGCACTCATCTGCACTCTTTCCAGTGACCACATGGCCGCCACGGCACCTGTCAGATCGCCCTCCGCCTCAGCCAGCACCGCCTGACACATGGGGTTGAACTCGGACGCCGGGTCACGCGTCTCCGACGTCAGGTAGGCCCGCGCGTCGGCAGCACCCCGGTCCCTCTGTCTCGCGTGATGCAATGCTACAGCGCGCATCGCAAGCGCAACGGAGACGAAATAGCGCTCTTCGGTGGTGTCAGCCAGATCCAGCGCCCGATCAAGGGGTTCCAGCGCGTCTTCATATCGTCCGGCCAGGAAGTGCAGCGAACCCTGGTTGTAGTGGGCGAAGAAACGGAAATCGGCGAACTCCGGCGAACTCTCAGCCAGTTCAAACAGCTGGTCCACATGGCGCTGTGCGTCAGCCTCGCGCGACAGGCTCATCGCTTCGGTCACCATGGTGTGCAGCATGTTGAACATGTCCTGCTTGCTGCCCGCAGCAGCCCACAGCGCGTAGGCCTTGCTGAGGAACTCGTAGGAACGGTCGTGCAAACTGGCGCCGCGATAGATCGAAGCCGTGGCGTTGTAGATCATCGCCCGGCGGTCGCCCGACAGGCCTTCGGCTTCGGCGATGGACAGCGCCTCATCCAGCAAGCCCAAGGCCTCGGTGAAGTCCTCCGGGCGCGTCTGATAGCAGAAGGCCACCTTGACCAGCGCATTGGCGAGCGGTTCGGGCTGCCCCACCTGGCGGGCCAGGTCCAGCGCCTCGCGTCGGTCCGGGCAATAGGCATCAACCTGATTGGTGCGCACGTAGGTGATGTAGGAGCGCTCCAGCAGCGCGTCCACCAGCGCCGGCCCGGGTGGCCCGCCCCGCAGCAGGCTCACTGCCGAGTCGTAAGCCTCGAAGGCGTCGTCAATGCGGTGATTGGCCTCCAGCTCCAGGCCCAGCAGAATCAGCCGGCGACCGCGGTCCTCCAGCGGCCAGTCCAGGCTGTCGGTCTCACTGGCCTCGACGGCCTGCAGTCGTTCGGCAGGGTCCTTGCGCGCCTTCAGCGCCGACTGCAACTCGACCAGCGAGCCGGCCTGAGCCAGGCCCAGCCACAGCAGGGCGGTAATGCCCAGACTCCACCTGCCTGGTCGCATGAGATCCTCAGACTCGATCGTATGCGGCTCAGATTAACAGAGCATCCGGCCGCCCCAGCGAGCCTGTTGCGCCATGGTCAGAGCGCGCGCCCATCAAAATGCTTGACCGGAATCGCGTCCAGGTCGACATCCTCGATGCAGCGCAGGTTGACCGCCGCCATCGACTGCCCGTTGAGCGTGCCCTCGCCAAAAGGATGAATGCCGCAGACCGGGCAGAAGTGGTGCTGGATCACGTGCTTGTTGAAGGTGTAGGTGGCCATGTCCGCTGCTGGCGTGCTGAGCTGCAGGGCATCACGTGGCACGAACCACATCAAGGTGCCCTTGCGCTGACAGATCGAGCAGTTGCAGGCCATCGCAGCTTCCGGCTCGCCCTGCACCTCGAATGCGATACGCCCACAATGACAGCTGCCGCGATGACTCATGTCGGGATTCCTCTTCGACTGACGGGGTTGGCACCCCATCATGCCCAATCGCACCTACCAGCGCTGGTGCACGTGCGGCTTGATGTCATTCACGTAGATCTGTTCGATCGCATCCATGCTGTCGCGGTCCAGCGCGGGCAAGTGCGCGGCCGCCGCGTTGGCGCTGGCCTGCGCCGGGGTGCGGGCGCCGGGAATGACCACGCTCACCGCGTCATTCATCAGGATCCAGCGCAGCGCCAGCTGGGCCAGGGTGGCATCGCCGCGCAGCAGCGGGCGCAGTTTCTCCACTGCCGCCAGCCCGACCTCGAAAGGCACGCCGGAGAAAGTCTCGCCCACATCGAAGGCCTCGCCGTGGCGATTGAACTGCCGATGGTCATCGGCAGCGAACTGGCTGTTCGCTGTCAGCTTGCCGCTGAGCAGACCACTGGCCAGCGGCACACGGGCGATGATCGCCACCTGCCGCAGTCGCGCCAGCGGGAACAGCACCTCGGCCGGGCGATGGCGGAAGGCGTTGTAGATGATCTGCACGCTGACCACATTCGGATAGTCGATCGCCTTCAGCGCTTCCTCGACCCGCTCCACGCTGACGCCGTAGTGACGCAGCTTGCCCTGCTCAACCAGCCGGTCCATCCGCTCGAAGACTTCCGGGTGGTAGTAGAGGTCGGTCGGTGGGCAGTGCAGTTGCACCAGGTCCAGGCAGTCCATCTGCAGGTTGCGGCGACTGTCGTCGATGTAGCGCTCGAGATTCTCGGCGCTGTAGCCGGCCACGGTCTGCTGCGGTAGCCGCCGTCCCGCTTTGGTGGCGACAAACGGCCGCTCGCCGCCGCGGGCCTTGAGCACCCGCGCGATCAGCCGCTCGGAATGCCCGTCGCCATAGACGTCGGCGGTGTCGATGAAGTCCATGCCGGCATCCAGCGCCGCGTGCAGCGCCGCCTCGCCGGAGGCGTCATCAACCTGACCCCAGGCCCCGCCCACCGCCCAGGCGCCGAAACCGATCTCACCCACTGCTCGCCCGGTCCGACCGAAGGCCCGCTTCTGCATCCTCTGCTCCCGTTGCCGATCGGCGCTTTCCGCGCCTGCACCCAGCAGTATCGCTGACAGCGCTGTCTGATCGCCAGCGCGGTGACGAGCTGGGGTAGGCAACTCAGGCGTCGGACACTGCGGCATGCGCGCCTGCGCTGACGCCGTCTGGTTCCGCAGGGCGCGCGCGGCTCGTCGGGAGAACTCCGAGTTGTGGCAACGATCCTGCGCGCTATTCGAAATCGTCGGCGAACAGATCAGACTGCGAAGCAAACTCGGCGCCGACAAACCGGGCTCGATCAAAATCGACCACGCAAGCCCCGGTTCCGCTGCAATCCCCGCTCCAGCCGACGAACTGACTGCTGGCGAAGGGCTGCGCGGTCAACACGATCGGCTGATCCCACTCGAAACGTACGCTGCAGCTGTCGGTGCAGTTCAGTCCGGACGGATTGCTGCTGACGCGCCCGCCACCGTTGCCGGTGATGCTCAGATCCAGATCGCCGCGAGTGGCATAGCTGGCGAAGTTGAATGAGGATTGGTTGCCCGCGAGCCAGAACTGTCCTGACGCGTACAGGTCCTCACCCACCGCCAACAGATTTCCGATTCCGCCAGCGGAGAAGCTCGGTTCCACGCCTGAACCCACGGAGCGCCAGGGTCCGCCATCGCGATGCCGTCGCGCGATGTTGTTGACCGACACCGAATCATTCTCGACGCCATCAAAGCGACCAGCGGCGTAGATCCAGTCGCCGACCGCGGCCAGCGAGAAGACGAAGTCCACGTTGCCAAATGGCGACGGGTTGCCGATGCCGCCGGACATGGCCTCCCAGCCGCCGCCATCCAACCGCCATCGCGCTACACGCAGCGCAGGCAGATTGACACCGGCCACTGCAGTGAAGCGACCACCGACGTAGAGAAAATCACCGTCACTGGCCAAGCTGTAGACGCCTGAAGTGCCCTCGCCGGTGCTGTCGGTCAGGCTGTGCCACTGGCTCCCATCCCAGCGAGCCACGCCGTGGGCTGTAACCGGGCTGCTGCCCAGATTGACCTCCGCAAAGGATCCACCCACATACAGATCAGTGCCGACGGCGACCATCGAGCTGACGAACTGGCTGACCCCCTCGCCATCGTTGCCGACAGGACTCCATTGCCCGGTTGTCACGTTCCACCGTGCCAGGTAGCTCGTATTCACCGTGCCCTGTTGATCGGTGACGTTGCGAAAATAGCCGCCGACGTAGAGATCGTCGCCGATCGACTTGATGGCATAGATCAGCGGGAAATCTTCGGGCGGATCATTGCCGAACTCGCCGATGGATTGCCAGTCGCCCGACGCGGGATCCCAGCTGACCAGGCGAACACCCGAAAGCAGGCCCGGCCCCGAGTCCGCGGAGAAGCGCCCGCTCAGATAGATCTTGCCTTGAAAGGCATGGATGGCGGTGAGCTCGAATCCACCTTCGTTATCGACGGTGCCCACGCGGTCCCAGGTGCTCCCGTTCCACTGCGCGAGGGACTTGACCGGGACATCGCCAGCTTGGCCGAAGGATCCAATGGCATAGATAGTTCCATTGAGCTCGGTCAGCTCTCCGGCCCCTCCAATCAGAGGTTGGCCCTCACCGGCATCCGAGCCTTCCCACAGATTCAGGTCCGATCGCCAGATGCCGAAGCGATAGGCCCGCGTTGGGGCTTCGGGTGGACCCAAGAACCCGAAGCCGCCGCCCAGCAGGACGTCGGGACCATCGGTCGCGATAGCGGACACCGCACCGCCGGCGCCCGAGCCCAGCTGTGAATCCACCGTTTCCCAATGTGCTGCAGAGAGATTCCAACTCAGCAGGTGATAACCCTGTACTGGCGTGGTACCGCCGCTGCTGAAGAAGAAACCACCCGCAATCGCTTGCCGTCGTGGATCGCCAATGCGTTGACCTGCGGCGATTCGGTGAAGGTGCGTTGGAGTCCATCGCCCACCCCGAACCAGCGTTCCTCGTTCATCGACCAGCGACCGATGCCGCCACTGTCGATCGTAGTGTCGGTGCCGGCGAAGATCTGCATCCAGTAGCCGCCGGCATAGATGTCCGATCCGGTTGCCGCCAGGGCGTATACCACTCCGTTGGGCCCGCCATGGGTTCGCCAACCGCTGTCCGCTGACCAGATGCGGATGCCGCCGGGTCCACCCGCGATCAAATGGTTCTGGTGCCAGATCAGCGCATGATAGCCACCCCCAGCCGGCGGCGTGCCGGGCGTGGACCATTGCTGCATGCCGGCATCCCAGCGTGCCAGGCCGGGTGCCGAGATCGGCGATCCGACGTTGGCCTGCGCAAACGAACCCGCCAGATAGAGGTGGCCGTCCTGATCCAGCGCCATGGCCCTGACGTCGCCGTCGACGCCGTTGCCAGTCGCGCTGGCCAGTGGGGACCATTGCTCGGTGAGCAGGTCAAATTTCGCGACATTGGCCGCTGCAACAGGCGAGCCGACCTGAACCTGCTCAAAGCCGCCCGCGACGTAGAGGCTGTCGCCTTCGATGGCCAGTGCCGTCACATAGCCCTGAACGCCCTGACCTTCCGTCGAAGCGACGGCCGACCATTGATCCAGCACGCGGTCATAGCGAATCAGCCCATTGGCGATAACGGTGGCGCAGGAGCGAAAGTTGCCACCGAGATAGATGTCGCCATTGGCCGCCGTCGCGATCGCAAGCACGCTCCCATCGCAACCATAGGACAGCGCAAACTCATCACTCCAACGCAGGTTCTCCACCTCGGTACTGCCCAGCCCGACGGGCGCCAGGAGGGCATCGCCGGCGGCGACAGGTCGCGGCAGATCGCCGGCCTGCACCGTCGTTGCTGCAGTCAGCGCAAGAAGTCCGAAGAGAATCGGGCTCAGTAGGGTTTGTTGGAATGCGCGCACATCGCACCAGCGTGGCTGTCAGATGGCGCAGAGATAGCGCACCCGAAGTGAACACGCCAGCAGCAAAGTCAACCGTTCGGCTGACTGGGCCCTGGGCCCAGAGCCCCGGGCCCTGCACCCAGCACCTCACGCACCGCCTCCGCCGGCACATCGGTGGCGATGAAGGCCTCGCCAATCCCGCGCCAGAGCACGAAGCGCAGGCCGCTGCGGGAGGCCTTCTTGTCCAGCGCCATGTGATGCTCCAGACGCTCGACCGGCAGCGCGGGCGGGTCGACCGGCAGGCCGAGGTCGACCAGCAGGGTGCGCAGGCGGTCGTGATCGGCCGCGCTGGCCAGGCCCAGCTGGGTCGACAGGCGGGCGGCCTGCACCATGCCGATGGCCACCGCCTCGCCGTGCAGCAGGCCCTGATAGTCCAGCGCCGCTTCCAGCGCGTGGCCGAAGGTGTGGCCCAGATTGAGCAGGGCGCGATCGCCGTGCTCGCGCTCATCGCGCGCCACGATGGCGGCCTTGTGGCGACAGCTCTGCTCGACCATCCAGGCCACCGCGCCAGCGTCGGCGGCGTTGATGGCGGCCACGTTGGCGACCAGCCACTCGAACAGGCTGGGGTCGCCGATGGCGGCGTACTTGACCACCTCGGCCAGGCCGGCGCGGTATTCGCGACGATCCAGCGTGGTCAGCGTGGCGGTGTCGGCCAGCACCAGCCGCGGCTGCCAGAAGGCGCCCGCCAGATTCTTGCCGGCGGCCAGATTCAGGCCGGTCTTGCCGCCGACCGAGGAATCGACCATCGCCAGCAGCGTCGTGGGGATCTGCAAGAAATCGATGCCGCGCATGTAGCTGGCGGCGGCAAAGCCGGCCAGGTCGCCGATGACGCCGCCGCCGAGCGCGATCAGCAGATCGTCGCGGCGCAGGCCCGCGGCGGCGCAGGCGTCGAGAATGCGACCGAAATTCGCCAGCGTCTTGTGCTGTTCGCCTGCCGGCAGCACCAGCGTGGGCAGCTCGGACGGCGCTCGCTGCAGACAACCGGCCAGGGCCGGCAGATGGTGCCGGGCGACGTTCTCGTCGGTCACCACCAGACAGCGGTGCGGCTGACCCCCGGGCACGGCGCACAGCTGCAGATCGCTCAGCGCGTCCTGTCCGGGGCCGCTGGCGGCGAGCAGATCAGCGCCGATCAGGATCGGATAACCGCGCTCACCCAGCGCCACATCAAGTCGATTCATCGGGGCTCTCGTCGCTCTCGGTGGGGCAGGGGGGTAACCAGCCCTGACTTTGCGCCAGTCGGCGGGCGGTACGGCTGGGATTATCCGAGCCGGATTCGATGCTGACATTGGCCAGCGCTTCGTAGATGGGATTGCGCTCGATCGCCATGCGCTGCAGGCGCTGTTCGCGGTCGGGCGCCTGCAGCAGCGGCCGCTTGCAGTCGCGCGCCAGCCGGCGCAATTGCAGTTCCACCGGGGTGCGCAGATAGATCATCAGGCCGTAGCGGGCCAACTCGGCCCGATTGGCCTCGGCCAGCACCGCGCCGCCGCCGGTGGCGATGATCTGCGGTTCGGCCTGGGCCAGCACCTCGCTCAGTACCTCGCTCTCGCGGCGCCGAAAGCCGGCCTCGCCCTCCAGTTCGAAGATCAGCGGAATGGTCGCGCCGGTGACGCGCTCGATGCGCTCGTCCAGATCGACGAAAGGCGCTCGCAGCAACCGCGACAGCTGCCGGCCCACCGTGCTCTTGCCGGCACCCATCGGGCCGATCAGCACCAGATGCCGACCGGGACAGGGCCAGGGGGGTGCGCTGGGTTGGACCGTTGCCAGGGGTGCATCCATGCCGGTTAGCCTGCGTGATCGTCGCCGACGAACGCAAGCCCGGCGCAGTGGCATCGACGAACCGCTCGATGGTTGACCAGAACGGCGGAACTTGGCGCCAATCTGGCGGTCGTTCACTCGCACACGGCCCGCCTGCGGGCTACCATGCGCCGCCTGTTTCGTGACCCCCCGGACCGATGCTTCGTTTCCTGCTGATCTTCACCGTTGTCTGTCTCGGTCTGTTCGCCTTCGAGGTGTCCAAGCCCGGCGAAACCTGGGTGGTGACGCCCTTCACCGATGTGCTGGCCAGCTTCAGCACCTGGCTGATCAAGCTGTTCGATGAGGATGTCGTCAGCTACGGCAAGATCATCCAGAGCACCGCAAACGGCTTCGCCGTGTCGATCGAGCGCGGCTGCAACGGCCTGGAAGCGGTGATCATCCTGATTGCTGCGGTCTCCGCCTTCCCGGCCAGCTGGAAGCACAAGCTGGTGGGTCTGGTGGCCGGTTTCGTGGCCATCCAGCTGCTCAACCTGGTCCGCATCATCAGCCTGTTCTACCTGGGCCAGTACAGCATGCACTGGTTCAAGTGGTTCCATCTGTACCTGTGGCAGGCACTGATCATCCTGGACGCGGTGTTCGTTTGGCTGATCTGGCTGCGCTGGGTGGCCCGGCGCGATCGCCAGGCCAGTCTGGAGCCCGCCGCCGCCTGAGGTCGCTGTCGGTGCATTGGCTGCTTGCCGGTTGTGGACGTCTGGGCCTGCGGGTCGCCGATCTGCTGCTGCAGGGCGGGCACCGAGTCTCGGGCTTGCGTCGTCACTGGCCGGCCGCAGGTATTCCCATTGGTCTGCAGCGCTGTACGGTCGATCTGCACGATGGTGCGGCGCTGGCCGCCAGCGTCCCGCCCGACGTGGACGGCGTCATCCATGTGCTCACGCCCGACGAGCGCAGCCCCGAAGGCTATCGCCGCGCCTATCTGAGCTCGCTGCAGCGCCTGCTCGATCTGCCGCAGCTGGCGGCCGACAGTCAGCGCTGGCTGTTCGTCTCCAGCACCGCCGTCTATGGCGATGCCGACGGCGCCGAACTGGACGAAACCGCCGATACCGCGCCCGCCGGCTTCAACGGTCAGATCCTGCTGCAGGCTGAGGACTGTCTGCGTCAGGCCCGCGCCAACGCGGTCTGCCTGCGCCTGGGTGGCATCTACGGACCGGGCCGAACGCAGCTGCTGCGCGGGCTGCTGGCGGGCACGGCTCGGGTGCAGCGAGCGCCGCCGCACTGGACCAACCGCGTCCACGCCGAGGACGCCGCGCGGATGCTGGCCTGGCTGGTCGAGCGTCCGGACACCGGCATCGTCAACGGCGTCGATGGCGATGCGGTCAGCGAGGCCGATCTGGCCGACTGGCTCTGCGCCGAGCTGGGCTTGCCGCCGCCAGCCGAGCGCGCCGCCGACGGTCGCGCCAATCGCCGAATCCTGCCCCGCCGGCTGCTGCAGGCCGGCTTCCAGTGGCGCTATCCGGACCATCGCATCGGGTACAGTGAACTGATCGCCAGCCTGCGTCAGGACGCCCGCCCACCGCCATGAGTGCCGCCGATCCAATCTACCTGGAAGCCATCGAACGCTTTCGCGAATTGCTGCAGGCCGCGGCCGACGCCGGCGAGCCCGAGCCCATCGCGATGACCCTGGCCACGGCCTCCTCCGACGGCCGCGTCAGCGCCCGCACCGTGCTGCTGAAGGAGGTCGACGAACGCGGTTTCGTCTTCTACACCAACACCCACAGCCGCAAGGGCCGGCAGCTGGAAATGAACCCGCAGGCGGCGCTGCTGTTCCACTGGAAGCGGTTGCGCAACGGCGTGCAGGTCAAGGTGGAAGGGCACGTCGAGCCGGTCACCCCGGCCGAGGCCGACGCCTATTTCGCGAGCCGCCCCTATCTGAGCCAGATCGGCGCCTGGGCCTCACTGCAATCCGAAACCCTCGACCAGCGCGCCACGCTGGAGCAGCGCGTGGCGATGTATCGCGACCGCTACCCCGAAGGCCACGTCCCCCGCCCCCCACACTGGTCCGGCTACCGCATCCGCCCCAGCCTGATCGAACTCTGGTTCGGCGAGGAGTTTCGGCTGCACCAGCGAGATCGGTATGAGGTGGAGGAGGGTGGGGCTTGGGGGAGGCGGATGGTGTTTCCTTGAGGGGTCAGGGCTGAGGGAGCAGGGCTCAGGGTGATGCGAGGCCAGCCTGTCGGCCGACGCAGCGATCCACACCAGACCCCCACCACCGTTCCCATCCGCGCCACACGGGGCCCGCAGCTCAGGTCATACCGACACGCTCGCCCAATCCTGACCCCTGACCCCTGAGCCCTCGCCACCACCAATGCAACAATGTCCCGGCCCCGCCTCGAACCCACCCGCATGCCCACCCACGACCCCCACCCCCACCGCATCGTCTGCCTGACCGAGGAGCCCACCGAGGTGCTCTATCGGATCGGTGAGGCCGATCGCATCGTGGGGATCTCGGGCTTCACCGTGCGGCCGGCGCGGGCGCGCAAGGAGAAGCCGAAGGTGTCGGCCTTCACCAGCGCGCGGCTGGAGAAGATCCTCGAGCTGCGGCCGGATCTGGTCATCGGCTTTTCCGACATCCAGGCCGACATCGCGCGCGAGCTGATCGGCGCCGGGGTGGAGGTGTGGATCAGCAACCACCGCAGCGTGCAGGGCATCGTCGACTACTGTCTGCGGCTGTGCTGTCTGGTCGGTCGGCCGGAGGCCGGTCAGGCGCTGGTGGATCAGCTGCAGGCGCAGATCGAACAGGCGCGGCAGCGGGCGGCGGTGTTGCCGCGACGGCCGCGGCTCTATTTCGAGGAATGGGACGAGCCGCGCATCTGCGGCATCCGCTGGGTCTCCGAGCTGATCACGCTGGCCGGTGGTGAGGATGTCTTTGCCGCCCGCGGCCAGTCCTCGCTGGCGCGTGGCCGAATCCTGGAGTCGGACGAGGAAGTCTTCGCCGCGGCGCCGGAACTGATCGTCGGTTCCTGGTGCGGCAAGCGCTTCGCGCCCGATCGCGTGCGCGCGCGGCCGGGTTGGGCCGATGTGCCGGCCGTGCGCAACGACCAGCTGGCCGAGATCAAGTCGGCGCTGATCCTGCAGCCGGGTCCGGCGGCGATTCTCGATGGCCTGCCGGCGCTGCAGCGGCTGATCGAACACTGCGCCGCGCTGCCGGCCGAGCCGCGCCGATGAGCGCGATCGTCCTGTCCACGCTCAATGCGCGCTATGCGCACGCCTCGCTGGGCTTGCGCTATCTGCTGGCCGGACTGGGCGAGCTGCGGCCGCAGACCAGCCTGCGCGAGTTCGTCATCGGTTCGCGCACCGAGGAACTGGTCGAGGCCATCCTCGCCGAGCAGCCGCAAATCCTTGGCCTGGGCGTCTACATCTGGAACGTCGAGGAGAGCACCCGGCTGGTGGCGCAGCTCAAGCTGCTGGCGCCGGAACTGATCATCGTGCTCGGCGGGCCGGAGGTCAGCTACGAGATCGATGATCAGCGCATCGGCGCGCTGGCCGACTATGTGATCACCGGCTGGGGCGAGACCAGCTTCGCCGAACTGGCCCGGGCACTGCTGGCCGGTGAGCGGCCGGACGAGCGAATCATCGCCGGCAAGCAGCCGCCGCTGGACCAGCTGGCGCTGCCCTACGACGAATACGACGCCACCGACATCGCCCAGCGGCATCTCTACGTGGAGGCCTCACGCGGCTGCCCCTTCAAGTGCGAGTTCTGCCTGTCCTCGCTCGATCGCACCGCCTGGCCCTTTCCGCTGGACGCCTTCCTCGATCAGCTGCGCCAGCTGTGGGCGCGCGGCGCGCGGCAGTACAAGTTCGTTGACCGCACCTTCAACCTGAAGGTCGACACCTCGGCGGCGATCCTGGATTTCTTCCTCGAGCGCATCGCCGCCGACCCGGCCGATCCGCCCTTCGTCCATTTCGAACTGATCCCCGACCACCTGCCCGAACGGCTCAAGCAGCTGATCGCCCGCTTTCCCGCCGGCACGCTGCAATTCGAGATCGGCATCCAGAGCTTCAACCCCGAGGTGCAGGCGCGCATCTCCCGCCGCCAGAAGAACGAGCTGGCCGCCACCAACCTGCGCTGGCTGCGCCAGCACAGCCAGGCCCATCTGCATGTGGACCTGATCGCCGGCCTGCCCGGCGAGGACATCGCCAGCTTCGCCGCCGGTTTCGACCAGCTCGTGGCCCTGGGCCCGCAGGAGATCCAGTTCGGCATCCTCAAACGCCTGCGCGGCACCCCGATCATCCGCCACACCAATGACTACGGCCTGCGCTTCAACCCCGACCCGCCCTACAACGTGCTGGCCACCGACGCCATCAGCTTCGCCGAATTCCAGCGCCTGGCCCGCTTCGCCCGCTACTGGGATTTGCTCGCCAACTCCGGCCGCTTCCGCCGCAGCCTGCCGCTGCTGCTGGCCGAATCCCCCTTCGCCCAGTTTCTCGCCTTCAGCGACTGGCTCTACACCCGCACCCGCCGCACCCACGGCCTGGCCCAGGACAAGCTGGTCGAATGGCTGCGCGAGTTTCTGCTGGAACGCGATGGCGGTGATTCGCAAAGCGCGGTTGATCAGGCGCTGATTGAGGATTACCGCGGCAGTGGCGGACGGGCCAGGCTGAGCTTTGATGATGGACCCGCGCAGGGGCCGCGCTTGAAGCAGGGTGGGGTGGGGAATGCGCCGGCGAGGCAGAGGCGGCATTTGGTTTGAGGTGCGGGAAAGACGGCGATTCGCCGTGTTTTGCCGCCGCTTTCGGCCCACTTTTTCGACGCTCGCGCACCAACCGGGTTGTGTGCGAAACCACATGGTTGCAAACTCCGATCATCGACCACGACCGCCTGTGGACATGCCGAACAGTCGCACCTCGCTGAGCAATATCCGGCGATTCGCCGCGTTGAAACACGGCGAATCGCCGTCTACTTACTGTTAGGTATCAATCTGGGACCTTTGGCGCGCGACTGGATGAAGCGAAATGACGACCAAGAAGAATGTGACGAAGAAGGCCCGCAAGGAAAATCCCCCTGCGGATGGGATAGAACCGGAACCCCCCACCATTTTGAAGAACATAAAATACTTTCTCGAGCTCGGTAAAAAGAATCCGAAAGTTATCGCTCTTGGAATCCTATTCGTGATCGCAACTTCGCTCGCTCCGATGCTTGTTCCGCCAGAATGGACTTCTCCGAAACCGACACCAACAATTGATTCGCCCGGCGCTTTGGCTGGCTCGGTAACTCCTCCGAGCGTCATCGAGAAACCGCTAGTTATTGTGGTAGACAGTCGAACTCGGAGACGCGTCATCGATGAAATCCTTGATGAACTTGAGAGCATGGAAACGCTCTATGGTTTTCGGAAGAGCGATAGATCTAATCGAGGAGAATGGCTTGACCAGGCTCGAGACATAGGAAGCGACAAACCTAGAATTCTTGTGATCCACTGGCACGCGTTTCGAGGCGATTTCGAGAACGAGAAAAATCCTCGGGACAGAGATTGGATGGCCGAAGAAAGATTGATCCAAATGGTGGAGGTCATAAAAAGTTCCGCGCCACAAGTTCGCGTTCTTGTTTATAGTTCTTCTTTCGCCAAACAAGATATGGTCAATAGCGAGAGAGACGTTCAGAACGCCGCGAAACGTGTAGAGAAAAAACAGTCTGGATTGACCGGAAAATTGCAGACAATGTCTTCGCAGTTCGTGCTAATCCCGTGGTCTGATGAGGCCAAACCAAAGATAGGGCTGCCCTTGACAAGGCTGTTCGCAAGGAGTTTGGGTTTGATGCCTAACTATTCGTTCAAGCCGACCGCGGACAGGCTCCTGGCTTCGATCGGAGTACTTTCGCGCCGCGGCGGCTTAACGCGGCGTTAGGTGCCTCGCGAAGCACCACGAGAAGACAGCTCTCATTCCAATGAACAGCTAGGCATCGAAAGCACACACCCGCCATGCTCTTTGAACAAGCTTTCATGTCACTTCCGGAGTTCCTGACGGGGCTCCCATATCAAGAGTTTGAGTTCGAAGGGACGCTAATGTCCGCCTTCTCGATGGCCGTGCTTCAGGAACTGAACGGCCGCAACATAAACAACCCGATCTCTTGCCTTCGATCCGAGGTGACCTACCTGGCTCCTGGTAAACGCGCCGATCTCCATCTCGATTTGGAGGCAATGAACATCCTCACTCCAGCGCTGAATCAGTACGGTATTCGAAGGCACAACTGGCTGGAAGCCAAGTACTTCGCTCAACCCGCCGGCAATCCCACAGTAGACAGAGTGAAGGGGTCATGCTATTGCTGAAGGATCTGATCCGCCTCGCCTGCTACCCCCAGAGCAAAAGCTACCGAATAGTCAAGCTCTCGATATCTTCTGCACGCGTACCAAGGTGTACCAACTGCTCACATAGCGGAGAAGAAGAATTCAGCAGGAGGCGCCGTCGGCTTTTACGCGAAGCTGGGTAAAGAAGATCAGAGTTCCAGGCCTTCAGGCAGTTGATCAGATTCACGCCGCCCATGAAGTTGGCCAGTTCAATGCCGTCATCGGTGCTGGACTGAGAGGTCTGGAATTCGGAGTTCTCCTCGGACGATACATTTGCCTACGAGCCAGGCCGTGCGTTCCGGGGAACAACGTCTACTGGTGCTACCTGACCAGACTCGAAAGATTTCAAGGTAACTCTCGCTGGAAACTGGTTCAGTCGAACAGGCAATACCTTGGCGGAAAGCGCACCGGAATGCCCCTTGCGGACACAGTCGCTGCGGTCAATCTGGCGCTAACTGAGTAACTGCTCGACGAAGCAGAAAATGAAGTTTCCGCTGCACGATGTTTGAGCCGTGAACCACCAGTCGCCTAACCCTTCCATCGAGAGGATGCTTTCCTTCGGCCGGCAAAGCAATCTCGGGACACGCGAACTTCCTGCCTTAACGCGGAGTTCGACGCAGCTGACGCCTGAAGGGGCGGATCGGTTGGGTCGGCGACGGCCCCATCGGCCGTTTTGACGCTGATCGCTGCGCTGGAGGCGCGAAATCTCCAACCTGTGGCAGGCCCGTAGGCGACTACTGCTGATGACAGGGTAGTCGACAGCCCAGGACACCCGAACTTTCGCGACGACAGCCCATGGCGGCTCAGGACACCCAAGCTTTCGCGAGGTCCACGGACCTCGACGCGAGTGCCTGATAGTTGGGCGGGTTTTTGATGTTGGGGAGGGCCGTTTCGGCCAATCTGCGAGCGATCGCTTCGGCGACATCACCAAATCCGCGATTTGGCGCACGACGAAGCCGCCGATCACTGTCGGCGTCGTTCTTTTCGCATCGATCAGACAGGTTTGGGCTTGACCCGACGCTCGTTGAGCAACCTGGCCACGCCTATCCCCTGCAGCCATTGCTGACCGATGTCTTCGGCGTAGGCCAGGATCCGCTCGGCCGCACCGATCACTCGGTAGAAGTCCGACTCGGGGCGGCGACAGCCCAGGACACCCAAACTTTCGCGAGGTCCACGGACCTCGACACGAGTGCCTCTTGATCGGGCGTTGTTTTGGGGTTGGTGGGGGCCGTTTCGGCCCATCTGCGAGCGATCGCTTCGTTGACGTCACGAAATCCCTGATATGGCGCACGGCGTAGCCGCCGATCACTGTCGGCGTCGCTCTCTATCGCTTTGATCACGCAGGTTTGGGCTTGGCCCTTTGCTCGTTGAGTAACCTGGCCACGCCGATACCCTGCAGCCATCGCTGACCGATGTCTTCGGCGTAGGCCAGGATCCGTTCGGCGGCACCGATCACTCGGTAGAAGTCCGACTCGGTGCCTTTGACCTGATGGGTCCAGGCGCGATCGGATAGTTCGAATCGATCCAGCAGCGCCGGCCGCTGTTCGGCGTTGTTGCGAAGCCCAAGCGTGTCCAGCACCGAAGGCGCAGTTCCCTCGATCTTGCCGCGCTTGGTCGGGTGCATGATCCGCCCGGTCCAGTCGACCAGACCCAGGTAATGTCGCACCGAGACTCCCAGCGCCAGCTCACCCGGTACACCAGCGACGGGCCGCAGCAGCTTGTCCACGTCACCGAGCCGCTCAGCCGTCTCGTGCAGCCGTTGCTGGATCGAGGTGTAGTTGCTGGACTCCAGATCGGTCGCCATGGCCGCACGGATGGGGTTCAAGTCCACGTAGACCATGGCCGACAGCACGGCCTGTTCATCCAGCAGCCGCTGGCACTTGAAGCGCCCTTCCCAGAATCGGCCTGTACAGCCGTCCTCCAAGTTCGCCATTCGAGCGATGTGTTCGTTCAAGCACTTCATGAACTCACTGACCGAGGCCAGTCGAACCCGAATCTGCGCGATGCGCTCGGGCTGGCAAAGCCAGGCGGTCAGGCGATTGGCCCTCTGCTGCTCCGAGTAATCGGCCGGGCAGTACAACCGCAGCCAGCGCTCCAGGCATTCGCCATCGGTCCAGCCCTCCACCCACGCCGGATCAAACTCCAACGCCAGATGCAGATGATTGGACATGGCCGCGTAGGCCAGCACCCGCACTGCGAAGATCGAAGCCAACTCGTTCACCCGCACCACGACCCAGTCACGGCGATGGTCGTAGCTCTTGCCGGTCAGCCGGTCCAGCCCACACAACCACGCCCGCCGGACGCAGCGAGAGACGCAGTGGTAGTAGCCGGCCGAACCGAGCGGCGCGATGGCGGAGCGGGCGGTAGTCATGGCGATCAGCCTGCCGCATCATCGGGTCGCTGTCTGCCGGCAGATGGCGTCGGTTCAAGGCGGATAAATCCTCTTCAAAGTGTTTGCGTGTCCTGGGTCTGCCGCATCCTGGGTCTGCCGCATCATCGTGGACGTTCTTCTGCAACTGCTCGCTGTCTATATGCTGTTCGTATTGCCTGCTTCGTTGTGGGGTGCAATGCTGTTTACCGGTGCTTGCGAGCAACTGAACGCGCGGGCATCCGTTGCCGCCCAACAAGTAGGTCAACGCGACTGCCGGGGAGTTCCTTGCGATGATCCAGATGTTCCCGCGCGGCAGCGCGTTACCTAGTCGTTAGACCGCTTACACACCATGACGCACTTGAGCAATTCATTCAGCGGGGCGTTGAGAACGTTCGCCTACTTCATGGCGAGCGGAACGCAGTACACACTCGAAGGAGTGGACTATCTTGATCTATACGGGAATGAGCCAAGCGCACTTGAGCAGGTCTACGCCATCTTCGCGAACGTTTTGGAGTTGGGAGAAGATGGTCAGGTACTCAATGCGCACTACGCGCAGAAGAGAGCCACAGACTACCTGCGCGCATATTGCGACCCGAGCTTCAAGGTTGAGCCGCCATACGAGGACTGGGAGGTTGCATTGCACGCGCCACCACCGAGGCAGGACTTGAAATGACTGGACGGCGGCTTGAAATCAACATTGAAGTGCAATACCGGCCTAACCCGGCATTCCAGCCGACCGCCTTCGGCGGCGGCTGAATTTCAACGTTAGCCACCAATTCCAGCCCATGCAAAAACCTAGCGCCCCTGATATAGCGGACTCATTCGACTTCCACAGGCAACATCCTGAGATTTCTATAGATCAATACGTCAAAGTAAATGCATTGGAGCTTGCTGATTCGATACAGCACGTTGAAAAAATATACCTAGATAAGCGATTTTGGGTGCTTCTTCGAGACGCCCACATGGGGCGGTCAAAAATCCAGGCTGCCACCGAGCTACTCCGTGAAATAAGAAGCGCCGTAGTAGGAGAAAATTCTTTGCCCCATCAGTGAGTCCGTGTTTTTGGAGCTACTGAAGCAACAAGATCTAGAAACCCGTCAAGCCACTGCACAGTTGATCGATGAATTCAGTCATGGCATTACGCTGGTTCCGTACGAACAAAGGGACGGCCCAGGACACCTGAATTTTCGCGACACTCAGTGACCTCGACACGAGTGCCTCTTGATCTGGCGGGGTTTTGGGGTTGTTGAGGGCTTTTCGGCCAATCTGCGAGCGATTGCTTCGCTGACGTCGTGAAATCACCGATATGGCGCACGGCGAAGCCGCCGATCACTGTCGGCGTCGCTCTCTATCGCTTTGATCACGCAGGTTTGGTCTTGGCCCGTCGCTCGATGAGCAACCTCGCCACGCCGATACCCTGCAGCCATCGCTGGCCGTTGTCTTCGGCGTAGGCCAGGATCCGCTCGGCGGCACCGATCACCCGGTAGAAATCTGATTCGGTGCTCTTGACCTGATGCGTCCAGGCGCGATCGGATAATTCGAACCGATCCAGCAGCGCCGGCCGCATTTCGGCGTTGTCGCGAAGCCCCAGAGAATCCAGCACCGACGGTGGAGCCCCCTCGATCTTGCCGCGCTTGGTCGGGTGCATTACCCGCCCCGTCCAGTCGACCAGTCCCAGGTAGTGCCGCACCGAGATTCCCAGCGCCAGTTCGCCTGGTACACCAGCGACGGGTCGCAGGAGCTTGTCCGCATCTCCGAGCCGCTCAGCCGTCTCGCGCAGCCGTTGCTGGATCGAGGTGTAGTCGCTGGTTTCCAGATCGGTCGCCATGGCCGCGCGGATGGGGTTCAAGTCCACGTAGACCATGGCCGACAACACTGCTTGCTCATCCAGCAGCCGCTGGCACTTGAAGCGCCCTTCCCAGAATCGGCCTGTACAGCCGTCCTCCTGGTTGGCCATTCGAGCGATGTGTTCGTTCAAGCACTTCATGAACTCGCTGACGGAGGCCAGTCGAACCCGGATCTGTGCGATGCGTTCGGGCTGGCAAAGCCAAGCGGTCTGGCGGTTAGCCCTCTGCTGCTCCGAATAGTCGGCAGGACAGTACAGCCGCAACCAGCGGTCGAGGCATTCGCCATCGCTCCAACCCTCGACCCAGGCTGGATCGAACTCCAAAGCCAGATGCAGATGATTGGACATGGCTGCGTAGGCCAGGACACGGACGCCAAAGATCGAAGCCAGTTCGGTCACCCGCGATACGACCCAGTCGCGGCGGTGGTCGTAACACTTGCCGCTCAGCCGATCCGTTCCACACAGCCACGCCCGCCGCACGCAGCGAGACACGCAGTGGTAGTAGCCGGCCGAGCCAACCGGCGCGATGGCGGAGCGGGCGGTAGTCATACTGATCAGCCTGCCGCATGATCTGGGCAGTGTCTGCCGGCAGATGGCGTTGGTTCGAAGCGGACTAATCTGCGTCTGGGTGCTTACGTCTCCTATGTCGACCTCAACCAGGCAAAAGTCGATGAACCCTGAGATTGCTCCGCAGTTCGCGCAGCTTTGCGACAGGCTGCGTGTTGTGCCGTGGTTCTCCACCGCTGGCCGTTCCATCGGACTGACGCTGCCGTTCCCCTGTCGGCCCGTTGGCGGTGCGGCGGCGGCCAAGGAAGCGATCGAGCAGCCCGAGTGGGAGTATTGGACTCTGGAGCGACGGAATGACCTTACATCCTTTCTGCGCGATCGGTTTCGCAACCGCTATGCCGGCCAGTGGAACAAAATTGCTGACAAGGCAGTGCATTTTTTGGGGACTGAGGTCGAGCCGCGAGTACTTCCTGCGATAGCCGATGCGATGCCGGATTCGGTAGTAGCAGTGGACGCGATACGCTGGGATTTGGCAGGGGCACTTATGGAAGCGGCCTACGCCGACTGCCGCCCACCGCAGTTCTTCACACACTTAGTCACGGTCTACGAGGCGGGCCATTTGCCGGTGGGCTGGGATGCGGGCAGCGGATGCGACACGCTGCTGGTCTACTGAGTCCGTTTTCAGTTGCAAAGCACGGGCAAGACAGCCTAGGACGGCCACAGCCCAGGACACCCAGAAGCGCCAGGCGAACTGGCAGAACCTTGGAGGGGCAGTTCCT
>JAWLAT010000030.1:0-62075 GCA_041395325.1 Lysobacterales bacterium
CCCGTCATGCGCGGGCGCTGCTCAAGCAGGGCTTCGATTTCACCGTTGATGAGTCCTACGCCTTCGACCGCGAGGACGCGCCCTATGCGCAGACCAGCACCGAGCTGGACGAGTTGTGGCGCAAGCGCGTCAAGAACGACTGGCTGCGTCTGACCCTGGCCGGCAAGGCCGATGCCGACATCGTCGAGACCCTGGACAAGCGCTACGCCGATTTCCAGGTGCGGGTCGAGCAGCTGGATCGGGACGACATCTTCCAGACCTTCCTCAACGCCTACGCCTCGGCGATCGAACCTCACACCAGCTATCTCGGCCCGCGCGCCAGCGAAAATTTCGCGATCTCGATGCGCTTGTCGCTGGAGGGTATCGGTGCGGTGCTGCAGCGCGAGGGTGAATACACCGTCGTTCGGCAGATCGTCCCTGGGGGGCCGCTCGACCGTGACGGGCGCATCCTGGCGGGTGACCGGATCATCTCCGTCGGATCGGAGAAGGACCAGAAGCTGACCGATGTGATTGGCTGGCGGTTGGACGATGTGGTCGATCTGATCCGTGGTCCGAAAGGCAGCAAGGTGCAACTGGAAGTGGTGCACAAGGCCGACGGTGCCGATGGCGCGCCGGAGCGGATGCTGATTGCCCGTGACAAGGTGGCGCTGGAGCAGCAGGCCGCCAAGAAGCGGATCCTGGAGGTCAAGGTCGATGAGCAGTCGCGCCGCATCGGCGTCATCGAACTGCCCACCTTCTACATGGATTTCGCTGCCCGGGCACAGGGTGATCGCAACTACCGCAGTTCGACTCGCGATGTGGCCAAGCTGCTGCGTGAACTGGAGGCCGAGAAGGTCGACGGCGTCGTCATCGACCTGCGCAACAATGGCGGCGGTTCACTGGCCGAATCGACCGATCTGACCGGATTGTTCATCGATCGCGGCCCGGTGGTGCAGGTGCGCGACAGCACTGGCCGTCTGCAGATCGAGCGGGATTCCGATGCCGGCGTGACCTATGACGGCCCGCTGGCGGTGTTGGTCAACCGCGCCTCGGCGTCGGCCTCGGAGATCTTCGCCGCCGCCATCCAGGACTACGGCCGTGGCCTGGTGATCGGCGAGACCACCTTCGGCAAGGGGACGGTCCAGAACCTGGTGGACCTGGACCATGTTGCCGACAGCGAAAAGCCAGCGCTGGGCCAGCTGAAGATGACGATTGCCCAGTTCTTCCGCGTCAATGGCAAGTCCACCCAGCATCGCGGCGTGGTGCCGGATGTGCTGTTCCCCAACTCGGTCGGTTCGGAGGAGTACGGCGAGAGCACCTTCGACAATGCCCTGCCCTACACCGAAATCTCGGCGCTGGATTTTGCCCCGGCCAGCAAGCTGTCACAGCTGAATGAGGCGCTGACGCTGCGTCATGGCCAGCGCGCCAAGAGCGACGAGGAGCTGCGCCTGTACTTCGAGGAAGTGGAGGAGTACCGGCGCGAACGTGAAGACCGCACGGTGTCGCTGAATCTGGCCAAGCGCCAGCAGGAACGCGATGAGCAGGAACGCCGCGAAAAGGCCCGTGCCGAACGGCTGGCCGCGATCAACGAGGCCTACGAGCAGAGCCGTCGACCGGCGCTGGACGACGGCCTCAATCCCGGCGAGGAAGGCTCCCGCTTCAGTGCCATTGTCGATGAAGAGGAAGAAGAGTCGCGGCCGGATGTGCTGCTGACCGAGGCCGCGCGCATTCTGGGCGATGCCATCGAGATCGGCGGTTCGGTACTGACCGCTCAGGTGGGCGCTGCCACTGCGGACCAAGCCACCCGCTGAGCAATGGTGCTCATGACACGGCCGTAGCCGTCATGACCTGAAGCCTGCGACGCCGCCAACCTGGCGGCGTCGTTGTTTCAGCACCACGAACTGTGCAGACACTTGGGCCGGCACTGACCCACCCCCGAACCTTCCTGCGTTGACAACAGAGCCATTGATGGCGGCTCAGTGCACAGGGGTGTCTGCGCCACGCTGCAAAGCAGGCGCAGGGACAGCCGAGCCGGAACCGGGCGGAACCGCCACGGGTATCGGAAGCGCTTGACGCTAAAGGCGATTCGGGCGACTTTGTGTCGCAGTCGGTCCAGTGGGGGACCGCCATGCCGGGCGCGGAATGCCCGGTGCACGCAGGGGGACATATGCTTGGTCGAAGAGAACCGTTGCGAAGCGTCTGGCTGAGCATCGTCGGATCCGTTTCGCGCGGCGGTTGGCTGGCAGCCGTCCTGTTGCTCTGCTCGCTGGATGCGAGCGCCGTGACCTGTACCTGGAATGGCTTGACCTCCACCTGGGACGACCAGGCGGGATGGGCGACCTGTACCGGTGGCTCCGGCTCCACTGCGAATACGCCCGGCGTCGGCGACACGGCCATCATCAACGCCGGCATGGTTACGCTGACCACGCCGGAAACGGTCAGCAATCTGCAGCTCGGTGGCGGCATCGTGTTCATCGATGGCGGCATGGGCGGATCGCTGGACGTCGACACCGGTTTCAACTGGTCCGGCGGCACCATCGACGGCTTTGCCGGCATCCTGACCCTGTTGCCCAGCACCACCTCGGTGTGGAACGGGGCGGACATGACCCTGCTCGATTCCAATGTCATCAACATCGATGGCACGGTGACCTGGACCGCCGGCTTGATCCACATCCGCGATGCGGTGATCAGCATCGGCTCCGGCGGCATCTGGAACATGGACATCAACGGCGCTTCGGTGGAGGCCATCGATGTGCTGGCCCCGGGCACCTTCGCGCAGATCTTCAATGATGGCGTCATCAACAAGACGGGCACCCAGACCGCGCAGCTGCAGGACTTCGTCAGCATGGACGGCGGCGGGGCCTTCAATCTGACTCAGGGCAATTTCGAGCTGAACGCGGCTCTCTTCGACGGCACCGTCACTGTGGCGGCCGGCACGGAGCTGCAGATCGGTGGCTCAACCATCTTCGACACCGCTTCGTTCAGTGGTGCCGGCGATGTGCGTTTCGGTACACCCGCGCCGACCGGCTGCAATGCCACGATCAACGGGACCTATGCCATCTCCGGCCAGACCATCATTGACGCCTGCGACCTGGGCTTCGGCGGTGTTGCCGTCAGCTTCGCCAATCTGCAAATGCTCAATCCACTCGGTTCGCTGGGTGGTCCCGCAGTCATGACGGTGACCGCCAGCTTTGTCTGGGATGGCGGCGTGCTGGTCGGCGGGCCGGGTGAATCGTTGACCATCAATTCGGTGGCGACGAGCACCTTGGGCGGACCGGCTGGCCCGCCGGTACGGGCCATCGTCGGTCGCACCTTGATCAATGATGGCGCGATCACCGTCACCTCCGGCAACGGATTGGACATGGTCGCCACTGCGACGCTGCAGAACGGCGTCAGCGGATCGATCAACTTCAACATGCCCGGCACCGACGTCTTCGTCGTGTCCGATGACCTCAGTGGCAACAGTTTCACCAATGACGGCGCGATTCAGATCAACGGCGCGCAAGGCGTGGCCTTTGCGCCGCCCTTCGTCAATGACGGGACAGTCAACGTCAATGCGGGGCAGCTGGATCTGGCCGGAGACGGCATCGATTCTGGTGACTATGTCGTCAGCGCCTCCAACCTGCTGGTGATCAGTCTCGGCACCCGGCAGCTTCTGGCCGCGGGCTCGATCACCGGCGCCGGTCAGCTGGTGGTTCGCGATGGCGCAACGGTGGACATCGACAGCACGCTGGGCTTGCCCGATATCTCGGTCACCGGGCCCATGCCCGCACAGCTGAACTACAACAACGTCGGCAACCTGCCATTGACCAATCTCGCCATCCTCGATGGGTCGACGCTGGTCACCGCGGCGCCGATTCAGGTCTCGGCACTTGCGACGCTGGATTCAGGGACTCTGCGGGCCTCGGGCGCCTTTTCCTTGTCCACCGACCCGGGTGCCATTGTTTTCCTGCCGGGCGCGCCCGGTTCGCTGTTCACCTTCGACAGCATTGTCTTCGTCTTGAACGGCACCGCCACCTGGCAGGGTGGTGGCATCCACCTCGACAACACGGCGCAATTCCAGGTACTGGCCAGCGGCACCCTGGCCATCGACTCGGTGACAATGATGCCGCAGATCATGGGATGCTCTGTGTGCGGCAGCCCGTTCCTGCTCAATCAGGGCGTCATCACCAAGACGGCCCTCGGTACAGGCGACGACGCCAACATCAACGCGCCGATCCAGTTCTTCAATCAGGGCAGTCTGCAGGTCAACGGTGGCATTCTGACCGTGGCTGACTTCGGTCAGACCGGCGGTGTCGCGCCCAGTACTGCCGTCAACATGCCGGGGCAGCTCGACTTTGGCGCGATGACCGGCCAGTTTGACGTCGGCACGCTTTCCGGGAATGGTCAGATCCTGGGCGATGTCAACGTCAACGGCGCCTCGGTGCAGCCAGGTACCGTCAGCCCGGGCCTGCTGAGCATCTCCGGCAACTACGTACAGACCGCCAGCAGTACGCTGGATGTCGACATCGGTGGTGTCGCTGCGGGCCAGTTTGATCAGCTGCAGGTGGGTGGCTCTGCCACGGTCGACGGCACCGTCAACGTCGCGCAGTTCGGCGGCTTCACCCCCATGCCGGCCGACGTCTTTCCGCTGGTCGTCGCGGGTGTGTCGCTGTCCAGCTCCGCCACCGTGGGCGCCAACGCGTTTCCGGGCTTTGACGTACAGCAGAACGGCAATGCGCTCGAGTTCGCCAACGTGGGTGGGCCGATGGTCTTCGAGGTCACGACCACGGCCGATCCCGGCGATGGCGTCTGCGATCTGGCCGGTACCGGTGATGGCTGCACGTTGCGCGAGGCCATCGATGCCGCCAATGCCAACGTCGGTCCGGATCTGATCACCTTCAACATCGTCGGTGCCGGCGTACAGACCATTGCGCCACTGTCGCCGCTGCCGCCGATCACCGATGAAACCTTCATCGACGGCCTCAGTCAGCCGGGCGCACTCGGCAACACCAACCCTGCCGACATGGGGGGCTTCAACGGCACCCTGCTGATCGAGCTGTCCGGCCAGAACACCGCCGGCGATGGACTGGTCATCGACGCCGCCAGCAACGAAGTGATCGTCCTCGGACTGGTGATCAACCGCTGGAGTGGCGCAGGCGTGCGGGTCAACTCCACCTTTGTGGCGGAAGAGGCCCCATCGCGACCGCGCGCCTTTGCTGGCCTGCGGGCCCCGAATGGCGTCACGGCGACGGCCAATATCGTCGGCAACTACATCGGCACCAGCGCCGATGGCCTCAGTGTGCCGGGCCCTCAAACCAATGGTGTCGTGGTCGCCGGACCGGCCATCAACGGCACCGTCTTCATCGGCGACGGTGCTGCGGATGGCCGTAACCTGATTTCCGGCAACGCCGACCATGGCGTGGTGATCAGCGCCGACGACGTGCGGCTGCTCGGCAATCTGGTCGGTACCGATGCCACCGGACTGGCGCCGCTGGGCAACGGTCGGCGGGGTGTGCACCTGGTCGGTGACAACGTTGTTGGCGTCCGCATCGGCGGTGGCATGCCGGCCAGTGATCGCAACATCATCGGCGGCAACACCGAGGACGGTATCGGCCTGCAGTGTGCCCCGGCCGGCGTGGATGTCTGCTTCGATGGCAGCGTGATCATCGGCAACTACATCGGTGTGGGTGTGGACGGCAACACGCCGGTTCCCAACGCCAACGGCGTCAATTTCGTCGAGATGACCTTTGGCCTGGTGCAGGTCGGCACCCTGTCGGGTGGGGAAGGCAACAAGATCGAATTCAACGCCGGCGCCGGCGTGCTGTCGGCACCCTTTGCCGTCATGGGTACCGAGGTCCAGGAAGGCCGCGCCACGATCAGTGGCAATGTCTTCATGAGCAACGGCGGACCGGCCATCGATCTGGGCGCCGACGGCCGTACCGGCAATGATGCCGGCGACAGTGATGCCGGCTTCAACAACGGTCAGAACTTCCCGGCCATCACCAACATCCTGTTCAACACCCCGGGGACCGATCAGGTCACGCTGGAGTACAGCGTCGACTCGTTGATCACTGAATCGCTGTATCCGCTGCAGGTGGAGTTCTATCGCGCCAGCGGCGACGAGGGTTTCGAATTGCTGGGTACCGACTTCTATCTGCAGGCCGAAGCAGGCATGACCAAGCAGTTTCTGCTGCCGGGCACGCCGATTTTTGCGCCGGAAGACGTGGTCATTGCGACCGCCACCGACGCCAACGGCAAGACCAGTGAGTTCACCTTCTTTGATGTGGCCGTGGCGATCACCAATGACACGCCGGATCCGTCGATCCTGGGCGATCCCTACACGATTGAGGTGACGGTGACCAAGATCAACGGTCCGTTCACGCCGGTGGGCCAGGTGGTCGTCGCCGACGGTGAGCCACTGCCGCAGACCTGCGGATTCGCCCTGGTCGTGGCCGATGGTGGCGTCGGCAGTTGCATGCTGAGTTCGCCGGCCATGACGGGCACGTTGAACCTGATGGCGGCCTTCGACGGCATCGACACGCCTTTCGGCGGCAACATCCCGGAGATGGATCCGGACGGCGAGCCGCACATGGTCGGCAATCCGACCAGCCTGCTGATCACTGATGCGGTCGACCCGACCCCGGTGGGTGAGCCGTTCACCCTGGATGTGACCGTGTCGGCGGCCGTCGGCACGCCAACCGGTACCGTCGACGTCACCAGCACCGGTGGTGAGAGCTGCAGCATTCCGCTGGTCGCCGGTGCCGGCAGCTGCCAGCTGACGCCGCTGACGATCGGACTGCGATCCCTCACGGCCATCTACACGCCCGATCCGGGCTTCGACGGCAGCACCGCCAGCGAGGCCCACGATGTGGTGGTGGCCGCCAGCACCGCGACCATCGTCAGTGATCTGCCCGATCCCTCCTCGCCCGGCGCGACGGTGTCGGTCGCCGTGACCGTGACACCAACCAATGCGGGCAATGTGCTCATTCCCAGCGGTGGAGTCATGGTCGATGCCAACACCGGCGAAGGCTGCGTCATCCCGTCGCTGGATGCCGCCGGCAACGGCAGTTGCAACCTGGTCTTCGCCACGGTGGGCATGCGCAATCTGACCGCGACCTACGCCGGTGATGGGCTGTTCAATGGCGCGGTCAGCGCGGTCGAGCCGCACGACGTGCAGCCACTGCCGCCGGAGGACACCACCACGACCATCCTCTCGGCCACGCCGACGCCGTCGCTGGTCGGTCAGGCCTACGACGTCCAGGTGCAGGTCAGCGGCAACCTCGGAGGCACACCCTGCGGCGATGTGCTGCTGACACAACTACCGGATGGTTCCACTTGTGCTGTCATGCTGGTCAACGGCGCCGCGCCCGGCACCGCGACCGGCAGCTGCCAGTTGGTTGCGCCGAATGCCATCACCAAGGCGGTTACCGCGGTCTACACGCCGGGGGTGTGCAACTTCAACGGCAGCCAGGCGCCGCTGTTCACCCATACCGTGCTGCGCGCCTCAACCACCACCACGATCACCAGTCAGTCACCCAACCCGTCCAGCCCCGGGCAGCCGGTCACGGTGAGCTTCGCGGTGGCGGTGGTGGCGCCGGGTGCCGGTACACCCACCGGAACGGTCAGGGTCACCGACGGCATCGACCTGTGTCAGGCCGACCTGCCAGCGACCAGCTGTCAGCTGTCGCTGAAGACCTCGGGCACCCGTACGCTGACGGTGAGCTATAGCGGCGATGCCGACTACAACGGCAGCAGCACCACCGGTACGCAGCAGGTCGTTGCGGCGGGCACCAGCACTGACCTGTCCATCCGCAAGCTCAACGATCGCTGCACCCTGCCCGGTGGCACGCGGGTGAACTACGTGATCGAAGTGCGCAATCTGGGACCGTCCAACGCCACCGGCGCTCGCGTCGTCGACACGGTCCCTGCCCCGCTCAGCAACCCCACGTGGACCTGTACGGCCACCAGCGGCTCCAGCTGCGTGGCGTCGGGCACCGGCAACATCGATCAGCTGGTCAATCTGCAAGTCGATGGTGTGGCGACCTTCAACCTGCTCGTCGACGTGCCCGCCACACCGGAAACCGAGGTCACCAACACCGCCACGGTCACGGTCCCCAGCGACATGACCGACCCGGTGCCCGGCAACAACAGCAGCAGCGACACCGACCCCATCGGCGTCTTCTGCGACGGCGTCGAAGACGCACTCAGCGACTGAGCGCGGCAGTCGGTCCGAGCGCCCTTCTCCTCCCCTTGCATGGCGCAGCCATGGAGGGGGAGGCCGGGAGGGGGTTCATCTGTCCCTGCTCCAACCGCTCGATCCGACAACAAGCGCGACCGATCACGAACAAGTGCTGAGACACCGCGACCAGCCCGCCCGTTGATAGTGGGAGCGAGCTTGCTCGCGATCTCTGGCTCTAGCCGGTGAGCTCAACGGCCGCAATCTCGCCTCAGGTCCCGCCCAGCCTGAGCCTGTCAAAAGCCACTCGCTGCAAGGATCGTCGAACTGCCACCTCGAGTGTAGGAGCGAGCCTGCTCGCGATCGCTTGTGCTGGCGGAGAACCGCAAACACCACAGGCAAGAGGTCACGCTCCGAAATCCCGGAGCACGGGATCGCCGCAAACTCCCACGCTGGCAGCAGCTGGCCAGCATCGGCTCAATCGCTTGCAGGGCAAGCTCCTACAAGAACCGACCACTCGAGATCGCGAGCAAGCTCGCTCCCACTGAACACTCGAAGGCTCAGCGCGAAGCCAGCGCCCCAGTGGGTCCGATCTGTGATCGGACGCTCTTGCCTACGCAATCAAATAAGCCCCAGCGCACAGCACTGCCCCACCAGAGCCGCCGAGCCGATTCTCACTGGCAACTGGAACTGGCCACTGGAACTGCTTTCCTCACCCCTTCCCCCGCAACCGATTCGCCTCAATAAACGCCCCACCCAACTGCCGCGACTGATAGCGCCCATGCCCGCGCACCGCGCGCAGATCGCCATCCACCCAGGCCAGCAGGCCCCGACTGAAGGTGTGGGTGGCCACGCCGCTGACGGTCATCCCTTCAAACACATTGAAGTCGATGTTCTGGTGATGCGTCTTGGCCGAGATTGTTCGGCTGGCCTGCGGGTCCCAGATCACCACATCGGCATCGGCGCCCACGCGCATCGCGCCCTTGCGTGGGTACAGCCCGAAGATCTGCGCCGCGTTGGTCGAGGTTACCCGCACAAACTCGCTCAGCGTCAGTCGGCCGGTGCCCACGCCGTGGTGCCACAGCACCGACATGCGATCCTCGATGCCGGCGCAGCCGTTGGGGATCTTGGTGAAGTCGCCCTTGCCGGCGGCCTTCTGCGGCGCGCAGAAGCAGCAATGGTCGGTGGCCGTGGTGTGCAGATGGCCGGCCTGCAGCCCCTGCCACAGCGCCTCCTGGTGCATCTTGGCGCGGAAGGGCGGGCTCATCACGTGGCCGGCGGCGAACTCGAAGTCCGGGTTGCGATAGACCGAATCGTCGATCAGCAAATGCCCGGCCAGCACCTCGCCAAACACCCGCTGACCCTCGCCGCGCGCCCGCGCGATGGCCTGCAGCGCCGGGATGCAGGAGTTGTGCACGATGTACAGCGGCGTGCCCAGCACCTCGGCAATGCGGATGGCGCGATTGGCCGCCTCGCCCTCCACCGCCGGCGGCCGCGACTGCGGATGCCCCTCCGGCCCGGTGATGCCCTGCTCGATCAGCGCCTTCTGCAGCCGGAACACCAGCTCGCCGTTCTCCGCATGCACGGTCGGCAGCGCGCCCAGCTCGATGCAGCGGCTGAAGCTGTTCACCAGCACTTCGTCGTCGCACATGATGGCGTTCTTGTAGGCCATGAAGTGCTTGAAGCTGGCCACCCCATGCTCGTTGGCCAGCAGCCCCATGTCGCGATGCACCGACTCGTCCCACCAGGTGATCGCCACATGGAAGGCATAGTCGGCCGCCGCCTTCTCCGCCCAGCCACGCCAGGTGTGGAAGGCCTCCAGCACCGGCTGCTGCGGATCCGGAATCACGAAGTCGATGATGCTGGTCGTGCCCCCGGCCAACCCAGCCGCGGTGCCGGTGTAGAAATCGTCCGAGGCCACCGTGCCCATGAAGGGCAGCTGCATGTGCGTATGCGGATCGATGCCCCCCGGCATCACCAGCTGCCCACCGGCGTCGATGACCGTGCAGCCGCTGGGCACCTCAAACCCTTCACCGATGGCGACGATCTGCTCGCCCTCGATCAGCACATCGGCGCGATAGCTGTGCTCGGAATCGACGACGGTGCCACCGCGAATCAAGGTGCCCATGGCTGCCTCCCGGGAAATGGCCAGAAGGGGCATTAAAGCAGAGTGGTGGGGTGGGGGGCAGGGTCTGGTTGGGATGCCGGGTGGGTTTTTGAGGCAGGTGGCCGAACCTCGCTTTGTGCGTGATCAGCGGTCATTGGTCGCGCTGCGCGCTGACACCGAGGGACCAGTGCCCGATTGGCGTCGTGAATGCTTGCTTGAAAGATGGCGCGGTTGCAGACTCGGAGTAGCTAAGGGGGCTGTTATCGACCACCATGAAAGCAAGCCGCTAATCAATGCGAGATTGATGACACTTGGCTGTGTTGAACTGTGGCCAAGTGCTATCTACTTTCTGTTCGGCCAACTATTGGACTCTCATGTGATCTGGAAAAATAGCAAGATGACGACGCTGTACTACGACACTGCTGCTGCAGACGAAAAGCATCCTTGTGTTGTGAAGATAGGCGATAGTGACATTCTCGTTGAATATCGAGGCGAGACCGAAGAACTTGTTCAATATCGCGGTAAGAATGATGGCTCTGGTCACTTTGAGCTTCAAGCCGAATCGGTTAGTGGCCGCGGCACACTCCATATGTTTCTCGGTTCCAGTCATCTAGAAGGAAGCTGGATAGAGAGAGGCGCTAGAGGAATGTGGCGAATTGAGTTGGCCTAACAGTTCATTCAAACCCGCGCCGCTTCGCGGCGCGGCTCAATTCGGGCGTTGGAGCTCTCTGACGAACCTTCGTCACTAACTGTCTCGAAGTTATTGGAAGGAGTAATAGACTTGAGCATTGTTCATATGCGGCAAATCGGTGCGTTCCTTGAGGCGAACTATCGTCAAATCGTAGATGTTTCTGACGCACCGCAGGGTTGCGCTGAAGATTACTTTAGGACCAGATCGCTTGCCGCGTACGCGATCAAGACCCTTGCTGAGATTCCCTTCGATGCTTCTGCCGCCGCCATCGTCGACGGCTACGGCGACAATGGCATTGACGCACTCTACTACAGCTCAAGTGAGCGCCTTCTATATTTGGTCCAGTCAAAGTGGAAGTAGCAATGGCTCTGGCTCTATCGCGGTGGGGGACGTTCAAAAGTACATTCAGGGGTTTCGAGACTTGATCAACGCGCGGCTCGACCGGTTCAACGGAAAGATACAGAAGCGGAAAAGCGAGATTAATCAGGCGCTCGATGACGCGAAGACCCGTATCATAATGATTCTCGTTTACACTGGCACCCAGCCGCTGAGCCAGGAAGTCAACAATTTAATTGAAGACCTAAAATCGGAGATTAATGATCCGACTGAGCTTCTCATCGTAAAGCCGCTACGTCAGGTCAACCTCTACAGCTCGATTGCCCACGGGGCTGAGGCCCAGCCAATCAACGTTGAGGTTGGCTTGCAGTCGTGGGGTCAGGTTCGAGAGCCATATCAAGCCTACTACGGCCAAGTCGCGGCGACTGAGGTTGCTGAGTGGTGGCGCTCGCACTTCCCGCATGTTTTTGCTCCCAACATAAGGATTTACCTTGGCAACACGGATGTGAACAACGCAATATTGGAGACGATAGCTACCAATCCGGAAAGCTTCTGGTACTTCAATAACGGCATCACAGCGCTTTGTGGGTCGATAACAAAAAAGCCGCTTGGTGGGAGTGGTCGTGATATGGGGATATTCGACTGTCAGGATTTCAGGATTGTTAACGGCGCACAAACGGTTGGTTCGATAGCTGCAGCTGCCGAAAAATATCCCCAAGCTATCGAGCAGGCGAAGGTGCCCATCCGCATAGTTTCGCTGGCTGATTCCCCAGAGGGCTTTGGTCGCTCTATAACAAGAACCAATAATACGCAGAACCGCATAGATCGCCGAGACTTCGTCGCGCTTGATGGAAACCAAGAGCGGATCCGAAGCGAGCTTCACCTAGAAGGTGTTTCCTACGTCTACAAGTCGGGAGACGTACTAGCTCAAGGGGTTGCCGGTTTTGATCTTGTTGAGGCTACGGTAGCCTTGGCGTGCGTGCATCCCGATCTGTCTCTGGCCGTACAAGCCAAGAGGGAGATCGGCAAACTGTGGGACGATATTGAAAAGGCACCGTACAAAGCCCTTTTCAATGAGGGGATTTCCGGCCCTCAGCTTTGGCGGTACGTTCAGGTTCTCAGGGTAATCGAGCGGGCTTTGGATAGCAGCAAGGCGGATGGAGGCCGAGCGCGGCTTTGCGCTGTCCACGGAAACCGGCTTATTGCGCATATGGTATTTCGTAGTTTGGAAAAAGGCATACTGAACGAGTTCGGTGAAATTTCCGATGCCCACACCTCTGAAATTGCGGAGATCACGCAGAACGCCTATGAGCATGTTTTCTCTGCTTTAGAGGAAAGATACCCAGATTCCTATCCGGCTAGTCTTTTCAAGAACATGACAAAGTCCAAGGATGTTGTCGGGGCGGCTTCTGAATAGCCTGAGGAGAGGAACAGGGGACAACCGCCTACTCGAGGGGGGCTCGTCAAGGACGATGCGAAGGTGTCGCGTTAACGAAAATTCGGGCACGTTTGCAGCGCCATCCCGGCCAAAGCGGCTTGATCAGCCGGCTTCGTAGCGGAAACTTTGAATTCCAGGCACATCAAAGCCGCCGACACTATCGGCGGCGGTTCGGATTTGCGATTTCAGGCCGGCTTGGGCTGGGCGCGGCGCTCAGCCAATCGTTTTGCTACGCCAAGCCCCTGCATCCACCGCTGACCGATGGCCTCGGCGTAGGCAAGGATGCCTTGAGCCGCACCGATGACGCGGTAGAAGTCATTCTCGGTGCCCTTGACCTGGGTGGTTCAGGCACGTTTCGAGAGGTCCAGATTTCGCAGCAATGCTGGTGTCTGCTCGCTGTCGCCTATGCCTAGTGCATCCAGTACTGACCGTGCCCCAGCCTCGATCCTGCCGCGCTTGCCGGGATGCATGACCCGTCCGGTCCAGTCGACCAAACCCAGGTAGTGGCGCACCGAGATGCCCAGTGACAGCTGACCCGGCACGCCGGCGACCGGTTCGATGATCCTGTCGAGGTTGCCGATCCTTCGGGCCGTTTCCCGAATACGTTGCTGGATCGAGGTGTAGTCGGATGATTGCGAGGTCCTCGGCCATCCCAGCCCGGACCGGGTTCAGGTCGATGTAGGTCATGACCGACAACACCGCCTGCTCGTCGAGCAGTCGCTGGCACTTGAAGCGGCCTTCCAGAATCGACCGGTGACGTTGTCCTCGATGTTGGCGCGACGGGCGACGTGTTCGTTGAGGCACTTCATGAATTCGGAGACTGACGCCAGCCGGACCGAATCTCCGCGACCTTGCCGTCCTCTCGCAGGAGCTTGTCGATCCGTTGCGCCTTCTGCTGCTCAGTCTGATCGGCCGGGCAGTACAGCTGCAGCCAGCGCTCGGCACACTCCCGATCAGACCAGCCCTCGACCCAAGTCGGATCAAACTCCAGTGCCAGATGCAGATGGTTGGACATGGCTGCATAGGCCAGCACCCGCACGGCAAAGATCGCCGCCAGCTCGTTCATGCGCTCGACCAGCCACTGCCGGCGATGCTCGTAGGAACGCCCGGTGAGTTGGTCGAAGCCACACAGCCAAGCGCGCCGCACGCAGCGGGATACGCAGTGGTAGTAGCCGAAGGCGCCAGGTGGGGCGATGGCGGAGCGGGCGGTGGTCATGGGCGCCAAACTGACCGGCATCCCCGACGCTGTCTGTAGGCCGCTGGTGCGGATTCATTGCGGAATCAGGCGGCCGTTGGTGGCGGAATAGTCTGCTAGTGTGCGGGTGTCCTCCCCCTGCCCTCGCTGATGCTGGGAAGCATGCGCCATGATTGTTGAGCTCGAGTCTGAAATTGAACGGTGGTCAGATTTTGTTCGCGGCAAGGTCGATGCGCCGTTTCGCACCATCGAGGTTCGACGAGACGAAGGTCACTCACACCGACATCGGAGCGGGCACTGGCATCTCTATTCGTTCTGGCTTCATGACAACACATCCTTGAAGATTGGTCTTGCAGGACCGAACAGTGCCGCTCGCTTCAACAACCAGCACTACAATCCAAACTCAGCGAATTCAAATCTCGCAAAGTCGCTCTTGAGCGACGGCCGATGTACTGAACCTGCGAAGGCTTGGATTATTTATAATACATATCGTCTTAATGCCGTGTTCTCTGGCTTTACTCAGCCCCTTGCGCACGCTCTGGAAACCTATCTTCATTTGGTCTTCAAGCCGGCATATGAAAAGTGATGCGCTTGGCATGAATGAACCGGCTGCTCTGATTGCTTGCGGAATCGCCGCGGCAGAACCGCTTCGCAGAATCACTTAATCACTGCCACTTATGCCAAATCCAGAAACGCAGAGGGATTACTTCGCTGAGCTATATGTCGCCGGCATATTCGGAGACGCTGGCTGGGCTGTCTATTTCCCAAAGCGAGATGTAGGTTTTGATTTCGTGGTTTCCAAGACGGTTTCCGGGAACATCTTGTTGCGCCCAGTGCAGGTCAAAGGCCTTTACCCCACTAGCGCAAAGAAAGACAAGGTCACCTATGGATTTCAGGGTAATCTGACCGCGGTTCACCCAGATATGATTCTTGTCCTCCCGTTCTTCGCGGCTCACGAGCGTGGCGTTGCACCTGAGCAAATCGCGTACATGCCTTATTCTCAGCTCCGCGCAAGAGAACGCGGTGGCGTTCGGTGCGTTCCCGCAAAGTTCATATCGGGGCACGCAGTCCCGCGCGAGTCGTTTGAGCGGTACTTCGGGGCTGCCGGCCTAGCCTCTTTGGAGCAAGACACTTGGGGTAATAATCGTCATTAGAACGAACTGAGAACCGGGGGACACCGAGAGGGCAAAGAGCCCGGGACATACATGGACGCCTCCCCCCACTCAACCCCCAGCTGACGGCTTTTTCGTAGTCTGGGGGCTTCCTTGGGGTGCGCGCGGAGCTCGTGCCCACACGCTACCGGTGTTTCCTTCTGCCGAACCCGCTTTTGCTTTGGTTCTTTCGTCAGTCGCTGGAACACCAGCACCGGACCACTGAAGACAAACGGTTCACGGACATACATTCGGCGTCTTGATGGGCGACTTTGTTGCGCCCGCGCCATGGTGAGATCCGGGTCCTGGCGGCCTATACACGCGGGCGAGCTCGTGGCTCGTGTCCCAGGTCAGGTTCCCGCCAGGTCGGATGACCGTTGCTTCACCAGTGCAATGGAGTTCGCGGTGGGGCTCCTTGTGTCGCTAAAGGGGTTCTATTCAGTCAGCGTCGAAATGGTGGATGGTTGGGTCTCAGCCCGCGCATGCCTTCGCGTCGGCGCGGAAGGCCCGCGCGAGGTCGAAGGGCTCATCGCAGGCCAGCGCCCGCCAGGCCAATCGGGTCAGCTTGTTGGCGTAGGCCACGATCGCCCGCTTGCGGCCGCGACGTTGCACCAGACCCTCGAGCCAGCGCTGCATCGGCCCTTCTTGCCGATCCAGCCAGCGGATCACCGTTCTGGCGCCGTGGATCAGCTGGCGCCTCAAGTAGCGGTCGCCGTTCTTGGTGATGTGACCCAGCTGCACCTTGCCGCCGGTGCCGTTCTGCCTGGGCACCAGTCCTACCCAGGCCGACATCTGCCGCCCGTTCTTGAACTGTTTGCCATCACCAGCCTTGGCGATCAGCGAGGCAGAGATGACCGGCCCAATACCAGGAATCTGCTGCGCCCGATCGTAGGCCGGGTAGCGACGAGCCAGCTCGATCAGGGCCTTCTCGGTCTCGGTCACGCGTTCGTTGACGCGCACCAGGTCTTGCGCCAGCTGACCCAGGATCAGCGCAGTCTGCGCCGAATGCAGTTCTGACTGCACCGACAGCTCACTGATGTCGATCAGCAGCGCTTCGATGCCCTTGCCGAAGTGCAGTCCGAACTCCCGGCCGATGCCGCGAATCTGGTTCGATTTGGCGGCACGCTCGGTGATCAGCGCATCGCGCACCGACACCAGCATGGCCAGGTCCTGCTGCTCGATCGATTTCACCGGCACCGTGTGGATGCCCGGACGCAACGCCGCTTCGCAGATCGCCAATGCGTCGTGGGCATCGCTCTTGTGCACGCGCCGGAAGGCCTTGACGTACTGCGGTGGGATCAGCCGTACTTCGTGACCATGTGACTGCGCCAGCCGGCCCCAATAGTGCGCCAAGCTGCAGGCCTCCATCGCCACCAAGGACGGCGGTGTGTTGGCGAGCAATTGCAACGCCGTGAACCTGCCCCGCCGAAACGGACGCCAGGAAGCGATACTTTGATCGCTACCTGGAGGTTCCCATGCAACGCATTGCACGTCGTCGTTACACCGACGACTTCAAGTCTCAGGCCGTGGCTTTGGCCGAATCGGTCGGTCCGGCCGAGGCGTCCCGGCAGTTGGATATGTCGGTCAAGACTTTGGCCAACTGGCTGACCGCTGCCCGTGCCGGTCAGCCGCTGAGTTCACCTGGCCGCAAGCCGGTCAGCGACGTGGAGGCCGAGTTGGCTCGGCTGCGGGCTGAGAATGCCACGCTCAAGATGGAGCGCGAGATCCTAAAAAAGCGACGGCGTTCTTTGCCAAGGAGTCCAAGCGCTTCGTCGCTCGTGAACGGACTCGCTATCCGGTCCGGATGCTGTGTCGCCTGCTGGCGGTGTCGGTATCCGGATTTCATGGTTCCTTGCATCGCCAACGCCGCCCAGACCCGGACTTGGCCGTGCGCGCTGATCTGCGCTCGATCCACGCCAGCAGCTGGCACTTATGGTCGCCCACGTCTGGTGCACGCCTTGCGGGCTCGTGCTCATGCTGTCGGGCCCAAGCGTGTGGCCCGGCTGATGCGTGAGGAAGGGCTTGCTGGCAAGGTCAAGGGACGCTTCAAGCCTCGGACCACCGACAGCCGACACCGCCGCCCGCTGGTGGAGAACCGGCTGGATCGGCGATTTGCCGTGGACAGTCCGGTACCCGCCTGGGTCGGGGACATCACCTATCTGCCGACTCGAGAGGGCTGGCTGTACCTGGCCACGGTGATCGACCTGCGCACTCGGCAGGTACTGGCTACAGCCTGTCCGAGCGCATGCCCGACGATCTGGTGCAACAAGCCATTCGTGAACGCTTGGTCAGCCTCGCCAGTTGGCCCGGGCGTGTTGTTCCACTCCGACCGTGGTAGTCAGTACGCCAGCGCGGATTTCGGAAAGACACTGACCGCACATGGCTTCGTGCCGAGCATGAGTGGCAAGGGCAACTGCTGGGACAACGCCGTAGCCGAGAGCTTCTTCGCCACCCTCAAGAACGAAGAAGCCACCGGCGTGTACCCGACCAAAGCCGCCGCCCACGCCGCCATCGCCAGCTATATCCACGGCTTCTACAATCCAACCCGGTTGCACTCCGCTCTCGGCTATCGGTCGCCAAACGACTACGCCAAGTCGGTCGAGCAAGCCGCGTGACCCTGTGCTTCTTGGCGTCCGTTCTCAGGGGGCAGGTTCACCGCGACCGGTGAGAGCTTGGCGTTCTTCCTCACCTTGTCGTGCTCGTCGAGCACGCACGCCTGCACCACACGCTTTGCCAGATCGAGCCCGAGCACCTTAACCTTCAGCATGGACGTCTCCTCATTTTGCGACTGGTAGTCCCTCGCCGGGGATTCCAGTCTGGCGCACTACGACGCCGTTCGATGAGGAGGCGTCCATCTCATCACGCACGCAAACTCTCGCGAGTCACGCAGATCACGATGCAGATGGTTGGACATCGCCGCATGGGCCAGCACACGCACCGCAAAAATCGAAGCCAGCTCGTTCACTCGCGCCACCAGCCATTCACGGCGATGGTCGTAGCACTTTCCGGTCAGACAGTCCTGTTCAGCTCGAACCATCGAACTGCGTGGGATCCAGATCCAACAGCAGGGCGAGCTGCGTCAGTTCCTCATCCAGCAGATCGCGGCTCTCGGCCGCCTCTTCATCAGGCTGACGCGGATTGCGACGCGCCTGATAGTGGTAGCGCGCGCGCAGCGACTGCAGCAAGGCGAGCATGCCCGTCAGCAGTGTCACCGAGTGGGCTCGGCGCCCGCGGCTCCGCACGCGTGTCCAGCTCCCACAGGCCGCCGTCAGGGGCCAGGCCCACCCAGCGATCGGCGGTGATTGGCATCTCGGCGTCGATGCACAACAGCGGCAGCCAGCCAGGGTATCGATTCGCCATTGCTTCGATGGCCGGATCGGCAACACGACGCCAGGCTTGGCTGAGCTCGACCAGGTCGTCGCTGGCTGACCACAATCGCCAAGGCCACAACGGCTGGCCAAAAAGCGGCAAGCTGCCACGACGCCACAGCTGTTCCAGCAGCGGCAACTCGCCCGTAGGCGCGCTGCGGATCATGGCCGCCAGGAAGTCGGCCCGGCCGACCGCGGATGCCCGCAGGCGCTCGGCGCGAGCCCGCCAGGCTGCGGCGTTCTCGGGCCAGGCGGTGTCTGGGTTCGGCGTCATTCGCGGCCGCGCAGGTGTCGCAACAGTCTCACCAGGCCATGCTGCCTCAGCAGCAAGGCAACGCCCAGCAGCAGCGTGGCGATGGTTGCGGCCAGCTCCGGACCGAAGCTGTGCGCCCACAGCATCTGCATGTCCATCATCTCGGTGCCGTCTAGCGTCAACAGCCACCAAGCCAGCGACCGCACCAGACTGATCAGGGCGCTGACCACCAGCCACAGCCCCAGCAACCCGAACAGCGCGGTTTCCAGATGTTCCACGCCGTCGAGCGACAGCGCTTGCTCGCCACTGTGGCGATAGAAGAAGCGCCGGGCGACCAACAGGTTCAGCGACCACAGGACCGCGCCCGCGATCACCGGCAACACGATCATCGCCAACACGGCCAAGGTTCGACTGGTGTCCCGAAGCTCCTTGAACCGCCCCGGGTTCTCCGGAGACTCCGGGTTGTGAGTCATGCCGCCTCGACGACCTGACTCGGTTGCTGATAGTAGTTGGCTTCGAACTCTGCCGGTGGGATGTCACCGATTGGCCCCATCAGGCGCTTGTGGTTGTACCAGTGGGTCCAGTTCAGGGTGGCCCATTCGACCGTTTCAGGTTGCGCCAGCTTTGCTTTGCGATCACTTCAGTCTTGAACAGCCCAATGATCGACTCGGCCATGGCGTTGTCGTAGGAATCGCCGACGCTGCCTGCAGACGGTTCGATGCCCGCCTCGGAGAGACGCTCGCTGTAGCGGATCGATAGGTACTGCACGCCACGATCATTGTGGTGAATCAGGCTGTTTCGGCCGGGCTTGCGCGACCATAGCGCCTGTTCCAGCGCGGCCATCACCAGATCAGTGTTGGGTGAGCGCGATACCTTCCAGCCAACGATGCGCCGTGCATAGACATCGATGACGAAGGCCACGTAGACGAAACCCTGCAAGGTCGAAACATAGGTGAAATCCGCGACCCACAACTGGATTCGGCCGGTCGGCATGGAACTGCCGATTGACTTTGTCCAGCGGGCAGGGTTGCGCTCTGTTGCTGATGGTGGTTCGGACACCCTTCCCGCGGACCGCTCCAGCCAGCCCCAGCCGCCTCATCAGTCGCTCGACCGTACAGCGCGCCGTGCTGATCTGCTCGCGCAGCATCTGTTTCCATACCTTGCGCGCGCCATAAACCTGCAGGTTCTCGTCAAAGACGCGCCGAATGGCCACGCTCAGCACTTCGTCGCGCTGGGCGCGCTGGCAACGCAACGACGGGTCGCGACGCTTGGCCAGATCCTCGTAGTAGGTCGACGGAGCGATCTGCAACTGCCGACAGATCGGCTCGACTCCGTAAACCTCGCGGTGTTCGTCAACGAACGCCGTCAGAACTTGAACCGGCGGTCGAGCTCCGCTCTGGGCAAAAACGGCACTGGCCTTGCGCAGGATCTCGTTTGCTTGGCGCAGCCTCGCGGTTCTCACGTTCGAGCTGCTTGATCCGCTCACGCTCCGCAGTGGTCTGCCCAGCTCGCTCGCCGGCGTCCTGCTCGTCCTGTCGCAGCCAACGCCGCAGCGTTTCAGCCGTACAGCCGATCTTCCCGGCAATCGAGCAGATCGCTGCCCATTCCGAGTCGTAGTCGCCACGGTGCTCGCGCACCAGCCGAACCGCCCGATCTCTAGTCTCAGGTGAGTAGTGTTCCGACTTCTTCATCGCTCCATCCTCTCAAAGGTTGGAGCCTCCGGGAAAGGCGGGGCGGTTCACCTGGTCGTAGACGAACACATAGCTGACATTGGACAGACCGACGATGACCAGCAGTACGGCCAGCACCCGCACCAGCACGCCAACCAGATGTAATTGCGTCATGTCACCGATTCTCTTGGAGGCTTCATGCAGGCAGCCGCGTCATGCCAGACCGGACAGGTCTCCCCCACGTTAGGCATGCCCACCCGGCCTCGCTCACTCGAAGCCATCGACCCATAACACGTCAGACCCGGCGGGGAGTAGCCGAATCTGAAGCGGCGGTGTGCCGCCACGGTGTCGCCAGCCAGATTCACCAGCGAGACCGTCAGGGTCGGCAATCCAATCCCGTCCAACGGTGCGATGCTGCCTCTGAACTCGCCACTGGGCTGCAGATCCATACTAACCGGTGATGCGCCTGTGGCATCGACCAGAATCGCCTGTGCGCCAGCGCGAGATTCGGTGCGTCCGCGGAACCCTAGATGGGCCCTGGTGATCACACAAGCCACTGTGTCGCGCTCACTCGGGCCATGTCGGTACGGCGCCCGCGACTGGGTAGTGGCGCGGGCAAATGAGCTGAACTCGATCGTTGCCGCGCGGGCGCTGACCTGTGCGTCGATGGTCATGGCACTTGCCGGTCAGTTGTTCCGAGCCGTATGTCCAAGCTCGTCGCACCCATCGCCACTCAAGGTGGCGTGAGGCAGCGAAGCCAACCGGCGCGATGCCAGATCGAGTAGTGGTCATGGCAGACGGCGTGCCGCAAGATCTGGGCGGTCACGATGCGAGGGTCAGCTGCAATGGCTGGTGAATCTGGAAGCGCTACTGGCGTCACGACAGCCATCATCGTCCACGATTGCACGGAAAGCTATGTGTCTTCTGGTCAGCGCGATTGTGCGGAGCTCCTGCACGACCAATTCCACTACACCGTCCCCGAAGCGGTCGGGCTCGCCAAGGCCATCGGCAGAGGTCAACGAGTGGTCATTTCGGTTCCCGGTGATTGCGATCCCGATCTTATGCTCCTAAAGCTCAGGAAGCTGGGTTTGGAGTGCAGCATTGGCGAAAGCGATACGCCACGATAGTTCGAATCGATTCCAGATCGACAATCCGATGCGCCCAATACGATTTCTCACTGTTGCCGTACTCATTCTGCTGTCGGCCTGCACGGCATCTCGGAGTACTCAAGGCGTGGTGCTTTCAGTTCGATCCTATGACCGCGCGACCGGTGCGTGTGCATTGGAGCTGCACAACAACACATCTCGGCCCATCTTGTTTCTCAACCCTTACCTGACTTTCAACAACACGCGCTCGCCCGCTCTGGCACCATTCCCGGAATCGCCCGATGGGATGGTGCTGGTGGTCCACGACACAAGACTCGCACCGGCTGACTCGGTTACCTTGACAGGGCGATGCCCTGCGGACGGTACGCCTTCCCAGACAGGGACCTTTGTGGCCATCCGAGCTTGTTGGTTCACTGAGGAATGGACCTGCGAGGCATACTTCCCCGTTTGGTCGGAGACCACACTGGATGGCCACTAGGGCCTGTTTATGGTCGACACGCAGCAGCCGGCTGGTCGCGGTCGGGTTCAGCCAATGAGTACTATCGCCGCCCTAGTTGGCCATTCCAGTCGACTCACCGACATCTTCGGCTACTGGCCGTCCTTCCACGATGCTGAAGTGATCTCTCTATCGCTGCATCGTGACGCGGTCGCGTCTCCAGGACCAACGCTGGTGGCCTTGATTCACGTTTTCGAAATGACGAGCGAGGTGTCGGAATCAGGGCACTTCATCTGCCGCAAGCACACGCTGGTCGACATCCAGTTCTCTGATGTGGAGGATTTGAAGCTCGAGGATTTCAACCACCAGAATGCCCTCAATCACCTTCGCATCCTGGAATCGACGACCAGGCCGGGACGTTTGGCCGTATTCCTGGATTCTGCCTATGGGCTGGATGGCACCTTCACCAGCAGCGCCGTCGAGGTGCTGTCAGCAACTCCAGGGATTCCGCCCGGCAGTATCCACGCTCATGCAGACGCTCAACCTGGTCCTTGAAGTCGGTAGCACGGCTGACTGAGGCATGGCCTGGACATGGGTGCAAGATGAGAACGGATGCAAACGCTCGATCGAACTGGTAGGAAATCAATAGCCTTGAGTTCGTCGGTCAGCATCGGGTGGAGAATTTCAGTCGGGGCCACCTTGAGACATCAGCTGGCTTTCGAGTCCGGCTGGAACCGACGCTACTCGTTGAGCCGTTCTTCCAGCAGGGAACGAACGGCTAGGAATCCTCGTCCCCGCGCAACCTCGACAGCATGCCGCTCATGCGTCGGCGGAAGGCCGCGGCGTCCAGGCGCTGGCTGTCGGTGGGTGTGGTGGGATCCGTGTTGGGTGGTCCGCTCGTTGCAGCCGGCTGCGTGGGCGTTGCGGGAGTCGCCGATGGCTGGCTGGGCGGTGCGTTCGCTGGCGCTGCACCGCTGGTCTTGCGGCGCAATTTGGCGATCAGTGCGGCTTCGGTACGGGTCAGAGGTTCGAAGTCCTCACTGACCGGGCTACCGGCACCGGCCAACGTTGAGCTTCGCGCAGAGCCAGTTGACCGATCGCTGAGCTCAGCGTCGGTCGGGCTTGCGCCCACCGCGTGCGGCGCCGAGGTGGGCGGCGGCGCTACCTGATTCGGCGTGGGTGCGCTGGCGGCTGGCGCCGGGAGTGTCCAGTCATCCATCGACAGCGCCGATGACCCCACGCTAGCGTCGTCGATGCCCAGTGCCGCAATCAGCGCCGCGGTGGGATCGGGGATGGCTTCCAGCACGTCATCCATCGACGCCGGCTCTGGAGGCGGCAGGCTCTCCGTCGTGGCCACGACGGGCAGTGTCAGGGGGAGTTCCTCGGTCTCGATCGGAGGTGCCGACCTGGCGCTTGAACGGACCTCAGGTGCTGGTGCCGGGACCGGTTCTTCGATCTCGCTCGGCGCGGCGAAATCCTCGGTGAACAGCGTGTCGTCCTCGCGCACCAGGAAGCGGACGAGCTTGTCGAACAGCTCGGCGCCGATGTGCGCCCACGACAACTGGCGTTGGCTGGTGCCCAGCCAGCTGGCATTGGTGAAGACCATGCGCAGGATCGGGTCGTCCACCGAAATCGTGGCTTCCAGACTGGCGCGGATCAGGCCGCGGGCCTGGAAGGTGGCGACCACGATTTCGTCACCGGCCCGGTTACGGACCTCTTCCTTGACGCCCGCCAGCTGGTGGCTGCGAAAGGCCGCGATCAGCGTGCGGCATTTGGCGCCGGAGTCGGCTCTCACCACCGGTGACTGCTCAGGATCGAGTCGCCAGGTCCATGACAACTTCAGGACCCAATCGCGCAGGCGGCGATCGTGCTCGACGCGATAGTCCCACAGCGGCTGCGCCACGATGTCACCGTAGCCGGCCACGCTCATGCTGGCGCGGACCGTGGGCCTGAGGCTGATCAGCGTTTTCGCCGTTTCTTCGAGGTGCTGCACCAGCCGGCGCATCCGTGGATCGATCTGCTCACGATAAGTCCGCTCGCGTGCCTCGCGCTCGCGGGAGACCAGCTCGGCCGCCTCGCGCTTCGCGGCTTCTTCCTGCTTGAGACGTTCGAGTAGGGACACGGGGCGGCAGGCAACTCGCGGAGAACTGCCCGAATCATAGCGGCGCAGGCCTCAGGGCGCGGTGAAGCCGGGCACTGATTCAACGCCTCTGACGGGTGGTTTCCAGGTGCCCGGTCAGAAGGTGGTGCGTCCGCCAACGGTGGCCATGGGGCATCACCGAGCGACGCGACTACGGCATCTCCGCCTCCGCCGCGCCGTCCAGATCCTCCGCCGCATATTCGTAGCCCAACAACTCGCCCGGCGTGCACTGCAGCGCCGCGCACATCCTGGCCAGCGTGCGGAAACGGATGCCCTTGACCTTGCCGCTGCGGAACAGCGAGAGCTGGGTCTCGCTGAGGCCGATTTCGGCGCCGAGTTCGCGGGCGGTCTTGCCGCGGCGGGTGAGGATCTCGTCGAGGGTGATGCGGACCGGCATCAGAGGATCTCGTCCAGTTCGGCCTGCAGGGCGCGCGCGCGATCGACCAGGTGGGCGAGCAGGATCAGTGCGGCGCCAATGACGCCCAGCACAATCGCGGACAGGTCGAAGTACAGATAGCTGCCGCGGCCGCCGAAGGCAACGCGCAGCAGATTGGTCACGGCGAAGACCTGCAGCAGCGCGCCGAGCAGCACGCCGATGCCGATATGTCGCATGGCCCGGGCGACGGTGAGCTGAAAGGTTTGCCCGGCGGCGAGCGCGCCCAACGCGCGCTGGGCCGACCACAGCGCCCACAGATAGCCGAGCGATGGCAGCGCCAGGATCGCGGTGAGCAGCAGACGTTGGCTGCCTTCGAAGCGGGTGACCGAGCCCGGCGGCCATAGTGGCAGGCCAGCGACGCCCGAGACCACCAGCAGACCCAGGCCGGCCATCACGAAGCATGTGGCGTAGCGCAGCACCCGGCAGGTCTGGCGATAGGGGTCCGACATCGCGGGCTTCCGTCGTTCAGGTCGAGCAGAAGTTTAAGCTTGACTTAAAGTCGATGCCATGGCGGAATTTAAGTCCCACTTAAAGCTCAGGCCGACTTGTGATGCCTCCCGCTCTCCAGACCATCGGCCTGACTCGCCGATTCGGCAACCGTACCGCGGTGAACGAGGTGTCGCTGACGGTGCCCGCACGCAGCGTCTACGGCTTCCTCGGCCGCAATGGCGCCGGCAAGACGACGACGCTCAAGCTGCTGCTCGGGCTGTTGCGCCCGGACGCCGGCAGCGCCTGGATCGATGGCATCGATGTCGGCCGCGATCGTCTCGCCGCGGCCCGCCGGGTTGGCGCGCTGCTGGAGGCGCATGGCTTCTACGGCCACCTGAGCGGGCGCGAGAACCTCGATCTGTCGCGGCGTCTGCTGCGTCTGCCGGTGGCTGAGATCGATCGCGTGCTGGACATCACCGGACTGACACCCCATGGCCGGCGCCGCGTGGCGGACTATTCGCTGGGCATGCGCCAGCGGCTGGGCCTGGCCCGGGCGATGCTGGGTGCACCACCGGTGCTGCTGCTGGACGAGCCCACCAACGGGCTGGACCCGGAAGGCATTGCCGACATGCGTCACTTTCTGCGCGAACTGCCCGAACGCAGCGGCGCGACCGTGCTGGTGTCCAGCCATCTGCTGGGCGAGATCGAGCAGACGGCGACTCACATCGGCATCCTCAGTCATGGCCGTCTGGTGCTGGAAGGCGAGCTGGCCAGCCTGACCGCCGGGCTGGCGACGACCGTCTGCGTCGAGACCGATCAGCCCGAACTGGCAGCCAACATCGCCCGCGAACACGGCTTCGAAGTCGATCGCGGCGAACCCGCGCTGATCGCCCGCTTCGCACCGGGCGAGGACGAGCGCCGCGCCGCGGCTGCGCTGAATCGCGTGCTCTGCGCCGCCGACATTGCCGTCCACGCGCTTGCGCCGCAGAAACTCAGCCTGGAAGCCCTCTACCAAAGCGCCGCCGGCATGGAGTCTGCTCATGTCTGATCAAGTGGCCGTTGCCAGTCTGCCGCGGGCTCGATTCAGTGCCGCCCTGGCCGTCGAAGCCGCCAAGCTGCGGCGCTCACTGGCGCTGCTGCTCGCGTTGGTTGCGCCGTCGCTGGTCGCGGTGTTCGTGTTCTTCAATCTGCTACGCGTGGACAAGGCGCAGCCCTGGGCGGTCACGCTGCAGACCTCGGCCGCGATCTGGGCCTTCTTCATGTTGCCGATGAGCGTGACCGCGCTGACCGCCCTGGTCGCCAGCACCGAACACGGCCCGCGCGCTTGGGACCACCTGCGTGCGTTGCCGGTGCCACGCTGGCATCTGTACGCGGCCAAGATCATCGGCGTGCTGACCGTGGTCGCCGGGATGAGTCTGGCGTTGGGACTGCTGACGGTGGGCGCCATCCAGCTGGCGGCGTGGCTGAAACCCGCGATTGCCCCGATTGGTGAACCCGGCCTGGTCGAGCACGCCGTGCTGTTGCTGCACATCTTCGCTGCAGCCTGGTTGCTGGTCGGCCTGCAACTGTGGATCGCCCTGCGCTACAGCAGCTTCGTGCCCGCGCTGGCCGTCGGCATCGGCGGCACTTTCTTCGCCGTCGTGGCGACCTCGGCCAGGATCGGCGCCGTGCTGCCCTGGCAGATCCCCGTCAACCAGCTCGCCGCCGACCCCGATCGGGCCAATCTGGCCCTGGCGCTCGGTGGCATCGGTGGTGTGCTGTTGATGATGGTGATGCTGCGCAGCTTGAGTCGGCGGGAGGTGGTCTAAGTACGCCGCCCCACCCATCGGCAATCACCGGCTGAGGCGCCCTTTTCGCGTCGATCCTGCTCAATCTCCAGTCAGCGCCATCGCCAACCTGGCCGCTGACGGATCCGCGGTAGAAGCTCGCCACCGAACCTTGCCTGAGTGACGCCACAGCCGCACACTCAGTGCCGGTGGACTTGTGTCCAGCCAGCAGCCGCCATGGACTTCATGATTCCCGCCGACGTGGAGACCTACGTTCTCCAGAACTTTCCGGAGGCCGACGCCGGCAAGGCGCTCGAGCTACTTCGTGGCGCTGTGACGCACACCGGCGCCCCTGCAGGCCCTCGCTTGGTGCGCTGCGCGGCTATCGCCAGCGGAAAAAATCGGGTATCCGGATTTTAGTGTGGGAAGGCCGCACTAGCCCTTCTTGCCTGGCAGCTTTCGCTTGTAGGGTTCCGGTCTCGCTTACTTGCCAGCGTTTAGCCTTCAGCGTGTGGTTTGTCTGCTGGCGCATGTCGGTGCAAGGAGGCAATCAGTGGGCAAGTCACCTTGCCGCGGCTCGAACTACACGCCTTCACCAGTTGGGACAGAGCCGATTCCATACGCTGGAGGTCGGTCAGCCGCAAGCGCACGTCTGCCAGGCGTGCGGCTGCTACGTCGGCGGCTTCGTGGCAATGGGTGCCGTCCTCCAGCTTGAGCAACTCCGCAACCTCGTCCAGATTGAATCCCAGTCGCTGGGCGGACTTCACGAACTTCACCCGGTCCACGTCCGCCGACCCATAACGGCGGATGCCGCCGATAGGGCGGTCCGGCTCCGGCAGCAGGCCCTTGCGCTGATAGAACCGGATGGTTTCCACGTTGACTCCAGCGGCCTTGGCGAAGGCCCCGATGGTCAGGGTTTCCGGATCGTTCATCATCGCGCTTGACTCCGTACTTGACTACGGAAGTAACCTTAGCGCATCACGCAAAGTCCCGGAAGGAGATCCTCTATGGCAGACCCCAGCAACGGCCGCGGCGCACTAGCTGCCGGTGGCCTCGCCGCGATCCTCGCCTCGACCTGCTGCCTTGGTCCGCTGGTGCTGATCACGCTGGGTTTCTCCGGTGCCTGGATCGGCAACTTGACCGCGCTGGAACCGTACCGACCGATCTTCATTGGCGTGGCGCTCGTGGCGCTGTTCTTCGCGTGGCGTCGCATCTTCCGTCCGGCCCGCGCCTGCGCGCCGGACGACGCGTGCGCCGTGCCCCAGGTGCGGACGGCCTACAAGGTGATCTTCTGGATCGTCGCCGCCCTGGTGCTGATCGCCCTCGTGTTTCCCTACCTCATGCCCCTGTTCTACTGAAAGGAGATTGCCATGAAAAAACTCATCGCACTGCTCGCTCTGACCCTTGCCCTGAGCGCTCCCGCCTGGGCCGCCACCAAAACCGTCACGCTGTCGGTGCCGAGCATGACCTGCGCCACCTGTCCGATCACGGTCAAGAAGGCGCTGTCCAAGGTCGAAGGCGTCATCGAGGCCAAGGTGACCTGGGAGCCCAAGGAGGCGGTGGTGACCTACGACGATGCCAAGACCTCGCCGGCCGCGTTGACCAAGGCCACCGAAAACGCCGGCTACCCATCCACCGTCAAGGAGTGAGCGCACGCTCATGACCGAGGCGATCATGCTGCATATCGACGGCATGACCTGCGGGTCGTGCGCCGAGCACGTCAAGCAGGCGTTGGAAAAGGTGCCTGGCGTGCGTTCGGCCTCGGTGTCCTACCCACAGCGCCGGGCTGAGATTGAGGCCAGCGTAGGTACCGTCGCGGACGTGACCTCGCTGGTCGCGGCGGTGTCCGCACTCGGCTACCGAGCGCAGGCTGCCGATGTACCAAACCAACCTCGTGGCCTGCTGGATAAGGCACGGAGTTGGCTCGGTAGCGGTGGGATGAAGCGCGAAGATGGCGTCCCGGCGCTGCACGTGGCCGTGATCGGCAGCGGCGGCGCGGCGATGGCGGCGGCGTTGAAAGCCGTCGAGCAAGGGGCGCATGTGACGCTGATCGAGCGCAGCATCCTCGGCGGCACCTGCGTCAATGTGGGCTGCGTACCGTCCAAGATCATGATCCGCGCCGCCCACATCGCTCACCTGCGGCGCGAGAGTCCGTTTGATGACGGCATTGCCGCCGCCTCGCCGAAGATCCTGCGTGAGCGCTTGCTGGCGCAGCAGCAGGGGCGCGTCGATGAACTGCGCCACGCCAAGTACGAAAGCATCCTGGCGAGCACCCCGGCCATCACCGTGCTGCGCGGCGACGCCAAGTTCAAGGACGCGCACACGCTGACTGTGGCGACCGCTGACGACGGCATGCGCGAGGTGAGTTTCGACCGCTGTCTCATCGCCACCGGGGCCAGTCCAGCGATTCCGCCTATCCCGGGTTTGAAAGACACGCCCTTCTGGACGTCGACCGAAGCGCTGGCCAGCGACACGATCCCCGAACGGTTAGCCGTGATCGGCTCGTCGGTGGTGGCCGTCGAACTCGCGCAGGCCTTTGCCCGGCTGGGCAGCAAGGTGACCATCCTGGCGCGCAGCACGCTGTTCTTTCGCGAAGACCCCGCCATTGGCGAGGCCGTGACAGCCGTGTTCCGCGCCGAAGGCATCGAGGTGCTGGACCACACGCAGGCCAGCCAGGTCGCCTATGAGGATGGGGAATTCGTGCTCACCACCGAACGCGACGAACGGCGTACCGACCGGCTGTTGGTCGCCACCGGCCGCGCACCGAACACCCGCGCCCTGAACCTCGAAGCAGCGGGCGTCGAAGTCAACGCACAGGGCGCTATCGTCATCGATCACGCCATGCGCACCAGCACACCGCACATCTACGCGGCCGGCGACTGCACCGACCAGCCGCAGTTCGTCTACGTCGCAGCGGCGGCTGGCACCCGTGCCGCGATCAACATGACGGGGGGCAACGCGGCACTGGATCTGACGGCGATGCCGGCGGTGGTGTTCACCGACCCGCAGGTGGCCAATGTCGGCTACAGTGAAGCCGAAGCGCACCAGGACGGCATCGAGACCGACAGCCGCACGCTGACGCTCGACAACGTGCCGCGGGCGCTCGTCAACTTCGACACGCGCGGTTTCATCAAGCTGGTCGCCGAGGCCGGCACCGGCCGATTGATCGGCGTGCAGGCGGTGGCCCCGGAAGCAGGCGAGCTGATCCAAGCCGCAGTGCTGGCGATTCGCAACCGCATGACGGTGCGAGAGTTGGCCGACCAGTTATTCCCCTACCTGACGATGGTCGAGGGACTGAAACTCGCTGCGCAGACCTTCACCAAAGATGTGAAGCAACTGTCCTGTTGCGCAGGGTAGCGAACGGCCCCGGTGCCCATTGCATCGGCTTCATCAGCTGAGTCAAACGCTCAGAAGCTCCGGGGCTTGTGAGATGGGTAGAGGTCTACTCGAAATACCCCTCTTCGAGCAGCCGTACCAACGTCGGAATGTAAGGCCCGTATTCGACGACACGTCGGACCTGCTTCTTGCGGATCGATGCCATGGTCATCCGCTGGTACTCAAAGTTTGTCGACGCCTGATCGTCATCAACCAGCACGGTCTCGACCACGGCCCCGTCCTTACGCGCCTTCTCGTCGTAGAGCATTCGCGCCCGGATTACCTCGAAGCTATAGCCCCTGCCCATGCGGTTCATGTCCTTGGCCAGCCGGTTGACTGATTCAGTATAGGCGTTGGTGATGGGCTGCTCGAAATAGGCGAAGATTTCATCGTGCCAGTTGTGCACGGCGGTGGTCAGATCCTTGAATGTGGCCGTCAGCTCTGACGGAATGTTGCCCAACCACTTCGCACAAGCCGTTTCAGCATCCGGACGGCTCTTTTGATCCCAGAGCGACAGGAATCCTTCCTTGAGGGCATGCGCCTCACCGAGTTGGGGGAATTGGCGGAACCATTCGAGGGCCCGCGCCATGTCCGCGCCCTTCAGGTCGTGCTGGCGCTTGAGCAATAGGAAACGCTCATCCTTGAGCTTGAGGCGCTGCCGGGCCGGCAAGTCCTTGCGAATGCGCTTGCGCAGCTTCTCCAGGGCATCGTTCGCCATTCGCTGGATGTGGAAGCGATCGACCACAATCCGTGCCTGCGGAAGCGTGGCACGCACGACCTGCTTGTAGACGTGATACATATCCATCGCCACCCACTCGATGGTGTCCTTGTCCCGCAAGCTGCGGAAATAGGGCAACAGGTCCGCCTTGGCGCGGCTGGGTCGAAGGTCGAAGACGGTCTTGCGCTCAATGTTGGTGATCATCGCCCTGTACTGGCCGATGATCTTGAGCTCGTCGATCCCCAGGATGCGAGGCGTCCGGAACCTGACCTTGGTCTCGAACTCCTCGATGAAGTCATCGAAGACGTGGCGGATCGTCTTCTCGTCCAAGTCCACTTCGCGAGCCAGGGCCGCGAAGGTTTTGGTGAAGCTCTCCTTACGGATATAGCGCACCAGGCGGGCCGTGGCTTGTCGCTTGCCGTCGAAGTCGCCCACCGGCTCGAACAGGGTCTTGCCGCAGCCTGTGCAGCGATAGCGTCGCCGCTGGATGAACACCACCACCGGCTTGCCATGCGTCGGCGTGTCCTGGAAGGATTGCTCCTGCGAGCCGTGGCCGTGCAGGCGTCCGACCTTGCACAGTGGGCATGTTGTCAATTGTTCAACGCCTTCCGCCTTGACGACATAACGATCGTCATCGCCCACGACTTGAAGTGTCTTGAGGCTTCGGAGTTGCAGGAAGTCGGTCACTCAGCACCTTGGGCGAACCCACACTGAAATCCGGTTTCTAGCTTAGCATGCTCGTTCTCGGTTCCAACACTAGAATCCGTCTTTTGAAATGAGAGCTACAACAGCCATAAACCCTGAAACCCACACCAGATTCCGGATACCCAAAAAATCTGTCGGGTCTGCAACGGCTGGTCGCTGAACTGAAGGTTGACTACCGCGACGTCATCGTCTCCGCGGAATACATCGTTGAAGGCACAAATTGGGTGCGTGTTCGAGATTTGAATCATCCCATTCCGTGATTCCGATGGAACGGGTAGACAGGTTGTGGCGTGCAGGCTGGACCACGGTCACGAGGTGTCTGTCAGCACGAGGCAAGTCAGCGATGACGATGAAGTCGAGCAATGCATCGGGTTGGGACCGCCAACGCGCCGTTCAGCTCGCCGCCAGCGACTGGAGAATCTGAGAATGTTGCCACCTGATGCGCACTTGTCGGCACTGCTGCGGGTAATCCATGTCGCAGCCATTGAGGCAAGAGCCGTGGCGTGGACTTCGGAGGCAGACGAATCACTTGAAGGCAAGCGGGAGGCGCTTGCCAAGTGCGCTTCCCTGACCGACGCCATACACAACATCCCCCTGTTTCTCACCCGTTTTGAGAATTGGAACGAAAGTCGATTCGTAGGCACGCTAAGGCGCCATGATCAACAGTGGGCGGAGCGTGGACTCACCAGCCTGGAAGCGGTGTATCGGGATGAGCTGCATCGGCATGCAGAGCGCGATCCGGAGCCGCAAGGCGGCAACGTCATCGACTGAACCTTGGAACTGTCTTGAGATACGCGGGCTGGCGGTCAAGAGCCCGCATTGTCGCGCTGCTCGATTCAGAAGCTGAAGAGAACCATGTCGACCTTGCGCACGCTCAAAGGGCTGGTCAACGCACTGGCTGACACATTCGTCAGCCGAAACAATGACGTCTTCGGTTACTGGGCGATGGGGATGTTGTACCGCGACGCCAGGGAAAGCGGCCTGGAAGCCATCGAGATGGATCTGCTCGGTAGCGATGATCACGACGCAAGCGTGGTCGTCGATCACGTGTCATCTCGGTATCGAGCCAGGCTTGCCCACTGGTGCGATTCCCGACACGTGAAACTGACCCGTGCGTCCGCGACAGCGCGCTTCAACTTGCCGGATTCTGGCCAAAGGCGGGCCTGGAACGACTTCGGCGAGCCCTATCAGGTGACTTTTCAGCTCACCGATGCGTCGGGCAGGCAGGCCACGGCGTCCAGACACGGCTGGTGCAGGGTTCACGATCCGGCGATGGAGATCAGGCGTTCGCGATGGGGAGGTGCATGACCTTGGGGATCATGGCTCATGGTTTAAAGCACGCTGTTTGCCGCGCGCGCGTGGCATCGTTCCGCGGCGCCAAGTTCCACGTTCTGGAAGCCCGGGATGTCATTCCAGATTGAGACTCTGCTGAAGGAGCGACCCAAGGGGCGAACGCCCATCTGGGTAGTTCGGCTGCGCGACGGCGACGCGATCGCCTTCACTTCGGAAACCCGGTCGCTGCATCTCCGGGACGAAGCCGCTGCAAGGCTGCTTGGCCGAGCGCTGGCCACCTGCCTGGCTTCCGGGGTGTCGATGCGCAGCGATGTGGATTGGCAAGGTGACCTGAGTGACGACTGTACTGCCCGCATCGGCAGATTCCAGGCTCATGCCGAGCATCTCCAGGGCCCACGGCGTGGAGGAGTCTGGTACTGCCAGGTCTTCGATGTGCTCCACTCCGAGGAGGCAGGCATCGTCCCGCGCAGCGGCAGGGCGGCCCGCTGGCTGTGTGAAGTGATTGCGGTTGCCGCGGAGCTCGGGTTTGCAGCGCTGCCTGACGAACCGCGCCGCACTCAGTCAAACTGAGTACCCAACAGCTCAAGCGGCGTCCACGATGGGCATCCTGACCTTCTGCATCAACCTCACCCTCGACGGCTGCGTCGACCACGAAGCGGGCATCGCCGATGACGAGACGCATGCCTTCTTCAGTCGATGACCATCCAGCCATCGAGCCAGGGGCACCGCGTCTCGCAGGTCTGCGAGGGCGATGTCGTTGCGGCGCGCAACTTCAAGTACGGTCGCGATGTGGGCATCGGCGGGGAAGGCAGGCTGGGTGACACGCCCTGGTCCGATCGCTACGCTTGAGCCGTCGCCCGAAGGCTGCATCGATGCCGCAACTCATTCGCGCAGAAGCCGCATCGCGGCGCAATCCTGATGGAGGCTCCGGTTCGCATGAAGTACGACGACGCTTCTTGGCACTATGGCGGCGACTTCCCGAACGACCTTCCGAATGAGGCGGGCGCCACCCACATCGGCATGTTTCTGGCTTGGGCGCTTCTTGCCGGGCTCGGCGGCGAGATTTTCGCCGATGAACTTGCAGAGGAAGTGGGGCGATTGCGGATCAGGGCGATCACGCCCGGTGCGTTCTTCTTCTCGGTTTGCGACGGAAAGTTCATCGACGAGGATCTGAACGAGTTGGGGAATGCGTTCGCGCTGGATTACTACGAATCGGAATCTGCCGATTTCATTCCTGACTACGACGCCACGCTAGCAGTGGGGCTCCCTTCGACTTACCACGTGCCCGACTCATGGGAGAGCTACGACAAGCTCAAGCCAGTCATAGATAATCGCTTTGCTCAGTGGCAATCGAGCCGGCCCGTGAATTCTCATTGAGATGTGAACGGAGTTCTCCATGGGCATCCTGACCTTCTGCATCAACCTCACCCTCGACGGCTGCATCGACCACGAAGCGGGCATCGCCGATGACGAGACGCATGACTTCTTCACCGGCCTGATGGACGGCTGCGGGGCGATGCTGTGGGGGCGGGTGACCTACGAGATGATGGAGAGCTACTGGCCGGCCGTGGCGCGGGGTGAGGTCGAGACGCCGGCGGCGATGCGCGAGTGGGCGGTCAAGCTGGAGGCCAAACCGAAGTATGTGGTGTCATCGACGCGGCAGGACTTCCCGTGGACGAACAGCCATCTTATCGCCGGTGATTTGCACACGGGTGTGCAAGCGCTGAAGGACGCGACCCCCGCCGGGGTGCTGCTCGGCAGCGGGAAGCTGGCCAGAGCGCTGGAGCGGCTGGACCTGATCGACGAGTACCGCTTTCTGGTCCACCCCCGGCTTGCCGGCCACGGGCCGACGTTATACGAAGGCGGATTGTCCGATATGCGTTGCCTGGACCTGGTCTCGGCCAGGCCACTGAGCAATGGGGCGGTGGCGATGCACTATCGGAAGGCAGGCTGAGCCAGTGACCAGCCTTGCCGAGACACCCCTCGGTGAGCAGCGTTGGATCTCACGTCAGATCATGGCGGATCTCGATAGTCGCCAGGCATACTGCTTTGTGACCCAAGAAGCCCGTGCGCCAGGACCGACGGAACTGAGCGCGTTCCGAGTGTTCAGGCCTCTCTCTTTCGCCCGCTTGCTCACCCGGACTGTGCCCGCTCGATGGCAGCCGCAATGGCGGCTCGGGCCTGCGGGCTGTTCTTCCAGCAACTTGATCCCACGAGCCCGGCCGCGCTGGCCACGATCTCTCCAGCGTCTGCCTGCGCCAGTTGCTGCAGGTTCGAAAATCCCAGTTGTTCCAACCGCTCGACAACGGTGGGGCCGATCCCCTTGATGGCCAGCAGGATGGCGCGCTCCGATGGGGAGAAGCTCATGGGGTGTCCGGCGATTCAATGAAGGGAAAGGCTGACAGCGTTCGCTGTCCACGCGGAGAGGCTGTTTGCCGGGGTGGCGCTGACCACCCCGGCATTCACCTCAAGCGGATCGATTCCGGCTCAGCACCACCGCGCCGAGGGCGGCGCTGAGCAGCATCAGCAACAGCAGGCCCATTCGGCCCAACGCCGGGACCGGGATCGCGGCCACACCGACGACCAGATCGGCGCTGTTGTTGCTCAGATTCGGATCGAAGGTAGCCGTGCTTACGCCGGCGCTGGCCAGCAGGTCACCGGCCAATACCACCACCACGGTGATGTCGCAGCTGGTGGCGGCGCCATCGGCCAGTGCGGCCACGCTCCAGCTCAGCGTGTTGCCGGTCAGTACCGCGCCGCAGCTGCTGGAGACAAGGCTCAGCTTGCTGCTCAGCGTCAGCGTGAAGTCCAGCCCGCTGGCTGAGCCGACACCCAGGTTGGTGCCGGTTACCGTGTAGGTAAAGCTGTCACCGACGGCGAGCCCGGCGCCGGCATCGGACGTCAGGCTGATCGCCACATCCACTTCCTGCGCGCCGGTCAAGGTTGAGGTGGCAGCGTTGTTGGCCGGTGTGGGATCGGCGGTGGCGCTGCTGATGGTCGCGGTGTTGACGATGGGGCCGACGGCCGCCACGGTGACGTTGATCGTGCAGCTGGCGTTGGTCGCTGGCGCCAGCGTGCCGATGTTCCAGGTCAACGCGTTGCCGGCGACGCTGGCGCTGCAACTGTTGGAGACGTAGGTCAGCGTGCCGGGCAGGCTGTCCGTCACCACCACGCTGGTCGCGGTCGAGGGGCCGGCATTGCTGGCGGTCAGCAGATAGCTGAAGGAGGAACCAACCAGCGTCGGAAGCGGCACACCCTGCTCCACCTTGCTGATCGACAGGTCGGCCTGCGGGGTCAAGCTGTCCGAATCGGTGGCGCTGTTGTTGGCCAGATTCGGATCGAGGCTGCCGGCAGCACCTGCGATGCTGGCGATGTTGTCCAGGGTGCCGGTGGCGGCCGGGTCGATCGTGCAGGTGGCGCTGTAGGTGGCCGTGCCGCCGGCCGGCAGATCGATGCTGTCGGCGATATTGCCGCTGCCATTGGCGGCACAGGTCCCGCCGCTGGCGCCGACGCAGGTCCAGCTGACCGCAGCGCAGGCTGCCGGGAAGTTGTCATTGACCGCTGCGCCCACCGCATCACTGGGACCGGCGTTGCTGGCCACGATCGTCCAGGTCACCGACTGGCCCGGAATCGCGCTGGTGACGCCGTCGGTCTTGCTGATGGACAGATTGTGCTCGGGCGTGAGGGTGTCCGAATCGGTGGCGCTGTTGTTGGCCGGATCCAGTTCGGTCACGCCCGGGCCAACCGCGGCAGTGGCAGTGTTGACCAGCGTGCCGGTGGCCATCATGTCGATGTCGCAGGTGGCGCTGTAGCTGACGCTGCCACCGACCGGGAGGCTCACCGTGTCGGCAATGTTCCCTGTGCCAGCCGCGGTGCAGGTGCCGCCACCGGCACCGGTGCAGGTCCAGTTCACCGTGGTGCAGGCTGCGGGGAAGCTGTCGGTCACGCTGCTGCCCGGGGCATCGGACGGACCCGAATTGCTCACCCCAATCGCGTAGGTGACCGAGCCGCCCGGCGTGGCGCTGGTCACGCCATCGTCCTTGGTCACGGCCAGGTCGGCCTGCGGGGTCAACGTGTCGCTGTCGCTGGCGCTGTTGTTGGCCGCCACTGGATCGGTGCTCCCAGCCGCGCCGGCGATGGTGACGGTGTTGTCGAGGGTGCCGGTGGCTGCCAAATCAATCGCGCAAGTGGCGCTGAAGGTGACCGTGCCGCCCACCGGTAGATCGACCAGCTCGCTGATATTGCCGCTGCCCGACGCCGTGCAGGTCCCGCCGCCGGCACCGACGCAGGTCCAGCTCACCGTGGTGCAGAAAGCCGGGAAGCTGTCGCTGACCAGCGCGCCGACCGCATTGCTGGGGCCGGCCGCATTGCTGGCGATGATCGTCCAGGTCACCGAGGTGCCGGGCACCGCGCTGGTCACACCGTCGTCCTTGCTGATCGCCAGGTCGTGATCGGGCACCAGGGTGTCGGAGTCGGTGGCACTGTTGTTGGCCGGGTTGAGTTCGGTGACGCCCGCTCCCACCGCCGCCGCAGCGGTGTTCACCAGCGTTCCGTTGGCCGCCACATCGATGGCGCAGGTGGCGCTGTAGTTGACGCTGCCACCGACCGGCAGGTTCACCGTGTCGGCGATGTTGCCGCTTCCAGCCGCGGTACAGGAGCCGCCGCCGGCACCGGTGCAGGTCCAGGTCACCGCAGTGCAGGCCGCCGGGAAGTTGTCGGTCACGCTGCTGCCTGGGGCATCGGAGGGGCCGGCATTGCTGACGCCAATGCTCCAGGTCACCGAGCTGCCGGGCGTGGCATTGCTGACGCCGTTGTCCTTGGTCACGACCAGATCGGCCTGCGGCGTGAAGCTGTTGGTGTCGGTCGCGTTGACGAGGGAGGCGCCCACGATATTGAGCGTGGCCGTGTTGGACAGGCTGCCGGTCGCCGCCGGGCTGGTGTTGCAGGTGGCCGTGTAGGTGACACTGCCACCGGCCCTCAGGGTGACCAGATGATTGATGTCGCCCATGCCCGAAGCCAGGCAGACGCTGCCGCCGGCGCTCGCGCAGGTCCAGCTGACCGAGGTGCAGGCCGCCGGGAAGATGTCGATCAGCGAGCCGCTGGAGTCGCTGGGTCCGGCGTTGCTGGCGATGATCGTATAGGTGGTGCTGGTGCCAGGCACGAGGCTGGTCACGCCATCGTCCTTGCTGATGGCCACGTTCGCCATCGGGAAGTAGGTGTCGGTGTCGGTGGCGCTGTTGTTGGCCATGTTCGGATCGGGGTCCGGACCACTGACCGTCGCGGTGTTGGCCAGATTGCCGCCGGCGGAGCTGGCAATTGCACAAATGGCGGTGTAGGTGACACTGCCACCCAGAGGCAGATCGACGGCATCGTTGATGTTGCCCATGCCCGACGCGCCGCAGCTGCCGCCGCCGGCGCCCACGCAGCTCCAGTTCACGCTGGTGCAGGCGGCGGGGAAGTTGTCGGTCACGGTCGCGCCCAGTGCGTCAGTGGGTCCGGCGTTGCTGGCGGTGATCGTGTAGGTCACCGAGGCGCCAGGCACTGCAAAGGCCACGCCGTCGGTCTTGGTGATCGACAGGTCCGCCTCGGGCACCAAGCAGTTCTGGCTGCCCGGGGTCGGCGATGACTGGCGATAGGCAGTGGTAACCCGCGGCCCACCGGCGCTGTCGGGACAGCGCTGGTTGGATTCGAAGTCCTTGCTGCCGTTGCCGTCCTCGTTGATCTGCGGTTGGCCGGTCAGGAGCAGCGGAGCCAGCAAGCCGGCGTCATCGGCATCGTTGGTGTCGTAAACCAGTGCGTCGACGAGATTGATCGCAGTCACCGGCGTGTCGATGGGAAAGTCGGTGTCATCACCCACATAGAGGGCGACCGCATCGGCGCCATTCTGCAACTGATTGTCGGCAAAGACGAAGTCCACGTTGGCGACCGCCGCATTGCCCAGCACGAAATAGCCATTGGCATCGGTGACAAGGCCATCCAGATCGAAGGCCTCATAGGAGGCGTCGTCCGAGCCATTGAAGAAGACCAGGACCAGGCCAGTCAGCGGCGTGTTGCCAATGCCGCCGTCGTAAAGTTCGACGAACTCCAGGGTATCGGTGCCGGCCGTGTCGGCATCGACCTCGTTGATGAGGACCGGCGGCTGCGCCGTCACCGTCACCGAGTAGCGATCGACACACAGCGGATCACCGGAGCCGCTGTCGCCCGCGAACAGTTGCCAGCTGGAAATGGCAGGCTGGCCGTTGTAGACACCCAGATCGCCGTTGTTGGGCAGGAAACTGCCGCTGGTCGGCGTCCCGGCAGGTATGGCAGCAGCGGACTGGTCAAAAACGGTCGTGACAAGGCCAGCCTCGACATTGCCGGACCAGGTGGGCGGCATCGACGTGGCCAGGACCTGATTGGACGTGGGCCCATTGATCCGGAAGTTGACCTCCTCGTTGAAGGTGTTGCCGGCAGTTGGCGTCGTGCAGGAGCCACTGGTCTTGAACCAGGTGATCGATACGTCTACGTCGGTGATGAGCGAATTGGCCGGGAAGTCGCTGGCATCAAAGTGAGCATGGGCAGGGCCACGCAGAAGGATCCGCAGCCGTCGATCGATTGAAAGCCCACCGGATCAGCGGTCTTGGTGACCGTGATGGCATAAGCACCAGTACTGCACCACAACAGAGCGCCGATCGCCCAAGCCAATGCGCGAGCCGTTGCGGCCCGTGAGTCCCCTGCGGTCATCTTCCAGTCCCCTGTCAGACCCTCGATTTGCGCCGAACATTGACAGCACGGAATTCTCGCGGTCAATGCGAATTGGTGAATCGTTGACGATGTTCTTCCAGTCGGTGCGCCGCACGCAGATTCAACAACCAGACGCGGTCGCTGGTCGTTCCGCAACCTCGCGGCTTCGAACTGCGGTTCATCGCTGGTGGTCAGGTGGACTGGAGTCGAGTCCGCGCGCAGTGTCGAACCATCAGGATTCGGCGCCAGGAATCTGTCCGATCGTGCGGCGCGCCGGGGTGGCGGTGACCACCCCGGCACGACGGATCAGGCGCGGCGTTCGCGGCCCAGCACGGCCATCCCCAGGCCGGCACTGAGCAGCATCAACAGCAGCAGACCGACGCGGTCCAGCGCGGGGACCGGGATCGCGGCCACGCCAACGACCAGATCGGCGCTGTTGTTGGCGAGGTTCGGATCGAAGGTGGCTGTACTCACACTGGCGGTGGCCTGAATGTCACCGGCCAGCACCACCACGACGGTGATGTCGCAGCTGGTCGAAGCCCCATCGGCCAGTGTCGGCACGGTCCAGCTCAGCGTGTTGCCGGCCAGCACCGCGCCGCAGCTGCTGGAGACAAAGCTGACTTTGCCGCTCAGCGTCAGCGTGAAGTCCAGCCCACCCGCCAGCCCGACGCCCAGATTGGTGCCGGTCACCGTGTAGCTGTAGCTGTCGCCGACGGCCAGACCGGCGCCGGCATCGGCGGTCAGGCTGATCGCCACATCCACCGCCTGGGCACCGGTCAGCGTCGAGGTGGCGCTGTTGTTGGCGGGTGTGGGATCGGCGGTGGCGCTGCTGATGGTCGCGGTGTTGACGATGGGACCGACGGCCGCCACGGTGACGTTGATCGTGCAGCTGGCGTTGGTCGCCGGCGCCAGCGTGCCGATGTTCCAGGTCAACGTGTTGCCGGCGACACTGGCGCCGCAGCTATTGGAGACGTAGGTCAGCGTGCCCGGCAGGCTGTCCGTCACCACCACGCTGGTCGCGGTCGAGGGGCCGGCGTTGCTGGCGGTCAGCAGATAGCTGAAGGAGGAACCCAGCAGTGTCGGTACCGGCACACCCTGGTCGACCTTGCTGATCGACAGGTCGGCCTGCGGGGTCAGCGTGTCCGAATCGCTCGCGCTGTTGTTGGCCAGGTTCGGATCGGTGCTGCCGGCCGCAACCGCGATGCTGGCGGTGTTGTCCAGGGTGCCGGTGGCGGCCGGGTCGATTGTGCAGGTGGCGCTGTAGGTGGCCGTGCCGCCCACCGGCAGATCGATGCTGTCGGCGATATTGCCGCTGCCGCTGGCTGCGCAAGTGCCACCACCGACGCCGACACAGGTCCAGCTCACCGACGTGCAGGCGGTCGGGAAGTTGTCCGTCACCGTCGCGCCCACCGCATCACTGCCCGCCGGAAAAGGCCACCGCGCCGCTGCTGCCGTCATCGACCGCCAAGCCGCCGCTGACGGTGACGTCGTTGAGATTGAACGTGACCCCCGGGAAAACCTGGAAGACGCGGTCTTGCGCGGACTGAGTGATGAAGGTCGTGGCCGCCCCTGCACCCTGGATGGTGACGCTGAAGCCGACCTCGAACAGATCCAGGTCGCCCTGGCCGCCCAGGTTCTCCTGGCCCGCGCCATTGGCGATGGTCAGCGTGTATGTACCCGCCGCCAGATTGATGGTGTCGTTCTCGGCGTTGCTGTTGGCCAGCAGCAACGTCGCGCGCAGGCTGCCGGCTGCGCCGTCGGCAGGGCCGGGCGTGATATTGAAGACCGCTGCCTGTACTGACTGAACAAGAAGCAGGCACAGCACTGCCAGCGTGGCGAGCGTACGCATCGCCCGGCCCCGGTTGAGACACTTGATCACAGCACTCCCCCATTTGCGCAGTGGGCGCAATCACCGCAGTTTAGCGGTCACTGGTATTCGATCAACCCGGCTACCTGATGGCGGGGAAGCCATCGTGGCCAGCCGTGTGCCGCTACACTCCGCGCTGACCCGGCAGTGGACAGGACCTTCGTGATTTTTGGCTGGCGCATCGACCGCGAACGCAGCTGGGCCTTTGCGCGTTTTCTGTGGCGGCGCTTCGTCGATGACCAGTGTTTCGAGGTCGCCGGTGCGCTGGCCTTCACCACGCTGTTCGCGCTGGTGCCGCTGGCTGCCGTGGCGATTGCGATCGTCTCGCTGTTTCCGGTCTTCGGCGATGTCCGCGACACGCTGACCGAGTTCATCTTCTCCAACTTCGTGCCAGCCGCCGGCGCCGAGGTGCAGGCCTATCTGTTCAGCGCCGCCGAGGCCGCCGCGCAGTTGCGGGCCGTTGGCGTGATCGCGCTGATCGTTTCGGCGCTGGTGACGATGAATTCGATCGAGGAGACCTTCAACCGGATCTGGCGGGTCAGTCATGGCCGGCCGCCACTGGCCCGCTTCGTGGTGTTCTGGACTGCCCTGACGCTGGGACCGATGTTGATCGTCAGTGGCGTGGCAGTGAGCTCCTATCTGTTCTCGCTGCCCTTGCTGCAGGGCGCCAACATGATTCGCGACGTGCGCGATCACGGATTGCTGCCGGTGCTGCCCTTCCTGGTAACGCTGGCCGGCTTCACCCTCAGCTATCTGGTGGTGCCGAACATCCCTGTGCGCTTTCGCCATGCCTTGACCGGCGCGCTGTTGGCGACGCTGCTGTTCGAGGCCACCAAGCGCGCCTTCGGCCTGTATGTGACCAGCTACAGCAGCTATCAGGCGGTCTATGGCGCGCTGGTGGCCATTCCGGTGTTCCTGCTGTGGATCTATCTGTCCTGGGTGATCGTGCTGCTCGGCGCCTCGCTAGCCTCCAGTCTGGGCGCCTTCAACTATCAGCACGATCGCCGCGAACCGCAGCCGCGTGAGTTCCTGGCCTCGCTGGTCGACATCCTCGGTGCCTTGCGGCGCGCCCAGCTGGCTGGCAAGGCGCTGACCCAGGCCGATCTGGCCCATCAGATGCCCCGACTCAGCGACGATGCGCTCAGCCGGGTGCTCGAGGATCTGGACCGTCTGCGGGTCATTCAGCGTACGGATCTGGGCGGTTGGGTACTGTCCCGCGACCTGAGCCGGATGTCGCTGCGCGAGCTCTACCGCGAACTGCCCTATGGCCTGCCGATTGCCGGCCAGTTGCCCGAAGGTGGATCGCTGGCAGTGGCCTACGGACTGGAGCGCGCCGCACTCGCCGCCGAGACGGCGATGGACGTGAGTCTGGCCGACCTGCTCGATGGTCGTGTGATGGGACGGATGGATAACGGGTCCAAACTGCCAGGACCCCATGAGGAATGAACGAATGCGCCTGAGTCGATGGATCTTGAGCCTGCTGCTGAGCCTGTCGTTGCTCGGTCTGACCCCGGCCCTGCAGGCCGCCACCGATCAGCCCGCGTTGTCGGTGCAACTGGTCGACGGCACCGACTGGTCGCTGGCTGACCAGCGCGGCCAATGGGTGGTGGTGAACTACTGGGCCACCTGGTGCACGCCCTGCATCAAGGAAATGCCGGAGCTGCAGGCACTGCACGACGAGCGCGACGATGTGCTGGTGATCGGCCTGGCCTACGAGGAATCCGAGCTCGACGATATCCGTCGCTTCCTGGAGGTGCGCAAGGTCAGCTATCCGATCGCCCAGGTCGATGTGTTTGCGCCGCCAGCCGACTTCGACACGCCGCGTGGCTTGCCGATGACCTATCTGATCGACCCTGCCGGCACGGTGGCTGAGAAGTTCCTCGGCCCGATCACTCGGGAAGAGCTGGAGCAGGCGATCGCCAAGCGCCGCTGAGCCGGGATGGAGGCTCGCCACTATCTGATCAGCGGGCGCGTTCAGGGCGTCTGGTACCGCGCCAGCTGCGTCGAGCAGGCGCAGCGGCTGGGCCTGCAGGGCTGGGTAAGAAATCTCGCTGATGGCCGGGTCGAGGCGGTCGCTGCAGGTCCGTCGGAACAGCTCGAAGCGCTGGCCCGCTGGATGGCCGACGGTCCACCGCTGGCCAGCGTGAGCGCGGTGGCAGTGGCGCCCTGGACCGGATCGGTACCCTCCGGCCGCTTTGCGGCCATCGCGGATGCCGCATTGCCGGAGTAGGCGGCCTTTTGGTGAGTACGACCTGGTCGTGGCGCCCGCCTTGAACGACCCGAGCGTATCCATGCCGAATGCCGGCCGTGCCTCCGCGCTCCTCGTGGGTTAGACCTGTGGTCGAAGGCTCCTGCCCACAATCCGCCAGGCGCAACCATCCGCAGGTGACGAGTTCCGCCCTTCCCTGAGCTATGCTTGAGTCTCCTTGGCCAAAGGAAGGAGGAAGTAGCTGATGAAGATGGTCACGGCTGTCGTCAAGCCGTTCAAGCTCGACGAGGTGCGCGACGCCCTCAGCGAGATCGGCGTGCAGGGCATCACGGTCACCGAAGTCAAGGGATTCGGTCGCCAGAAAGGCCACACCGAACTCTATCGGGGTGCCGAGTACGTGGTCGATTTCCTGCCGAAGATCAAGCTGGAAGTGGCCTGCACCGATGACCGCGCCGATGCGGTGGTGGAGGCGATCATGCAGGCCGCCGGCACCGGCAAGATCGGCGACGGCAAGATCTTCGTCTACCAGCTCGATCAGGTGATCCGCATCCGCACCGGCGAGCTCGACGGCGACGCGCTGTAATCCGCAAGACCCCAAGGGGCCGACCCCCCTTGCTCGCGCCCGACCCTTCCGCGGTCTTCCCTGGCGCTCCTCAGTTCCACACCGTTCGCCATCGCGCCGTTGCCAGCTCGGCGTCATCTGCACGCTCGGCAAGCGAACACAATTCGAGTATTCGGGCTAGCATCGCGGCAGCTCTGTCAGGCCCGCGCCGATGTCCCGACCCAAGCTCTATCTGATCGACGGCTCCAGCTTCCTCTACCGTGCCTTCCATGCCCTGCCCGCCCTGACCAATCAGGCCGGTGAGCCCACCGGGGCGCTGTTTGGCGTGGGCAACATGATCCGCAAGCTGCTCAACGACGAGCAGCCGGCCCACGTGGCCTGCGTCTTTGATGCCTCCGGGCCGACCTTTCGCGACGAGATCTTTGACCAGTACAAGGCCAACCGGCCACCGATGCCGGGTGAGCTGCGGGCGCAAATCGAACCGCTGCTGCAACTGGTCGGCCTGCTCGGGCTGCCGCTGCTGCGGGTCAGCGGGGTCGAGGCCGATGATGTGATCGGTACGCTGGCCAAACAGGGTGAGGCGGCCGGCATGGATGTGGTGCTGGTCACCGGCGACAAGGACCTGACTCAGCTGGTCGATGATCATGTGCTGTGGTGGAACACGATGAGCAACGAGCGGCTGGATGCCGCCGGCGTGCAGCGCAAGTTCGGCGTCGGGCCGCAGCAGATCATCGACTTCCTGGCGCTGACCGGCGACAGCGTCGACAACGTTCCCGGCGTGACCAAGTGCGGCCCCAAGACGGCGGCCAAGTGGCTCGATCAGTTCGGTGATCTGGATGCGATCATGAGCCGCGCCGACGAGGTCGGCGGCAAGATCGGCGAGTACCTGCGCGAGGCCCTGTCGACACTGCCGATGTCGCGCGAGCTGGTGACGATCCGTACCGATTGCGAGCTGCCGCTGGGCGTGGATCAGCTGGCACCTGGCGCGCCTGATCGCGATGCACTGATCGAGTTCTATCGCCGCTACGAATTCCGACAGGCCCTGCGCGAGCTGCTGCCGGACAGCGCCGACGCGCCCTCGGCCGAGGTCAAGGCGGCGGCGGTGGCAGCCGCCGAAGCGCCGCCTGAGGATCTGAGCGGGCCGGGCGAATACACGATGGTGCAGGACGAGGCGGCACTGGAAGCCTTGCGCGCAGCGCTGGCCGGCGCCGACCTGATCGCCTTCGACACCGAAACGACCAGCCTGGATCCGTTGCGGGCCGAACTGGTCGGCCTGAGTTTTGCGGTGCAGCCGCGTCAGGCCTGGTACCTGCCGGTGGGCCATCGCTATCCCGGCGTGCCGGCGCAGCTGCCGTGGGAGCGTGTGTGCGAGGTGCTCGGTCCGCTGCTGCGCGCCGAAAAGCCGGTCAAGCTGGCCCAGCACGGCAAATACGATCTGCATGTGCTGGCCCGCCATGGCGTGGTGCTGGGCGGCTATGCCGAGGACAGCATGCTCGAGTCCTATGTGCTCGACGCCACTGCCGCCAACCACAACATGGACGCGCTGGCCAAGCTCTATCTGCGCTACGACACGATCAAGTACGAAGAGGTGGCCGGCAAGGGCGCCAAGCAGATCTCCTTTGCCGATGTGGGGCTGGACGAGGCACTGGCCTACGCCGCCGAGGATGCCGACATCACGCTGCGACTGCATCGGCGACTGCGGCCGCAACTGGCCGCCGTGCCCGAGCTTGATCGCGTCTATCGCGACATCGAGATGCCGCTGGTGCCGGTGCTGCAACGGATGGAGGCCACCGGCATCGTGGTCGATGCGCCGCATCTGGCCAAGCTGAGCCAGGAAATGGGCCAGCAGATGCTGGCACTGGTCAAGCAGGCGCACGAGGTGGCGGGGCGGCACTTCAACCTGGATTCGCCCAAGCAGCTGAAGGAGCTGCTCTACGACGAGCTGGGTTTGAAAGCCAAGTCGAAGACGCCCTCGGGTCAGCCGTCGACCAACGAAGAGGCGCTGGAAGAGATCGCCGGCGAGCACCCGCTGCCGCGGATCATTCTCGACTACCGCACGCTGGCCAAGCTCAAGAGCACCTACAGCGACAAGCTGCCCGAGCAGATCAATCCGGACACCGGGCGCATCCACACCAGTTATCACCAGGCGGTGGCGGCCACCGGTCGGCTGTCCTCGTCGGACCCGAATCTGCAGAACATCCCGATCCGCACCGAACAGGGTCGACGCATCCGTCAGGCCTTCGTGGCGCCGGCAGGCTGGCTGCTGCTATCGGCCGACTACTCGCAGATCGAGCTGCGCATCATGGCCCATCTGTCCGGCGACGAGGGCCTGCTGGAAGCCTTCCGCCAGGGCCGCGACATTCACCGCGCCACTGCGGCCGAAGTGGCCGGCAAGACCCTCGATGCAGTCAGCAACGAGGAGCGCCGCGCGGCCAAGGCCGTCAACTTCGGTCTGATCTACGGCATGGGCGCGGTCGGGCTGGCCAACAACCTGGGCATCAGCCGCAAGGAAGCGCAGGCCTACATCGACACCTATTTCGCCCGCTATCCGGGCGTGCGCCGCTACATGGAACAGACCCGCGCCAGTGCCCGCGAACAAGGCTATGTGGAAACCCTGTTCGGGCGCCGGCTGGTGCTGCGCGAGATCAACTCACCGCGCTGGGGCCTGCGCGCTGGCGCCGAGCGTGCCGCGATCAACGCCCCGATGCAGGGCACGGCCGCCGACATCATCAAGCGCGCGATGATCGATCTGGACGGCTGGCTGCAGGGTCAGGAGAAGGAGATCCGGATGCTGCTGCAGGTGCATGACGAACTGGTCTTCGAAGTGCGCGAGGACCGGCTTGAGCACTACCGCAAGGGCATCGTCGAACGGATGCAGGGCGCCGCCGACCTGGCCGTGCCCCTGCTGGTGGAGGCCGGCAGCGGAGCGAACTGGGATGCGGCGCACTAGCACCAAGGCCATGCTGTCGTTGCGCTGCCGCGGTCTGGCGAGACTGGGTCGGATGCATCGGCATTTGCGCCGTGTGCTCAAGATCTCGTGCCGCGTCGCTGGTGCTGCTGGAGGGGCCAATGTCGATTGAAGCGAACCCCTCCCCAGCCCTCCCCTCCGCCTGCGGCGCAAGGGAGGGGGGTCTGACTGACCGCCTCAGGCCCTCGGCCTGGCATGCGGAGTTCCCGAGTTCGCAGGTCGGGTTTCTGACTACGCTCGCCGAGGCTTCTAGGGCGCGTACTGGGGTTCCGTATTCGCCCACTGTGGCAAATACGCCGAAGGCTTGCCGACACGAGACAGCCGCTGTTCCCCTCCCCTTGCCCGGCACAGCCGGGGAGGGGGAGGCCGGGAGGGGGTCTGCCGTTCTGACGACGGGCCCGCGCGCCGATCGCCATTCGGGTCACCGCACTGCCATCGCCAAACCAGCGCAGGAGCGTTACCGGGCAGCTGCCGAGGCGCGCCGCGCCTTGCTGGCGTTGGGCACGCTGATGCTGGTGCTGTGTGGTCCGGAAGGCAGCGCCGAGGAGCGGGATGCGTCCAGCGCCGATCCGGTGACCAGCCCTGCCAATTCGGCCAGCGCAGAGACCAGCGCCAACACGCTGCTGATCGACACCAGCCAGTCGACCGTGCATTTCCGCATCGGGCTGCTGTTCCTGTTCGATGCCCGCGGTGAGTTCGAGACCATCGAAGGCCGGGTCGACCGCCACGCCGACGGCGTACAGGTACACGCGCGCATCCCGGTGGCGTCGGCCAGCATGGACAGCCAACGCTGGGAGCGCATGCTCGAGGGCCCGCAGTTCCTCGACGGCGAACGGCACCCGTGGATCGAATTCGAATCCGATCGGCTCGACCCCGCCACGCTGCAACCCGGCGAAGCCGTCCCGGGCCAGTTGTGCCTGCGCGGGGTCTGTCAGCGCGAACGCTTCGTGCTGCATCACCTGGCCTGCAGCGATGCCAGTGCCACGGCGCCGGAGCGCTGCGAACTCAGCGCCAGCGGCAGCCTGCTGCGCGCCGCCTATGGCATGCGCAGCCACCGCGGCGCCCTGCGCAATCGGATCGAGCTGAAGCTGGATCTGGTGGCCACAGGAGCACCACCTTCAGGCGTCGGACCTGTCAGCCCCGAGGTACCCGTCCGCTGATGCCATCGGCAACATCCTGAACCACCCCCGTTGCAACCACCTGAGTCCCCTCGACAATCTCGAACCTGGAGCCGATTCGACAGACCCATTGGACTGCTGGATCCGGCCAGGCGAGCAGTTGCAGGTGCGATTCGAAGGATGGCTCCCCAGCAGCGTCGGGCGGACTCACGTCCTGGAACGCGATGCCAAAGCAGATCGCGTCTGTAGAGGCATTGATCGCGCGAATGCACGGACGCCAATGATCGAGCACTCGCCTGCGCGCCTCACCTACCCATCTGACCTTGACCCACAGAACTGGGGCCCGGACTGGTTCAACAGGGTTCATGGTCGGCCACCGTCGCTGCTGCACAGATCATCATGGTCGCGGGCGAAGTGGCCGTCGAAGCGCCTCATGAACCAGATTTTGCCTGCTCATGCCTGCTCTGGAGCCCACTTCGTCCATGCCCATGCCCGCCCGCGAAAGCCGTCGCCCAGTCATCCCTTGGGGCGTCCCATCGGCTCGTTCACTGCTGGTGCGTTGCAGCGCTCAACGCGTTCATTCAAGAGGTCCTGATGCTGAAAGTGGACCATCCCGGCGAAGTCCGTATCGATGAGCACGCCGGTTCCAAGGTAGCTCCAATGCGCGCCGACCAACTCTGGCACGAAATCAGCCGTATCGATGATCGCCAGGATTCGCCCGGACCAGCCGTCGCCACTACGCAACCAGTCACCAGCGCGAAGGCTCTGGCCATCGAGCAGTTCCATCACGCCTCCTCATGCCCACTGCACAAGCATCATGGCAGCGTCGGATGAACCCAGCCAGCACGCCACGCCCCATGCCCGCCCGCGAGAACCGACGCCCGCCTCGCCCAGAAAAGACCTGCATTGTCTGCGGTCGCCCGATGCAATGGCGCAAGCGCTGGGCCAAGGTGTGGGCACAGGTCCGGTATTGCTCGGACGCCTGCCGCAAGGGCACGCCCCGATGACCGAAGGGGCACATTCTGGTGTAGGAGCCGGCCCTGCCGGCGATTGAGCATCGAAGCTGCGGGTATCGGCGAAAGTCGGTGTTCGCAACGGGTGTTGGCTGGATGGTCTGGCACGCTCGTGTCGGCGAGGCGGATCGCCGTCCAAGGGTCGCGAGCAGGGCTCGCTCCTACCCAAGGCGCCGGCGGAAGGCCTTTGAGCTGGCCAGCATTTGGCCTGCCCCACTACTCCCGACTGCCCAGCGCAGCCAGCGGCGCCAGCCGCAGCACCCGGCGATGAATCACGATCGCAGCCACCACCGCGGCGAGCAGCACCACGCTGGTGGCGCTGGCGAAGGTGGCCGGGGACAGATAAGCCGGCACCCGGTAAAGCTCGGACTGCAGCCCCAGACTGAGCAGCTTGGCCATCGACCATCCCGTCAGTGCACCCAGCGGCAACGACAGCACCGTCAGCAGGGCCAGATCGGCGATCAACAACTGGGAGACTTCGCCGGCGCGCAACCCCAGCACACGCAAGGTAGCCAGCTCGCGTTCGCGTTCGGCGTAAGCGATGCGCACGGTGTTGTAGAGCACGCCGAAGGCGATCAGTGCGGCCAGGCCGAAACTGACCCGGGTGAAGATGTCCATCGACTCGGCCATGGTGTCGTAGAAGTTCTCGATAGCAGCCGAGCGCTGGCCGATCGCGATGACCGCCGGCCGGGCTTCGAGCCGGTCGTAGAGTGCCTGGGGGTCGGCGTCCGGCCGCAGCCGCAGCGCGGCGGCGCTGACCCTGGGGCCATCGCCCAGGGCCCGGTCCAGCCACTCGGCCGAGGCATAGGCCGAGCTGCCGATGGATTCGCGCGCCAGGCCGACGATGGGCGCGGCGAACTGGCGTCGATCGCCCTCCAGCCGTTCGACCCAGATGGTCTCGCCCGGCCGCACAGCGAGGCTGGCGGCCAGCGCATCGGTCAGCACCAGGCCGCCGCTGGGCATCGCGCCGAGTTGGTCGTCGCCCAGCAGGATGCGCTTGAGATCGAGCGCGGCGGGGCCGGCCGGGTCTTGCGACCAGGCTTCCAGTGAGACCCGGCGGCGCACGCCGTGATGCACCAGCCGCACCGGTTCATAACGAATGCCGATCACCCGTTCGACCCCGGGCAGGCGGCGCAGCTCGTCCAGCACCTGTGGGTGACGGGCATCGGCGAAGACCACCTGCAGATCGTTGCGCAGCCCGTAGGCGAACTGCCGATCGACCATGTAGAACAGCGCATCGGTCTGGAACAGGCCCAGCGTCAGGACTGCCGAGGCCAGCGCGATGCCCAGCAGCGTCAGCACGGTCTTCCACGGCCGCTGCAGCAGCTGTCGCAGTGACATGCGCAGCAACAGCGAGCGGAACGGCCGCAACAGCGTGCGTTCGAGCAGACCGCGTCGGAAGCTGGGTGGGATCGGCGGGCGCATCGCCTCGGCGGGTTCGATCCGCGCGGCCTGCCGCAGGCTGCTCCATGCACCGGCCATGCCGGCCAGCAAGGCGATGACAAAAGCAGCCAGCACGGCCAGCGGCGGCAACTGCCAGCTCAGGGCGGGAAAGCGGTAGAAGTCCAGGTACACCGCGCCCAATTGGCGCCCCAGCCACAAACCACCGAGCAACCCCGGCAGCACGCCGAGGACGACCACCGCCGCCACCATGCCGCAGTAGTGCAACAGCAACCGTCGCCGCGGCAAGCCGAAGGCCCGGAGGACGCCGATGGTTTCGCGCTGGGCGGCGATCATGCGGCCGAAGACCACGTGCAGCAGGAAGGCGGCCACACCGAGGAAGACGCCGGGAAAGACGGTCGCCAGCGCCCGCAGCTGATCGAATTCGACGCTGAGAAACTTGTGCGACAGCTGATCGGCACGCAGATAGGCGCCGCGGCCACCATAGGGCTGCAGCTGCCGGTCCAGTTCGGCCAGCACCGCCGGCCCATCTCGCTCCGGATCGACCAGGGCGATGGCCAGATGATTGAAGGCCTGGTCCAGTTCCAACGCTTCGGCAAGGGCCTCTCGCCGCATCCACAGCACGCCGAAGCGCTTGAAGTCCGGGAACGCGGCACCGGCCTGGATCTGATAGACGAACTCCGGCGAAATGCCGACGCCGACCACCCGCAGCGTCTGGGCCCGTCCACGGATGATGGCTGGCAGCGGATCGCCGGGGCGCAGGCCATGGGCACTGGCGAAGGCCTCACCGACCACCACTTCGCCTCGACCACCCTCCACCGGCAGACGGCCCTGGCGCAGATACAGCCGGTTGAGCTGACCCTCGCCACGTTCGGGCAGGGACACCAGCCAGGCTCGCACGGGATCATCGAAACCCTCGATGCGCAGCTGTCCACCGCCAGCCACGCGCGTCTCCAGCACCCGCACCCCGGGAATCTCCGCCAGCGATCGCGCCAGCCGTTCCGGCGCGCGGGTCAGCTGCACGAAGGCATCGGCGAAGTGCTGGCTGCGATAGAAGCTGGCGCGTGTGGCCTGCAAGGAGGCGTAGGTACTGATCGCCATCAGGAAGGTGGCGACCCCGGCCGCCACCACCAGCATGATCGCCAGCACCTGGCCACGCAGCTGCCACAGCTCGCGGGCTCCCTTGAGCAGCAGCGGCCGATCGCGCCCGAGTCGCTGCCAGACCCGGCCTACCATTGCAGCTGGTCGGCCGGCACCCGAGCCGCCTGACGCTGATCGTCGACCACCCGACCGTCGGCCAGCCGGATCACCCGGTCCCCCATCGCGGCAATGGCGCTGTTGTGGGTGATCACGATGGTGGCGGCGCCGATGCGCCGGTTGGCGGCCTCGATGACCTCAAGCACGCGCGAGCCCGTATGCGAATCCAGTGCACCGGTGGGCTCATCGCAGAGCAGCACCCGCGGCCGCTTGGCGATGGCCCGCGCCACGGCGACACGCTGCTGCTCACCGCCGGAGAGCTGCGCCGGGAAATGGTGCAGTCGATGCGACAGCTGCACTTCGGCCAGCGCCTCTTCGGGTTCCATCGCCCCCGCACCGGCCAGCTGGGTGACCAGCGCGACGTTCTCCAGTGCGGTCAGGCTGGGCACCAGGTTGTAGAACTGGAAGACGAAGCCGACGTGATCACGGCGGTAGCGGGTCAGCTGTGCGTCGTCGGCCTGGTCCAGGCGCAGACCCTCGAAGCTCAGACTGCCGTCCGTGGGCCGATCCAGACCACCGACCACATTGAGCAACGTCGATTTGCCACTGCCCGATGGCCCCAGCAGCACCACCAGCTCACCACCGAGCAGATCCAGGCTGACCTGATCCAGCGCCACCACCGGCGGATGGCCGGGGTAGTGCTTGCTGACCTGCTGCAATTGCAGCAATGCCCTGCTCATCAGCACGATCCTTGGACGATGGAGGGCATGGTAGCGGCAGCGTGTGCCTGGTGCGGCGCCAACGCTCAATCTGGTCGCGAACGCGCCGAGGTGTTCGCCTCGACGGTTCGGAGTTCAGCTGCGTCGCCTTGTCGTTCCGCAGCCTCGCTTCGTGCCATGCGGGCACACCTCAACATTTTGTTAAGGCCGTTTGTGCTATCAGGCGCGCCGGACCATCAACGGAGTGTCTGCCATGCAAAGACTGCTGCTAGTGACCGCGCTGGGCCTCACCCTGGCCGCCTGCGGTCAGCAATCTGAAACGCCCGCCCCCGCCGCCAGCACCACCCCGGCCGCGACCGAACCGGCGCCGATGCCGGCCAAGCCCATGAGTTTTGCCGATCGGCTCCAGGCTGCCGTCGACGGCGAGCACCGTTCGGCCGAGAACAAGGCCCGCGACGCCCATCGCCATCCGGCGCAGACGCTGGCCTTCTTTGGTCTGGATGCCGGACAGACGGTGATCGAGATCACCCCTGGCGGCGGCTGGTACAGCGAGATCCTGGCCCCGGCACTGAAGGGTGACGGTCAGCTGGTGGGTGCCATCGTGAATGCGGGCGCCGTGGAGGATGAGCGTGCCCGCGGCTACTACGAGCGTTCCAACCAGGGCCTGCGTGACAAGCTGGCCGGCAATGCCGATGTCTACGGCGGCATGACGCTGGTTGAGTTCGACACGGGCTCGCCGAACTTCGGCGAAAGCGGTAGTGCCGATCTGGTCCTGACCTTCCGCAACGTGCACAACTGGACTGGCAATGGCTACGACGAAGCCATGTTCAACGGTTTCTTCGACGTCCTGAAATCCGGTGGTGTGCTGGGTGTGGTCGAACACCGCGCCGCCGAAGGCACCAGTGCCGAGGATTCGGCGAAGAGCGGCTATCTGACCGAGAGCTACGTGATCGGCCTGGCCGAGAAAGCCGGCTTCCAGCTGGCGGAGAAGAGCGAGATCAACGCCAATCCGGCCGACACCAAGGACCATGCCAATGGCGTGTGGACGCTGCCGCCGGTGCTGCGGGTGCCGGAAGGCGAGGACAAGGCCAAGTACGAAGCCATCGGCGAGTCCGATCGGATGACGCTGAAGTTCGTCAAGCCCTGAGTTGCCGGTCCCGGGCGCGCTGGCGCCCGGGACTGCCTTGCCTGGTCGTGGACAGCGCGCTGCGCTGACGCGGGCGTTTGAGGGTCTCGACCACAAGTCGAAACCCACGGAGCGCCCACAGGCCGGGATCCGACCCAGTAGCACCCGACGGATCCATCAATCTGTACTGGCGGGCCCGCCCACGAACCCTCCGCTTTCGTGATGTGACTTCCTTCACTAGACTGCGCGGCCATTCCTAATCAACCGCGCACTCATGCTCGACGATACCGATCTGGATCTGGACTTCGGCGACGACGACGGCGGCGGCAGCTGGCTGGACTCACTGCGCGGTTGGAGCCGTCCGTTGTTCTCGCTGGTGATTTTCCTCGGCTCTCTGGTCTTCTTGTTCTGGAACGAAAGCTCAGGCAAGCAGCACGCCGATGCGATCGAAGAAGCCGGCGAAAGCGCCCGCAGCATCAGCGCGGCGGCGCCACTGGATCCAACGCTGGAAGGCCAGCCGGTGCATCTCAGTGGCAACGTCACCAGCGCAGGTGGCGTTCGCGACCCCTTTTTCGGGATTCGCAGCAACAGTGTGGCGCTGTTCCGCAACGTCGCGATGTTCCAGTGGATCGAGTACAAGGAGACTCGCGGCAAGGGCACCAAGCGCCGCACCACCTACCATTACGAGCAGGATTGGGACACCAGCTGGCACGACTCCAGCCGTTTCCACGAGCCGGCCGGCCACCAGAACCCGCCGATGGACTTGGAGAGCGAGGCCTTTTTCGCCGAAGACGCGCGCTTCGGGCCCTATCGCTTCACCAACCAGGACGTCCTTGAGCAGGCCCTGCACGAGTACGAGGAAGAAGCGGGTGGCGAACGACGACCGGGCAGTCTTGGCAATTGGCCCCAATACCTGGAGCAACTGCCGGAGCTGCGCGCCGAACGCACCCGGCAGCGCTGGTTTCAGATCGCCCCGGACGAGTACTACCGTGGCAACGAGGGGGTCGAGCACTTCGAGATCGGTGATCTGTCGGTCAGCTACTACGCCTTTCCGACCGACTACACGCTGAGCATGATCGCCGGCCAGCACGACGACCATTTGACAGCATGGACGGCAGGTAACGGCGACACGGTGCTGCTCGCCGCTGGCGGCACGCTCGACGCCGCGGCGGTCATCACGGAAGCGCTGGCCTCCAATCAATCGCGCATCGCCTTCTTCCGCGTCGTCGGCCTGATCGGCAGCATGATCGGCTTTGTCGGCATGATCAGCAGCGTCGCCGGGCTGCTGGGCATGATCCCCGGCATCGGGCGCCTCATCGAAATGTCTCTGGTGATCTCCGGCATGGTGATTGGCCTGTTCCTGGGCCTGAGCACCATTGTGCTGGGCTGGTTGGTCGCCCGGCCGTGGATCGGCCTGCTGTTGCTGGTGGGCGTGATCGGCATATTCGGCTGGGGCAGCTGGAAGCAGCGACTGATCCGGCAGGCCAAACAACAGGCCGAACGCATCGCCCGCGCCACAGCGACCGCACGCCAACGTGCCGCGGAGAAGCTGGCCATGCCGCCGCTGCCCGACGGATCTCCAGCCTTGGCCGGTGCCGGCGCACCGATCGCTGCCCTGCATCAAGGCCCGCCACCACCGCCTGGACAGACCCGCTCATCGCTGCCTCCGGGTACGACACCAACCGGCAGCGCCATACCCCCACCGCTCCCAGGCGCGGCCGCCAGCGAAGAGCCCGACGAATTGCCGCCACTGGAGTGGGTGCCTGGCGGCAGCGCGCAGCCGCCGGCCGTGATGCCGCGGCGCAGCGATACCCCGAAACCCTACGATGCGAGTGAAGCCGACGCCGACCTGCCACCGCTAGACTGGCAACGGGGACCCAGTCAGGCGCCGCCGTCGGTGCAGCCTCGGCGAGCCGACAGTCCCAAGCCCTACGATGCCGTCGATGAAGACGCGGAGCTGCCTGCATTGGATTGGCCTGGCAGTCCGCCAGCGGCGCCGACTGCCGCAACACCTGACAAACCCAGGGCCGAGGCGCCACCGACCCCGCCCGCGGCTGTCAAACCGGTTCCCACAACACCTTCAGCCGCGCCCAGTGGTCCGCTCTGGGACGAGGTCGAACCCCGCCACGAACCGGTGCGGCCCCTGTGGGCGCAGGCGACATTGGCCGAGGAAGGCTTTGCTGGACTGCCGGAAACGCCTGCTGAGCCGACGCGGCCGCCAGCGGAGCCCACGACACCCGTCGCGACCAAGCCTGCGCCCACACCAGCAACCGACGCTGTCGCGGCGGCGTCGAAACCTACCGCTGCCGGACAGGTTCTGCGCAAGCGCCTGGGCAGCCGCGGCATCTATCAGATCAACGAGCTGCTGCGGCGCCAGCCCGACGGCAGCACCGAGCGGGTCTGCTTCGAACTGATGGCCAACGGCAAACCGATCAAGCGTGGCAGCCAGGCTGAAGTCAAGGCGCGGCTGGCCGAACTGCTGCAGCGCGGCGGTTGAGTCGCTTCAGGCGAAAGCGACCGCGTACACCGGCGGCAGGCGAGCAGTCAGCGCCTGCCAGTGATCGCCACCATCCTCACTGAGCCACAGACCGCCGGTGGTGGAGCCAAAAGCCAGCCGCTCGCCAGTCTGGTCAATCGCCAGACCATGGCGATAAACCAGATCGTAGCTTTCGTCGTCAGGCAGACCCGCGCTAAGCAGCTCGAAGCTGGCCCCGAAATCGCGGGTCCGCGCCACAACCAGCCGGCCATCGACCGGATAGCGCTTTTCGTCCTTGATCGCCGGCACGAACCAGGCGGTGCCCGGCTGCGACGGATGGCAGGCGACGGCAAAACCAAAGACTGAGGGCGGCACCGCCAGGGACTGCCACTGCTCGCCACCGTGGCGGCTCAGATAGGCGCCGCAGTGGTGCTGCACCCAGAACACGGATGGGTCGGCGCGGCATTGGACCAGGCAGTGCACGTCCTGCACATTGCCTTCCTCGCGCCGGTCCGGCGGCATGTACTCGGCGATCATGCCCTGCGCCGACTGCACCCAGCTGTCGCCACCATCGGCGCTGCGCCAGATGCCACCGGTGGAAATCGCCACCGCCAGCCGCTGCGAATCGCGCGGATTGACGCAGATGGAGTGAATCCCCGGTTCGTCGTAGCCACCGCCACCCCAGTCCTGTCGCTCGGGCTGATCCCACAAGGGTCGGTTGAGCTGCCAGCTGGCGCCGCCATCGTCAGAACGGAACAGGCCGCCAGGAATGGTGCCGGCCCACAACCGTTCGGGTTGCTCGGGGCCACCCGCGGCCAACGCCCACAATTTGCTCAGCGTCGCCGGCCGTGGCGCCTTGCCGTCGCCGAGATGCACCACCTCGCCTTCGCCGAAGGCCGGCACCGGCAATTCTCGCCAGCGACTGCCACCGTCCTCACTGAGCTGCAGCTTGGCACCGAAGTGGCCCAGGTCCAGCGCGGCATACCAGCGCCCGTCGCGCGGATCGGCCAGCAACTGACAGACGTGATCACCAAGGAAGTGGCGCTGCTGCAGCTGCCAGCCCTGCGCCGTGGACCCGAACACGAACAATCCCTTGCGGGTTGCCACCAACAGCCGCTGACTCATCGCCTCAACCTCCCGACAGGGCTTGCGCCAGATAGATCTCGCTGGCCTCACTGAGCGCCAGGCCAAAGTCGTGCGAGTGCGGCAGTGCCCGCCCGTCGATGAACAGCACGACGTGATGACGCAGCACCCCGCGTTCGTCGAGCACGTAGCCGCGCAGCCCGGGATAGCACTCGAACAGCGCGGCCAGCACGTCGGCCAAGGTGGCGCCAGACCGCGCCAGCCGCCATTCGCTGCCGGCAGGCGCCGGGCCGCTGTGTTCGGCCAGCCAACGCGTGATGGCGGGCGCCAGGATTATCTGTGCCATGGCCGGGTCTCGGTTGCGAGGAGCGCAAGCATGGTCGGCGTGGCGTGGTACCGCAAGGGATCCATCCGATCCGCGCACACCGGCCTTGCCCGGATTTGCGAGCGGAGGCGGCCTCAATACTCACTTCATCAGGATTTCCGGATTATCGGAAACCAAAAAGTTGTTTTTGGGTATTGACATTAAATTCCGGTTAACGAAAATAGCAGCCATCCAGAGGCCGGCCATCCGGCCCACTGACGAGGAGAGGTCCATGCTGACGATTCATCTGCCATCCGGGAATACGCACCAGACCGCTGGGCGCCAAGGTTTTGGCATGGTCACGCCTGCGTGCCTCGTCGATCTGGCCCGGAACGAGAACGATCGCAGCTAGACCCTGACTGACACGGGGTCTGGACTGCCAGACCCCCGAGCGGACGCGAGCCCTCGGCGGGAAACTGCCGGGGGCTTTTTCTTTTCCGGTTCTGGCATTCCGCGATTTTTCATCGCGTTTTCGAAACGATTTTTTGCCTGAATCGCAGGAGGGTATTTTCATGTCGGTTTTTTCGAATTAATTGAATTGACGGAATTTCGGAAAGCACGGCCATTGACGACCTGTCGAAGTCGCGACTGCGGCAATCCGACAGCCAACGGATCGTCGAGCCACACTGCATTCCGACACGAATCCGCCTCATGGCGGTCTGTGGCAGCGATAGCGGAATCGAGACTCCGCCTGGCACCGGTCGGCTCTGCCGACACGGCGTACCGCTGCGGACCGGTGTGATCGCGGAGGCCTGGTCCAGCCTGTCGGAGGAGTAAGGGTTCGAGTCCCTTCTGGATCCCCCAAGTAGCTCAATCTGGTAGAGCAGCTGACGGTTAATCAGCAGGTTGCGGGTTCGAATCCCGCCATCGCCGCAAGGCACTCGTTTGAGGAACGAGCTATGGCAACACCGGCGGCCGGCAACGGTTGCCATCGGCAGGGTGGTGAGCGGTCGTGTGTCGCCTCGAGCACGACCCTCACCGGCGCAGCGACACCTTGCGCCGGCGCGACAGCGTCGGGAGCCGGGATCGCAACTGTCGTCACCCACTGCAGCGGGAAGCGCCCGAGCCAGCACGGTCGGTGCGACCAAGCGTTGCGGACGGCGTCAACAGTGCGACTCACGGACCCGACCTCAAGCATCGGTCCGTGTCACCGCGTTGAACCCCTGCCGACCTATTTCCGGTTCGGTCGTCCGGCATGGGCGATGGGCCACGACAAACACAGGGATCGAGGCAGACCCACCGGGCTGCCGATCCCGACAGCGCGGGAACCCGACCGGACATGGGGTCCGGTCGGGTGGGGCGCAGGCCCCATGAGGCAGTGAGAAGGAGAGTGTCATGTTGGGTTTTCAACGAGTGGTGATCGCCGATGACCAGCGCGGCCTGCAGTGGCGCGACGGTCGTTTGCAGCAGGTGCTGTTGCCGGGTGCCTACACCCGCTTCGATCCGTTCAGCCGCGTCCGCATCGAGACCTGCGAGCTGAGCCGACCGGAGGTCGGACTGGCCAAGGCCGAGCACTATCTGCGCGCGGCACCGGCCGTGCTGGCCGACCATGTCGAGGAAGTCCGCATGGGCAACTTCGAACTGGGGCTGGTGCGGATCGAGGGTAAGCTGGCGGGCTTTCTGGCACCGGGTGGCAAGGCGCTGTACTGGCGCGACAGCCAGCCGGTGACCATCGAGCGGCTGAACCTGCAGGGTGATCCGGCCTTGCCGGCGTCGCTGGTGCGCGAATTGCTGAGCGTGGACACGCTGTTGCAGCGGGTTGTCAGCACGCTGTTCGCGATTCAGGAAGTCGCCGTCGGCCAGGTGGGTCTGTTGCGCAGCGACGGTCGCATCGAGTCGGTGTTGACGCCGGGTCTGTATGGCTTCGTGCGGGTGCAGCGGCAGTTGAGCGTGGAAGTGCTGGATTTGCGGGCGCAGACCACCGAGGTCAGCGGCCAGGAAATCCTCACCCGCGACAAGCTCAGCCTGCGCGTCAACCTCTCGGCCAGCTGGCGCATCAGCGATCCGGTGCAGGCACGCAGTTCGGTGACCGACTTCCGTGACGCGCTCTACCGCGAGTTGCAGTTCGGTTTGCGGCAGGCCATCGGCACGCGCACCCTGGACGCCTTGCTGGCCAACAAGGGTGAGCTGGACCAGGTGGTGGCGGACTATGCGGCGCCGCGCTTGCAGGGCTATGGCATCGAGTTGCTCGGCGTTGGCATCAAGGACCTGATCCTGCCGGGCGAGATGAAGAGCCTGTTGAACCAGGTGGTCGAAGCCGAGAAGCAGGCCCAGGCCAACCTGGTGCGGCGTCGCGAGGAAACGGCAGCGACCCGTTCGCTGCTCAACACCGCCAGGCTGATGGAAGACAACCCGACCTTGCTGCGACTGAAGGAACTGGAGTCGCTGGAGAAGATTGTCGACAAGGTCGGCAGCCTGACGGTGCTGGGCGGCATCGACAGCCTGCTGGAGCAGTTGCGGCCGACGCGGCCGTAGGAGGAAGCGGCGACCGTTGGGGTCGCCGCTTCAACTCGATGCACTCGGCTGCGCTCCATTCCCTGAGCGCTGAGCCCTGAGCCCTGAGCCCTGAGCCGTGAGCCGTGAGCCGTGAGCGCTGAGCCCTGAGCGAGTCCCCTTCCACACCCCAACCACCGCGAAGCAGCTAGAGTGTCGCGGTGACCCGATACCCGACCATCGCTGGCTACGAAGTGACGGCACTGCTGGGTCGGGGCGGCATGGCGACCGTCTATGCCGCACGCCAGCTCGGACTCGATCGCGAAGTCGCCATCAAGGTGGTCGATCTGGACGAGCGTGATGCTGGCCAGTACATCCTGCGCTTCGAGAACGAGGCCCAGAGTCTGGCGAAGCTGCGCCACCCGAACATCGTCGGTTTGTACGACTACGGCCGTACGGCCGAGGGCCTGCCCTACTACGTGATGCCGCTGCTGGATGGCGGCGACCTGGCCAGCCGACCGCGTCCGCTGAGCGAAGATGCGGTGCTGCGTCTGCTCGATGTGCTGCTCGGCGCGCTGGCGCATGCACACGAGGCCGGCATCATCCATCGCGACATCAAGCCGGAGAACATCCTCTTCGATCGCGACGAGCACCCGTTGCTGGCCGATTTCGGCGCCGCCTTCCGGCGCAGCCACTCGCGCCTGACCGAAACCGGACTGGCCATCGGCAGCGTCGGCTACATGAGCCCGGAGCAGGCACGGGGACTGGCCGTCGATGCCAGTGCCGACCTGTATTCGCTGGCGGTCGTGGCTTTTGAGTGCCTGGTTGGACAACCTCCTTTCAGTGGACCGGACGCGCTGGCGGTGGCACTGGCCCAGATGGAAGGACCCCCGCCGACACTGCCCGCCGGCCTGCGCCACTGGCAACGTTTTTTTGATCGAGCGCTGGCGCCACATTCCGCCCAGCGCTTTCCCACGGCGGCGGCCATGCGGGCTGGGCTGGGCGAAATCGGCACGCGGCTGACGGCCGTGCAACCGGCGATTGCCCTCGCGACCCGGCGACCACGTCGACACTGGTTGCCGCTGGCGGGCCTCCTGTTCGCTCTGCTGGTCGTCGCCTGGTGGTGGGGCCGCGATCACTTCGACCCGGCTGCAGTGGAGCAGCTGATCGCCAGCGGTGCGCTGCAGAGTCCGGCTGATCCCAATGCGCTGGATCTGCTGCTTGCGGCCCCCACACCACGCCCCCCAGAGTGGGCTGACAGTCGGCTGCACCTGCTCGCTGCCGCGGCCGCTCCGCTGCAACAAGCGCTGGAATCCGCCGACCTGACGGCACTGCGGGTCGAGTTGCCGCGCTGGCGCAATCTGGTGCTGGCTCTGGACGGCAAAGATCTACCGCCTATCGTGGCGCTGGACCAACGCATTGCAGAGCGCCTGCAGCAACAGCTGTCGACAGCGCTTTCCCGGTTCGATCGTGGCCACGCCGAGGATGCCCTGCAGCTCTACCCGTTGCTGTTCGCGCCAACGGCGGAGCTGAGCACGCTGCAGGCGCAGGTCCGCGACCTGCCGCTGGAGGGTGAGCGTTTCGACGACAGTCCCGGTGTGTCGCTGGTGCTGTTGCAACGTCCGGGGCCATCAGCAGCCGGACTGGCCATCATGGCCGAGCCCGTCAGCCAGGCGCTGTTCGAGCGCTTCCGCCAGGACAACGGACGCGGTGCCAAGGCCTGCGACGTGGCCGACACTCATCAGGGCTGTTTGTCGCGAGCCGATGCGCTGGCGTTGCGCGACTGGCTCAATGATCAGGATGGTTTGCGCTATCGGCTGCCCAGTCGGGACGAGCTGCTGGCGCATGCCGATCGCGTCCAGCCCAGTGACGCGCTGGCCTGGAGCGACACCTGCGTCACGGTCACCACGGTGCAGCAACCCAATGTGGCGCAGCGGGCCTGGGGCGGGGTCAAGGGCCTGTTCGGCGGCAACCGGGCGCAGCCCAAGGTCGAGCGCAGTTGCGCCGGCTGGTATGCCGTGGCTCTGAGCGAGGGCACACCAACCGCACAAACGGCACCGGCGCCA
>JAWLAT010000031.1:0-57201 GCA_041395325.1 Lysobacterales bacterium
CCGCGGCAATGTCCTCGGCGGGGTCCATCTCAGCCAGCAATGCCCTCGCTGCCTCAACATCCGGCGATCCGTTCAGGCGCTGCAGGTCAAGCGCGTAGGCCTGAACATGACGACGTGTCGCCGGCTGATAGCTGGCGGGGATGCCGTCGGCAATCCGGGTCAGCAAGGCTGCCATGGCGTCCTGGTCCAGCGCCGGTACCAAATGCCCCGCGCTGCGCGCGCGCAGCAACGCGTGCACAACGTGCAGACTGACGTAGGGCAGGACTTGTTCGTCGATCTGCCAAAGTCCGAATCCGTTCCAGCTGTGCCGCTCCAGCAGTATGGCAATGTCGCTGGTGATCGCATCGCGCTGCGCCTGCGCGTCGGGCCCCCGGCCGAATTCCTCCAGCAATGGGCCCAGCGTCGTCGTGGCCAGCAATCGCGACGCTATCTGCTCGCTGCAGGCGTAGGGATAGTCCTGCAGATACAGGTAGGCATCCTGCAGTGATTGCAGGGCCGTGGTCGACAGGTCCAGTTTCAGCCCGCCCTGGTTGGGCCAAACGTCACCAGGTACCTGCAACGATTGCTGCAGGGTGGCGTCCTCTACAACGCCATGACGGGCCACTCGCTCAATGCTTGCCGGCGTCCACACGGGCAGGCTGTGGGCGCTGGCATCACTGTGTGACTGGCTGCGAACGGCGAACAACAGTTCAGCCTGGCCGGGCAGAGTGGTCAGTGCTGGAAAGCTGACCCTTGCGCGTTGCTGCGCTGGCACCGTCAGTGCGTAGCCATGAGCGCCGCTCAGGATCAGTCCAGCTGTGCGGGCGGCTACGTGCACCTGCAGCGGTTGATCGGTCTGGTTCTGAACCAGCACCGGCAGCTCCAACTGGTCACCGGCATGCAGAAAACGCGGTGGGCTGGGACGCGCCATCAAGGGCAGTCGCGCGGTGATGGCTGATTCACCCACGCCAAAGCGATCGGCGTCCAGGCTGGCGATCGCGACGACGCGATAGCGGGTGAGATTGTCAGGCAGCCGGATCGTCGCGGAGACGCGCCCAGCGGCGTTCGTCAGCAATCGAGGCTGAAAAGCGGCGACGGGATCGAAGTTCTTGCGCAATCGGGTAGCGCTGGAATTCCGGCGTGAATCAGGAACGACGGACTGGGACTGGATCCGCGAGCCCGTGACCTGAACAGCGGTCAGCACCTCATCGTCCCAATCTCCGCGCTCGTTGGAGATGATCTGCAAGGCCCGTCGCGTGAGACCGGCCTCAATCTGGTCGGTCGGTGTCGTCGACTCAATGGCGCGGCTGTCGTCCAGATTCAGCCAGGCGTCGGCCGGAACGGAGGCACGGTGCAGTTCCATCAGGGGATCCACCCTTCGTTCGCCCGTCAAGGCGTAGACCGCGTCGTCCACAACGAACAGGCTAAGCTCGGTATCCGCCATCGCCGCGCCACTGGCGTCACTGACGGCCAGGTCAATCGTCACGTCCGAGCCGGGTTCGGCGGTCGGTGTTGGCGTCCGAGTGTCGACTTGCAGTCGAACCATTGACGGGGCAATGTTCAACACGCCTTCGCCAGCGGCTGTTGCCGGCAGCGCGTCGGCGCCGTCGCGGCCGACCACGGTGGCGTGCAGCGCCACACCGGGATACCAGTGGGGCGACAGCGGCAGTTCGACGATGGCCTGACCATCTTGCACGGCGAAGGGCAGTTCGGTGAGCACTTGCTCGCGATGCACACGGAGCAACCCGTGCCCCTGATGGATCGGCGTCAGAAGCAGGATCCTGGCGGTCGCACCGGGCTCATACAGCCGCTGGTCCGGCATTAACGCGATCTCTGATTCCGCATCCTCGCTCCAGTCTCCGCCGTTAACCCACAGCCGGTCGCGGCTGAGGCTGCTGTGGCCGGCCTGATCGCGGACCGTCGCCTGGAGTATCCATGGACCTGCTACGGAGGGTCGGAGGCGGCAACTCGCCAGGCCGGCGTGGTTGCTGCGGAGGTCGCAGCGCTGGACATGCCGCAGCAAGAACTCATCGCTATCGCCGTCCTCGTCTTGCTCCGGCATGCCGGCAATCAATTCGATGGGTTGATCGGTCAGCAACCGACCCGTCGGATCGACGGTCTTGAACTCTATGTCGAGCGACTGGCCCACCGCGACGAAGTCGGCACTGCTGCGCATACCGACGTACGCCAAAGCCGGATGGACAGTCAGAACGACGGCAGCGTCGACACTCTGGTGGTTCAGATCTTCCACCTCCGCCCACAGTTCGACCTCCTGCGGCAAAGGCACTGATGCGACTGCCGTCGCCAGACGCAGCTCGTTTCGACCCTGTGCGTCGGTCAAGCTCTCCAACGCAACTTCGTCGTAGCCCATCGCTTCCCAAGCTTCGACGCCGTCACCCACGGTCCAGTCCTCCAGTCCTGGGGGCACATGCTGGCCAGTCCGGGTGGTTGCCTGCCATTGCACTAGGCTGGCTGCCAGCGGTCCACCGCTGAAATAGCTCGCCTGCAGCTTGATGGCCAGGCTGGAGCCGGCAGTGATGAGGTGCTCGGGACTCTCCAGGTTGAGCTCGAACTCGGGTCTGCGATAGTGCTCTACCCGGAGCCCGTGCAGAGTCTCTTCGTCGTGACCTTCCAGGCGCAGCACGAGGGTGTTCCAGCCCAGGCTGGTCGTGATCGGGATGTCGAAGCTCAAGTCGAAATTTCCGCCGCGTGAGCTGGCGATCTCACCGGCAACGACCGCGACGCCGTCATCGGGATTGGCCATCTCGAAGTGGATGCTGCCGTCGCTCACTGCCTGCAACTGGCCGTGCTCGCGCCCGACCTCACGGACCCAGCCCTTGGCGTGGACGCGCTCTCCGGGACGATACAAATCGCGGTCCGTCACCACATGCCAGCGCAGTTCCCGTTCGTTGTGGAGCGTCCAGTCCGGTCTCATCCAGGGGTGGCCATGGGGAAGCAAGGTGATGCCCTCATTCCGGCGGGCAATCAGCAGATCGGGGGCGTCCTCCTGACGCAAAGGCACGTCGGCCAGGCCATTGGCATCGGTGAATACCGTCGTTTGAGGATCTCCCAGCAGTTCCAGACGGACGTTCGGGATGGGTGCGCCCGTGGACTGATCGGTTGCCCAGACTTGCACGTGACGGCTGTCGGTCGCTGCCTGCAGTGCCAGATCACTCACTTGCACCCAGCGCAGTTCAAATTGGGTCCTTCCATTGGCCAACGCGCCAGGGACAGGCTCGTTGCCGCGGATCAATATGAGGAACTGGCCTGAAGGGTGGACTGACCCGTAGGGGCTGAAATCGAGTTCTGTTGACGTGGTCACCGCAGCGCTCGTATTCGTCGAAAGCTCGACGTCGGCCAGCAATCGGCCAGGCAAGCGGTCAGCGACGAGTTCGCCCTTCCTGACGCGGTCGAAGAGGGTCAGGAAGTCCGGCCAATCTGCCGGTTGAACCGCATGGACACGGGCCTGCAGTGTCGAGAGATTCCGACTGGGGATGGGCAGGTGGGGCGAGTCCGGTGGCAGCGACAGCAACGGTGTGGGGGCGACCAGAAATACCGGCCGTCCCCCAGTAGTGCTGACCTGAAGCGCCGACCGTGGCAGGTGCTGACCATGGACATCGCGAAATTCGGAAGAGAGTTCGATCCGGTAGTCGCTGTTGCCCGTCCAGGCACCTTCCAACTGGACGCGGTTTCCCCAGTAGCGAATTCCCACATCGATCGGTGGTTCGATTCCTATCCAGGCTTTCAACTGCCCGGACGTCATTTTCGCCAGGGTGTTGCTGAAGAGAATTTCGATCGGCGTCTCGGCCGCACAAGGATTGCTGGACTTGCCGCAGAGCAACTCGGCGCGCAGTGGTCCATACGTGCTGAAGCGGTGGACTTGCGGCGCGGTTGTGCGCCGCGGGCCCTCGGCCGAGCGAGCGCCGGAGGCCAGCCGCAGTTCAAAATCGGTGTTGAGCGGCAAGGGTCGAACGGCGCGCAGCGCGATGGAATGACCAGGTCGAGTGCCTTTCAGCAGTGTTGTCAGACCCGGCTCGGCACCGGTCAGATGCTGCTGGGCTTCGGCCAGACGCAATCGAAAGCGCCGATCACCGGCGTGCAGGCTCAGGCTGCGCAGCAACCGATCCGGCTCAACGCGCTGGTTGAAGCGCAACACGATGATCGGGTCGGGTCCACTGTCGACGCGATCGTCGGGGAAACCCTGCTGCAGGACCAGTGCTGGTGTATCGAACCGCCAGCGAACGGCGGATTCCAGCTTTGCGCCATCGAGCGCGTGAGCAGTGGGCATGACATCCACTTCGAAGTGCGTGGCCTTGGGCAGCTCACCAGCCTGCGGCTGGAACTCAGTGGTCGTGGGATCGAGCCAGCGCCATTGGCCGGGTGGCTCGGGGCGCAGGCGAATCGGTGGTGGATGCGAGCGCCTGTCGGCTAGGCCGCCGAGCGGAACCATTGGGCGATCAAACATGACCCGTACTGCGGTTGGCTCGCCGACCGCGCCTAGGGGGCTGTAGCGCAGCACGCGCAACGGGCTTGCCTGGGTCGCAACGGTGGGCGCAACTGGACCGCCACCGAGTATCGTCAGCCCATTTGCCGCCGCAGGCAGCTCGGGTCCGTCCTCGGGCCAGGCAAACTCGCTGCTGGCGCGTTCCGGCAGCGCTGGCAGACCTGCCAGCACCGCCTCCACCTCGGCGTCGCTCAACGGTCGCAGGACTGGTGTGCTGCTTGCTGGCTCGGACTCGGTCGGTGTTGCCGCCGTCAACCGAATGGGCGTGTCAGGCAAGGCGGTCGACGCCAGCGCCTGATCGGGTGCCGGCTGCGCCCGCGTGATATCGGCAGACGAGAGCCAGAGCGAATGCCCCATGCCTGCCGCTGCAAGCAGCGCCAGGGGCCATCCTGTCCTGCGCCGATGGATTCTCCGAACCATTGTGAGCTGTTTCCGACTGCGAACCCGGTGGAAAGCTGTCGCACACGGACAGCCAACAGGCAATCAGACCGGTCTCGGCGCGCAGCATCTGGTCCCGATGTTGCCAAGGATCGGACACCGTCGTACGGAGGCGACCCCGTCGCTTGTCCAGGCCGGTGAGAGTCGGGTGGCCCTCCCCATGCTTTGCGCGGTTGGACTCGGGGAGAGCCTGCGGAATGGCGACGAGGCGAGTCCATCGCGAAGGGGGCTTGATGAAGATTGGACAGGGCGATACACCTGATGGGTTTTCAGCTGCCCGTCAGAAGTCACGCTCGAGTGGCGATTCGATGCGACAAGCACAGCGCCCCGGAAAACGCGAACCACCACAGCACGCTCGGCAGGAGGTGCACGCTGATGTCGCTGGGGACGCCAAATCCTTTCAGCGCGGGTTGCGCAGCGGCGATCAGCACGGACACCAGCGTACAACTCGCCACGACCCAGAAGATGGATCCGCCGGACAGGCTGGGCAGCCACCACCAACGGATCAGCAGCCAGTAGCTGGCCGCGCCGGTCGCGGAAGACAGGCCGAAGACGATCGGCAGCGCCGCGCCGGATGGGAAATCGCGTGGCAACAGCGTGCCGGCCAGCAACAGACCCACCCATGGCACCAGCAGACTCCAGAGGCCGACCAGCACAACGAACAACAGGCGCAGTGCGCGTCGGTCCGACTGGCGAAGTGCCAGGACGATGGCCGACGCGTGCCATGCACCGGCCACGAAGAGATAACCAAACCAGTCGCCAATCCGCCCGAAAATCGGCGAGTACGCCAGGCATGCGAGCAGCAGTATCCCGAGCGACAGGTACAGAAAATGCCGTGTCCAGTTCAGCTCGGACACGGCAGAGCGGATCAAGCCGGTGTTCAGTCCAGACTCTCGTAGATGAAGGTCACCAGATTCGCCGGCTTGACGAAATTGCCGCCGAGGGCTTCGTCGGTGGCGGCGGTAGGCTTGGCGGCGATGGTCTGTTCCAGCGTATGGCCGGCCTGTTTGTGGCTGCGCACGGCATCACGCCAGCCGATCAGCAGGTCACGGTAGGCCTGCAGGCCGGCGCGGTCGGTGACCTTGCCGTGACCGGGGATCACCTTGGTGCGCTCGGTGCACAGGCTCAGGCCTTTCTCGACCGCGGCGATCATGCCGCCGATGCTGCCGCCGGAACTGACATCAATGAACGGGTACTGGCCATGGAAGAACACATCGCCCATGTGCAGCACGTCGGCGCCCTGGAAGTGCACCAGCGCATCGCCATCGGTGTGGGCATGAGCGACGTGGATGATGCGGGTCTGCTGTGCGTTCAGATGCAGCGCCATCTCCGAGTCGAAGGTGATCACCGGCAGCGCGCCGACCGGAGAGGGCGGCACCTTCCAGTCGTAGGCAGCGATGAACTGCTCGGTGCTCATCCGCTCACGCACCTGGTCATGGGCGATGATCAGCGTGCCCAGTGCGCCAAAGTTCTCGTTGCCGCCGGTGTGATCGCCGTGCCAGTGGGTGTTGATGACGAAGCGCGGGTCGTCGGCGCCAACCGCCGTGATCGCCGCGCGGATGGCCTCGGTGGCGGGCGCGTACTGATCGTCGACCAGGAATGCGCCGTCGACCCCGGTGGACAGGGCCAGATTGCCGCCCTGGCCGTACATCACGTAGATGCCGCCCCCCAGATCCTCGCTGGTGACCGTCGGCGGCGGGGCCGGCGCGGCCTGGCGTTCATCCTCATGGGCGCCCGCCATCGGGGCGCAAAGCAGCAGAGCAGTGGCGAACAGGGGCAAGCGCATGGCGGTCGTCCGGTGGTGGTCGGAAAGACTGGCAGTGTAGACCCAGCCCGAGTTTTCGGTTGTGTCGCGATTGAGATGTCAAAGGGCATGTTGTGAACGTCGAGTTTCACGGACCGTCATCCAGGCAGCGGACAATCGCAGGCAGTTGGCCTTTCTCACCCTTGAAGCCGACCATACGCCCGCGTATGCTCCGGGGGTCGACCCGGACCTCAGCGCCGGGACGTTTCCACTCTCCCCGACCCATCGAGGTGATCATGTCCACAGGCAAGTTTCACGTGCGCAAGGCCGCCGTGCTCGGTGCCGGTGTCATGGGTGCGCAGATTGCCGCGCACCTGAGCAACGCCGGCATTCCCACCGTCCTGTTCGAACTCGCCGCCAAGGAAGGCGATCCCAATGGCCTGGTCAACAAGGCCATCGCCAATCTGAGCAAGCTCAGCCCGGCGCCGCTGGCCGACAAGTCCGTCCTGGCAGGCATCACGCCGGCCAACTACGACCAGCACCTGGACCTGATCGGCGAGTGCGACCTGATCATCGAGGCCGTGGCCGAGCGGATGGACATCAAGAAGGCCGTCTACGACAAGGTCGAGAATCGGGTCAAGGAAGGGGCGATCTTCGCCAGCAATACCTCCGGCCTGTCGATCACCACCTTGGCCGAATCGCTGCCCGAGGCGCTGCGCGAGCGCTTCTGCGGCGTGCATTTCTTCAACCCGCCGCGCTACATGTATCTGGTCGAGATCATCCCGACCCAATACACCGGCGCCTGGGTGATGGACTCGCTGGAGTCCTTCCTGACCACCGCGCTGGGCAAGGGTGTGGTCCGTGCCAAGGACACGCCGAACTTCATCGGCAATCGCATCGGCGTGTTCAGCATGCTGTCGTGCATGTATCACACCGAGCACTATGGACTGGGCTTCGATGTGGTCGACGCCCTGACCGGCCCGCTGATCGGCCGACCGAAGAGCGCCACCTATCGCACCGCCGACGTCGTGGGCCTGGACACCATGGGTCACGTCATCCGCACGATGGACGAACAGCTGCCGAATGATCCCTGGCATCAGTTTTTCCAGAAGCCCAGCTGGCTGGCCAAGCTGATCGAGGCAGGCTCGCTCGGTCAGAAGACCGGCAAGGGTTTCTACGAAAAGCGTGGCAAGGAGATCTTCGTGCTGGATCTGGAGTCCGGTGACTACCGGCCGTCCGGCAAGGAGCCCAGTGCGGCCGTCGAGGGCGCGCTGCGACAGAAGACCTGGGGTGAGCGGCTGGCCAAGCTGCGTGGCAGCGACGATGCCCAGGCACAGTTCATGTGGTCCTGCTTCCGCGACCTGTTCCATTACAGCGCCGTCCATCTGGCCGACATCGCCGACACCGCGCGCGATGTGGATCTGGCGGTGCGCTGGGGCTACGGCTGGAAGGAAGGCCCGTTCGAAATCTGGCAGCAGGCCGGCTGGGCGCAGGTCACCCAGTGGATCGAAGAGGACATGGCTGCCGGCAAGACAATGGCCAATGTGCCGCTGCCAGCCTGGGTCAAGCAGGCCGACCGCGTGGTCCACACCGCCGACGGTTCCTACAGCCCGGCGGCCGATGCCATTCAGCCGCGTTCGCAGCTGCCGGTCTACCAGCGTCAGGCCTTCCCCGATCCGGTCCTGGGTGAATCTTTCGACCAGGGCAGCACCGTCTTCGAGGACGACTCGGTGCGGCTCTGGAGCCACGGCGACGATGTGGCCGTGCTCAGCTTCAAGACCAAGATGAACACCATCGGGCCGGGCGTCATCGACGGCATTCACAAGGCCATCGACAAGGCCGAGCGCGATTTCGCGGCGATGGTGATCTGGCAGACCCGCGAGCCCTTCTCGGCCGGCGCCGATCTGTCGGCGGCGATCCCGATCGTGGCGGCCGGCAAGATCGACGAGTTCAAGGCCTTCATCGCCCGCTTCCAGGGCACGTCGATGCGCATCAAGCACTCGGCGGTGCCGGTGGTGGCGGCCGTTCGCGGTCTCTGCCTGGGCGGCGGCTGCGAGTTCCAGATGCACTCGGCCAAGACGGTCGCGGCACTGGAAAGCTACATCGGTCTGGTCGAGGCCGGCGTGGGCTTGTTGCCCGGCGGCGGCGGCCTGAAGGAGATCGTCCTGCGCAGCTCGCGCGATGCGATCAACGGCGATGTCTTCGGTCAGGTGCAGACCTACTTCGAGACCGTGGCGATGGCCAAGGTGGCCACCAGTGCGCTGGAGGCCAAGGCCAGCAAATTGCTGCGGCCCACCGACACGGTGGTCTACAACAGCTTCGAGCTGCTGCATGTGGCTCGCGCCGAAGCCCGTGCGCTGGCCGAAGCAGGCTATCGCCCGCCGATGCCGCTGGCCAACATCAAGGTGGCCGGTGACGTGGGCGTGGCCAATATCCGCACCGTGCTGACCAACATGCTGGAAGGTCGCTTCGTCTCCGAGCACGACGTCGAAGTGGCCCGCCGCATCGCCCTGGTGCTGTGCGGTGGCGACATCGAACGCGGCAGCGAGGTCGACGAGGAATGGCTGCTCCATCTGGAGCGCGAGAACTTCGTTGAGCTGGCCATGATGCCGAAGACGCAGGAGCGCATCGCCCACACGCTGCGCACCGGCAAGCCGCTGCGCAACTGATTGCAAGGAGCAGATCCGTGAGTCGACAGATCCAGGACGCTTACATCGTTTCCGCCATGCGCACGCCGGTTGGCAAGGCGCCGCGCGGCATTTTCCGCAACACTCGCCCGGACGACCTGCTCGCCCATGCGATCAGGGCAGCCGTGGCCGCTGCGCCGGGCGTGGACACCAGCCGCATCGACGACGCCATCATCGGCTGCGCGATGCCTGAAGGCGAGCAGGGCATGAACGTGGCCCGCATCGCCGTGTTGCTGGCCGGCCTGCCGCAGAGCGTGGCGGGCATGACCATCAACCGCTTCTGCTCTTCCGGCTCGCAGGCCGTGGCGCTGGCCGCCGACAAGATCCGTCTCGGCGAGGCCGATCTGATGCTCGCCGGTGGCACCGAGAGCATGTCGATGATCCCGATGGGCGGCAAGGGGCCGGCCTTCAACCCGGCGATCTTCAACGACGAGCACATCGGCATCGCCTATGGCATGGGCATCACCGCCGAGAAGGTGGCCGAGCGCTGGAAAGTCAGCCGCGAGGATCAGGACGCCTTCGCCTATGGCTCGCACCAGAAGGCCATCGCCGCCATCCAGGCCGGCGAGTTCAGCGACGAGATTGCCCCCTACACGCTGGATGACCGCTATCCCAATCTGGCCGACGCTTCCATCGTGACCGACCAGCGGGTCGTCAAGGACGACGAAGGTCCGCGTGCCGACACCACCGAGGCGGTGCTGGGCAAGCTGCGAACGGTGTTCCGCGCCGGTGGCAGCGTCACTGCCGGCAATTCCTCGCAGATGAGCGATGGCGCCGGTGCGGTGCTGCTGGCCAGCGAAAAGGCGGTCAAGGAAATGGGCCTGAAGCCGCTGGCCCGCTGGGTCGGCGCCGCCGTCGCCGGTGTGCCGCCGGAGATCATGGGCATCGGACCGAAGGAAGCCATTCCGAAGATGTGCCGGCAGGCCGGCATCAGTGCTCAGGACCTGGACTGGATCGAGCTGAACGAGGCCTTCGCCGCGCAGGCACTGGCGGTGATGCGCGATTCCGGCCTGGACCCGGCCAAGGTCAACCCGCTGGGCGGCGCCATCGCCCTGGGTCACCCGCTGGGCGCCACCGGTGCGATCCGCGTGGCCACCGTGGTGCACGGCCTGCAGCGTCGGCAGCAGCGCTACGGCATGGTGACGATGTGCATCGGCACCGGCATGGGCTTCGCGAGCATTATCGAGCGGGTGTGATGCAAGCCCCGAGCCCGCGATGCGGGCTCGGGGCTTGAGAGGGCCCAGGGCCCAGGGCCTAGGGTTCAGGGTTCAGGGTTCAGGGCTCAGGGCTCAGGGCTCAGGGCTCAGGGCTCAGGGCTCAGGGCTCAGGGCTCAGGGCTCAGGGCTCAGGGCTCAGGGCTCAGGGCTCAGGGCTCAGGGCTCAGGGCTCAGGGCTCAGGGCTCAGGGCTCAGGGCTCAGGGCTCAGGGCTCAGGGCTCAGGGCTCAGGGCTCAGGGCTCAGGGCTCAGGGCAGTCGTGGCAGATGTCGGGGAAGCCGGCCCTCCCAAGCTGCTCATGAGCTTGTTGCCTGTTGTGGGAGCGAGCTTGCTCGCGATCTTTTGACAACGGTCGAGCCCAGTGATTTCGACCTGGTTTTCCATTCGACTGCGTGCCCCCCCGAAGCGCTGCGTTGTTCGTCGAAGATCACGATCAGCACCGGTAACTGCCTTGAACGCACTCGGTTGCGTTCCGAGGTCTTGCCAAAGATCGCGAGCAAGCTCGCTCCCACCCACATGGGTGAGCGTGCGCGAATCCGGAGCTCGGCGCCTTCGGTGAGCTTCTGAGTTCGACGGCAAGCCCGAAGCCATCAGGGCCCTCATGGTCAGCGCGTGTCCGACAATTCCCCGGACAACCGTGAACCTCTGCCCCCTCAGCCCTGACCCCTCAGCCCTCTGATAGCCCCCACACTGCCCGCACGCTGTCATCAGCACAAACCCGATGGCCCGGTCGGCGGGCTACAATCGGTTGCACAGGCAGCGATGTGGCGAGGTCGGTTCTGGACGAGTTGTGGCTGGAGTGGCTGGCGGGTCCCGAACTGCCGCAGCGGCGGCTGCCGCTGACGGCCAAGCTCAGCCTGGGACGCCATCCCGAGAACGATCTGGTCCTGCCCGATCCGGCGGTCTCCCGCCATCACCTGCGGATCGAGAACCAGAGTGGCTTGCCCCAGGTCATTGATCTGGGCAGTCGCGTCGGCAGTGCGCTGAACGACCACCCGCTGCCGTCCTTGACGCCTGTCCCGTTGCGCGAGCACGACCGCCTGCGGGTGGGTCCCTGGCGGTTCCGGGTCATCGGGCCGCAGGGATATGCGCAACCGCGCAGTTTTGCCTTTTCGCCTTCGGTCAGTCTCTCTGGCGCCACCCAGACGATGGCCCCGGCACTGGTGGCCGAGCGGCGGTTGGAGTTGCTGGTGGAGTTCGCCGCGGCGGTGGCCATCGTCGACAGTCAGGTCGCACTGGCAGCCTGCGTGGCCGACTTCGCCGTGCGTGGCTGCAATGCCCGCTCGGCCAGCGTGTTGTCGCTGCAGGGCGAAGGCCTGTCACCGTTGGCGCTGCATCCTGAGGGCGCGGACAGTCCGCAGCCGGATGGGAGTGTTGCGCAGGCCGCTCTGGCCGGTGGCGTGGTTCAGCTGGAACTTGGCGATGGGGGTCTGGGTCTGGCGGTCAGCCTGCGGCTGGACCAGTTGCCCTGGGGCTTGCTGTGGATCGTGCTCGATCCGGCCCAGCGTCGTTCGCGTTCGGAAGCCTGCGAGTTTGCCCACGCCCTGGCGCGATTGGCGGGGCTGACGCTGGGTAGCCTGGAGCGGCGCGAAGTGGCCTTGCGCATCGAGCGGCTGCAGAGCGATCTGGAACAGGCGCGCGAGGTGCAGCGGCGTGTGCTGCCGCCGTCCCGCGGCGAGTACGGTCGGTTGCACTATGCGCTGCACGTGCATCCGGGGCGTCAGGTCGCCGGTGATCTGGCCGACGTCTTCCGCGTGGCCGACGGTCGCGTCGCCATCGTGCTGGGTGATGTGGCAGGTGCCGGCGTGGGTGCGGGTTTCATGATGGCCGGCGTGCAGGCCTATCTGCATGCCGAGTTGATGGAAACCGGCGACGCCAGCGTCGCCGCGACACGCTGCAATCACTATCTGGCCCGTGTTGGTGGTGGCCGGTTTGTCACGGCCTGGATTGGTGTGATCGATATCGACACTGGCCATTGTCAGTACGTTGACGCCGGACACGGCCACGTGCGGCTGGTCCGTGACGGTCAGGCGCTGAGCCTGCCCTGTCGCGGTAGCGTGCCGTTGGGCATCGGCAGCGACAGCGCCTTCGAATCCGAAGCACTGCAGCTCAGTCCGGCGCTGCGCGTGGTGCTGTACAGCGACGGCGTCGCCGAGCAGCGTTCGGCCGAAGGGCAGGTCTTCGTCGACGCGGCGTTGGCAGCGGTACTGCAGAATGCCAGCTGTCCAGCCGAGGACGTAGAGAAGGTCATGGCCGGCCTGAGCCTCTACGCCGGCGGGCAGGATCCCAGCGACGACGCGACGATTCTGTCCTTCGGGTTGCGTGGCTGAGCGTCTTGAAGGCATCGGAATGCGGGTAGCAAACTGGAGCGATCCATGAAAGTGCTGGCCATCTGTCTACTGGTGCTCTCGCTCATCCATGGGACATCGGTCTCTGCCACGGCCCAGCAGCCCGACCGGATCGAGATAGAGGGCGTTGAGTACTCGCTGCATACAAATCCGTTGAGCTCAGTGATGGAGGCCAGAAACTGGGAGCCGCCCAAGGACGCCATCTGGTCGTCCGGCAACTGGCGAGGCTATGTGGCGCGCTGGGCCATTCGGGACGATGCGCTGGTGCTGCTCGAAGTGACCGTGGCGATTTGGAATGAAGAGAAGGTCGAAACCTCACGCAGCATCATCGGCGAACTTTACGACCAGCCTCCGCCCGTTCTGGCCAGCTGGTACAGCGGCGCCCTGGTCATCCCTGAAGGCAAGCAGGTGCACTACGTGCATATGGGCTACGGCAGCACCTACGAGCGCTACCAGATCTTCCGCATCCAGGGCGGCAAGGTACTCGAGCACCGCTCACTCGATCAGGCTGAGTTCCGGACCCATCGCGAGCAGAAGTTCGCGGAATGGCAGCAGACCCCCGAGTTTCAGGCCCACTACGATTCATTGGTCGAGAAGGATGCGGACGACTGGACGCACGACGACATCATCGACTTTATGAAGGGGTTCTATGCTGAGGTGTATTTGGCGAGGTAGGTGTCTGCTCAACACGGGAACACCTTCTCCAGCTGTTGCAACAAGATCAGATCAACCTCAATGTCATCCTCTTTGGCAGGATCGAATGACAGTCCGCTATCTGACATGTTTTTCTGCATTCTATCAAGCTCGTCCGTGATCATCTTGCGATAGGTTTCAATAGTCAAGGACAGGTTGTCGGGTTCGCAGTATAGGCGTTGGGCTTCTCGCTGTCTCAATGAATAGTTAGCCCATTTGTAGCCATTAACAAGACCGCCAATGTATAGATCGCTCATATTCTGATCCATAGATACATATCTGGAAACTGACATTCCTGCGTGTAACTCGCAGCATCCAATAACTGAGACAAAGATAAGAGCCCATCTAGAGATCTTCGACCTCATATTAATGATATGTTTGATCGTCATTTCTTGTCCCCGAGTCTCGGTAGGTGGCGTAGTAGATACTTTCTTAATAGGTTGCGGGTTTCTTCTACAGGCAGCGCAGCGCAGTCAGTGGAGAATCCATGAATCAGAGAATCTCGGATCTTCTTAATGGTCTGAAAATCTCTCTGGTCCGATTCGGCATCGTTTGGAGAAAGCTGCTCTGAAACCAGTGAAAACTTATCGCTAAGCTTGTACTTGTCTTTCATGATCTCTTTCACTCTGAGCGCGATGGCCTTCGAGTGTGGTTCGATTGCCTGTGGAACGAGTCCTTCAAAGTATGTAAACGTCTTATTGACAAGTATTTCGAGCCCTGTCCACGCAGAGAGAAATGATGACAATGGTTCTTGCTCTTGCAATAGTGAGAGCGAAAGCAGTCGTGACGGCGAATCAGTTTCAGTTGATGCAGATAGGAGTTTGTACCACTGCTCGAGATTTACAGCAAGGTCTTCAGAAAGAGGAGAAATCCCCATGGCGCTGGCCGAGGCGGTGAAGCGGCAGATATATATCTCTGCATCGCTCTCGTCTATGTAATAGCTCGACTTGAATACTTCGCATGCCTTAAATGGGTTCTTGAGCGATAGTGAGAATGCAGTCAACGCGGACTGGGTAATGCGGTCATATGGTCGTGAGTTGTCACTACGTATAGGCGCATTTTCTACTGCTATAGCATATTCGCCAGTATTTGCCATCGATGAGGGCGCGGGGCGATTGACTTGTTCCGTGTAGAGGATTGTTAGGACGCATCTACCGTTGGTGTCATTTTCAATTTCTTGAATCATTTCAGAGGTGTCGCGCTCAACTATATCCGCGCTCCACTTTTCACCAGAGACGAAGTATGATCGGAGTAGAGAGTTGCAGATTACCTTCGAACGGAAATGTTGTCGCGGAACATGTTCTATATTTGATGAAACTGTTATATTGGTGCGGTCGACGTGGATTGACAATGGGCTGACTGGTGGAATTGCGCCATCAATGAAGTAGATTTTGCAGTGAGCGCGTCTCATGTGCTGTCGTGTAATGAATTGATGAATTCGGTTAGCTGTAGCGCCGGAATGCATCCACGCCTACTTGGTCGACTTCACCATTTTAATTTTTCGCATGATTAGATCGTTGATTAGCGTGCTCAGGTCCATACCCTTGGCGCTGCCTCGATCGGTCAGGTAGGCGCGGACATCGGCGTCGAGATTGACCGGAAGTTCCAGCGTGGCGTTAGGTCGATGAAACTTGCAGCGTTTGGCGTTGCTGAAATCGACTCGAGTCTTCATGGTTTGAGGCAGGTTTTGTGACTGGATTCCCGCGCTCGCGGGAATGACGGGCCTCAGTGAACTCCAGAATCTGAAGCCTGAAACGTAAAACCCAAAACGTAAAGCCTACTTCATCGTCGGCATATTGAACTCCGCCCCGCCCACCACATGGGGCCAGCGCGCGGTCATCGTTTTCAGCCGGGTGTAGAAGCGCACGCCATCCGGGCCGTGCACATGCAGCGGCCCGAACAGGGAGCGCTTCCAGCCGCCGAAGCTGTGGAAGGCCATCGGGACCGGGATCGGGACATTGATGCCGACCATGCCGGCCTGGACGTGGTGGGCGTAGTGGCGGGCGGCTTCGCCGTCGCGGGTGAAGATGGCGGTACCGTTGCCGTATTCGTGGGCGTTGACCAGATCCAGCGCGCTGGCGAGGTCGGGCACGCGCAGCACACACAGCACCGGGCCGAAGATCTCTTCGCGGTAGATGCGCATCTGTGGCTTGACGTGGTCGAACAGGCAGCCGCCGAGGAAGAAGCCTTCCTCGCAGCCGGGGACCTGCAGATCGCGGCCGTCGACAACCAGTTCGGCGCCTTCCTCGACGCCCAGGTCAACGTAGGAGCGCACCTTGTCGCGGTGAGCGGCGGTGATCAGCGGACCCATGTCGGCGGGCTGCTCGCAACCGGCGCCGATCTGCAGCGCGCGCACGCGCGGGGCCAGTTCGGCCACCAGCCGGTCGGCGGTCGCGTCGCCGACGCACACGGCCACCGAGATCGCCATGCAGCGTTCGCCGGCCGAGCCATAGCCGGCACCGAGCAGCGCTTCAGCGACCTGGCCGGGGTCGGCATCGGGCATCGCCACCAGGTGATTCTTGGCGCCACCCAGCGCCTGCACCCGCTTGCCTGCGGCCGAGCCGCGGGCGTAAACGTACTGCGCGATCGGGGTGGAGCCGACGAAGCTGACCGCGCCCACATCGGGGTGGTCGAGCAGCCCGTCCACCGCAAGCTTGTCGCCGTGCAGCACATTGAAAACGCCGGCCGGCAGCCCGGCCTCGGCCAGCAGTTCGGCCATCCGGTTGGAACAGGAGGGATCGCGCTCGGAGGGCTTCAACACGAAGGCGTTGCCGCAGGCCAGCGCCACCGGGAACATCCACAGCGGCACCATGCAGGGGAAGTTGAAGGGCGTGATGCCGGCGCAGACGCCGACCGGCGCGTACTCGGTGTAGCTGTCGACATCACGTCCGACGTTCATCGAATGCTCGCCCTTGAGCAGATGCGGGATACCGCAGGCAAACTCCACCACCTCCAGCCCGCGAGTCACCTCACCGCGCGCGTCGGACAGCACCTTACCGTGCTCACGGTTGATCAGCCGCGCCATCTCTTCGGCATGCGCCTCCAGCAGTGCCTTGAAGCGGAACATCACCCGCGAACGCTGCAGCGGCGTCACCGCCCCCCAGGCCGGCTGCGCCGCCTTGGCCGCAGCCACCGCCTGGTCAACCTGCGCCTGGTCGGCCAGGCAAAGCTCGGCCTGGATCTGGCCGGAAGCCGGTTGATAGACGGGCGAACGGCGAGGGCTGGCCACGAGTTGGCCATCGATGAGGTGTTCGATCAGGTGCATGGTCGGCGTGTCCTGGGGAATGGGTCGAGTGTACGCCGGAGCGACCGACGGGGTGGCATGAGGTGGTGTGCTGGGATGTTGAACCGTCAGCGTTCTGGTGCGTCTGAGGTGTAGCCGCAATGGTAGGAGCCTGCCCTGCAGGCGATTGAGCGCGGGGCTGGTGCAAGAATCTGGTGGAGTTTCGCGGCGGTTCCGGGCAATCGCCGTCGCGCCGAGGCTTGGCGTGTCGCGAGCAGGCTCGCTCCTACGGGTGGAGGTTGGTGTGTCGCCAACAGGTTCGCTCCTGCCGACGGGGTCCTCAGGCCATCATCTGCACGACCACTTTGCCCTTGGCGTGGCCGGCTTCGAGATGGGTGAAGGCGGCGTCGATCTGGTCGAAGGGGAAGACGCGATCGAGCTGGACGCGCAGGCGGCCTTCGTCGATCAGCCCCGCCAGCAGTACCAGGTCGGCGCGGTCGGCGTGCATGAACTTGTAGCGGTAGCCGACGCCGCCGAGCAGGCCACGCAACAGCAGGGGTGCGCCGGTGGCGACGAACAGCACTGACAGCGGCAAGTTGCGCTGCAAGTCGATCCAGGCGGTGCGGGGCTCGGGGGCGCCGGCGATCGAGACGATGCGTCCGCCGCGGCGGACGGCGCCGAAGCAGGCCCACAGACTGCCGGCGCCGACCAGATCCAGCGCAGCGTCAAAGCGGCGGCCGCCGTCGCTGATCTTGGCCTGGGTGTAGTCGATCACGTGATCGGTGCCCAGCTCACGCACCAGCGCCTCGCCGCGCGGCGAGGCGGTCGTGGTGACTTCGGCGCCCAGCCACTTGGCCAGCGGAATGGCAAAGCTGCCAACGCCACCGGCGCCGCCGGTAATCAGCAGCTTCATGCCGGCACTGACCTGCAACTCATCGCGCAAGCACTGCAGGGCGGTCAGGGCCGCGAGCGGCACGGCCGCGGCGTGCACGAAGTCCAGCGAGCTGGGCATCGCGGCCACCACTGCGGCATCGACGCAGGCGTAGTCGGCGAAGGCCCCCAGCTGTTCCTTGCGGACACGAACGTAGACGCGCTGGCCGATGTTGAATCCGGCAACGTCGGCGCCGATCGCGTCGACTTCACCGGCCAGTTCGCTGCCGAGGATCTGCGGCAGCGGGTAGCGATAGATCGCCCTCAGCTTGCCGTCGCGGGTCTTGTAGTCGACGGGGTTCAGGCCAGCGGCGTGAACGCGGATGCGCAGCTGGCCGCTGGCTGGCTCGGGCAACGGTCGCTCGGCCAGCGCGGCCGCCCCTGGACCGCCGTAGCGATTGAGGAGATAGGCACGCATCGGCAGGCTCCGTCGGGCGGGACAACGGACGTTAGCATGCGGGCCCGGCCGTCGAGCCGCGGACTCAGGCCCGGCCCATGTACTCGCGGCTGTCGGTGTTCACGCGCAGGCGTTCGCCGTTGCTGATGAACTCCGGGACCTGCACTTCCAGGCCGGTGGCGAAGCGGGCCGGCTTGGTGCGTCCGGTGGCACTGGCGCCCTTCATGAACGGGGCGGTTTCGACCACCTCCAGTTCCACCGATTGCGGCAGCTGCAGGCCAACCGCCTGTTCGTCGATGACCAGCACGAATAGCCCTTCGAGGCCATCCTCGGTGAGGAACAGGGGCAAATCACCCACCTGCTCCGGGCTGAGCGTGTACTGGGTGTAGTCCTCGTTGTCCATGAACACGTAGTTGTCGCCGTCCATGTACGAATAGCTGCTCGGGCGGCGCAACAGCTCGGCGGTTTCCAGATCGTCCTCACCCTTGACCGTCAGCTCGTAGCGGGCGCCAGGCGGCACGCTGTCGAGCTTGAAGCGGAAGGTCCAGACGGCACTGCGGGAGGTCGGCGCACTTTTGTCGATGTCGCGGATGGCCCAGGTCTTGCCGTCGTTGATGATGACGGCACCGCGCTTGAGTTCGTTGGCTTTCATGGTGACTGCGGACGGGGAGAGGCGCGCATTGTAGGGATCGGCCGGGCGTCGCGCATCTGCGATGTCAGTCGGCAGCGCTGGTGGCTTCGGCGACGGGCTGCTCGGCCGCTACGACGGGCTTTGGGTTGTTCGCCGGGCGCGACTTGTCGCGCTGGCCACTGCTGCGCACCGGCTTGTCGGGCTTCTTGCCCGTGCTTGCGGGCTTCTCCACCGCACGGCCGGGTACCCAGACGGTCTGTGGATCCTCGCCGTCCAGTCGCAGCGCGGTCAGGCGACCGCCCCAGACGCAACCGGTATCGATGCTGTAGACCCCCAGACCCTGGAACAGGCCCAGCGCTGACCAGTGTCCGGTGACCATGCGGAAGTTGCGCGGAACACCGCCGGGTACTTCGAACCAGGGGTAGTAGCCGACTGGCTGGGTGCCCGGGATGCCCTTGGCGTCGAAGGCGATCTTGCCGCGCGGGTCGACGTAGCGCATTCGGGTGAAGATGTTGATCGTGGCGCGAGTCCGGCGCAGTCCCTTGAGTTTGCGTGACCAGCCGGTGGGCTCGTTGCCATACATCCGCAGCATCACCTGCGGCCATTCCTTGCCTCGCAGTTCCTGCTCCACCCGACGGGCGTGTTGCTTGGCCGCGTCCAGGCTCCATTGCGGGGCCAGACCGGCGTGCACGGCGACGAAATTGAGCTCCGGATCATGATGCAGCAGGGGGCGATGGCGCAGCCAATCCAGCAGGTCACGCGCGTCCTCGGCTTCGAGGATGCGGCGCAGATCGGGATTGCGCTGACGCTGCTGTTCCGGCTTGATCTCCTGCGCGATCAAGTGCAGGTCGTGGTTGCCCAGAACCACCACCGCCGCCTCACCCAAGCTCTTGATATAGCGCAGGGTTTCCAGCGACTGCCCGCCACGATTGACCAGGTCGCCGACGAACCACAACCGATCATGGGCGGGGTCGAAGGCGAGCTTGTCGACCAACGCCTGCAGTTGATCGAAGCAGCCCTGCACATCACCGATGGCGTAGACGGCCATCGTTCAGCGACTCCGCACGGGCGCGCCGTCGATGACAGACTGGAAAGAGCAGGAAAGGGACATCGAAGCCGGGCGGGTGCAAAAACGGGTGAGTATAGCCGGTCGGTGCCCACAGACCGTGAGCAAAGTTGCCGTCCGGGTCAATCCGCGATCGCCGCGGCGCCAGCCAGTCGCAGCCATTCGTCCAGCGTGAGGCTCTCGGCGCGACGTCCGGGATCAATGCCGTGGTCGACGAGTCGGCTGCCCAGCGGGTGGCTGCGCAAGGTGTTGTGCAGGGTCTTGCGGCGCTGACCAAAGCCCAGCCGGGTGAGCTCGGACAGTGCCTGCAGTACCGCAGTTTCGGGTTGCTGCGCCAGCGGAAGCAGACGGACGACCGCCGAATCCACCTTCGGCACCGGCAGGAAGGCACCCGGCGGCACCTTGAACAGCGGCTCGACGCGGCAACGTGCCTGCAGCATGACGCTCAGGCGTCCCATGGCCTTGCTGCCAGGTCCGGCCGCCATGCGTTCGACCACTTCCCACTGCAGCATGAAGTGCATGTCGCGAATGGCCGCCACGGTGTCCAGCAAGTGAAACAGCAATGGCGAAGAGATGTTGTAGGGCAGATTGCCCACGACCCGCAGCAGGCCACCGCTGGCGGCGGCCAGTGCGGCGAAATCGACGGTCAGGGCGTCGGCTTCGATCAGCCGCAGACCAGGGAGCTGGCGGGGCAGGGCAGCAATCAGATCACGATCGATCTCGATGGCCTGCAACTGCGGGCAGCGCGCCAGCAGAGGCCGCGTCAGCGCACCCTGACCCGGTCCGATCTCGATCAGTGCATCGCCGACCTGAGGGTTGATGGCGGTGACAATGCGATCGATGACGCTGCGGTCCTGCAGGAAGTTCTGGCCGAAGCGCTTGCGGGCGCGATGTTCGCTCATGGCCGGCGCTCGCAGGCCTGCAGCGCCAGTTGCAGCGCGGCGCGCAGGCTGCCGGGATCGGCCAGACCCTGTCCGGCGATGTCCAGTGCGGTGCCATGATCGACCGAGGAGCGCCAATAGGGCAGGCCCAGCGTGACATTGACCGCATGGCCGAAGCCGGCGTACTTCAGGACCGGCAGGCCCTGATCGTGATACATGGCGAGAAAGGCATCAGGTTGGTCGTCGCCGCGTCGAACAAAGGCGGTATCGGCGGGCAGGGGGCCGTCGAGCCGCCAGCCCTCGCTGCGCAAGCGTTGCAGCAGCGGGATCAGAATCTGCTGTTCCTCGTGCCCGAGGTGGCCGCCTTCGCCGGCATGCGGGTTCAGGCCGAGCACGGCGATCAGCGGGTCTGCGCAACCGAAACCTCGTTGCAGGCCATCGGCGAGCAGTTGCAGGCGCGTCTGGACGCGCTCGGCGGTAATCTGGGCCGGCACCTCGCGCAGGGGCAGATGCGTGGTCACCAGTGCCACGCGCAGTTGATTGGCCACCAGCAGCATCAGCACTTCGCAGCCCGCCCGTTCGGCCAGCCGCTCGGTGTGGCCGGTGAAGGGCAGGCCGGCATCGTTGATGATGCCCTTGTGCACCGGGGCGGTCACGATGCCGGCATAGCGGCCGTCGCGGGCGCCGTCAGCCGCTGCATCGATCATCGCCAGCACTGCGGGCGCGTTGCGCACATCCAGCTGTCCAGGCGTGGCGGGCACGGCTGCGGGCACATCGTGAAGGTAGATCTCACCGGCGGGCAACGCCGGCAGTGGGCCAGCGGGCACCGCATGCAGGCGCAGCGGAAGCCTCTGGGCCGCTGCAGCGCGCCGCAGACTGCCGCCGTCACCCACTGCCACCAGTGGTCGCGACCAGACATCGGTCGCAATGCGAGCCACCAGTTCCGGGCCCACGCCAGCGGGCTCGCCGATGGTCAGCGCCAGCGGCCACTGATCCATCGTGAGTGTCGGATCAGGGACCGGTGGATTCGCCTTCCAGTCGGGTCTCGACGAAGGACTCGCTGCGCAGCTGGCGCAGGAAGGCGTCGTAGGCTTCTTCGGCCTTGCCCTGGAAGAGATTCTCTCGCACCTGGCTGCGAGCGACGTCGATGGTGCGGTCGGTCTCGCGGCTATCGACCCGCTGAATCATGTGGAAACCGCGATCTGAACGCAGAATCTCACTGACCTGGCCGTTCAGCAGATTGGCCAGGGGTTCGGCATAGAAGGAACCGTAGCGGTCGATCTGGATCCAGCCCAGGCTGCCACCTAGGTTGGCCGTGGTCTTGTCGTCCGACACTTCGCGGGCCACAGCGGCGAAATCATCGCCATCGACCACGCGCTGGCGGGCGGCTTCGATCTTGCGCTTGGCCTGGTCCTCAGACACCAGATCGGTGATTTCGACGACGATGTGGCTGACCTGATATTCGGTCACCACGATCTGGGTTTCTTCACGGGTTTCCAGCACTTTCAGCAGATGGAAACCACTGGCGGTCCGCAGCGGCGGGCTGACTTCGCCCACCTTCATGCCGGCGACCAGATTGGAGAAGGACTCCGGGATCTGGTCGTAGCGGCGCCAGCCCAGCTCGCCACCTTCCAGCGCCTGCGGCGCATCAGAGAAGCGAATGGCAGCGGCATTGAAATCGATCTTGCCTTCGTCGATGACCTTGCGAATGCCCTCGATCTTGCCGCGGCCGGTCTCAACCTGTTCGGCGGTGGCGCCTTCGGGCAGGGCGACCAGAATGTGCCCCAGGCGTACCTCGCCGCGCTTGATGTCGTCCGACGCCATGGCGCGGTCGACTTCGGCCTCGCTGATGTTCACGCGGCTCTCGACGATGCGCTTGCGCAGCCGCTGGACCATCAGTTCATCGCGCATGTTGTCGCGGAACTCACCGAAATCCAGGCCGTCACGCTCGATGGCGGTGCGCATTTGCGGCAGCGTCAGACCGTTGTTGGCAGCGATTTGCGCCAAGGCCTGATCAATTTCAGTGTCGGTGATCTGCACGCCGGCACTTTCGGCGCGCTGCACCTGCAGACGAGTCATCGTCATCCGCTCAAGCACCTGCTTGCGCAACACCTCATCCGGCGGCAGCTGCGTTTCGTTGCCGCGAAACTGGGCGCGGATGTTGGTGATGGCCTCATCCAGTTCACTGGCGAGAATCACATCGTCCTCGACGATGGCAATGATCCGATCCAGCGCTTGGGTTTCGGCCCGGACGACCGAGGCGCAGACGAGCAACAGCGGCAGCAGCGAGGCTGCAAGGAGGCGTGAGAGCATGGGCAGGCGATCAGTCGTTGGGTTCGCGATAGCCCAGAATAGCACGCTCCAGAAGGCTCCCGGTCTTCCTGCCCAGGCGTCCCAGACCCGTCAGTTCAAGTTCCAGATAGATACCTGTCTGGTGGTCGAATCCGGCCGAACGCAGGTAGCGGCGACCGACCAGTCTGACGGCGTAGCAGCAGCTGCGATATTCGAATCCGGCCAGCGTTTCAAAGTTGCGCTTGTCCCGCAGCGAGTAGTTGTAGCGGCCGATCAGTTTCCAGCGGTCGCTGATCGGGACTACCGCGCCGATGTCGATCTGTTCGACCTGACCCGGACGATACAGATAGCGCGCCGACGCTACGCCATCGACGCCGAAGCGATAGTTGGCGCGCAGCGAGTTGAGCCGGGTTTCCTCCAGGCTGGGATCCCACTGCTGCGCCAGCGCCAGGCGCCAACGGTCGGTGGGGGAATAGCTGATCTCGCTGACGATCACCGAACCGCTGCGGTCGACCGGCAGCACGCCGGGCAATTCCACCTCCGGCGGGTCGAAATAGCGCACCTGGCCGATTGAAATGCTGGCCTTCTCACTGCCCGTGGCATCGTCGATGAAGCGGCTGGACACGCCGATGGCCAGCTGATTGGCATCGCTCATTCGATCGGCGCCGGTGAAACGGTTGTAGCGGAACAACTGCGAATAGCTGAAGTCCAGCGGCGCGCTGTCGAAGATCGGCAGGTCGTCCTGGTTGCGATCGGGCACGTACAGATAGAAGGCGCGCGGCTCCAGGGTCTGGCGCATGGAGCGGCCGCCCCATTGCAACGGCCGCTCGAATACCAGACCCGCATCCAGACTGGCCACCGGCAGCGAACGGCTGCGGCTGCCCAGCCCGCCATCGAGTTCGTATTGGGTAAAGCGGTAGCCCAGCCGCGGCTCGACGAAACCCCACGGACGCTCGGCGCGCCAGCCCAGATAGGGCCACAAATCGAAGCGGCCACCGGTGGTGCCTTCGGCTCGGTCAAACCAGGACAGATCGGCCGCCACGCCATAGCGCCAACCACTGGTCTGGGTGAAGCGACCGTCGTAATAGAGGCGGGGCAATCGGCGATAAGGGTCGACCTGATTGGGCTGGGTCGGATCGATCAGCTGGAAATCTTCGACCAGCAGGCCGGCTTGCCACTGCTGGCCTCGACCGGTGATGCCGATCTGGCTGCCAAGCACGCTCTGCGCCGTGTTGGAGAGGGAATCGCCGAAATCCTCGAAATAGCGGGCGTCGGACACCCGCTGGGCGTCGGCGTGGAAGTACCAGCCGTGACTCAGGTTGAGGAAGTGCTTCAGGCGGTAACGCCAGCGATCGCGATCGGCCAGATCGTCCGAAGGCATGAAGGCGGCGTAGTACTCGCCCTGCTGGCGCTGATCGAGATAGCGGAATTCGCCGCCGAGCAGCAGGCCGCGGTCGCTGATCAGACGTGGCGTCAACGTGGCGTCGTAGTTGGGTGCCAGATTGAAGTAGTAGGGCAACGACAGGTCCAGACCTTCGACATCGTTGTAGCCGATGGCCGGCGCCAGGAAGCCGCTCTTGCGATCTTCGGTGATCGGGAATACCGCGTAGGGCAGGTAGAACACCGGCACGCGGCCCAGGCGCAGCTTGAAGTCGCGGGCCCTGCCTTCGCCCTTCTCGTGATCGAGCGTGAGCTCGCTGGCTTCTATTGACCAGCTGCGCTGCTGCGGATCGCAGGTGCTGAAGACCACCTGCTCCAATTCCGTCAATTGACCGCGGCGGCGAGCCTGTTCGGCATCACCATTGGCCGGACTGGCCGCCAGCTGGAAGCGGGTCTGGTCGAGGTCGGTTTCATCGGCCGCCAGGCGCGCCTCGGCGGCACTGGCCTGCAGCGCCAGCTGGCGATCCTGATAACGGACCGAACCGGTGGCGCGGAGGATCTCGCCAGGCACGTTGTAGCTCAGTTCATCGGCGCGCAGTTGCTGATCGGCGCGCTCGGCACGAGCATCCCCGCGCAACACGTAGTTCTCGTTGTTGCTGCCCTCGATTCGGTCGGCGCTGAGCAGCACCGGTTGTGCCTCCCGTGGCTGGTCGGCGACCGGCTCGCAGTGCGGTTGTCCATCTTCGCCGGGCAGGCACTCCCAATAGGTGGCCGGACACAGGGACTGGGCCAGCGCTGCCGCCAGCGGCGTCAGCGTCAGTCCCACACCGAGCAGAACACGGGTCAGCATCGATCGGGGCTCTCGTTCAGGGCAGGGGCCGCACGGCCGCGCAAGGATAGCGAGAAATGGCGTGGAGCGACCGGGCGGTCATTGGCGGACGAAACGATAGCCGGCGTATTCGACGCTGCGCTGGTCGCCGCTCTGCTGCAGGCGCAAGCGTTCGCCCAGCAGCGGGCCCAGTCCGGCCACCCGCAGATGCCGGGGGTCGGCGGTCTCCAGCAGGACGCGCGGCTTGAGGGTCTGCAGAAACGGGGCTGGCAAGTGATACTCGAGGACCAGATCAGCGTTTTCGCGCAACAGGATCAGTCGCTCGATCTTCAGGCTGCGGGTCAGCAGGTCCGGATTCTGCAGCCGGTAGTCGCCCAGCCAGGAATCCATCTCGACCGACGGCGTGGTGCCAGTGGGCGTGCTGCCGAGCAGCAAGGTGCGGCCATACAGATGCGCCAACAGCAGTTCGTGCTCACCGCGGCGGGCATTGCCCAGCAGTGTCTGCTCGAAGATCTTGAAGTTCAGCGGGATGAAGCCCCACAGGCGATAGCTGATGCCATACCAACCGTCGGCGCGGCGGCGAGCGCGAAAGCCACGGCCAAACAGCTCGAAATCGAAGCCGCCATCGAAGCGAGACTCCACCCGCAGGCGGCCGAAGGGTGTTGCATAGCGATCGGCGAAGTTGGTCGGGGTCAACCCAGCCGGGTAGGCCACAGCCGCCGGCAGCTCCGGCTCGCGGTCGCGCCGCGGGATGCCCAGTCGGGCCTCCAGCACCGCGTCCAGCAGGTCACCGGGCAGTTCGCCCAGGCTGTCCTCATCGCTGCCGTTGGCCAGCACGATGACGGCCAGCCGGTGCTCCAGCGCGATGCGGGCCTCGGCGCGGTAGCCGGGCGCGGCGCCGAACAGCAGGGCGACTCGACCCACGCGGGGGCGTTGCGAATCGACCAGGTCCAGCCCCAGACCCACGCGACGATCGAAGTCCAGCGCCGCATCCGCGTTCTGCACCGCCAACATGGCCGTCCAGATCGGGCCCGGATCGGCGTCGGTCAGCGGGCTTAGCAGGGCGATGGCGCCACGCAGACTGCCATGCAGGCTCAGTGGCAGGCGCTCGCGCGCAATCATCCGCGGCAGCGCATCGCCTTCGCGGTGACCGACCGCCAGTTGTGGGTGATTGCCGTGACCCAGGCTCGGTCGCTGGCAGTCTTTGCCGAGGATCTGCTGCAAACGTCCGGCGATGGCGGACTCCAGCGAGCTGCCCTGTTCCTGGAGGCTGAGGTCGATCCGGCTCATCGCCTGCTGCAACCCGACCAGCGAATAGCTTTCCAGCCAGCCGGGTGGGCGCACGGCGTATTGCTCCGGTGCCACGGTCGGTGCCGGCTGGCTGGGATCGGCGTAGAGCCCATGCAGGCGGCCGCCATTGAAACCACTGTGGTGACTGAGCAGCTGGCGCAGGCTGGGCGCGGGGCTGTCGGGCCAGCGCAGATCGGCAGGCAGGTCGCTGAGCGGCTCGTCCAGCGCCAACTGGTTCGCCTGGGCCAATGCCACCGCGACCTGATGCAGCAGCAACTCGCTCCAGCGGCCCAGTGGAATCGGCGTATCAATGTCGAAGGCGCGATCGCTTTGCGGGTCCGCCTCGCCAAAGGCCTGGGCCCAGCTGACCCGGCCGGATTCGATCACCGCCACGGCGACGCCCGGCACATCGCCGCGCACCAGCTTGCGCAGGCGCGGCACGAACTCGGCCTGCAGATCGGGCAGGGCGCTCACGCTCGCTTCGGCGCCCTCGACCGGCGCCCTGATGGCTGGCGCTGGTGGGCAGGGCGACAGTGCCAGCACCCAGGTTGGCCAACATGTGGCCAGCAGCATCAGAACCGCCGAGGCTGGCCGGTGCCATGGCCGACACGCCGCACCGAGCGACAACTCAGTCGCCCCTGGACTCAAAACTGTCCGCACTGCCCGCCTCGGCGGGAGCGCATTCGGACTGACTGCTGGCCAACCAGTGGGCGACGTCCACGGCGATCTGGTCCAGGCCTTCCGCCAGGCCCAGGACGATGGCGTCGGGGGCGCGTGCCGCTGGCTGAACGTCGGCCCGGAAGCGGCGTTGGCCCAGCGAACCATGGCCGGGGCAGATCAGATGCAGCATCAGTTCAACGCTGGCCTGATCACGATCCGGCTGATAGTGCAGTGCTCGCAATTCGCCTTGCAGGCGCCATGCCGGTCCCAGCCGCAGCGCGCTTCGATCGACACTGCTGGCCGCCTGCAACTGCCGCAGTCGCTCGATCAGCGCGTCCTGGACCAGTCCGGCTGGATCGCCGACCCAGCGGGCATTGCCGACCCGCTGCACTTCGCCACTGCTGACAATGGCCAGCAAACGATCACCTTCCAGCGCCGCGATCGCTGTTGGCCGCTCCACCACGAGGGCCGGCGACGGGGCTGCCGTACCTGCCGTCAGCCGGGAGGGCGGAAACTGGTACAGCTCAGTCTGCTCGGCCTCGGGCAGCACCGAAGAGAGGCAGCCGGCCAGCCAGGGCAGGCACAGCAATAAGGTCAGGGGGCGCAGCAGGCTCGGTTTCAAGGTTGCATCTCCCGTGGCTGATCGCGTTGCAGCAGGAAGTCGGCCGGTCGCGATTCCAGCGCTTCGATCAGACGGCGCAAGGCGCGCAGCGTGCGGTTGAGTTCCTGTGAGGCTTCGGCCAGCGGCACCATGCCCTCGTCACCGAATTCGCCAACGGTCCCACGGGTCTGTTCGACCAGCAGCACGGCCTGCTCGGTGGTCTGCTTCAGCGCCGCCATGCTTTGGCGCAGATCGTCCAGGCTGGGTCCGAGGTTGCGCTCGACGGTGTGGTCCACGCCGACGATCACCTTGTTGGCTCGCTCCGCCATGACACCGATTTCGGCGAAGGCCTGGCGCAGTTCCTCGATGGCCTCATTGGAGCTCAGCAGCAGCGGCCGCACGCCAGCATCATTGCTGGCCAGCGCCGCGGTGGCCTGTTCGATGTTCGCCAGTGTCTGGCCAAAGCGTTCGGTGTTTTCCTCATTGAGGAGGTGATTGAGACGGGCAATGGTTTCGTTGAAGCGGGTGACCACGTCCTTGCCGCCTTCCATCAGCGCGGCCAACGCCGATTGATCGGCGATCAGACGCGGCACGTCATAGCCGGGTGGCGGTTCCAGCGGCGGGCTGTCCGGCTTGCCGCCGGTCAGGTCAATGACGGCCAGGCCGGTCAGCCCGGTGATGGTCAAGGTGGCTCGAGTGTCGCTGTTGACCGGCGCTCCGCCGCGCACTCGTACGCGGGCAACCACCACGCGTGGATCGGTGGGATCCAGACTCAGCTTGCGCACCTCGCCGATCTGAATGCCATTGAACGTGACGGTGCCGCCGATGCTCAGGCCGATGACGGCCTCCTGGAAGACGACGTCGTACTCATCGAAGGCCTGGTCTGCCTGCAGCCGGCCCAGCCAGGCGATGAACAGCAGGGCCAGCAGCGCGGCACCCAGCGTGAAGGCGCCGATCAGGACATGGTGGGCTCGGGTTTCCATCGTGTCGACCAACCTGTTCAGTGAGCCTGAGGGGGACTGTTGCGGTCCGGGGCCTGGCGCGTTTGCGCCTGTGCGGCGGCGCGACCGCGCGGACCCTGGAAGTACTGCTGGATCCACGGATCCGGGTGTGCCTCGACCTCCGCCAGCGGTCCCACGGTGAGGATTCGCTTCTGTCCCAGCACCGCCACGCGGTCGCAGATCGTGTACAGGGTATCCAGATCGTGGGTGATCACCACCACCGTCAGTCCCAGCGATCGGCTCAGCGTCAGCACCAACTGGTCGAATTCGGCCGCGGAGATGGGGTCCAGGCCTGCGGTGGGCTCATCGAAGAACAGGATCTGCGGGTCCAGCGCCAGGGCGCGGGCGACGGCCGCGCGCTTGCGCATGCCACCGGACAGTTCGGAGGGGTATTTGGCACCGGCATCGGCCGGCAAGGCGGCCAGGGCAATCTTCAGGCGGGCCAGGCGTTCGGCTTGCGCCTCAGGCACCTCGCGCTGGTGCTCGTGAATCGGGACCAGCACGTTTTCCAGCACCGTCAGCGAGGTGAACAAGGCGCCGTCCTGGAACATCACGCCCCAGCGGCGCTCCAGCGCTTCGCGGGCCTTGGGATCTTCCGCCAACGCGTTCATGCCGCCCACCTCGATCTGCCCGGCGACCGGTCGCAGCAGGCCGATGATCGACTTCAACAGCACCGATTTGCCCGAGCCCGAACCGCCGATCAGGCCGAGAATCTCGCCCCGACGGATGTCCAGATCCAGCTGGTTATGAATGACATTGTCGCCGAAGGCATTGCGCACCCCACGCAGGCGGATCATCACCTCATCGCTGGCTTCGCGTCCGGGCTGGTCGGCCAGTTCGCTCACAGGCCCACCTTCATGAAGAAGATCGCGAACAACGCATCGACCAGAATCACCAGAAAGATCGTTTGCACCACCGACGAGGTGGTGTGGGTGCCGACCGAAGCGGCGCTGCCGGCCACCTTGAGGCCTTCCAGGCAGCCGACCACGGCAATCAGGAAGGCAAACACCGGCGCCTTGATCAGGCCCACCCAGAGGTGCCGCAGCTCGGTGGTTTCCTGCATGCGGGTCAGGTACAGCCCGGGTGAGATGTCCAGTTCCAGGATGCCGACCAGTCCGCCGCCGAGCATGCCCGAGAGCATCGCCAGAAAGCTGAGCACTGGCAGCATCAGCAGCAGGGCCAGCATCCGTGGCAGCACCAGCAGTTCAATCGGATCCATGCCCAGCGTGCGGATCGCATCGATCTCCTGGCCGCTCTTCATCGCGCCGATTTCCGCGGTGAAGGCGCTGCCGGACCGGCCCGCAACCAGGATGGCGGTCAGCAGAACGCCGAATTCGCGCAGGAAGGAGAAATTGACCAGTTCGACGGTAAACACCTGCGCGCCGAAATCGGCCAGCACGGTCGCGCCCAGGTAGGCGACGACGGCGCCCACCAGGAAGGACAGCAGGCAGACGATCGGCACCGCGTCCAGGCCCGCCTGCTCCATGTGGTGCACCGCCGAGGTCAGCCGCAATCGCCGGCGTCCGGTAAACAGCTGGGCGCAGGTCTCCAGCACCAGTCCGATGAAGCCGAGCAACGTGCGGCCCTGCAGCCAGGCGCGTTCCACTGCCGCACCGACCCGGGCCAGCAGCGGCAGTACACCAAAGGTGCGTCGCTTGCGGGTCGGGGTGGCGGCCTGACTGCGCTGCTGCACCAGTTCCAGCAGCGCCCGGTCGGCTTCGCGGAAGCCGCTCAGCTCGGGCAGCTCGTCCGGCGAGGCCAACAGTTCCAGCACGGCCATCGCACCGGCCGTATCCAGCCCGGCCAGCGCGCTGCCATCGACACGATCGACCCCGGACCGTCCCTGCAGACGCGACCACAACGGTCCGAGCTGACTGAGTTGCCACGGGCCCTGCAGGCGCAGACAGAGCCCGTCGCGGTCTACCCAGGCAAAATCCGCTTGCTGGGCCGCGGTCATGGTCGCGAGTCGGGCTTCAGCCCAACGCCAGTGCCGCCGGCTGGTAGTCGTAGCCCAGATCCCGGGCGACGGCCTCGTAGGTGATCTGGCCGGCGTGCACGTTCAGTCCGTTGAGCAGGTGCGGATCGTCCAGCATCGCGCGTTTGGCGCCCTTGTTGGCCAGTTGCAGCGCGAAGGGCAGGGTGGCGTTGGTCAGTGCAAAGGTCGAGGTCCGGGCCACACCGCCGGGCATGTTGGCCACGCAATAATGAATGATCCCGTCAACCTCGTAGGTGGGATTCTGGTGGGTGGTGGCCTTGCTGGTCTCGAAGCAGCCGCCCTGATCGATGGCCACATCCACCAGCACCGAGCCTGGCTGCATCATCGCCAGATGCTCACGCGCCACCAGTTTCGGCGCCGCGGCACCCGGAATCAGCACCGCGCCGATCACCAGATCGATGCTGGGCAGCAGTTCCTCGATGGCGTCGCGGGTGGAATACAGCGTATTGAGCTTGTCGCCATAGAGCTCGTCGAGATACTTCAGGCGATCCAGCGAGCGATCCATGATCGTCACATTGGCATTCATGCCCATCGCCATGCGCGCGGCATTGATGCCGACCACGCCGCCGCCAATCACCAGCACCTGTGCCGGTTTGACGCCCGGGACGCCGCCCAGCAGCACGCCAGCGCCACCCTGGGCCTTCTCCAGAGCGTGCGCGCCGGCCTGGATCGACATGCGACCGGCCACCTCGCTCATCGGCGCCAGCAACGGCAAGCCACCCTTGCGATCAGTGACGGTCTCGTAGGCGATGGCGGTGCAGCCGGACTTGACCAGCGCGGCGGTCTGCTCGGGGTCTGGCGCCAGATGCAGATAGGTGTAGAGGACCTGACCCTCGCGCAGCATCGCGCACTCGACCGGCTGCGGTTCCTTGACCTTGATGATCATCTCGGCGCGGGCAAAGATCTCCTCGGCCGTGTCGACGATGGTGGCGCCAGCGCGTTCGTACAGCTCATCGGTCAGGCCGATCGCCTTGCCGCCATCGCGCTGGACGATGACCTGATGGCCCGCAGCCACCAGTTCGCGCGCGCCCGCCGGTGTTAGTCCGATGCGGTATTCGTGATTCTTGATCTCTTTGGGTACGCCGATGAGCATGCCAAGGCCCTCCCGGGGCATGTGGGGGTTGGTCGGGATCCGGCCGTGGGGCTCGGATGGGGGATTGTAGTGGGTAGAGCTAGGGCTGAGGGGGCAGGGCCAAGGGGTTAGAGCAACCCAGGATTCGCTCGGCGACTCTGACCCCTCAGCCCCGGCCCCTCAGCCCTAGCCCTAACCCACTTCGCCAATCGCCTTCGCCAGCGTCTGGAAGATCCGGTCGATGTGGCTGCGCTCGATGATCAGCGGCGGCGACAGGGCGATCACGTCGCCGGTGGTGCGGATCAGCAGGTCGTGGTCGTGGAAGCAACGGGTAAAGACCTCGTAGGCGCGGGCGCCGACCTGGCCAGGTCGGGGTGCCAGTTCGATCGCACCGATCAGACCGAAGTTGCGGATATCGATCACGTTGGGCAGATCACGCAGCGCGTGGATGGCATCTTCCCAATAGCCGCCCAGTTCGATCGCCCGCTCGAACAGATTCTCCTCGGCGTAGGTGTCCAGCGCTGCCAGCGCAGCCGCACAAGCCAGTGGGTGGCCCGAGTAGGTGTAGCCGTGGAACAGCTCGATCAGGGGCTCCGGGCCGTGCATGAAGGCGTCGTGCACATGCTGGGCGCAGAGCACCGCACCCATCGGCACCGAGCCGTTGCTCAGGCCCTTGGCGGTGGTGATCAGGTCCGGCGTGACCTCAAAACGCTGAGCGGCAAAGGCCTTGCCGACGCGGCCAAAACCGGTGATGACCTCGTCGAAAATCAGCAGGATGCCGTGGCGGGTACAGATGTCGCGCAGGCGCTGCAGATAGCCGACCGGCGGCAGCACCACGCCAGCCGATCCGGCAATGGGTTCGACGATGACCGCGGCAATGGTGCTGGCGTCATGCAGTGCGACCAGTCGCTCCAGATCGTCGGCCAGATCCGCGCCGTGTTCGGGCAGGCCGCGGGTGAAGGCATTGCGGCCGATGTCCAGCGTATGGCGCAGATGGTCCACACCGGGCAGCAGCGACCCGAAAACCTTGCGGTTGTTTGGCAGCCCACCGACGGAGATGCCGCCGAAACCGACACCGTGATAGCCCTTCTCGCGGCCAATCAGGCGCGTCCGCTGCCCTTCACCCCGGGCGCGGTGATAGGCCAGCGCGATCTTCAGCGCGGTGTCGACCGACTCGGAGCCGGAATTGGTGAAGAACACATGGTCAATGCCATCGGGCGCGATGGCCTTGAGTCGCTCGGCCAGCACGAAGGGCAAGGGATGACCCATCTGAAAGGTCGGCGCGAAATCCATCGTCTGGATCTGCTGCTGCACGGCCTGGACGATCCGCGGCCGGGCATGGCCGGCATTGCAGCACCACAGGCCGCCGGTGCCATCGAGAATTTCACGGCCATCGACCGAGCGGTAATGCATGCCCTCGGCCGACACCAGCAGGCGCGGGTGTGACTTGAACTGGCGGTTGGCCGAGAAGGGCATCCAGAAGGCGTCCAGGTCAGCCGGCTGAGCGGTGGCCTGGGCCTGATAGTGAGCGGTCAGGCGGGGATCGGAAGTGTCCATCGGAGCGACCCGTCAGTGAACTGGTCGAACGATAGCGGTGTTCAAAAAACTTTACAACGACCGACAAAACGGGCGTTCAACTTGCGTGAATCGGGCTCGGGTGTAAATTATCCCACATCACTTCGCGATGATCAGGCAGGGCTTCGAACAGCGTGGACATCGGCGAGCGACTGCGACGGGTGCGAGAGAATCGGGGGCTGAGCCAGCGCGAGCTGGCGCGCCGGGTCGGCGTGACCAACAGCAGCATTTCGTTGATCGAGCAGAACAAGGTCAGCCCCTCAATCAGTTCGCTCAAAAAGGTGCTCGACGGCATTCCGATCTCGCTGGCCGAGTTCTTTACGCTGGACCTGGACAGTCTGGGCGACGGTCCTTTCTACGGCGTCGAACAGCAGCCCGATGTGGGCAACGACCCGATCCGCTACTTCCTCGTTGGCCACGACCGGCCGGGCCGGCAGCTTTGTCTGCTGCGCGAGGTCATGCCGCCGGGCAGTGACACCGGCAAGACCATGCTCAGTCACGAGGGTGAAGAAGGTGGTGTGGTGTTGCAGGGCCTCGTCGAGATCCAGGTCGGTGAGCACAGTCGCGTGCTGCGCGCTGGCGAGGCCTACTACTTCGACAGTCGCCTGCCACACCGCTTTCGCAATGTTGGCGACGAGGACGTACTCATCGTCAGTGCGTCGACGCCGCCAACCTTCTGACAACCGGGAAACCCGATTCGGCGCAGCGGCGCCGGAAAACCGCTGACACCTGTTTTCGGGCGCCGTTTGGACCTTGAGCCGACTCGGCCGGCATTGCACCGGCCGAATCGCTGGCAACGGATCAGTTGGCCAAGGCGCCGCCAACCACCGCGCAGCTGGACGTGGGACAGCTGGCGCCGGAACCGTCCGGGACACTGTCGCTGCCGACGTGCAGGTTGAAGTAGTACTCGCTGTTGGCGTCCAGGACACACGAGCCCGGCATGGGGGCGTCCGCCAGTGTAGTGGTGATGGCGGGAGACAGTTTTCGGCACTCTGCCGGCACGGTCGAGGTGCTGAAGTCTCCCGGAACCTTGGAAATGCTCACGACCGTTGCGCCGTTGTCAGTCTGGAAGTAGTTCAACGTGACGTTGCCTGTGGTGAAGCTGGCAGGCGTGGTAAAGCGCAAACTGACGACGGTCCCGCGGTCGATGCTGACCAGCCTCTGCGAGTTGAAGGGATTCGGGAAGGGCTGCAGGTACAGGTCAGACCATTCGATGATCTGACCCTGGGTCAATCCCGTCGGCAGGCGATCCTCGAACTCGTCCTGGGCAATGATGCCGGCCAGACCGGCGGCGGATGCCTGCGAGAGACCTGCCAACAGCAGCAGTGCAGGGATGAGATGGCTGGGACGAGCGGACGATCGCGGTTTCGGGTTCATGGATGGCGTCTCCGGCGGAAGGGGCGAGTTCGCTGCTGCACGACCGTTCAACGCGCAAGATGGCTGACGAATCGATCAGCGCTGCGCGCAGCAGTGGCGCCCAGGCACGTAAGGTGTGGCGGCTTGAACAAACACGCAAGCCTCCGATTGGCCAGCGTTCAGGGTGACTGACACGCCGGCCGCTGCGCTTTCGGTGAGTGCCGAATCCGGTTCGCGGCTGGGGTCGACCACCGTTCGTACTGCGCCGATTTCCTGCCTGGCGACCCCATGTCTTGATCAGAACCGGCAGCCGCCGTCGCGGCCACGGGACTTGTTCAGAGGCTCCCTGGCTCAGAAAAAGCTGCGCACGCCAAACATGAAGTTCCTTCCGGGCAGCGGTGCCCGCTCCTTCAGCAAGGAGGTGTGGACGCGGGCCTCCTCGTCGGTGAGATTGCGGCCGGCGAGGAAGAGCTCGAGGTTGCTGTTGCCCCAGTCGAAGCTGTAGGCCAGATCGGCACCCAGCAGCGTGTAGCCGTCGGTTTCTTCCTCGAACTCGGCGACGCGGTCCTGTTCGGCGACGTGGAGCACATCGAGGCTGCCGCTCCAGGCATCGCGGGTCCAGTCCAGTCCCAGCCCGAAGCGGGTGGGCGCAATACGTGGCAGGTCGCCGCCATCGGCCAGCCGGGCGCGAACGTGGTCGAAGCGCGCGGTCAGGTCGAAGTGTCCCAGCGGGGTATCGCCCAGGTGATAGCGGGCCAGACCCTCGACGCCGGTGAAGCGGGCATCGGCCTGTGACCACTGACGCACCGGCAACTCGTCTTCCTCAGTGCCGGTGTCGGCCAGATAGATGAAGTCGTCGAAGCGATTGTGGAAGACGCTCAGCTCCAGATGCAGCACGTCGCTGTCGTAGTGCACGCCAACTTCGAACTGCTGGCTGGTTTCCTCGGTCAACTCTGCATCGCCGATCTCGAAACTGCCGGTGGCCACGTGCGGGCCAGCGGAGAAGAGTTCCTCGGCACCAGGTGCCCGCTGGGCCCGATCGAAGCGCAACAGGGTGGACCAGTGTTCGTCGAATTGATGGCGGCCGGCCAGCGAGAAGCTCAGGGCGTCGTGGTCGCGATCGATGCCGCTGTCGAGTTCGACGGTCTGGGATTCCCAACGCGCACCGGTTTCCAGATTCCAGCTGCCCAGTTCCGCCGTTTCAACGAGGAAAAACGCCACGCTGTCGCTTTGATTGGGAGGCACAAAGGCTTCCTCACCGATGGCGGCGAAATCGCGATCACTCCAGGTCAGGCCGTAAACCCCGCGCCAGGGACCGATCGGTGCATGCTCGGCTTCCAGCCGCAGGTCGGTTTGCTGATTCTCGAAGCGGGTGCCGATCTCATCGCCTTCCAACTCGACATGCTCGTAGTCGGTGTAGCCCGATCGCAGCCGCAGCTTGCGCAGCCAGGGCAACTCGGTCTGCAGTCCGCCGGCAAGGTCATAGCGGGTCTGTTCCATGTCGATGCGCACCGGGCCTTCTTCCTCTTCCTCCTCACCCTTGGCCAGGGCCGGCCCATCCTCGTCCTCGTGGCCGTGTTCATGGGCATGCCCGGGAACGCCATAGAGCGTGTCGAACTGGCTGATGGCCAGGCCCAGATAGCCCCGCTCACCGATCAGGCTGACGCCAAGAGCGCCTCCCTGCGTCTCCAGTGCACTGTTCTCGACGCGGCCGGCTTGTTCGTCTTCGTCCGGCTCGTGCGAGGCAAAACCCGGGATCTCGTAGTCGTTGCTGTCGCGGTAGAAGGCGTCAGCGTGAAACACCAGCGGTGATTCGCTGCTGCCTGCGTCGACCCGGGCGGCAGCGCCGAAGGTGTCCGCCACGGTGTCGCCGTAGATCTGTGCACGGCCGGCAAAGCCACCTTCGACCGCCTGGGTGGGCACGCGGCCATCAATGACGTTGACAGCACCACCGACGGCACCCGAGCCGTACAGCAGGGCAGCAGGTCCCTTGATCACTTCGATCTGCTCGGCCACGAAAGGGTCGATCGTGACGGCGTGATCGACCGATACCGTGGAGACGTCCTGGGAGGCGACGCCATCGCTGAGGACCTGCACTCGAGGGCCTTCCTGACCGCGAATCACGGGCCGGCCGGCGCCCGGTCCGAAGAAGCTGCTTTGCACGCCGACCTGGCGATCGAGGGTTTCGCCCAGCGTGTTGGCCCGGCGGCGGTCCAGTTCCGCCCCGGCCAGCACTTCCACCGGCTGCAGCAGTTCCTCGCGGTTGCGCTGGAAGGGGTCGGCCTGCACTTCGATCTCGTCCAGTTTCCGCAGTCGTTCGTCCTGTGCCGATTGGGCCCAGGCCGGGGAGCCGGCCAGCAGCAGTGTCAGGGCCAGACTCAGCGGGTGACGGATCAGCGCTGGGGAATGATTGGGGTGCATGGGCAGTCTCGCAGGGCAGGGCATGGATAAATGTTATGAAATAACGTTTCACTTAGGAAGCCCATCCGACGGCCTATTGCACTTGGCGGCATTGGTTGAAGTACTGCCCGTCGACTTAACTTGACTTTAACAATCCGCTCGGGCAATCTGCCGGCACTTCAGCGCCTCACAGGGGCCGTCCTCATGCATGCACAACACAGGAGTTTGTCGATCCGACCCGCCTAGAGGCTCCGCGCCTCACCGCGACCGTCATGCATGCGCCCGCGCCAAAGCGCCCGGGCAAACGAGGACCACATGAATCAACTTCAATCGATCTGGAGCGATCATCCGCTCCTGCTGCAGCTGCGTCTGCGGCTGCTGGACTGGCTGGTCCGGCACCGGCCGGGAAAGCCGCTGGACGAAGCCCTGGCTGATCTGGACAAGCACTCGCCCGGGGTGCTGCCGGTGGCGGCCTCCGCCCCGTTCCCCTGCGAACTGCAGGCCGATCTGCTGTCCCAGGCCGGACTCGGTCAGGTGGCCAGCGTGTTCGGCCTGGACGAAGGCGAAATGCGGCTGCTGACGCTGGCACTGGTCATGCGCCTGGACGAAGTGCTGGCCGACTGGCTGAACATCTGCGCGACGCCCATCGGCAATCAGGCCGCTTTCCACATGCGCCTGCTGGCTGCCTGGAGCGACCTGCCGGTCACCCGAGTCGAGCGAGCGCTGCGCTGGCGTGGCGCGCTGCGGCAGAGTGGCCTGGTGAGCAGCTATCGCGGCGCCAACATCCTGCAGGACCGAGTCAGCGCCAGCGCCAATCTGCTGGAGTACGTGGGCGAGCAGGGCAGCGACATCGACGAGCTGTGCAAGGGCAGCTTCTCGATTTGCCAGCCGGCGCAGCTGCGACTGGATGATTACCCGCATGTGCAGGCCGATGTGCAGCGGATTCTCGGACGCCTGGGGCGGCGTGAGCCGGGCACGCACGTGCTGCTGTACGGTCCGCCGGGGACCGGCAAGACGCAGCTGGCGCATTGTCTGGCTGCCGCGCTGGGCTGGTCACTCTACGCCGTGGCCAGCGTCGATCAGGATGGCGATCCCATCGAGCACTACGATCGGTTGCTCGCCTACGGCCGGGCGCAGACGCTGCTGGGCCTGCGCTCCGATGCGCTGTTGCTGTTCGACGAGGTCGAAGACGTGATGCGAGCGTCCGGGCCGGCGCGCGATGGTCAGCATCGGGCGGTCAGCTACAAGGGCTGGCTGAACGAGCAGCTGGAACGCAATGCCACGCCCAGCATCTGGATCAGCAATTCGCTCAGCGGCTTCGACGAGGCCCAGCTGCGCCGTTTTGCCTGTCTGCTGGAGGTGCCGGCTCCTGGGCGCGCGCAGCGGCTGGTTCGGGCCGAGCGTCTGGGTGTCGAACTGGGCCTGGAGCGTCCCTGGGTGCAGGCATTGGCCGAGCGGGATGATCTGGCGCCCGCCGACATTGACGCAGCGCAACGCGAAGCCCGTGACATGGCGGTCCCAGCCGCCGCCTTTCGCGATGCACTCGCGTCCCGCCTGCGGGCCAGTGGTCGGGCCGTCCTGCGGCCCTGGCGAGCGCCCAGCTACGACTTGCGCTTCACCCACGCCAGACCGGGCGCCGGGGAACTGCTGGCCAATCTGCAGCGCTTTCCGCAGGCGCGGGTGCTGCTCAGTGGACCGCCAGGTTGCGGCAAGACGGCGCTGGCCGTGGCGGCGGCCCAGCAGCTGCAGCGGCCGCTGCTGCAGCGGCGAGCCTCGGATCTGCTCAGTCCCTGGCTGGGCGAGACCGAACAGCGACTGGCCGAGGCTTTCGCCGACGCGTTGCGCGACGATGCCGTGCTGCTGATCGACGAGGTCGACAGTTTTCTGCAGGCTCGGGCCACCGACTCGCGCCGCTGGGAGCTGTCGCAGGTCAACGAGTTCCTCAAGCAACTGGAGGACTTCGATGGCTGCTTCTTCGCCGCCACCAACCTGGTGGAATCGCTCGATCCGGCCGCCATGCGGCGCTTCGACTATCGGCTGCAGTTCGACTGGCTGCCGCTGGCCGCCCGACTGGCACTGCTGGAAGCCCAGCTGGACCGTTTTGCCGTCAGCGAGCGGCTGGACTGTGGTCAGCGGCAGGCGCGTCTGGCCGGGCTGCCGTGGCTGCTGCCCGGGGACTTCGCTGCGCTGCGTCGGCGGGCAGAAGCCGCGATGCCGGCGCTCAGCGAGACGCAGCTGCTCGACTGGCTGATCGACATTCAGGCGGCCAAGCCGGAGGCGCGGCGTCGGCCGATGGGCTTTCAGGTGAGCGAACTGTCGAGGGCAGCGAGCTGAGTCCATGGGTCCGCGGCTTGACGCGTTGACATGCGTTTGGCGGTCTCTGCCGTTATGTTCCTCGGTTGAACACCAGTTGAGGTGCATCAATGCAGTGGGCACGATGGTTGGGCGCCGTCTTTTGGCTGGCTAGTGCGTCCGCGTGGGCGCAGGGCGACGCCGTGGTGCGCGTGGCGCAACCGGTGACGGCGGAGTTCGGTGATCGCTTCACGCTGAGCGGGACAGTCGTGGCGCAGCGGCGGGCCCGATTGTCGCCACGGGTGGACGGGCTGCTGGCCGAGTTGCGCGTGGAAACCGGCGATGTGGTCGCCGCCGGCGAACTGCTGCTGCGCCAGGATGACACCGTGGCGCGGCTGGCGCTGGCTCGCCTGCAGGCGCAGACGGACGAGGCCCAGGCTGCGGTGGCCGAGGCCGAACGACTGCTGGTCGAAGCCAGACAGCTGGTGCAGGGCAAGTTTGTCCCCACCAGTACTGTCGCGACGCGCCAGGCCGAGTTGGCGCTGGCCCAGGCGGCGCTGGCCTCGGCCAAGGCGGCTGCCGCCGAGCAGGCCGAAATGGTCCAGCGTCACCGTCTGCCCGCACCGTTTGCTGGTGTCATTGCCGCGCGTCACGTGGAGCGGGGCGAATGGCTGCAGCGCGGCGGTGAGGCACTGGAGCTGGTGGATCCGGCGGCCTTGTGGATTGAAGTGCAGGTGCCACAGGAGCGTCACGCCGAACTGCAGGCGGGCGCGCGCTACCAGGCGCGCCTGGCGGGTCAGCCAGCGGCCTTCGACGCGGACGTGGCCGCCTTGCTGCCGGTGGTTGATGCCGCGGCGCGGACTTTCCTGTTGCGGCTGCAGCCCAGTCAGCCGACGACGCTGCTGGCCGGTGGCTCGGTCGAGGTCGAGGTGATCTTGCCGGCCAGCGAGCCGGCGCTGGCCGTCTCCCGCGATGCGCTGCTGCGGCGTCCGGACGGCAGCCACGCCTTGTTCGTGGTGGAGGCCGTTGACGGTGGTCTGGTTGCCCGGGAGCGGAGCGTGCGGGTGTTGCGGGAAGCGGCCGGGCAGGCGGCCATCGCGGCGGGACTGAACCTGGGCGATCGCGTGGTCATCCGCGGCAATGAGGCCCTGCGCGACGGTCAGCGCGTGCAACTGGACAGTGACTGAGATGGCTGAGCGTCCGTCAACCGAGGGCGGCTTTCACCGGCTGCTGCGTCACGGCACGCTGATTGCGGTGGCCGTGCTGATCCTCTGCGTGCTCGGTCTGGTCGCCGCGCTGAGAGTCCCGGTGCAGATGATCCCCGATCTGGAAGTGCGCACGATCAGCATCGACACGGGCTGGCCCGGCGCCACGCCGCAGGACGTCGAGCAGGAGATCCTGCTGGAGCAGGAACAGTATCTGCGCACGCTGCCCAATCTGCGCCGGATGGTCTCCAGCGCCAGCACCGGCCGCGCCCGCATCACGCTGGAGTTTCCCTTCGGCGTGGACATCAACGAGGCGCTGATTCGCACCAACAATGCCCTGAGTCAGGTGCGCGCCTACCCGGAGAATGTCGACCAGCCGCGGCTGTCGACCAGTTCCTTCTCGGCCAATGCCTTCATGTTCTTCCGCATTGCCGCCTTGCCTGGCGGGCCTGGTGAGGATCTGGACCTGGACATGCTCGGCGACTACCTCGAGGACGAGGTGCGACCTCGTCTGGAGCGCGTGCCGGGCGTGGCCCTGATCGACATCAGTGGCACCAGCCAGCGGCAGGTGCGCATCGAGGTGGACCCGCAGCGGCTGGCCCAGCGCGGGCTGGGTCTGGCGCAGGTGCGTCAGGCCCTGCGGTCGCGCAATCGCGATGTTTCGGCCGGTGACCTGGACAGCGGCAAGCGCAGTTATCTGCTGCGAACCGTCGGACGCTTTGCCGATGTGGCCGAACTGGGCGATCTGATTCTGGCCGAGCGCGCCGGCTCGGTGTTGCGGCTGCGCGATGTGGCCGAGATCCGGCTGGACCACTTCGAGCTACGTGATCTGTCCTTCTACAACGGCCGTCCCAGCCTGGGCCTGTCGGTGCGGCGCGAGCCGGGCTCCAACGTGATCCAGATCAAGCGCGATCTGCTGCCGGAGGTCGAGCAGGTCAATGTCGATCTGCTGCGGCCGATGGGGCTGGAGCTCAGCCTGAGCAGCGATGACGTGCGCTATGTCGAGCAGTCGGTGGCCAACGTCTGGACCAATCTGGCGCTGGGCGCGTTGCTGGCGACGCTGGTGATGTATGCCTTCCTGCGTTCCGGTCGCGCCACGCTGATCGGCGTGATTGCCATTCCGATCTGCACGGTGGCGGCCTTCGTCGGTCTGCTGGCGGCCGGACGGACCTTGAACGTGATCTCGCTGGCGGGCGTGGCCTTCGCCATCGGCATGACGCTGGACAACACCATCGTGGTGCTGGAGAGCATCGATCAGGCCCGCCGGCGCGGGCTCGATCGGATGGCCGCGGCGGTGGCCGGTGTCCAGCGCGTCTGGCCGGCCGTGCTGGCCTCGACGCTGACCACGGTGCTGGTCTTTGCGCCGATTCTGTTCGTCGAGGAAGAGGCGGGACAGATCTTCTCCGACATCGCGATCGCCATCTCGGCCTCGATCCTGGCTTCGATGCTGGTGGCCATCAGCGTCGTGCCGGCGTTGGGCGCACGACTGGATGCAGATCAGCTCGGCGGCCAGCCGGCGGGCTCGGCCCTGTTCGAGCGCATCGCGCAGGCCATCGACGGGTTGGTGGCCAGTCGCACACGGCGCGTCGCAGCGATGTCGGGTCTGGCGGCGCTGGCGCTGCTGGCCCTGTTCGTGCTGACCCCGCCGGCCGAGTATCTGCCCGAAGGGGAGGAACCGAAGACCTTCTCGCGGATGATCGCGCCGCCTGGCTACAACCTGGCCGAGATGCAGCGCATTGGCATGGAGATGATCGAGGAGGTCAACCCCGCGCTGACGCTGGCGCCTGAGCAATATCGCGGCGAGCCGGGCGAGCTGCCGCCGCTGGCCTACTACAACCTGGGGATCAATCCGGGTGGCTTGCGGATCATCGGTGAGCCGCAGGATCCGGCCCACATCGAGGCCATGATGGACGCGCTGGATCAGCGCTTCCGCAGCTATCCGGGTATGCGGGCCTTCTCCGCACGAGGTTCCATCATTTCCAGCAATGACGGTGGGTCGCGGAGCATCAACCTGGACATTTCCGGTGCCGTCGAGCTGGGTACGCTGTACCGGGTCGCCGAGCAGGCCTTCCGTCGTGCCGAAGCGCTGTTCGAAGGGGCCCGGGTCGGTTCCGATCCATCGACGCTGAGTCTGGACCAGCCACTGGTGCAGGTCCGGCCGCGCTGGGAGCGACTGGCCGAAGCGGGCCTCAATGCCGCCGACTTCGGCTATGCGGTGGCGGCGCTCAGCGATGGTGCCTTCGTCGACGAGATGATCCTGGGCGACGACAAGGTCGACGTCTATCTGTTCAGTCAGGCCGGCCATGCGCAGCAGCTCGAACAGCTGGCCGATCTGCCGGTCGCCACGCCCAGCGGCGCCGTGCTGCCACTGTCGGCACTGGCCGATCTGCGCGAGACCGTCGACAGCGGCAGCATTCGCCGACTGGACGGGCGCAGGACGGTGACGCTGAGCATCGTCCCGCCGCGTTCGGTGGCGCTGGAGAGCGGTGTGGCCGTCGTCCGCGAACAGCTGGTCGAGGCCATGCGCCGGGCCGGCGAGATCCCCAACGGAGTCTCCATCAAGCTTTCCGGTGCCAGCGACCAGCTCAGTGCCACCCGTGCGTCGATGGCCGGCAACTTCGTCATCGCGGTGCTGCTCAGCTATCTGCTGCTGGTGGCGATCTTCCGCCACTGGGGCCGACCCTGGCTGGTCATGCTGACCGTGCCGCTGGGGATCGCCGGTGGCGTGATCGGGCTGGCCTTGCTCAACGCATTCGGTGCGGCAATGGGCTGGCTGGGTCTGGGCGGTTTCAATCAGCCTTTCGACATGATCACGCTGCTGGGCTTCCTGGTGCTGCTCGGTACCGTCGTCAACAACCCCATCCTGATTGTCGACGAGGCCTATCGGCGGCTGCAGGAAGGGGCCGCCGACGCCGGTCAGGCAGTCTCCGAAGCGGTGCGCACACGACTGCGCCCGATCCTGATGTCGACGCTGACGACCCTGTTCGGTCTGGCCCCGCTGGTCCTGATCCCCGGCGCAGGCACCGAGCTCTATCGCGGTCTGGGGGCCATCGTGCTCGACGGTCTGGCCTTCTCCACGCTGATCACGCTGACCTTTCTGCCGGCCTTGCTGGTCCAGGCACTGCAATTGAGCGCTGGTCGAGGCGACAAGGTCGCTCAGCGCTGACCGTCAACCCAGGCGGCGGTGCAGCAAGACCGCGGCCCGCTCATGCCCGCGGCCCGGTCCGCCAACGGTGCGAAACCGGTGTGGATCGGGCAATCTGCGGGCAAGCATCAACCGATTGGCCTGAGCGCACGGCTACAGTCGGTCAGATGACAAGCTGGGTGGCTATACTTGCCGACCTTTTTGCGCCAGCAACATGGCCGCGGTCCACATGCCCCAGTCTGAACCTGCCAGTCCGCCGATCATCGCCACCTATCGTTTGCAGTGTGATCCCGGGCAGGCCGACGCCGTCGCACGCTTCATCGCTTTCGAGCAAACCGTTGAATTGCCCGAGCGGCTGGTCACGGACGCCACGCTGCTGCGCGAGATCGTTGGCGAAGTGCGGGATCTGCGCGCCGATGGACCCGGTCATGCGATCGCCAGGATTGCCTTCAATGCCGAGTTGGCTTCGGGTCAGCTGTCGCAGCTGCTCAACCTGCTCTACGGCAATGTCTCGATGGCCAGTGGCATCCGCCTCGTCGATGTGGATCTGCCCGACACGCTGTTGCAGCGATTCAACGGGCCGCGACACGGCATCGACGGCGTGCGGGCGTTGCTGGGCGTCTACGACCGCCCGCTGCTGGCCACCGCGGTCAAGCCGCGGGGGCTGAGCGACGAGACCCTGGCGCATCTGGTCGGTCGCTTCGCGCTGGGCGGCGGTGACATCGTCAAGGACGACCAGAACCTGGTGGCGCCGGACTTCGAGGGCTTCAAGCGCCGCGTCGATGCCTGCGCCAAGGCAGTCAACGCGGCCAATGCGCAGACCGGCCGTCAGTGCCTGTATTTCCCGCATCTGGCCGCGCCGGACGAGGAACTGGACGACTACGCCGGCTTCGTGCTGGAGCTGGGTCTGCACGGCGTGCTGGTCTGCCCGATGGTGATCGGCCTGGACCGGATGCGTTATCTGAACGAGCGCTACGGTCTGGTCTGTATGGCCCATCCGGCCATGAGCGGGGTCTACACGCAATCGCGTGATCACGGCATTGCCCACGATGTGCTGCTGGGCACGCTGTTCCGCCTGGCGGGTGCCGACATCTCGGTGTTCCCGGCGCCGGGTGGCCGTTTCCCCTACAGCGCCGAGGAATGCGCCGGCCTGGCCAGTGCCCTGACCCGGCCGTTGGGTCAGCTGGCGCCGGCCTGGCCCAGTCCGGCCGGTGGCATGCGTTTCGAGAGCCTGCCGCAGCTGGAACAGGACTATGGTGTCGATGCCGTGCTGCTGATCGGCGGCTCGCTGCTTGGACATGCACCGGACCTGGCCGACGGTACCCGTGCCTACCAGGCGCGGATCCGTGCCGCCTTCCCGGAACGTCTGGTCGAACCGCAGACCAGTTGGGCCACCAGCTGCGAGTTCGAGCCTTCGACAGGCGAGGGCGTGCATACGCTGTTGTCGTTCCTGCAGGACTTCCGCTGGCAGCACCGCTCGGATCTGCGCTACAAGAATGAGGAAGACGACTTCAACGCGGTGCGGCGGGTCGAGCTGATCGGCCGTCACGGCGAGCAGGCCGATTTCGACCTGCGCTATTTCGAGGTCGAGCCGGGCGGCTACACCAGTCTGGAGAAGCATCTGCACACCCACGTGATCCTGGTCGCCCGCGGCCAGGGGGTGTTGGTGACCGACGAATTGCGGGCCGATCTCAAGCCGATGGATGTGGCCTATGTGCGGCCGCTGGAAGTGCATCAGCTGCGCAACGAAAGCGAGCAGCCCTTTGGATTCTTCTGCATCGTCGATCGCGAGCGCGACCGGCCGATGCGCCCTTAAGCGAGCGTCCTCTGGTGGTCATGGCCTACACGCCACTGGTTCGGTGTGGAGACGGTGGTGACTGATTCGATCACATCGGCGTCGTGGGAATTCCGCCCGGACGATCTCAGCGGCGTCGAGATCCAGGCACTGCTGGCCGAGCATCTGGCCAATATGCGGCAATGGTCGCCGCCCGAGAGCATTCACGCGCTCGATCTGACCGGCCTGCGAGCACCGGGTGTGAGCTTCTGGAGCGCCTGGAGTGCAGGCGAATTGCGCGCCTGCGGCGCCCTGCAGCAGCTGGATGCCGAACATGCCGAGATCAAGTCGATGCGCACGCCGGCGGCACGGCGCGGGCAGGGCGGCGGGCGGCGAATGCTGGATTTCCTGCTGGCCGAAGCGCACCGGCGTGGCTATCGACGGCTGAGTCTGGAGACCGGTAGCCAGGAAGGATTTGTTCCGGCTCGGCGCCTCTATGCCTCGGTGGGTTTCGTCGAGTGCGGGCCTTTCGGTCGTTACCAGCTGGATCCGCACAGCGTATTCATGACGCTCGAACTCAGCACGGTCCGCGCCGCAGGCTGATCGCTGCCCTCAGCGCAGCGCCTTGCGTATCACCAGTTTCAGGCCGGACCAGGTCGCGTCGACGGCGCAGACCTTGATGTCGACCAGACCCAGCGGCAGACAGACTTCGCGAATGCTGTCCTCGGTGATGTCGGTCGCAACTTTCGAGGCCTTCTTGGGCCAGCTGACCCAGATGGCGACATCTGAGCGGATCTGGACGCGCAGCCTTGCCAGCGCATTGGCCAGGCGTTCGCGCGCGAGGCAGAACAGCCAGACCAGATCGGTCTGCGTGTCCACTGCGCTGACCTGAACCACGTCCTCGGGCAAGGGCTCGAGCAAAGACCAGGCGTGTGCGGGCGCATCGATCAGATGCACCCGCGCGCCGGCCTTGATGCCCAGCTTGCGCGCCAGCGGGGTGCCGCTGTAGCCGGCTGCTGGCGCGCCTGGGCTCATGCCGACTTGCCGTCGGCCAGCATTAGCCAGGTATCGACCACCGTGTCCGGATTGAGTGACATGCTCTCGATGCCCTGGGCCATCAGCCATTGCGCCAGATCGGGGTGATCGGACGGGCCCTGGCCGCAAATGCCGACGTACTTGCCGGCGCGCTTGCAGGCGCTGATGGCCATCGACAGCAGTGCCTTGACGGCATCGTTGCGCTCGTCGAACAGGTCGGCGATCAGCCCGGAGTCCCGATCCAGGCCCAGGGTCAGCTGGGTCAGGTCGTTGGAGCCGATCGAGAAGCCGTCGAAATGAGCCAGGAACTGATCGGCCAGCAGCGCATTGGACGGGATCTCGCACATCATGATGATCTTCAGTCCGTGCTCGCCGCGACGCAGGCCATAGCGTGCCAGTGTGTCGATGACGCGCTCGGCCTCGGCCACGGTGCGGACGAAGGGAATCATCACCCAGGCGTTGCTCAGGCCCATCTCCTCGCGCACGCGCTTGACCGCCCGACATTCCAGTTCGAAACAGTCGGCGAAGCTGGCATCGACGTAGCGCGAGGCACCGCGGAATCCCAGCATCGGATTCTCTTCGGTGGGTTCGTAGCGGCGGCCGCCGATCAGATGGGCGTACTCGTTGCTCTTGAAATCGCTGAGCCGGACGATCACCGGATTCGGCGCAAAAGCGGCGGTCAGTGTTGCGATGCCCTCGGCCAGCCGATCGACATAGAAGTCCACTGGCGATGGGTAGCCGGCGATGCGCTCGTCGATGCGGGCACGGGTCTCCGGGTCCTGGCGGTCGTACTCCAGCAGGGCCTTGGGATGTACGCCGATGTGACTGGCGATGATCATCTCCAGCCGCGCCAGGCCCACGCCGGCATTCGGCAACTGGGCAAAATCAAAGGCGCGCTCGGGATTGGCGACGTTGAGCATCAGCTTCAGCGGCGCTGGCGGCATGTTGCCCAGATCCGTCTTGATGATCTGGAAGGGCTGCAGGCCGTCATAGACGAAGCCGGTATCGCCTTCGGCACAGGAGACCGTGACCGACTGGCCATCGGCGATGTGGGCAGTGGCATCGCCGCAGCCGACGATGGCCGGAATGCCCAGCTCACGGGCGATGATCGCCGCGTGGCAGGTGCGGCCGCCACGATTGGTGACGATGGCCGCAGCCCGCTTCATGATCGGTTCCCAATCGGGGTCGGTCATGTCGGTGACCAGCACATCGCCCGCCTGCACGCGCTCCATCTCGGCCGCCGAAGCGACCACGCGTGCAGGTCCGGCGCCGATGCGCTGGCCGATGGCGCGACCCTCGGTGAGCACCGGGCCGCGCTGGTCGAGGCGGAACTTCTCCAGCGTCATCGCATCGTCGCGACTGCGCACCGTTTCCGGTCGGGCCTGCACAACGAACAGGCGCCCGGTCTGACCATCCTTGGCCCATTCCACGTCCATCGGCCGTTGATAGTGGGCCTCGATCGCCATCGCGATCTTGCCAAGCTGGGCCAGCTCGGCTTCGTCCAGGCAGAACTGCTGGCGCAGCGCGTCGGGTGTGGGCTCGATGCGGACGCGCTCGCCGGGCGTGTCGGAATAGACCATGCGCTGCTGCTTGGCGCCGAGCGAGCGGCGCAGCAGGGCGCGGCGACCGGCGTGCAGCGAGGGCTTGTACAGATAGAACTCGTCCGGATTGACCGCACCCTGCACGACCATCTCGCCCAGGCCCCAGCTGCCGGTGACGAAGACGGCATCGCGGAAGCCACTCTCGGTGTCCAACGTGAACAACACGCCGGAGCAGGCCAGGTCACTGCGCACCATCTGCTGGATGCCGGCCGACAGCGCCACGTCGCCGTGGTCAAAGCCGTGGTGCACGCGATAGGCGATGGCGCGGTCGTTGTACAGCGAGGCAAAGACCTCGTGCACCTTGTGCAGCACCTGCTCGATGCCGACCACATTGAGAAAGGTCTCCTGCTGGCCGGCGAAGGAGGCGTCGGGCAGATCTTCGGCGGTGGCCGAGGAACGCACGGCGACGGCCGGGTCCGCATGACCCAGTCGACGGCCCAGTTCGGCGTAGCCGTCGCGAATGGCTTGTTCCAGTTCCGCCGTCAGTGGCGTTTCCACCATCCACTGGCGAATGTCCCGACCGGCGGCGGCCAGGGCGACGGTATCGTCGATGTCCAGATCGGCAACGCGGGCAGCGATGCGCTCGGCCAGCCCGCTCTGCGCCAGGAAGCTGCGGAAGGCGCTGGCCGTGGTGGCAAATCCACCCGGAACGTCGACGCCCGCCTGGGCCAGATGGCCAATCATCTCGCCCAGCGAGGCGTTCTTGCCGCCGACTTCGGCCAGATCACTCAGTCGCAGCTGGTCCAGCCACAGGATGGGATTGCTCATGCTCACTCCAGACAAGGTGGGCTCCTCGATCCGCAGCGACGACCAGCTCCGTGCCCAGGCCATGGGCGTGGGAAACTGCCTCACTGTCGGCCCTGACGACCTTGGCGATGGTCGTTTCGGTGGTTCCAGGGCGCCCGGGGCAAAACGGCTATGATGCGGTGCACCAGGGATCGAGACAAGTCGACCACGGCAGGGGCGAAGGGCAGATGAGCGACCAGGCAAGACCGATCTTCTATGTCTCCGACGGCACCGGCATCACCGCCGAGACCATCGGTCAGAGCGTGCTGACGCAGTTCGACGGCGTGCCTTTCAATACGCGCCGGTTGGCCTTTGTCGACAACGAGGTGCGCGCCCGGGCGGCGGTGGATTCCATCGTCCAGGCGCAAAAGGAGAGCGGCCAGCGGGCGATCGTTGTCAACACGGTGATCGATCCGGGCTTGAGCTCCATCATCGGCGAGAGCGGCGCCCTGATGCTGGATGTGTTTGCCCCGTTCATCGGGCCGCTGGAGCAGGAACTGGGCCGCAGTCGCACGCCCAAGGTCGGCAAGGCGCATGCGATCACCGCGGCCTACGAGGCGCGGATCGCCGCCACCAACTACAGCCTGGCCCACGACGACGGCGTCGACGTCAATTTCTCCGATGCCGAACTGATCCTGGTGGGGGTATCGCGCTCCGGCAAGACGCCGACCTGTCTGTATCTGGCCCTGCATTACGGCGTGCGCGCGGCCAACTATCCGTTGATCCCCGAGGATCTGGACAGCGACACGCTGCCCACCCGCCTGCGCCCGCACAAGCAGCGCATCCATGGCCTCACCATCGATCCGGCGCGGCTGTCGCAGATCCGCAGCGAACGTCGTCCCAACAGCCGCTACGCCTCGATCGAGCAGTGCCGCCACGAAATCGGCATCGTCGAACGTTTGTTTCAGCGCGAGGGGATCCCCTGCCTGAACACCACGCACACGTCGATCGAGGAAATCGCCGCCAAGGTGATGCAGGCGCAGGGTCTGAATCGGCAGATGTTTTAGGGGTAGGGCTGAGGGGTCAGGGCTGAGGGGTGAGGGAGGGTTCGGTTGCCAGTTCCCCAGTAGGCGCGCAGAGCGTGTCGCGCGGCTGTCGTTGAACCGGTGACGAGCACCATTGATGCGTGCGAATCTCGCGCGTCGGTCACGTCAGACGTCGAGTCGACCCGGATGCGTGCTGTCATTGCAATTTCCGTCACTGCCACGGCGTTGTTCGCAGCGTGCTGCGCCGCGCTGGCAACGGTCACGCGTCCAGCGCCGTACATGCTGATGGCTACCGCAGGGCTGCTGTGCGCCTTCGTGATCGCCGCGATTGCGCTGGTACGGGACCGCACCGGGGTGTCTGCCCGCATTGGCGCCGTGTCACTGGTGGTGCTGGGTACGCCGGCGGCTTGGTTCCTTGGTGTGAATGTGGGTCGTATCGCGGCGGGTTTGCTGGGCGCGAGCAGCTGAAGGCGCATCGCGTCCCGAGAGCCGCTTGCCACGTCACTACTTATTCTCTCGGTGCGTCAATCGATTGAACGGAGCCCAGCGGATTTGGTCCTGAGCTTCCATTGCCACTGCGATGCCGTTGCCAATGCGACCTGGGATCCAACGCCGTGCGATACGAGCGGTGCTGCTGTGCGCCGTCCTCACGCCGGTGGTATGGATGGGCGTGGTCGAGTCGTTGCGATCGGGGACTGCGCTCGTCTGGATCGACCTGCGCTGTGGTGAACCATCGCTGGCGGTGCTGGATGCCTTTGGTCGTCGTCATGCCGTCACAGCGGGCGTGCTACAGCCGATCGCAGCCGATGTCCACGGCAGTTGGACGGGGCGGCGCCTCTCACTGAGATTGCTGGACACAAACGGGCGTCCTCGGTGGCATCGTGCCAGATCCAGCGAGTGGGTCGACGGGCTGAGGCGGGTCAGTCTGAACTGCGCGGACTTCGGCAGCGCGCCAGGAGACATTGACGCACTGCCCTGACCGGAAGCGTTACGCAGACAGCGCCACCTCTCGACCCAACACCAGCGGGCGCAGCGTTTCGACCTTCTGCTGCACTTCGGTGTGCAGATCAACGGGTACGCCCAACGACGCCAGTGCGGCCTGCAAATGCCCCTGGACGGCATCGAAATGCGCGTCGCCCAAGCCGAAGCGGACGATCAGGCCGGCGTGCGCTCGCCCCAGATCACGGCCTTCGTAGATGTTCGGGCCGCCACAGGCTGCCGCCAGAAAACGGCTCTGATGAGCCCGCATTCGAGCCATGGGCACGTCGGCGAAGATGGGGCTTAGCAACGGATCCTGCAGGACCCGGTCATAGAAGTGTTCGACGGCGGCCTCGATGGCTGCGTCGCCGCCGAGGCGGTGGTAGAGGCTGTTCATGGGCGTGCTCGCTGGATGTTGATCCTCCAGTACGTGCATGACCGGGCAAAACGACATCCGGGCTGCGCCAATGCCGTGGTGGCGCGATCAAGGCCGCGCTGCTGCCGTCGCAATCCGGGTTTGCGACAGCGTGGAGATCAGGCGCCGTCGCCGAAGTCGAAATCCAGCCGCGGGCCCGGCGCCGCGACGGCTTCGCCCTGCAGATAGTCCACACCGAGATTCCACAAGCGACTCATCTGGGTCAGTTCGTCGACCTGATGGACCTGCACGCTACGGCCCAGTGCGTGCCAGTCGGCCAGCAGCGGCGAAACGACCTGAGCGTCGGCCGAGAGGATCGCGCCGACGGGCAGGCGAACGCCGTCGACGGGCAGTTTCAGCAACTCGGGCAATCGCGCCAGGCCCGGTTCAGCGACGATGACTCGCACGGCGAGCTGACGCAGGCGCTTGACCAGGCCAATCAGCGGCGGGCGGGTCAGCAGCACATCCGCCTCGAATTCGATGACCAGCAGTTGTCCCTTGTAGTCGCGTCGCTGCAACTCCCGTTCCAGCCAACTCAGCTGCTCGCGATCGAAGGACATCAGATCCAGGGCCACCAGAACGCTGGCCGAGCGCTGTCGCGAGCGCTGTTCATCGAGGGCCTCCAGCGCTCGGAACAGCGCCATGCGCTCGAGCTTGCCTTCGAGTTGCAGTTCTCTGGCGACTTGCAGGTATTCGTGCCGGAAGATGCCTTCCAGCGGCCGTCGCTTGTCCCGCAGTTTCAGCAGCAGCGCGTAGTGGCCGCTGCGCTGTCCCCGCAAGGGCATCAGCGGCTGGAACTCTGCCGACAGCCCGCTACCCGAAGCACCCAGACGTACCAACTCGCGTATCCACATCAAGCGTTCGGGCGACAGGTTCTGGTCGTCGTCGACCAACAGGCCTTCGCAACGATTCCCACCCAGGCGCTGGGCCGCGCCCAAAGCGGCGAAGGCGGCGTTGATCCACGCATCGCTGTCCGATTGCTGGACCGGCTCGATGGCCAGACCAATACTGATGCTCAGTCCCTGCTCCTGGCCCTGGAGGCGAAAGGGCGTCTCCGAGACGACCCGCAGCGTGGCCTCGGCGCGTTGCAGAACATCGCTGTTGGTGGCGGCGTCGAGCAATGCGCCGAATCCAAACTCCCGCCACAGGCACAGACTTTCGGTCGCTTGCAGTTGGCGCAGCACGCGCTGAGCGATGGCCTGCTCCAGTTCGTACTTGGCGGCCATGCCCAGCCGCTGATCCAGATCCTCGGCCTGATCGACGGCCATGGCCGCCAGCACGCGTCGATGGTCTCCCGCCGCCGATCCCAGCGCCTGCAGAAACTCGCCGCGACGGATCAGGCCGTGGGCGCTGCCTGACGCGGTGGCTCGCCGGGCCAGACGTCGAGACAACCCGCGGACGCGTTTGATGCGACTGCGGACCGCAGCCACCAGATGGCGCGGGCGGATCGGTTTGGTCAGAAAATCATCGCCGCCAGCAGAAATGGCGCGAAAGCGCGCCTCCTCACTGTGTTCGCCCGACAGAAAGACGATGGGCAGCACCAGGGAGTCGCTGGATTCCCGCAGTTCGGCCGTCAGGCTCATGCCATCCTGACCGGGCAGGTAGAGGTCGATCAACAGCAGGTCGGGGTGGAACTCACGAACGCTGGGCAGGACGCGATCGGCCGCATGGACCACGCGAACCTGCATGCCCGCTCGGCGCAGGATGCGATCGCAGTACTGGCCCATCTGGCGATCGTCGTCGACCACCAGTACCCGGAAGGGCTGATCATCCTGGGCGTCGAGCAAAACGCGCAGCTGCCGCAACAGATCGTTTTCCTGCGGTTCGGCGAGGTAGTCGTCGGCGCCATCGAGCAGGGCCTTCAAGCGAATCCGGGGCTGATCGGCCGGACCGATCGCCAGCAAGGGGATGCGGACGGCATCGGGCCGCTGCTCGGCCAAACCATCGAGCAACTCGCAGGTGGCCGAGACCAGCTCGGCATCGATCAGCAGGGCATTCGGCAACTGTTGGCCGAGTGCCCGTGCAAGTTCGTCGCCGTCGATGACGCGGTGCAGATCCATCCCTTCCTGAGACAGGGTGGCCTGCCAGCTGTCCAGTGCATCCGCCTGCGGCAACAGGGCGAGCACTCGTGTCTGTTCGCCAGGCGTGACTTCCGGTGCGATCGGCGCCAGTGCCTCGCGCAGCCCCTGGGTCAGCTGGAGCAATTCGTCCTGTTGCAGCGGGGAGGGCCGCAGGGTGCCTTCGGCGAACACGCCCAGATAGGCGTAGAGGTCCAGCGCCGCACCGCCGATGGCTTCCTGATCAAGGTTGGCCGCAAAGTCGGCCAGGCGCTCGAGTTCGCCCTGCACGCGGGCAGCGCGCTCGCCGTCCCAAGCCGTGTTGGCCAGTTCCAGACAATCTGCCAGCGCACCCTTGCCCAACTCGATCAAGGTGCTCTGTGCGCCGCCCGCCTCACTCATCCCATGCGCGCCTGAAAGCGGATCCCAAGGCGGTTCTCCCGGTGATGTGACGCAGTGTATCGCAGCGACCGCATGCTTGAGTGGGGGCGGACTTGTGCCCAGACTTCACCGCTTTCCAAGGCCGGGTGTTCCCATGGCTGACACGGAGTTCAGGCCGGCACAAGCCAGCGACTGGAGCCAGATCCAGCGGATGTGCAGGGACCTTTATGTCGAGGACGTGGTCGGAGAGACCATGGATGACGGCAAGATCCTGCGTACGCTGGCGCATCTGCTGGCGCATCCCGATCAGGGGCAGGCGTGGGTGGTGGTCGTCGATGGACGGGCGCTGGGCTACGCCATTCTCATCTGGTTCTGGAGCAACGAGTACGGCGGCCTGCTCGGTGTGGTCGACGAGATCTGGGTTGAGCCCGAAGCCCGAGGTCTGGGGATCGGCAGTGGTTTTCTGCAGGCGCTGCAGCACAGCCGCGACGATCTGGTGGGTCTGGATCTGGAAGTCAGCCCGGAGAACACGCATGCCCGAGACTGGTATGCCCGGCGGGGCTTTGTGCCCATTCGAAACCAGATGCTGCGCTGGCGGCCCGATCGCGCCGACCGGCACCTGGACAGCGTGATGGGGGCGTCATCGTGATCAGCGCAACCGACTGGGCGGCACTGGCGGAGCGCTTGCAACAGTTCGTGCAGGCGGCGCCCGCCGATCGACCGGCGACCGTCAACCTGCGGCCGATGCGCGAGATCGCCGCGCGACTGGGGCTGACCGGAAACACGGTCGAGCCGCTTGGAAGCGAGGGAATGCAGGGCTTCCTCGAAGGCTACCTGCACCACGCCACCCGCCTGTCCTCGCCCGGCTTTTTCGCCCATCAGACCGCCCAGCCCAATGCCGGCAGCACGTTGGCGGCGCTGATCGACGGCACCGTCAGCAATCCAATGGCGATCTTCGAAATGGGGCCGGCCGCCGCCACCATCGAGTACTGGTTGATCGGTAGCTTGCTGCGCAAGCTGGGCTGGGCTGCGCCTCCGTGGCCGGAAGACCGGGTGGCCGACGACATGGGACGCTACGGCGCCGGCGTGCTGGTGCATGGTGGTTCTCTGGCCACGCTGACCGCGCTGGTGGCAGCCAGAACACGTGTGCAGCCGGACGTCTGGGCTGTTGGCAATGATCCTCGGCTGTGTCTGATCTGCGCCGAGGGCGCGCATTACGCCGTGCAGCGGGCGGCCGGCATCATGGGGCTGGGGCGTCGGCAGATCCGGCATGCCGCCACCGATGCTCGCGGCGCGCTGACGGCCGAAGGCGTCGCCGCAGCGCTTGCCGAGGCCGAGGCGGCGGGCGAGCGCGTCATCGCGGTGATTGCCACCGCAGGGTCGACGGCGGTGGGTGCCTTCGACCCCTTGCAGCCCATCGCCGAAGTTTGTCGGTCACGAGGCGTCTGGCTGCATGTCGATGCGGCACACGGCGGTGGCTTCCTCTTCAGCGCTGTCCTGCGGCAGCGCCTGGCCGGCATCGAGTTGGCTGACTCGGTGGTCTGGGATGCGCACAAGATGTCGCGGACCGGGCCGCTGTGCACCGCTGTGCTCTATCGCGATGAGCGGGCCTGCAACCAGGCCTTTGAGCAGGAAGCGAGCTACCTGTTTCACGACAAGGGTCTGCCCGGCTTCGATTTTCTGCATCGAACGGTGGAGTGCACCAAGGCCGCGCTGGGATTGCGCTGGTATCTGGCGCTGGCGGACCAAGGGGAGGCGGGGATCGCCCGCCACGTCGAGGCGTGCGTGGAACTGACCCGCCAGGCTCATGCGCTGATCGAGGCTCAACCGGATTTCGAATGTGCGTTGCGACCGGAAGCCAACATCTTGTGCTTTCGCCTGCGGGATGGGGAGGTCGACGAACTGCAGATACGCGACGCGCTGATCCGCGAAGGCCGCTTCCATCTGTCGACGACGCTGTTTGCCGGTCGCCGCTGGCTGCGGATTGTCGTGATGAGTCCGGCGAGCCGGCTGCAGACCATCGAAGCCCTGCTTGGCGATATCCGCAGCCGGTGTCCTTCGGCCTAGAAGAGACAAAGGCTTGGCGCTCCGTTGGTGTTGGGTGTCGCGTATCGATGGTGCTCGCAGGCGGCAAAGGGGTGCAGGGAGCCTCTGGAATGCATGAAATGGTGAACGTTAAGTGAAAGCAACGTCTCGCAAGTTCGCGCTTGCGTGCTCTGGAGCCACATGTTTGACTGCTGTTCAGCCGGCGACGCAAATGCATAACTGAACAGCGTCGCGCGAATTCCGCACTTCGCGTTGGGCCGGAATCTACCGGTTCAGGGGGCGCTTGCGGCTTGCTGGAACGCAACCGAGCCACGGACAACGGCCCTCGGGTCGAATACCGATGACTGATCTCAACCGCCTGCAACAGCTATTCGACCAGCTGGCCGATCTGGATCCGGCCCAGCGGGCGGCCGCGCTTGATCGTGAGTGTGCTGACGATTTGGCGCTGCGTCGGCAGCTGGAATCGCTGTTGGCCTCCGACGTAGCGTTGGCTCGCCACACGGCACGCAAGGCGGTCGGTGAGCTGGATGCGATGCTGCTAGGCGCCGAGCCGGAGTCATTGGTCGGCGCGCAGGTAGGGCGCTACACGCTGGTGCGGCCGCTGGGTGCTGGCGGCATGGGCTCGGTCTATCTGGCCGAGCGCAATGATGGCGTGGTGCAGCAGCGGGTGGCGATCAAGTTTCTGGCCCGTGACCTGCTGGCCGAGGGTTTCCGCGAGCGCTTCGAGGTGGAGCGCCAGGTGCTGGCGCAGCTGGACCACCCGGCCATCACCCGACTGATCGACGCCGAACAGCTGGCCGACGGCACGCCCTACTACGTGATGGACTACGTCGAAGGCCTGCCGCTGACGCGCTACGTGCGCCAGCAGCGGTTGCCGCTACGCGATCGGGTGCAGTTGCTGATCGAAGTGGCCAAGGCCGTGGCCTACGCCCACCAGGCGCTGATCGTCCATCGCGATCTCAAGCCCGGCAACATCCTGGTCGATGCCCAAGGCCAGCCGCACCTGCTGGACTTCGGCATTGCCAAGCCCCTGGCCGGTCAGCTGGCCGGGCAGGCGGTGTCGCAGACGATCACCGGTCAGCGCTTCTTCTCGCCGCAGCATGCTGCGCCCGAGCAGCTGTTGGGTGACGCGATCACCGTGGGCTGCGACATCTACGGCCTCGGGACTTTGCTGTACGAAGTCCTCAGTGGTCAGCCGGCCATCGAGCTCAAGGGCCTGAGCGCCGCCGAAGCCGAAACGAAGATCCTGCACGAGCTGCCCGAGACGCCCAGTCAGCGGCTGTCCAAACGGGAAGGCGAGGGCGATCCACC
>JAWLAT010000032.1:0-55068 GCA_041395325.1 Lysobacterales bacterium
GAAGTTCCATAGTCGGGAGCGACGCACGAGCGGTTTCACGGTCATGGCGGAACTGCTCCAGGCCGGCCACAAGCCAGCCTGCGCCGCGCCACGGCGCGCCGAATCGTGATTGCAGCAGCAGAGGCATGAGCGATTCGGGCTAGACTGCCGCAGTCCCGACTGCTCCCGACTCAATGATGTTGCCTGTCCGTGACCTGATCAGGGCTTTGCTGCTCGGCCTGTGTTTGTGGCAATCGGCAGCGGCCCAGGATCTGGGGCGCGTTCCCTACGCAGCCTTGTACGAACGCTTCCGACCCGCGGCCGTGTTGACGCAGTTTCCGCGGCTGCGCGGTGTGCAGAGCGTCGGCTCTAGACTGGATGGGGTCCGTCCCACGCAGATTCGCATCTGGATCCAGAGCGACGACGGCCGCATCGAAGTTCCGATCGACGAACGCGGCCGCGCCAGCTTTCCGCTGACCGAAGCGCTGCTGCAGGAGAACCCTTGGGTGCACAGCAACCAGCCACAGGGCTCTCTGCAGCTGCAACTCAGTCTGGAACTGGTACTGCCTCCCGGCGAGCATCTGCCCTACTCGGAAATCTGGGCAGGCATCGAGGAAGCGCAACGAGCGCTGACCCAGTTGGGTCCGGACTACGCCGATGGTGAGGTCGTAGGCATCGAATACCACTTTGCCGACGGGCCAATGAAAGTTCAGTTGGAAGGCGCTTCACTGGCACTGGACCTGCTGGCCGACGAGCGCGGCCGGATCATGCTGCGCAAGGATCCGGAGTGGCTGGACGGCGATGTTCAGGTGCATTTCCGCGGCCGACTGCTCGCCGCGGTGCCCCGTTTGCGCTGAGCGACCGTTTGACGGCGGCTCGTCAGGCCGCAGCCTGGCCGCTGAGTGCCGGCCGCCGTGGCAGGATGTGATGCGCGCCCAGACTGTCGGTGCGCGCCCGAGCGGCGGCGACCAGTTGTAATCCGACGCTGATCTGCTCGAGCACGTGGGCCCCCGGCAGGCAGCGCCGCTGCAGCAGCTGCAACTGTTGCTCGGCCGCCTCCAGCGAATCCTGATAGCGAATGACGCCTGCGGCCGACCACAGCAGCTGGCGCAGCCGGGCGAAGACCATGGCCTCGGAAATCGGCGCCGGCTGGGCTACGTCATTCCAAACACCCAGCGAGACGGTGGGCAGTTGTTGCTGCCGCGGCATCCGGGCCAGCCGGTCACCCAACGCGCGTCCAAAAGCCACGCCTTCCAGCAATGAGTTGCTGGCCAGGCGATTGACGCCATGGACGCCGGAGCAGGCCACTTCGCCCACCGCGTACAGACCCGGCACGCTGCTCATGCTGTGCAGATCGACCTTGATTCCGCCCATGTGGTAATGGGCCGCCGGCACCACCGGGATGGGATCACGACGAGGATCGATGTTGCGCATCTGGCAAGTCTTGACCAACGTCGGGAAGCGCGTCCGCAGGCTCTCGCCCAGCGGCGTTGCGTCCAGATAGACGCGGCGACCGCGTTCAGTCTGCTCCCAGACGGCACGCGCCACCACATCGCGCGGCGCCAGTTCCGCCTGCGGATGGACGGTGCTGAGGAAGCGCTGTCCCTGCTCGTTGACCAGCCAGGCGCCCGCTCCTCGAACGGCTTCGGTGATCAGCGGCAACTGCTCACCTTGACCGGCCTCGCGTGGTGCCAGGGCAGTCGGGTGGAACTGCACCATTTCCATGTCGGCCAACTCGGCACCGACGCGCATCGCCAGCGCCAGTCCGGAGCCATCGGCCTCGGTGGGATTGGTCGTGTACAGGAACAACTGACCCAGGCCGCCGGTCGCCAGCACGACGTGCGGCGCATAAAGTTCACAGCCCTCGCCGCGGGCGTCGGTGATGGCCACGCCGACCACCTTGCCGCTGAGCTTGATCAACTCGCGCGCGCTGCAGAATTCAAACAGCTGCACATGATTGGCCACCTGCACCGCCTGACGCAGGGCTCGCATCAGTTCTGCGCCAGTGGCATCGCCGCCAGCGTGCACGATGCGCGGGAAGGTGTGCGCAGATTCGCGACCCAACGACAGGTTCGGCCCGATTCGGTCGAACTCCACGCCCTGATCGATCAGCCAGCGCACGGTCTCCGGCGCGCTTTCGGCCATCCAGCGGACGGCAGCCTTGTTGTTACGGCGATGACCGGCCTTGATCGTGTCCAGCGCATGCTGTCCCGGCGAATCACCCGGACCAATGGCGGCAGCCAGTCCGCCCTGAGCCCAGCAGCTGGCGCCGTCCAGACCGATGACGCCACGGGTCACGACAGCCACACGCGCGCCGCGGGCGGCCAGTGCCGTACTGAGTCCGGCAGCGCCGCTGCCGATGACGATGATGTCGAACTGCTCCGCCATACCGCGAGACTCCTCGATGCCCGTCGGTCACCTGTTGGACGGATGGGCGCTCATCGCAAGTGTCGGCCAAACTCGGGAACCGGTTTTGTGATCACAGTGGCAATCACACCACGACCCCGGGCGGGCGATTGTGCCCCAATGCGTCCGAACGTGACAGTGGTGGGCCTGCCAATGCGCGAATTGGCTGCCAAACGGTCCTGCCCGACCGACAGATGGAGCGATCGGGCCACCTTGAGGCACGACCCTGTTCGCCTGGCTCCGATCAGTGCCCGGGCTGCCGGCCCAGATCCAGCATTCGCTGCACCGACAACCGGGCACGCCGGGCAATGTCCGCGGGCACTTCGACGGCATGGCGACCGTCGCGCAAGGCGTTGCGGATGCCTTCCAGGTCAATTCGTTTCATGTGCGGACACAGATTGCAGGGCCGCACGAATTCAATGTCCGGCAGTTCCATCGCCACGTTGTCACTCATCGAGCACTCGGTGATCAGCGCCACCCGCGCCGGCCGCTGGGCCCGCAGGTGCGCGATCATGCCGCTGGTCGAACCCACGTAGTCGGCCTCGGCCAGCACGTCCGGCGGGCACTCCGGGTGCGCCAATACCTGCAGCGGACGATCGCTGCGCAGGGCGCGAACCTGCGCACCCGTAAAGCGCTCGTGCACTTCGCAGGCACCCTCCCACAGGATCAGCTGTTTGCGCGTCTGCGAAGCCACCCAGTGGCCCAGATAGCGGTCCGGCAGGAAGATCACTCGATCACTGTTCAGCGATTCGACCACCGCCAGGGCATTGGCCGACGTGCAACAGATGTCGGTTTCCGCCTTCACCGCCGCGCTGGTGTTCACATAGGTCACCACCGGCACACCCGGGTAGCGCTGCTTCAACAGGCGCACGTCGGCGGCGGTGATCGACTCAGCCAGCGAACAGCCGGCGCGCAGATCCGGGATCAGCACGGTCTTGCCTGGATTAAGAATCTTGGCGGTCTCGGCCATGAAATGCACACCGCACAGCACGATGGTCTCAGCGTCAGTGTCGGCAGCCATTTGTGCCAACGCCAGCGAATCACCGGTCAGGTCGGCCACGCCGTGGTAGACCTCCGGCCGCTGGTAGTTGTGCGCAAGGATCACCGCCCTGCGCTTCAGCTTGAGCGCCTGAATTTCGTCGATCAACGGCTGGTACAGGGCCCATTCCTCAGCGGGCAGCACCCGCTCGGCAGCGTCAGTGCCGACCGGCGCGACAGGAATTTCGGCAGTCCAGGGGGTATCCATCATCGCGTCTCCAGCATCGACCTTGGTTCCGATGCACTTTTGCTCAAAATGAGCATTGCGGGCGGAAAAGAAAACGCGACGACGTCGCGTGCCGATATGCTATTTCTGAGCAAAAGTGCCTGTCAAGGCTCGGCGTCGATCAGGCCGGGACCGGCGAGGTCAGTTCGAGCACGTCGGCGACCAACAGAAAGGAACCGAAGGCCACGACGTTGCTGCCCGCCGGCGCAGCTTCAAGCTGTTGCTGCAGCTTGTCCCAGACCGCCGGCAAATGGCGATCACCGCCGGCCTCGACCACGGCACCGGCTTGCCGCAACGCGGCCACGATCTCGGAAACCGGTCGCGCACGTGGCCCCTGCAGCTGGATCGGGTGCCACACATCCACCAGCGGCAGCAACGGCTTGATGACCCCGCTCAGATCCTTGTCGGCCAGCAAACCGAATACGGCGTGGCGGGGGCCGGGTTGGGTCGACCACCACTGCGCTAACGCGCTGGCGGCCTGCGGGTTGTGTGCGACATCAACACGCGTCGGAACCGGCGCGGGTACCGGCTGCAGCCGGCCAGGGAGTTGCAGCAAGGCTTGGGCGCGTTGCTGCAGCATTCGGTCCGGAAACAGCGCAGTTGGGAGCGAGGCCACCGCGACCGTGGCGACCGCCAGATTGTCCCATTGGTGCAGGCCGGGCAGATTCGGGGCGAGCAGCGCCAGCGTCTGTCCACCCGGCAGCCGCAGCAATGCCTCTCTCTGGCGGGCGCCAACAATGTCGAAATCCCTGCCCAGTTGCAGCACCTTGGCGCCTCGCGCCTGCAGGGTCGACAGCAGTCCGTCCGGCGGCTGCCGCTCGCCGAGGACCAAAGGTCGACCCGATCGGGCAATGCCGGCCTTTTCAAGTCCGATGGCCTCGCGACTGTCGCCCAGAAAGGACTGGTGGTCGAGCGCAATGCCGGTAATGACCGCCACGTCGGCGTCGATCAGATTGACCGCATCCAGCCGGCCGCCTAGGCCGACTTCCAGCACGGCGACGTCCAGGCGAGCCTGGCTGAACAGCCAGAAGGCCGCCAGCGTGGTGAACTCGAAGTAGGTCAGATCGGTTTGACCGCGCGCTTGCTCGACCTGCTCGAAGGCCTGCAGCAATGCCTCGTCGCTGACCATCTGGCCATCAATGACGATGCGCTCATTGAAGTGCCGCAGGTGCGGCGAGGTATAGCGCCCTACCCTGCGACCGGCAGCACGCAACAGCGCGTCGGTCGTGGCGACCACGGAACCCTTGCCATTGGTCCCGCCTACCGTCAGGACCAGATCGGCCACGGGAATCCGCTTCGCCGTCGGCCAAAGTCGCCTGGACACCAGGCCCACCCGTTCCAGGCCCAAGGCGATCGGCGCCGGGCCTTGCTGCTCCAGGTGCCGCAGCCAATGCTGCAACGTGACCGGGCCGGTCATGGGACGGCTGCCTCGAAAATGGCGGTTTGCTGCGCCGACAACAAGGGCTTCAGGCCGGCGCTGCCTCCGGTGCTTCGGATTCTTCGCGACGCGGCAGCGGGGCCTGCTGCATCAGCATGGCGAGCAGCGTACCGACCCGACGCCGCATCTGGCGACGATCAACGATCTGGTCGAGCGCGCCGTGCTCGAGCAGGAATTCGCTGCGCTGGAATCCCTCCGGCAGTGTTTCGCGTACGGTTTGTTCGATCACCCTCGGACCAGCAAAACCGATCAGCGCGCCGGGCTCTGCCAGGATCAGATCTCCCAGCATGCCCAGACTGGCCGACACACCACCGGTGGTCGGGTGCGTGAGCACGGAGATGTAGGGCAAGCGGGCTTCGCGCATGCGGGCCAGTACCGCCGAGGTCTTGGCCATCTGCAACAACGAGAACAGCCCCTCCTGCATGCGCGCGCCTCCCGTGGCCGAGAAGCAGATCAGCGGCGCGCGAATCTCCAGCGCACGCTCGCCGGCCAGCGCAAAGCGCTCCCCGACCACCGAGCCCATCGATCCGCCCATGAAGCGAAACTCAAAGGCGGCAGCGACCAGATCGCGGCCGTACAGCTTGCCTTGCAGCGCCACCAGCGCATCCCGCTCGCCGGTGTCCTTCTGCGCCTGCACGATGCGATCACGATAGCGCTTGGAATCGCGGAACTTGAGCAGGTCCTGCGGCTGCAGGTTTTCACCCAGTTCGCTGCCGCTGTCGGCATCGAGGAACTGCGCCAGCCGCTCGCGCGCGCCGATGGCCATGTGGTTGCCGCACTTGGGGCAAACGCGCAGATTGCGCTCCAGTTCCGGCCGATACAGCACCGCGGCGCACTTGTCGCACTTTTCCCACAGCCCTTCCGGCACGGCGCGCTTGCTGCCGCCTTCGGTTCGGATGCGGGCTGGCATGAGTTTCTGCAACCAGCTCATGAGCTCTCCTTGTTGCGCGCCTGGTCGATGGCCTGTCGCAACGGCCCGAGGACGGCCTGTGCTGCCGCCGACAGGGCCGCGACGTCTCGTGCAGGTGCCAGCGCCTCGACCACCGCACTGCCAACCACAATCGCGTCGGCACTGCCAGCCAGCGCCGCGGCCTGAGCGGGCGTCTTGATGCCGAAGCCCACGCCCACCGGTACCCGGCTGAGTTGACGCAACTCCTGCAGCGCGGCGCAAACGCTGTCGGCCGCCAGACTGTCGGCCCCAGTGATGCCCTTCAGCGACACGTAGTAAATGAATCCGGAGGCATTGTCGCAGATCCGCTGGACCCGGTCGGCCGAGGTGGTCGGGGCGACCAGAAAGATCTGCCGCAGATCAGCGGCAGCCAGCGCCGCCTGGCTGGTATCGATCTCCTCGGCCGGGCAATCGACAATCAGCATGCCGTCCACACCCGCGGCCGCGGCATCGAGCGCATAGGGCGCCAACCCCACCTGTTCCAGCGGGTTCAGATAGCCCATCAGCACCACCGGCGTGTGCGCATCGGCGCGACGGAATTGGCGCACCGCATCGAGCACATGCGCCAGCCCGACACCCTTGGCCAGAGCCCGCTCGCTGGATTGTTGAATCACTGGGCCGTCGGCCATTGGATCGGAGAAGGGCATCCCCAGTTCGATCAGATCAGCGCCGGCATCCACCAGCGCCGTCATGGCAGGCGCAGTCAGGGCGGGATCGGGATCTCCGGCGGTCAGGAAGGCCACCAACAGACAGCGCCCCTCGCCCGCACGTTCGGCAAACCTCGCTTCGATACGTCCGCTCACAGGCTCAATCCTTCCAGGCCAGCCACCGTCTGCACATCCTTGTCGCCGCGACCGGACAGATTGACCAGCACCATCGCATCGCGCGGCAGCTCGGCGGCCAGCTTCATGCCATAGGCGACCGCATGCGCGGATTCCAGCGCCGGGATGATGCCCTCGCAACGACACAGACGATGGAAGGCGGCCAGCGCCTCGTCGTCGGTGATGCCGACATAGCTGGCCCGACCGGTGTCCTTCAGCCAGGCATGCTCGGGGCCGACGCCCGGGTAGTCGAGACCTGCGCTGACCGAATGGGTTTCCATGATCTGACCCTGCGGATCACTGAGCAGATAGGTGCGATTGCCGTGCAGCACGCCAGGTCGGCCAGCGCACAATGACGCCGCGTGCTCGCCACTGGCCAGACCACGACCGGCGGCCTCGACGCCGTAGATCGCCACCTGACGATCCTCGATGAAGGGATGAAACAGGCCAATGGCGTTGGAACCGCCACCGACACAGGCGACCAGTGCATCGGGCAGGCGACCGAAGCGCTCGAGCATTTGCGCCCGAGCCTCGATACCGGCGATCGCGTTGAAGTCGCGCACCATCATCGGATACGGGTGCGGGCCAGCGACGGTACCGATGATGTAGAAGGTGTCGTCGACATTGGTAACCCAGTCGCGCAGCGCTTCGTTGAGTGCGTCCTTGAGCGTCTTCGAGCCGCTGGTCACCGGCACCACGGTGGCGCCGAGCAGCTTCATGCGGAACACATTGATGGCCTGGCGCTGCACGTCCACCGCGCCCATGTAGACCACGCATTCCAGTCCCAGGCGTGCGGCGACCGTGGCGCTGGCTACGCCGTGTTGACCTGCGCCAGTCTCGGCAATGATGCGAGGCTTGCCCATCCGCTTGGCCAGCAGCGCCTGACCAATGGTGTTGTTGATCTTGTGTGCGCCGGTATGGTTCAGATCCTCGCGCTTGAGCAGGATCTGCGCGCCGCCGATCTCGCGCGACAGGCGCTCGGCGTGATAGATCGGCGACGGCCGGCCGACATAGTCGCGCCGGTCGGCCTCCAGCTCGGCCAGGAACTCGGGGTCCTGCCGGTAGTGCAGATAGGCCTCGGTCAGCGCCTGCAGCGGCGCCATCAGGGTCTCCGCGACGAAGCGCCCACCGTATGGGCCAAAATGGCCTCGCTCGTCCGGCAGAGCGCCGGTCGTCTGCTGTTCATCCACCGCTGCATTCTCCATCTGCTCGTCTGACCTCCCTGACAAAGCGCACCATCCGCTCGCGATCCTTCCGGCCCGGCATCGACTCGATGCCCGAACTGACGTCGACCGCATAGGGGCGCAGTCGGGCAATGGCCGTCGCCACATTGTCGGCGTTCAGCCCGCCGGCCACGATGGCCCGGGAGGCTACCGCGGGCGGCAAGCGGTTCCAGTCGAAGGCGCGACCCTGACCGCCCAACTCGCCGCTGGCATGTCCGTCCAGCAGCAGCGCGCGGGCGTCGGGATATCGATCCAGTTGGCGCCAGCCCGCATCATCGCCCATCGCAATCGCCTTCACAAAGGGGACGCCATAGCGACGGCAATCGCCATTGCCTTCCTGACCATGAAACTGCAGCAGATCGATGGGCAGCCGAGCGATCAACTGGTCGACCTGCGCGGGCTCTGGATCGGCCACCAGCGCGACCACCTGAACCAGCGCCGGCAGATCGCGCAGCAGCGCGTGGGCCTGTTCGATCGTGACACAGCGTCGGCTGGCCGGTACGAACACCAGGCCAATCGCGTCGACGCCCAGCGCGATCGCTGCGTCGATATCGTCGCGGTGAGTCATGCCGCAGAACTTGATTCGGGTGCGATGGAAGTCCATGAACGACCTCAGCTTCAAACGTCGGCGCTGACACTGTCCGGCAACTGCCAGGCCAGCGGATAGCGGGGACCCACAAAAAACAGACCCGCAGCCGGTGCGGTGGGGCCGGCCTGACACCGATCGCGCGAGCTCAACACTTCGCCGACCCAGTGCGGTTGCGCCTCGCCACGGCCGACGACCATCAGACTGCCAACAATGTTGCGGACCATGTGATGGAGGAAGGCATTGGCTTCCAGATGAAACTCCAGCACGTCTCCATCCTGGCGCAGATCCAGCGCGTGCAGCGTCCGTATCGGCGAAGGGGCCTGACAGTGGACGGTGCGAAAGGCGGAGAAATCGTGCTCACCGAGCAGCGACTGCGCTGCCTGCTGCATCGCCAGCATATTCAGAGCCCGTCGCTCCCAGGCCACCTGGCGGGCCAGCAAGGCGGGCCGCACGGGCCGATTCAGCAAGCGATAGCAGTAGCGCCGGCGACGCGCCGAGAAGCGGGCGTGGAAATCGCCCGGCACACGCTGAGCCCACAGAACGGCGATGTCCGGCGGCAACGCGCTGTTGGCACCGAGCACGAAGGCGCGGTCGCTGCGCTCGTTGTGCACGTCAAAATGCACGACCTGGCATTGGCCGTGGACGCCCGCATCGGTCCGTCCGGAACACACCACCTCAATGGATTCGTTGGCCAGCCGTGACAGCGCCTGCTGCACGGTGGCCTGCACACTGGGGCCGTGCCGTTGCACCTGCCAGCCCAGATAGTCGGTGCCGTCGTACTCGACACCGAGTGCCATGCGGTAGCTCATCGTCAGCGATCGTCGCACCCGTCGGGCCGCGCAGTCTGCCACTGCCGCCGTTTGAGGGCGACCAAAACAAAGGCCCGGACGGCAATGCCATCCGGGCCCGATTCAGCGATGTTTTCCTAGTTGGGGATCAGCCCAGTGATCCCAGCAGCTTCTCGGCCTCGCTGCGCTGACCGGCATTGCCCTCGGAGATCACCTCCTCGAGCATGCTACGCGCACCATCCGGGTCGCCCATGTCGATGTAGGCGCGCGCCAGATCCAGCTTGGTGCCCACCGCATCACTTTCACCCAGCGAGCCAAAGTCCAGCTCCAGGAAATCGTCTTCGGCCGGACTTTCGACAGCCTCTGGCGCACCGATATCGACCGCGGCGGCCGCCTCCGGCAAGCCACTGTCGAAGTCCAGGCCACCGTCGTCGCCCTTGCCCGAATCCGCAAAGCCGACGACTTCCGGACGCTTGATTTCGGTGTCCTGGCTGAAATCGAAGTCCAGTGCCGGCAATTCCAGGTCGTCGGACTTGCTGCTGTCGGCTGCGGCGTCCAGCGCGGCATCGAACTCGGTGGCGGCCTGTTCGCCGGCGCGCTCGACTTCCATCGTCGTCGCGTCGGCGGCTTCAGCGGCCTCGTCCAGCAGATCAGCCGTCGCCGACTCCGCTGATTCACGCACTGGCTCGATGACCTGGGTTGGCGCATCGAAGTCAAAATCGAAGTCCAGCCCGTCGCCGGCACCACTGTCAGCGGGCGCGGTATCTGCTGCGGCCGCGAAGCTCGCTGGCGGCTCCGTCGAGGGCAGATCCAGCGCTGGCGCTTCCATCGTCTGCGCCGGTTCCTCGAAGGCATCGAAACTCAACGCGTCATCGTCGTCGCTGGCTGCCGGCGGTGCACTGACCGGCGCCATGTCGCTGCTGTCGAAATCAAAGCGTTGCGGTTCGGCAAACAGCGGATTGCCCGGCAACAGTGCCTCGCCCAGCGAGCGGGCTTCGGTCCATTCCGGCCCATGCTGATCGTGTACGTGCGGCAACATCGCTTCGGCAGCCTGCTCGAAGCCATCGCTGTCACCCTGGGCGTACAGATGACGGAGCAGTTGCAGGTGGGCATCCAAGTCGCCCGGATCGCGGCTCAGACGACCCTGCAACTCGTACAGGAAGTCGCCGTCATCAGCCGCGGGCGCGGCTGCGGCCGAGCCCGGGATGCCGAAGTCGACGGCGCCGTCGTCATCATCGTCCTGCGGATAGTCGCCAAGCGCCGGCTCCGCCTTGCGCCGACGGCTGACCAGCAGGCCCACGATGGCCAGCAGCGCAGCCACGCCACCACCAATCAGATACAGATTCTGATACCAGGGCGTGCTGGCCGGCGCCGGTGCCGGTGCCGGCGTCACCGGCTGTGGCGGGGCACTGACCGGCTCGGGCACAGGCTGGGTCACCGCCGGGCTCGTATCCACCGGCGTCACCGGCTCATCCACCATCGGTTCGGTCGTCGCGTCATCGGTGACACTGCCATCATCAACAGCGGCCGTGTCATCAGTGCTCGGCGTATCGGACCCGCCCCAGATGTCCTGTGCACTGACCGAGCCATCGTCGGTCGTCGGATCGGCCGTGGGCTCGGTCGCCACCGGATCGGACGGCGCGGTCACCGCAACCGGCGGCTGCTGCGACACGCTGGCGGCGGCATTCTGCTGACGCTCCAGTTCCGCAATGCGAGCCTGCAGCGCGGCCAGCTCATCGTCGCGCAGCTTGAGCAGTCGCTCCTGATCGGCCTTGATCTTTTCCAGATCGCTGACTCGCGAACGCAACTCACCGGCCTCGGCGCGTGCCGTGGTCAGGTCTTCCTGCGAACGGGCCAGATCGGCGCGGACGTCGCGCATGGCCGCGGAACTGCTGTCCATGCCGCCACTGCCCGGACGGTCGGCGGCGCCCTGGTCGCCGCTGGCGGCCCGAGGTGGCACCAACTCCAGGCGACCGCCAGCGTCGCTGGCGCTGCTGCTGGAACTGGACGAACGGCTGCCACCGGCGTCAGCCAGTGCCGTGGTCCGCCCCGCTGCGCGCTCCTGATAGCCGCGCCAGATTTCATTCTGCTGCGCCACCGCATCGCGTGCTTCGGCCACCGGAATCGCATTGACCTCGGCCGCCGTCGGGATACGCAGCACCGCGCCTCGCTTGAGGGCGTTGATGTTGTCTTCGTAGAAGGCGTTCGGATTCATCCGCAGCAGCGTGACCATCAGACGATTCATGTCGTCCACGCCGGCCGGTCGCGTGGCCGTCGCCACTTCCCACAAGGTCTCGCCACTCCCCACCGGGCCGTACTCGGACGCACCCGCCGAGGCCGAGGTCGGTGCCGGCGTCGTCGCCGGAGCGGGTGTGGGTGCCGGGGTGGTCGTCGGTGCAGGCGTCGCTGCCAGAGCGGCAGCCACCGGAGGCGGCGTTGGCTTCGGCGTGGTTGCCGGCGTCAGCGGTTCGGGCTTGGCCACCGGCGCCGGTCGGGCCGCGGGTGCCGAAGCCACATTGCTGCCGCGCCGCGCGGGTGCCATCACTGGCGGATCGAGCAACACGGTGTATTCACGCAGCAAGCGACCGCGATCCCAATTGACATCCAGCAGGAAGGTCAGGAAGGGCTCGCGAATGGGCTCGCTGCTGGTCACACGAATAACGGGTTCGCCGCGGGCGTTCTCGCCAATGGCAAACTCCAGCGGTACGGCCAATCGGGCCCGGTCGATGCCAACCCGGGCGAAGTCCTCGGCCTTGGCCAGGTCCACGGCCAGTCCGGCCGCTTCGCCAGCGCCCGCCTGGATCACCGCGATCTCGGCGTTCAATGGCTGGTTGAGCGCCGATTTGACCTCGATCGCCCCCAGGCCCAATGCCTGCGCCAAGCTGGGTAGCATCACCAGGCTACTGGCCAGCACAGATTTACGCATCACTTTCATTCGGCTTCCCCCGGGCTTGCGTTCCGTCCTGCCCTCATCAGGACCGGACGCGGCGATTCCTAAGAAACAACCTTATAAGGTCGATCTAACTATAGATCACAAATAGTGTTCTACCAATAGTTCGGCTATCTGAACTGCGTTCAAGGCCGCACCTTTACGAATATTGTCAGCGACGATCCACATCGACAGCCCGCGCGGATGGGACAGATCCTGACGCAGGCGACCGACAAAGACCGGGTCCTTGCCGGCAGCATGCGTCACTGGCGTGGGATAACCGGCCGGCTTGTGCTCATCGACCAGTTGTACGCCCGGCGCGGTGGACAGCAGCCGCCGCACCTCGTCGACCGAAATGGCCTCCCGCGTTTCCAGATGGACCGCTTCGGCATGCCCGTAGAACACTGGCACACGCACCGCCGTGGCATTGACCTTGATGCGGCGGTCCAGAATCTTCTGCGTCTCCCAGACCATCTTCATTTCTTCACGGGTGTAGCCGTTGTCCATGAACTGGTCGATCTGGGGAATCACGTTGAAGGCGATCTGCATCGGGAAGCGCTCGGCCCGTGGCGATTTGAAGGCCAGCAGGTCGGCGGTCTGACGACCCAGCTCTTCCATCGCCGAGCGTCCGGCGCCGGAGACCGACTGATAGGTCGCCACATTGATGCGTCGAATGCCGGCAGCTCGATGGATCGGCGCCAGGGCAACCAGCATCTGCATCGTCGAACAATTGGGATTGGCAATGATCCGGTGCTTGCGCGCCTGCTCGATCGCCTCCGGATTCACTTCGGTGACGACCAGCGGAATGTGCTTGCGATAGCGGAACTCGCTGGAGTTGTCGACGACCCAGGTGCCAGCCGCCGCAGCCCGTGGTGCGTGTTCCGCCGACACGCTGCCCCCGGCTGAAAACAATGCGATGTCGACACCGCTAAAGTCGAACTCATCCAGACGCCTGACTTTCAGCTTCTGCCGTCCGAAATCCACCTCGCCACCGGCGCTGCGTTCGCTCGCGAGCGGAATCAGCTCGCCCACCGGGAACCGCCGCTGCGCCAGCACTTCCAGCATGGCCTCACCGACCGCGCCGGTGGCACCGGCGATGGCGACCTTGAACTTGCGCTTGCTCATGAACCTGCATTCCTTCCTTGGATGGACACTTCGCCGGGCAACACCGGCCCCGGATCCCTGACGTCAGCATTCTGGCCGCGCTGGCGCAAGACCTGATCGGCCAGCACCCAGGCCAGCATCGCCTCGGCGATCGGCACGGCGCGAATGCCCACACAGGGATCATGACGACCCTTGGTGACCACTTCGACCGACTCGGCACGCACGTCCAGCGTCTGCCCGGGGACGAGAATACTGGAGGTGGGCTTGAGCGCCAGACGGGCCCGGACGGGCTGCCCGCTGGAAATGCCACCCAGAATTCCGCCGCTGTGATTGCTGAGGAATCCGGCCTGTCCCAGCTCGTCGCGGTGCTCGCTGCCGCGCTGGGTCACGACCGCCATGCCATCGCCGATTTCCACTGCCTTGACCGCATTGATGCTCATCAGCGCCGCCGCCAGTTCCGCGTCCAGGCGCCCGAAGACCGGCTCACCCAGACCCACCGGCACCGGCGCAGCTTCAACCTCAACCAGTGCGCCGATGGAATCGCCGGACTTGCGCAAGCCGTCCAGAAAGCCCTCCAGCCGCTCCAGCGAAGCGGGCTCGGGCCAGAACAGCGGCGTGCTTTCGACGGCGTCCCAGTCAGTCGCCTCGGCCCGCACCGGACCGACCTGGCGCAGGCAACCGCGCACCACCGTGCCGAAGCGATCGGACAGAAAGCGCTTGGCAATCACGCCAGCGGCCACCCGGGCCACCGTTTCACGCGCCGATGAGCGACCACCGCCGCGCGGATCGCGCCGGCCATACTTGCGCCAGTAGGTGAAGTCCGCATGCCCGGGCCGAAAGCGCTCGGCGATGGCCGCGTAGTCCTTGCTGCGCGCATCGACATTGCGGATCAGCAGCGCAATGGGCGTGCCCGTACTGTGACCTTCGTAGACACCCGACAGGATCTCCACTTCGTCGGCCTCGCGTCGCTGCGAGGTGTGGCGACTGCGGCCGGTCGCGCGCCGCTCGATGTCACGGCGAAAATCCTCCACCGCCAACGCGATCCCCGGTGGACACCCATCGATGACGCAGCCTATCGCCGGACCATGGCTCTCGCCGAAGGTGGTCAGGACCAGGCTGTGACCAAAACTGCTGCCCGCCACCTCAGATCTCCAGTTGCCGTTGCCGGCACAGCTGCTGCGCAGCCGGGGCAATCGCCGCCACCGCGGCGGCCGACAGCACCAGCACGCCATCCCCGCCCCGCTCGAATTCGGGCCAGTCCGCCTCGATGGCCGGCAACGCCTCGTGCAGGCTGGCAGCGGCGCCGCCGACTTCCAGCACCAGCCAGCCCTCGGGCTGCAGATGATCGGCCGCTGCGGCGAGGATGCGCAGCGGCAAATCCAGTCCATCGGCGCCAGAGCGCAACGCCAGCGCCGGCTCGTGCGAGAACTCCTGCGGCAACGCATCGACCTCGGCATCAGCCACATAGGGCGGATTACTGACGATCAGATCGTACTGCTGGCCGGTCAGTGGTCCGAACAGATCGCCCTGCAACGCACGCACCCGGCCAGCCAGTTCGTATTGCCCCAGGTTGCGACTGGCAAAGCCGAGTGCGGCAGGACTGAGGTCAATCAGATCGACCTCGGCGTCGGTAAACTGCATCGCGCAGGCGATGCCGATACAGCCACTGCCGGTGCACAGATCCAGGATGCGCGCTGGCGCCTGACCATCGAGCCAGGGCTCGAAGCCCTGTTCAATGAGCTCGGCGATCGGTGAGCGAGGGATCAGGACCCCTTCGCCGACGGCGAAGGACAGGCCGCAAAACCAGGCCTCTCCAACCAGATAAGCGGCCGGCACCCGTTCGGTGACACGTCGCTCGATCCGATCGAGCAACAGCGTACGCTCGTCGTCCAGCAACGCCGCACCGGCGTAGGCCGGCGGCAGATCATGCGGCAGATGCAGACTGCGCAACACCAGGAAGCAGGCCTCGTCCAGCGCCGAGTCAAAGCCCTGCCCCTGCACCACGCCGGCGGCCCCGGCTCGCGAAACCGCATAGCGGATGAAGTCACGCACGGTTCGCAGGGCGTCAGTCAAGCGGGCGTCTCGGCGGCAGGCAACGGCGGATTATGCCATCGGCGCAAGCACAGCCCGGCAGCGACCTGGAGGGCGAAATCGTGATCTTTGCCACCCATCGCCGCCGAATTTGACGAATCCAGCGCTTTCGATGAGCGGCACTGACGGAATTTCACAGGCTTCGAATAGCATTCCCGCTCCAGCCACACTTCCGAGCCGCCATGCAGAGCCGCCGCCATTCCCTGACGCCCGCCTCGCCGGGGACCCAGCGCGAGTTGCTGAGCCTGCACTTCGGGCCGACCGATCGGGGTCGCAAGGTCTATATCCAGGCCTCGCTGCATGCCGATGAATTGCCCGGCATGCTGGTGGCACATCATTTGCGCCGGCAGCTGAGCCGACTGGAGGCGGCCGGCGCACTGCAGGGCGAGATCGTGCTGGTTCCGATGGCCAACCCGATTGGTGTCTCGCAGCGCGTACTGGGTCGGATGGTCGGCCGCTTCGCGCTGGCCGAAGGCGAGAACTTCAATCGCTACTACGCCGATCTGGCCGCAGCCACGGCGGAGCGGCTTTTCAACGACCACGGCCATGGCGCCACTCCGACGCTGGCCCAGGCGCGCGCCGCGCTGGTGGCGGCCGCGGCAGCGCTGCCAGAGACCACCGAACTGGGCAGCTTGCGTCGCTGTCTGCTCGGCCTGGCGGTCGATGCCGACTACGTGCTCGATCTGCATTGCGACAATGAATCGGTCATTCATCTGTATGCCGCCACGCCGCAGTGGTCGCAGGTCGAGCCGCTGGCCCGTGCTGTGGGCGCGGAGGTGAGTCTGTTGGCGACCGATTCGGGCGACGATCCCTTCGATGAAGCCTGCTCGCTGCTGTGGTCGCGTCTCAATCGCGCCTGGCAGTCTCGCGGCGGCGGCGCCGACGCCTGGCCGCAGGCCTGCGTCGCAGTGACGCTGGAACTGCGCGGGGTTTGCGATGTGTCGCATGAACTGGCTCAGGCCGACAGCGAGGCCATCATTCATTGGCTGACCCACATTGGCCTGATCGATGCGCCGGCCAGGCCCTTGCCGGAACTGCGGCACCCGCCGACGCCGCTGGCTGGCTCCATCCCGCTGGTCGCACCGGTGGGGGGCGTGCTGGTGCATTTGCTGCCGGTGGGCAGCCAGGTTCAAACCGGCGCGGCCATCGCCGAAGTGATTGACGTGCTGGCCGACCAGGTGCAGCGACTGCATGCGCCCTGCGACGGCGTGCTCTACGCGCGCGAAGATGGTCGCTGGGTCCACGCCGGCATGACCGTGGCGAAGATCGCCGGCGCCGAGGCCATTCGCAGCGGCAAGCTGCTGTCCGCCTGACGAAGGCGGCAGTCAACACCGAGGCAACCTATAATCGCTAAATGACCGAAGACAACGCTCCCGTCCGCCATGGGCCGCCCTGGTGGGCGATCCTCCTCATCGCCCTGGCCGCTGCGGCCGGCGCCTATTTCGGCCAGCAGTTGTGGCGTCCGGATGGGGCCATGACCGGTTCCGTACTGCCCGGCGACGGCGTGCTGATCCGCTATCCGGTGGCCAAGGCCGTGTCGCCGGTCGAGCTGATCGATCGCCATGGTCAACCGTGGTCTCCTGAAGCCCTGCGTGGCCGTTACACCGTGGCCTTCTTCGGCTTTACCCATTGCCCGGACATCTGTCCCACCGCGCTGGCGATGCTAAAGTCGGCGCGCCAGCAGTGGCAGGCACTGCCGGAAGCGCAGCAGCCACAGGTGCTGTTCGTCTCGGTCGATCCCAAGCGGGACACGCCGACCCAGCTGGGGCAGTACGTCGATTTCTTCGACCCGGCGATCCTCGCGGTGACCGGCCCGGAGGACCAGATGCTGCCGTGGACGCGCAGCTTGGGCATCGTCTACGAGTTCACCGCGACTGGCCCTGGCGAGTTCGACTACACCGTCGATCACAGCGGCTCGATCCTGCTGATCGACCCGCAACTGCAGCTGATCGGCATCTACCGTCCGCCGCACAACGCAGCACAACTGGCCGCCAGCGTGGCAGGCGTGGTTCAGGCAAACGCGCCGTGAAGCTGATTGACGATCTGAATCTGGCGCTCCAGTACGCGCTGCCGCATCGGCTGCTGACCGGTCTGCTGCGGGCCCTGTCGCGCTGGCGGCTGGCGCCCTTCAAGAACGCCATGATCCGGCTGGTGATTCGCCGCTTTCAGGTCGATATGGACGAAGCCGAACTCAGCGAACCGGAAGACTACCCACATTTCGACGCCTTCTTCACCCGTGCGCTGAAGCCAGGGCTGCGGCGCTTCGACGCCACCGATGACGCCATCCTGTGCCCCTGTGACGGCACCGTCTCGGCGGCGGGCCGCGTTCAGGAGGGCCAGCTGCTGCAGGCCAAGGGCATCAGCTATCGGCTGGAGGATCTGCTGGCCGACAGTGCAGCGGCCGAAGCGTTGGCCGGCGGTCATTTCATCACGCTGTATCTGTCGCCGCGGGACTATCACCGCATCCACCAACCCTTCGATGGCCAGCTGCGCCGCAGCATTCACGTACCCGGCCGTCTGTTCAGCGTGGCACCGTTTGCCGTCAACGGCATTCCGGGCCTGTTCGCGCGCAATGAGCGGCTGGTGGCCCTGTTCGATACGGCCACGGGTCCGGCGGCGGTGATCATGGTCGGCGCAATGCTGGTATCCGGCATCGAGACGCCCTGGGGTGGCTGGTTTGTCCCGCCGCATGCGAAGGCCATCCAGCAACGCGACCATGAACCGGCACTGCCGCTGCAACGAGGCGGCGAGTTCGGGCGCTTCCACTACGGTTCGACGGTCATCGTGGTGACCTCCGCGTCCGCTCCGATGTGGCGACCGGGATACCAGCCTGGCCGGCGGACACGGGTGGGTGAGGTGCTGGCCCAACCCTGAGCACTGACGACGGCACCGGCTTCACATCGATTGCGTGATCCTCGTCGCAGTTGTAGCGCTTCAATCGACACGGCACACTGCGCCGGATTTGCCCTGCCCGGAGTCGCACTCATGGCCTCCCCTGTACACCGCGGCCTGAGCCGCACCCTTCTCGGCACCTTCGCTGCCGCCCTGCTGCTGTCTGCCCAGGCAGGCTGGAGCCAGACCGAGGGCCTGATCGCGGTCGACGTCGTGATGCTTCTGGATCCGGGAACACCCGATCCGGTCGACTCCAGCGGCGCGGTGAGCTGGCAGGCTCGGGTCGGGAACACCGATCAGGCCTCCCTGCAACCCGGCGACCTGTCGGTGAGCCTGTCGGCGACGAGCATGCCTTCCGGGGTTTCCATCATTGCCAACGGCACTGACTGGGCTTGCTCGATCAACAGCTGTGTCTATCAGGTGGCCTTGCCAGCTGGCGGCATCACCTCCGACCTGAACATCCTTGGCGTTGCCCCCGACACTCAGCAGGTGGGCAGCATCGACCTGCAAACCATCGCCGAGCTGGACCCAGCGTTCTTCGACACGAACCCGCAGAACAATGTCGCCAATGACAATGTCACGGTGCTGCCGGCCGGTGGCCCCGACTACGTGATTTCCAGCTTTTCCGGTCAGCCCGACCCGGTGGCGGTCAGCGGCCAGATCGACTTCACGCTGGTCGTGGCCAATGCCGAGATCGGCGGCAAGCGGTCCGTGCGCGGCCTCTCGCCACCGACGGTCAGCTTCACCCTGGCCAGTCTACCCAGCGGGGCATCTTTCGCCGGCACGCCCAGTGGCACCAACTGGACCTGTGGCAGCACTGACTGCACCTTCGCGTCACCGTTGAGTCCAGGCGAGACTACAACCCCGTTGAGCATCCCGGTCATCGCGCCTGCGACCGGCCCAGGCAGCGTGACGCTGTCGGCCCTGGTCGGTGGCGACAGCAGCCCGGGCAACAACAGCGGCGATGCCACCGTGACGGTGGCCAGCCCGCCGCCGCAACCCGACTTCGCCTTCCGCTCCATCGTCGGCAACCCGGACCCGGTCGATCCGAATGGGCGTGGTCAGTTCGTGCTGGTGGTGGAAGATGCGCAGATATCGACGCGCGGCGTCCGGTCCGCAGACGGCATCACGGCGCCATCGGTGAGCTTCACGCTGGACTCCACCCCGAGCGGCGTCATTCTGGGCGTGCCGGCCGGCACCAACTGGCTGTGCAACAGCAGTGGCTGCGACTACACCGCCAATGTCAGTCCGTCCAACCCGACTGAACCGCTGACCATCCCCTTCTCGGCACCCTCCAGCGGACCAGGCAGCATCACGTTGCAAGCGCAGATCCTGGGCGACACCAATACCGCCAACAACCAGGGGCAGGCGCAGGTGGCGATTGCAGGCGCCGGCGGCGTGGACCTCAGTTTTGCCCGCTTCGATGTCGCGCCGGCCAGCGTGCTGGTGGACGAGCAGATCGAATACCGGGTTGCCATCCAGAACGTTGGTGGGCGTGGCTTCGTTGCCGGTGACCCCGGGTTCACCTACACGCTCAGCAGCGACGCGGGTACGGCCACCCTGCTCGGCACACCCAGTGGCAGCAACTGGAACTGCACGGCCAGCGGTTGCAGTTACAGCGGCAGCCTGAATGCCGGCGAGGTGTCGTCCGAAGTCCGCTTCTCCGTGCGTGCGCCCGCAGTGGGTCCGAACGCCGTCACACTGTCTGGCGAGATCTTTGGCGACATCGACCCCAGTAACAATCAGGGTAGCGCGACCGCGCAGGTCGAGGCGGCGCCTCCGCCGGAGCCCGTGCAGCTGACCCTCGACAAGCAAGGACCGGCCGATGTCGAGGCCGGCGCGAGCTTTGACTACCAGATTGTGGTGAGCAACACCGGTGCCGTCACGGCGCGGCAACTGCAAGTGGTGGACTTCCTCCCCGATGGCCTGGCACTGCTGGGGGTGAGCGCAGATTTGGGCTGGAGTTGTCAGAACATCGGCAGTCGCGTGGACTGCCAGCGCAGTTCGCTGGAAGTCGGTCAGAGCACTCAGATCAGCCTGCAGGCCCGTCTGGACGACCCTGGCGAGTACGTCAATCGCGTCGAGCTGACGGCCCAGGACCTGGCCAGCAATCTGTCCGATCAGGTCGTGACCGTGGTGCGTGCGCCCGGCGCAAGTGTGGACCTGCGCTTGCGCAAGTCCGATGTCGCCGATCCGGTGGTTGCCGGTGGCACGGTGGTCTATCTATTGGACGTCATCAACATCGGCACCCTGCCGGCCACTGACGTCACCCTGATCGACGAGTTGCCCGATGACCTGACCCTGCTGTCGGCCACCGGGCCGGGTTGGAGTTGCAGCGGCAACGTGGTCTGCAAGTTGGCCGGTGCACTGGCCGACGGAGCCAGTGCGCAGTTGCGCATCGAGGCGCGAGCACCGACCGGCAACGCAAACATCCTGAATCAGGCCAGTGTCAGCAGCGCCGAGGTTGACCTCAATCCGCAGGACAACGTCGATGACGAGCAGACCACGATCACCGGCTCGGTCGGCGCGGCCGTCGCCGATCTGGCCCTGACCGGTGGCCCGACCGCGCTCACCACGATCGGCGAGAGCTTCGCGCTGACCGCCGATGTCGGCAATCTGGGTCCGGACACCGCGCAGGGCGTTCAGCTCAGCGGACAACTCGATCCGGCGGCCGAACTACTGAGTGCCACCTTGGGCACGCAAAGCTGCAGCGTCACCGGCAGCAGTTTCAGCTGCCTGCTGGGCGGCCTGGAATCGGGCGCCAATTTGGGATTGAGCGTCCAGGCGCGCGCCGTGCAGATCCAGGGCGGCGTCCTGCAACTGCAGCTCACCGCGCAGACGGACGATCCGCGGCTGGCCAACAACGCAGCAAGCGTGAGTTTTGCGGTGCGAACCACCGGCAGTGCCGATCTGTCGGTGAGCGGCTCGGCCACGCCGGACCCGGTTCCCAGCGGCGGCATCGTGCAGTACACCGCGGCGCTCCGCAACGAGGGTCCGGACCCGGTGACCGACGCCAGCTACAGCATCGTGCTGTCCGAAGGACAGATCATCCTCGACGTGTCGGGCTCAGGTCTGAGCTGCGTCAACGCGGCGGCCTTGGCGACGTGTCAACTGACGGGTGAACTGGTGGTCGGCGCGCAACGCCAGGCCACCTTGCGGGCACAAGTGAGTGCCGCGGCAGGCAGCACGATCGAGGCTCAGATCATCAATCTCGCCCCGCTGGACCCCAATCCCACCAATGACCGTGCAACCGTCCGTGTGCAGGTGGGTGAGCGCAGCGAGGAGGGCATTCGCGATCAGTTGGGCGGATCAGCTGGCAGCGACCCCACCGCCGGGGCCGCGGTGTCACCGGTCGCCGAACAGTGTGCCGACCCGAGTGCGGCGCTGGCCGACTTCTGCGACGATCTGCTGCAGGCCAGCGACGCCGAGGTGCGCGATGCACTGGCTGCGACAGCACCGGAGGAGAGCCTCAGCCAGGCCGTGCTGGCCCGCGAGGTGTCCTTCGCCCAGTTCTTCAACATCGACGCCCGCCTGGCCGAACTGCGCGGCGCGACCGGCGGCTTCTCCAGCGCGGGTCTGATGTTGTCGGGCAGTGGCGGCAGCCTGCCGCTGGGACAGCTGCTGGCCGGCGAGGACGCCGACGACAGCGGCGGCTTGTTCGGCTCGCCCTGGGGCTTCTTCATCAACGGCACGATCAGCAATGGCGAGCAAAACGCCCGCGCGCAACGCAATCAGGTGGGCGTGGACTTCGAGTCTCGCGGCATCACCGCCGGCGTCGACTACCGCTTCAGCAACGCGCTGACGGCCGGTGTCGCACTCGGCTATGCGGACTTCGATGCCGACATCAGCGGCGACAGCAGCATCGATACCCAGGGCCTGCTGCTGACCGGCTACGCCTCCTGGTATCCGACCGAACGCTTCTATCTGGACGGTCGGCTCAGCCTGGGCCAGATCGACTTCGAGCAGGCCCGCCGGGTGCGGTTCACGCTGGACGGTCAAACCACCGACCTGCTGGCACGGGGCGATGCCAATGCCGACCAGTTCAGTCTGGCTGCCGGCATGGGCTATCACTGGAACAGCGGCGCCTGGAACATCACCCCCAATGCCAGCCTGCGCTATACCGATACGCAGATCGACAGTTTCACCGAGACGGGCGCCGGCGCCTTCAACCTGCGCTACGACGATGCCGACACCGATTCTCTGCTGGTGGCGGCCGGGGTGCAGGTCTCGCGGGCGTTCTCGACCAGTCGCGGCGTACTGACGCCCACCATGAGCCTGTCCTTCAACCACGAGAACAACGACGAGGATTTGTCGATCGTGGCCCGCTTCGCCGATGGCGGCAACCAGAGCTTCCGCTTCGATGCGCCGGCCAGTGACTCCACCTATGGTGCGCTCGGTTTGGGCATGGTCTATGTCGGTCCCAACGGCGTTCAGGCCTACCTGAACTACCGCACGGTCTTCGGCTACGACGATTTCGAGCGCGACACCATCAATCTGGGCGCCCGCTTCGAGTTCTGATGACCATCCGGGCTGCGGGTATGATCCCGCAGCCCCGGTCGGGGCCCGCAATCTCATCGGAAGCGTCGGCTTCGACGCGGCCAGCACGGTGACGCTTGCTGCTGACCACGGTCTTCCGTAGAGCGAGATCGAGGAGTCAACGCAGGCGCGGATTCTACAGTCCTGACGGACCTGCGACGAAGAAGCCGTTCAGCGGGTTGGGCCCGCTGACGCCAGCAGGCGCGCCAACAGCGACTGCAGCGCCAATGGGCGCAGGGGCTTGTGCAACAGATGCGCGCCAGCACCGATCACCGACTGGCGGACCGCTTCGCTGTGGTCGGCGGTGATCACCACAACCGGCAGCGGGCCCAACCGCTGCCGCAGCCGCGGCAGCAAATCAAGCGCCGTCAGGGCGCCATCCAGGTGATAGTCGAGCAGCAGTGCGTCAAAGTGCGGCGGCGCTTCGACCGCCAGCAGCGCTTCGACGGCGGTGACCGTACCGGCCACCTCGACCTGGCAGGACCAGCTCTGCAGCAAACTGCGCATGGCTTCCAGCACGACGGGATCGTTGTCCACGGCGAGCAGCCGCGCGGCCGGCAACAGCGAACCGGGTACCGTATTCGGCGGCGCCGGGACCGTGCCGGTGGCCACGCGGTCCAGCCGGACGGCAAACACGGTCCCGCGCCCCGGGCGGGAACGCAGCTGCAGCGGATGACCGAGCAGGTCGGCCATGCGCCGCGCAATGGCCAGCCCCAGACCCAGTCCGGGGCCGGCTGAACCAAGCCGGCGAAACTCCTCGAAGATCACGGCTTGATCAGCCTCGGCGATGCCGGGTCCGGTGTCGTGCACTTCCAGCCACAAGCCTGCCCCGCGGCGGCGGCAACCCAGCAGCACGCTGCCCTTGTCGGTATAGCGCACGGCGTTGGCGAGGAAGTTCTGCAATACCCGCCGCAGCAGTTGCGGATCGGAGCGCACCCAGGCCCGACTGCTGACCCAGCGCAGCCGCAAGCCACGCTCGCCGGCCAGCACGCTGAATTCGCTGGCCAGATGGGCCAGCCATTCATCCAGGGGGAAGTCTCTCGGTGCCGGTCGCAAGCCACCGGCATCCAGGCGTGAGATGTCGAGCAAGCCCGCCAGCAGACTCTCGGCCGAGGCCAACGCGCCATCGATCTGCTGCACCGAGTCGGCCACCGGCTGCGCCAGCACCCGTTGCGACAGGGCATGGGTGAACAAGTGGGCGGCATGAATGGGCTGGGCCAGATCGTGGCTGACCGCCGCCAGGAAACGTGACTTGGCCTGATTGGCGCGTTCGGCCTCGGCCTTGGCCGCTGCCAGTTCGCCGGTGCGCTGCGCCACCCGCTGCTCCAGCGTCGCCTTGGCCGCGGTCAGCCCAGCCTCGGCGGCGCGAAAGGCGGTGACGTCGGTGAAGGTGGCCACAAAGCCGCCGCCCGGCAACGGATTGCCCCGGATCTCGACGACCTGACCGTTGGGGAAGCGCCGCTCGGTGACGTAGGGCGTGCCGGCCTGCATGTGCTGCATGCGCCGTTGCACCTGCCGTTCCTGATCGGCGCCAGCCAGCAACCCGCGGGCCGCGTTGTGACGGACCAGCTCGGCCACGGGCACGCCGACGCGCAGCAGATCCGCCGGGAAATCGAACAGTTCGGCGTAGCGGCGGTTCCAGGCCACCAGCCGCAGTTCGCCGTCCACCACGCTGATGCCCTGGCTCATGTTCTCCAGCGCGGCTTCCAGCACGCGCTGGTTGAAGCGCAACGCACGGGTGGTCTGGCCGACGACCTCGGCGACGGTCTCCAGTGGCGCTTGCCGGTCACCGGCGGCGGCCTGCACCAACAGCCGCGCGCTGGCGCCGCCGACGACGCCGGCCAGCGCGTGCTCCACCCGCTCGACGATCCCGGGCTGGCGTTCGGCGGGCGCATCGAACAGGGGCTGCCATTCCTCCGCCGGCAGCAGACGGGCGGCCAGGCGACGCAGATCGTCCAGCGCCGGTTGCGCCACCTTCGGTGCATGCGCCGCATCGCCCCAGCGTGCCAGCAGCAGCATGCTCAGGATGTTTGCCGCCAGCGCCGCCGTCGTGCCCAGCAACAAGGGATCGGCCCACAACGATCCATCGGTCGCGGCCGCATCGGGCCACAGTGCCGGCCGCAACAGGCACCAGGCCCATACCAGCGTGCCGACGATGACGCCCACCAGTACGGCACGGGCTGGCAAGCGAGGTCGGTAGACCGCCGCGATCACCGCCGGACCCAACTGCGCCAGGGCCGAGAAGGACAAGGCGCCGATGTCGGCCAGCGCATCGCTCTCGGCCATGCCGCGGCCATAGGCCCAGGCCAGCAGCATCACGCCGGCGATCGCCAACCGTCGTTGGGCCAGCACCTGTGGGCGCAGATCGAAGGTATCGCCCTGACCGGCACTGCGCAGCAACAGCGGCGCGAGCCAGTGCTGGGCAATCATGATGCTCAGCGTCAGTGCCGCCACCACCACCATGCCGGTGGCCGCACTGAGACCACCCAGAAAGGCCACCAGCGCCAGCCAGGGTTGATCGGCGGCCAGCGGCAAGGCCAGTACATGCAGGTCCGAATCGACTTCGGTGCCGATCAGCAATTGGCCGGCCCAGGCCAGCGGCAAGGTCGGCAAGGTGATCAGCAGCAAGTAGATCGTGAACACCCAGCGTGCGGTGCGTAGATGGCGGGGATCGCGGAGCTCGACGATGCCCACATGGAACTGGTGTGGCAGCGTCAGCATGGCAAGGGCACCAAGCAGCACCAGCGCCACAAAAGGTCCGCCCGGACTGGCCGGTGGGAGGACCTGCGCCCGTTGCAGCAAGTCGCCCGGGCCCTCGAACAGGCCGAACAGCACGAAGACACCGATCGCCGCCATGGCCGCCAGCTTGAGCAGCGACTCCACCGCCATGGCCAGCACCAGCCCCTGGTTGTGCGCTGTGGCGGCGGCGCGGCGCGTGCCGAAGAGCATCGCGAAAGCGCTCATCAACAGCGCCACCCACAGCGCCGCATCGCGCCAGCCTTCGCCGCCATCGTCCTGACCGGCCAGCAACGCGAAGCTCTGCGCAACGGCTTTGAGCTGCAGGGCGACGTAGGGAACCATGCCGACAACCGCGACCAGCGTCAGCACCGCCGCCAGCGCACTGCTCTTGCCGAAGCGCGCGGCGACCAGATCGGCCAGCGAGGCGCTGTTCTGCGCCCGCGCCAGCGCCGCCAGCCGCAACAGCAGTGGCAGCCCGAACAGGAACAGGGCGATGGTACCGATGAAGGTCGGCGTCACCGGGCTGCCCCAGCGGGTGGCCTGGGTCACCGTGCCGTAGAAAGTCCAGGCGGTGCAGTAGACGGCCAGCGAGAGGCTGTAGATCCACGGCCACCAGCGCCGCAGTTGCGGCCGGGGTCGTTCACCCCACAGGGCCACGGCAAACAGCATGCCGGCCCACAGCAGACTGGCTGCCAGCAGCGGCCACAGGCCTAGCATCGGGGGAGCCAGATTGGGAGTGAGAGACGCTTGCTCGGAAGGGCCCAGGGCCCAGGGCATAGGGCCCAGTCCACTCGCTGCCCTTGCTGGGCCCTGGGTCCTGTGCCCTGGGCCCTGAATCTTCTACGCCGGCCCGCCCTCAGCGCGACGGCGCCTGCAGGATATCGACGAATCGCATCAGCGCCCGTGTCTGGGCACCGTCGCGGCCATCGTAGTTCTTCCCGGAATAGCCCCACCAGTCCCAGCACGCCTTCGGGTTGAGCGGCATCATACTGGGCGCGGTCTGCGGGTAGAGCACCACGACCTTGGCCAGATCCGCCCAGCGACGCAGGCCGGAACCTTCGACGAAGGCCGTGCCGATCAGATCGGACGTCTGCTGGCAGCCGTGCAGCGCCACCAGCAGGCCGCAACCGCCTTCGGTGCAGGCCTTGGGCACGTACAAATAGCCCTGCTCGGCCAGCCCTGGCGGCAGTTCGCCAGCGAGGGCCTGGCGCTGGCTGAAGGATTGGATCTCACCCTGCGCCGGCGTCGCTTCGGCGTCATCGGGCAAGTCGTACAGGTGTCGCATCGCCGCGCCGGCCAGATCGAAGTCGCAAGGTGCCAGCCATGGGCTTTCGGAGCGATCGCACTGGCCCTCGCCGAGCGTCGGCAGCGTGTGCGCAACTTCGCGCGCATAGTCCGTCTGCAGGTTCACCGGCGCGTCCAGGGCGGCGTAAAGATCGCCGCTGGCACGGGTGATGGCCTCACCGACGGTCTGATCCAGTCGGCCGTGGAACACGTAGACCCGGTCGCCAGCCAGACCGCTCAGCGCATCCAACTCACCCGCGTCGGCACGGTCGCGAATGGCGTCGGCAAGCGCCGCCAGATCGGGCTGATCGGCGGCCGCCGGGTTCATGCACTGCTTCAACGCAGTGCCGAGATCGCCCTTGGCGCAGCCAAAGGGACCACCGGCCATCATCGCGGCACCGCTGAAGCGGCTGCTGTAGGCAATATGCAGTTGCTGCGCCATGTAGGCGCCGGAAGACAGGCCGAACACCGCCACCCGATCACCATCGATCGCCAACGCAGGCAGCTCGTCCGCGGCCAGCAACGGTGACGTGGCCAACATCAGAGCAAGGGTGGCAAGTGTCTTTCGCATGTCGAATCCCATCACTGACGGAAGCCGTACTTTGACTGGCTCAGGACGAACGGAGCCTGATGGTGTGATCGGCCTCCAATGAGGGCCCGGCTCTGAGCCCTGAGCCCTGAGCCCTCAGCCCTCAGCCCTCAGAACCAGTTGTATCGCACCGCCACGTAGAAGTGCCGCGGCCAGCCGTAGTAGGCGGTCTGGATGTTGCCGACCGAAGAGAACTCCTGGCCGTCGGTCTTGTAGACCTCGTCGGTCAGATTCTTCACACCGGCGCGAACCTGCCAGTTGCCTTCCGGGCTGTCCCAGATGCCGTACAGGCCGAACAGCGTGTAGGCGTCCTGACTGAGCACTTCGCGGTTGTCCACGCTCAGCCAGACATCGTCGCGATAGGACAGGTCGCCACCCAGGGTCAGCATGCTGCCACTGGACAGGAACCAGCTGTGGCTGGCCGCCAGTCGGGCCGTCCATTCCGGCGAGAAGGGCACGTTGTCATGCAGGCTGGCCAGCGTCGGATCCACGGCGATGCGCGGATCGTTGAACTCGTCGTACTGGGCATCCAGCCAGCCGACCTGGGCCGACAAGCGGGTGCCCTCACCGATCAGCGCGGTGCCTTCGAACTCGACACCATCGATCGACAGCTCGGCCGCATTGAGCACCGGGAAGGAGAAGGTCGGAATCGGCGCGCCGGGGTTGGTGATCTCCGACACACGCGCCTGGAAGTCCTTGTACTCACTGTGGAAGACCGTCACGCTGCCGAGCAGTCGACGATCGGCGGAGGCAAATTTCCAGCCACCTTCATAGGTCCACACCGTTTCCGGATCAAAGGTCGACACCTCGGCCGCCGAGTTGGCGCGACCGTTGAAACCACCGGATTTGAAGCCGCGATTGGCCGAGGCATAGATCATGCTCTGCTCGGACAATTCCTTCTGGATCGCGATCGACGGCGTGGTGGCATTCCAGGAGTCATCGATGGTGAAGGCAAAGGTGCCGTTGAGCGCCGGCAGCACATTGGAGAAGGTGCTGGTCGAGCGGGCGTAGTCCTTGTCTTCCTTGGTGTAGCGCAGGCCCAGCGCCAGGTTCCAGCTCGGTGCAAAGGCCCAGTTCATCTGGCCAAACAGCGCGTAGCTGGTCGTTTCCAGATCGTCATCGATGGTGCGCAGGAAATCGATCGGCGTACCGGCCAGCGCGAGGAAGTCGTCGGCATAGGCTTCCTGATGCGAGGGCACGTTCTCGCGCAGGTAGAACAGGCCGATCACGGCATCCACATCGCCGCCGTTGTCGAACTGCAGCTGGAATTCCTGGCTGAACTGGTCCTGGTCGACCGACACCAGCACGTCACCGATCTCAAACTCGGACGCATCGATATCGATGTAGGACGAGGTGTTGAGCCAGCGCTTGGCGGTGATGCTCTTCAGCAGCCAGCTGTCGGAGAGATCCCATTGCAGATTGGCCGACACGCCGCGATGACGCAGGCGCTGACCGAAGTCGCGCGGGAAGGAGGTGCGGGTTTCGAAGTCGTATTCGCCAGCGTCAGGCAGCAGCAGCACTTGCGGACCCAGGGCCAGGTCGACCTGCACCAGCGGGGCTTCCGGTCGGCCCAGCGTCAGCGGATTGTCCTGATGGGTGTAGTCGAGGCTGAAGCTGGCACTGAAGCTGTCGGTGGGCGACCAGCTCAGCTTGGTGCGGAATGCCTCCAGCCCATCGGAGTTGTAGTCCTTGCCGGTGACCGGATCTTCGATGTAGCCGTCGTTGTCGGTGATTGCCGCGGCGAAGCTGATCGAGGCCGTGTCGCCCAGCGGCATCGCCGAGTACAGCCGACCCTCCAGGCGACCGTAATCGCCGGCGACAAACTCCAGACTGCTCTCGGGTTCGGTCACACCGTCCTTGGTCACCAGCTTGATTGCACCACCGGTGGAGTTCTTGCCGTAGAGCGTGCCCTGCGGGCCACGCAACACTTCGATGCGCGCCACATCGAAGAGGCTGAACAATGCGCCGTTGATGCGCGAGTAGTAGACGTCGTCGACGTAGATGCCCACACCCGGATCGAAGGTCTGCAGCGCGTCGGGCTGGCCGATGCCGCGAATGAAGACGTTGACGCTGTTGGCCGAACCGCGGCCCTGAACGATGTTCAGATTGGGCACCGCGCCCTGCAGGTTGTCCAGATTGGAGGCCTGCAGTTCGACCAGGTCACTGGCCTCGAAGGCACTGACGGCCACCGGCACATCTTCGGCCGACTCGGCGCGGCGACGGGCGGTGACGGTGACTTCGCCCAGGGTTTCAGGCTTGCTCGGCGCGCGATCGTTGTCGTCGCCTTCTTGTTGTGGGGCAGGGTCGGGCTGGGCATTGGCCTGCAGTGGAAGGCCGGCCAGCGTCCCCAGGGCCAGGGCGAGCGAGAGGCTGAGCACGGTGGGTCGGGTGGTCATGAGGTTTCCCCTGCAGGTGTCGCGATGATGGATGGCGTCATTGTCGGCAGGGGTGCCGGGAGCGGCACTTGTACCTTGGTACAGTTACGGCAGCCGGGCGGCCGCCCCACCCTTGGCCGGGTCTGTCCTCATTACAAGGAGCCGTGCGTGAGTCTGGCTGGCCTGCTGCTCGCCCTCGCCCTGTTGATCGTGCTGACCCTGCGCGGTGCAAGCCTGTTCATTGCCACGCCGATCTGCGCGCTGATCGTGGCGTTGAGCAGCGATCTGGCGCTGCTGCCGGCGCTGGCGGGCGAAGGCCAGAGTGACCTGGTCAGCGCCTACATGTCCGGCTTCACCGGCTTCATCGCCAGCTGGTTCTTCATGTTTCTGCTCGGCGCCATCTTCGGCAAGTTGATGGAGTCCTCCGGCGCTGCGGACAGCGTGGCGGAGTGGATCACCGGCCATCTGGGCATGCGCCGCGCCGCGCTGGCCGTCGTGGCCGCCTGCGCGGTGTTGACCTACGGCGGCGTGAGCCTGTTTGTGGTGGCCTTTTCGGTCTATCCGATGGCCCTGAGCCTGTTCCGCCAGGCCGATCTGCCACGCCGCTTCATTCCGGCCACGCTGGCCTTTGGTTCGGTCACCTTCACGATGACCAGCGCCGGCTCGCCGGAGATCCAGAACTGGATCCCGATCAAGTTCCTCGGCACCACCCATCTGGCCGCCTGGCCGGTCAGTCTGGTGGTGGCGATCCTGATGGCCATCGGCGGCTATCTGTGGCTGGCCTGGATGCTGCGGCGGGCCAAGGCGCGCGGCGAGCACTACGACGACCGCGCCGGTGATCCGACCGCCCGCACCACCGATCTGCCCTCGCCGGTGCTGGCGGCAATACCGCTGCTGGTGGTGCTGGGCATCGCCTTCTGGCTGCACGACAGCTATCAGACCTCGGCGCTGATCGTCGCCCTGCTGGGTGGCTGCCTGGCCGCTGGCGGATTGATGCTGCGCACGCTGCATGCGCCGGGCAAGGCGCTGTCCGATGCCGGCGTGGGCGCACTGATCGCGATCGGCAATACCGCCGCGGTGGTCGGCTTCGGCGCCGTGGCCAAACTCTCGCCGGCCTTCGCCGACGCCGTCCAGTGGGTGACGCATCTGCCGGGCGGTGGGCTGGTCGGTGCCGCCGTGGCGGTCAGTCTGATTGCCGCGATGACCGGCTCGGCCTCCGGCGGCCAGTCGATTGCCCTGCCGATCCTGGCGCCGATTTTCCTCGCCCAGGGCGTCAATCCCGATCAGCTGCATCGGGTGATCGCCATCAGCTCCGGCTGCCTGGACTCGCTACCGCACAACGGCTACGTGGTCACCACGATTCGCGCCATCTGCGGCGAAACCCACCAGGGCGCCTACCCCGCGCTGGCCGCCCTGACGGTCATCGTGCCGCTGGTGGGACTGCTGGTGGCGATAGGGCTGTTTGCGTTGGGCATGTGAGTGCTTGAGGGCCGAGGGCTCAGGGCCCAGCAAAGGCCGGGGTTTGATCGCACGCCGACACGGACGCGGCGGGCTCAGATCCCATCACCCTGGTCCCATTGCACTGCCGATTCTCGCTTCGAAGTTGCCGCTCAGGGCCCTGAGCCCTGGGCCCTGAGCCCTCGAACGGCGACCGCCGTTAGGCGCTATCCTTCCCGCCCCACGCCTGCTCCGGTCCGCCCGCATGTCCGCGTCGTTCCGTGTCATCAGCTGCACCCTGGCCCTTGCGTTGTTGCTGGTTGCCTGCGGTCAGGAGCCGGCCGCACCGCCCGCCGCACCGGCGCCAGAATCTGTTGCCATGTCCAAGTTGCCGCCTGATACCTCCACCCAGTTGCCGGCGCCGGAGCAGCCGGCACCGGTGGCCGAACAGCGTCCCTTCGAGCAGACCGACCCCTTCGGCAAGCGCGCCGACCCCTATGCCTGGTTGCGTGATGACACCCGCAGCCAGCCTGAGGTGCTCGATCATCTGCGCGCCGAACACGCCTACTTCGAGGCTCGTTTCGCGCCGTTGAACGATCTGCGTGACCGGCTGTTCGAAGAAATGCGCGGGCGGATCAAGGAAGACGACGCCGAGGTGCCGACCTTCGAGGACGGCTACTGGTACTACACCCGCTTCGAAGAGGGTCACCAGTACCCGATCTTTGCCCGGCGACTGGGCAGCCTGGAGGCCGAGGAGCAGGTGATCCTGGACGCCAACGAGCGCGCCGAGGGACATGGCTACTACCAGCCCGCCAACGTGATCGTCAGTGAGGACGGTCGGATCATGGCGGTGGCCGAGGATACGGTCGGTCGACGCGAATACGTCATCCGTTTTCGCGACCTGCAGACGGGCCAATGGCTGCCCGACGAAATTGCCGACGTCTCCGGCCAGATTGTCTTTGCCAACGACAACAAGACCGTCTTCGTGGTCGAGAAGGACCCGACCACCCTGCTGCCCTTCCGCGTCAAGCGGCACGTGCTGGGTCAGCCCTGGGCCGATGCGGTCACGGTCTACGAGGAGAGCGACAACACCTTCTACACCGGTGTCTCTCGGAGCAAGTCCGACCGCTGGATCATCCTCTACATGGGTAGCACGCTGACCTCGGAAGTGCGTTTGCTGTCCACCGACGATCCGAATGGCGAGTTCCAGGTCTATTTGCCACGCGAGCGTGGTCACGAGTATCAGGTCGACGATGCCGGCGAGCATTTCGTCGTGCGCAGCAATCGCGACGCACCCAACTTCCAATTGCTGCTGGCGCCACCGGTGGTGCCCGGGGATCCAGCCAGCTTCAAGCCGCTGTTGCCGCACCGCGCCGACGCACTGGTGCAGGGCTATGAGCTGTTCAACGACCGCGTCGCCGTCAATGAGCGCTCCGGTGGTCTGCGCAAGATCCGCATCGTGCCGCTCAGCGGCGGCGAGGGTGAGCTGCTGGCGGCGGACGAAGCCGCCTACGTGATGGCGCTGGAGCCGACGGCCGAACTGGACAGCGGCAAGCTCCGCTACAGCTACACCTCGATGATCACGCCGGCGACCACCTATGAGCTGGACTTCAGCACCGGCGAGCGCAAGCTGCTCAAGCGCGATCCAGTGCTCGGCGGCTATGACCCGGCGCAGTACCGCACCGAGTTCGTCTTCGCCAAGGCCCGCGACGGCGCCCAGGTGCCGGTGTGGCTGGTCTACCGGCAGGACACCGCCCGTGATGGCAGCGCACCGCTGTTCATCTCGGCCTATGGGTCCTATGGCATCAGCGGCGACCCACGCTTTTCCTCACCGGTGATCTCACTGCTCGATCGCGGCTTCGTCTATGCGATCGCAGCGATCCGCGGTGGGCAGGAAATGGGCCGGCAGTGGTACGAAGACGGCAAGTTGTTGAAAAAAAAGAACAGTTTCAATGACTTCATCGACGTCACCCGTGACCTGGTGAGCAAGGGCTACGGCGCCGCCGACAAGGTCTTTGCCCGCGGCGGCAGCGCTGGCGGCCTGCTGATGGGTGCCGTCATCAACCAGTCGCCCGAGCTCTACCGCGGCATCATCGCGCACGTGCCCTTTGTCGATGTGATCAGCACGATGCTCGACGAAAGCCTGCCGCTGACCACCGGCGAGTACGACGAATGGGGCAATCCCAACGAGCGCGAGTTCTACGACTACATGCTGTCCTATTCACCCTACGACCAGGTCCAGGCGCAGGCCTACCCGGCCATGTTGGTGACCACCGGCCTGCACGACAGTCAGGTGCAGTATTTCGAACCGGCCAAATGGGTGGCGCGTCTGCGCGAGCGCAAGACCGACGCCAATCCGCTGCTGTTCAAGGTCAATATGGAAGCCGGCCACGGTGGTCGCTCGGGCCGCTTCAATCGGTTGGAGGAAACCGCCGAGGATTACGCCTTCGTGCTGGGCCTGCTGGGCGAGCGATGAGACAGGACCCAGATCCCCGAGCCCTGAGCCCTGAGCCCTGAGCCCTGAGCCCTGAGCCCTGAGCCCTGAGCCCTGAGCCCTGAGCCCTGAGCCCTGAGCCCTGAGCCCTGAGCCCTGAGCCCTGAGCCCTGAGCCCTGAGCCCTCAACACTCAATCCTCAAACCCGTCAATGAGCAACGCGTCCGTAGACCCCGGCAGCGGATAGACCCAGGCACCCCGTGAGCGGGTGAAGATGGCCAGCGTGGTGTCGCCGCGATCGATGACCAGATCCCAGACCATCGCCGGTGGCAGGTCACCGCCAAAGCGCTGCCAGAGCACCGGCGACACCTCGATGTTGTCGCTGTAGTACAGGCCCCAGTCGGTGCCAGCAAAGGCCTGCGTTGGCCGGTGCGGGTTGATGGCCAACGCGTTGACCGGGATGTTCGGCAGATTGCCGCTGAGGTCGGCCCAGTCGAAGCTGGCGCAGTCAGCCACGCAACGCACGCGGTAAACGTGGCCAGGTGTGGTCGGCGTGTTCTGGTCGAAACCCGACAGCCCCACCAGCGCCTCGCCCGGATTGCCCGGGTGCGGCGCGATGTCCATGACCGGGCGATTCGGCAGGACCGTGTTGGCGCCGGTCAGATTGACCCAGGTGGCGGACTCGGTCGTGCCTTGCCCCAGTCCGAAGCCGAACCAGACGTTGCCGTCGTTGGTGCCGACCCAGGCGCGCGTCGGATCTGCCGGGCCATGTTCGAGCGCGTTGATGATCGACAGGTCGGTGCCGCCAGAAAGCTGCTTGGTCAGATCCGGACTGTTGGCATACCAGGCCGTGTTCGGCATTCCCCCGCTGAGGTGCTCCCAAACCCGGAAAGTACCGGCCAGCATCCGCTGACAGCCGCTGGCCGACGGGCAGGTCGTCTCATTGCCGCGGGTATACAGCCGGAACGGGGCGAGAAAGCCGCGACGGTCGGCAGACCAGTCCGGCGAGGTGGCATCCACATCGGCCAGACCGTCATAGCCGTTGGTGGACGCAGCAATGAACAGAAACTGGCTGCTGTAGTACCAGCGCTGCGCCAGGATGGGATCGAAGGCGACATTGATGCCATCACCGCCCGAACGCAGTGTCCACAGGGCCGCTGCAGGCACCTCGCCCGGACCATAGCGGACATTGGAAGCACCGTTGTCCTGCGCACCACCGCCGATGAAGCGTTCATTGACCGCGGGGTCATTGAAATCGGCGCTCAGCGCACCGGAGTAGAACTCGATCGTCGCCAGCGTGTCGTTGAGCGGCTGGAACTGCGGCTGGGCGGCCGTCGCGTTGGCGCTGTAGTAGATGCCACCGTCGTTGCCGACCAGCAGTCGATCGTCGTCGCCGCCGACGATCGCTCGCGCGTGATTGTCGACATGCACGGTGCCGGGCACACCCGGCGCAGTCTCGTCATAGCCGCAACTAAGATTGCGGAAACTCTGACCGCCATCGGTCGAGCGCCAGACATCGGTTGCGCTGAGAAACAGCGTATCGGGATCGGTGGGACTGACGACGATGCCGGCGTTGTAGTCCTGAAACAGCATGCCGTTGCCAAAGGCGTCCATGACGCAGCCGGTGCTGAAATCGTCCGGCTGGGTGGCGGTTTGCGTCCAGTTGCTGCCACCATCGGTGCTGCGCCAGACGCCCAGATTCTGCACCTGTGCATAGATCACCGCGGGATTGGAGGGCGCCGTGGCCAGATCCATCCGGCGCAGCGGATTGCCACCACTCTGGTAATAGGGCAAGCCGCTGCCACTCCCGCCAGGCCAGCCGTTGTCGGGTCGTGACAGCAGTGTCCAGCCCACCGGACAGCTGGCGGTGCCGGGCACAGTGCTGCGATAGATGCCGTTGGCCCCATTCTCGGTGAGGTCCGAGCGCACCGCTGAGGGGCGGCCGATGGCCCCGACCGCGATGGTCAGTTCGGTGCTGCTGCCCAGATCCCGCAGCAGCAGACCGGTGATGTCCTGACGCTGGTCGGCGAAGGCGTTGCTGAAGCAGGGGCCGGTCCAGGCCACCCCGCCGTCGTGCGACAGATACAGACCCTGGTTGGTGCCGACCACCACGCGCTCGCTGTCGTTCGGATCGACCGCCACCGCACTGATGGCGCGGTACTGCGGGAATTCGCCGGTAGCCTGGTTGTAGGCCGGATTGAACACCGACGCCCCGAGCAGCACCCAGTTCTCGCCGCCATCCACCGATTTCAGCAGGCCACCGGCGCCGAAGGTGAAGGGTCGATTGCGGCGAAAATCGCCGGTGCCGGCATAGATCACATCGGCATTGGCCGGATCCAGTGCCAGCGCGCCGATGGCGATATTCGACAGTTCCGGCATCTCGGTCTTCGGTGCCCAGCTGGTGCTGGCGGAACAGCAGTTGGTGGTCTTCCAGACGCCACCGCCATCGGAGCCCGCCCAGGCCACCGCGGGATTGCTCGGATGGGTCAGCAGCACATTGGTGCGACCGCCAACTCGACCGAAGGGAAAACCGAAACTCCATTCCAGCGGCCGCGGACCCAGTTCGGTGGCACGAGTGGGCTCCAAAAGCCCGACGATCAGACCTTCACCACCACCACGTATCGCGTCGATGCTGCGACCCTTGGCCCGGCTGATGCCAGCCGGCAGCCCCTTGGCGATGCGCCGGTCAGTCTCACTGGCTTCGACCAGCCAATGGCCGTCGAAACGACCGGTGGGATAGCTGACCCGCCAGGCCCAGTAGTCATCGGCCAGTGCCGAGGTGGGTACGAAGGGCGCCGGCGCGCTCGCCTGCTGTGTCGGCGTGCTGGCGCAGGCGCTCAGCAGAGCACCCAGCGCAAGCACAGCCACTCGGCTGCCGGTCGAAGTCGTAGACATGCCGGAGTCCTCAATCCTCGAGAAGGTCCGAGTCTAACCCGCGGCTTCTGAACCTCCCGAAGAGGGTGCGCAGTGCTGGCGCGGCAGCGCCAGCACGACGATGCGCCCGTCCTGGCGTCAGTTGCGTGCCGCCAGGTGCAGGATGTCCGGACTGGCGATCAGGCGCACGGCGTCCAGCCGCAAACCAGCCTGATCGATGGCCTGCAGGACTGCCTCACGCTGTGCCGTCGCCGCCAGCAGTTCTTCCTCGCGAACGTTGGGATTGACCCGTCGCAAGGCTCGCAGCCGCTCCAGTTCGTGGTCGAACTGCGCGGTGGCGCGCGCGCTGGCATCACTGCGCAAGGTCGCGGCTTCGGCTTCCGCCAAGGCGAGTGCGGCATCACGCAGCGCCGGTACCAGCTTGGCGAGCACGCTGCGCAGGCGCGCCAGATCGGTCGGCCGTTCGTCGGCGCGCCCTTCCGCACCGGCATCCACCTCGTGCTGACGGCGCTCGCGCCGGCTGTCCACCTGCAGGTTCAGCGGCGTGGGCGGCAGGAAGCGTCCGACATCGATCTTCGGAGGCGCCACCGGCTCGAGCACGGCGACGATTTCCAGCAGCACGCTGCGCGGCGGCAGTGACGGATCGATCAGAAAGGCCGCCGTCCCTTCCTCGCTGCCCAGCAGCAGATCCTGGGCGCCAAGCACCATCGGGTGGTCCATGCGCAGAAAGCCCAGATCGTCGCGGGCCAACGCCTCGTAGCGATCGAAGGTGACGGTCTCGGGGCCGTCGCGCAGACCCGGGAAACCGTGATTCTGCAAGTACTCCGGGTCCAATCGCACGCGTCGCAGCGCGAGCTCCTCAACGTCCACACCGAAGTGCTCCAGCAGGCGCTGCAGATAGGTGTCCTGACCCGGATCGTGGTCGGCCGCTTCCAACGCTTCGATCAGCAGCTGGCCGCCGTCGCCACGGCGGGTGGCCAGTTCGAGCAGGCGATCGCGGCCATTGCGCACGCGCTCGCTCAGCTCGGCGTGCACCCGCCGGGTGTCACCAATCAGTTGCTCCAGGGCGGCATGGCTGCCGGGCTCACCCGCGGCAATGCCGCGCGCCACCTCAACCAGGCGGGTGCCGAACTCGCGATACAGCTCGCGACCATCAGCGGGCGAGCTGCGGAGCGCATCCAGGCCCTCGGCATACCAGCGCGCCAGGGCCGCCTGCGCGGTGTCGGCCAGCACCACGGTGTGGATCTGCACCGCTTCGCTCTGGCCAATGCGGTCCAGGCGGCCGATGCGCTGTTCCAGCAGATCGGGATCGGCCGGCAGATCCCACAGCAGCAAATGATGGGCGAACTGGAAGTTGCGGCCTTCCGAGCCGATCTCCGAACACAACAGCAGCCGAGCGCCATCGGCCTGGGCGAAATAGGCGGCATTGCGATCGCGCTGCGCCAACGTCAGGCCTTCATGGAAGCGCGCCACCTTGATGCCGGATTTCAGTCGCAGCGCCGCTTCGAGGGTCTCGACCTTCGCCCGCGAGCGACAGATCAGCACGAGCTTGTCCTCGCCCAGCGCCTCGATGCGCTCCAGCAGCCAGGCGAAACGCGGATCGTGGCTCAGCGTCACGACGGCCGCCGGTACCTCGTCGGTGTCGCTGCTGCTCGCCGGCGCGGCCGATGGCGGCAGCAGGTCGGACTCGAACTCGGCCAGCAGACGTGCGGCCAACGCCGGATCATGGGCCGGTGCCGGCAGCTCGGTCGGCTGCGGCGAACGTTCGGGGAACCCGCCGACGCTCTCGCGGCGATTGCGGAACATCACCCGCCCGGTGCCATGCCGATCGATCAAGGCATCCAGCACCGCCTCGCGCGCGTCCGCCTCGGGCAGTCGCTGCAGCGCAGCGGCGGCCTGCGGGTCGTCGGCCAGGATTCGCCCCAGTTCGTCCAACGCAGCGGTGGCCGGCGCCTCACCGGCGATCAGGTCGCCAGCCAGCTGCGAGATCGTCTGGAAGCGGTCAGCCTCGCGGCTGTAGTGGGCCAGGTCACTGTAGCGGTCCGGGTCGAGCAGGCGCAGCCGGGCAAAGTGACCACTGCGGCCGAGCTGCTCCGGAGTGGCCGTCAGCAGCACCAGGCTGGGTGTGGTCAGCGCCAGTCGCTCGACCAGCTGGTACTCCGGGCTGGCCTCTTCCTCGGTCCAGGCCAGGTGATGCGCCTCATCGACGATCACCAGATCCCAGCCGGCCGCCAGCAACTGGTCACTGCGCTTGTCCGAGCTGAGCAGGAAGGGCAGATCGGTCAGGACCCACTGATCGTCCTCGAAGGGATTGCCACCATCGGCGGCTTCGATCGATTTGGCGCGCTCTTCGTCGAAGACCGCGAAGGACAGCTGAAAACGCCGCCGCAACTCGACGAACCATTGCAGCACCAGCGTCTCGGGCACCAGCACCAGCACGCGCTCGGCACGACCGCTGGCGATCAGGCGCGAGAGGATCAGCCCGGCCTCGATGGTCTTGCCCAGACCGACCTCATCGGCCAGCAGGATGCGTGGCGTGGGACGGGTCAGCGCACCTGCGACCACATCCATCTGATGTGGCAGCAGCTGGATTCGCGCCGCCTCCATGCCCCAGCTGGCCCGTGCCCGCGCCTGCGCGCGCCGCTGCAACGTCTCCAGCCGCAGGCGGTAGTGCCGGTTGGGTCCGACTCGCGCCGCCATCAGGCGGTCCTCGGGTCGGCCGGCGGCCTGCCGATCGTCCAGCGCAGTTTCCGGCAGGGGCTGTCCATCGACCAGATAGATCAGCAGGCCATCCTGTTCGATGACGTTTTCCACCTGCACGCTCTGGCCATCGTGGTTGACCCGGTCACCGGCCTGAAAGCGGGCTCGCTCCAGCGGCGCCGAGGCCATGGCGTACTGACGAATCACCCCGCTCTGGGTGAACACCACCTGCACAGCGCGAGGCGCCACGCGCAGCACGGTTCCCAGGCCCAGTTCGGGTTCGGCCAGGCTGTACCAGCGCTGGCCTGCGACAAAAGTACTCACGAAGCCGGATCCAGCGAGTCCACCCGCACAATGACGCCGAAAGCGGGATGGTCGAAATAATGCAGCTCTCCGGTGCTGAGCACGCGGGTCTGGTTCAGACGGAAAGTCTCGACCTGTTCACCGGCCTGCCGCCCCAGCAACAGGTCCAGCTGCACCCGCAAACCGCGACCGGCTTCCAGTTCGATCCAGCCCTCCAGCTCCGGGCTGCTGCCACTGAGCAAACCACGTGCCGGGGCCGGGCCTTCCATTCGGGTCTCGTTCTGCAGGCGGATGCGACGGCTGTAGCGCGACGGCTGCCGCCAGCCGGTGTGCAGCAGCACCCGCGAACGGGCGGAGCGGCCCAGCACCCCGGCGGCACCGGCCAAACGCTGGGCACTGGCGGGCAGCACGCGATACATGCCCTCGCCCGGTGGTTCGCCGAGCACGTACAGATCGTAGGGCCGGTCACCGATGCTGCCGGCGGCCGCCTCACTGCCGCTGCCGCCATTTTCGTAGGCGAACACCAGCACCTCGACCTGCACGTTTTCGGGCACGGTGTCCTGTGCCGCCAGCGGGCCGGCGCCCAGCCACAACGCCAACAACCACAGCCCGGCATACCGCCCCGGGCGAGCGAACGAGCGCTCAGTGCGCATGGCGATTCTCCAGTGTCTGCATCAGCTTCTCGGCAAATTCCAGGCGTTCGGCGGGTTGCTCCAGATTAACCCGGATGCGCAACTTGTCGGGACCATCGAAGGCATAGCGGGTGGACTCGCGCTGCACCAGCTTGATCACGGTCAAAGGCTCGACCGACGGCTTGGCCACAAAACTCAAGCGACCGCCCTGAGGGCCCAGGTTGAGTCGGGCCACGCCGATGCGTTCGCCCTGCAACTTGAGTCGGGCGCAGGCAAAGAGGTGTCGGCATGGATCGGGCAGCAGCCCGAAGCGATCGATCATCTCCACCTTCAGCGCGTCCAGGGCATCTTCGTCGCGAGCATTTGCGATGCGTTTGTACAGCACCAGCCGGGCATGTACATCGCCCAGATAATCGTCCGGGATCAGTGCCGGCAGCTGCAGCTCGATCTCCGCACCGCGCGCCTTCTCGGCCAGCACATCGGGAATCTTGCCCGACTTCAGGGCCTGCACCGCGCGTTCCAGATACTCGCTGTAGAGGGCAAAGCCGATCGCCTCGATCTGGCCGCTCTGCTCTTCGCCCAGCAGTTCGCCGGCACCGCGAATCTCCAGATCGTGGGTGGCCAGCGTGAAGCCCGCACCCAGTTCGTCCAGCGAGGCCAGCGCATCGAGACGCTTGACGGCGTCGCCGGTCATCGCCTTGCGATCGGGCACCAGCAGATAGGCGTAGGCGCGATGGTGCGAACGGCCCACCCGGCCGCGCAGCTGATGCAGCTGCGACAGACCGAACTTGTCGGCCCGCTCGATCAGGATGGTGTTGGCGGTGGGCACATCGATGCCGTTCTCGACGATGGTGCTGCAGACCAGCACGTTGCAGCGCTGGCGGTAGAAATCCAGCATCACCTGTTCCAGCTGGCGCTCGGCCATCTGCCCGTGCGCCACCGCCACGCGCGCCTGCGGCACCAGTTCGGTCAGCTCGCGGGCGGCTCTTTCAATGGTCTGCACCTCGTTGTGGAGCACGTAGACCTGTCCGCCGCGGGCCAGTTCGCGTTGAATCGCTTCACGCACCAGGCCGTTCTCGCGTTGCGCGATAAGCGTCTTGACCGCCAGCCGGTGTGCCGGGGGCGTGGCGATGATCGACAGCTCGCGCAAACCACCCAGGGCCATGTTCAGCGTGCGCGGAATCGGGGTAGCAGTCAGCGTCAGCAGATGCACCTCGGCGCGCAGCTGCTTCAGCGCCTCCTTCTGGCGCACGCCGAAGCGCTGCTCTTCGTCGACGATGACCAGGCCCAGATCCTTGAAGCGGATGTCCTTCTGCAGCAACCGGTGGGTGCCGATCACCACGTCGACCTGGCCGGCCTCGATGCGGGCCAGAGCCGCCGTGGCCTCCTTGCCGGTGACGAAGCGCGACAGCAGTTCCACCCGCACCGGCCAGTCGGCCAGACGATCGGTGAAATTGCGATGGTGCTGGGTGGCCAGGAGCGTGGTCGGTACCAGCACGGCGACCTGCTTGCCGGCCTGCACCGCACAGAAGGCCGCGCGCAGCGCCACCTCGGTCTTGCCGAAGCCCACATCGCCGCAGACCACCCGGTCCATCGGGGTGGGCTTGGCCAGATCGGCGATCACCGCATCAATGGCCTGCTGCTGGTCGGGGGTCTCCTCGAAGGGAAAGCCGGCGGCAAATTGTTCGTACATGGCCCGGTCCAGTGCGATGGCCTCGCCCTTGCGGGCCGCCCGGCGCGCCTGCACCTCCAGCAACTCGGCTGCCACATCGTGGATCTTCTCGGCCGCCCTCTTCTTGGCCTTCTCCCAGGCTTCCCCACCCAGGGCATGCAGCGGTGCATGCTCCGGTGCCCCGCCGGTGTAGCGAGACACCAGCTCCAGCTGCGCGACCGGCACATAGAGCTTGTCGCCGCCGGCGTACTCGATGGCCAGGAACTCGCCGGGCGCGCCGCCCAGTTCCAGTGTCATCAGCCCCAGATAGCGGCCGACGCCATGATCCTCGTGCACCACCGGCGATCCTTCCGCCAACTCGCCGAGTTCGCGAATGATCGAGGCCGGGTCGCGGCCACTCTCGCTGCGCCGGCGACTCTGCGCCGCCCGTTCGCCGTAGAGCTGGCGCTCGGTCAGCACGGTGATCTGCGCGTCCGGCAGCTGGAAGCCATCGGACAGGGCCGCCGAGGTCACCGCCAACCGCGGGCGCTGGCGCACAAAGGTGGCCCAGTCGTCGATCATCGCGGCGCGCAGATCGTGCCGGGCCAGCGTCTCCAGCAGCGCCTCGCGGCGACCGGGTGAGTCGGCGGCGATCAGCAGCGCGCCCGGGTGACCGGCGATGAAATCGCGCAGGGCGCGGCCCGGTTCCACATTGCGCACGAACAAGGGCAGCTCCGGCGCCGCCTCGGTGGGCGCCCCCTCACTGCCCTCGATCAGCAAGCGGGCGAAGCCATTGACCTGCTGGCGCGCTTCCTCGACGCCCAGATACAGCTCGGCCACCGGCAACACCGGTCGATCGATGTCATGGGCGCGCTGCTCATGGCGCTCGCCGGCGTCGGCGAGGAAATCGCTGGCACCGGCCCAGACATCGCCGACCACGGCCAGCAGCGTGTCTGCCGGCAGATAGTCGTAGAGCGTCTCGGTCTGCTCGAAGAACAACGGCAGGTAGTACTCGATGCCCGCCGGCGCGATACCGTTCTTCAGGTCCTGATAGAAGGGCGAGCGGCGGATGTCGATGTCGAAACGCTCGCGAATGCGCTCGCGCACCGATTTCAGGGCCTCTTCGTCGAAGGGAAACTCGCGCGCCGGCAGCAGGCGTACTTCGCCGACGCTGCCCTCCGAGCGCTGCGTTTCCGGATCGAAGGGGCGAATGCTCTCGACTTCGTCGTCGAACAGCTCGATCCGATAGGGCGTCTCGGCGCCGATCGGGTACAGATCCAGCAGCCCGCCGCGCACTGCCACATCGCCGGGCTCCAGCACCTGCGTGGCATGCCGATAGCCGGCCGCTTCCAGCAAAAGTCGCTGCGCTTCCAGATCGAGCTTTTCGCCCACCTTCAACCACAACGAGCGGCCGAGCAGATAGCTGCGCGGGGCCAGCCGCTGCAGGGCCACCGCGACCGGCGCGATCAGAATCGAGCGCTGTCGCCTCGGCAATTCGATCAGCGCGGCGATGCGCTCGGCGATGATCTCCGGGTGTGGCGGGAAGTGATCGTAGGGCAGCGTTTCCCAATCGGGGATCAGGATCACCGGCAAGTCGGCCGGCGCCAGCAGCTGCAAATCGGCCTGCAGTTGCTGGGCACTGCGCGCATCGGCAGTGAGCACCAGCAGCGGCTGCTCGCGGCCGGCGGCGACTTCCGACAGCGCCAGCGCCAGCGCTGCGCCATGCGGCCGCGGCCAGCGGCGCCAGCGTTCCTGGCCACCAGGCAACGGCAGAGTAAAGAGTCGGCTATCCAAGTCCCTTCCGGCACGATCAACTGCGCGCGTGCCTGCGGCACCGGCGCGGGGCGCGGATTGTAGCGGCAGTCGGCGCAGCTCACTTGCCAACAATCTTCATCAGGATCAGCATACAGCGTATGACAGATTCCGAGAAAGCCCGGATCAACGCACGCATTGATCGTGTGGCCGAGGCGCAGCTGCGCTACGTGACCGAGCACACCCAGATGAACATCAGCGACGCCCTGCGCGCCTCCATCGCGCTGCTCTACGACAAGGTCAGCCGCGAGCACATCCGCCCAGCGGAGTTGCTGGCGCGCGGACCCAACTTCGTGGCCGCAGGCGAGGGCCCCGACGACTCAGGATCCAGCGATTACAAGTCGCTGCTCGTCGAATCGGTGGCCGGCAAGCTCTGACGGCTCGTGCTGATCGTCGATACCGGATTCTTCTACGCGCTGGCCGATCGCCGCGATCGCCATCATGCGCGCGCCGTCGAAGTACTGCGCAGCATCAGCGAGCCGCTGATCACCACCTGGCCCGTCCTGACCGAAACCACGCATCTGCTCAACTTGAGGCTGGGCCCGCAGGTCACCACGCTGTTTGTCCGCAACCTCGCCGACGGCTTCTGCGCCGTGCATCCCACTGACCCGGCCGAACTAGCCCGCATCGCCACGCTGCTGGCGAAGTACGCCGATCTGCCCATGGATCTGGCCGATGCTTCGCTGCTGCTGCTCGCCGAACATCTGGGTGAAGGGCGCATCCTCAGCACGGATCAGCGGGATTTCGAGACGTACCGACTCAAGAACACTCGACCCTTTCGAAACGTGTTGCTGGACTGACGCCAACTGCGGCACGGCGGTGGCCGACGTTACCAGCCACCGCCAAGGCCATCAGGCCGCCTGCCGGAGCGCGGGATAGTCGGTGTAGCCCTCGGCACCCTGGGTGTAGAAGGTGCTGCTGTCGGGGGCGTTGAGCTCGGCGCCCAGGCGGAAGCGCGCCGGCAGATCAGGATTGGCGAGGAAGGCGGTGCCGAAGGCGACGGCGTCCAGGCGTCCATCGGCAATGGCCTGACTGGCTTCGTCGCGGCTGTAACCCATGTTGCCGATCAGGGTGCCGCGATAGCGTTCGCGGGTCGGCGTGACCACATCGCCCTGTTGCTGGCCCAGGAAATCGGCGCGCATCAGGTGCAGCCAGGCCAGATCGTAGTCGTTGAGGCGGTTGGCCAGCCAGCTGATCAGCGCGATGGGGTCGCTGTCGATCATGCTGTTGTAGCTGTTCAACGGCGACAGCCGCAGTCCGACGCGGTCGCTGCCCCAGACCTCGCAGACGGCGTCCAGCACTTCCAGCAGCAGCCGCGCGCGGTTCTCGATCGACCCGCCATAGTGTCCGCTGCGGCGATTGGCGCCATCACGCAGGAACTCGTCCAGCAGATAGCCGTTGGCACCGTGCACCTCCACCGCATCGAAACCGGCGCGCTGGGCGTTGCGGGCAGCATGGGCGAAGCCGGCCACGATAGCCGGCAACTCGACATCATCCAGCGCTCGAGGCACGGTGTACGGCAGCTTGCCTTGCGGGGTATGCACCTCGTCGCCGGTGATGGCGATGGCACTCGGCGCCACCGGGGTGCGACCGTCGTTGAGGGCCGGGTGACAGGCGCGTCCACCGTGCCAGATCTGCAGCGCGATGCGACCGCCGGCCGCGTGCACCGCATCGGTGACCTGCCGCCAGCCTTCGACCTGCGCGTCGGAATGAACGCCGGGTTCGTGCCAGAAGGCCGAGCAGTCCGGCATCGCCATCGTGGCTTCGGCAATCAGCAGGCCGCCGCTGGCGCGTTGGGCGTAGTACTCGGCCATCAGCGCATTGGGCAAATGGCCGTCACTGGCGCGACAGCGGGTGAGCGGCGCCATCAGGATGCGGTTGGGAAGCTTGAGCGCGCCCATCTGCAGCGGCTGATACAACGGGTCGGTGGTCTGTGACATTGATGGTCCTCGAAACTGGGCGACAGGTCGTCAGTGTCTGGTGATCCATGCACGCAAATCAACCAGTAAACTTTTGGTAACCTAGATTCCAGATTCTCGGATCGACGGTGAAGCTGCGGTGGAGACAGCAACGGCCCTGGGCGGCAAGTTCTGTGGCGAACCCTGCCCGATTGAACGCGGCATGCGCGTGTTGGGTGGCAAGTGGAAGGCTTCAATCCTGTGGCATCTGCAGGACGGGCCGCTGCGGTTCAATGAGCTGGCACGGCAGCTGGGCGGTGCCAGCAAGAAGATGGTCGACCAGCGGCTGAAGGAACTCGAGGGCGAGGGGCTGGTCGCGCGACATGTGCAATCGCAGAGACCGATTGCCGTGAGCTACGAGATCACCGAACTGGGTCGGAGCGCACTCGGACTGTTGGAGCAACTCAAGGACTGGACGCTGGCCAACGGGCTGTGACCCCTTCGAGTCCCGGAAACGACAAGGCCTCGCGATGCGAGGCCTTGTCGTTGTGTCGCTGAACCGCAGTGGATCAGCGGCGGCGCACCAGCACCAGGCCACTCAGCAACAGCAGCGCACCCAGCAGCACCAGCCCGCGATGGCCGGAGGTCGGCACCGGCACGGCCTCAATCGGCTCGCCAAACTGCAGGTCGCCACCCAGCTGCAGCGTGTAGGTGCCCGAGTCACCCTGGCTGAAACTGGTCACGACCAGTGTGTACACCTGGTTGGGCACCATGGTGATGCCATCGGCTGCCACGAACGCGCTGCCCAGGCCCACACCGCCATCGTCGTCGCCGGCATACAGATTGGTGGTCGGACTGGCCGGGTTGAAGGGCGTGCAATAGGCGAACAGCAAGGAGTCGCTCAAAGTGCCCAGAATCACCTCGGCCTGCATGTTCTGGCCCGACGGGCTGTAGACGAAATAGGTGTCGAAAGCCGTGCCGTCATTGGACGAGTCCTGCGAAAACGCACTGCAGCTGCCGTCAAACACCACGCCGAAGCGGCGGTCAAAGGTCGGCGTTGCACCCAGATTGCCCGACACGCTGGGGCCACCGTTGCCGACGCGATTCTCGCGATTCGGACCCTTTTCGTTCGCCAACAACGGACTGGCGGCGAGCATGGCGGCCAGGCCGCTGATGAGCAGAAAACGACGCATGGTGGATTCCCCGAATGAGATTTCGCCGTAAAGATTAGCTGAACTTGCTGTTCTTGCAAGTGTCAGGCCAGTGGGAGCGCCGATTCGGACCTGCAGCGTTGGTCGTGAATCTCGCGAATGCGTGACGCGGTCGGATCGGCTTGGCCCGCCCCGAACAGGCCAATGCAGTGGCAAGCGGCGAATGCGCGAGCCTGCGATTCATAGGCCGACACCCAGTGATCGCGCTCGGCTTGCCGCTCAGGCGCAATCGGCCAGACGCCCGGCCGAGGTCGCATCGGATCGCCGATCCCCATCCGCCAGGGCTTTCCGGACAGTCGGGCCCGGAAGCACTGCTGACGGCGACACATGGCACTGTACTGGCGATCCACCTGCCAGGCCTTGAACAGTTCAGCGACCTCAGTGGAGTCGGGATCGAACTGGCGATGGAGCGCCAGCACGCGCAAACCCATGGGTGTGCGATAGAGCGCAAGCAGCGCGTTGGGGTCACCTTGTGCCGTGGCTTCCACACGCTGCTGGGCCTCGACAAACCAGCGCTCGCGAAGGGCGTCTTGCGTCTGCCGGCGTCGCCAGGCGAGCGTCGTCATGATCACGAGCATGACCGTGAGCACGGCAACCGCATGAAGGAAACCGAAGCGCCAGACGGTAAGTCCGAGCAAGACCAGTGTCACCCAGATCAGTACCTTGGTAATCCGATCTCCCGCATCAGGATCAAAATCGAGGTCGGCAAACAGCACATCGGGCGTGTTCAGGCAGTGCGCGCCGTAGCTGTTGCGCGTCACCACCGCGCCATGCTCCAGGCGCTCCAGCACTTCCTCGCGAATCGGCAGACCATCGGCACCGTTGTAGGGCACCTTGGCCTCGCGCCGGGGCAACGATTCGCCCGCCATGATCCGCTGCAGAGCGGCGTCCGCCCGCTGCTGCGCCATGGCCTCGGCATCGGCCTGGCTGAACTGCGACCAGCCGAATCGGCGCACGGTCCATTGCCGGTTGCGACCCCGCGCATCGGTACCCCGATGACGCACCCGGGCCTCGGCCCAGAACTCCGGAATCAGCATCGTCCGCGGCCATGAAGAACCAGCGCAGACGCTAGCCGATTTGCCGCGATCACGCAGCGGGTTCGTCGCCGGAGCTGTCCGTCATTGGGCAATAGATCCCGTGCAGCGTGTCGATGATCCGACTCACGGGACCCGGCGGCAGCGAGTAGTAGATCGTCTGCGCCGCGCGACGGGTGTCCACCAATCCGTCCCGACGCAGCACAGCCAGGTGCTGCGAGAGCGCCGACTGGCTCAGATCCAGTCGATCGTTCAGTTCGGTCACCGAGTGCTCGCCGCTGGCCAGCAGGCAGACGATCAGCAAGCGCTGTTCGTTGGCCAACGCCTTCAGCAGCCTGGACGCATCACAGGCATGGCCACGCATCGCATTGGGATCCAGTTCCGGCTCCGTCGACATCGTATTAGCGTTTGCTGTTTGAGTTGACACTTATATAATCATACGCTAATTTGATTGGCAAGTCGTTCGATGCAGGGCCGTTGCGGCGGTGCGGGACGGCAACCGGGAGGGAACATGGCCAGTATCGTGGTGTTGGGAGCGGGCATCGGCGGCATGAGTGCGGCCTACGAGTTGCGCGCGGCCCTGGGCAAGGAACATGAGGTGACGGTGGTTGGCGAGGGCGCGAAGTTCTCCTTCACCCCGTCCAATCCGTGGGTGGCCGTGGGCTGGCGCAAGCCCGCCGACATCGAGATCGAGGTCGAGCCACACCTGCGCAAGAAGGGCATCCATTTCGAATCAAGTGGTGCCGAGGCGGTCGTCCCGACCGACAACCGCCTGCAGCTGCGTGATGGCCGCAGTCTCGCCTACGACTACCTGGTGATCGCCACCGGTCCGCGACTGGCCTTCGACGAGGTGCCGGGTCTGGGGCCCGTCGACGGCCATACCCAATCCATCTGCACCACGCCGCACTCGCTGCACGCCTGGGAGGCCTATCAGGAATTCTTGAAAAATCCTGGGCCGATCGTGGTCGGCGCCGCCGCCGGCGCGAGTTGCTTCGGACCTGCCTACGAGTTCGCGATGATCCTTGACCGCGACCTGCGCAAGCGCAAGCTGCGTGACCAGGTGCCGATCACCTACGTCTCGCCGGAACCCTACATCGGTCACATGGGACTGGGCGGGGTCGGTGACTCCAAGGGTCTGCTGGAGTCCGAATTCCGTCAGCGTCATATCCAGTGGCTGACCAATTCGAAGATCACCGCCGTTCGCGAGGGCGAGATGGAGGTGACCGAGATGAACGATGACGGTCAGCCGCGCAAGCAGCACCTGCTGCCCTTCCGCTACTCGATGGTGCTGCCCGCCTTCACCGGCGTCGACGCCGTGCGCCAGGTCGAGGGGCTGGGCAATCCGCGCGGTTTCACGCTGATCGACAAGCATCAGCGCCACCCACAGTTTCCCAATGTCTTTTCACTGGGTGTCTGCGTGGCCATCCCGCCGGTCGAAGTCACGCCGGTGCCCACCGGCGCACCGAAAACCGGCTTCATGATCGAGTCGATGGTCGCCGCGGTGACGCACAACATCGCCGCCGATCTGGCCGGTACCACGGCCGATGCCGTGCCAACCTGGAACGCCATCTGCCTGGCCGACATGGGCGACACCGGCGCCGCCTTCGTCGCGCTGCCGCAGATCCCGCCGCGCAACGTGACCTGGGCGCGGATCGGCAAGTGGGTGCATCTGGCCAAGATTGCCTTCGAAAAATACTTCCTGATGAAGATGCGCTCGGGCAACACCGAGCCGATCTACGAGAAATATGTTCTGGGCGCGCTGGGCATCAAGCGCACCCGCTGAAGCATTCCACCGAAGGAGAGTTCCATGAACGTCGATCGTGCCGTGCTGGCCTTTGCCGGACTGATGATTCTGATCAGCGTCGCGCTGACCTGGTTCGTCTCACCCTGGGGTCTGTTGCTGACCGCCTTCGTCGGGGTCAACCTGATCCAGTCCAGCTTCACTGGTTTCTGTCCCGCCGCGATGGTCTTCCGCAAGCTGGGCCTGCGTGCCGGCAACGCATTCAACTGAGGTGAATGGTGACCCCTGAATTGCATCGAATCCGCGCGCCCTGGCTGGCAGCCCTGCTGCTGTCGGCCTGCAGCCACTCACAGGACCCGGCGCCGACGCCGGCACCGATCACCGGGCTGCAGACGCTGACGGTCGCCGCCCCCAGCGGCGGCCTCGGTCGGCCATGGGATGGCGTGGTGGAAGCCGTCCAGCAGGCTGATCTCAGCGCGCAGACCAGCGGTCGCGTTGTCGCCGTGGAGCGCGATGTGGATGACCCGGTCAGCCAGGGCGAGCTGCTGGTGCGGCTGAGCGCGGTCGAACAGCAGTCGGGGGTCAACAGTGCCCGGGCCGCCTTGCGTGCGGCCGAGGCGGCGCTGGTGGAAGCGGCGGCCACGCACCGGCGCTTTGTGGAACTGTCCGAGCGGCAGTTCGTCTCGCAGTCGCAACTCGACCAGGTCAGCGCCGCTCACGATGCGGCAGCCGCAGCCCGCGATGCCGCCAAGGCGCGTCTGGCCGAGGCCGGTCAGCAGGCCGACTACACGACGATTCGCGCGCCCTTCGATGGCATCGTTGCGGCTCGCCATGTGGAACCGGGCGAGAGCGTGGCGCCGGGGCAGCCGCTGCTGAGCGTGTTCGCGCCGACCGCGCTGCGCATCGAAGTCAGCCTGCCGCAGAGTGATGCGCAGGCGGTGCGGCAGCAGCCCGAAGCCAGCATCGCCTTTGGCGACGGACGCGAGGTGGCGGCCGCGGACGTGATCGTCTTCCCCAGCGCCGATCCGGCCACCCACAGCATCAAGGTGCGGGTGCAGCTGCCCGAGTTGTCGCCGTGGCCGTTGCCGGGCAGCACCGCCAAGGTGCGCTTCCCGGCCGTGGCCGATGCCGGCTATCCGCTCCTGCCGCGCAGTGCGCTGGTGCGGCGCGGTGAGGTCGATGCGGTCTACGTGCTGCAGGCGCAGCAGCTGAGCCTGCGGCAATTGCGACTGGGCGCCGAGCGCGGTGAGCAGGTCGAAGTGATCTCCGGCATCGCGCCGGGCGAAACGGTCGCCACCGACCCGGTCGCGGCGCTGCAGGCGTTGCAGCAGGCGCGTGCGGGTGCCCGCTGAGATGAGCGCACCCCACCAAACGGTCACTTTGGGCCTGTCCGGTCGCCTGGCTCGCGCCTTCCAGGACAACCCGTTGACGCCGATCCTGACGCTGCTCGGATTGCTGCTCGGTCTGGTGGCGGTGTGGACCACGCCGCGCGAGGAAGAACCGCAGATCGATGTGACGATGGCCAACGTCATCGTGCCATTCCCGGGCGCGACGGCCAGTCAGGTCGAGCAGATGGTCAGCTATCCGCTGGAACAGAAGCTGGCCGAGATCGAGCAGATCAAGCACACCTATTCGGTCAGTCGCCCCGGCCTGGCGCTGGTTACCGTCGAATTCGATGTCGGCGTGCCGCGGCAACCGGCCCTGGTGCGTCTCTATGACAAGGTCTTCAGCAATCAGGACTGGCTGCCGCCCAACCTGGGCGTGGGTCAGCCGATTGTCAAACCGAAGGGCATCGACGATGTGCCGGTGATGTCGCTGACCCTGTGGACCGACGACCCGCAGCGCAGCGCAGTCGACCTGGCGCAGGTCGCACACACCCTAGAAGCCGAACTGAAGCGGCTGCCCGGCACGCGCGACATCTATACGATCGGGGCGCCCGAACGGGCGCTGATGGTGCGGCTGGACCCGGCCCGGCTGGCCAGCTACGCGCTCACCGTGGGCGACCTGGGCGCGGCCCTGCAATCGGCCAATCTGGCCCGACAGGCCGGCGAACGCGTGGGCGTTGATGGGGTCGTGCAGATCAGTTCGGGCGAGTTCCTGGCCAGCGCCGAAGATGTGTCCGAACTGGTGCTGGGCCTGTCCAACGGTCAGCCCGTGCGACTGGCCGACGTGGCGCAGATCGAAGATGGTGCCGACAGCGCCGCCAGCTATGTCTGGCATGGCGCACCCCCGGGCCGCGATGGCCCCCGCGCCGGACAGGCACCGGCGGTGACCCTGGCGATCGCCAAGAAGCCGGGCAGCAATGCCGCGGACCTGACCCAGGCCGCGCTGCAGCGCATCGAAGCGCTGCGTGGCGAGGTCATTCCGGCCGGCGTCGAGGTGGTGGTCTCGCGTGACTACGGTCTGACCGCCAGCGACAAGGCGCAGACGCTGATCAAGAAGCTGATCTTCGCCACGCTGTCGGTGGTGCTGCTGGTGCTGTTCGCACTGGGCCGGCGCGAAGCCATCGTCATCGGCTCGGCCGTCATTCTCACCCTGGCGGTCACGCTGTTCGCCTCCAAGGTCATGGGCTTCACGCTGAACCGCGTCTCGCTGTTCGCGCTGATCTTCTCGATCGGCATCCTGGTCGACGACGCCATCGTCGTGGTCGAGAACATCCACCGCCACATGCGCATGGGTGGGAAGTCGCTGCGCGAGGCGATTCCACCGGCGGTCGATGAGGTCGGTGGACCCACGATCCTGGCCACCTTCACGGTGATCGCGGCCCTGATGCCGATGGCCTTCGTCTCGGGGCTGATGGGCCCTTACATGCGGCCGATCCCGGTCAATGCCTCGGTGGGCATGCTGCTGTCGCTGGGCATCGCGCTGGTGGTCACGCCCTGGCTGTCGCTGAAGCTGCTGGCCAAGACCCACGGTGACGCCGGCCACGTTGACGCCGCCGAGCAGGCGCGCAGCGGCTGGCTGCACCGCCTGTTCGAGCGCCTGCTCAGCCCCTTTCTGGATGCCGGCAAGGGCAAGGGGCGGCGCGGTCTGTTGCTGTTGGCGATGGCCGCGCTGGTCGGCCTGGCCGCCAGCCTGGCGGTGGTGCAGCTGGTCGTGCTGAAGATGCTGCCCTTCGACAACAAGTCGGAGCTGCAGATCGTCGTCGATCTGCCCGAAGGGCGCTCGCTGGAGGACACCCAGGCCCTGCTGGCCAGTCTGACCACCGTGCTCGATCGCACACCCGAGGTGCTGCACTACCAGGGCTACGCCGGCACCGCGGCGCCGATCAATTTCAACGGCCTGGTGCGCCAGTACGACCTGCGCGCCGGTACCAATCTGGGCGACCTGCAGGTGACGCTGGTCGATCGCCACCAGCGTCAGCGCAAGAGTCATGCCGTGGCGCAGGCGCTGCGACCGGAACTGGCGGCAATAGGCGACGCCTTCGGGGCTTCGGTCAAGGTCGTCGAGGTGCCGCCGGGACCACCGGTGCTGTCGCCCATCGTGGCCGAGGTTTACGGCCCCGACTATGCCCGCGCCCGGCAGATCGGGCGAACACTGGAGCAGCGCTTCCACGACACCGAGCATCTGGTCGACATCGACAGCAGCGTGGGGGCACCGGCGCAGCGCGAGATCCTGGCCATCGATCGCGTTCGCGCCGCGCGCCTGGGCGTGGCGCAGTCCGACATCACCCAGACACTCGCCGCGGCCATTGGCGGCTGGGATGCCAGCTACCTTGTCGACGAGCGCTCGCGTTACCCCAAGCCGATCCGGCTGCGGCTGAGTGCGGCCGACCAGGCCGAACTCAATCGATTGCTGGGTCTGCATGTGCGGGCCAGCAGCGGCGCCCTGGTGCCCCTGTCCGAACTGATCGAGGTCCGGCGCAGCAGCTGGGATGACGTGATCCATCACAAGGATCTGCAACCCGTCGTCTACGTATTGGGCGATGTCAGCGGCGGTGTCGACAGCCCGCTGTACGGCATGTTCTCGCTGGTGAGTCAGTTGGCCGACACCTCGGTCGAAGGCCAGCAGCTGAGTCAGCATTTCATTGCCGCCCCTGAGGACAGCAGCCAATTCGCGATCAAGTGGGATGGCGAATGGCAGATCACCTACGAGACCTTCCGCGACATGGGCATCGCCTATGCCGCCGGCATGGTGCTGATCTATCTGCTGGTGGTCGGCTACTTCCGCAACTACGTGGTGCCGCTGGTGATCATGGCGCCGATTCCGCTGACCGTGATCGGCGTGATGCCCGGCCATGCGCTGCTCGGCGCACAGTTCACTGCCACCAGCATGATCGGCATGATCGCGCTGGCCGGCATCATCGTGCGCAACTCGATCCTGCTGGTCGATTTCATCAACCAGCAGCTGGCCGAAGGCCGCTCACTGGAGAACGCCGTGATCGACGCCTGCGCGGTGCGCGCGCAGCCCATCGCACTGACCGCGCTGGCGGCGATGGCCGGTGCCTTCTTCATCCTCGATGACCCGATCTTCAACGGGCTGGCCATCTCGCTGGTCTTCGGCATCTTCGTCTCGACGCTGCTGACCCTGGTGGTGATTCCGCTGCTGTACTACGGGTTGATGCGGCGCAGCCGCAAGGCTGAGGGCTGAGGGCCGAGACAGGTGAAGGTAGATTGGCAGGCCAGTGCGGGCCGGAGATCAAAATTCCGCGACAGGCCAAGGTAGGAGCGAGCCCTGCTCGCGACACGCCAAGGGTCGGCGCAGCGCGGAAGCCCGGCGGCCTCGTCGCATGCAGGGCTGGCCCGGCCGCCATCGCCTCACATAAACACCGACCCGCGCGGCGAGGTGGACCGATGACGGCCTACCCAAACTGATTCAGCGGCAGTCTCAGGTAACGGATGCCGTTGGCGTCCGCGGGTGGGAGTTCGCCGGCACGAATGTTGACCTGCAGCGACGGCAGGATCAGCCGGGGTGCTGCCAGGGTGGCGTCGCGCGCTTTCCGCAATTGCACGAACTCGGCTTCGCTGCGGCCCTCGCCCACATGAATGTTGTGCGCCTGCTGCGTCGCGACCGTCGTTTCGGCACTGGCCGGGCGACCTTGGGGATAATCGTGACAAAGGAAGACACGAGTGTCGGCCGGCAGATCGAACAATCGCTGGATCGAGGCATACAACTTGTGCGCATCGCCGCCCGGAAAGTCGACCCGCGCCGTCCCGGTTTCCGGTGCGAACAGCGTGTCGCCGATGAACACCGCATTGCCGATCCGGTAGCTGAGGCTGTCGTCGGTATGACCGGGTGTGGCCAGCACATCGACACGCAGCGGCCCGATCTCCAGCTGCTCACCGTCACGCAGCAGCCGGTCGAACTGGCTGCCGTCGGTAGGAAAGTCGGCCGGCAGCCCAAAC
>JAWLAT010000033.1:0-52967 GCA_041395325.1 Lysobacterales bacterium
CCAGACAATCAAGCCGGACAGCAACGCGGCCACTGAACCGAGCAGGTCGCCAATCACGTGCAGCACCGCGCCACGCATGTTCAAAGCATGGCTATGGGCACCATGCAATTGCCACAGCACCAGCAGATTCACCAACAATCCGATCGCGGCGATCACCATGACCGCCCCACCCTGCACCGCCACCGGCGTCTGCAGGCGTTCGATGGCCGTGCCGACCAGCGCACCCACGACCAGCAGCATGAACAGCGCGTTGATCAGCGCAGCCAGCACCTCGGCGCGGCGCCAGCCGTAGCTCATTGAGGCGCTGGGCGGGCGTTGGGCCAGACGTGCGGCGATGAACGACAACAGCAGCGCGCCGGAGTCGGTGACCATGTGACCGGCATCGCCGAGCAGCGCCAGTGAACCGGCCCACCAGCCGCCCACCGCCTCCACGGCAGCAAAGAGAAAGGTGATGACGATGGCGATGGCCAGCGCGCGCGCCCGGCGACCTGCCTCGGCATGGGTCGGCGCCGCCCCGTCGTGCGAATGGGTGTGGTCGTGGTGGTGAGCGTGGCTGTGATCGTGCATGGGCTGAGAATAGCGCGAGCTCGGTGGCCCTCGCTCAGCCGCGCACGATCTCGGCCATCGCCTCGGCCAGACGTTCGGGTGTACACACCAGAATGTCCATGCCCACCTTCTGGCAGCGCTTGGCCATCTGCTTGTCGTATTGCGGGCGGGCGTCATAGCCCAGGGCGCCCAGTCCCACGCAGCGAACGCCGGCCTCGGACAGCTCGCCCACACTGCGCACCAGCTGGGCGGGGTCGCCGCCTTCGTAGAAGTCGGTGATCAGCACCAGAATGCTGCGGGCCGGTTCACGCACGAGGGTGGCGGCGTATTGCACCGCCATCGCGATGTCGGTGCCGCCGCCCAGTTGCACCTTCATCAGCACATCGACCGGCTGGCCGACCTGATCGGTCAGATCGGCAATGCGCGTGTCGAACAGAAACAAGGAGGTCCGCAGGGCCGGGAGCTCAGCGAAAATCGACGCCATGATGGCGCTGAAGATGGCCGAGTCCAGCATCGAGCCGGACTGATCGACGGCGATGATGATGTGCCAGGGCCGCTGCTTCTTCTCGGCGGCGTAGAAGTACAGCCGATCCACCAGCAAGCGCTCGCGCTCGGCATCCCAGTGCTGCAGATTGCGCCGCACCGTGGTCTTCAGATCCAGATTGCGGGCCACCCGGCGCGGCGAATGACGGTCACGCCGCAAGGCACCGACGATCGCCGGTTCCACCTGCAGCTTGAGCTTTTCGCGCAATTCGGCGACCACCTGATCGATGATCTTGCGGGCCAGCACGCGGGTCTCTTCGTTGAGCAGCTCGCGATGGGTGATCAGCGTCTTGACCAGCTCCACGTTCGGCTCGATGCGCTCCAGCAGATCCGGACGCTGCAGCAACTCGCCCAGACCGCGACGCCGCACCAGTTCGCCCTCCAGCACCTCGCGCGCACTGGCCGGAAACAGCTCCTGTACCTGATCCACCCAGCTGGCGACGGTCAGACCGCTGCTGGGGCCGCTGCCCCCTTCACGGGAATCGCCAAACAGGAATTCCATCAGCGCATCGGCCTGAACCAGCTCGGCGCCGGCCTCTCCGGAATCGGCCTCCCCCATCGCCGCGGACAAGCCGGCGCGCTGGGCGGTCTCGCGCCCCAGCAGGGCCTGCCAACGGGCCACGCGCAAGCTCATGACAGGCTCCAGTCGGCCATGATCCGGGCCGTTTCAGCATCGAGTTCGGCAATCAGCGCATGCGCCGCCGCACCCAGCGGCAATTCGCTGTCGAGGCGATCGCGGGCCACGCCCAGATGCACCGCCACCGCGCCGGCCAGCGCATCGCGCAACCGCGGCGCCAGTTGCTCGATGGCCGCACGCAGGCGTGGCAGCATGGCCAGGAAGACCTCCCGACCGACCACCGAGATCACCTCGTCCAGCGCCGCGACCAGCGATCGCGCGCCCAGCATCACCGCCGTGGTCGAGACGGCCAGCACGCCGTGCAGAAAGTCGCCGACCTGCAGCTGCCGTTCTGACGTGGAGCCGGCATAGGCCGCCAGCTCATCGGCCAGCGCCGTGACCGGCAGTGCGCGAATGTCCGCCAGCACCGCCAGGAAGGCCCCGCGCAGCTCGGCCACGGTCGACAGATCGGCTGCGTTGCGGGCATAGCTGGCAAACAGACTGCCATCCAGCTGATCGCTGGACAGCGCCACCTCGGCCAGCGACTTCAGCGCCTGGATGACCGCCGGGTGCTCCTCGGCGGGCGCATTGGCCACTTCAGGCACCGCAAAGCAGGCGCGATCCCAGCAGCGCTCCAGCAACTCGTTCAGCGCCGCCTGTCCCAGCCATTGCGCGCCGATGCTGCGTTCCAGCACCCGCAGCGAGGTCAGTGCGTCGGCCAGCGAAAGGAAGCGGCTGTCGTTGTCGATCGCCAGCAGACAGGCCTCGCGGGCATGCCGCATCAGCTCCGGCAGATCCATCGCCACCGCCCGCAACAGCAGCCGGCAGCATCCGCCCGCGTCCAGCCCGGCTTCGCCGAGCTCACGCAGGAAGCCGGTCTGCGCCGCCGCCACGACGCTGTCGCCATCCAGACTGCGCTCGATCAGCGCCGCTTCGCCGTCGGCACTCCACAGCCAGCGCCAGCGCTGCTGAAACAAGGAATGGCCGAAGGGATTGCGCTCGTCCTGGCGCTCGGCCAGCTTCACGCCGAGCTGGCGCAGGCGCTCGAAGAAACTCGCCCGTGCTGCGTCCTGTGGCTGGCGCAGATCCAGCTTCAGCCACTGCACCTGCTCACGCTGCAGCAGCTCGGAGAGTTCCAACGCCTCGATCTGCGCGTAGTAATCGCGCACCAGTGGCAACTGACCGGCCGCCGGCGTGACCTTGCCGATGCGATCGCCTACGTGCACCCGACGCATGATCCGCTGCAGCTGCGCGCCGTCGGTGGTGGGGTCGCCCTTGACGCAGCAGCTCAGCAGCGCGTCGTCCAGATCGTCCAGTGTCGGCAGCGCCCGCCCCCGCAGCTGCGCCAGCAGCACGGCGTGATGCTGCACGGCAATCGCATCGGCACTGGCCAGGCGCTCGCCCTTGCGGCGGGCCTGCTGCAGGATGCCGACCGACTCCTCGATCAGCGCCTGCTCGGGCTCGCCTCGCCCTTGCGCCTCATGCAGACGCTGGTAGTAACGCGGCGCGCGATTGCCAGCGCCATAGCCGGCACTCTGCCAGGCGCGCAGATAGCTGTAGGGCACGATGGCCTGATGCACGGTGCCGGCCGGTTGCGCGGCCATGGGTGGCAGCGGTTCGCGCGGCATGAACAAGTGGTAGCCGCCGCAGACCACCATGGCCTGTTCCGGCGCCACCTGATGCTCGACCAGCGCCGCCTGGATACGCTGCCACATGAAGGCCTCGCGGGCAGCGTTGTCGGGATCCTCCTGCTCACTCGGCGTGGTCAGGCGGGCCGCGGCACAGAAGGTGGTCAGCTCGCGCCGGAAGCGCTCGGCGTCGGGCAGCGGCTGCGCCTCGAACAGGCTGTCCCAGGCCTCGTCCCAGTGCCGATAGCCGGCCGCCTCGGCCAGTCGCCGATATAGCTCGCTGCCGGCCAGCAGGGCGTCCTCCGGTGCCAGCGAGTTGGCGTTGTCAGGGGATTGGGACCGGTCGACCGCGAGCGGATCGGCGCCCGTGCGCGCCAGCCGCGCAGCCTGCTGGCCGGCCTGCGGCAGGTCGATGCAGACCACCTGCGCGCCGCTGGCCAACGCGCTGCGGATGGCGACGTACTCTGGCGAATAGGGCAACAGCGGATACCAGCTGGCCAGCTGCAGCGGCTCCTCACCGTCCGTCTGCGCGCGCAGCTGGAACTGGTCGTCGCGGAAGCTGCTGTAGATCGCCACCGGCGGACGGGTCTGGCGATCAACCACGTGCGGCAAGAGTGGCTCGACGCCGGCCGGCGCTTCCAGCAGCAGCAGTTTCGGCTTGCGCTGCTCGATGACCCGCCGCAGCAGATGCGCCGCGGTCGGCGAATGGTGGCGCAGCGGGAACCAGTACAGCGGCTCGGTCAGCACCGCCTCGACCATGGCCGCGACGCGCTCGCGCTCGGGCGCATCGGCCAGCGCCGCGTCAATGGCCGTGGTGATGGGCGTGGCCATCGGCATCAGCCCAGGCTGGCCTCGGCCTCGTCACTGAATTCGGCCCAGGGCTTGCTGCCCTTGGCGCGCTTGCGGGCGACCAGCGTCAGGTACTCCTTCAGCACGCCCAGATCGGCCAGATCCTCCTTGACCACCGAGCCGACCAGATTGCGGGCAATCGCGCGCGCCCCCACCTTGCCTTCGCCAAAGAAGCGCGCGTGCAGCGCGGCATCCAGCGCCACACCGATGGCCTCGGCGGTGGACATCGTGGTGCTGGGCGACTTCAGGCTGACGCCATCCTCGCTGCGGCCGGCGCGGATCTCGCGGAACACCGTGGTCAGCAGATCGATGATCGCCGGCTCGATCGGCGTCGGAATGCTGTAGCGGGCGATCAGCTGTGCGCTGCGTTCACGCACAATCGCCATCTCGGTGGCCTTGTCGGCCACCAGCGGAATGTGGATGTAGTTGAAGCGCCGCTTCAATGCCGCACTGAGCTGGTTGACGCCCTGGTCGCGCGAATTGGCCGTGGCGATGACATTGAAACCGGGCTTGGCCGCCACCCCGCTGTCGCCCGGCAGTTCCGGCACCGAGATGCGCTTGTCCGACAGGATCGACACCAGCGAGTCCTGCACATCGGGCACGCAGCGGGTGATCTCTTCAAAGCGCAGCAGGGCGCCGCGCTGCATCGCCACCATCGTCGGTGACGGGATCAGATTGTCCGGCCGCGGCCCTTCGGCGATCACCCGAGCGATGTTCCAGCTGTACTTGATGTGATCCTCGGTGGTGCCGGCGGTGCCCTGGATCACCAACGTCGAGCAGCCACAGATCGCCGCGGCCAGATGCTCACTGAGCCAGCTCTTGCCGGTGCCCGGCTCACCCAGCAACAGCAAGGCCCGTTCCGAGGCCAGGGTCACAATGGCCCGCTCCACCAGCGAGCGCTCGCCGAAGAACTTGCGGGTGATCGGCACCTCCCGCTTCTGGCCATCAATCTCCGCCTTCAGCGCATCACCGCCCAGCACATAGCGAATCACCGCTCGCGGCGACAGCGCCCAGTTGGCCGGCTTCGGGTCAGCATCGTGCTGCGCCAGCGCCGCCAGCTCATCGGCATGCGCCACTTCGGCCGACAGCTGCAGAACAGTGTCCACCGGTGAGGTTTCGAGCTCTGTGGGCTTTTTCTTGCTCATTTGCCGTTCCTACGAGATGAGAATGTTTGAAAAGAAATTCAGCACAAAGGACACCAAGGACACAAAGGAAAGAAGTATTTTCAGGAGCCCGGACCGGATAACCAGCTACCGACAATCTGACTTCTGCTGAATGAGTTCATTACCTCGATCAATGAATCGCTCTGGCTCTCCTTTGTGTCCTTGCTGTCCTTTGTGTTGAATATCTTTCGGTACGGCTACTGCGAAGCCATTACTAAGCCGTCACAGCACGATTCGCCTGATACCGCCCTTCAAGTGGACCACGCTGAAGTTGATCTCGGCAGTGACTTGCTGACTGACGCACAGGTCCATGCGCGGACCCGCCGCTTGTTGCGGAACCGTCCCGACTGGCGAGGTTTCGAGATCTGCGGGCTTTTTTCTTGCCCATTTGCCGTTCCTACCAGATGAGAATGTTTGAAAAGAAATTCAGCACAAAGGACACCAAGGACACAAAGGAAAGAAGGATGGTCAGGAGACCTGACCGCATAACCAACGATCAGCAATCTGACGCCTGTTGAATGAGCTCAATACGGTGACCACGAATCGATCTTGCTCTCCTTTGTGTCCTTGGCGTCCTTTGTGTTGAACATCTCTTGGTGCCGCTATTGCAAGACCATCACCAAGCCGTCAGAGCACGATTCGCTTGATGCCGTCTTTCAAGTGGACCACGTTGAAGTTGAGCAACAGGCCCAGCCTTAAGCCACTGAGTCGGAGATAGCTCAACAACTGCGCACGATGGATCGGCGCCAACTTCTCCACAACCTTGATCTCGACGGCAACTCGCCGACCGACACACAGGTCCATGCGCAGACCTGCTTCGAGTGACAAGCCACGGTAGCGAACCGGAAACCCAGCCTGTCGATCAAATGGGACGCCTGCAGCTTCCAGTTCGTAGGCAAGACAAGCTTCATAGACGGACTCCAGCAACCCGGGACCCAGTTCGGAATGAACGCGAAAAGCGGCGTCGATGACGACCTTGGCCAATGCCTCGGTTCGAGCGTCTGGAGGATCGATCGTGCTCGTCTGCCTAGTCATTTTCGACGTATGCAAAGAGCAGGGAAGCGGACTGTTCACTCCCATCATGAAGAGGCTTTCCTTTGTGTCCTTCGTGTCCTTTGTGTTGAACGCTCCTTGGCCACATCACGCCCCGCCCCTCCCCAGCGCGCGGACCAGTTCGGCCTTGCCGACATGCGTCTGGGCGATGGTGCAGTAGTCGGGCTTGTCGGCGATCAGCGACAGCGGCAACAGCACCGCCTGGCCCTGTTCGACGTGGGCGCTGGCCAGCAAGGCGGGCCTGACGTCGGCGCTGGCAGCGCTGAGGACGGCCTTCTCCAGATGTTCGTTGCCGCCGTCGACGCGGATTCGCCAGCAGATGCCGTGCGCCTGGATCGTGGCACCGCGCTCATTGGGGTCCCGCCCGGCGGCGCCGCTGGCGGCGAAGGGCTCGACCAGTGACCAGTCGCGCAGCAGGACTTCTTCGGCCTGTTCGATGGGCAGCTCCAGCGGGTCGGGGCGATGGCCCTGCAACCGCTGCAGCCAATCCGCCGGGTTCCAGTCGATCAGCTCAGACCAGTCACCGACCGGCTCTCCGAAGCTGATCTTGCTGGGCGGACCCAGCATCAATCGAGCCGGCGGTGCTGTCGAGAACGCGGCCTGCTCAATGACGATGCGCCGGTGCTTGAGCATGTCGCCGGCCATGAAGCCCTGCTTCTGGGTCAGCGCCAGATGCGCTTCCGGGGCGATCGACTGGTCGGCTCTGGCCGGCACCACCAGTGACCAGAGTAGCGCGCTGCCCGCTGGCAGTTCCGCACCCGCCGGACTGCGTGCTGGCGACAGCAGCCGCAGTCGGAACTCGAAGGCGGAGAAAGCCCCGGGCACGTGTCGGCGCAACACGCCGACGCAGGCCGCCTCGGCGCTGGGCAGCGGTTGCGGTGGTGGTCCGGCCGAGGTCAGCCGGCGCAAGGCCTCGGCATCGCCCGAATCGATGGCCTGCGCCGTCGCACGCGCCAGCAGCCAGGCTCGATCGAGGAAGAACGCCAGGCGCGGGCCCGAGAAGGCCTGCGGATTCTCCTGCAGGCGGCGCAGTTCCTCGACCAGAATGCGCAGGGTGGAACCCAGACGCAGGAAGCCGGCCTTCGAAGCCTGCTCGAAGGCCGCCGACAACGTACGACCGGTCGCCTCCGAGGCGGTCGTGGCGCCGGACAGCAGCAGATCCTCAATCGCTTCGGCAGTGCGCCCCAGCAGCGCCAGTTGTTCGCCGCGGGCCGTGGCCTCAGTCATCGACCGCCTCGTCATCCGCGTCTGAATCCTCGCCCGCCAACTGGGCACCGGCCAGTGCATCGCCCACCATGCGCAGACTCAGCAGGCGTTCGAAGACTCGCTGGCTGGCGCGGGCCCGCAGCAGGCTGCGCGCGCCTTCGCGGCGTCCGCTGTCCAGATCGGCAAGCAAGGCATCCAATACCTCGGCCAGGTGCGATGCCCCCATCCCGGACAGACCGTCGCGCTGACTGCGCAGGCGGGCCATCTCTTCGGCGCCGCAGGCGCGCAGGCCACGCACGGCGACTTCGTCCAGCAACGTGCCCAGCCGCACGGCCAGCGACAGTGCCTCGGCCTGCGCTTCAGCGGACATCGGTCAGGGCCCAGGGCTCAGGGCCCAGGGCCCAGGCAGGGGCAACGGCCCGCTTCGTTGAGGAGATCGATGTCAGCCCCGGTCGAACCAGATTGCCGGAACCGACTTCTGGGCCCTGGGCCCTATGCCCTGGGCCCTCACCAGGCATAGAAATCCTCCGGCACGGTTTCGGTAGGTCGCCAGTCCACCTCGCCGGATTGCGCGCCGTGGTAGCGCAGAAACACATCGCCCAGCTTGTCCTTGTCCAGCACCGGCTTCTTGCCGCGCGCCGCGGCCAGCCAGGCATCAACACGCTGGGGATCCACCTGACCGGCATTCACCAACCCGATCAACAGCGTCAGCAGGTGCTTGCAGGCCTCGCCGCGCAGACCACCACAGATGTTCAGATTCTGCGTGCAGCAGCTCACCTCTCCAGCGGCATCGATACGGCAGGCGTAGATCAGATCCGGATCGGACTGACTGGCAATCACCCCCTGCAGGGCGTCATCGGCCACATCCGAGTACAGCTGGAAGCCCGACTTCTTCAGCATTTTCAGTGCGGTATCGATGCGCGCATGCTGCAGCACACGGGAACGCAACGCGGTCAGAAAGCTGGCCGCGTCGACCACCGGCGGCGCTTCCGGGAAGGCCTCCAGCACCTTGGCCTCGGCGCGCGCCCGGCGCAGTTCCTGGGCGGCAACCCGAACTGCCTTCTCCGCCTCCTGCTCCGCCCGCCAGGCCTTGCGGGCTGCACGCAGTTGCGCCGGATCCGGCAGCTCCATCTGCTGCACCTGCGCCAGCAGCGCCAGCACCGGCGTCTTCAAGCTCGTCGCGACGCCGGCCGGCGCACCACTCAGCGACAGGGTCTCCAGCCGAAAGGGGGCACCGCCCACCTGGATGGCGTCGGCAAACAAGGTGGCCAGACTGCGGTGTCTGACACGACTGCGGCTGACGAGCGTGTGGTCGCCATCCTCACAGGCTTGCTCCAGCGTCACATAAGCCCCGTAGCGATCCAGCTGCAAGTCCAGATCAATGGCCTGCAGGTTGCGAGCCCGTACCCGCAAACGGTCGGTCCCCTGCTCGTAGTCCTGTAGGAGCTGAGTCTGATCGTTCTCGTCCACGCCCATCGCTCTCGACTGTTGGGGCGCTGATTGTGAACGATCGGCCGAGCGGTATCGACCCGTCGGCAGCCCGAAATGGGCTTGCATTCGGTCGCCCTGCCCCCAACGATGGGGCCTGCCTTGCCGTTCCGGATCCGAACATGAATCCCTCTCCGCACATCTTCGTCGCCACCCAGGACAACTTCGAAGCCGAGGTCATGGAGGCCTCCTTCGATACCCCCGTGCTGGTCGATTTCTGGGCACCCTGGTGCGGTCCCTGCAAGATGTTGATGCCCTTGCTGGAAAAGGTGGTCAACGAGGCCAATGGCCAGGTCCGGCTGGCCAAGGTCAACACCGATGAGGAGATGGCGATCGCCGGCAGTTTTGGCATTCGCTCGCTGCCGACGGTGGTGCTGTTCAAGGACGGCCGGCCGGTCGATGGCTTCATGGGCGCACAGCCGGAAGGCGCCATTCGCGCCCTGCTGGCCAAACACATGCCGCCGCTGGACGCCGAACCGGTGGAAGACGACGAGGCCGCGCCGGACCTGGATCTGGAACAGGCTCTGGCCGAAGCGCAGGCCAAGGTCCAGGCCGAGCCCGACAACGAAGCTGCCAAGGCGGAACTGGCCGATCTGTTGATTCAGGCCGGACTGTTGGAGGACGCACAGGCGCTGCTGCAGGGACTGTCCGATGCCGCCCGCGGTGAAGAGGCTGCCCAGCGTGCCCAGAGCCGACTGGGCTTTGCCCAAATTGCCGCCGATGCCGGCAGCGAGGCCGAACTGCAGGCCCGCCTGCACGACGACGCCGGCGATCTGGATGCCCGCCACAAGCTTGGCGCCCTCTACCTGGCCGTCGGCCAGGACAAGGCCGCGCTGGACCAGTTCATCACGATCCTGCGCAGCGACCGCAAGTTCGGCGACGACCTCGGCCGCAAATCGCTGGTGGAAGCCTTCCGCATCGTGCGCGATGCCGATCTGGTGGGTGACTACCGGCGGCAGATGTCGAGTCTGCTTTTTTGAGGGCCCAGGGCTCAGGGCCCAGGGCCCAGAAGGCAACCTCAACTGGGCCCTGGGCCCTATGCCCTGGGCCCTGACCCATGACCCCCAGCCGCCTGCGCCGCCTGCTCAACTTCTATCCGCCCTTCCTGTTCGCCGGCATCCGCTGCGAATCGGTGTCGGCGGATTTTCGCCATGCGCAGGTGGCCTTGCGGCAACGCTGGTACAACCGCAACTACGTCGGCACGCATTTCGGCGGCAGCCTGTATTCAATGACCGACCCCTTCTTCATGATCATGCTGCTGCAGAATCTGGGCTCGGACTATCTGGCCTGGGATCGCCGCGGGGAGGTCGAGTTCGTCAAACCCGGCACGGGGACAGTCCGCGCCGAGTTCCGCATCAGCGACGACGATCTGACACAGATCCGGGCCGCCACGGCCGGCGGTGACAAGGTTGAACACTGGTTCGCCACCGAGGTCATCGACGAACAAGGCGAGATCGTCGCGCGCATCCGCAAGCAGGTCTATGCCCGGCTGAAGCGCAAGGCGCGGCCCACGGACCAGCGCGAGCGCCCGGATTCACCCTGATCGGAAGCCAGGCACGGCAGCAGAAGATAGCGCTGGTGATGCTTTCCTGGCCTTGATCGACTCGTAGCGCGCAGGCGCCGGAACAGTGAGCCTCCGTCACGGTGTCTCAAAGCCATCAGCCAGCAGCACATCCGCGCCAGCCAATTGCGGATCGATGCGCACGCGGGCAGCAAAGCTGCGGCCGGCGATGATCGGCAAGCCAGGCAGGTCCATGGTCTGACTGCTTCCGGCAGGTCCGGGGGCGGGCTCGCCATCGAGATTGTCGGCGGCAAAGAAGGCCACGAATTGCGCCGGGTCGAACTGGAAGCTGCGGCTGTTCCGATCAAAGCCCAGCCAGGGCACGATGGTCCGCGGCGAAGTCTTGATCCAGTAGCCGGTGGCATTGGCGGGCACCGTCCATGTCAGCCGGTACTGGCCACCGACCTCGGTTGCCGACACGGGCAGATCTACCCAGCGTGGATGCCGTTGCGGGTACCAGAGCTGATGCTCGAGCTGTTGCCGGTCGGGCCAGTCCTGGAACTCGTCGGTGAAGTCCTGCTGGGCAGCCAGTTGCAGGCGTTCGGCCTGGCGCTGGAACTCCGGCTCGCCGGTCAGACGCCAGCCGTGATAGAGCGCTGGCCAGACTTCCTTGAAACCACCGATCCAGTTGCCATCACCACGCGGATCGGGCGGGATGTTGTCGGCGCTCTGCCGGTACGGATAGCCGTAGTCGAAGGGGTTGGGACCGAACTCCCACCAGTGCTCGGTGATCAGGAATCGACTGACACCCTCCAGCAGATCGCGTGCACGATCGGCCTGCAACGGCGTGGCGGCAGTCGCCTCCAGGGCCGCATAGCTGCGCGGGTACATGGCCCCGCTGATGAAGGACGCCAGTTCGCGATCGGGCCAGGGCAAGCCGGTGTTGTAGATGTCGAAGGTGTCACCGCGGGAGGCATAGAAGCCGCGATTGAAATCGGTCCCTTCGGAAACGCCCAGTGCGGCCGTCTTCTGCAGCATTTCGGTGTCGAACAACGACCAGGCGGCGTTGCGATAGGCGTCGTCGCCGGACAGCCGCCAGAGGTCGATCAGGTTGTACAAACGCCAGATGATGCCGCGGGCTTCAACGTCATAGCCGGTCATGACCGGGTGGAACAGATACTCACCCCAGTCCAGATAGCTTTCGCGAATGCGCTCGTCACCGCTCAGCTGGTACCACTGGCGTAGCCCGTAGGCGTGCGGGTGTTCGCCTTCGAAAATGACCTTGGCGTAGGGAATGGCCTCGATGCCGGGCAGCTGGTTGAAATCGGCGATGTCGCCGCGGCCACCATCGAAATCATCACTGTGATAGATCGCCTGATCGGCGTTGTAGGCGAATTTCTGCTCGGCATACTGCCAGGCCACCGCGGATGCATCGGCATCCCAACGCAGGAAGTTCATGGCCGACACCTTGGCCTGGTCGTACTGGTTGCGACCACCGCCGGTGCCCCAGTAGTAGTGGCGGATGATCTCGGCGAATGGCGCGAAGAAGTCCGGATAGGTGGTTGGATAGCCGGTCGCCAGATAGCGTGAGCGCTGCTCGGCGAAGCTGACCAGTTGCTCGTCAAAGGCACCGGCTCGGTTGTAGTGCTCGATGTCGCTGGCGCGGGCGACCAGCGGGTGCTGAAAGCGGTAGGTCACATCCGCGGCCGCACCCACCGGTGCAAAATCCAGCAGCACCTCGCGCGTGACATGACCGGTGAAGCGCAAGCGGAATGGCCGGCCGTTGCCGTCCGGAAACAGACCGATCCGCAGATCACCACCGCCGCTCAAGCGCAGACCTTGTGGCCACCAGCCGGCGGCCAATCGGGTGGCGACCAGCAGGCGCGCGGTGGGCGATTGCAGCTGGCCAAAGAAGCGCTCGATGGGCGCATCGCGAGCGCCACTGGCCAGCGGCGTGCCGTTCTCGCTCGCCTGCCAGCCTTCGATCAGGGTCGGCCACTTGTCGCGGATCAGATTGCCGTTGCCGTCGAAATCATTGAAGTCGTAGTCACGGAAATTCGGGTAGCTGTTCTCGCCCTGGAACAGGCGCGCCTGACCAGCCGCTGAGAGACTCCCCGCCACCGGGCCACTGCTGGTCGCCAACTGAAAGTCCGCCTGGCTCAGCACGCTGGGAACAACCAGCTCCAGCCGGGTCCAGAGCGCGTTCGTCTGGCTGCGTTCGCTGGCATTGCGCAAGGTGTAGATCACACGGGTACGGGCATGGCCGCGGTAGAAATGCAGGCGGACCGTGTAATCCAGTCGGTCGTTTCCGTTGCTGTCCAGATGGCGGCCGCGCGCGACGATGACCGCACGCACCGGACCGTTCTCTTCGATCAGCACCTGCGAGCTGGCGTCACGCGCCGAGGTCCAGTCGCGGCCAGCGGCGACCAGCTCGATGCCGGGCCCGTCGGCACGCAAAAGCGGCACACCGCCAATCGTGACCTGGTCGAGCAGATTGAAGCCTGACTTGCGCACACTGAATACCGCTGCACCGGTATCGATGCGGATCGTCGCGCCCAGATCCTGCGCCAGATCCGGACCGCCACGATTGCCGCTGTTCTGGACCACCTTCGCCAGCACCCGCGAGCGCATCGCGCCGGATCCGGCGCAGCGCAGTTCACCGTGGCGGGATCTGGCCGATCTGGCGCGCAATCCACCGTGGCTGATCCTGTTCGCGCTGGCGCTGATCATCATGTTGACGATCACGCTGCGGGCCGGCTCGGCCTACTACTACTTCACCTACTACCTGGGCCGGCCGGAGCTGCTGTCGGACTATCTGTTCGTGCAGATGATCGCCTACGCCGCCGGCGCGCTGCTGGCGCCGGTGCTGGTTCGGCACATCGACAAGTCACGGCTGCTGGTGCTGCTGATGGGGCTGGTGGCCGGGCTGTCGCTGCTGATGGCCTTCGTGCCACCGCAGATGATCTGGGCGATCTTCACCCTGAACGCCCTGATCAGCCTGTGCCTGGGCCCGAAGTCGCCGCTGACCTGGTCGATGTATGCCGATACGGCCGACTACAACGAGTGGCGGCATGGCCGGCGCGCCACGGCGATGACTTTCTCGGCGGCGACCTTCGCCCAGAAGCTGGGCGGCTCGCTGGGTTCGGCCGGCATGCTGTGGCTGCTGGCGCTGCTGGGCTATGCCGCCAACCAGGCCCAGGCCGATGCCTCGAAACTGGGCATCAATCTGCTGCAGACGGCGATCCCGGCGGCATTTGCACTGCTCGCCGCCGCGGTGGCGCTGGGCTACCGCCTGCGCGGTGAGCAGCTGGCGCAGATCCAGGCCGAGCTGGTCCAGCGCCAGCCCGGGGCAGCATGAACGCCGACGCCAGTCAGCCGCCGCCGATCCTGCTCAGTCACAGCGCTGACGGCCGCTGCGATCTGCACAGTCCCACCGCACTGCCACAGGCCAGCGCTTTCCTGTGGAACCGCCGGATGATGATCCAGCTGAGCTGCCGCGGCCATGCGGTGGCGCAGCATCTGCAGCCGGAACCGGCGCGCTATTCACATGCGCCCAATCTGCAGGCGCCCGGCTTCATGCAGCCCGAGCAGCCCAGCTATGCGCATCACCCGGGGCGCTTCGTCTACCTGCGCGACGAGGATGACGGCAGCCTGTGCTCGTTGCCCTACGAACCGGTGCGGCGAGCGGCCGATGCTTTTACCTTCTCGGCGAGCCCGGCCACTGTGAGCTGGCAGATCCAGACGGCCGGACTGCAGTGGCGCTGGTCGGTGCAGCTGCCACTGGACGAAGCGGCCGAGCTGTGGACGCTGGAGGTGAGCAACCCCGGCCTGCGCGTGCGGCGAATCAGCCTCTACCCCTGCTTCACGATCGGCTACATGAGCTGGATGAACCAGGGTGCGCGGCACCGTGCCGAACTGGGCGGCATCGTCGCGCGCAGCATCACGCCCTATCAGCGATTGCAGGACTACGCGACGGTGCGAACGTTGAAGGACTGCACCGTGCTGCTGCACGAACGACCACCGCTGGCCTGGGAATGTCGACAATCGCAGTTTGAGGGCGAAGGCGGCCTGCACGCTCCCACGGCGTTGAGCCTGCCGCGGCTGGCCGGTGGCCAGGCCGACTACGAAACGCCGATCGCGGTGCTGCAGTACGGTCTGACGCTGGCGCCCGGCGCCCGCGATACGCTGCGTTTCGTCTTCGCACCCGCCCGCGACGACCGTGAGATCGCCGCCTTGCGCGCACGCCTGCTGGGCGAGGCGGCTTTCCAGCGCGCCAGCGTGGCGGTCCAAACGCATCTGCAGGCCGGGCGTGGCGTGCTGCAGGTGAACACGCCAGATGCGGACTTCGATCGCTTCGTCAATCACTGGCTGGCGCGGCAGGTCTACTACCACGGTGATGTGCAGCGTCTGAGCACCGATCCGCAGACGCGCAACTTCCTGCAGGACGCGATGGGCATGAGCTATCTGTGCCCGCCGCGGGCGCGCGAGGCCTTCCTGCTGGCGCTGTCGCAGCAGCAGGCCAGCGGCGCCATGCCCGACGGCATCCTGCTGCACCCGGGCGCAACGCTGAAGTACATCAACCAGGTGCCGCACAGCGATCATTGCGTCTGGCTGCCGATCTGCCTGCAGGCCTATCTGGACGAAAGCGGCGACTGGGCCTTGCTGGACGCGCCGGTGACGGGCACCAAGGACGGCGCCACGCTGACGGTGCGGCAACGCATCGATGCCGCGCTGCGCTGGCTGCTGGCCGATCGCGACCAGCGCCAGTTGTCCTACATCCACCAGGGCGACTGGTGCGATCCGATGAACATGGTCGGCCCGGCTGGCCGCGGTGTGTCCGGCTGGCTGTCGGTGGCGCTGGTGCACGCGCTGCGCTGCTGGGTCAACCTCTGCCGTCAATCGGGCGATGCGGACGGCATCGAGGCCTTCGAGCGGGCCGCGGCGCAGACCGCCGAGGCCGTGCAGCGTCATCTGTGGGACGGCGAGTGGTTCGCCCGTGGCATCACCGACGACGGCATCAGCTTCGGGGTTTCCGGTGACCGCGAAGGCCGCATCTACCTCAACCCGCAGAGCTGGGCACTGCTGGCCGACATTGCGACGCCGGCCCAGCGTTCGTCGCTGCTGGCGGCGATCGAAGCACAACTGCAGACGCCGTACGGGCCGCAGATGCTGGCGCCGGCCTACACGGCGATGCGCGAGGACATCGGCCGGCTGACGCAGAAGTATCCGGGCTCGGCCGAGAACGGCTCGGTCTACAACCATGCCGCCGCCTTCTATCTGTGCAGTCTCTATCACATCGGCGAAGCCGACCGCGCCTGGGGCGTACTGCGCACGATGATCCCGGGGCCGGACGTGGCCGATCTGTGCCAGCGGGGCCAGCTGCCGGTGTTCATTCCCAACTACTACCGCGGTGCCTGGCGGCAGTTGCCGCGCACCGCCGGCCGCTCCAGCCAGCTGTTCAACACCGGCACGGTCAGCTGGGTCTACCGTGCCCTGATCGATGGCTTGTTCGGATTGCGCGGTGAGCCAGAAGGGCTGTCCATCGCGCCACAACTGCCCTCGCACTGGCCCGGCGCCCGCCTGCAGCGCCTGTTCCGGGGGGCCGAATTGGCGGTGGAGATCCGGCGCCGCGCAGCAGGCCAGCCGAGCGGTGTGCGGGTCTGGCTGGATGGCGTCGAGCAGGCCGAAGCGCGCCTGCGCGGCCTGCAGCCCGGCCAGCGCTACCAGGTCGACGTGGAGATCGACGCATGAATGGACTGGCCGCCCGCGCCCATGACGACGCCCCGGTGATCGTGGTCATGGGCGTCAGCGGCTGTGGCAAGAGCACGTTGGCCAAGTGGCTCGCAGTGCATTTCGGTCTGACGCTGATCGAGGCCGATGACCATCACAGCGCCGCCAACCGCGCCCATATGGCGGCCGGCCTGGCACTGACCGATGCGATGCGTGAACCCTTCGTGCGCTCGCTCTGCCGGGCCATCGGCAGTGAACGCGGTGGCTGCGTTGTGGCCTTCAGCGCCCTGCGACGCACGCACCGCCAACGGCTGCGCGCACTCGGCCGGCCGCTGCTGTTCCTGCATCTGGACATCGATCGTTCTCGCGCCGAGCAGCAGCTGCGGGCACGCCGCGGTCACTTCATGCCGGCCAGCCTGGTCAACTCGCAGTTCGATGCGCTCGAGTCCGCCGACGGCGAGCCGGACGTGCAGATCCTGCCCGTGGATGCCAGCGCGTCGGAACTGGCCCGCCGCGCCATCCTGCGGATCGAGCCCTTTCTGCAGCAGCGATTCGATGCCTTGGGAGGTGCGGCCCCATGACTCGTGCGATCAGCGGATGGCGGATCAGCTGGCTCGGTTGCGGCTTGCTGGTCTGGGCCTCGATGGCCGCCTGCGCCGAGTCCACGGATGCGCTGACCAACTGGCCAGCGGCCGCCGCTCCTGCACAGATCGGGCAGCGTCTGGCCCAGCGCTTCCTGACCGGCGAGCACATGCTGTGGGAAGCGCGTGGTTCACTGCACTACGCCGAGGTCGCCACCTGGGTGGGCGCACTGGACGTGGCCAGGCTGACCGGCGATCTGGCGCTGCAGCAGGCGCTACTGGCGCGCTTTGATCGCATGCAGCACGAGCAACCGCAGATCCAGCCGCTGATCGATCATGTCGACAATTCTGTCTTTGGCGCGCTGCCATTGACGCTGTACCGGCAGCACCCCAGGGCCGATCTGCGTGCGCGCGGTCTGGCCTTCGCCGACGGGCAATGGGACCGGCCGCAAGCCGATGGTCTGTCGTCGCAGAGCCGGTACTGGATCGACGACATGTACATGATCACGCTGCTGCAGACACGTGCCTTCCAGGCCACCGGCCAGTCCCATTATCTGGATCGAACGACGTTGTCGATGCACCGCTATCTGAAGCGATTGCAGCAACCCAATGGCCTGTTCTTTCACGCCCCGCAGGCACCCTTCCATTGGGCCCGCGGCAACGGCTGGATGGCCGCGGGCATGACCGAGTTGTTGCGCAATCTGCCCGCGGAGCATCCCGATCACGCCGAGATCCTGGCTGGCTACCGGCGGATGATGGCGGCGCTGCTGGCGACCCAAGGTGAGGACGGACGTTGGCGCCAGCTGCTCGATCTGCCCACAGCCTGGGAAGAAGGCTCGGGCTCGGCGATGTTCAGCTACGCCTTCGTCGTGGGCGTACGCCGCGGTTGGCTGCCCGCCGAGACCTACGGCCCAGCCGCCCGCAAGGCCTGGCTGTCGCTGGTCGATTCCCTGGATGCCGACGCGAGGCTGCGCGATGTCTGTGTCGGCACACCAACTGGCAGCGATGCCCAGCACTATCTCGACCGACCTCGCGTGGACGGCGACCTGCATGGCCAGGCTCCGATGCTGTGGACCGCGGCGGCGCTGCTGGAAACGTTGCCGGTGGATCAGGCCAGCGAGTAGCGCGAACGGCGTAGCGCAAGAGCAAACTCCTCCCCGACCCTCCCCTCCGCCTGCGGCGCAAGGGAGGGAGTCAGAAGCCGGATCCTCGCTGCGTCATTGGCGCTTTCCGTCTTGGCAGTGCTTTCCTTCCTGGACGCGCCTTCCGTCCTGGACCCGCTTTCCTTCCTGGACCCGCTTTCCGTCTTGGACCTGCTCTCCGTCTTGGACCTGCTCTCCGTCTTGGACCTGCTTTCAGTCTTGGAACCGCTTTCCGTCTCGGTGCCCCTTCTTGCTCGGGACTTTGGCCCCTCCCCTTGCGCTGCGCAGCAGCGGAGGGGGTTATCTTGCAAAAGGCCCAGACGCCCCGACGAACACCTTGCGTCAAACCAACCCAGTCAATGTATGGTTGACAGCCATACCTGATCCGTACAATATCCAGACGAACACCGGGAGCAAGTCATGGCCACGAAGAAAGTCACCGTCAATCTGCCGGAAGAACAGGTGCAGTTCCTGCAGGAGCTGGCCGCCAACGAGAACATCACCTTCACTGACGCATTGCGGCGCTCGATTGGTGCCGAGCGCTTCTTTGTCGAACAGAAATCCGCCGGCCGCAAGGTGCTGGTCGAGGACACCGACAAGCGCATCCGCGAAGTCATGCGCGCCTACTGAGGCCCGCGCCGCCATGGCTGAGGAGCACAACCAGCAGGCGGATGACAGTCTGGATTTCAGCCAGGAGCAGCCGGTGGCCGCGGGGGACCGTGGCCCCGAGGTCGGCGGCACCTATGATCCGCGGCCGCACGAAGACAGCGCCCGCCGCAACATCGCCTATCTGCTGATCGGCCTGCTCTGGCTGATCGTCAGCGGCATGCTGATTCTGGTGGCCTGTGGCTCGATCGACCTGGCAGACATGAAGGAATTCGCCGTCGTCCTCGGCCCGGTCGTGACCCTGGTGTCGGCGGCCACCGGCTTCTACTACGGCACCAAATCCAGTAGCCCGCGCCCCTGAGCGATCAGCCTGGCGCCAGTTCCACCGGAGCGCCACGGCGGATCGAGTCGTAGATCGCCATCATGATGCGCACATCGCGCAGGCCCATCTCGCCGGGCACCCGGCAGGGCGAGCCCGTCAGGATGCACTCGGCGAAGTGGTCCAGTTCCAGCGCGAACTGATCCTCGACCGGGATCTGGATCTCCATCCCATCGCTGCGACGGCCGCGATTGCCGTCGTAGTAATAGCCCGGCTCCAGTCCGAACCAGCCGCCGGTGGCGCCGGCGCGGTAGCCGGAGTAGCCGTTGGCGCCATAGCTGGCGATGCAACTGCTGACCACGCCACTGGGGAAGCGGCTCTGCCAGATCACGGTTTCATCAACCTCGGCGAACTTCTGCGCATCGGTTTTGGCCTCCATCGCCGAAATCCAGATCGGCTCCTCGCCTGTCAGCTGACAGGTGGTCTGCAGGCAATAGACGCCGATGTCCATCAGTGCCCCGCCACCGGCCAGATCACGGCGCAGGCGCCACTGGGTGGGATCACCAATGTGGAAGGAGAAACCGGCATCGATGATGCGCAGCTCGCCCAGCACCTGCTCGCGCGCCAGCCGCACGCATTCCAGATTGTTGGGCTCGAACTGGCAGCGATAGGCCACGCCCAGCAATCGCCCGGCACCGCGCACGGCATCGATCATCTGCTGGCAGCGCGCTACCGAGATCTCCAGCGGCTTTTCGCAGAACACGTGCTTGCCGGCCGCGGCGGCGGCCTGCGCGTGCGGCAGATGCAGGGCATTGGGCGTGACCACATAGACGATGTCGATGTCCGGGTTGTCGGCCATCCGATGCATGTTGTCGTAGTCGTAGATGCTGCGCTCCGGCAGGCCGTACTGCTGCTGCCACTGCCTGGCCTTGGCCGGAGTGCCGGTGACGATACCGGCCAGGCGACAGTGCTGGGTGCGCGCCAGTGCCGGGGCGATCTGATTGGTCGACAGCGACCCCAGGCCGCACAGCGCCACGCCCAGCTTTCGCCCCGGTTCGGCGGCGCCGGCCAGATCGGCCAGCCAGGGCGCGGTGGCGACGGCTGATGCCTGGGCCAGAAAGCGGCGACGCGAAGGATCGGACACGGCGGTACCCCGATGGTAGCGTTACCATCACGATAGCAGCGGGCTTGTCCAATTGCATGGCGCAGCGCGCCATGACGTTGCGATGGCGTTGCGCCGGTCAGGCCGGGGCGGTTGATGGAGCTTTCCTCAGCAATGCGCGTCGCACCGACTCCCCGTCACGTTCACCATTGCCAGTTCACCCGCAGATAGGCGTCCCGACCAGCACCAGGCAGGCGCTCGCCCAGCGCCACGTCCGAGCCGCTGACACGATTGCTGCCGGCCAGGTGCGGGCGGTATTCGTGGTCGGTGAGATTCTCGACGCCGAACTGCAGCTGCAGCGCCGGGCTGAGGATCCAGTCGGCGCGCAGACCGAACAGCGAATAGCCCGCACTGGGCAGTTCGCTGTTGGTCTGCGAAACCTCGTCCTGTTCGGCGTAGTGCTGCGATTCCAGCGTCCAGCGCCAGTCTTCGCCCAGCCAAGACAGCCCCAGGCGCAGCGACGGTGGGCTCAGGCGGTACAGATCGTCGTCGATGTCGCGGCGCCGTCCCTTGACCCAGCTGGCCACGCCGTCGAGTTGCCAGCGCTTGGAGAAGCGGTAGCCGAAGTCCACATCGACGCCATGGATCTGTGCATCGACGTTGGCAAAGCGCAGCGGCGTGGGATCGCCGTTCATAGAGGAGACCATCTCCACCGGTGTATCGATGACGCCCGGGGTGTCATCGAAGGGCACGCCCTGGATGTAGTCGTCGATGCGGCGATACCAGAGCGTCGGTCGGGCCCAGCCGGCGCCCAGTTGCAGATCCACACCCGCCTCGGCGATCCAGGCCACTTCCGGCTCCAGGCCCAGATCGCCGACGTAGGTGTTGCCATCGGCCAGTCCGCCGCTGGCTTCGGTGGGCAGCCAGGCGAAGCGTTCGACGTAGCCGCCCACGCGGCTCTTGCGCGCCAGGCTCAGGCGCCAGGTGTGCTGCGGGCCGGGCAGCCAGAAGCGCGCCACCAGATCGGTGGTGGTGTAACTCAGGTCGCGATCGCGGGCGTTGAAGGCCGCGGCCAGATTGCGTGGCCCCATCGGCAAGGCCGTTCCCACGGCGGCCTCGCCGGCATCCGCCGTGCTGCGATCCACCCGCAGACCCAGTTCGCTGCGCCATTCACCGAGCGGGCGCTGCCATTCCACATAGGCGCCGACCCGCTCCTCGGCAATGTCGGGCAGAGAGTCCACGAAGAAGCTGGCATTATTGGGATTGGTGATGCGTACGTCCTTGCGCGCAGTGCGCAGGTCCAGACCGAACTCCAGCGCATCGGCGCCCTGCGCCTGGCGCCAGCCCAACCGCCCGGTGAGCGTGCGGGCATCGGCATAGGTCTCGCGGAAGCGGGTGGGGTCAGTGATCGGTCGTGCGCGGAAGTTGTTCATCGCGTGCTCGACGTCGGTGTAGCCGACATCGGCGAACAGCATCGAGCGCTCACCGTGATGGGTCCAGCCGGCCGACCAGAAGTCGGTGTGGAAATAGCGGATGTCCATCGCGAAGGGCGGATTGCCCGTCGGTCCGGTGTCCTGCCGGCGGGCGCTGAAGCGAAACTCGTGGTCGCCGGTCTGAACGCCGCTGCCGAAGCCCCAGACATCACGCTCGTGGTCGCTGGAACGGATCGTGCCGCCGGGGAATTCAATGTCATCACCCCGCTCGCGCAGCGCAAAGGCATGCAGACGGACGCGGTCATTGGACAGCGCGGCGAAGCCCGACAGCCCATAGCTGTCGTTGGCGCTGCGGCCGCCGGCAGCCAGTTCGCCGGTGGACTGCCAGCTGTCGTCGGCCCCGAAGCGGGACTGCTTCAGCACGGCGTTGACGCCGCCACCCAGGCCCGGTCCGGCCGATACCGGCGCGATGCCGCGGTCGATCTCCAGCCGCTCGATCAGCCCCATCGGTGCGTAGTGCAGCGGCGGATCCATCAGATTGGGGCCGCCGGACTCGAAACCCTGGCCGTCGATGCGCACGTTGACCCGCGGTCCGAACACGCCGCGGTACTGGACCTGGCCGGAGATGGCGCCATTGTCGATCAGCGCGGCGCCAGGCGCTCGCGCGGCCAGCGCGGCCGCGTCAACCAGTGACGCCGGGGCCTCGGTCGGACTGACGATGTCCTTGCCCGGCTGGCGCTGGGCGTCAACCTTGATGACGTCCAGCAAGGCGGGATCATCGCTCGGCGCGGCGGGGGCTGCCCAGGCCGCAGCGGGCAGGAGCAGCACCGACAAGGCGGCACTCAACGGGTGGCGCCCACGGCGCGACGTGACTGACGACATCATGGCATCCATCCATGGCAGGGAATCCGGGCGAGACCGCGGCGAAACTCGGGGCGGCACTCAACCGCGGCAGGCTAGCGATGCCGTTCCAGGCTGCCCATGCGACCGATTGCCGCACCCCGCCGGCCTGGCGTCGCTCTGCGCTAGGCTGCAGGCCCGATCAGGCTGGCGGATTTCTCTGTGGTGGTTGCCGTTGTTAACGAACGCGCACCCGGCGATGCCCACGCGCTGCACGAACTCGAAGGTCTGCTCGTTGCCCTGCGCTGGTGCGCCGTGGCCGGTCAGGCGATCAGCGTGTGGCTGGCCCACGGGCTGCTGGACCTGCGGCTGAGCTGGGGGCTGCTGGCACTGGGCATTGGCGTGCTGGCCCTGGGCAACGGGCTGCTCTGGTGGCTGCGGCGGCCAGGGTCGACAAGCGAACGGCGGGTGCTCATCGGCCTGGGCCTGGACCTGGCCGCACTGACCTGGGCGCTGTACTTCAGCGGCGGGGTGATGAATCCCTTCACGATGCTCTATCTGCTGCCGGTGGCGTTGACCGCCACCGTGCTGGCACCCAGTCGAGTTGTGCTGGTCGCCCTCGCGGGCGTCGCGGGCTATGGGTTGCTGGCGCTGGCGGCGCCACCGTTGCCGCATCTGCACGGACAGGGTGCACTGGATCTGCACCTGGCGGGCATGGGCGTCAATTTCATGCTCAGCCTGGTGTTGCTGTGCGCCTTCGGCTTGCGCCTGGCAGCAACACAACGAGCGCAGCAGGCGGCACTGCGAGCCGCCCGCGAGCGCCAGCTGCGCGACGAGGCCCTGCACACGCTGGCCCTGCAGGCGGCCTCGGCCGCTCATGCGATCAACACGCCGCTGGCCACGATGGGGGTAGTGATCGACGAGATGCGCGTGGACGGGCCGGCCAGCGCCAGCTGGGATGTGGACCTGCGGTTGCTCGCCCAGCAGGTCGAACAGAGTCAGCAGGCGCTGCGACAGCTGATCGCCACGGCGGCCGACCGCTCGACCGTCGCCGGCAACGTCGGCCAGTTGCTGCAGCTGTTGTGCGAGCGCAGCGCGCTGCTGCGGCCGGCCTGCGCCATCGAGCAGCAGGTTCCTGCGGATTTGGTCGACCGGCCGATACGCTGGGACGCTACTCTGTTGGCCACACTCGGCACGCTGCTGGACAACGCTGCCGATGCCGGACTGGCCCGCGGCGACCCGGTCGTCGGCCTGGAGGCCAGCGCGGGTAGCGAGGCGCTGCTGCTGTGCGTGCGCGACGGCGGCGCCGGCATCGATGCCGGTCGTCTGGCGCCGGGTCGCAGCCACAAACCAGGCGGACTGGGCTGGGGCCTGACCATCGCCAACGCCACCATCGAACAGTTGGGTGGGCGCTTGCAGCAGATGCGCGCGGATGGCATCACCGAGACGCGGATCGAGTTGCCGTGGTCGGCCTTGGCCCCCGGTGCGGTAGCCTCCCCGCTGACACCCCAGGCAGCCGGCCCATGAAACAGCTGCTGTTGATCGATGATGACGCCGCCTTCCTGGCCACCTATCAGCGCGCGCTGCAACGCCGCGGCCATCAGGTGCACACGGCCAGCTGCGGCCGCGAGGCGCTTGCTGCCTGCCTCGCCGACGCTGGCCGCCCGGCCCCGCTGGACGGCATCGTGCTGGACTTGCGGCTGGGTCAGGAGAACGGCCTGCAGCTGATCGACCAGCTCCGCCAGTGGCAGCCCGACATTCCCTTGCTGCTGTTGACCGGCTATGCCTCGATCGCCACCGCGGTGGAAGCCATCAAGCGCGGTGCCAGCGACTATCGCCCCAAGCCCATCGGTGCCGACGAGCTGCTGGCCGCCCTGTTTCCGCCAGACCCGGATGCGGCGCTGCCGACTGCCGCGCCGGCCCGACCGATCCATCCACGACGGCTGGAATGGGAGCATCTGCAGCGAGTGCTGATCGATCACGACGGCAACATCTCTGCCGCCGCGCGAGCGCTGGGACTGCATCGGCGCACCCTGCAGCGCAAACTGGCCAAGCGACCGGTGCGTGAACGCCCGGAGCAACAAGACCCGTCTGCGTAGTCTGGGCGCTATCGGCGTGGCTCCCGCACGTTCTGCGGTGCCAGCACGAAGCTCAGCGCGTAGAGGCGATCATCCGGACGGCGTGGACCCTGCCGCAGCAGTTCGGTGAGCCGTTCGATCAGCTGGTTGGCCTCGCGCAGACCCTCGGCATCCAGCCAGCCCTTGTTGCGTCCAGCCCAGAGCTCCCGGGCTGGCCCGCTGCAGACGGTGTCGGGCGCGCTCAGGCCCTGTCGGAAATCGCTTTCGGCCACCCGCAGCAGGCTTTGCACCACCGCCAGCAGATCCTGCGGTGGCGCGGCGGCGTAGTCGATCTGCAGTCGGGCGCGGTCACCGGCGATCAGACGGTAGTGGCGTTCGCCCGAGCGATCGGCCGAGAGCTGCTCGATCAAGCCGGCCTGCTGCAGCTGACGCAGGTGATAGTAGAGCCCGTCCATCGGCCGGCCCAGTTGGGTCGCCAGCTCACGCACCGTGGCCTGTCCGCCCAGCGCCCCCAGCGTGTCCACCAGTTCCTGCCGCACGCCATTGGCGAGAACGCGCAGTTGCTCGGGTTGTCGCAGCGTGTGTGCCATCGGTCATCTGGCCATTGTTGAAATTTGCTTCTATTCTTCAACGCAACGGTGTCGATGGCAAGGTGCACGATGAAGCACTGGTTGGCGTTGGGAATGGGATGTCTGGTCAGTGCCGCCGCTGGCGCCGCCGAGCCGACGGCGCAGTCGTTGCTGGCGCAGCAGCGCGAACGCAGCGGCGGGGAGCGCTGGGAGAGCGTGGCCGGGCTGCACTGGCAGGGACAGATCGCGGCGGGCGGACTGGCTGGCGAGATCTCCGCGACTGAAGATCTGCGCGAAGGCCGCTATCGCACGCTGTATCAGCTGGGACCGGCCCGTGGTGGCGATGGCTGGGATGGCGAGCAGGCCTGGACGCTGCACAGTGACGGCGCTGTCGTGGCCATCGGCCAGACGGCGGTGCTGCAGCGCAATCGCACCGACCAGTGGATGAGCCGACGCGGCTATCTGGCACCCGATCTGCTCGGTGCGCAGGCCGGTCCGGTGACTCAAGTCACGGTCGATGGCGAGGTTTGGCAGCGTTTTACGCTGACGCCGGTGGATGGCGCGCCGGTGGAGTTCGGTTTCGCCGCCGATGGCTGGCTACGCGAGCTGCGCAGTCAGATCGAGGGCCGCACCATCACTACACGGCTGGAGGATTACCGCGCGGTCGCCGGGCTGCAGCTGCCCTTCCGGCTGGTGGTCGACGAAGGCGATCCACGGCTGCTCAGCGAGGTGCAATGGGCCGAGGTCAGCGTGCTCGACGACGACAAGCTCGCAGCGCAGGACCTCGCCGCGCCGACCGCGAGCATCGACTTTCGTTTCACTGACGGCCAGCCGGTGGACCTGCCCTTCGAGCTGATCAACAACCACATCTACGTGCAGGTCGAGGTCAATGGCCAGCCGCTGCGCCTGCTCTTCGACACCGGCGGGGTGAACCTGCTGACGCCGAAGGCGGCCGAGCGACTGGGCCTGAGCAGCAGCGGCCAACTGGCGGCCCGCGGGGTGGGCGAGAAGGCACAGGACGTGGGCTTTGCCCAGGCCGAACAACTGCGGATTGGCACGTTCGAACTCGACCAACCGCTGTTCTACGTCATCGACCTGGGCCCGATGATGGGTGTCGAGGGCATGGAATTCGACGGCCTGGTCGGTTTCGAAGTATTCAAGCGGGCCATCGTGCAGATCGACTATCCCGCCCGTCGCCTGCGCCTGTACCCGGAAGGCAGTGCGCAGGCCAGCGGCCACACCCTGCCCTTCGTGCTGGACGAGCGGATCCCGGTGATCGAAGGCCAGCTGGACGGCCTGCCGCTGCGCATTTCGATTGACACCGGCTCACGCGCAGCGCTGACCGTGCACTCTCCATTCGCCCGTCGCCAGCAGCTGGAGCAGCAGAAAGCGCTGGCGGCACCGGCGATCAACGGTTGGGGCGTCGGCGGCGGCCTGACCTCGCAGGCCTTCCGCATCGACCGGCTGCAGTTGGGAGCGATCGCCATCGACGGTGTCACCGCCGACATGTATCTGGGCGACAAGGGCGCCTTTGCCAACAATGAAACCGACGCCAATCTGGGCAGCGGCCTCCTCAAGGCCTTCGTCGCCACCTTCGACTACGCCCGCCAGTCGCTGACGCTGGCACCGGGACCGGACGGCTATCAGGACGACGGCTACGATCGCATCGGAGCCTGGCTCAATCTGGCAGACGACGACACGCTGGCAGTGGCTGCCGTCACCGCGGACGGTCCTGCCGATCAGGCCGGCCTGAAACCCGGCGACCACATCACCGCACTGGCCGACCAACCCGTCGGCAGTCGCAGCCTGGCCGACTGGCGTGCCTGGAGCCGGCAGCTTGCGCCGGGAGTAGCCGTGCAGTTGGTTCTGGCGGACGGTCGGTCGCTGAGCGTCGTGCCACGCGTGCTCATCCCAGCGCGCTGAGTCTCGTCGCCCGCTTCCGTGTCCGTCAGGGCCCGCCAACCCCCACGGTCGCGGGACACCTACTCGGCCCTGGGCCCTGAGCCCTGAGCCCTGACCGCCGGCTCCGGCCGAGCCCACAACCACGTCGCCACCGCCGCCATGCAGCCGAAGCCGATTGCGGCCATCCACCAACGCGGGGTGATCAGGAACAGGATCACCCCGCACAGGCTCATCATCAGCGTGGCCATCCGCTTGGCCCGACGGCTGACCGCACCCTCGCGTTCCCAGTCTGCGACCATTGGCCCGAAGACCCGGTGCGCGCTTAGCCAGCCGTGCAGTCGCAGCGAACCGCGCGCGGCCGCGAACGCCGCCAGCAGCACGAAAGGCGTGGTCGGGAGGCCCGGCACGACGATCCCGATGATGCCCAAGCCCAGACTCAGCAGGGCCAGCGCCAGCCAGCCGGCGCGGGCCAGCGGGCTGGGCGACAGTCGGTGCGGCGGCGGGTCGATGCCGGGTTCCATGCGCACGCTACTGATCAGGAATCGCGAGCATAACGGCGCCGGACGAACGCTGTCTCAGCGACTCAGGCCCCACAGCGACGTCACCGCCAACACGATGGCCAGACGGACCGGCAATCCCTGATACCAGGGCACCGGCGGCAACAACGGCGCCAGGTCCGTCGGCAACGGCAATGGCCGCATGGCCGACACATCGACACCGCCGGTGTTGCCGATGGGCACCCATCCCAGCAGCCAACCGACCGGCGTGGCGACCAGGCGCAGACACTGGCCGACGATCTCGCGACCATCGCCGCGGCGCCGGGCGATACACAGCATGCGCCAATGCGTCTGCCAGTGCGGCCACAGCCACCGCTGCCCCAGGATGTGGGCCCGCTCCAGATGGGCAAAGGCCACGTCCAGCGCTCCGGTCGCGCTGGCGGCTTCAGACAGCTGCAACTCGTGGGCATAGGCCCGCCTGAGTTCGCTCATGGTTTATGTCCGTTGCGGGTCGTTGGCTCGTTTCGGCGCTGGTGCGCCAGCTGATACAGGCAGGGCAGCACCAGCAGGGTCAGCAAGGTGGCCGACGCAATGCCACCGACGACGACGGTCGCCAGCGGCCGTTGCACCTCGGCGCCGGTACCCACATTCAAGGCCATCGGCACAAAGCCCAGACCGGCCACCAGGGCGGTCATCAGCACCGGCCGCAAGCGCCCGGCAGCCCCTTCGCGAATGGCGTCAGTCAGGGCTCGCCCCTCCGCCCGCAGACGACGGATGAAGCTGAGCATCACCACCCCATTCAGCACCGCCACACCCGACAGCGCGATGAAGCCCACGCCAGCGGAAATCGACAGCGGAATGTCACGGCACCAGAGCGCGAAGACACCACCAGTGAGCGCCAACGGGACACCGCTGTAGACGATCAGCGCATCCCGGACCGACCCGAAGGCGGCATACAGCAGCCCGAAGATCAGCAACAGAGTCAGCGGCACGACCACCGACAGCCGCTGACTGGCGCTGATCAGCTGTTCGAAGCTGCCGCCGTAGGCCACCCAGTAGCCGGCAGGCAGCGTCAGGTCGGTGTCGATGCGCTGACGCAGCTCGCTGACGAAACCGGCCAGGTCGCGCCCGCGAACATTGGCGCTGATGACCACCCGCCGCTTGCCGTTCTCACGGTTGATCTGGTTGGGCCCTTCGCTGATGCGGATCTGCGCCACCTCGCGCAGCGGCACCACGCCCGGTCCGCCGCTGGCCCAGTTCGCCAGCCGGGACGCCTCGTCGGCACCGCCCTGCAGTGACGGCAGCGGAATTGGCAGATCAGCCAACCGGGCCGGATCCGAGCGCAGCTGTTCGGGCAGCCGGACCACAATGTCGAAGCGGCGATCGCCCTCGAAGTACTGGCCGGCCACGGCACCACCGACGGCAATGCTCAGGGCCTGTTGCACATCGGCCGGATTGAGCCCATGCCGGACCAGGCCATCGGCATCCGGCTGGATCGTCAGCAGCGGCAGACCCGTGGTGCTCTCCAGACGGACATCGGCGGCGCCGGGCACCTGCTGCACCAGTGCCTCGATCTGCTCGCCAACCTCGACCAGCGTGTCCAGATCATCCCCGTGCAGCTTGATCGCCACATCGGCCCGCACTCCGGAGATCAGTTCGTTCATCCGCATCTGGATGGGTTGCGTGAACTCGTAGTTGTTGCCCGGCAGCACCCGCGCCACGGCTTCGAGCGCGGCCACCAGTTGAGCCTTGGGCTTGTGCGGATCCGGCCAGTCCTCGCGCGGCTTGATCATGACGTACAGATCGGCCACCGAGGGCGGCATCGGATCGGTCGCCACTTCGGCGGTGCCGATCTTGCCGACCACGTAATCCACCTCGGCCACCTCGGCGATGCGACTTTCCAGCAGATTCTGCATCTGCACCGCCTGGCTCAAGCTGGTGCCGGGGATGCGCAGGGCGTGCATGGCCACATCACCTTCGTCGAGACCGGGAATGAACTCGGCGCCCATGCGACTGGCCAGCCAACCGGCGGCGCCGACCAGCAACAGCGCCACGCCGACGACCAGCCAGGGCAGCCGCAGCACCGCGCCCAGCGCCGGCCGATACAGACCCGCGGCCCACCGCACCAGGGGTTGCTCGCGATGCCGAACCCGGCCGCCCAGACCCACCGCCACGGCCGCCGGGACGAAACTCAGCGACAGCAACATGGCCGCACTCAGCGCCAGCACCACGGTGAAGGCCATCGGATGAAACAGCTTGCCCTCGATGCCGCCGAGCGCGAACACCGGCAGATAGACGGCGGCGATGATCCCGACGCCGAACAGACTGGGCCGGATCACCTCGGCAGTGGCCCGTGCGGTGAGCTCGAAGCGCTCTGCGCGGGTCAGCAAACGTCCCAGACGTTGCTGCTGCTGACCGAAATGGCGCAGACAGTTCTCGATGATGATGACCGCACCATCGACGATCAGACCAAAGTCCAGTGCCCCCAGGCTCATCAGATTGCCCGAGACACCCGCACGCACCATGCCGGTGACGGTCATCAGCATGGCGATGGGGATCACCGCGGCGGTGATCAGGGCCGCGCGCAGATTGCCCAGCAACAGCAGCAGCACGACGACGACCAACAAGGCCCCTTCGGCCAGATTGGTGCGCACCGTCGCGATGGTGCGATCGACCAGCGTCGTGCGGTCGTAGACCGCTCGCACCTCCACACCGGCCGGCAGGCTGCCAGCGATCTCCTGCAGCCGTTGTGCCGAGGCCTGGGCGACGGCCCGACTGTTCTGACCAATCAGCATGACCACGGTGCCGAGCACCACTTCCTGGCCGTCACGCGTCGCTGCACCGGTCCGCAGTTCCGGCCCTTCGCCGACGTCGGCCACGTCCGCGATGCGGATCGGCACGCCCTCGCGCCGGGCCAGCACGATCCGGCCGATCGCCTCGACGCTGTCGGCCTGGCCGGGCACACGCACCAGATACTGCTGGCCATTGCGCTCGATGTAGCCGGCACCGACGTTGCGGTTGTTGGCCGACACCGCGGCCACCAGATCCTGCAGCGTGAAAGCGTAGGCCACCAGGCGTGCCGGATCGGGTGTGATGTGGATCTGGCGGGCGTAGCCGCCGATGGTGTTGACCTCGGTGACGCCGGGCACGCTGCGCAACTGCGGCCGCACCACCCAGTCCTGCAGCGTACGCAGGTCGGTCGGTGTCCACGGCTCGCCATCGTCCCGGCGGGCCTCCGGATGGGCTTCCACCGTGTACATGTAGATCTCGCCCAGACCGGTGGCGACCGGCCCCAGCTGCGGCTGCAATGCGTCCGGCAACTGACCGGCCACCTGCTGCAAGCGTTCGGCCACCTGCTGCCGGGCGAACCAGATGTCAGTGCCGTCCTCGAACACCACCGTCACCTGCGACAAGCCGTAGCGCGACAGGGAGCGGGTGTAGTCGAGCCGTGCCAGACCGGCCAGCGCGGTTTCAATCGGGAAGGTGATGCGCTGCTCGACCTCCAGCGGCGAATAGCCGGGCGCTTCGGTGTTGATCTGCACCTGCACATTGGTGATGTCTGGCGTGGCGTCGATCGGCAGCTGGCGCCAGCTCCACAGCCCCAGCATGACCAGCGCAGCGGTCAGCAACAGCATCAGCCAGCGCTGCCGGATGGAAAAGCCGATCCAGTGTTCCAGTAGCGAGGTGGGCATCGGCTCAGTGGTCATGCGAGGCCCCGGACTTTTCGATGTCGGCCTTGATCAAATAGCTCTGCTCGACCACCACCTGATCGCCCGGCCGCAGCCCGTCCAGCACCTCCACCGCTTCGCCATCGCGACGACCCAGTTTCAGGGGCCGTACCTCGTATTCCTCGTCGACGCGGATGAACACCACATCCCAGTCGCGAAAGCGCTGCAGGGCCGACAGCGGCACTGCCAGCGCCACCGCCTCTTCAGCCACGGTGACCCGTGCCCGCACGGCGGCACCGGGTCGCCACTGACCGTCGCCATTGTCCAGCGTGGCGCGGGCAACGGTGCTCTGGCTGGCGGTGGCCATGACCGGCAGCACGCGTTGCAATTCGGTTTCTTGCGTCACGCCGTCGGAAAGTCGAGTGATCTGCACCGGCAGGCCGGCACGAATGTGCCCGGCATCGGCGCCGAACAGATGCAGATCGACCCACAGCGTCGACAGATCGGCCAGCTCGAACAAGGGCTCGTTGCCGGCAATCTCACCGATGCCCGCACGACGCTCCAGCACCACGCCAGCGAAAGGCGCGGTCACCGCGTAGGGCGACAGGCTGACGTTGCTGTCCACCGTGGCCAGCGTCTGTCCCTGCTTGACCTGGTCGCCCACGGCCACCGTCACCGAGCGGATCGGCCCGGGGAAGCGTGCGCCGACCCGCGCATGTCTGGCCTCGATCGGCGTCAGCAAACCCTGCACCTCGTGCACGTCGGCGATGACGCCCGGACCGGCCGGCGCCACTCGAATGCCGGCGTCCGCAGCCACATCGGCGGCGATGGTGGTCCGCCCCTCGTAGCTGGGGTAGGACCAGTCTGCGCGTTCCTGACCGACCGCGAGCGAGATCGCCACGTCGAAGGAATGGGGCTCGGTGACCAACGCCAGCGATTGCAGATAGTCAGACACCGGCTCGAAACGATGCGACTCCTCCACGCCGCCCAGGCGGGTCAGCCGGACCTGCAGATCGACCTGGTCGGCCGCGACCGGTGTACCGGCCCGCGTGATCCAGGCCCGATAGCGTGGCGGCACGCCGGCCTCATGGATCGCCAGCTCCAGTGTCAGTCCGCCCGCCTGCAGCAGGCGCCCGCCATGAGGGCCGCGCGCGACCTCGTCGTCGGCGTGCTCATCGCCGGCATCGGCATGATGATCGTGGTCAGCGCCTGCGGCATGATCATGCGCTTCCTCCTGTCCAGCCGAGCAGCCGAGCAGCGCGGCCAACAAGAACGTCGTCCAGATCCAGTGTGGCTTCATGGCGTGTACTCCGTGATGGCTGCCGACGGCGTGGTGGGTTTCGCCTCCAGCGATCTCTTCGCTGGGCTCATCGCGGCCGGGAAACCCATACCGAGCCCCTCAAATCGCCCTCGACCGGTGAGCCGCTGCAGTTCCACCCACGCGCGCTGGGCATCGACCGCCGCGGCCAGGCGGACGCCCTGCAACTGCAGCCGTTCGGCCTGCAACTGGGCCCACTCCAGATAGCTGCTCGCGCCGGCGGCGAAGGTTCGGGCGCTCTCGGCCTCGGCCTCACGCAGCAACGGCAGCACGTCGTGGTCAAGCGCTTGCGCCAACGCCACGGCTTCATCGAGCTGCGCCCAAACTTCGCCCAGCATCGCGTTCAGGCTGAGCACCTGCGCCTCGCGCTCCAGCGCCAGCGTCTCCAGTTCCATCGCCCGGGCGCGAATCGCCGGTGCGGCGCGGCCAGCCGAACCCAGCGGCAGGCTGAGACTGCCGACCAGGCCCCAGTCATTGCCATCCCCCAGCCAGCGCACCCCCAGCCGCCATTCCAGATCGGCGCGGGCCTGACCCTGCGCCAGCCGCAAGCGGGCTTCGCGCAGGCGCTCTTCGGCGTCCAGCCGGCGCAGCTGGGGATGCTCGCCAGCGGCCGCCAGCACGGCGGCTCGGTCGGGCACGACGGGCAAAACACTGAAGTCGACCGGTGCCAACGCCAGCGCTTCCTCTGCGCCGCCCCACAACAGCGCCAGGCGTCGCCGTTCGGCCTGCGCCTGCCGCCGTGCCTGTGCGGCTTCGGCGAGAGACCGCTGGCGGGCGGCCTGAGCACTGAGGGGCACACTCTTCGACAGCGCGCCCGACCGTGCCCGCTGGCCGGTCGCCTCGGCCAGCGTGGCCCGTTCAGCGGCGGCCTGCTCGGCCAGATCGGCGCGCGCCGCCGCCGCAGCGGCGTCCAGCCAGCGCAGCGCCACCTCGCCGAGCAGGTCCAGTTCGCGCGCCTGCAGTTGCGGCAGCAAAAGCTCGCGCTGGCCCTCGGCCACGGCGATTCGCGCCTGGCGCTTGCCACCGCGCTCGATCAACGAGCTCAATGCCAGCGTCAGTTCGCTGCCATCCAGTGCACTGGCCGCGCCGGTGCCCAGCCCGTTCTCCAGGTCCAGCTCAAGCCGCCGCGCCGGTCGCTGGCCAGCATGTTCGATCTCCGCGGCCAGCGTCGCATCGGATTGCGTCAGCGCGCGCAACTCGGGGTGGATCTCGATGACCCGCTGCAGCGCGGCATCGAGGGTCAATACCGCGTCGCCATCATCGCTCGGGATTGATGCGGTTGGGCGCGTAGTGGTGTTCGTGGGTAGAGCATTGCTGCTCTGCGCATGGGCACTCACGGCCAGCAGCCAGCCAGCCGCGGCGCACAGCGCCGTCCATTGCCATCTCATGGGATTGTCCTGATTCGAAGCGGATTGGGGGCGCAGCAGCCATCGCCACAAGCCAGCGTGCGACCCCCTGTCACGGGCAGAACGACGGCAAGCCGGCAGGCACCGACCGGGACGCACGTTGGCGTCCAGAACAGTCGATCAGGCTGTGGATGCGCCCGGGAACGGGCGAGGAATCAGACGATGGGAGGGCGCAGCAACTCGGCTGGCGACCCCGGCAACAGCGGTGCGTCACCGGTCATGGGCAAGTCGGCACGAGGCGGCGACTGAACTGGCCAATCGACCTGTTGCAGCAAGGCGGCGCCGGGCGCGCAGCAATGCACCAGATGCAGGAAGACATGCCAACCGGACTGACCGTCATCGTGGTCATGTGAATGATCGGCAGCCGCACCAGCATGAGTCCCGTCCGCTCCCAAGCCGGCCGCTGCCGTACCCGCAACCACGTCGGTTTCGAAACCATGGGCTTGTGACAGTGCCAGCAGCACCGGCTGCCAGCACACCGCCAGCAACAGCCAGATGGTCAGCCAGCGGCGCCAGCGACTGGATGGGTGAGTTCGGGAAGTCATCAGCGCGGATGCTAGCCATCCCGCGTAGCGGACACTATTACGTTGGTGGCTCCCCGATTCGCTTGCCCACGCGATCTCGCGTCAACCGCGCATCCTCAGAACAACTCCCCCTGCGGCGACGGTCGCCGCGGCGGAACGAACTGGCTGCTGTCCAGCGGCAGCTGGCGGGTGCGGACCAGGCCGTACTTGCGGCAGGCCAGCTTGAAGCGCTGTGCCAGCATGTCGGCGTAGGCACCTTCGCCTCGCATGCGGCTGCCGAAGTTGGGGTCGTTGTCACGACCGCCGCGCATGGATTGCAGCAGGTTCATCACATGCTCGGCACGCTCGGGCAGATGCAGGGCCAGCCACTCGCGGAAGACCTGCTTGAGCTCGTGCGGCAGGCGCAGCACCGTGTAGCCGGCGGCCTTCACACCCAGCCCGGCGGCGCGTTCGATGATCTGTTCGATGTCCTTGTCGGTGACGGCAGGAATGATCGGCGCCACCAGCACGCCGGTGGGCACGCCCGCCGCCGCCAGCTTGCCCAGCGCCTGCAGGCGCCGGTGCGGGGCGCTGGCGCGCGGTTCCAGTGTGCTGGCCAGGCGATTGTCGAGCAGTCCCACCGAGATGAAGACCTGCGCCAGACCGCGCTCGGCCATTGGTGCCAGCAGATCCAGATCGCGCTCGACCAGCGCATTCTTGGTGACGATGGTCAACGGGTGATGGCACTCGGCCAGCACCTCCAGGACCTGTCGGGTGAGCCGATAGGTCTTCTCGATCGGCTGATAGGGGTCGGTGTTGGCGCCCAGATTGACCGGCTCGCAGCGGTAGCCGGGTTTGGCCAGTTCGGCCCGCAGCAGCTCGGCCGCATTGGTCTTGGCAAACAACCGGGTCTCGAAGTCCAGTCCTGGCGAGAGATTCAGATAGGCGTGACTGGGCCGCGCATAGCAGTAGTTGCAGCCGTGTTCGCAGCCGCGATAGGGGTTGATCGACTGATTGAAGGGAATGTCTGGCGAGTCGTTCCGGCTGAGGATCCGGCGCGCCCGTTCGATGCTGACCTGGGTGGCCAGTCGGGGCAGCGCATCGTCGTCTTCCCGATACCAGCCATCGTCCTCGCGGGTGCTGCGCTGCGGTTCAAACCGCCCGACCGGATTGCTCGCCGCCCCGCGCCCCTTGATGCGCTGCGGTCGTTCCAGATCGTTGGGGTCGTGCGCGGCCATGGCGGCTGATTATGCGGCCGGCCGTCGCAGGGACCGAGACGGTCCCAGTCTTGTCGGTGATCGATTCGGGTTGAGGACGACGCGTTGAAGGGATATCGCCCATCGCGAATGTCCGTCAGGAATCCACCATGAGAGTCTCCGTTGTCGCCCTTGCTGCGCTCACTGCGCTGCTCACCGCCTGCACGCCGCCGGCCCTGGTCAAGTTGCAGGAACCGCTGAACGAGGCCGACAAGGCTGAAGCCGTGTTGCTTTATCTGGAACAGACCGAGGTCGCCGTCGACGACGTTGATGTGCAGCAGGCGGGCGGTGGTCTGATTGGCGTCCTGATCGAAGGTGCCATCGAGTCGACCAAGACGCGCAATCGCCAGGAGGCCCTGGCCCCCTTGCGTGACGTCCTGCTGGACTACGACTACGAAGCGCAGCTGATCGCAGCGCTGCGCAACAGTCTGCCCACGGCCATGGTCCGCGCCGACGCCGGGTTCGAGATCGTGCGCAATGAGCAGGAACTGCACGACTACCTGGGCAAGGTCGTGCCGGCGAACGTTCTGGTGGTCAACACACGCTACGCCTTCGAGCAGGAGTTCGATGTCGCCTACGTCTTTGCTGCTGTCCAGCTGACCCGCTACGAGAAGGTGCCGGCGCCGAAATCCCGCTCACGACGCAAGCGCAAGGCCACCGAAGAGGACAAGCCGCTGGTGCTGCACGCCGGCGCCTATTCGGCCCAGTTCGTGCTGTCCGATCCCTTCGCGCGGCGAAAAATGGGCGCATTCGAAGGCCATGCCCGGGACCTGTCAGTCCGCACGATGATGGCGTCTTGGTGGCGAGCAACGCCGCATCCGGGGGAACAGGGTGCAGAGATACCTCAAGGTGTGCGGAACACTACTAGCCGCCCAGCTCGAAGCGCAGCGTCCGCGTCGTCGGCGTGTCAACTGCCTGCCCGTCCACGCGCCCGGGCTCGAAGCGCCAGCGCTGGGCCGCGCGGATGGCCTCGATGTCGAAAGTGTTCGGCGGTTCGGCGCGAATCACCCGGATGTCGATCGGATTGCCGCTCCGGTCGATGGTGAATGCCAGTTCAACCTCACCCTCGATGCGTCGCGATCGGGCGCGGGCCGGATAGGTCGGTGCCGCGAAAGCCGTCTGCACCGGCGGCGATTCGACGCTGGACTGGACCGCTGTCGCCGTCGTTACGCTGCTGGCGGGCACCGATTCTGCTGGCCTGCGGTCGGACGCTGCGGATGATCTGCCTTCCGGAGGCGATGGCAAGCTGTTGCTGCTGCGGGCGATCGCAGCGATGGCGGGTGTCGCAATGGAGTTGTCATTCGACGGTGCGTTCGCCACGGCGGTGTCGAAAATGGCTGGCGCTGACGCCGTGCTGATCACCTCTGACGTTGCCAATTCGGGTGCGGCGCTGGCAGCCGCTCGCAGCGAGTCCAGATCCTGCTTCCGCAACGCCCGAGCGAGCTTCTCGTGCAGCAGGTCCAGGCTGGCCGACGCATGACCGGTACGCTCCAGCAACGCGATCTGAGCGGCCGCCAGATCCAGATCCTCCCGGTCCAGACTGCCTTCGACCACCTGCACGGCCAGCGGATAGATTTCCAGCAGGGTCGTCTGCAGCCATGCGGCATCCACTTCCGACGCCTGCAGCTGGATCAACGTGGCGATGGCGTTGTCATCCAGCGGGCTGAGGATGCGGTTGTCGGCGATCGCCGCCTGCAGTGCGTCACTCAGGAGGCGTCGGTCGGTATTGTCCGATAGGTCCAGCGTGCTGGCCTGGACCGGTTGCGGCTGCACGCTCGTCGGCGTCGCTGGCGATCGGAAAGCACCCAGCAACTGTGCAATCACCAGGCTCAACACGAGCAGGCCGGCGACGGCCAACAGCCAGATGGGCAGCGCATGTCCGGTGGAATTCGGGACAAGAGGACTTGCAGGCGTTCTGGACGACATGGCCGATTCGATGCATCGAAATCGACCACTCTGCTTGGCAACGGTGACCGGGAAATGACTGCGTCGTGACCGATGCTGCAAGGCAGCAAAGCAAGGCTGAGTCAGACGCTGGCCGGATGATCCATTGAGGCCATCAGCCAGCTCCGTCGCCAAGTACTGAAAGCAGCACTCGGCGACAGCAGCCAGGTCATGCGCTTACGGGTTCGGCCACCTTCCCTAGCGGGCTCCGCAACTGGCGCGCAACTGTCGGCTGGCGCCCAGCTCCGCGCCCAGGGTTCGACGCACGGCCCGGTCCAGACTCAGCAAACGCCAATCCATCTGCCCGCAGCCCACGGTGCGCAGTGCTGCCACACCGATGGACATCTCTGCGCCCTGTGCTGTCTCCAGACCCGACTGCCCACTCACTTCCGCGATGCTCCAGCGCTCCGCCGACAGACGCTGCAGGCGATACCAGCGGCCATCCGGGAGTCCCCACGCTCCTTCACCTGATGCCTCGTCCACGGCGATCCAGTAGTCAACGAGACCATCGGCGAAATAGACGCGGGTCTCGGCGGTTTGCGGGTTCGACTGCAGGAAGCGCGCTGGCCCTGAGCCGGAAAAATCGCCTTGTGCACGCAGCAGCCAGGCTGGACCGGCCAGCGGCAACAGTGACCACTGTTCGGGTCGAGCATCGAGCCAATTAGCCACGCGTGCCAGAACGGGAACGCGCCGATCGAGACTCAGGCTGCGCTCACTCATGCTTCCGGGCAGCAGATAGTCCCAGCGAGATTGCAGGTGACCCGGACTCGCAGAAGCCTGATCCAGCAGCAGGACCAACGGGTTGGTGGAGCCCGGACGCAGCGTCGGCAACAAGCCACTGATCTGGTGACCGTCGACGTGCAATCGAGCGTAAGCCAATGTCGTGGGTGTCTGTGCCGTGGCCAGTGCCGGCAGTTCCGCCACGCCCAACACCACCGTCTGCCCTTGTCTGAACTCGAAGTAGCTTCTGCCATCGGCTCCCGTAGCCACGTTGCGCAGATCGCAGCGACACGGCAGCCAGACGTGTGCGCGAGGCTGGCTGGCCGAAATTCGCTGGGCCACCGTACCGCTGTCCAAATCGCTCAGGCGCCAGAAATCGGAATCCACAGCGGTGATCGCCATGAAACCGAACTGCGTGCGGTCATCATTGAAGGCCGGTGTGATCGCCTGCAGTTCGCCACTGGTGAGGCTGTACAGGGCGCGAGAGGGATTGTCGAGCCCACTCAAGATCACGGCGGAAAAGGGCTCGACCAGCACGCTGGCATCGCTGGCGACCAGTCGCAATCCGGAGTTCGGTAGTTGCAGCTCAGCCGGCAGCGGAGCGCTCCAGATGCGCTGGCCATCGGCATCGAAACGCTCCAACAATCCACCTGTCGGGGCTGCGGCACCCGCCATCACGGAAGCCAGCACAACTCCGCCATCCGGCAGCGGCACGGACGCTCGCCACAAGCGATCGGAGCCCAGCACCTGAGCAATCACCCGCTCGCCGTCGACCAGCAGGGTGCCACCCAGCAGGCCACGCAGTCCGCCCAGGGACAGGAATCCACTGGGCAAGGGTTCACTGGTGAAACGCTCGATGAAGCCCTGCTCAGTGACCACGCTGCGCACGAGGATCGTTTGGCCATTGGCAGGCAACAGATTGAGCACATTCAGCTGCCCTTCGCGGTCACTGCCCAGCGCCACGAAGGGATCCACATCCGAAAACGGCAGCACGTGACTGAATGCTCGACCCGTGGGTGCCCTGGGGGCACACAACACCTCATCGGGTCCACTGACAAGCGCGCAGTAGTGCGTGGCCGTGGCGACCGGCGCAACAACCACGCGCCGCGGCTGCGAGGACGATGATTCGAAGGTGTATGCCGTGGAAGTCCCGTCGCTGAACTGAACTTGCAGCAGATAGGGAACACCCTGCACACCCACCGACCACAGCTCACCCGTGTCCGGATCAATGGTGCCGCGCGAAAAAGGATCCACTGGCGCAGGCAAACGCTGGAGCGCCTCGGCAACCGCCTGATTGTCAACGTCGCGGACCTCTACCTGCTGTTCGGTGCCCACAGCGCCCAGCGGTGTGGCCACGATCAACACCTGACTTTGAGTCAGCGGCAGCATCTCATCCACCGATGAGATCGGGCCGAGTGAGTTGGTGCGGAAACTCCCTTGAGGATCGAGCCTGCCCAACTTGGGCACCACCCCTCCCAGGCCCAGCAACAGTTCGCTGCCAGAACGCGCCGAATCCTCGTTGACGGCCAGCCTGCGCAGCGGATCGGCGCCCAGATAGAGCGTGCTGGTCATCGCACCCGTCACATCAAAAGCATCCAGGTGGTGTTCACCCTGCGCATTCTCCAGCCCCAGCCAAAGCTGGCCGAGCCAGACCGTCGCCGCAGTCACCGAATCGGCAATCGACAGTCCACCCGTAGCAAAGCCGTCAGCGGCGCGGAATATGCGCAGATCGCTGGGTCCGTCGGTACTGATCAGGCGCAGGAACAGATGAGAGTCCGAGAACAACGGTGCTGCGGCTGTCTGTTGAAACCAGTGCTGCCAGCGCGGGTGGCCATCCACCTCCAGTGACAGAGCGCCCACCGAATCCTCGTTACGCACCACCACCAGCCAGCTGCCGTCGGCCATCACCGCGTGGTCGGTGTGCTGATAGCGCCGCACAGGCAGGCCAGGAATCCGTTCCAGCACATCGGCCTCGGCCGAGAGTCGGAACAGCTGCCCGTCACAGGCCAGGCTGAATTCGCCTTCGGCGGCGACCACGGGGCCACTGCAGCGACCGGGTAACTGAGCGTCGCCCAGTGCCTTCCCATCCTCATCCAGCACCCGGATCTCGGTCGCACATGGCTGCAGTGTGCTGTCGCACAGCCCCAGCGAACCGACAATCAACAGCCGTTCGCGCGGCAGACCGAAGAGTGCGATTTCATCATACGAAGGAAGGAATGACGGTGCGAAGGCGGGTTCGATCTGGCCGTGGACCAGGCGATGCAGTTGCTGCTGCCCATCCACCAGCCAGTAGCCTTCCGAGCCGGCCGCCACTGACCTGACTTCAAACGGAGCCGGTACTCGAGCGTCGCTGTAGGCCAGACTCTGCCAGGGTGATTGCGCCCAGCCACCCTGTGCAAGCAACAGTGAGGCGATGATCAGAATGCAGTTGCGCACGGTTGCTCTCCCGGTGATGGCGGAAGCAGCCTGCCGATACCTGGGCAATCACGCAACCGTGGCGCTACCAGTTCGCAAAAGCTGCCCGCGAGGCCGCTACGCTGAGCAGCGGATGTGCGACGGCTAAGTCCACCCTTCGCTCTTGCGGGCTGAGTCACGAGTCCAAGCGAGGCTTCATGCGCGGCGGGGCGAGTTACCCCTACTCAGCTCGCTCGCCAGCATGTTCGCAGGCGTTAGCCTTCCGCGCCGGACTTGCGCTTGAACACCCGTGACAACAGTCCGGCAATGGCAACTACGATCAACACTGCAAACTTCTTCAGGCTCAGCAGCAGAATGCCGATCTTGGCCAGCAGGCCGGTCTTGCTGGCGATGCCGCCGGCGATCAGCGCGGCCACGCCATAGGCGGCGACGCGGTCGGAATCGGGGTTGAAATCGGCGTAGCGGGCGCCTTCATCGAACTCGGTCCGCGCCAGCAGATCCTGCATGGCCGGGCGGATCACCGGCAGGCTGTGCATCGAGGCCACCGCGCTCATCACCAGCACGCCCTCGCGGCCCAGCACCCGCACGTCGTAGTTGAGCGTGTGCTCGGCAGCGCCGTTGAAGGCCAGTTCCTTGGCCCAGTAGAGCTTCTTGTCCTGCGCGTCATAGTGCGGTGGCTCGGCCCAGCCCAGCAGATCCACGGTGCCATAACCGGCTTCCTGCCGCGCCGAATTGGCGTCCGCGGTCTGCTCCTGCATGTCTGCAAGCAGTTCGCTGTAGTCGATGCCCGCAGCGTCCTCGTCCTCGACGTGGCCGTCGTCCTGATAACTGAGCACCACGGCCCAGGCTTCATCACTGACCAGCGAGACATCGGCCGGGACGATCATCCCCAGCACGTCGCTGTCCGGCGGGTTGCCCCACAGCTCTTCCAGGACCTTGCGGCCATCGGCCGCATTCAGATAGCGATAGGCGTCACCGAGCTGCGTGGTGGCCTGTGCGCCGACGATGGCCACCCGCCCCTGCTGGAAGTTCAGCTGCTGCTGGACCTGCTCGGCATAGGCATCAAACTGGGCCTGCATTTCGGCCTCGTCGACGGTGGCATCCTCGGCCCAGACGGAGGCTGACAGCAGCACACAGGTGGCGACAAACAGACGCTTCATGGCAATGATTTGGGCAGGGGCGGTGGCGCACCCTAGCGGTAGTTCAGCCATCACGCAGTTGCGCTGAATCTTGCGGTTCCGGCAGAAATTCACTGGCCATTCAATTTTCCAACCCCAGCCTGAACCGTGACTTCTGGCAGGGGGATGAAATGGGCATTCCGAACCGATTGCGGACACGGGCTTTCGACCGGACCCGCAGTGACCGACGGCGCCGCTGGCTGGCGCTGCTCGGCACGACCGTCGTGCACCTGTTGATGGTCGCGGCTCTGCTGACACCCCCGACGCCCTATCGGTCGCCGCAGACCAGCATCGAACTGCCGATCGAAACCCGCATCGATGGCTTGCTGCTGCTCGACGTCGAGCCTGGCGGGGGCAGTGGCGCAACGCAGGCCCGACCGTCATCGTCTGCAAGACCGGCCCGTTCCAACAGCCAGCGTCACCGCGCCGCACCCGTCGCCCCCACTCATTCGGTGCCGGCGCAGACACCGCTGCCGGTGAACCATCCGGATTCGGCGACGCCGGTAGAGCGGCTGGCGCCGGGTATGCAGGCCGCCGGCGCGTCGGACGCCGGTCAGGACACTAGCCAGCCGGGTTCGGCCGCTGCCGTGGGCGAGGCTGCCAGTGTTCAGGCCGGTGGCGGGCGGGCGGGCGCGAACGGAGAGCGCAGCGGACCGGGCGGCACTGGCCTCGGCTGGCAGCTGCAGGCCGAGTGTCGTCGCGTGCCCTACCCGGAGATGGCGCGATCGCGTGGCTGGCAGGGCCGCACCGAGATCCAGGTGGTGTTGGCCGCAGACGGACAGCTGATCGACGCCAGCGTGCTGCAATCCAGCGGCCACGCGCTGCTGGACCGATCGGCCCTGCAATGGGCACGTCGTTGCAGCTATTCAGCTCCGCCGATCAGCGCCGGAGACGAAGCCGTGGCCAGCATTCCGGTGAACTTCCGCCTGCGGGGTGCCAGTAGCGGCGAGTTCATGGTGAAGGCGCGATGAGCCGCCGACTGGACTGGATCATCCCGATGGCATTCGTGTCCTGGTGCGGATTGAACGTCCCGGCTATCGCCGCGAAGGAGATCGGCATGCCGGCCGAGTTCGAACTGGAAGGCAGCCTTGAGCTGCTGTTGGATCGGCCGCCTGCGCGCTTGGCCGCGAAGCTGCGCCGCAGCCACTGTGGCCAGGCAGTCGCAGATCGCTCGGGCGCCCTGGAGGGTCTGAGCGTCAGTCAATCCGGCTGGTCCACGACCGTTGACCATGGTCGTACCGATTCGGCCCGATGGATCCTGTTGCGCTCCCAGGCACAACCCTTTCCGGCCCTCTGCGGCGCCTGGATCGAGGCCCATCCCAATGGTGGCAGCCGGGTGCTGCTGCATGGCCTGCCCGCCAGCGCGCAGGCGCAGATCGAACGCGCGCTGCTGCGCGGCACGCTGCTGTGCGAGTGTGAGCGATTGGCTGGCTCAGGCGGTTCGGCAGAGACGGCCGAAGACTGAGAAGCGCGTTCGCGGCACGTAGTCGCGTTTGGGCGGGGACAGTTCGTGGACGCCATGTCCATGGCATGGGCCGCCTGCCACGGGCTTCGAATACTGGGCTCCCGCTCTGTCGGAGTCGCCCATGAATGTTCGATTCTCTGCTGGTTGTCTGCTGGCCATCCTGGCCCTTGGCTCTACCACTTCCGCTCAGGCCTTTGACCTGCGCGACCTGCAAGCCCCACGTGGGCTGAAATACCCCGGCGAGGCCGCCGCCGACGAAGCCGGCCGTGCCGTCGATTTCATCGGCGACATCAATGGCGACGGCCTGGACGATCTGGCCTTCAGCGCCGTCGGCGCCGACCGTGGTGCCAACGGCTCGGCCGGCAAGGTCTATGTGATCTTCGGGCGCAGTTCGCCATTCAACGGCTTCGGACTCGATGCCGGTCACGCGTTGCTGGGACTGGCCGATGTCACCATCCTGGGCCCCACGACTGGCCAGCTGCTGGGTTGGAGCGTGTCGGCTGCCGGCGACTACAACGGCGATGGTTTCGACGACTTCATCATTGGTGGTGCCGGCAATCTGAGCAACGTCGCGCCGGCACCCACGACCCTGATCTACGGCCGCGCCAGTTTCCCGACCACGATCGATCTGCAGGTGGCCAGCCCTGCCAGCCACTTTGCCATCGGCACCAGCACTTCCGGATCGGAGCTGGGTTGGACCGTCGGTCACACCGACTTGAACGGCGATGGACTGGATGATCTGCTGATCGGCGACTGGGCTGCTGGCGGCACCGAGAAGGGCGCGGTCCACATCGTCTTCGGACAATCGGGATTTCTGTCCGGCGTACTGCCGCTGACCAGCCTCAACAGCACCACTTCGCCGCGACTGGTTAGCTTTTTCAGCCAGAGCAATTTTGTTCGCTTCGGCTGGGCCGTCACTGGCCTGGGTGACATCAACGGAGATGGCATCGACGAGATGGCGGTGGGGATGCCCTTCTTCGACGCCGAGCGCGGCGGTGTGCAGATCATTTACGGTCGCGCCAACGCCCCGGGCAATGTGCTGTCCTTCACCAATCAGCAGAACATCGACGATCTGACCAACAGCACCGGGCTGCGCCTGCAGGCGGGCACCGGCGAGCTCAGTGGCGGTCGCCTGGGAACCTGCGTGGTGGGCGGTGATTTCGATGGCGATGGCCGCGCGGACCTGGCCACCGGCGCGCAGGCCGCCGACCCGCTCAATCGCGTCAATGCGGGCATGGCCTTCGTGCTCTTTGGCGCCGGCCTCAACGAATCCAGTGCAGCCATCAGCCTGGATACGCTCGACGCAGCCGGGCGGCTGCGCAGCATCCGCGGCGCCGCCGCGGGCGATGCCACCGGCACGGCCATCGGCAATCTGGGTGATCTGAACCGCGATGGCCGGGACGAACTGGTGCTGTCGGCCCATCTGGCCGACGTGGCCGGCGGCGTTGACGGCGGGCGGGCATGGATCGTCGAAGGGTTGCCGCGCACCGCCAGTCAGAGTCTGGTGGATCTGGACACTGCCAGCGCGGAGATCGTCTGGACCTTCGACGGCGAGGCCACCAGCGACGTCTTCAGCTTTGGCCTGCAGCATGGCCCAGGCGACTACAACGGCGACAACCGCAATGATCTGGTGGGGGGTTCGCTGGGCGCCGAAGTGCTCGGGCAACCCAACAATGCCGGCGCGGCCTATCTGATCCTGGATCCGCGCATCGAACTGTTTGCCGATGGCTTCGAAGCAGCCGCTGCCAGTCGCTGATCGAGGCAAAAACGACCTGCCATGAATGTGGCAGGTCGCCGGGCCGCAAACTGGCCTAAGCTTGGCCCTCGTGCGTGAATCGGATCGGGCATGGATCAGGCGCAGCGTGGGGCCTGGCAGCGGCTGTGGCACAGCGGTGGCGGCCGGGCCCTGTTTGGCTTCCTGCTGCTGCAGCTGGGCTACTGGGGCTGGCTCTACCCCGCCCTGACCGTGCCCGTCGGCAGCGTGGAGCGCCTGCCGGTAGGCCAGGCTGAACTGGCCGAGGTGCCGGACCTGCGGCGCCTGGACTGGACGCAACTGGACTTCGAGCCGGTGGAACTACCGTGGCGAGACTGTTGTGAGCCCGGCTATCGGGTATTGCGTTTGCGCTTTGAGCTGACGGCAGTGCCGGCCGAAGGACTGGCCATCGTGCCGATCGTTGGCGCCGACAACTATCGCTTGTGGCTCAACGACACGCTGCTGCTGGATGAAGGCCGCTTCCAGCTGCCCGAGATCACCTACCACGGCAATGTCCGCGCGGTCTTCCGGCTACCGGCCGGGCTGCTGCAAACCGGCAGCAACCAGATCGGCCTGGCGCTGGTGCGTGACGGCGGCTCGCCCAACTTCATCGTGGCCGCGCCGGTGATCGGCGACTACGCCACGCTGCGCCAGGCCTATGCCGTGCGCAGCTTCGTGCTCAATGACTACAACACCATCAGCTATGCGATGGGGCTGTGCCTGACGCTGCTGAGCCTGATCGTCTGGCTGCGCGGAGGGCGGCCGGCGCTGCTGGGCTGGCTGACGCTGCTGGCCGCCAGCTGGTCACTGCGGCTGCTCTACTACGACCTGGCCGACCCACCCTGGCGGGGTGCCACACGGATGGCGCTGCTCTATGCCATGGTCAACCTGCTGCCGGTGGCCTGGCTGAACCTGGCCAACCATTGGGATGGCCGACCCTGGCGCCGGGTGGCGTCGATCTCGCTGCTGAGCTACGGCCTGCTGCAAGCGCTGGTGACGGCCATCCTGCAGTGGCGCTGGTTCGACCACATCGATACCGCGGACATGCTCAGCATGGCCTTTGGACTGCTGCTGGCACTGCTGACGATGCTGCGCTTCCTGCCGCAACTGCGGCAGCTGCCGGTCGAGCGCGCCGCCGAATACGCCGTGCTGGGCATGTGTCTGTCGCTGCTGGCCGTCAGTGCCTGGAACAGTCTGAATGGCGGCGGTCCCGACCATGTGAACCTGGCCATGCCGGCCCTGCTGCTCGGTCTGATGGCCGCCTTCCTGGCCCGCAACATCCGTCTGTTTCGGTCATCCGAGCAGCTCAACCAGGTGTTGGGCGAGCGCCTGGCCGAGCGCGAACAGGCCCTGCATGCCGCCCACCAGCGCGAACGCCAGCTGGTCCGCCGGCAGGCCCACGAGGAAGAGCGCCAGCGCATCCTGCGCGACATGCACGACGGGCTGGGCAGCCAGCTGATGTCCCTGCTGCTGGCGGCGCGGCGCGGCCAGTGTGACCCGCCGGTGATGGCCGATGGATTGCAGGCGGTCATTGACGAGATGCGTCTGCTGATCGAGTCGATGGATTCGGTCAGCGAATCGCTGCCGGCCGCGCTGCAGACGCTGCACGAGCGCACCCGCCAGCGACTGGCACCGCTGGGCGTGCATCTGGACTGGCAGCAACAGGGTGATCTGCGCTGGAACGGTCACGGCCCACGCGAGGTGCTGCAGGTCTTCCGAATTCTGCAGGAAGCCGTCAGCAATGCCTTGCGCCACTCCGGCAGTGAACGCATCGAGGTGCGAATCGAGCGATTGGACGACGGCCGTCTGCAGGTGCAGGTGCGCGACCATGGCACGGGGCTGCCAGCCACGCTGAAGCCGGGTCGCGGGCTGGCCAATCTGCGCGCGCGGGCCGCCCAACTGGGTGGGGAGATCGAATTTCTGTCGACCCCGCAAGGGCTGACCGTGAGCCTGCAGTTGCCGGCCGACCGCGAGGCTGCCACATGAGCGATTCAGCCCGACTGGCACTGATCGAAGATGACCCGGGCATCCGCAGCCATTTCGCCGAGATTGTCGCCAGCATGGCCGATGTGCGTCTGGTCGGCAGTGCCGGATCGGTCGCCGAAGTGGCGGCGCTGTTGCTGCTGCAACCCGATTTGTGGCTGGTCGACATCGGCTTGCCGGATGGCTCCGGCCTGGACCTGATTCCGCGGCTGAAGACGGCCAACGTAGCCCGCGTGCTGGTGATCACCAGCTTCGGCGATCGTCAGACCGTGGTGCGCGCCATCGCCGCTGGTGCCGATGGCTATCTGCTCAAGGACAGCAGCAGCGAGGCCATTACCGAGGGCATTCGGGTCACGCTCGATGGCGGCGCGCCGATCAGTGCCGCCGCGGCCGTCTATCTGCTCGAACGCCTGCGCGAAGCGCCACCACCGACGCCAGCACCGCTCAACCCGGACGAAGCAGCGCTGACGGCTCGGGAGATCGAATTGCTGCATTGCTTCGCGATTGGCCAGAGCTACAAGGAAGCCGCTCGCACGCTGGGGATCTCACCGCACACGGTCGGCAACCACGTCAAATCGGTCTACCGCAAACTCGAAGTGCATTCCCGTGCCGAGGCGATCTACGAGGCGGTTCAGGGCGGTCAGTTGCGGCTCTGAGTGACTCGGGCTCAGGGCTGCTCGAAGCCGTTGGCGAAGAGCCCATCGGGGAAGTGCTCGTAGGCGCCCAGGTCGACCGCGCCACCGATGACGCGCGCACCACCGGCGGCGTCGATCGTGCCCAGGCCGGCGATCGGACTGGGCCAGCCGGCATTGATCTGTGCCGAACCCTCGGCCAATCGGTAGTCCCCGACCGCCGCATTGACCACGCCGGGGTCCTGTCCGACCAGATTGAACGTCGATTGAAAACCGCCGCTGCCGGCGTTGGTCGCGACCAGATCGATGCCGCTGTTGCCCCAGCTGAGCAGATTCTGCACGGCCTGGGTGGCGCTGCTGCTGCCCTCGTGGCGCAGCCCGCCCCCGTCATTGTGAGCCACGGTCAAGTTACTGCTGATGACCTGGGCGCTGCCGCTGACGCTGGCTTGAAGACCCGCCGCGGATCGGGCGCTGGACGCGCCCCGAAACACGCGGATCGCTTCGATGGGCAGCCGCTGTACTGATCGACGCTCGTTGCACAAGATTCCGGTCGTCGGCGCCGGAGCCCACGACGCTCGTGCGACACTGCAGCGGCGTTTGCGGCAACGGGATCGAGCGGACCGGACCATGAGTGGCACTGCGAGCTATCGATGGATGGCAGGCGTCTGGGCGCTGCTGACGGCCTCGCTGGTCCAGGCGCAGGCGCTCGGACCACCGCCGGTGCCGCCACAAAATCCGCAGATCCCGGCCAAGATCGCCTTGGGCAAGGTCCTGTTCTGGGACGAACAGCTCTCGGTGACCGGCACGGTGGCCTGCGGCAGCTGCCATCGGCCGCAGGCCTCTGGCTCGGATCCACGTACGCCGCTGGCCGGCCTGGCCAGCACGCATCCGGGCCCGGATGGTCAGTTCGGCAGCGACGATGACATCCATGGTTCGGCCGGTGTGCCGGCGCATGTGGCCGAGGGGGACTACTACCCCATCGCCCACTTTGGCCTGGCGCCGCAGGTCGGGCGGCGCAAATCACCGAGTATCTACGACGCTGCCTTCGCGCCACGGTTGTTCTGGGACGGCCGGGCCGAAGGGCGCTTCGTCGATCCGGACAGCGGCATCGAGCTGATCCCCAGTGGCGCCGCGCTGGAGAATCAGGCCCTGCAGCCGCTGGTCGATACCGCCGAGATGGGTCATGTCGGCAACCAGTTTGCCGATGCCGCTGCCCGCATCGATGGTGCGTTGCCGTTGCAGTTCGCCAGCGATCTGCCCACGGAACTGGTCAGTTTCATCGCCGATCGCGACTACCGGCAGCTCTTCGACGAAGTCTTCGGCACTCCGCAGGTGTCTGCCGCGCGCATCGCCATGGCGCTGGCCAGCTATCAGCGCGAGCTGGCAAAAACGGTGGTGCCGTGGGATCTGGAGCAACAGGGCATCCCGACGCTGACGGCGCAGGAACTGGAGGGCCGGCAGCAGTTCCAGCGCCTGCGCTGCCAGTTCTGCCACGCCGGCCCGCGGCATGCCGACAACAGTTTCCGCTATATCGGCGTGCGCCCGGTCGATGAGGATCTGGGCCGTTTCGAGGTCACCGGCAGCAGCAGTCAGCGCGGCGCCTTCCGCGTCCCCAGCCTGCGCAACATCGCGCTGCGCGGCCCCTTCATGCACAACGGCGGGCTGGCCACACTGGGTGAGGTGCTCGACTTCTATGTTCGTGGCGGGGACTTCGACGCGCCCAACAAGGATGGTCTGATCGCGCCAGGCTTCCTGTCCGAGAGCCAGAAGGTTGACCTGCTGGCCTATCTGGAAGGGGCCTTGACCGATCCCCGCATCGCGGCCGAACTGCCGCCTTACGATCGGCCAACGCTTTTCAGCGAAAGCCCGCGGGCACCGGAAATCGTCGGTCCCGGTCGCGCCGGCGCGCTCGGTGAGCCCCGCATCATCGCGGTGGAGCCACCGTGGATCGGCAGCGACAACTTCACCATCGGACTGGATCAGGTGCCTGCAGGCGTGTCGGCCACGCTGGTGATCGCGCTGGCCGATCCGGGGCTGACGGTCGAGGTGCCGGCAGGCAACATTGCCAGTCTCCCGGCGACGGTGCTCAACGGTGGCTTCCCTGCCGGCGGACATCTTTCGGTGCAACTGGATCTGTCCACCCGCCCGGAGTTGGACGGGCAGACGATCCTGGGTCGCTGGTATGTCGCCGATCCCACCGCTCCGGCCGGACTGGCGATCAGTCCGGCCTTCCGTGCCCGGGTGTTCGGTGGTTCCGAGAACCTGCGGATCGACGGCTTCGAGTGATTTCCGGAGCTCAACTATCGGCCGGCGTAGCGCTCGCGCAGTTCGCGCTTGAGAATCTTGCCGGCCGCGTTGCGCGGGAAGTCCGCGAGCAGGTGGACCGCGCGTAGACGCTGATATTTGGCGGCCACGCGTGCGTTGATCCAGTCCTGCAAGGCCACCGCCTCGGCCTGCTGTCCGGGACGCAGGCGAACGGCGGCAGCAGGCACCTCGCCCAAACGGGGGTCCGGGAGGGCGAACACGGCCACTTCCGCCACCGCGGGATGGCGAGCGGCGATTTCCTCCAGGTCACGCGGATAGACCTTCACCCCACCGCTGTCGATCATGTCCTTCTTTCGGTCGACCAGATAGAGAAAGCCTTCCTCATCGACATGACCGATGTCGCCGGTGTGCAGCCAGCCGTCGACGATGGTCGCCGCCGTCAGTTCGTCGCGCCGGTAGTAGCCGGGCATCAGGATCGGACCGCGACCGAGAATCTCACCGTCCGCCCCGGGCGGCAGGTCCTTGCTGTCCTCATCGACAATGCGCAGATCGAACAGCGGTGGCGGGCAGCCCACCGAGCCCTGCTTGCGGGTGGCATCGTCGGCATCCAGGATGGTCACGAATCCTTCGGTCAGTCCGTAAAGCTCCTGATAGGTGCCCGGCAGCAGTCGCTGCCATTGTTCGCGCCGCTCGGCCGGCATCGGCGCACCCAGCGTCAGCATCATGCGCAGGCTGCGCAGCCGCTTTGGGTCGAAGTCCGGATGGTCGAGCAATGAAATGACCTGCGCGGGCACCAGCATGCAGTGGCTCACCTGCTCGGCTTCGATCAGCGCCAGCATTCGGCCGGCATCGAAGGCGGTGTCCAGCACATAGCGGGCACCGCTGTATTGCGCGGCCAGCAGCGTGACGAAGGCGCCATTGAAGACAATCGCGCCGGTGTGCAAGACGACCGCATGTCGGTCGATGCCGAAGCGTTCGGCGAACAACAGGCCATAGGTGGCGCGAATGCGATGACTGTGGACGATGCCCTTCGGCAGCCCGGTCGTGCCGGAGGTGTACATGAGGTTGTAGGTAGCCGTCTCTGACACTTCCGACGGCCCACCGCCGCTGGCATCGCTGGCGGCAAGCAGCGCGGGCAAGTTGGCCGCGGCCAGTCGGTCGGCCGTCGGATCTGCTGGCGTATCGCCCCACCACAGGCACGGCACCGCGCGGCCTTGCTGGCGCAGCGCTTCGAAGGCATCGCTGACCACGCCGGCCAGGGCGGAATCGGCCACCAGCAAAACCGGCTCGGCGTCGCCGATCAGGCTGGCCAGACCATCCGCCAGCAACATGGTCGACAAGGGCACCAGCACCGCGCCGATGCGCGGGACGGCGTAGTAGGTCAGCAGCGTCGCCAACGCGTTGGGCATGAAGGTAGCCACGCGGTCACCCGGCTGCACACCGGCCTGGCGCAATGCCGCGCAGAGCTGTGCAACCTGCCTTTCCAGCGTCGCGAAATCGAGCCGGCGCGCGCCCACGACCAGCGCCAGATCGCTCGGGCGTCGACGCGCGTGATCGGCCAGCCAGCGGGTACAGGTCAGCATGCTGCCCATCTTGCCCGCCGACGGCGTGGGCCAGTATTGGCCCTTGGTCCAGCGGAACACCGAGACAGCGCCGAGTGACTTGTGTGAATCGAATACCTGGGCGACGCTGGCTTGAATGGAGCGTCCCGACATGTTCGGCTCCCAGCAATGCCTCACTGGGTGCACCTGATCAGGTACCGCTGGGCAGATGCAGTTCGAAACAGCGCCGGGTCCGCGCAAAGGGTGAGGTGTGGGTCCATCAAGGAGCCAACGGAATGACACAGTTGCATCTGGTGGGCGTTTTGGTTCGTGTCCTGGCGGTGTTGCTGGTCGTCACCGGCCTGTTCAATCTCAGCTACGTCTTCCTCTACGACGAGGAACTCAGCGATATTGAATGGACGTTGGCGCTGCTGGTGACCATCGCCCTGCCGCTGATTGCCGGACTGGCCCTGTGGTCGATGAACCTGCTGGTGGCGCGACGATTCTTCTTTCGCCAGGCAGGCGAAAGCCCCCTGTCACTCGATGGTGTTGAGCATCTGGAAACTGCGCTGTACGGGCTGCTGGGCCTGTGGCTGATCGTCAGTGCGCTGGTCAGCCTGGCGCGATCAACCGCCTGGTTGTTGCTGACTGTCGGCAAGGCCGAAGGTGTGGAGGCGCAGTTCATGTGGGCGCACAGCTTCGGCCCGGACATGGTCGCAACTCTCACGTCGCTGCTCCTCGGTATCGCATTGCTGCTGGGTCGAAGCGGGCTGCGCCGCGTGCTGCAGCGGATTCGTGGCCGGCGCTGACGGCGCCACAGGCGGCATGCCCTAGCCCGCCAAGGGCGCTGCAACTGAAATTGCCAGCCTGACCGGACTCACTGCCGCAGAAGGATCTGGTTGGGGATCGCGTGCCGACCAGTGCTGCGGCATAGTCGGCGCCTCCTCGGACGAGTAGCGCGCTCATGCTTCAAATCCTGGCCCTGTTCGCCGCCATCTTTCTGGTGGTGGTACTGCAGCAGCTGCGCGCGATTCTGGCCGCCCCGTTCCATCGCTACGTTTGGCGGCCGCTGTCGTCGGCACGTCCACCGGCGGCCTGGGCCGATCTGTTCGACATGGCCCAGCGCGAGCTGCAGACACTGGGCTACGAGGGTCCGCAATGGGTACTGGTCGAGGCGGCCAGCGGTGACTCCGTCGAGAACCCGCTGCGCGCGATCTACCGACACCCGGTGTCCGCGACCTGGCTGATGCTGTCCGTTCCGGCCTCAGCGCAGTCGGCGCATCGCTTGCAGTCAACCTATTTCAGCCGCTTGAGCGATGGGCGAGTTCTCTGCAGTCAGGCATTCGAGGCGTGGTGCACCGTGGTGGCCGGTGATCGATGGTTGGGACGGACGCTGGACGCGCGCGATTTCGCCGGTCAGCTGCAACAACACCGGCAGTGGGTCGCCAGTGCAGGCGAAGCCGATCGCGACTGGCTGCGGGCCAGCACCTTACCGGAGTTCCTGGTCGATCTGCCGGAACAGCAGCGC
>JAWLAT010000034.1:0-48755 GCA_041395325.1 Lysobacterales bacterium
TGATGGCTCATGCACCTTCCTACTACGCCGCCAGTGCTCATCCGCAGCCAGAGCGACCTGCATTGGTTGCGGATATCGAGGCCGATGTCTGTGTAGTCGGCGCTGGCTACACGGGGCTGTCGACGGCGCTCCATCTCGCCGAGGCCGGTCGCTCGGTCGTGGTGCTGGAGGCGGAGCTGGCGGGCTGGGGCGCCTCCGGTCGGAACGGTGGGCAGATTGTCCACAGCTATTCACGCGACATGGATGTCATCGAACGTGCTCACGGCGCTCATGCGGCGGCGGCTCTGGGCGGCATGGCGTTCGAAGGCGCGCAGATCATCCGCGAGCGCATCGAGCGCTACCACATCCAGTGCGACCATCAGGCTGGCGGCATCTATGCCGCCAAGAGTGCACGCAAGGCGCGCGAACTGATCGAACACAAGGCGCTGTGGGAACGCTACGGTCATCGCCAGTTGCGGCTTGTCAGTGGGTCCGAGATCGGTCAATACGTGGGGTCGCCGCTCTATCACAGCCTGCTGATCGACGACAGCGGCGGGCATATCCACCCGCTCAACCTGGCACTCGGTGAGGCGACGGCACTGGAAGGCCTGGGTGGACGCATCTTCGAGCACTCGGCGGCCGTCGCGGTTGAGCGGGGTGCGACCGCACGGGTCCGCACGGCAACGGGGAGTGTCCGAGCGCGCTCGGTCGTGCTGGCGGGCAATGCCTACCTGGGCCAGTTGGAGCCCCGACTGGCTTCACGCTCCATGCCCTGCGGCACGCAGGTCATCGCCACCGAGCCGCTGGGCGAGCGGTGGCGAGAAATCCTTCCGCAAAACCACTGCGTCGAGGACAACGACTTCCTGCTGGACTACTACCGGCTGAGCGCCGACCGTCGGTTGTTGTTTGGCGGTGGTGTGATCTACGGAGCGCGTGAGCCCGACCAGATCGAGCGACTCATCCGCCCTAACCTGGAGCGGACCTTTCCGCAACTCCAGGGCATCGCTTTCGACTACGCCTGGACCGGCAACTTCCTGTTGACCCTCTCACGCCTGCCGCAGATGGGGCAGCTGGCGGACAACATCTACTATTCGCAGGGTTGCTCCGGTCATGGCGTCACCTTCACGCATCTGGCGGGCCGTCTTCTTGCCGAGGCCATCGATGGACAACCGGGGCGCTTTGAAGCCTTCGCACGGTTGCCGCACCTCCCTTTCCCGGGTGGTCGCTGGCTGCGAGTGCCGCTGACCGCGCTGGGGGCGTCCTGGTATGCACTGCGCGATCGTCTCGGCGTGTAAGCGCCTGCGTGACTGAGCGGCAATGGGGGATTGACTCAGCGTGCCAGCCACCCCAAAATAGTGGGCTCGCTGTCGACCTGGGTCGGCAGCATGGGTTTGCGGAGCGCCCGTAGCTCAGTTGGATAGAGTACCTGGCTACGAACCAGGTGGTCGGAGGTTCGAATCCTTCCGGGCGCGCCATTTGATGTAGACGAGCCCGACTTCGGTCGGGCTTTGAGTTTGTGGATGCGTTGACCCGGCTTCGTGTGCGGCCGTAGCATTCGGTGGCTGACAAGGTGGTTCGTCGTCGGGGTATAGCGCAGTCTGGTAGCGCGCCAGCTTTGGGAGCTGGATGTCGGGGGTTCGAATCCCTCTACCCCGACCAACTCCCGCCGCTGTTGCGGAGGTGGGATGTAGTCTGCAGCGTGATCTGCGCCCGTAGCTCAACGGGACAGAGCATCGGCCTTCTAAGCCGAGGGTTGCAGGTTCGAGTCCTGCCGGGCGCGCCAGACACGCAGACAGATGGGTTTTTGGTTTTGCTGGTGGTCGTAGCTCAGTTGGTAGAGCAGCGGATTGTGATTCCGCCGGTCGTGGGTTCGAGCCCCATCGATCACCCCAAATTCACCCGTAGCTCGCAAGGCGACGGGTAGCGTTTCAAGGGCCGTTAGCTCAATGGTAGAGCAGCTGACTCTTAATCAGTAGGTTCGGGGTTCGAGTCCCTGACGGCCCACCAATCCTGAGGCGAAAGGCTCTGCTCGAAAGAGTCACTGGAGCGCTGTGCGAAAGTGGCGGAACTGGTAGACGCGCTGGATTTAGGTTCCAGTGGGGCAACCCGTGAGAGTTCGAGTCTCTCCTTTCGCACCAACTATCCACCGGCCTGGCAGCGAGTCCGGGCCAGTCTCTGGAGGATCCATGCAAGTTACGGTCGAGAATCTGGGTGGCTTGGGCCGCCGTCTCCGCGTCGAAGTCCCGGCTCAGACGTTCCAGCAAAGGATCGACCAGCAGCTGCGTGACTACGCACGCCGCGCGAATATCAAGGGCTTCCGTCGCGGCAAGGTGCCTGCGACGGTGATCGAACAGCGCTTTGGGCAGCAGATTCGCAACGATGTACGGCAGGATCTGGTTCGCGAGACGCTGGGCGAGGCGCTGAACAAGGAAGGCCTGCGGCCGGCAGCCAATCCGGCCGTCAACGCCGATGCCTCGGCCGAGAACTTCGCCTACACCGCCACCTTCGACGTGCTGCCGGAGATTGGTGCGATCGACGTCGCCGACCTGCAGATCGAGCGCGAGGAAGCGTCGGTTGCCGATGCCGACATCGATCGCATGATCGACAATCTGCGCAAGCAGCGCACCGCCTATCGCCCGGCCGAGCGCGCGGCGCAGGAAGGCGACATGGCCGCTTTCGAGTATTTCGTGCAAGCCGGCGAGCAGCGAATCCCTGCCGAAGGCCTGGAGCGCGGTGCGACGATCCTGGGTCAGGGTGCCGTTTTCCCCGAACTGGAACAGGTGTTGGTGGGGCTGTCGGTCGGTGATCAGTTCCAGACCGACATGACGTTCCCCAACGACTATCGTGAAGCCGGCCTGGCCGGCAAGAGCGCCAGCATCCAGGGCAAGCTGCTCAAGCTCAGCGAGCCGCAGATGCCCGAGGCCGATGCGGACTTCATCCGCAGCTTTGGCGTGGCCGATGGCGACATGGAGAGCTTCCGTCGCGAGATTCGCGCCAACCTGGAGCGCGAATTGAGTTCGGCGCTGTCGGCCCGGCTGCGCGGTGCGGTGGTCGAGAAGCTGGTGCAGAAGTACGAATCGGTCGAAGTGCCGGCGAGTCTGCTGGACATGGAGAGCCGGGCTCTGCAGGAGCGCGATGCCAATGAGTTGCGTCGGCGCGCCCAGCAGGCCGGTCATGCCGAGGCACCGCCTCCGCCGGCGCTGGATAGCTACGCCGAGTCGGCGCGCAAGCGCGTGCGTGCAGGCATGCTGCTGAACGAGATCGCCGTGCAGCAGAGCCTGCGACTGGACCCCGCTCGGGTTGAGGCGGCCATCGCGCAGGTGGCTTCCACCTACGAGGACCCGGCCGAGGTCATCCAGTGGTATCGGCAGTCGCCAGATCTGATGCGTTCGGTGCAGAATCGCGTGATGGAAGAGCAGGTCGCCGAATGGGTGGCCTCCAAGGCGCAGGTGACGGCGGTCGAGCGGAGCTTTACCGACATCGTTGCGCCGCCGAGCAGCGGGAGTGCCGCGTGAGCGAGATTCGCAATCTGAACATGGTGCCCATCGTCGTCGAGCAGAGTGCTCGCGGCGAGCGCGCCTATGACATCTACTCGCGCCTGCTGAAGGAGCGAGTGATCTTCATCTGCGGGCCCATCGACGATTACATGGCCAATGTGATCGTGGCCCAGCTGTTGTTTCTGGAGTCCGACAATCCGGACAAGGACATCAGTGTCTACATCAACAGCCCGGGTGGTGTGGTCACGGCCGGCATGGCGATCTACGACACGATGCAGTTCCTCAAGCCCGATGTCAGCACGATGTGCATTGGACAGGCCTGCAGCATGGGCGCTCTGTTGCTGGCGGCCGGGGCGGCCGGCAAGCGTTACAGCCTGCCGAATTCCCGCGTGATGATTCATCAGCCGCTGGGTGGTTTCCAGGGGCAGGCGTCGGACATCGATATCCATGCTCGCGAGATTCTGAAGATGCGGGATCGTCTGAACGAGATCCTCGCTCACCACACCGGTCAGCCCATCGAGCGGGTGGCCCAGGACACCGATCGCGACAACTTCATGGGCGCTGCGGACGCGGCCAAATACGGGTTGATCGACAAGGTCGTCGAAAAGCGTGCCGAGAGCACGGTCAAGCCGGGCTGAGAGGCCCGGCCAGACGAATCTGCTGTGCTATTCTCGGGCCGTCCTGAAGGCCAAGTTGACACGGCCAGAGCGAGGGTCGGACGCGAATGAGTGAAGAACGTAGCGGTCGCGGCAGCGATCCGGCCAAGGTGCTGTACTGCTCCTTTTGCGGCAAGAGCCAGCACGAGGTTCGCAAACTCATCGCTGGTCCCAGCGTCTTCATCTGCGACGAGTGCGTCGAGCTCTGCAACGACATCATCCGCGAGGAACTCGAAGAGAAGGCCCCCGCGGCACGCAGCAGCCTGCCCAAACCGCGCGAGATTCTCGAGGCGCTGGACCAATATGTGATCGGCCAACAGCGCGCCAAGAAGGTGCTGTCGGTGGCCGTCCACAATCATTACAAGCGACTGGAATCACGCCAGCGCAACGACGATGTGGAACTGGCCAAGAGCAATATTCTGCTGATCGGTCCGACCGGTTCCGGCAAGACGCTGCTGGCCGAAACCCTGGCTCGTTTGCTCAACGTACCGTTCACGATTGCCGATGCGACGACGCTGACCGAAGCCGGATACGTTGGCGAGGATGTCGAGAACATCATCCAGAAGCTGTTGCAGAAGTGCGACTACGACGTTGAGAAGGCCCAGACCGGCATCGTTTACATCGATGAGATCGACAAGATCTCGCGCAAGAGCGAAAACCCGTCGATCACCCGTGATGTCTCCGGCGAAGGCGTCCAGCAGGCACTGCTGAAGCTGATCGAAGGCACGGTGGCCAGCGTGCCGCCGCAGGGTGGTCGCAAGCATCCCCAGCAGGAGTTTCTGCAGGTGGATACCCGCAACATCCTGTTTATTTGCGGTGGCGCCTTTGCAGGCCTGGAGCGTGTTATCCAGGCGCGCAGCAGTTCCACCGGCATCGGCTTTGGTGCCGATGTGCAGAGCCGCGATGGCAACAGCAGTGTGGGGCAGGTGCTGCGCGACGTTGAGCCGGAAGATCTGGTGAAGTATGGCCTGATCCCCGAGTTCGTCGGCCGGTTGCCGGTCGTGGCCACGCTGGAGGAACTGGATGAAAGTGCGCTGGTCAAGATTCTCACCGAGCCGCGCAATGCGCTGACCAAGCAGTTCAAGCGACTGTTCGAGATGGAGAAGGTCGAGTTGGAATTCCGGCCCGACGCGCTCAGTGCCATTGCTCGCAAGGCGCTGGCCCGCAAGACGGGCGCCCGCGGTCTGCGCACCATCGTCGAAGGCGTCCTGTTGGACACCATGTTCGATCTGCCCTCGCTGGAGAATGTCTCCAAGGTGGTGATTGACGAAGCCGTGATTCAGGGTTCGGCCGAACCTTATCTGATCTACGACGGCAACACGGCGGCCGTCGCGCCCAGTCGTGCAGCCGGCGACTGAAGCGTCGCCCCGCTGAACTGACGCCAGCGCAATCTCGCTGCATTCACGCAGCGACACTTGCAATTCCGGTTCGTAGGCCCTATTCCCGTGAACCAGGGCGGCATTCTGGCCGCCCCCTGGTCAGGAGTGTTTGATGTCCGATCGTTTGTTGACCGGCGAAGTGGCGGGCGAAGTGGTCGCCCCGGTCTTGCCCCTTCGCGATGTCGTGGTCTTTCCGCACATGGTGATCCCGCTGTTCGTGGGGCGCGAGAAGTCGATCCGCGCTCTGGAATTGGCGATGACGCGCGACAAGCAGATCCTGCTGGTGGCGCAACGCTCGCCCGATACCGACGACCCCGCTGCGGACGATCTGTACGGTTTTGGCTGTCTGGCGACGATCCTGCAATTGCTGAAGCTGCCGGACGGCACCATCAAGGTCCTGGTGGAAGGCGTGCACCGCGTTCAGGTGCTCGAGATGTTCGACGAAGATGAGGTCTTCAGTGGCCGCGGTCGCCAGGTGGATTCCTACATCGAGCGCGATGCGCGAGAGATTGATGTCCTCACTCGCTCGCTGGTCGGTCAGTTCGAGCAGTTTCTCAAGCTCAATCGCAAGCTGCCGCCTGAATTGCTGACCACGCTGGCCGGCATCGAGGATCCCAGCCGACTGGCCGATACTGTTGCTGCGCATCTGTCGGTCAAGCTGTCTGACAAGCAGGACGTGCTCGAAACCGCTGAACTGGGCCGCCGCCTGGAAGCGCTGATTTCTCTCGTCGACGGCGAAATCGACGTACTGCAGATCGAGAAGCGGATCCGCGGTCGGGTCAAGTCGCAGATGGAGAAAAGTCAGCGCGAGTACTACCTGAACGAGCAGATGAAGGCGATCCAGAAAGAGTTGGGCGAGATGGAAGACGCGCCCAATGAACTGGAAGATCTGACCCGTCGAATCGCCGAGGCCGGCATGCCCAAGGCGGTCGAGGCCAAGGCGCGCACCGAGCTCAACAAGCTCAAGATGATGTCGCCGATGTCCGCCGAAGCCACGGTGGTGCGCAACTACATCGACTGGCTGCTCAATGTGCCGTGGAAGCAACGTGCCCGCATCCGTCGCGATCTGGCCGCGGCCGAGCAGGTGCTCGACGAGGACCATTTCGGCCTTGAGAAGGTCAAGGAACGGATTCTTGAGTACCTTGCCGTGCAACAGCGGGTGCGCAAGATGAAAGGGCCCATCCTCTGCCTGGTGGGCCCGCCGGGCGTGGGCAAGACCTCGCTCGGTCAGTCAATTGCCCGCGCGACCAATCGCAAGTTCGTGCGGATGTCCCTCGGTGGCGTCCGGGACGAAGCCGAAATTCGTGGCCATCGCCGGACATACATCGGCGCGCTGCCCGGCCGGGTGGTGCAGAACCTGTCCAAGGCCGGTTCGCGCAATCCGCTCTTCATGCTCGACGAGTTGGACAAGATGAGCATGGATTTCCGCGGTGATCCGTCGTCGGCGCTGCTGGAGGTGCTCGACCCGGAACAGAACCACAGCTTCAACGACCACTATCTGGAAGTCGATCTGGATCTGTCCGAGGTGATGTTCATTGCGACGGCCAATTCGCTGAACATCCCACCGGCCTTGCTGGACCGGATGGAGGTCATTCGCATCCCGGGTTACACCGAGGACGAGAAACTCAACATCGCCAGACGCTATCTGTTGCCCAAGCAGATGAAGGCCAACGGCCTCAAGCCCGAGGAGCTGAGCGTCTCAGATGCGGCCATGGTCGACATCATTCGCTACTACACGCGCGAATCGGGTGTGCGCAATCTGGAGCGTGAGGTCTCGAAGATCTGCCGCAAGGTGGTCAAGGAAATCTCTCTGACCGAGAGCAAGGCAGGCAAGGGCAAGTCAACCGCCGCCAAGGCGGGGAGCAAGCCCGCGCGCAAGTCTGCCAAGACGCTGACCGCCATTTCGATCACGCCGAAGAATCTCGCCAAGTACCTGGGCGTCCGACGCTTCCAGTACGGCCGCGCCGAGGACCGCGATGAGATCGGGCTGGTCACCGGTTTGGCCTGGACCGAGGTGGGTGGCGAGCTGCTGAGCATCGAAGCCAGCACCGTATCGGGCAAGGGCAAACTGCTGCACACCGGTCATCTGGGTGAGGTGATGCAGGAATCCATCCAGGCTGCGCTGAGCGTGGTGCGCAGCCGTAGCGAACAGTTGGGCGTTGACCCGGATTTCCACCAGAAATTCGACATCCATGTCCATGTGCCCGAGGGGGCGACGCCGAAGGATGGCCCCAGCGCAGGCATCGCGATGTGTACCGCACTGGTGTCTTCGCTGACGCGGATTCCGGTGCGCTCGGACGTGGCAATGACGGGCGAGATCACGCTGCGCGGTCGGGTTCTGCCCATCGGTGGACTGAAGGAGAAGTTGTTGGCTGCCCATCGCGGTGGCATCAAGACGGTGCTGATACCCGAGGACAACCAGAAGGACCTGGCCGATATCCCGAAGAACATCACCCAAGCGCTGAAGATCAAGCCGGTGCGTTGGATTGATGAAGTGCTGGCGTTGGCCCTGAGTGAGGTGCCGCAGCCTCGACAAGGCGGGCAAGGTGAAGCCGCTGCCGCGCCGGCCGAGTCGGACGACGCGAGCAGCACGGCGGGTGTCCGTCCTCACTGATTGACCGCCGGCGTCACGCCAGAGGGCCGAAACTGCGGTGCAATTGTGGACTTTGACGCCGATCGGCATAAGTTCCTTGCCGGTCCCATGGTGCACTGGTATAACTCGCGCGCGCCCTAATAAGCGCGCAGTGACGGGCCTTTGAGGCTCCCTGCAGCGCGCGCAACCCTGATAGCCAAGACAACGACAAACCCAACGGCGCACCCCAAACCATCGCGCCGACACGCCAAGGGAGTTCCCATGAAGAAAAATGAACTAGTCGCTGCAATCGCCGAGGCCGCCGAGCTGAGCAAGGCCGACGCCGGCCGTGCCCTGGATGCCTTCGTCGATTGCGTCACCAATTCGCTCAAGGCCGGCGACAGCGTGACGCTGGTTGGCTTTGGCACCTTCGAAGTGCGCGCCCGCGCCGCCCGTCAGGGTCGCAATCCGCGCACGGGCAAGACGCTGGACATCAAGGCGTCCAAAGTTCCGGCCTTCAAGGCTGGTAAAGCCCTCAAGGATGCCGTAAACTAACGCGCTTTCCCAAAGGGTGCTTAGCTCAGCGGGAGAGCATCGCCCTTACAAGGCGAGGGTCGGGGGTTCGAAACCCTCAGCACCCACCAAAAGGTTCCTGGAGCGGTAGTTCAGTTGGTTAGAATACCGGCCTGTCACGCCGGGGGTCGCGGGTTCGAGCCCCGTCCGCTCCGCCAAGCTCCCAAGGGCGCCTCAACAGGCGCCCTTGTTTTTTTCCGGCTCCCGGTTTCCAGTTTCGGGGGATTGTGATCACGACTGTGGTGGTCGGCCGGCCGGTCCGTCCACCGGATGAAAGAGACGATGCTGCAAACCATTCGCGAAAAGATGTCGGGCTGGGTGCTGTTTCTGATCGTCGGCATCCTGATCGTACCGTTCGCCCTGCTGGGCGTGGGTGACTATTTCAGTACGAACATCGCCACCTACGTCGCCAAGGTCGGTGACGAGGAGATCTCGCCCGATCAAGTTCGTCGGGCCATCGACAACCAGCGCCGCCAGTATCGGGCAACCTTTGGTGAAGAGGTGGATCTGTCCTTCCTCAACACACCAGACCAGAAGCGGCGCCTGCTGGATCAACTGGTCGACCAGTCCCTGCTCTATCAGGATGGCCAGTCCGCGGGATTGATCGTGCCGCCCGAACGCATTCGCGAAGAGACGCAGAGCATTCAGGCCTTCCAGGTCGAAGGACGTTTCGATCCTGATCTGTATGCGCGCGTGTTGTCGGCCAATCAGCTGACGCCGCGAGGCTTTCAGGTTGAACAGGTCAAGGACATCACGACGCGGGAAATCTCCTCGGCACTTTCCGGCACCGTCGGTGTCAGCGATGCCGAGGTGAACGATTATCTGCGACTGCGTGATCAACGGCGCGACTTTGCGTTCGTCAGCTTCAGTGGGGCCGATCTGAGTATCGACGAGACGGTCAGTGACGAGCAGATTGCCGAGTACTATCAATCGCATCAGGACGAGTTCATGCGTCCTGAGCAGATGACTGTCGATTACGTCGAGATTCGTGGCGAAGCCTTGGCCGAAGCCAGTGAGCCCACTGATGAAGATCTGCAGGGCATGTATGAGGAGCAGAAGTCCCGTTTCGTGCAGCCGGCACGGGCACTGACCTCGCACATTCTGGTCAATCTGGCCACCGGCGCAGACGCCGATGCCGAGCGCGCCGCGCTTGAAAAGGCGCAGGCGTTGCGGGCGCGGATCGAGGCTGGAGAAGCGTTCGCAGATGTTGCCAGGGAAGCGTCCGAGGACCCGGGTTCAGCCGACCAGGGCGGTGATCTGGGATGGATCGACCAGGGCGACTTCTTTGATCCTGCCTTCGCCGAGGCCTTGTTCCAACTGGAGTCGGGTCAATTGTCCGAGCCGGTTCGCGGCAGCAATGGCTATCACCTGATCCTGGCACGGGAGATGGAATCCGAGCGTGGACGGAGCTTTGACGAGGTGCGCGAAGAACTGCGCACGCAGTGGGTCGATGATCATCGTTACAAGCTCTTCAACGAGTTGGCTGGGCAGTTGCTCAGTGCCATCAACAAGCACCCGCGTTCACTGGAAGAGGCGGTCAAGGAAGTCGAATTGGTCGTGCAGCGGTCAGAGCCGTTCAGCGCCGATCAGGGCAGCGGGCTGTTCGCCGATCCGCGCGTGCGTGAGGCCGCGTTCGAAAATGTGGTCAAGGAACGTCGGGCGGTCAGCGACCCGATCCAGTTGGCGGACGAACATGTCGTCGTGGTCCAGCCGATCGAGGTGATCGAACCCGCTGCGCGCCCCCAGGAAGAGGTGTTGGAACAAATTCGCGCCCAGATTCTGGCGCAGCGCCGCACCGACGCTGTGCAGGCGCGTGTGGAGTCGCTGCAGCAACAGATCGCCGATGGCGCGGATCTGGCCACGCTGGCTAGTGACTTGGGCAAGGAGGTCACCACTGTCGCCGCGGTCACGCGAACGGCGCCAGAGCAGGATGGCCGCATTCTGGCCGAAGCTTTCAAGCTGGCACCGCCGGTGGCCGGAGCGCCTGCGATCAGTGTGGTGGAGTTGAGTGAGCAGGAACGCGTGCTGATCCGTCTCGACGCTGTCGTGGCTGGCGATCCGTCGGTGGTGGACGATGCCACGCGTACCCAGGTGCGTCAGCAGCTGGCGCAGCATTGGTCGGCGGGTGAAGCCGCTGGCTATCTGGAGTTTCTGCGGGCACAGACCGAGATCGAGATCAACGAGGCCCGGTTGCCCTGATGAGCAAGTGGACGGAAGTCGGTGTTTGCCGACTTCCGTCTTTCCCAATCAGGCGTCGGATTGCAGTTCGCCCATGCCGATGTGGCTGTAGCCGGCGTCGACGTAGAGGATCTCGCCAGTGATCCCCGAGGCGAGGTCCGAACTCAGGAAGGCAGCGGCGTTGCCCACTTCCTCGGTGGTGATACTGCGGCGCAGCGGCGCTGTCTTTTGCACGTGGTCGAGCATTCGGCGGAAGTTGGAGATGCCGGCAGCGGCCAGCGTCTTGATTGGTCCCGCCGAAATGCCGTTGACCCGGATGCCTTCTGGACCCAAGTCCATGGCCAGGTAGCGCACGCAGGCTTCCAGACTGGCTTTGGCCAGTCCCATGACGTTGTAGTTGGGCATCGCTCGCACGGCGCCGAGATAGCTCAATGTCAGTACCGAGGCTTGGCGACCCTGCATCAATGGCAACAGGACCTTGGTCAGCGCGGCGAGACTGAAGGCGCTGATGTCATGGGCAATGCCAAAGCCCTCGCGAGTGACCGCATCGACGAAGCGCCCCTGGATCTGCTCTCGCGGGGCGAAGCCAATCGAGTGCACCAGGATGTCCAGGCCATCCCAGTGCTGTCCCAGGGCTTCGGGCAGCGCCGTCAGATCGGCATCGACGGCGACGTCGCAGGGGAGCACGATCTGGCTGCCAAATTCGGCAGCGGCAGCTTCAACACGGCTGCGCAGACGCTCATTCTGATAGGTGAAGGCCAGTTCGGCCCCTTCGCGGGCCATCGCGGCGGCAATGCCCTGGGCAATGGATCGATCGCTGGCGATACCGCAGATCAGCGCACGCTTGCCTCGGAGAAAGGACATGGTCGGGTTCCTGTAGGGTCAACGAGGGCTGCGATTATGCCCACCCCGAGGGGTGCGTGGCAGGCGCGCTGTGCCGCTGGTACTCAGGGCGCCAATCGGAGTCGCTGGCCGATCCGCAGGGTGCTGCGGGAATTGAGGCTGTTCCAGCGCAACAGGTCCTCCAGACGGACGCCATAGCGACGAGACAGGTCCCACAGGGTGTCGCCCCGCTGGACCACATGTGTGCCACTGTTTGGCGCACTCTGACGCAAGCTGCCGGGGGCTGGAGCTACCGTCGGCGGGTCCAGCGTCGCAATCACCGGGATCCGGGAAGCAGGCACCAGCCAGGCATGTCCAGCAGTGCGGGCAATCGGCCCTCGCGCCGCACCGTTGTGACGCCGGAATGCATCTTCGGGCAGCCGCAGTGCGCCAGCCAGAAGACTGGCGTCGGCAGGGAACGGCAGGATCACGACCTCCAGTTGACTGGCCGGCGGCAGCGGTGGCAACTCGAACCCGTAGGCCTCCGGTGCCTTGAACAAGCAGGCCAGGGCATCGAGCTTGATCAGGTACTCCTGAGTAATCCGCGGCAACGGCAGCCGCCGGCTGTCACGGTGACCGGCCTTGCGAATCGCACGGTTCACCCGACCATCTCCTGCGTTGTAGGCGGCGACCGTCAGGCCGGGGTCGCGCTCGAACAGGGCCCACAGGGCCTGCAAGTAATTCAGTGCAGCGTGGGTGGCACGGACATGGTCTAGGCGATCGTCCTTGCCGCCGCCCACGCTCAGACCCCAGGCGCGCGCGGTGGCGGGCATCAGTTGCCACATGCCCGCTGGACCATTACCGCGGCCTGGGAAGCCGTAAAAACTGCTCTCCACCATCGGAATCAGGCTGAAGGCTTGAGGCAGTTGTCGCTCAGCCACCTCGCGACTGACGAAGTGCAGCAATGGCGCGAATTCGGTGAGCCGCCCGCTGAAGCGCTCCGGGCGGCCCAGATAGCGCTGACGCCAGCGCACCACCTCGGGCTGATCGCAACCGGCGGGCTGCAGACCGGATTGCAGCAGCTGCCAGGGATCAGGCTTCGGTGGTGGTATCGCCGGGATGCTTGATGGCGGCAAGGGCGGCGTGTCCGCAACCGGGTCGGGTACCTTGACCGGGTTGGGGTCTGCGCCGGCCGGCTGGCAGTCCGTGCAAACTGAGTGTGCGGCGTCGTGCTTCTCGACATCGTTGCGCTGCGGAAGCGTCTGGCAACCGACGAGCAAGCTCATCGTCAGGGTGGTGATCAGCCTCCCCCAGTGGCTCACGCGAACTGGTCCTTGGCACGCCTGAGGGCGGTAAACAAGTCCAGTTCACTGCTTTGCTCGCCCAGCGACAGTCCTGGCAACAGGACTTTGCGCCACTCGGCGTTGCCGGGGGCAAGAAACGGATTGAGCCGACGCTCCAACGCCAGACTGGAAGGCAGGCTGGGTTGGCCCTGACGACGAGTCTGCTGCAACTCACGCGCAAAGCCCGCCAATGCAGGGATGGCCGGGGTGAAGCTCTGCAAGAAGCGCAGGTTGCTCTCGGTGTACTCGTGGGCACAACAGACGCGGCAATCATCCTCCAGCGACGCCAGGCGTTGCAGGGAAGCATGCATCTGCGCGGGCGTGCCTTCGAACAGCCGGCCGCAGCCCAGGCTGAACAGGGTGTCGCCGCAGAACAGGATGGGTGCTTCGCCTTTCGGCCGTGCGACATAGGCCACGTGCGAAAGGGTGTGACCTGGCACTTCGATGACTTCGAATGGCAGCGGCAGCCCTTTCGCCACCTGATCACCATCCCGGACGCGGTCTGTAGCCAGCGGGATCCGTTGGTCAGCCGGTGCGTGAATGATCAGCTCCGGCCACCTGGCGAGCAGCGCGGCGACGCCTCCGATGTGGTCGGCGTGATGATGCGTGATCAACACCGCGCTCGGCTTTCGCCCCAGCGCCTGCAATCGCCGCAGCACCGGTTCGGCATCGCCTGGATCGACGATCGCCAGATGCTCCGCATCGGCCAGCAGCCAGATGTAGTTGTCGGCGAAACTTGGAATGGCTTCCAGTTGCAGCATGTGCTCCCCTGGACCCGCCGTCATCGGGTCAGGGTCGGATGCTGGCAAGCACGGGGTGCCTCGGTCAATGTGCCGCCCGGTGGAGAAGGGCTGGGGTTATCATGGGGACCCAGGTCTGGTTGTGCCGCGCCCGGTCCAGGCGCCAATCGACCCTGTCCATCCGGATTTCCGAGGAATCGTCATCGATGGTGCCCACTGCACCGGATCCCAGCTTGTGCGCCCGTTGGCAGGAGGACCTCGCCGAGCGTGTGGCCCGTCCCGGCGAAGTCTGGGTAGTGCTTGGCATGCTGCCCGACGGGGCGCCGCAGCCCGAAGCCTCGACCACCTGGGCACTGGAGCGGCGGCAGTTGCGGATCGAGGGTGCGTGGCGAGGGCATGCCTGTCAGCCGGCCGTGGTCGAGCACAGCCTGGACGGATTGTTGATTGCGCAGGAGGACGGCGATTGTCTGCACAGTTGCCTGGCCGCCTGGCTGGACTGCGTCCGTCACGGTGGTCGATTGTTGCTGCTCAGCCAGGGGCGCGGTGGTTCGGCACGGCGCGGCTGGCTGCGGGCCTTGTCCCGACTGTCCGAGCGCGGTGAATTGCGCTGGGTCGCCGCCACCGATTACCGGCGTCGCGGCAACGAGATCGTGGCTCGGCGCTGGTCGCAGCCAGGTGGGTGGCGGTCTCGGCTGGCATTGGCTCGAGCCGCAGCCGCTCAGCTGGAGTTCGTTCGCGAAGGTTCAACACCGCAACTCGCCCTGCGTTCGCGACCGCCGCGGGAGCGAGTGGCCATCTCCATGCCGGGAGTGACGCGTGTCTGAAGCGGGTTGGGTGGTCGTGCACACCGATGGCGCCTGCTCCGGTAATCCGGGGCCGGGCGGATGGGGTGCCATCCTGCGGGCCGGGCAGCATGAACGCACACTCAGCGGCCATGCGGCCGATACCACCAACAACCGCATGGAACTGATGGCGGCCATCGCGGCGCTGGAAGCGCTCCGACGGCCCTGTCGGGTTCGGTTGCACACTGACTCGAAATATGTGCAGCAGGGTCTGCAGGACTGGCTGCCGCGCTGGCGGCGCAGTGGCTTCAAGACCTCAGCCGGAGCGCCAGTGAAGAACCAGGATCTTTGGCTGCGCCTGGAAGCAGCGGCGCAGCCCCACCAACTGGAGCTGATCTGGGTGCGTGGACATGCTGGTGATCCGGGCAATGAGGCGGCCGACAGCCTGGCTCGTGAAGCGCTGCAGCGAGGTTTGGCAGAGGGCGGGCAGGCATGAGTCGCTGGGTCATCCTGGACACCGAAACCACGGGCAACGATCCCCGCAATGGCCACCGGGTCATTGAAGTGGGGTGTGTGGAACTGATCGAGCGTCGGCGCACCGGGCGGACCTTTCAGGCCTATCTGAATCCGGATCGCGACAGTGATGAAGGCGCGTTGCAGGTCCACGGACTGACCCGTGAGTTTCTCGCTGACAAGCCGCGCTTCCCGGACATTGCCGAGCGCCTGCGTCAGTTTCTGCTCGAGGCCGAGGTGATCATCCACAACGCGCCTTTTGATCTTGGCTTTCTTGATGCCGAGTACGCACGCATTGACCCGTCAGCGGAGCCATTCAGCGCAGGGTTGCGGGTCACCGACTCGCTACGGGTGGCGCGGGAGAAACATCCGGGCCAACCCAACAGTCTCAACGCGTTGTGCCGTCGCTACGGTGTAGACGGGTCTGCGCGAACCTTGCACGGTGCCTTGCTGGACTCCGAACTGCTCGCCGACGTCTACCTCGCGCTGACCGCGGGGCAGAGCGCATTCGAGCTGCCGCTGGAGTCCGAGCTGACACAGAACTTGAGCGACGTGGCTGGTGGGCGTCTGCCAGCCAGGGTGATTCTGCCCACGGCCGCAGAGCAGGCCAGTTTTCTTGTCCGACTGGATCGTCTGCAGAAGGTGGCCAAGACCGAGCCGCTGTGGCAACGCTGGATGCAGCCGGAGCAACGGCGGCCGATGTGAGGGACCGCACGGATTTCCGACGACGGGCTGCATTGACCTCGGTGGCGTGGCACAATCCCTCAGCGCCTCTGCGTGTCTAACCGACGGGGAAAGGGATGGCCATGAGTCGCCTCGTACTGGGGTTGGTAGCATTTGTGGGTTGGGGGCTGGGCCATGCACAGAGCGTGGTGGACCAGGTCAATGCACATCAGCATCTGGGGGTAGCCAGTTGCGCCAGCAGCGTTTGCCATGGCGCCACGCAGCCCTTCAAGGATTCGCCGGTCTGGCAAAACGAGTACAGCGTATGGTCCGACAGTGACCCGCACGCCAAGTCGTACCAGACCTTGCTCAATGCCGAATCGCGAGCCATTGCCCGCAATCTGGGTCTGGCCAACGCGGCAACGGCGAAGATCTGCCTGGACTGCCACGCGGACAATCCACCGGAGAGCGCCCGCGGCGACAAGTATCTGGTGACCGACGGTGTCGGTTGCGAGGCCTGCCATGGCGGCTCCGAGCAATGGATCTCGTCACACACCAGTCGTGACAGCAGCCACGCGGACAATCTCGGCAAGGGTCTGTATCCCACCGAGGAGCCTGTTGCCCGGGCCAAGCTCTGCCTGACCTGTCACATGGGTACGCGTGACCGCATGATCACGCACCGCATCATGGGTGCCGGCCACCCGCGACTGTCGTTCGAGTTGGACACCTTCACCTGGCTCAATCCGCACTACGAAATCGATGAGGATTACGTCGAGCGCAAGGGCCAGTTCAACGGTGCCCGCGACTGGGCCATCGGTCAGGGCGTGGCTGCCTACAACCTCCTCGACCAACTCACCGACGAGAAGGCTGGCTGGCATGGCATCTTCCCGGAGTTGGTGCTGTTCGATTGTCATGCTTGCCATCGCGTGATGTCGGGCAAGCAATGGGGGCCGCGGCCTGGTACTGGCCTGGGGCCCGGTGTGGTCCGTTTGAACGACGCCAATCTGGTCATGTACCGGCATGTGCTGTCGCTGGTCGACGGGGCTGCTGCGGGTCGCCTGCGCGATCAGACCCGAGCGTTGCACCAGGCCACCACGCAGAGCCGCTCGGCGACCATGCAGGCGGCCGAAGCACTCAAGCGCACGCTGGATGGGTCGCTGGCCACGGTGGCCAGCTACGACTTCGCCGAAGGCAGCCTGGAACGGATCCTGGCGAGCATCCAGCGTGATGCCGAGGGCGGCGAGTTCCGCGATTTTGCGGCGGCCGAACAGGCAGCCATGGCCGCGCAGTCGGTCATTGTGGCTTTCGACACGGCCGGCAAGCTGGACGAGGCAAAGGCCGAACGGTTGCGCGTGCTGGTCGATCGCCTTTACGCCACTGTCGAGCACGAAGACGCCTACCGGATGAACGACTTCATCGGCGCTTTCCGTCAGGTCGTCGCCTCCGCGCGCTGACACTGACGACCCTCGCCGGTTGCGACAGCTTCGCAACCGGCCATTGGCGCTACCTGCAGGTAGCAATGCGGACTTGCGCGATTTGACGGGGCGCCGGTCTAATGGATTCCTGACCCCGAGCAAGAGTGCGCGCGATGTCCCTGCCCGAAATTCCTGGTTACCGCATTCTGCGTCAGATCAGCGAGGGCAAGCGCTCGAAACTCTATCTGGCCGAGCAGGAGTCATTGTCCAGACAGGTCGCGCTGAAGGTCCTCAGCGACGAGTTCTATCGTGATCCGGCCTTCAAGAAGCGCTTCATTGACGAGGGCAAGAGTGCGGCCCAGCTCAATCACCCCAACATCCTGGCGGTTTTCGATATCGGTTCGGTCGCCGGCTTTCCCTACATCGCCACCGAGTATCTCCCCGGCGGCACGCTGCGGGACCGCTTGAAGTCGCCGCTGGAGCCGTCGGCGGCGCTGCGGGTGGCGCGCGAGATAGCCGCCGCACTGGAGTTCAGCCACCGCCACGGCATTGCTCATCGCGATATCAAGCCAGTCAACATCATGTTCCGGGTCGACGGCAGTGCGGTGTTGGCGGATCCCGGCGTGGTATCCGCGGCCGAGCAGAACCAGAAGCTCTCGATCGGCAGCCCGCACTACATGAGCCCGGAGCAGGTTCAGGCAATGCCTGTCGACCTGCGCTCGGACTTCTACACGCTGGGTGTGGTCCTGTTCGAGATGTTGACGGGCAAGCTGCCTTTCGATCATGACGATCCCTTTCAGGTCGCGGCCAAGCACCTCAGTGATCCGTTGCCGAAACTGCCGCAGTCATTGGCCCGCTTTCAGCCACTGCTCGATCGCTTGCTGGCCAAGGATGTGGCCGATCGCCCGGTCGATGCACTGGCTCTGATCGCCGCGCTGGACGCGCTGGCGGACAACGCCGCGACCGGTGCGGTCAGTGTGGCAGCGACACCCAAGAAGGCGTCTTCCAGTGCTGCCCGGCCGGTCCAGAAGCCGCCACCACCCAGCCCTTCATTGTCCGAGACCGCTGTGGTGCAACGGATGCCGGCTGCGTCCGAATTGGCGGCGACGACCACCATGCCCAACCCGACCCTGGTGGTCGAGCGCGAGGACGTTGCGCGCAGTGCCGGCCCGGCCCCAACAGATCCCGCACGACCCACGGCGCGCAAGCCCAAGCCGCGCTGGCCGGCGTTGCTCGCAGCGCTGCTGTTGCTCGCGGCGATCGTGGTTGGGGCGGTCTGGTTGCTGGGCGGAAAAGCGGACGTGCCGGTCGTCGATCGGCCCGGAGAGGCCCGGCCGCAGGCGGCGCAGTTGTCCGGCAGCCAGGCAGCGGATCCGACCAGACCAGAAGTCGAGCGCTGGCTGGCCGAGGCGCGTGAGCAGTTCAACCGCAATCAGATCCTGACGCCAGAGGACGACAACGCGGTGCTCAGCTACAAGCGGGCGCTGAAACTCGATCCGAGCAATGCCCAGGCCTTGCAGGGACTGGAGGAGGTGGTCGCCCGGATCGACACGACGGTGACGGAGCTGATCAGCCGAGGCGACATGGCAAACGCACGCCTGGCCTTGACCCGCGCACTGGAGTACTTTCCTGAGCGCGAGCGATTCAAGCTGTTGGAACGTCGTTTGTCACCGGAATCCTGAGCGGATTGCGGTACCGAATTCGAAGGTGCTAGCTGCAGCGGACCAGCAGCACCGTGATGTTGTCCGAGCCGCCGTTGTCGAGCGCGGCCAGGATCAGGTGATCCACCGCTTCCTGGGTGCTCAGACCGCGCGACAGGATGTTGGAGATCGTCTCGTCATCGACCTCTTCGGTCAGTCCATCGCTGCATAGCAGCAGCTGTGCGCCCGGCTCCAGGTGTCCGCGCAGGGTTTCCACCTTCAATTGCTCGGGCTGCGTGACGCCCAATGCCTGAGTCACCACATTGCGGTTGGGGTGCGTGCGCGCCTGGGCTGCACTGATGGCGCCCTGATCGATCAGCTCCTGCACGTAGGAGTGATCCTGTGACATCTGCTTGAGGCCGGAGCCATTCCACAGGTAAATACGGCTGTCGCCGACCCAGGCAATCTCGAAATCATTGTCGCGAACCAGCAGCGCCACGACCGTGGTGCCCATCGGGCGCTCGGAACGCTTTTCGCGCGAGTGCTGAATGATCTCGGCGTCGGCATTCTGAATGGCCTGGGCCAGCGAACGACCCTGATTCACTTCACGGATGACCACATCACGCGCGAGTGCGCTGGCCACTTCACCGTGGTCGTGGCCACCCATGCCATCGGCTACCAGCCACAGACCGATTTCCGGGTCCGCACAGTAGGTGTCCTCGTTGTGCTCCCGCCGCAGTCCGGTGTGCGTGCCGTGGCCGAATTCGATCATGCCAACCCCTGTGGCTTGATGGTGCGGGTTCGCATGCCATGCTGAACGGTCACAGGACCGCAGCACGATGTCCTTCCTTGGCCTGGACGCATGTTCCCCTCCCTACTGGTTCGATAGCATGCCGCGCACTATCGGGCCTTGCAACAATTTCGCCCGGAGGAAAGCGCCGGGTCGGAGCGCGCGCTGAACTCTGCGCGGGTCCCCGGCTGACATCCGCGGGGGGTCGGCTATCCATCACCAGGATGGATTGTCGTTGACATTGCGTGACACGCAAGCCCCCGCGCAGACGCTTGCAGAAGGTTGTGGACGAGTCGCCGTGCTCCCGCTACCCTTAGCGGCCTTTTTTCCGGCGGCCGGCCTGTCCGGTCCGGAATCAGGGCGGTCTGGCTGCCCCAAGCGCGGCAGTCCGACAGGCTTTGCGGAGAGGTGTCCGAGTGGTTGAAGGAGCACGCCTGGAAAGTGTGTATACGGCTTATACCCGTATCGAGGGTTCGAATCCCTCCCTCTCCGCCAATTCATCGCGGCCGGTGTGTACCCGGCCGTTGATCGAACGCTTTCATGGTGTCCTCTGTCAGTCCCCCGCGTCGGCAGGCCGTCAACCCCGCCAGGCCCGGAAGGGAGCAACGGTAGCGGTACGACCGAGCGCCGGGGTTCAGCTGGCAGAGGGCGCCACCCCCATGTCCATGGATTGCCTCTCCGCGGTGCGGCGAGACAGCCATGCCTGCGTGCCCGCACGCAGTTCGATTTGTCGAGGCCAGGCATGAGCTATCAGGTTCTGGCGCGCAAATGGCGGCCGCAGCGCTTTGCCGAACTGGTGGGCCAGGAGCACGTGGTCCAGGCACTGGTCAATGGCCTGACCACGGGTCGATTGCATCACGCCTTCCTGTTCACCGGCACGCGCGGGGTGGGCAAGACGACGATCGCCCGCATCCTCGCCAAGTCACTCAACTGCGAGCGTGGCATCAGTGCCGATCCCTGTGGCGAATGCAGCGCCTGTGTCGATATCGCGGCCGGGCGATTCGTGGATCTGCTGGAGATCGATGCCGCCTCGCGGACGGGTGTGGATGACACTCGGGAACTGCTCGACAACGTGCCCTATGCACCGGCACGCGGCCGCTGCAAGGTCTACCTGATCGACGAAGTGCACATGTTGTCGACGGCCAGCTTCAATGCCCTGCTGAAGACGCTGGAAGAGCCGCCGGAGCACGTTCGCTTTCTGTTGGCGACCACCGATCCGCAGAAGCTGCCGGTGACGGTGCTTTCGCGCTGCCTGCAATTCAGTCTGCGCCGCCTCACGCGAGCGGAGATCAGCGCTCAGCTGACTCGAATCCTGCAGGCCGAGGGCGTGGAATTCGATGTTGATGCGGTGGACGAAACGGCCCGACATGCCGATGGCAGCATGCGCGATGCCCTGAGCCTGCTGGATCAAGCCCTGGCTTATGGCGCGGGTGCGCTGCGCGGCGCGGAAGTGCGTCAGATGCTGGGGACCGTCGGGCGCGGTCTGGTGGCCGAACTCTACGACGCCATCCTGGCCGCCGACGACAGCGTCTTGCGTGAGCGATTGGCGGCCCTGCAGGCGCAGGCGCCGAACTACAAGCGGGTGCTGCAGGATCTGCTCGAACTCAGTCACGACGTTGCCGCTCGACAGGTGCTCGGCGACGAAGTGGAGTCATCGCTGGTCGACGCCCAGCAACTGTCGCGCTGGGCCGCTCAGGTCGCCCCGGAACAGTTGCAGCTGCACTACCAGTTCCTGCTGCAGGGTCTGCGCGATCTGCACCTGGCGCCGGAAGGGCGAATCGCCTTCTCGATGGCCATCCTGCGCCTGCTGGCTTTTCAGCCGCCTTCGGCAGGGAGCAGTTCCTCGGGATCGGGCGTCTCTGGTGGCGTCCAGGCGCCTTCGTTGTCGGCGGCACGAGCGACGTCGGTGCCCTCCAGTGCAGCATCGGTTTCAGCGCCAGTTTCGAGCGGCAATGGCAGCAGCTCGCCCGGTGATGGGGGCAGCGTCTGGCAGCAGTTGCTGCAGTCCGAGAGCTTGCGTGGTCCGCCGAGATCGCTGGCTCAGCATCTGGAGCCGCGGCAACTGAGTGGGACGCGCTGGCAGTTCGCCCTGGCCGAGGGCTACGATTATTTGTTGACCGATTTCGCACGGGCCGAGCTGGGCCGCCTGCTGGGCGAACTGGCCGGTCACGAGGTGCGGATCGAGATCGGTGCTGGTGGCAGCGCGCAGGCCACGCATGCGGCGGTGGTCGCCGAGCAACGCGAGCGGGAGCGGGGCCAGCGCGAACAGGACCTGACCCGAGATGCCACCGTGCAGGCCTTGCAGGACACCTTCGGTGCGCGTCGCGTCGAAGACGAGCTTTGACAGACACGAGAGGAACGAAGATGCGCGGACAGATGGGGCAATTGCTGCAGCAGGCGCAGAAGATGCAGGAGCAGCTGCAGCGCAACATGAAGCAGGCACAGGAAGCGCTGGCGCAGATGGAGATCGAGGGTCAGGCTGGCGGTGGGCTGGTCAGCGTGACCCTGAGTGGCCGGCATGAGGCCCGGCGGGTTCGGATCGATCGGCAGTTGCTGCAGGATGATCCGGAAATGGTCGAGGATCTGCTGGCGGCGGCAATCAATGACGCGGTCAACAAGGTGGCGGCGGCTTCCGAATCCACGATGAAGCAGGCGACCGGTGGCATGAACCTGCCACCAGGCTTCAACCTGCCGTTCTGAGTCGACTGAACGACACGCGTCCGGCGCCATGTCCGCTTCGCTTGAGCAGCTGATCGAGGCGCTGCGTGCGCTGCCCGGCGTTGGGCGCAAGACGGCGCAACGCATGGCCTTCCAGCTGCTCGCGGGCCAGCGTCGCGAGGCCCGTACGCTGGCACAGGCACTGACTCGGGCCGTCGAACAGGTGCGGCGCTGCCGCGAGTGCCGCAACTACGCCGACAGTGATCTGTGCGCTATCTGCGCCAATGAGCGTCGCCAGCAGCAAACCCTGTGCGTGGTGGAAACGCCGGCCGATCTGCTGGCACTCGAGCAGGCCACCGGTTATTCCGGTCGCTATTTTGTCCTGCATGGCCGCCTGTCACCCCTCGATGGCATCGGGCCGGAGGAACTGGGCTTGGCGCAGTTGGCCGATCGTTTGGCGGAGCAGCCGGTGCAGGAGCTGATCCTGGCGATCAACCCGTCGGTCGAAGGTGAGGCCACGGCTCATCTGCTGGCCGGCATGGCCCAGTCGGCCGGCATTCGGGTCAGTCGCCTGGCCCACGGGATACCCGTTGGCGGCGAATTGGAGTACACCGACCGGCACACCTTGGCGCACGCATTCGGAGGTCGCCAGACGGTGGCACCCTGAGTTCGTCGGGGTGGCCGCGACGCCGAAGTGCGACCTGGCCTCGGCTGCGCCATCGTGTCCTGCGCTAACATCGCGGCTGAATCGGCAGCAAATGATCCCGACCGTGGCAACGACCGTCGTCCATCTGGCCATCGGTGATTGCAGTGATATGCCCGCGGTGAAACTGCCGCCGGAATCTGCCGAACAGGCCGAGATTGTCGCCGAGTTGCACTGCGATGAACCTGGGCTCTTCGATCTGGCTGCGATCGAGCCGGATGTCGTACTGGTCGATTTGCGCGGCAGCGACCCGGATTCGGTGGGCACCCGTCTGCGCCTGCTGCGCGAGCGCTTCCCGACGCTCAAGCTGCTGACCATTGGTCAGCCCGGTGACGAGGCCGCCGCTCGTGCGTCCGTGCTGCAGAATGTTGCCGCCCATCTCTCACGCGACATCTCGCCCGTCACCTTGCTGCGTGCCATCGTTGCGGTGCAGCGGGGGCAGCTCAATCTGGGCGCCACCGCCCAGCGCGCGATCCAGAAGCTCGCCCGCGGCGAATGATTCCTGCCAGTACGACTGTTCGTTTTCGGACAGTTGGTCGAGAATCGGGCGCGCCGAGCTTGCAGTGCCGGCATCGTTGGAAGCCCTGATCGGCCGTCAGTCCGGGTTCGTGGCATCCGGTCACTGGTGGGGAGTCGGCTGGCATGAGGCTTGCTGGGACAGGTTCATTCCCGTCCGGATTGGAGCGTTGGCATGACCCAGGCATTGATCGAACTCAGAGGTGTGGAGAAGTCCTACCCGTTGAAGGGTGGGCGCAGCTGGGTGCTGCGACAGATCAACCTGAGCGTGGCCGAAGGCGACTTTCTCTCGATCATGGGGCCGTCCGGCTCGGGCAAGAGTTCGCTGCTGAACATCCTCGGTCTGCTCGATGGCGAGTTCGATGGCGAGTATCAGCTGGCTGGCCAGGCCGTCCACCGCGCCAACGAGAAGCAGCGCAAGCAGCTGGCGCGTGACCATATCGGCTTCATCTTCCAGCACTATCACCTGCTCGACGATCTGACCGTCTACGAAAATCTCGATCTGCCGTTGAGCTATCGAGATGTCAGTGGTGCCGAGCGCAAGGCGCGGGTGGCCGACATCCTCGACCGCTTCCAGATCGTCGGCAAGAAGGACCTGTATCCCAGCCAGTTGTCGGGAGGACAGCAGCAGATGGTGGCCGTGGCACGGGCAGTGATCACCCGCCCGTCCTTGCTGTTGGCCGATGAACCCACCGGCGCCCTGCACTCGACTCAGGGCAAGATGATCATGGACCTGCTCAAGCAGCTCAATGACGAGGGCATGACGATCATCCAGGTGACTCACAACCCGGACTACGCGGCGGTCGGGCGGCGCCGGGTAGACCTGTTTGATGGCTGGCTGACCGAGAAGGCCGCCGCGACGGTGTCGGCATGAGCGAGTTTGCGCCGATTCTGATCGCCGACGATCAGCGCGATGTGCTGCAGGCACTGCGTCTGATGCTCAAGTCCGAAGGCTTTCAGACCGTCTGCGTCGGTGATCCGGCCGATGCCATCGCGGCGGTCAGCGAGCGCAATTTTGGCGCTGCGTTGCTCGATCTGAACTACACCCGTGATACGACATCGGGTCAGGAAGGCCTGGAGCTGATTGGCCGTTTGCGTCAGCTGGATCCGGACTTGCCCATCGTGGTGATGACCGCCTGGGGGACAATCGATCTGGCCGTGCAGGCGGTCCAGGCCGGGGCCGGGGACTTCATCGAGAAGCCCTGGGACAACGCCCGCCTGCTGACCGTGCTGCGCAATCAGTTGGCGCTGGGCCAGGCCCGCCGTGCGACGCAACGGCTGCAAGCCGAGAATGACATGCTGCGCGCTGACGAACGCGCCGACAGCGGCGAGTTCATCGCCGCCAGTGCGGCCATGCGGCCGGTGATGCAGATGGTCGAGCGGGTGGCGCCGGCCGACGCCAACATTCTGATCACCGGCGAGAATGGCACTGGCAAGAGCGAGCTGGCCGATCTGATCCACGCGCGCTCCAGTCGAGCTGGCAAGGCCTTCATCAAGGTCAACATGGGTGGCATCAGCGAGCATCTGTTCGAAAGCGAGATGTTCGGCCACGTGCGCGGCGCGTTCACCGATGCCAAGGGGGACCGGATTGGCCGCTTCGAACTGGCCGATGGCGGCACCTTGTTCCTCGACGAGATCGGCAACATCCCCCTGTCGCAGCAGGCCAAGCTGCTGCGCGTGCTGGAGGATGGCGAATTCGAAAGGGTCGGCTCCTCGCGCACGCAGTCGGCACAGGTGCGAGTGATCTCGGCAACCAATGCGGATCTGGACAGTCTGATCGGCGAGCAGCGCTTCCGCCAGGACCTGCTGTTCCGGCTCAACACCGTGGAGATTCGCCTGCCGCCGCTGCGCGAGCGCGGCGAGGACATCGCCCGGCTGGCGACGCGCTTCCTCGCTCGCCATGCGCAGCGCTATCGACGCGAGAACCTGAGTCTGTCCGATGAGGCGGTGGTGGCCCTGCAGCGCTACCGTTGGCCCGGCAACGTCCGCGAGCTCAATCACGTCCTGGAGCGCGCCGTGCTGATGGCCGGCAGCGAGCAGATCAGCGTGGCAGATCTGCATTTGCGCAATGCTGGCGGTGCGGGCAGTCCGGTCTCGACGGACGATCGGGTTCGCGATGCCATGGATGGTCTGACGCTGGAAGCGGCGGAAGAGATGATGATCCGCCAGGCGCTGACGCGCTCGGCTGGCAATCTGTCGCATGCGGCCGATGCGCTCGGCTTGAGTCGTGCTGCTTTGTACCGGCGGCTGGAGAAGTACGGCATCGAGGCCGGCGGATGAAGTCGACGTCCGATCCGGTTGGACCGGGCGCCCCGTTCGAGCGTCGCTTGTGGCGGGGGGTGCTCGTTGCCGGATTGCCCTTGCTGGTCCTTGGGCTGTTGCTGTTGTGGTTGGGCTTGCCGACCAGCGAGCTGGGGCGCTGGTCGCTGACGGGCCTGCTGTTGCTGTCCTGGCTCTGGGGCGCAGCCATGCTGCGTCAGCGGGTCGTCTTCCCGCTCTACACGCTGTCCAACCTGCTCGAGGCCTTGCGTGAGGGTGACTTCAGCCTGCGCGGCACCCGAGCACACCGCGGCGATGCCATGGGCGACGTCGTCTGGGAGGTCAATGCGTTGGCACAGACCCTGCGCGAGCAGCGTCTGCAAGTCGAGGAAACGCTGTATCTGTTGACCAAGGTGCTGGCCAATGTGGATTTCGCCGTGCTGGCGTTCGACGCGGAGGCGCGCCTGAAACTGGCCAATCCGGCTGCCGAACGCCTGCTCGGCATCCGTCAGGGACAGGCATTGGGGCAGGGGGCGGAAAGCCTGGGTGTGGACGATGTGCTGGCAGGTCCCAGTCCGATCACAGTGCGGCGCAGCTTCCCGGGCGGTGCCGGCAGCTTCGAGGTGCGGCGGGCGGAGTTTCGCCAGGGCGGCCTGCCCAACCGATTGCTGGTGATCACCGATCTGTCGCGCGCCTTGCGTGAGGAAGAGCGGCAGACCTGGCAGCGGCTGATTCGGGTTCTGGGGCATGAACTGAACAACTCGCTGGCGCCGATCAAGTCGATGGCGTCTACGCTCGAGCGCCTGTGTGAGCGGGTCGAAGCCGACGAGGAATGGCACGAGGACGTGCAGGGCGGATTGGCCCTGATTGGCTCGCGCGCGCAGGCGCTGAGCCGCTTCATGACCGGCTACACGGCGCTGGCGCGATTGCCCCCACCGGATCTGCGCTCGGTCGAACTGGGCCCATTGCTGGAGCGCTTGAGCCTGCTCGATCAGCGGCTGCCGGTGCAGTTCCAGCCGGGCCCGGCATGTCAGGTCGAAGCCGATCCTGATCAACTCGAGCAGGCGCTGATCAATCTGCTCAAGAATGCGGTCGATGCCACCGCAGTCAGCGGTGGTCGAGTTTCGCTCAGCTGGCAGCTGCTCGACGGTGCAGCCGAGATCGAAATCCTCGACGAGGGCCCCGGTCTGTCGCAGACGGAAAATCTGTTCGTGCCGTTCTTCACCACCAAGCCTGGCGGCTCCGGCATCGGCCTGGTGCTGGCACGACAGATCGCCGAAGCCCATGGCGGCTGGGTCAATCTGGTCAATCGTGATGACGGGCAGGGTTGCCGTGCCGTGCTTGGCGTGCCCTTGGCCGTGACCGACGGCGACTGAAGCCTGGCGCCTGGCCTCAGTCGCTGGCGCCACGCCCTTCAACTGACTACCCTTGCCGCCCCCATGCAGTGGCAGGCCTTCCGATGAGCATGATTTCCGTCCCGGTGTCCTTCGGTGAGTTGCTGGACAAGATGAGCATTCTGGAGATCAAGCTCGAGCGGATCGCCGATCCGGCCAAGCGGGCCAATGTGGCGCGTGAACTGGACGCACTGCGAGTGACCTGGTCGCATGCGCCGGAGTCGCAGCAGGACATCGCCGAGGTGCTGGCTCAGCTCAAGGGCGTCAACGAGCAGCTGTGGGAGATCGAAGACGAAATCCGCGATCTGGAGCGCGAGCAGCGCTTCGACGCCCGCTTCGTCGAGCTGGCGCGCAGCGTCTACATCACCAATGACGAACGCGCCAGGCTCAAGCGCGTGCTCAACGAGGCGCTGGGCTCGGCACTGGTGGAAGAAAAGTCCTACGCCAGTTACCGCTGACCCGGCGCAGCGCGCGAGTAGCGCCGGCGGGCAATCGTGATCAACCGTTTCAACAGGACTTGCATGACCTCACCGCACTTCCGTTCGCGGGCAAGCTGCGGCAATCTCTACACATGGAAACCCGGCGGTCTCAGCGGTGGTGGCATGGCGTCGCGCTCGCAGCTTCGATGCCTCTGTTCGCTGTTGCCGCGAGCGCCGTTGAGCCGCTGTCCGGCGAGACCGTGGTCGAAGGTGGAGATGTCGTTCGGCTGACCGTCCCGCATGTGGATGGCGATCTCCTGTTCCGATTCGTCGAGTGTTCGATCGACCTGCAGTTGCAGTGGGAAGTCAACGGTCAGCACCACCATGCCAACGCGCCGGGAAAACGTTTCGGCGATCAGTTGTTGTGGTTGCCGGCAGGTGCCCCTAGACCGAGCGAACTCGTCCTCAGACCGACGGTTCCGGATGCGCCCAGTGGGCACCTGAGCTGGACCTTCGAAAGTGTGACTTCAGCGTCGAAGGAATCGGCGGCCATGCTGGCGCTCGAATCTCAGGCGCATGAATGGGCCGACCAGGGCGCCGCCTTGACGGATGATCAGGCGCTGGCAGCTTTCGACCGTCTGCTCGCATGGCACCGTGATTCCGGGTCGCCCCGAGCGACAACGATGATGTACCGAACCGGGCAGATGGAATCTCGCCTGGGACACTGGTCGGCAGCCGAAGCGCATTTTCGAACCGCCCTGTCGGCGACCCTGCCATCGCCGGCGCAGGGACGATTCCAGCAGATCATGGCGTACGTACTGCTCAAGCAGGCCCGGCACGATGAGGCGCTGGACTATTTCGACCAGGCCATCGCCACACTGGACGCAGACGGCGATCGCTACGAGCTTGCGTTGACCAGCAACAACCGTTGCCTAGTTTTCCATGAACAAGGCGACATGGCCGCAGCCGCCGCTTGCCTGAGCCGCGCCGCGGACGCCTATGAGCAGGCGGGGATTGATGGCTACCGGGGTATCGTTCTGATCAATCTCGGCGCGGCCTATTCCGCGCTGGGTCGTCATGACGAGGCACAGCAGGCCTTCGCGACCGCCCGGCAGCACATCGCCCACCTGCCGGCCGATGAATCGATTCGAATAGAAGCCGGGCTGGATCTGCACGAAACCTGGGAAGCGCTGGCATCCGGGCGATACCGCGATGCCCTTGAGCGTGGTCTGTCCGGACAGGCCAAGGCCGAGCAGAGCAGCAGCGCGCAGACTTGGGGTCAGCTGATGCGGGCAACGGCCGCAGCGCTACTGGCCCTGGGGCAGACCGAGCGGGCCCGCGAGCAGATCGAGGCCCTGCTGGGTTCTGCCGAATTGATGCGGGCGGTAACGGATCCGGCCCGCGTTTCGTTCGCCGCGGCCAGGCTGGATCCTGATCCGGTGCATCGCGCGACTCGTATGGAAGCCGTGATGTCGGCGGCGAGAACGGCGCACGATGATCTCACCTACCTGCGAGCCTGGATGGAACTGGCTCGAACCCAGCAGCAACTTGGGCAATTCGAGCAGGCAGCCGTCGCCGCGCGTGGCAGTCTGGCGATGGCCAAGCAGATGCGGCTGGCAGAGGTTGAGATCGATGCGTTGATGCTGATCAGCGATTCCGTGAGCTCGACCGAAGCGATCGAACTGCAGCAATCGGCACTCGAACTGGCCCTGCAGGCAGGTCGGACCGAGGATCAGTTCCTGCTCTGGAGCGCGCTCTCGCGTGAATGGCAACGCGCTGGCGATTGGGTGGCAGCGCGTGCAGCGGTAGAAGCGGCCGATGAGGCCTTTCGATTGCTGCGGATGTCGCTCAGCAGTGAGGAGCAGGCGGGTTTGCGCGAGCGCCTGCGCTCGCATTCTGCCGGTCGCGTGGCCGCTGGCCTGCTGGATCCCATGCTTGCGGATCAGGCAAAGGCCGATTGGGTCTGGGCACGATTGGAGGGCAGCCGTCACTGGTCAACCGAACGGGCGGCGCCAACAGCGACATTTGACCAGGGTGACCTGGAACAGCTGCTGGTTCCGCCACGCATGGCGCAACCCGTCAGTGCGGCTGACTTGCGGCAGCTGGAGGCTCGCCGCTTCCAATTGGAGCGGCTGGATCGTCGCCTTCCCGATGGACCGTGGTTGGACTGGCGCCTGATCCAGGACGGTTTGACTGCCGACGAAGCGCTGGTCGCGATTGTGGCCGATGAACCGGTGTCCGCGGCCTTGATATTGCATGCCAATGGCGTGGATGTGTTGCCGTTGGGATCCGGGTCCGAGCTGCAACACGGCTTGGGCTATCTGCTGCAGGGTTTGGGGCGTCAGGATCCGATGGGTCAGGGAGCGCTGCAGGCTCGGGTGGTCCATCTGAAAGGTCTGCTGGCTGACCTCCCCGATCGACTGCAAAACATGTCGAACCTGGGCTATCTGCCGAGCCCGGGGCTGGAAGCGTTGCCTTTGGAGCTGCTGCTCTCCAAGCCCCCTGAAAAGTTGGTCAGATTCTCGCCCGGAAATCTGTCACAAGGTGGCTTCGCCTCTCGGTGGCAAGCCCTGGACCCCAAGCGCGTCATGATTCTGCAGGTGGAATCGACGCCGACGACATCGGCCGACCAGCGCTGGTCGGCGCTGCCCGCCGCTGGTGATGAAGTGGCGCAACTGTTGCGGCTGATGCCGGTGGGTGACCCCAAGGTATATCAGGGCTCCAATGCGGCGAGGATCATGACGTCGACGCAGGTAGCGTCCGGCTACGACCTGGTGCATGTCGCCGGACACGCGTTCAGCAATGACTACTGGTCAGCGCTGGATGAACTGGCGTTTGGCCCCGATCCCGATGCGCGCGTGGTCCTGGGTGCATTGCGTCAGCAGCCCTGGCATGCCGAACTGGTCGTCCTGGGCGCCTGTCGAACAGCCTATGGTGACGGTGGCGACCTGGGCCTGGGATTCGCGCAGGGTTTCCTGCAGGCAGGCGCGCAGCGCGTGCTGGCCAGCGGATGGCCCGTGGACGATGCTGGAACGGCCCACTTCATGGCTCATTTCTATGCCGGGCTCATGCAGGAGGATCTGGATCCTGCGGCAGCGCTGGCTCAGGCGCAGTCGCTCATGCGCGCCGATCCCCGTTGGTCAGAGCCCTATTGGTGGGCTGGCTATCATTTGTGGCAAGCCGTCCCGACAGGGACCACGACCCAACTCGCAGCGGGCCGCTGAGCTCTGCGCCAGTTCCCATCTGTTATCTGCGGTCTCTGATTTTGTCGAATTCGTCACGAAATTCCGGCTGATTTCGCTCCTGTGGTGAGAGAACTTTCTCGATCGAGGCAGTTCTCCGCTCAACAATCCCACAGGAGTGCATCATGTCCAATAACATTCGTTCCGCGTTTCGTTTCGGCTTCTGCTCGCTGTTTTTTCTGCTGATCGCTTCGCTGCCGGCCTTTGCTGGTCAGGGCACGTGCGACACCGTCGTCAGTCCCACCAAGGGCGTCCCACTGAGCGGCTTGTGGGAAATTGCGACATATCGTGAAATTCACGGCGAAAAAGGCTACATGATTCCCGGCGACTATGTTCTGGTTCGGCCGACGCTCATTCCGGGAGAGGCCTGTGTCGAATTCACCCATCCGGTGGAAGGCAGCTTCGCTTATTTTCTGGCAATGAATTCGGAAGGCACAATTATTGACGACAACGTCATCGCAGCCAACGGTCGTGATCTGCGCGTGCTGATTGAAACCCACAACGGTGGCATTTCAATCGTGCTTTACGCCAGCGGCAGCGCGAATTCCCAGATCGAAGGCAATCCGGACGACAACGGCGGTGCGCTGGCCAGTGGTGGGCGTCCTTGATCTGATCCTGAATCCGCCGGATGGTCGACTACGCCACGCTGCCTTGGGCAGCGTGGCGTAGGCGGTGTGCGACTGGCTACCGTCGCGGGTGATGTTGACAGGTCCATACGGCGTCTGATGTCGGCACGGTGGCCGACCTGGCCGGAACAGGCTGCAGAGCGGCGGTGCGAAAGAAAATGTCAACTGCGATGATCGACTTGTTCATCGCACTACGCGTTCCAGAAGTGAGTCATTCTGGAATCGATCGCCATGCCTCGAGCAGTCTCTGTATCTGCCCGCGCCAAGTCTTCCACCGAACGTGCCCGGAACTCGCGCACGGAGCCCCACACCTCGCTCTTGCTGGACGAGTTCGACAGCGACGACGTGCCGGGCGTGTTGAACCGTCGGCTACGGAGCCGGGTCCTGTTATGGCAGGAAGCGGGCCTGGAAGCATGGCCTGCCGATTGGCTGGGTCGTCGCTTGTCCCCGACCGCCATTGAACCGCCGTCGAGTGCCTGGTTCCGTCCCGAAGCCCAGGCGGCGCCGGGGATTACCCTGGACTTTGAGGGCGTCGACCCCAATCGTGTCGGGAGTGGTCGCCTGGAGACGCTGGAAGACTGTCAGCTGTGGCTGCCCGCATCAGCCGCGCACATGGCTCGCCATACGGCCCCCGAATTGTTGGAGCGTGTTGAGGAGACCGGCGGTCGGGTGCTGGTGACGATTGCCGACCTCAAGCGACCGGGGCTGCTGCGTCTGCAGCCGCTGTCGGAGGTTCCTGCGGCGCCCTGTCCCCCCGACGCGAGCGCGACCGACATGCCCGGCAACGCCTGTCTGCTCTACGCCGACGTCCTGCGCACCCTGCCTGCCGCACAACGTTTTCAGGGCAAACTGGCCTTGGTCGTCGACGCCGCGGCCAGTTGCAGCAACGAGTGGCGTGCGGCTGAGGAAACGCGCCGCCAGGGTCCGATTCAGGCCGGTGCCATGATCCACATGGTGCTTGAGGGCATGCTGGGCCTGGAAGAGTCCGGACGCGTGCTGGGTGCACTGGTCGGCGCCGTGCGCTCGCGCAACTCGCTCGACCATCGCCTGCGCAACATGCCGAACGAACGCCTTGCCCTGTTGTTGCTGGTGGCCGTGGGACGTCTGTCCGAGCGGGCACGGGCCTTCACCGTTCGAGAGATCTGTCGCGAGGTGGGCTCCGTGGCAACCGGGACCTGAAGTCGCCAGGACAGGGCGGCTGCGCTGCTGACAGGCTGCTGTCAGTCGGCGCGCTCTCCGCCAGCTGAGCGACTGCACGAGCTGCATTATCGTGCGGGCTCCCAACCAGCGGAGTCAGTCGATGAGCACCAAGGAAATCGCCGCAGCCTTCACGCAATTGCTCAAGGATGGTCAGCACGAGCAGGCGGCCGAGCGCTACAACAGTGATGACATCGTCAGCATCGAGGCCATGGATGGCCCCATGGCCGAATGCCGGGGCCGCGAGGCCGTGCAGCAGAAGTCGCAATGGTGGTACGACAATCACGAGGTGCACAGCACCGAGACAGCTGGCCCCTTCTGCAACGGCAATCAGTTTTCGCTGATCTTTCGGATTGACGTGACGGTCAAGGCCAGCGGCGAGCGGATGGCCATGGAGGAGGTCGGCCTGTACACCGTGGCCAACGACCGCATCGTCGAGGAACGCTTCTTCTACTGAGCCTTTCCGAAGTGGCTGCCTCCGTCCGCAGCGCGGATTCGACTAAGCTCGGGTCTGAACTGTGGTCGGAGGTGGTATCGACGTGACGACGCACTTTCGCGCCTGCCCGTTGTGCGAGGCAATCTGCGGACTGAGTCTGCGGACAGAGGAAAAGCGTCTGCTGCAGGCACAGGGTGACCCGGATGATCCCTTTTCGCGCGGCCACGTCTGTCCGAAGGGCACTGCACTGGTCGATCTGGAGAGCGACCCGGATCGGCTGACGCGTCCGCTGCTGCGTCAGGGGCAGGAATGGCGCGAGATCGAGTGGGATGAGGCGCTGGACCGCGCCGGTCAGGGCCTGGCCGCCCTCCAGCGCGAGCACGGGCCCAATGGCCTGGCGGTCTACCTCGGCAACCCCAACGTCCACCATTTCGGCCACACGGCCTACTTGCCGGGACTGCTGCGCCTGCTGCGCACCCAGAACGTGCATTCGGCTTCGTCGGTGGATCAGTGGCCGCATCAGCTGGTGGCTGCCCAAATGTATGGCCATCAGTTTCTGATTCCGATTCCCGATCTGGACCAGACCGATGTTTTAGTCATGCTCGGCGCCAATCCGGTCGCCTCCAACGGCAGCCTGATGACGGCACCCGGCGTGCGGGATCGGCTCAAGGCCCTGGTGCGGCGTGGGCATCTGCTGGTGATCGACCCACGGCGAACGGAGACCGCTGCGCTGGCCAGTGAACACTGGGCGATTCGTCCGGCAGCCGATGCCGGGCTGCTGCTGTGTCTGCTCGACGCGCTCTGCCGCCTGGGTCCACCACGTCCATCCCCGGCGCTGGCTGCGAGTGTCGGGTTGGATGCGGCACTGGGCGAAATCCGAGCAGCCGCCGCTGATCCGGGCCTGGACACCGGTGGTATTCCCAGAAGCCAGATTGAAGCCTTGGCCTTGCGCCTGCACGCGGCCGAACGCTCGGTGGTCTATGGCCGCATGGGGGTCTCGACCCAACGTCACGGAACGTTGTGCCAATGGCTGATTCAGCTGATCAACCTGTACCTGGGCCAACTCGATCAGGTCGGCGGCGTGCTGCCCAATCGCACCGCCGTGCCATTGATCGGTCCACTGACCGGGCGTGGCGCCCATGGACGCTGGCATTCCCGGATCCGCGGGCTGCCGGAGTTCGCCGGTGAACTGCCCGTCTCAGTGTTGGCCGAGGAGATTCTCACGCCTGGCGCAGGGCAGGTGCGCGGCCTGCTGACGGTGGCCGGCAACCCGGTGCTGTCGACCCCGCAGGGTGACCGTCTCGGCCGCGCCTTAGAGGGCCTGGAATTCATGGTCTCGGTCGACATCTACCTCAATGAGACCACACGCCACGCCAATCTGATTCTGCCGCCGGCGTCTGCGCTGACCCAGGATCATTACGATTTGATCTTCAACGGCTTCGCGGTACGGCGAGTGGCTCGTCTGAGCGCAGCGCTGTGGCCGCGTACGGACACCGAGCGAGGCGATTGGGAGATTCTGGATGGCTTGGCAGCGGCCTATGCCCGCCATGCCGGCAAGGACCATCGGCCTGCGCCAGCGCCGCGGCAACTGCTGGCCCATCTGCTCGCCAGTGGTGACAGTGGCCTGACCGTTGAGGAACTGACACAGCAGCCACACGGACTTGATCTGGGGCCGCTGGAGCCCTGTCTGCTGGCTCAGCTGCAGACGCCTGACCAACGAATCCAATGTGCGCCAGCGTTGTTGCTGGCGGGGCTGGCCAGCTATCGGGAACACGCCGGGCAGGCCGTTGATGTCGGGTTCCCGCTGCGCTTGATCGGCCGGCGAGAGGTCCGCGACAACAACTCCTGGATGCACAACTTGCCGCGCCTGCGCAAAGGCCGGCGGCGTGATGCGCTGTGGATGCATCCGCAGGATCTGGCTGCGCGCGGCCTGCGTGATGGCGATGACGTCGCAGTGGCCTCGGCGGTCGGTGCCATTCGCACCATCGTGCAAACCAGTGACGACCTGCAGCCTGGGGTGGTGTGCCTGCCTCACGGCTACGGGCACGGCCACGCGGGCACTCGGCAGCAGCTGGCCGATCGCGATCCCGGTGCCAGCTACAACGACCTCACCGATGCCAGCGCACTGGATGGGCCCAGTGGCAACGCCGCCCTGAACGGGCTGCCGGTGCAGGTCAGCGCGGTCGCTTCTGCCTGACAGCGAGCCGGTGGTGCACGAGTGCACCACCGGCGGCAATGGTCAGGACTTCTGTTGTGCCGCGATCCAGCGGTCAATCTTGCCTTCCAGCACATCCAGCGGGATCGACCCGTCGCGCAGCACTTCAGCATGAAAGGCGCGTATGTCGAAAGCTTCTCCCAGCGCGGCTTCGGCCCGTTGGCGCAACTGCCGGATCTTCATCTCGCCGATCTTGTAGGCCAGCGCCTGCGCCGGAATGGCAATGTAGCGCTCGGCTTCCGACACCGCCTGCGTCTGGCTGGCGGCCGAGTTGCTGCGCATGTAGTCGATCACCTGTTCGCGCGTCCAGCCCTTGCTGTGCAGCCCGGTGTCGACGACCAGACGAATCGCCCGCCACAGTTCGGCCTGCAGGCGGCCGAAGTACTGGTACGGGTCGGTGTAGACACCCAGCTCCTGACCGAGTGACTCGGCGTACAGGCCCCAGCCCTCGCTGAAGGCAATCTCGCGACCGAAGCGCCGGAACATCGGCAGATCGTCGAGCTCCTGCTGTAGCGCCAGCTGGAAGTGGTGGCCGGGAATGGCCTCATGCAGGAACAGCGATTCCATTGCCCAGATCTTGCGACTTGGCAGGTCGTAGGTGTTGACGTAGAAGACGCCCGGCCGGCTGCGATCCTGGCTGGGGCGCTGGTAGGAGCCGCCGGAGGAACTGGCGGCGCGATAGGCCTCCACCGGTCGAATCTCGAAATCGGCCTTGGGCAGCAGCGAGAACAGCGCCGGCACGCCCGCCTGTACGGTTTCGCGCAGGCCGTTGTAGGCGTCCAGCAAGGCCTGCTCCGATTCAAAACTGAACTGCGGATCGGTGGACAGGAACTGGAAGAAGGCCTGCAGGTCCCCCTTGAAGCCCACCTGGTCCATCACGGCCTGCATTTCGGCGTGGATGCGTGCCACCTCGTCCAGACCGATCTGATGGATCTGCGCGGGGCTCAGATCGGTGCTGGTGCTCTCACGCACGTTGTAGGCATACCAGGCCTCGCCATCGGGCAGTGCCGCCAGCGAAACGCTGTCGCGACTGGCCGGCAGGTACTCGTCGGCGACGAAGTCCCGCAGCCGCTGCATCGCCGGCGACAGCTGCTCGGCGATCAGCGCGCGAAAGGCCAGCTGCAGACGTTCGCGATCGGCCTCCGGGAAGTCGTCCGGCATGTCGCGAATCGGACCCCAGAAGATTGACTGCTCCGGATCGGCCTTGATCAGGGCATCGAACTGCGGCAGCGTCTTCTCCATCAGCACGCGGGGCTGCACCACGCCGGCCTCCATGCCCTGGCGCATGTTGGCGATGGCGGTATCGAAGATCGCCGGAAAGCCGCTGGCCCGCTTCAGCCAGTTGTCGTAGTCGGTGACCGTCTTGAACGGCTGGGCGCCCTTGCCGCCCCCCAACTGCGCGGCCATGCTGACAATGTTGCGGAACTGGTTGACCGGCTGCATCCAACCGGGAAAGCGGTCGCCATCCAGTTCATTTTGCAGATCGCGCCGAAAGATCTCGTAGGACAGCCGATCCTGACCGTCGAGGGCGCTCGCATCGATGGCACTGATGCGATCCAGCCATTGCTGGCGGAAGGCCTGGACTTTCTGCCGGTGCGCTTCGGACAGGGTGTTGGGCATGCGATCGTTGTAACGCGCGTCGCCCACGGAAGTGGCGCGCAGCGGGTTGAGCTCCAGCGAGGCTTCCCAGTAGTCGGCATACAGCTGGTTCAGATCGGCCGCGACCGAGGTCGTGCCTTTTGCGCTCGCCTGGTCCGAACTGGCCGATGCGCTTGGCGCGGACTGCTCGGACGGACCGCAGGCGGCCAGGGCCAGGGTCAGCAGGGCGACCGGTAGGGTGCGCAACATGGGAATCTCCTCGGAGCGGGCAGGCCGGACACGATACGCCATGCGCGGTGGCAGCAAAGGTGAAGTTCCGTTGCGGCAGCGGCTGGCCATTCGTCCTATGCTCGGCCGTCCGAAGACGGAGGTGATCGATGGCCAGGGATTTGCAGGACGCCGTCTTCGAGCTGTGCGAAGCCTTTCCTGGCGCGGAGCGCTTCACTTCCCACGGCTCGCCGAATTTCCGCATCCAGAGCGGCAAGGTCTTCGCCATTTTCGTGGTCAATCATCACCACGATGGCCGCGTGGCGCTCTGGCTGCCGGCGCCAGATGGTGCACAGCAGCGCTGGGTCAGCGACGAACCCGATCACTACTTCGTGCCAGCCTATGTGGGCCCGCGTGGCTGGCTGGGCGTGCATCTGGATCGCGGTCTGGCGTGGTCGGCGGTCACCGAACGGGTCGCCGAGGCCTGGCAGACGGTCGCACCCAGACGGCGATTGCCCGAACTGAGTGAGCTTCCGACCGTGGCGCCGCCGGAGACGGGGCTCAGTCCGGATCAGGTGGACCCACTGCAACGGGCCGATCTGCAACCCATCATTGCCGCGGTCCGCGCCCGCTGTCTGGCCTTGCCTGAATGCACGGAGGCGCTGCACTACGGTGGGCCCGCGTGGTACGCCGGCAAGCGCCGTTTCGCCAGCGTTGATGTGCATGGCGGAGGTCAGGTCCTGCTGTCGGCCAAGGTCGGGCTGGAGGTGCAGGCGCTGATGAGCGTCGAACCGCACATCCTCATTCCGCCGTACTACGGTCCGCAGGGCTGGGTGGCCATGGCGCTGGAGGGTATCGACCCGGCTGGCGATGACTACGAGGATCTGCTGCTGATGGCCTACCGGCAGGTGGCCAACCGGCGCATGCTGAAGGCGCTGGATGGCGCTTGATGGATGCCTGAGCGCCTCAATCGAGCAGCTCGAAACCCTCGCGCAACAGCACGGCCGGGGCGTGCATGACGATGCAATGGATGGCGCCGGCGAAGGTGATCAAAGTGGAGCAATCGATGGTCACCACCTCACGACTGGGAAAGGCCTGCTCGAACAGACTCACGGCCGCTGCATTCTCGTCCGGGTAGCCGTCGAAGCGGCAAGCCAGCACCAGGCGATTGAGAATCACGGCGTTGGCGTAGGTGTAGTGGGTGCCGCCACTGTGCCAGCCGTCGGCCCGCAACACGGTCTTGCCGCGACTTGCCAGCAAGGCCGCCGTGTCTTCGGTCACCTGGCGCGGCACCGCGTAGATCCCGCCCGTGTCGGGGTAGCGGTTGATGATCACGCGATTGCCTTCGGCCGGCAGCATCCACATGTCGATGTGCTGGGTGGAGTCGAAGCTGGCGGGCAGGGGATCGGTGATCGTCAGTTCCAAGCCCTGGTAGGCGAGGTAATAGTCGCGGATCTGCTGCGGCGTCAGCGCTGGATTCTCGTTGACGATCAGGGACGTCATGTAGGCACTGTTGTCCTCGAACAGGTGGAAATTGCCGCCACCATGGACCAGCGGTATGTCGTACTTGTTCTCGGCCAGCAGCTGCGCAAAGACCGACGGGATAGCGTTGTCCAGCGGCCGATTGCGGTTGTAGGTGTGATCGACGATGGCGCGATGGCCCTCGTGATCGATGAAGCGCGGACCATAGTCACGCATCCAGACCGAATTGCTGGGTGCCTGCACAAAGCGGATGCGACTCAGATCGGCACCGGCGCCGCCGAGGGTGCCGCTGGCGCTGGACTGCTGACTGCTGCCCGAGACCACGACAAACAGCTCGATGTCGGGATCACCGGTGGTGATGGCCACGGCCATCTCGGTCAGCACCGCGTTTTGCGAGCCCCAACGGATCAGCAGCCCGTCGTTCTTCTCGTATTCGGCCGGCGCGTCGACGCTGCGCGGCGGTGGCGAGAGCGGTACTCGCGACAGATCCGGCATCGCCCAGGCTTCCCGCTCGCCTGGCGCGAAGCCGCGTGGCAGCGTGGGCTCATCGTCGATGATCTGGGCCAGATAGGCCGGATCGACCGAGCACGCCGTTTGCGCCGTGCCCATCACGGGAGCGATCGCGACGGCGAGCCAAAGCCATTCGTGGCAGCGGTGTTTCAGGGTCATGGGACCTCCGCGGTCGCGAGTGGCGCGAGTCTAACCCTCATTGGCGGATCGCCGTTGTGCCGCAAGGCGCGGCCGGTCACTCAGCCGAGCCGGAGCAGCAGGCCGTCGATGGCCCGTTCCAACAGCGCCTGCACCTCGTTGAAACCCTCCAGCGACCCGTAGTAGGGGTCGGGCACCTCATCGGGTTGGTCGATCCCGCACCAGGGCAGCAGCAAGGCGGTTTCCGCCCTGGCTTTGCTCGGGCGCCAGCGTTCCAGCTGGCGCAGATGGCCACGATCGGCAGCGAGGATCAAATCAAAGTCGCCGAAGTCGGTCGCTGCCACCCGGCGGGCACGTAGATCATCCACCGGCGTACCAGCCTCGCGCGCCACGGCCCGGGCGCGCGGATCCGGCGCTTCGCCGACGTGGTAGTCGTGCGTGCCGGCCGAATCGAAGTGCAGGTCCAGCCCGCGTTCCCGGGCTCGCGCTCGGGCGATGCCTTCGGCTACCGGGCTGCGGCAGATGTTGCCGGTGCAGACAAACAGGATGCGCCGCATGGTCAGGAATCCGCTGGTGCTTGCCAGACTTGCAGCTTGTCGCCCAGCGCCGGTCTCGGTCGGTCCACTGGACCACCCTGCGGCGTGCCCAGGTAGAAGAAGCCGACCAGCTGTTCGTGGGGCTGCAGGCCCAGGTGGTCGAGCAGCGGTCGATCGTAGGCCGGCCAGCCGGTCAGCCACTGGGCACCCAGACCTTCGAGTTCGGCGTGCAGCAGCAACAACATGCCCACACAACCGGCCGAGAGCAGTTGTTCGATCTCGGGAACCTTGTGGCCAATCTCGGGCGAGGCCACCACGACGACCGTCAGCGGCGCACGCAGGAAGCGCTCGCGCTCCTTCTCGATGGCCATCTCGCTCGCATCCGGATCTCGCTGCAGCAGACGCTGGACCAGCCATTCGCCCAGTTCCTTCCCAGCAGCGCGCTCGATCAGCAGGTAGCGCCACGGCGCCAGGCGACCGTGGTCGGGCACCCGCATCGCCCCTTCGAGAATGCGCTGCAACTGGGCCGGGTCGGGGCCCGGGTCGCCCAGCAGACGCGAAGGGATAGAGCCTCGGTTGTTCAGAAACTGGCGAATCTCAGCACTCATCGGGGCTCCCGGGGGTGGACTCCGCATCCGGCGGAGCGTAGGTGACGGCGCAGACCAGATAGCTCAAGCGACCAGCCGGTGCCAACAGTTCGACTTCATCGTCCACGCGTTTGCCCAGCAGCGCGCGCGCCAACGGGGCGTCGACGCTGATCCAGCCCCGCCCCGCGTCAATCTCGTCTGGCCCGACCAGCCGCAGCTCGCTGCGTTGACCCTCCTCGTTCTCCAGGGTGATCCAGGCACCGAAGTAGATTCGGCCAGGGTCGGTCGGGATGGTGTCAACGACCTTCAAACGGTCCAGCTGCCGGGTCAGATAGCGGACGCGTCGATCGATCTCGCCCAGCTGCTTCTTCCGATATTGGTACTCGGCGTTCTCCGAGCGGTCGCCCTCGGCGGCCGCAGCGGACAGGGCCGTGACCACTTCCGGCCGTTGCACTTTCCACAGCTGCTGCAACTCGGCCCGCAGGCGCAACAGGCCGTCGCGGGTGATGTAGGGGCTGGTCGGTGCGCTGGGGGGGCGATAACGGGTGCCGGGCACGATGGGGCAGGCGATCAGAGACCCGCCTAGGATAGCGAATTCCATCCGAAGACCCGCAGTGACCCGGGATGGCTATTTGCTGGCGCGGGCACTAGCATCGTGCGCGGTCCTGCCGGGCCGGCGTCGATGTCGGAAGGAATCCGGTCACGCCGCGCTGCCGGGCAGGTGCATGCCTTGGCGACCTGCTGCCTCGTGGCGGGCGCCTGACACGGAGGTATCCGATGGGGATCAGGATAGGCGTCATCCGGGAAAGCGGCAGCGGTGAAAAGCGCGTCGCGCTGACGCCGGAAGTGGCCAAGAAGCTGCAGCAGAAAGGGGCGACCATAGTATTGCAGTCCGGTGCCGGGTTGCTGGCCGGTTTCGCCGATTCGGCCTACCCGGATGCGGAAGTGCTGGACAGCGCCGAGGCCGTTGCCGGGGCCTGCCAGGTCCTGTTGCATGTGCTGCCACCGACCGTAGCCCAGATCGATGCACTGGCCGAGGGCGCGGTCACACTGGGGTATCTGCAGCCGCATCGTGACCCCGAGCGGATCGAGCGATTGCGTGATCACAAGATCACCGCCTTCGGTCTGGAAGTGCTGCCGCGCACGACCCGTGCCCAGGCGATGGATGTGCTCTCCTCGCAGGCCTCGGTGGCCGGCTACAAGGCGGTGCTGATTGCCGCCGAGCTGTGCGCCAAGTTCTTCCCGATGCTGACCACCGCCGCCGGCACGATCCGTCCGGCCAAGGTGCTGATCATTGGTGCCGGCGTGGCCGGGCTGCAGGCCATCGCCACGGCGCGCCGCCTGGGCGCCATCGTCGAGGGTTACGACGTGCGCCCCGAGACGCGCGAACAGATCGAATCACTGGGCGCCAAGTTTCTCGACCTGGGGGTCAGCGCCAGCGGCAGTGGCGGCTATGCGCGCGAGCTCAGTGCCGAAGAGAAGGCCGAGCAGCAGGACCGGCTGGCCAAGCACATCGGCACGGTCGACGTGCTGGTGACCACGGCTGCGGTGCCGGGACGTCCGAGCCCGAAGATCGTCAGCCAGGCGATGGTCGAAGGCATGAAGCCGGCCTCGGTGCTGGTCGATCTGGCTGCCGAAGGCGGTGGCAACTGCGAACTGACCCAGCCGGGGGAGACCATCAGCCACAACGGCGTGATCATCGCCGGGCCGCTGAATCTGCCCAGCATGGCGCCGCTGCATGCCAGCGAGATGTACTCGCGCAACCTCTACAACTTCCTCGATCTGATCATCGACGCCGAGAGCGGGGACCTGTCGCTGAACTTCGAGGACGATCTGGTCGACGCCACGGCCGTCACTCACGACGGTCAGATCAAGCACGCCCCGACCAAGACGCTGGTGGAAGGAGAGCCGCAATCATGATCGACGGATTCCTGGCGCTGTACATCTTCATGCTCGCGGCCTTTTGTGGGCACGAGATCATTTCCCGCGTGCCGGTGATCCTGCACACCCCGCTGATGAGCGGCTCCAACTTCGTCCACGGCATCGTGCTGGTCGGCGCGATGGTCGCGTTGGGCCACGCCGATACCGGGCTGGAGAAGGCGATCGGCTTCATCGGCGTGCTGCTGGGTGCCGGCAATGCCGCCGGCGGCTATGTGGTGACCGAACGCATGCTGGAGATGTTCAAGTCCAGCAAGGGCAAGGGGGGCTAAGCCATGACGTGGAGCCTGACGCTGGTCAAGGCCAGCTACTTCCTGGCCGCGGTGATGTTCATTCTCGGCCTCAAGCGCATGGCCTCGCCGGTAACGGCGCGCCGCGGCATCGTCCAGGCCGGTTTCGGCATGGTCATCGCCACGGTCGCGACCTTCTTCCTGCCGGACATGCACAACCTCGGGCTGATGACCCTGGCCATCGTGCTGGGTACGGCGCTGGCCTGGTGGTCGGGCAAGAAGGTCGCGATGACCGACATGCCGCAGATGGTGGCGCTGTACAACGGCATGGGTGGTGGGTCGGCTGCAGCGATTGGTGCGGTGGCCCTGCTGGCGGCGGTGCAGGCGCTGGGAACCTGCAGCAGCCCGGCCGATTATCTGGCCCGACCGCACGAGTGTCTGGACGGCACTCACGTGTCGCTGGCGGTGCTGGGCGCGCTGATCGGTGCGGTGTCCTTCTCCGGTTCGTTGATCGCCTTTGCCAAGCTGCAGGGTTGGATGGACAAGCGCTACACCTTCCCCAACCAGCAGATGATCAACGCCGGGCTGTTCGCGTTGACGCTGATCTGCGGTGCGGCGCTGGTGTTCTATGGCGTCAACACGCCGGTGATCGTGATCTTCTTCGCCGCCGCGCTGGCCGTGGGTGTGCTGATGACGCTGCCGATCGGTGGTGCCGACATGCCGGTGGTGATCTCGCTGTACAACGCGTTGACCGGTCTGGCGGTGGCCTTCGAGGGCTTCGTGCTGCAGAACGAGGCGATGATCATCGCCGGCACCGTGGTGGGCGCGGCCGGGACGCTGCTGACGCAGCTGATGGCCAAGGCGATGAACCGGCCGATCAGCAACGTGCTGTTCAGCAATTTTGGCCCGGCTGGCGAGGCACAGGAGATCACCGGCAACCAGAAGCCCATCGAGGCCTCCGACGCCGGGGCGATGCTGGCCTATGCCGAGCGCGTGGTGATCGTGCCCGGCTACGGCATGGCGGTGGCGCAGGCGCAACACAAGATCTGGGAGCTGACGCAGCAACTGCAAAAGCGCGACGTCAAGGTCAAGTTTGCCATTCACCCGGTCGCCGGACGCATGCCCGGACACATGAATGTGCTGCTGGCCGAGGCCGGTGTGCCCTACGACCTGATCGAGGACATGGACGACATCAATCCGGAGTTCCCGATCACCGATGTGGCGATCGTGATCGGCGCCAACGACGTGGTCAACCCAGTGGCCAAGACCGATCCGGCCAGCCCGATCTACGGCATGCCGATCCTCGATGTCTCGAAGGCCCGCAACGTCATCGTGATCAAGCGCGGCAAGGGCACCGGCTTTGCCGGCATCGAAAACGCGCTGTTCTATCAGGACAACACGCGGATGCTGTTTGCCGATGGTCAGAGTGCGGCCTCGCAACTGGTGGCGGCCATCAAGGAGCTGGACGGCGGCCACTGAGTGCCAGCTGAACGCCCGACCGCGACGGGTCGGGCGTTCCTTCGCACGTCGGTTGCGTAGTTGAGCAACTCATGCTTGTGACTGGCCCTCAGTCGCGCTAGTTTTCGGATTCCTGCCACCACGCCGGCGCGGCAGCGTCGACCAGGAGTCCTTGATGTTTCAGTCTCTCCGTTTGCCTGCGGCTGCGCTGTTGACGGCCGCCCTGAGCAGCACGCCCCTGTGGGCGGCCGATGCCGCCAAGTCCGAGCCCGTCTCGAGGGGCACGTTCCGCTTTGCCGCACCGGCGGTTCAGTTCGACGTCTCGCCGCCTCTGCGGAATATTCCGATCAAGGCGCCGCCAGATCTCAATTTCGGTGACTTCTTCGGCACGCTGATGGTCGATCCCGATCCGCCCTTCAAGCGCATGGGACCGCAGACGCCCGATGCTGCGGTGCAGGGATTCCTGGGGCCGGTCACGGTGCCGCCCACGATCCAGAACTTCAACGTGGGTACCGGTACTGCAAACCCACCGGACCCCAATGGTGACGTGGGCCCGAACCACTACGTGCGGATGGCCAACGCCAGCTTCCAGATTTTCAACAAGACCGGTACCAGTCTGTTTGGTCCTGCGAACATCAACACACTGTTCACCGGCTTCGGTGGCGACTGTGAGACCGAAAATGCCGGTGATCCGATCGTTCTGTACGACCAGTTGGCCGACCGCTGGCTGCTGACCCAGTTCAGCAACAGCACCGGCCCTGGATTCTTCAACTGCGTGGCGCTGTCCACCAGTGGCGATCCGACCGGGACCTATTTCCGCTGGGCCTTCCCCACGGGCACCTTCCCGGACTACCCCAAGTACGGCATCTGGCCGGGTGCGTACATGATCTCGACGCGCGAGGTGAATGCCGGTCTGATCGGCGCCTACGCGATCGACCGCGCCGAGATGATTGCCGGCAACCCCAGCCCGGTGGTGATTTCCTTCACGGTCCCGGTCAATGAGTTCTCGGGTGACGGCCTGCTGCCGACGGATCTGGATGGCGACACGCTGCCGCCGGATCCCAACACCGCCTGGTACATCGGCGCCATGGATGATGGCGGTGCCTATGGTGCGACACAGGATGCGCTGACCATCTGGGAATTCTCCTGGGATTTCGTCACGCCGACCAACTCCAGCTTCGAAGTGGCCAGCGTGCTGCCCATCGCGCCCTATGACACGATCTTCCCCTGCGATGGCCGCAGTTGCATCCCGCAGCCCGCGCCCCTGGGGGCGGTGGACATCCTGTCGTACCGCCAGCGTCCGATCAATCGCGCGGCCTACCGGAATTTCGGCAGCTATCAATCCATCGTCACCAATCAGTCGGTCGAGGCCGCCGAAGCGCTTGGCGGTACCCGCTGGTGGGAGATTCGCGATCCGGGCGCCGATGCGGTGCTCTATCAGGACAGCACCTTCGCCCCGGGTGTCACCGACGGCATTCATCGCTGGATGGGCTCGATTGCACAGGACAGCGCCGGCAACCTCGGCATGGGCTACAGCGCCGGCAGTTCGGCCCTGTTTCCGTCGATCCGCTACACCGGTCGACTGGAAAGTGATGAGCTCAACACGATGCGCGGCGAGGGTGTGATCATCGATGGTGGTGGTGGCCACACGGCGGCTACGCGTCGATGGGGTGACTACACCTCGATCAACATTGATCCCACCGATGACTGTACCTTCTGGTACATCAACGAGTACTTCGCCAGCAGTGGCACGCAGTGGACGCTGCGGGCCGGTTCCTTCAAGTTCCCCGAGTGCGAGGCACCCGGCGGCAGTTTTGGTGCGGCTGCGGTTCCGTTGACGCAGGCCGTCTGTGCACCGAATGACGCCGTTTACACCGTGGAAACGCATGCCTACAACGGCTTCGTCGGTGCAGCGACACTGAACGTAAGCAACCTCCCGCCGGGGACGACGGCGAGCTTTGCGCCGCTCAGCATTGCCACCGTTCCAGGCAACAGTACGTTGACGATCGGCAATACCGGTTCGGGAACGGCGGGCGGTTATGACCTGCTGATCGAGGCGACCAGCGGGGCGACGCGGTCGCGTACCGTCCATCTCGACCTGTTCACCCAGACCCCCGCCGCACCGGCATTGATGTCGCCTGCGGACGCATCCGTCGATACGTCCACCGCACCGCTGCTGACGTGGGATACCAGTACGCAGGGTCAGACCTACGTGGTGGAGATTGCCACCGACGCCGGCTTTGCCAACATCGTGCAATCCAGCACGGCCTCTGCGGCAACCAGCTATCAGGCACAGCCGTTGAACTTCGACACGCAGTATTTCTGGCGTGTACGGTCGGGCAATGTCTGCGGCGATGGTGTCGCGTCGACCCCGCGCAGCTTCACGACTCGACCGGCGCCTGGCATGTGCTCGGCCGACGGCTTCGTTCGCGTCGAGTTCAACGATGACGTGGAGAGCGGCACCAACGGCTGGACCACCATTCCCGCCTCGGGCAATGCCTGGGTTCGCAGCACGGCCAACCCCAGCAGCGGACAGTTCTCCTGGTTCGCCGTCGACGCCACCGTGACCAGCGACCAGCAGCTGATCTCGCCGACCATCTCGATTCCGCCGGATCACACCCTGTCGCTGCTGCGCTTCGAGCACGACATGAACGCCGAGAACAACGGCGGTGCGGCATGTTGGGATGGCGGTTTCGTCGAGATTTCCACCGATGGTGGTACCAACTGGACGATTCTGGAGTCGCCTTCACTGCTGGAGGACGAGTTCTTCGGTCCGCTTCCCGGAGGTACGGCGGCGTGGTGCGGCGTACTGCCCTATTCGACGGCCAGCTTCGACGTGAGCAGCTTCGCCGGACAGGACGTACAGTTCCGCTTCCACATGCAGACAGACACCAACACGGGTACGGCGCCGTTGGGTTGGCATGTGGACGACATTCGCGTCGTCAGCTGCGGTTTGCTCGAAGACGGTTTCGAGTAAGCAGCAGACGTTGTTGCTCCTCGGGGCCCCGCATCGCGGGGCCCCGATCTGTTCTTGACGGTGCCAGCGCAGGTCGCGCTGGCATCGTGCCGGCGTCAATGGCGTCGTCGCGACGGCCATCCGGCGAACGCCGCCAGAACCTGTAGCCGGTTGTCGGTCCAGGCGCCGTGCGCAGGCCCTGGCGATCGGATCCCGGTGCCGCGTCCTGAGCAATAGGCCATTGCGTGGCCCGAACGACACTGCGGCCGATGGCGTCACCGCGGGACCTGAGTGCCAGCCGAACGAGGCTGGCCGATTTGCGAATCGGCGAGACAAGGTCCTGCTGTGCCCCGAATCTGCGGCCAGGCGCGATCGGCGCCGCTGCCCGCGGGTCTCACCATGTCTGCCGTCAATCCTGCTTCGATCACCATGGGCCGGGCGCCCGGCTCGCCGCTGCGAGTGCTGCATGGTGGTGCCATTGCCTGGTTCGTCGCCGCCTTGCTCAGTCAGTGGCTCTTCGCCGCGTACATCGTGGCGGCCTATGGCATGCCGCTGGCGGCCGGTACCCCGGAAGCGATGAATCGCACGCACCCGATCACCGGTCATGTGCCGGGCGACCACCTTGGCAACACGGTGTTGTTGTTCCACCTGCTGCCGGCCATCTGGCTGAATCTGGCGGGCTTGCTGCAATTGGTGCCGCGGCTGCGCCAACGCTACCCGATCCTGCACCGGATCAATGGCCGGGTGTTTCTCATCCTGGCGTTGTCCGGTGCCTTGTCCGGCCTCTTGCTGACCTGGGTTCGCGGGTCCCGGCTGAGCGACATCGGCGCCTTAGGCACGACCCTGAATGGCATATTGATTGTGCTGGCGGTCGTCCTGACCTGGCGCCTGGCGCGCCTGCGGCAGTTTGCCGCACACCGTCGCTGGGCCATTCGTTGCTACTTGCTGGTCAGTGGGGTCTGGATGTTTCGGCTCGGCTACACGGCCTGGTTGACGCTGAATCAGGGTCCCTTCGGCAATACCCGGCAGATGGATGGGCCCTTCGATCTGTTCTGGTCCGTCGCCTGCTATGGGCTCCCGCTGGCGATTGCGGAAATCTATTTCCGCAGTGAACGCGCCAGCGGCACCCGGCAGTGGCTGGTCGGCGGCCTGCTGGGTCTTTGTGCCTTGTTCACGTTGACCGGCACCGCCACGGCCTACTGGATCCTGTGGCGGCCGCATTTCTAGCCCAACCCAACTCGGTGTGGACAATGGTTCGGCGCCAGCGCCTCACGGGAAGGTAGGCATCCGCACCTGGTGAGATTGAGAGCGACCTTCTGGCCAGCGCGCTCACGGCCCGGGTGCCGTTGCGCGGGCCTGGCCAGGTGGTCGACCTTCATGGCGATTCCGCAGCGCTGGCGACGTCGCCGGCCGCAAGCTCCGCCTTTACGATCCCCGCTGCCTGGCTCAGCACCCGATCCCAGCTGTCCGGCCCGAGCGGGGTCCGGATGGCCACGTCGGGGACGACGCCACGCGCGCTGTCATCGCCATTGGGGCGAATGATATGGGCCTTGGGAAAGCCGACCTGGATGCCGGTGTGCGGCAGCGTGAACTGCTCCATGGCGCCATAGGTGGAGGCCAGGTCGGCGGTTTCCTCACCGAGGATCCTGGCGAAGCCATAGTCCTGCGCCAGGGCGGCCACGGTGACGGTGTTGGAATAGGAGTGGCGGTTGATCAGTAGATACACCGGGCCTTCAAAGCGGTCGCCTTGCCGCGGCTCGGCGGCAGGAAAGTCGACCTCGAAGAGGCTGCCCGGTGGATTGGCGGCGTACAGCGATTCGTACAAGCTGGCGACCGGGCTGACGCGGTCGCCGGCCAGTCGCATGCGTTCGAGATTGGACTGTCGAGCGGCGACACTGGAGCGCACG
>JAWLAT010000035.1:0-47056 GCA_041395325.1 Lysobacterales bacterium
CTGGCCCACACCGCCGTAGCGCGGCGAGTCGTCGACCTGCCACACCGTCTGCGACCAGGATCCTCGGCGCTGCTCGCTGGGCACCTCGACCCAGTCCCAGCGATGCTGGCCACGGTAGGCCAGTGTGCGCTCGGGTTCATAGGTCCAGTCCTGCCGCCAGTGCTTGGTGACGAAGGGTTCGGAAATCGTGCCGTCCTCCTGGACGATGCGCATGACCAGCAGATGCTGCAGCACGATCTGCTCACCGTCGTCGGCCAGCACGTAAACCTTCTCGGTGCCCCAGCTCTGGTACGGCCGGGTGGGCTGGTGACCGGCCACGAAACCGGCCACCTCGATGAAGTCGAAACTGGCCCGGTACTCGCCGGCCATCGCCAGGATGGCGCGACGATCGCGCTCGAAGCTGGACAGTCCCGGAGCCTGCAAGGCTGCCCAGTCAGCTGACGGCGTCTGCAGCAGGGTCAGTGGCTCGCCCTTGCTGCTGCCGCCACGCGGCGCCATCTCGCTGCCCTCCGCGAACGGCCAGGCAAAGGTGTATTGACGCTGGGCCGTTGCCGCTCCCCTCTCCTGCCCGTCCTCGTAGGCCAGTGCCGAGCTGGTCATGGCCAGCATGCCGGCGCCGACCAGCGCCCATCCAAAACGATTCATACGCATTGCTCTCTCCTGCTTGCAATTGGCGGTCGGACTGCGGCTCGAACCGCGGCCAGACCTCGATCAGCTGTTGCTGTTGGCGCTAGCCAGCGCGGCTCACCATTCCAGACTCAGATTGACGGCCAGGCTACGACCGGCGCGGGTGTAACGGTCCAGCGTCGGATCCGTGGCCAGCCGGCCCTGCACGTCGGCCCAGGTCCAGTAGCGTCGATCGGTCAGATTGAACAGCCCACCGTCCAGACGCAGGCGCTCGCTGACATGCCAGGTCGCCAGCAAGTCCAGCACCGAATAGCCGGGCGTTGCGAACAGCGTGTCGCTGTCCAGCCGGCGCTTGCGCTTGGCCGAGGTGCTGACCAGATCCACTTCGAGCTGCCCACTGCGATTGCGCCAGCCCAACCCCAGCACCAGCGTGTCCGGCTCGACGCTGTTCAGTGGCATGGCAATGGTGGTGACATCGCCCTTGGCGTGCGCAAAGGCCGCATTCAAGCGCCAGGCACTCAGCGCATCGGACCAATGCCCCAGTTCCAGAGCAGCACGGGCCTCGAAACCCTCGATCCGCACGTCGTCGAGATTCTGCGACTGGAACAGCAGCAGGCCGGTCTCCGGGTCCACGCCAATGGCGAGCAGCGACTCAATGAAATCGTCGTAGTCGTTGCGATAGGCCGTCAGGGTCAGGAAGCCCCAGTCGCCGTGACCACGCAGACCCAGCTCCACGCCACGACTGGTTTCGGCCCGCAGGTCCGGATTCGGCAATGCGGTGTAGCCGAAGGCGAAGTTGGTGAAGCCCAGATTGACGTCGTTGAAGGGCGGTGGCCGGAAGCCCTCGGCGTACTGGGCGTGCAGCGACCAGGTGTCGCTGAGTCGATAGACCGAACCCAACTTGGGCGAGAGCTCGGAGACGCTCAAATCAGTCACCGGCACGCCAGGGTTGTCCTCGAGGAAGATATCGTCGAGCTGCGGTTCCAGCTCGTAACGGTCGTAGCGCAGCGCCGGAATCAGCGTCAGGCGGCCGTCCAGCCATTCGATCCGATCCTGCAAATAGAGCCCGAGTTCGCGGCTCTCGCTGCGCGGAAAATCGCGCACAGGAAAGACATCAGGCAGCACGATGTTCGTGACGGCGCCGGTGCGAGGGTCGCGCTGGAAGCCGTCGCGCAGCTGATCGGTGTCGGTGTGCTCAAGGTCGATGCCGTAGACCAGCCGATGCGCCGCCCCGCCGGTGCTGAAGTCGCTGCGCGCGGTCAGCTCCAGGCCGCGAACACGCTGATCGAAGTCAAAGCGACGGTAGCGTTCGGCCGGCGTCGCGCCAGCCGCCGACAGCGTGCTGCGCTGCTCAAAGGTCAGCTGGCGGTTGTCGCTGCCCTGGGTGTAGAGCTGGAGGCTGCCCTGATCGATGAAACCCAAAGGCGCTCTGAGCTGATAGTCCAGCGACACACGCCGACGCTCGGCCCGATCCTCTGCACGCAGATCGTCGGTGCGAATCTGTGATGGACCCAAGGACTGCGTTCTCCGTGCCGACAGCACTTCTGTGTCGGTTCTGGCGATGCGGCCATCGAAGCTCAGGCGCAGGGCGTCACCGTCCCGCAGGCTGTAAACCAGCTTGGCCAGCACACTGTCATCGGCAGTGTCCTGCGGATTGGGCCGCGTGCGGGTGCTGTCCGGCGCGTCGATCTCACCCTGGTTGTCCGGTTCGTGACCACGCCGATGGCTGCTGTGAAACAGCATGGACCAGTCACCCTGCCGCAGCACGGTGGTTTGACCCACGTTGCGGCCATGATCGACGTCCGAGTAGCCCACAGAGGCGCGCCCATAGAGAACCTCGTCCGGACCCGCCAGATAGTCCAGGGGATCCTTGGTCACGAAGCTGACCACGCCACCCAGCGCATCGCTGCCGTAGAGCGTGGAAGACGGGCCACGCAGAATCTCGACCTGCTTGAGCGTGCTCACGTCGATGGCGTCGCGACCGGCCGAGGAGAAACTGCCGATGGCGAAGGCGTCGTTGATCGACACACCGTCCACTTCGATGGCGACGCGGTTGCCGCCCAGTCCACGAATGCGGATGTCGCCATAGCCGAAGCGGTTGACGTCATTGCCCACCGAGACGCCGGGCTCGTAGCGAAACAGATCGCGCAGATCGGCGGTGACGCGGCGACGAATCTGTTCCTCGTCGATCATGCTGACGGTGGCGCTGGCAGCGCCCACCGTCTCCTCGCTCTGCCGTCCACTGACCACGATTCGGTCGAGCGTTTCCGGTTCGGCACGCGGGTCTGGCTCCGGGGCAGCGAGTGCTGACGTGGTGGCACCGGCCAGAAGACTGAACCGCAATGCGCTGGCAAGCCGGCACGGGAAGGGTCTGCGCATGGATATGATCTCAAGACTCGAATACGAATCATTCTTGTTCGCGTTCGAGGCGAAATCAAGCGCCAATAGGAAGAGCCGGTCAATTCCCAATTGCTTCAGCCACGTCGAATGGACCGCCGAAGCGTCGGTGCTTCACGATCGGTGATTTGAGCGACGACCAGCGCTAGAACATCAGCACGTCGTAATGTGCCGCTGGTGAGCAGAAGTTGACGCAGTTCGCTTGAACCATACGGGGGCGTATGTCACGATTCGTCGCGCGCCGGATCAGTGCTCAACTGAATCTGCGCGGAACAATCATCACGATCTGGGGAGGAAGACCGTGTTTCGAAGCATCCTTGCGCTCTGCATGGGCGTCTACGCCTGCGCGGCGGTGGCCAATACCGGTGTCGCCTTTGTTCATGGCACCGGCAAGCAAACCGACGCACTCAACGACTACTGGCAATCGGCCTTCGTCAATTCGGTTCGGCAGGGCTTGCCGAACCAGGCCAACTACACCGTCATCAACTGCGATTTCGAGCAGTACATGTGGGACAGCCGCGCAGCGGGCTGCCTGGCCGGCCAGCTGACCACCTTCATCAACAATCGCGGCATCACCGACCTGGTCGTCATCACGCATTCCAATGGCGGCAATGTGATGCGCTGGATCATGTCCAATCCCACCTGGGACAGCCGCTACCCCAACATCATCAGCAAGATCCGTTGGGTCAACGCGCTGGCCCCGTCGAGCAAAGGCACGCCGCTGGCCGACGCCGTCATTGCCGGCAATGTCTTCGAAGCCGCGCTGGGTTGGCTGCTCGGTTACCAAAGTGACGCCGTGCGCATGCAGCAGGTCAGCTGGATGGCCTACTACAACGCCAACTACCTCTACGGCACCTCGGGTCGCCCGGCTTTGCCAAAGGGCTTCTGGTCGGTGGTCGGCACCGACGTGGAAACCGCGATCTGGGATGGCGACAGCTACTGCGGTGGCTACCACCTCAACCTTGGGCTGGAAATCACCCAGGCGTGGCTGGACAGCTGCTCCGATGGCTTCCTCAACTGCTCCAGTCAGAACGGCGCCGGTACGGTGTGGTTCTACGACACCGCCCGAATGGCCGGCGGCGAGCCGCTCAGTCACAACCAGTCGCGTCGGGCCTGCTTTGGCCTGGACGTGATCCTGCGCAACGATCTGTGATCGGGAGGGAGGCCCATCATGACCCGTTCAATTCTGTTCCTGACCCTGTTGTCACTCACCTCCGGCGCTGCAGCCGGCCAGTTGCTGCCCGCTGGCAGCCAGGACCTGGTGCCGCAGCGGCTCAGCGCGACGCAGCCCAAGGCCGTCCGTGCCCTGCCCAGCGAAGAACTGCATTACGCCTGGGCGCTGGAAGCCGACGCCAGTCTCAGTACGACCGCACCGCACACCGCCGAGAGCCGCGAGTTCTGGGCGGACCACGACGCCGCCGACTGGCGGTCTGGCATCCGAATCCACACCACCCAGCCGGGCGCACTGGTGCGCATCAGCCCGATCGGCACCCAGCGCTCGGCACTGCAACCGAGCGAGCTGATCGTCGAGCGGGATGGTCGTCGCTATGGCAACGCCAGCGCGCTGAGCAGTGTGGCCAGCGCCAGCGATCTGGCCGACGGCGCTGCGCCCTTCCCGGAAGGCACAACAGCCTTTCGCCTCAATGCCAGCCTGGGTGCGGGTGCATTCGCCCTGCAGGCGCCGACTGCCGACGGTCGCTACCTGGTCCATGTGTTCGAGCCCGACAGCAACGTGGTGCTGAAACTGCAGTCCGGACGCGATGCGCAATTGGCGGGTGACCCTCTGACGATTCGCGCGCAATTCGAGGAGTCCGGCCGACCCACTCAGCTGGACCGATTGGCCGGCGTGCTGACGGCCCCTGACGGGCGCAGCGTCGATCTGGCCTTCTCGCGTCAGCGCGACGGCAGCTATCTGGCCAGTGTACCGGCCCCGACCGCGGCCGACGTCGGTGGCCCCGTGCCATGGGAAGTGCACGCTTTTGGTGCCAAGGGCGAGGTTCTGCGCGACGCCAAGACGGCGGTCGGGATCACCAATCCGGTCGCGCGCCTGTCCGGCAGCGTGGAACATCTCCCGGTGCGAGCCCACGGCAACAATGTGGTGCTGCGTTTTGGTGTGGAGGCCGCCAGTGCAGGACGCTACCAGCTGACCGGAACCCTCTGGGGCACCAATGCTACCGGCCAACTCGTGCCGGTCGCCACGGCCCAATCGGCGAAGATGCTGAACGGCAACGACGGCATCGAACTGCAGTTCCTCGACGCGGTGATTGGACCGGCGGCCGTGCGCGCGCCTTATGAACTGCGAGATCTGCGCCTGCAGAATCAGGCCGACATGGGTCTGCTGGAACGGCGTGAACTGGCCTGGCGTTCGGACACCAGCAGCGACAGCGACAAGTAGTGACCAGGGCCGGATCGCAGTCACCGCGATCCGGCCCGACTCAGCCGTTCCAGCGCAATCTGTGCCTAGCCTGCGTCGCGCAGTAGCGTCATCGGCAGCAGCGCCAGCATTCCCAGCAACAGCAGGATCGCCAGCCACGCAGCCAATGTGGCCAGCGGCTCTGCACGCAATTGACTCCACAGGTTCGGCGCCCTGCCCTCCTGCTGCAATCGCGCCCAGTCCGCTCGTGCCTGTTCGCCGCGCTCGGCCTGGTAGGCATCCAGCGCTGCGCGGGCCGCGGGAAAGTCGTCGGCCTGACGAAGCCAGATGGCTGCCGCAGAAATCCCCCATCGACCCGGTTCGGTGCGATACCAGGGCCAGCCATTCGCATCGAGCAGCGCCTCTACATCGGCGATCTCGTCGTCCGGCACATCCCGCAGGTTCAGCAGCAAGCGCGTCGTCATCGTGGTCTTCCTCAGCGTGAAAGCGCTTCGAGCGCGTCGCTGAGCCGCTCAATCGGGATGATCTCCAGCTCGCCGAAACGCCGCTTTTTCGGCGCATTGGCCTTCGGCACCAGCGCCTGCCGAAAGCCGTGCGCAGCTGCCTCCTTGAGTCGTTCCTCACCCTGCGACACCGGCCGGATCTCGCCGGCCAGTCCGATCTCACCAAAGCTGATGGTGCGCGCCGGCAAGGGCCGATCCCGCAGGCTCGAAGCGACGGCCAGCACGGTCGGCAGATCTGCCGCAGTCTCATTGACGCGGATGCCGCCGACGACATTCACGAACACATCCTGATCGGCCATGCTCAGTCCGCCGTGGCGATGCAGCACGGCCAGCAGCAGCGCCAATCGATTCTGCTCCACGCCGACGGCCACCCGACGCGGATTGGACAGCGGCGAGCCGTCGACCAGCGCCTGAACTTCCACCAGCAGCGGCCGCGTTCCTTCGCGGGTGACCATGATGGCGCTCCCCGGCCGGTCAGTCTCCGCGCCACTGAGGAACAGCGCCGAGGGATTGGGGACCTCGCGCAGACCACGATCGGTCATTGCGAACACGCCGATCTCGTTGATCGCGCCGAAGCGATTCTTGATGCCGCGCAGAATCCGCAGACGGCCGCCGCCGTCGCCCTCGAAATACAGCACCGCATCGACCATGTGCTCGAGGATGCGCGGGCCGGCAATGCCGCCCTCCTTGGTGACGTGGCCGATCAGAAACACGCTGATGCCCTGCTGCTTGGCAAAGCGGGTCAACCGGGCAGCACTCTCGCGCACCTGCGACACCGACCCGGGTGCGGCCGTCAGCTCACCGGTGTAGCAAGTCTGGATCGAGTCGATCACCAACAGTTGCGGCCGCTCCTGCGCCGCCGTGGCGAGGATCGCGTCCACGTCGGTCTCGGCCACGCAGCGCACGCCTGCGACGTCGGCGTCCATCCGCCCGGCGCGGGCCGCGATCTGACCCAGTGACTCCTCACCGGACACATACAGCACCTTGGCCGTGCGCGCCTGCGCCACCAGTACCTGCAGCAGCAACGTCGACTTGCCGATGCCCGGATCGCCGCCGATCAGCACCACCGAACCGGCCACAATGCCGCCACCCAGCACCCGATCCAGCTCTGCCAGTCCACTCGATTGCCGTGGCGCCCGATCGGCCGGCACGGCCGCCAGGTCCTCGACTTGTGCACTCCGAGTGCCCGCAAATCCGCCGGCGCGCGACTTCAGCGCCGGCTGCAGCTGCTCGGTCAGCGAGTTCCACGCCTGGCAATCCGGACACTGGCCGGCCCACTTGGGCTGGACGCTGCCGCATTGGTCACAGACGTAGGTGGTACGGGGGGCCATTAGGTACCGACTCCGATGATCGGGATGTGGCTAAGGTGCGAGGGCCCTGCACCCCTCACTTGGTCGAATTCATCCATAGCCTCCAGAATAAGTCATCCCGACCTCACGAAGCCTGCCCATGTCCCTCGCCGTCGTCCTGCAACTCCCCGACTGGATGCCCGATCTGCTGCGCGGGCGTGAGCCCACGACTGACCCAGAGGCGCAGATGTCGCTGGCCATCGATCTGGCGCTGGCCAACGTCGACCAGGGCACTGGGGGCCCCTTCGGGGCGGCCATCTTCGATCACCGCGGCCGGCTGGTCGCCGCCGGCGTCAATCGGGTGGTGCCGCTGAACTGTTCGATCGCCCACGCCGAGATGATGGCCTTCAGCTTCGCCCAGCACCGCCTCGGCCGATTCCGGCTCAACGGCGATGGCCATCGCTACACGCTGGCCACCTCGGCCCAACCCTGCGCGATGTGCTTCGGCGGCAGCCTTTGGGCCGGTATCGACCGCATTCTGATAGGCGCCCGGGGTGAAGACGTGGAGCGACTGACCGAGTTCGACGAAGGACCGCTGCCGGCCGACTGGCCGGGCGAATTGGCCCGTCGCAAGATTGAAGTGCAGCGGGATCTGCTGCGCGAGCGGGCCTGCTCGGTCTTCGATCGATATAACGAGCGTGCCGGCAGCTTTTACTGATTTCCGGAGCCTGGAAAAAGCGAATACCGGTCAATTAATCGGACACAAATCTACCTCCCGAATCATGGATACAGTCATAGCAACTGCCCATTTTTCAGGAAATCAATAAAAGCGCTCACCTCGGTGCCCGGGATGGGACTCGAACCCACAACAGACAGGATCTCAACCTGCCGCGTCTGCCAATTGCGCCACCCGGACGTGTCCGTGGTGCCCAGGGTGGGACTCGAACCCACAACAACCGGTATCTGAGACCGGCGCGTCTGCCAATTGCGCCACCTGGACGTGACCGTGGTGCCCAGGGTGGGACTCGAACCCACAACAACCGGCATCTGAAACCGGCGCGTCTGTTCGGGCCCCTCTGAACGAGTCCCGCGAGCCGCGTTGTGTTCCAGATCACCCGCAGTAAGGCGTCGTTTAGGCAAGGCGTAGTTATTCTACGGCGCCGAAACGCAACGCAGCTGCGGGTGATCTGGGACACAACCCTTCGGGGCGGGCCCGAGAAGTCTGCCAGCGGCGTCAGACCCTTCGTCCAGAGCGCGGGCTATGCACTTCAGGGCCTTCCTAACTGGCGGACTTCTCGGTCTCCGTCGCGGCCGCGGGACTCGTTCAGAGGGGCCCAAATTGCGCCACCTGGGCTGAAAAGAAAAGGCCCCAATCGGAAACCGAGAGGGGCCTTCAATTCGAGTCCAGACAACTGACCACGACCTCAGACGCAACCCTCCCGTCCCTCATGGGGCCGAATTAGTCGCAGCAGTTGTGTGATCATGGTGCTCATGGGTTGTTATTTTTCACACAGAAAATGCCCCTGTCAATACCTTTATCGGCAAAAATCTTTTAAATCCGCATCCAGGACCCTCTGAAAAAGTCCGGTGCTCGCGACGGCAGCTGAAAAGTCCGCCAGGCGGGAAGGCAACGTAGGTCAAGACCTGCGGTGAAGGGCGAGGTGACTGACGCCGCTGACGGGCCCGGGCGCCACCGACATCGCCCCTCCGCAACATCGACGTCGATGATCCCGGGCTGATCTGCCCCGCCCCATCGCACGCCGTCTCCAGCTCGCGACTGCTATCCTCGCCACCGCATGAGAACCCTGGCCCAACGTTTCCGCGGCTTCCTGCCCGTCGTCGTCGATGTCGAATGCGGTGGCTTCAACGCCGACACCGATGCGCTGCTGGAAATCGCCGCAGTCCCGATCGAACTGGATGAAGCGGGCGATCTGCTACCCGGGACGGCGGTCTACACGCATGTCGTGCCCTTCCCCGGCGCCAACCTGGAGAAGAAGTCGCTGGAGATCACCGGCATCGACCCGTTCCATCCGCTGCGTGCGGCACGGGAGGAGAAAGCCGCACTGGACCACGTGTTCGGTCCGGTGCGCGAGGCTGTGAAGCGGCACGGCTGCCAGCGCGCCATCCTGGTCGGACACAACGCCGCTTTTGACCTGTCCTTCCTCAACGCGGCCATTCGGCGCACCGAACACAAGCGCAGCCCCTTTCATCCGTTCAGCACGCTGGATACCGTCAGCCTGGCGGCGCTGGCCTATGGCCAGACCGTGCTGGCCAAGGCCGTTCGAGCGGCTGGACTGGAGTGGGACAGCCGCGAAGCGCACTCGGCGGTCTACGACACCCGCGTCACGGCAGAATTGTTCTGCCTGATCGTCAACCGCTGGCATGCGGTGGCCGGCTGGCCGGGCCGGCAGGCCATTGAATCGGCCGAGGCCGATCCCAGTTCATGAGCTGGGCGGCCGCCGCCGGGAAGGACCGCCGAAGGGCCTTTGTTGTCGCCTTCCTGCGCGGGAGCCAAGGCGCGTCGGCGGATCACCGCTGCACCGTGCTTTGTGCCCGCGCAGTGCAGTCTTCAGAGGATCACCATGCCGATCTATGAGTACCGACCCGAAGGTGCCGGTTGCGCCCACTGCCAGGATGGCATTGAGGTCTTCCTGCGAGCTGACGAGGCCGCGCCCAGCCAATGTCCGCATTGTGGTGCCGAGTTGCGCCAGCTGATCTCAGCTCCGACCGTCGTGTCCGGACAGGCCCATGTGCTGAAGGAATCCCACTTCGCCGAACGCGGCTTCACCCAGTACCGCAAGGTCGGCGGCGGGGTCTACGAGAAGACCGCCGGCAAAGGCCCCCGCTACATCTCCGACGACGGCAAGTAGTCGCGGCTCACCCGCCCATTCGCCCGTATCCAAGGGAGTTTCGATGCGCCATTCCCGTGTTCTGATGCCTGCCCTGCTGAGTCTGCTTGCCGCTTGCAGCAATCAGCCGACAACGTCGCCCGCTGACTCCGCCGCAGCCACCCAGCCTCCCTACCCGGCCAGCAGAACCGTGAAGCAGATCGATCAGTACGACAGCGCCGGCCAAGGCAAAGTGCGCATCCCCGATCCCTATCGCTGGCTGGAAGAACTGGACAGCCAGGAAACGCGTCGCTGGATCGATGCGCAGAATGTCGTGACCAACGCCTACCTGGCGCAGGTCGAGGATCGTCCTGCCATCCAGGCCCAGCTGGCTCGCTTGTGGAACCATGAACGCTTCGGCATTCCCAGCCGCAAGGCCGGACAGTACTTTTTCACGCGCAACGACGGTCTGCAGAATCAGGCCGTGCTGTACGTGGCTGAGTCACTGGAGGCAGCGCCACGCGTGCTGCTCGACCCCAATACGCTGGCCGCCGACGGCACCATCGCGTTGACCGGCACAGCCTTGAGCCAGGATGGTCGTTATCTGGCCTACGGCACCTCGTCGGGTGGCTCGGACTGGCAGGAGTGGCATGTCCGCGACGTCAGCACAGCGCAGGACACCGGTGACCACCTGCGTTGGGTCAAGTTCTCCAGCGCCAGTTGGACGGCCGACGGGAGCGGTTTCTACTACGCCCGCTATGACGCTCCGGAGGGTGAGGACCCGCTGAAGGCCGTCAACGAGAACCAGAAGCTCTACTTCCACCGATTGGGCACATCGCAGTCTGAAGACCGGCTGGTCTATGCCCGCCCGGATCAGCCCAAATGGGGATTCGGCAACGAAGTCACCGACGATGGCCGCTTCCTGCTGCTCAGCGTCTGGCAGGGCACCGACGAGCGCAATCTCGTCTTCTATCAACGTCTGGATCGGCCCGATGCGCCGGTGGTGGAACTGATCGACCAGTTCGAGGCCAGCTTCGAGTTCATCCACAACGAGGGTGATCGCTTCTGGTTCCTGACGGATGACCAGGCCGAGCGCAAGCGCGTCGTCATCATCGATCTCGCCCGGCCTGACCGCGCCCAGTGGCAGGAAGTCGTCCCGCAGAGCACCTCGACCCTGACCCGTGTCAGCGCAGTGGGCGGTCATCTGCTGCTGCACTATCTGACTGACGCCCGCAGCGAGGTCGTGCGGGTCGACCTCGACGGTGGCAACGCTCGCCGCATCGACCTGCCCGGCCTGGGCAGTGCCGGTGGACTCACCGGCGAAATGGGCGACAACGAGAGCTTCTACAGTTTCGCCAGTTTCACCGAGCCGCACACGATCTATCGCCTGGATGTGCAGACCGGCGCCTCGACGCTGTTCCGTCGCCCACAGACCGGTTTTGACGGCAGCCGTTACCAAACGCGCCAGGTGTTCTATGCGGGCAAGGACGGTACCCGCATCCCGATGTTCATCACGGCGCGCAAGGACACGCCGCTGGATGGCAATCAGCCGGTGCTGCTGTATGGCTACGGTGGTTTCAACATCCCGTTGACGCCCTCCTACTCGGTTCCGGTGGCGGTGTGGCTGGAAATGGGTGGCGTCTACGCGCTGGCCAACCTGCGCGGCGGCGGTGAGTACGGCAAGGCCTGGCACGAGGCCGGTATGAAGCTGAACAAGCAGAACGTCTTCGATGACTTCGCCGCCGCGGCCGAATATCTGATCGCGGAGGGTTGGACCAATCCAGACCGGCTGGCCATTCACGGTCGCAGCAACGGTGGCCTGCTGGCCGCAGCGACGGCGCTGCAACGCCCTGAGTTGTTCGCCGCGGCGGTGCCGGGCGTGGGCGTGCTGGACATGCTGCGCTTCAACCGTTTCACGATCGGCTGGGCCTGGGAGAGCGACTATGGCTCGCCGCAGGATCCAGCCGAATTCGATGCGCTGCGAGCGTATTCGCCGCTGCACAATATCCGCGAGGGCGTCGCCTACCCGGCCATGTTGATCACCACCGGCGATCACGACGATCGGGTGTTCCCTGCGCACAGCTTCAAGTTTGCAGCGGCGCTGCAGGCGACCTATCGCGGTGACCAGCCAATGTTGATTCGAATCGACACCCGCGGCGGACACGGGGCCGGCAAGCCCACGGCCATGCAGATCGAGGAGTGGGCCGACGTGCTCGGCTTTCTGCGTCACGAACTCGAGTTCTGAGACGCTCGGCAAACGCAGTACGAGCGGACATGGCACGGCGAGCAGGCCCGCTCACACCAGCGATTCATTCACGAACGCTCGATGCCTGACCGCCAAACTGTGATCGCGTGCATCCCGACGCGCATGATCCCATCCCTGCGCCCTGTCATCCCCCATGGCAAGGCGCAGCAGATACCGGTATCATGAGTGCAGACTGTGTGTGTCAAGGGTCACCGCGATTCGTGACCCGATGTTGGGGTCTGCTGATCCGCTGCATCGTTCGATTCTGCCGTTCCTTGCATTGTCACCGTCGCCGCGCACCTGCAAGGGTGCGTTTTTCATGTTTTTAGCGACTGCAAAGGAGTCGTCATGTCTGAGCGTCAAAGCGGTACCGTCAAGTGGTTCAACGATGCCAAGGGTTATGGCTTCATCACCCCGGAAAGCGGCAGTGACCTGTTCGTGCACTTCCGTTCCATCCAGGCCCAGGGCTTCAAGACCCTGCAGGAAGGCCAGGCTGTGACCTTCATCGTGGCCCAGGGCCAGAAGGGCCTGCAGGCCGAGGAAGTGCGCCCGGTCTGATCCGGCGCGGCGGCGGCAACGCCGCCACAGCAATCCTCAACGACACCCCGGCTTGCCGGGGTGTTGTCGTTTTGGAGGTGGTTGATCGGCCTTCTCCGTCTTTCCGACTCGCTCGACGGACAGACGTGCGCACTGGTCTAGCCACGAGATGGCCAGTCTTCAGTGGGAGCAAGCTCGCTCCCACCAGAGCACTGCGGCGGTCGCTAAGCGGCCAGCTCGGCGAAGGCCTCGGCTGCCACCGCAATCGTTTGATCGATCACTTCGTCGGTGTGCGCCATCGAGACAAAGCCGGCCTCATAGGCACTGGGTGCGAAATAGACACCGCGCTGCAGGCAGGCGTGGAAGAAGCGCTTGAAGGCCTCGATGTCCGCCTGCGCCGCCTCGGCGTAATCGCGCGCCGCGCGCTCGGCGAAGAAGAAGCCGAACATTGCACCGGCCCGCACGGTGGCCATGGGCACGCCAGCCTGATCGGCCGCCCGCTGCAGACCGGCACAGAGCCGTTCGGTGCGTTCCTGCAAGGTCTCGTAAAAGCCCTCGGCCTGGATCAGCCGCAGATTGGCCAAACCGGCCGCCATCGCCAGCGGATTGCCGCTGAGTGTACCGGCCTGATAGACCGGGCCCAGTGGCGCAATGCACTCCATGATGTGACGCTTGCCGCCGTAGGCGCCCACCGGCATTCCGGCACCGATGACCTTGCCGAAGGTGCTCAGATCTGGCGTCACCCCGTAGAGTGCCTGGGCACCGCCCAGATGAACGCGAAAGCCGGTCATCACCTCATCGAAGATCAGCACACTGCCGAACTGATCGCACAGGCGCCGCAAGCCTTGCAGAAAGCCGGGCTCAGGCAGCACGCAGTTCATGTTGCCGGCCACCGGCTCGACGATGATCGCCGCCATCCGCTCACCGTGTGCCGCCATGACCGCTTCGACGGCGGCCAGATCGTTGTAGGCACAGGTCAGCGTGAGATCGGCCAGCACCGCCGGCACGCCGGGCGAATTGGGCAGGCCCAGCGTGGCCACACCCGACCCGGCCTTGACCAGGAAGGAGTCGGCGTGACCGTGATAGCAGCCGGCGAACTTGAGAATCAGGTCACGGCCGGTGTAGCCGCGCGCCAGACGGATCGCGCTCATGCAGGCTTCGGTGCCGGAATTGACCATGCGCACCAGCTCCAGCGATGGCACCAGCGCACAGACTTCAGCCGCCAGTTCAGCCTCCGCCGGACAGGGCGCGCCGTAACTCAGACCACGCCGGGCGGCCTCGGTGACGGCATCGACCACCGCCGGATGGGCGTGACCGGCGATCATCGGCCCCCAGGAGCCGATGTAGTCGATGTAGGACTTGCCTTCCACATCCCACAACAGCGCACCTTCGGCGCGATCGACAAAGAACGGGGTGCCGCCGACCTGGCCAAAGGCACGAACCGGCGAATTGACGCCGCCCGGAATGACCTGGCGGGCGCGCTCGAAGCACTGCTGATTGGTTGAATTCATGGCTACTCGGTAGTGAACGGGGATCTAGTGCAATCGCGGCTGGAACAACGGCCGATAGCGGGCAGCCGCCAGGCCCGGATCGTCCGCGCCCAGCACATCGGCGCAGACCGCCAGCCAGTCGGCGCCGGCGGCCAGCAGCGGCCCGGCATTGTCCGCGGTGATGCCGCCAATAGCGACGATGCGGCGCTGGAAAACGCCGGCCTTGCGCAGCAGGCCCATGCTGGCCGGAACCGCATCGGGCTTGGTACGCGAAGGGAAAAAGGCGCCGAAGGCGATGTAGTCGGCGTCGGCTTCCACCGCCCGCTGCGCGTTGACCAGCGAGTTGTAGCAGGACGCCCCGATGATCCGCTCCGGTCCCAGCACCTGACGGGCTCGGGCAATCCCGGTGTCCAGCAGACCCAGGTGCACACCGTCGGCGTCGACGGCCAATGCCAGTTCGATGTCATCGTTGACGATGAATGGAATCTGGAAGCGCCGGCAGAGCTGCCCAAGAGCCTGTGCCTCAGTGAGGCGACGGTCTGAATCGCCGCTCTTGTCGCGATACTGCAAGGCACCCACACCGCCTTGCAGCGCCGCTTCCACGCGCGACAGCAAATCCGGGCCGCCATCGGTGATCAGATAGAGGCCACCTCGACCCAGCCCCGTCATGCGTAGGCCATCTCGGCGGGTCGGTTCATTGGGCGAGGCAGGTAGGCGGACAACATCCCGTGTTCCATTGCTCGTCGGCAGGCCGCCTTATGCCACAATCCGCGGCCCCGCGGCGGTATCGAGTGAACCAATGAGTGTGCGCAACCCTCCCGATGACGGCAAGGGCCCCTGGCGGTCCTATGTCTGCGTCGTCTGCGGCTTCGTCTACGACGAGGCGGCTGGCTGGCCGGAAGATGGCATTCCTGCCGGGATGCGCTGGGACGATGTCCCGGACAGCTGGATGTGCCCGGATTGCGGCGTCGGCAAGGCCGATTTCGAGATGGTCGAGGTCGGCTGAGACCGACCGATGAGCTCGCAGCGCGGGATCGCCGAGCTGTGGGGCGCCCTGCTGATCGGTGCCACCCTGCCCTGTTGCGCTGTCGCTCAGTCGGCGACGCAGCAACTGCCCGCCGTCAACAGCCGCGATGATCGGCCACTGACTCAATCACTGAGTGCGACTGAGGTCGATACCCGACGGCCCGTCGACATGGCCGTCGATCCCTTGCGTGCGCTGTCGCTGGTGCCGGGTTTGCTGGGCTCGGATCGCCGCAACGAAGCCCAGGACGTGCGCCTGTCCGTGCGCGGCTTCGGTGCACGCTCGGCCTTTGGCGTGCGCGGCCTGCAGATTGTCGTCGATGGCATCCCTGCCAGCCTGCCGGATGGTCAGGCGCAGCTCTCGCACATTCCCTGGCAGGCCGATGCCGCCATTCGAGTCGAGCGTGGCCCCCTGGCGGCGCTGGCCGGCAACGGCGGCGCACTGATCGAAGTGCAGACACTGGGAGAGTTGACCCCCGGTGGGCAGGCCGAGCTGGTGCTCGCTGGGGGTGGCCGCCGCCGTCTCGGCGCCGGCTACCACTGGCCCTCGAACGCGGCTTCCAGCTGCGCCGGCTGCGGCCTGGGCCTGGATGTGCTGCTGCACGAGAATGCCGGCTTTCGCCCGCACAGTGCCGCCGAACGGCAGCAGTTGGCTGGCCGCTTGTCGTGGGCCGACGGCGGAGGTGGCCGCTGGGACGCCCGCTGGCATGCCCTCAACAGCCTGGCCGATGACCCACTGGGGCTTGACCGACAGCAACTGGCGCAGGCACCGGACAGCACCACCTCAGCCGCGCTGCTGTTCGACACCCGCAAGCGCCTGCAGCATGCCGAGATCGGACTCGGGCGGACGGCTGCCAGCGAGCGCTGGCAATGGTCCGTACATGTGGGTAATCGTCAACTGCGGCAGTTTCTGGCGGTTCCGGTCGCTGTGCAGAACTCGCCCACGCATCCCGGCGGGGTGATCGACTTGAGCCGACAGGCTGCTGGCCTGCAGCTGTCAGGCGGCAATCAGATCGAGCTCAATGATCGCGGCTGGCGCTGGCGGCTGCGTCATGACCGCCAGGACGAGCAACGCCGCGGCTACGAGAACTTCGTCGGCCAGAACCTGGGTCTACGGGGTGCCTTGCGCCGCGACGAGCGCAATCGGGCCAGTGTTTCCGATGGCATGGTGGAAGGCTGGTGGCGCCGCGGTGATTGGCTCTGGCGCGCCGGTGTGCGCGCCACCGAGCTGCGTGCGCGCAGCCGCGATCGCTACATCAATGGCAGCAACTCCGACGACAGCGGACGCAGTGACGAACCCGCCGTGCTGCCGGTCTTGGCCGTGGCCTGGCAGAGCACTACCCACAGCCAGTGGCAGCTGTCGGCCGGTTCCGGCCTGGACAGTCCGACCCTGGCCGAACGGGCCTACTCCCCATCCGGCGGTGGCTTCAATCCGGATCTGCGGTCGACCCGCCATCAACAAGTCGAACTGGCCTGGCGCTGGCAAGCATCCGCTTCTTTGCAGTTGGAAGCCGCGGCCTTTGCGCTGCGATCCAGTGACGAGCTGGCGGTGGTGGAATCCAGCGGCGGCCGGACCGTATTCGACAATCTGGGGGATGGTCATCGTCGTGGCCTGGAACTGGCGGCCAGCGGTGAAGTTGGCGTGGCGCAATGGCGTCTGGCCGCCACCTGGCTGGATGCGCGCCTGCGCGACGGGGGCCTGGACCAGCGGCTGCCGGGTGTCGCTACACGCTGGTTCGGCATGCAGTGGCAACGGCCAGTCGGTCATGATTCGACCGTGGGCATGGACTACTTCGCCAGTGCTGCCGTCCCGGTGGATCTGGGCAGCAACGAGCGGGCGAGCGGCTTCGGGCGTCTCGATCTGTGGTGGCTGCGCCGCGCGATCTTCGACAGCCCCATTGAGCTGGGCCTGCGCGTGGACAATGTCTTCGATCGCCGTCATGCGGCTTCGGTGATCGTGGCCGAACGCAATGGCCGCTACTACGAACCGGCCGCTGGTCGGGAATGGGCGCTGTCGCTGGGTTGGCGCTGGTGAACATCGAAGATCACCTCAGCCAGTTCCTGGCGCGCCACCCCGACGGCCGCCTGCGCGTGGGCTTCAGCGGCGGTCGCGACTCCACGGTGCTGCTGGCCGCGTTGGCCCGATTGCCACAGGCCCGCGCCAGGGATCTGCTCGCGGTCCACGTCAATCATGGCCTGCACGCCGAAGCGGCGCAGTGGGCAGCTCATGCGCTAGCCATCGCCGGCCAACTGGGCGTGCGCTGCGAGGTCGACCGCGTGCAGGTGCTCGAACGCACCGAGGTCGGGCTCGAAGCCAAGGCTCGAGCAGCCCGGCGCGAGGCCTATAGCCATCATCTCGACCCAGGTGACTGGATGTTGCTGGCACACCATCAGCGCGATCAGGCGGAGACCGTGATGCTGCGCCTGCTGGCCGGTGCCGGGCCACGTGGACTGGCCGCGATGGCCGAGGTCTCTGAGCTGCCACCAGGCCGGATCGGGCGCCCGCTGCTGCAGGCGACCGATGCCCAGATGCAGGCCAGCATCGAGGCCGCCGAGTTGCCTTGGGTCGAGGATCCCGCCAATGCTGACCATCAGCACGAGCGCAGCTGGCTGCGAGCCTCGATCATGCCGCCGCTGCGCCAGCGCAAACCCAGCATCGACCAGCATCTGGCGCGCCTGGCCGATTGGCAGCGGGAGCTGTCAGCTGGCCTGTCCAGGCAGGCGGCGGCCTTGCTGATCGAGCGCCGCGACGCCAACGGCAGCCTGAGGCTGGAAAACTGGGCGGCACTGCCCGAACCGCTTCGCTTTGAGTTGCTCTGCGCCTGGCTGGCCAGCCACGGCCAACCGCGCGCAGGTCGCGTGCTGTTCGAGCGTTTCGAGATCGAGTTGGTCGCCGCGCGCGGCGATGCCGAACCCAGCCTGCAATGCCACGGGGGCTGGTTGCGGCGGTACCGGCAACACGCGTTCTGGATGTCTGCGGATGGGTCCGGTGCCCAGCGCCCGGAGCCAGGTGCACCGCTGCCTGCCTACGGCCGTCTTGGCGCTCCGCTGGTCGTCGCCGAACACCAGTTGCTGAGCCAATCCGAACCGGGATGCTCCGCCGCTCTGCCGACTGGAACCGCGTTTCGAATTGACCTTCGGCGCGGTGGCGAGCGTCTCCGCCCGGCTCACGACCGACCAACGCGCGGCCTCAAGACCCTGTTGCAGGAGCAGGGCATTCCGCCCTGGCAACGCCAGCGCCTGTGGTTGCTGTGGACCGGCAACGAACTCGCCGCGGTGCTGGATCCTGACAGCGGATCGGTGCTCTTGCAAACCCCGCGACTGCAGGGCTGGAGACTGCGCATCGTTCGACGGTAGGACGGTGTCGGGCCCTTGCCTCCTCGCGACTGCACTGGCGAATGCAACACCCCCAACACCATCTTCATGGTCCCGGAACGCTCACGCAGATGATGTAGGCCTGCAGCGGCACGGGGTTTAGCGATGGATTGCTCGGGTGCACGTTGATCCCATTGCACGTCACGGATGCCGCGTCCGTCGTCGAGGTCCAGTGGTTGTCCGTCACGCTGGTGGCGACGTACGCAGCCGACAAGCCCACTCGACAGCCACCGGAAATCGGCAAGTCGTTGGGATCGAAACACCCGACAGTCTCGCTTTGTGGATTGGTCAGAAGCGTCATGCCGGTCCCGGAAACCTCATAGAGGTCGGCTTTGCTGCGGTAGATTCCGGGACCGATGTCCGCCGTGGCAATGGTGCCGTCCCGGATGTCGGTCGACGTGACTGTGTTGTTCTCGATCTGGAAGGTGCCGACACTGTTGTCTGCAAGCTTGGCCCGCGTCACTGCATCGTCCTGCAACGCCGCCGTATCCACCGCGCCTGGCGCGACAAACATCGTCTCGATGGCAAAGGGCGAGGCGCCGATGCGCTGGCGCGGCGCCAGCGTGGTGTAGCTGGCGCCGCCAGCCTCGCGCACCTCGATCTCCAACCAGCGCGGCGCGCTGTTGAAGGGCCCATCGCCGAAGTCCAGCGACACCGAAAACACACCGCCGCTGACCACCACGGCTGAAGCCGACTGCAAGCTGCCAACCGCCGTACCAGCCGTTTCGGCATCAAACAGGCGGAACTGAAAGTCATAGCTGCCCTGTGCCGCCGTGCCTGCTGTGCTCAGCCGGCCCTGGTAGGTGAAGGCAGTTTCGGCGTGAGCGATGTCCGGCAGCGCGCTGAACGCCAGCGCCGCTGTCAGCAGCAGCCATGCCATGCGATTCATGTGGATCTCCCTGTTCTGGTCAGACGATCAGTGTTCTCCGGGCGCGCGTGCTGAGCCCCCTGGGCTTCCAGGGCGCTGCCGCATCTGCACCTCATTCTGGTGCGCAGCCACGGAGCACGGCCCTGGCCTGTGCAGCTGGCGCACGCCGCGGCATCGGAGCCGCCCCAGTGCGCCTATTGATCTGCGCCGCCACAGCTAGTTCAGCAGCTTCGCGCTGAAGTCGCCCCGGATCGAAGACTTGCCGTCACTGACGTCAATGCGTCCGGCGACGGCGTCACCGTCCGCCGACGTGATGCTGACCGAGCCCTCGAATGCGTCGCCCCTCAGGTCGACCACCTTCTGCTCACTGCCTTCCTCGAAACGCATGACCCGCGCCCAGACCAACTTGTCTTTCGGCGACTGGTTTCCCGGACGAGGCGCGTATTCGCCGACGCTGATCGGCACTTTCCCGGTTGTCGGTGCCTTGATGACATTCAGGTCCAGGCGGTAGTGCCCGGGCTCGGTCGGACGGATTTTCCCGTAGTCGTAGCTGGCCCCCATGTCCACGGGGTAGTTGGTGATCTGGATCGAATGACCACCTTGCGAGTTCGGCACGACGAAGGCCGACACCGCGTTCATGGCATCGCTCTGGCCATCAATGGCCAGCTGAATGTCCTTTCCACCACAGCCACCCAGCCCAACAAGCGAAGCAAGCAAGACATAGCGATACACGATCTTCATTGACGTTCTCCTTGGCTATGAACACGCGGGTGTGCCGCGATCAGGGCTGGTCCAATCTGATTTCGATGCCTGCGGCTTCGCCGTCCGGCGCATGCAACAGCAGCAGGTGATCGCCGCCAATCGGGATCAGGTTGGCGGCGAATGAGGTCGGCTTGCCGGGTTCGACATCGATGCGCCTCCAGCCTTTCAGCAGCAGCTCATCGGGTGCATCTTCGCCTCTGACCGGGCGTTCCACGAACAGCGCCGCCATCTGCCAGAAGTTCTCGTCCACTGGACTGTAGATCGCCAGCCGACCGCCGCGGACGGTCACCGTGCCGGCCACCATCACCTTGCGGCCGTACTGCATCACGTCGCTTGAAGTCGCCAACCGGTGGCGGTAGCGACCGACCAGGCGGTCGATCTTCACCCTGCCACTGATCCGCGGCGGCCCGTACAAGCTGCGCGCGACGGCCAGGCTGCCGTCAACGCCTTCTGCATGGCCATCACCCAACGGCGGCTGTTCCACGAAATTCAGGTTGCGCAGGTAGTTCGCCTTGAGCGTGCGCGCCTCGCGCATCTGGCACTCGCGTGGCGACAGCCGACCGCAGTCCGTCGCGGCCGAAACAACCTGGCAGGCCAGCACAAGGCCGATGGCGAGCGCATTGGCCAGATAGCGCCTGATGGCCCCGGATGACCACCGACGGTGGTGGTGCGTGGATTCTGATCGGTCAGGGTCGGAGGTCCAGCGCAAACGTGCCGGCCTGATATTGATGTCGATCGACGCCAGCCGATCGGATGGAGCGGTCAGCGCGCTCATGACTCGAAGCCGTTGGCAAACAATGCGTCACCCACCGCCTCGCGCTGGTGGAATCCGGACTCGAGCACGTAGATGTCGCCGCTGGAAACCCCGCTCACAGGCTGTCCCAACGTGCCGTCCATCGCAAAGCCGCCACCTGCGGTCCTGCCCCCGGCAGGCACGATGACCGCGTGTTCCATCTGCAGCTCCTGCGCCGCCAGCCCACCCGTCAGGAAAGCGGCAGCCACATACAGCGACGGTCGAATCATCGGGCGAGGGTAGTATCCAAGTCTCGACACGTGGATCGGCTCCTGCGGTAGCTCCAGGCCCGACCACAGCAGAAGTTGTGCCAATCGAACGAATCAGCGCTGCAAGCCGTCAGCGCGTGGCCAGACCTCCGGCCAGTACTGCGCAGCGACGCGCCAGGCTCTCAGTTGAGAGAAGCATTCTCGGCAGCGAGACACGAACGCATGGCCATCGGGATCAGCCGCACGCCGCGGCTTGATGAAGGCGCATGGATCAGCCCGCCCTGACCACTTCGGCCAGTTGGCGATCATGGACGCGCGCCAATAGCCATTGCGCGCTGAGTGCACCGAGCAGCGCCATGAACATGTCCCATTGGGTATCCCAGACGTCGCCCTGAGTGGCGAGGAAGGCATCGGCGGCACCACCCCAGATCAACGCCGACCACCATTCGATCATCTCGAAGAAGGCGCTGAAGGCCAGCGCGCTGCAGGTGACCAGATAGAACAGCCAGCCACCGGGGCGCAAAGGCGTGTTCCGCAGCAGCAGTTCACGCGCCAGCACCGCAGGGACGAAACCCTGCGCGAAATGACCGAGCCGGTCGTAGTGGTTGCGGGCCAGATCGAAGGCATCCTGAAACCAGAAGCCCAACGGCACCTGAGCATAGGTGTAGCGGCCGCCGACGATCAGGATCAAACAGTGTGCCGCGATCAACCAGTACAGCAGCCGGGTCAGCGGCGCTCGGCGCCGGGTGAACAGCAGGATTGGCACGCCGACCAGCACCCAGATGATCTCGAGCAACCAGGTGAGCCGATCCGCCGGTGCCCAACCCGACCACAGCAAGGCGGCCGCCACCACCAGCAACAGAAACAGCAGTTCCCCGCGCTTGGCCATCAGTTGTTCCGGGTCAGACCCACAGGTCGAAAGCCCGCAGGGTAGCGCCTGCGCAGGCCGTGCGGCCACGGGAAAACGGCCTTGCAGACAAAGTGGGGACAGCTGCGGGCAATTTGCGGGCAATCCCGTTCAGCCTCTGGCTAGAGTCGCCACTCTATGATTGCCGGCTAAAGTGACATCAGGCCGCACCGCGCACGCGGGCGGGTTATCCAACAGCACACGTTGAGTAGAACGTACACCTCTACCCCCTCCGGGTGACCGGGGCATTGGGTGAGACCGCGAGAGTGAACGGTGGCTCGTCATGACGCCGGCACTCAGAACGATCGCGAATGTCCAAGACCGACCTGTCGACGATCCGCCAGCAGCGGACCGTCGCAGGGAAATGCGGCCGATCGCCGGATAGCGACGGGCGCCACGGCTTGCGGACATCCGCAAACGAGGAGCCACACATGACTCTGGAATGGATTCTCTGGCTGGCCAGCATTCTGCCCCAGCCGCATGCCGATCGCCTCTGCTTGACCACGACGGTCTATCTGGAGGCCCGCAGTCAGCCCTTCGATGGCCAGGTGGCCGTCGCCGAAGTGGCGCTGAACCGGCTCGACAGTGGTCGCTATGGCGACAACCTCTGTGGCTTGCTGCTGCAACCACGACAGTTCGCGATGACGCTGGTCCCTCAGGACTATGCCCTGAAGAACCCCAGGGCCTGGCGCAAGGCCTGGCGCGCAGCGTTGCGAGCCGTCGCCGAGCACCGCAGTCCACCCGATCAGCGGACGCGTCTGGCCCTGGGTGCGACGCACTTCGTCGCATTGGGCGTCGCCAGCCCGGACTGGGCACGAGGACAGCCACTGACCACCATCGGCGATCACAGCTTCTACCGCGTGCGGTAGGCAGACTGGGGTCTGGGTCGCTGTTGGGGCGGCCCGACCCGATGGCATCATTGCACGATGACGACAGACATTCGCCGTTTCGGTTGTGACCTGGAGATCGGCGGACGCCGGTTGTTCCTGCGTGCGGCGCGTGGTCCGGTGGCCGACGGCGAGACTGCGTCCAGCGGGATCCTGCTGATCCATGGCTTCCCCACTTCATCGCATGATTGGCTGCCGATCTGGCCGGGCCTGGCGGCGCGCTATCCGCTGTTGGCGCCGGACTTGCTCGGCCTGGGCCTGTCGGAGAAACCCTTCCCGCATCGCTACACGGTCCTGGAACAGGCCGAACTGATCGATCTGCTGCTGTCGCAGAGCGACATCACTCACTGGCATGTGCTGGCACACGACCTCGGTGACAGCGTCGCGCAGGAGTTGCTGGCACGACACGAGGAAGGCCGCTTGTCGGTCCGCCTCGGTGGGCTGTGTTTCCTCAATGGCGGGCTGTTCCCCGAAGCGCATCGGCCACTGCTGGTGCAACGGCTACTGGCCTCGCCCATTGGCCCGGCACTGATACCGCTGCTGGGGCAGAAGGCCTTCGAACGCAGCCTGCGCCGAATCTGTCGCCAGCCATGGCCGGAAGGCACCCTGCAACAGGCCTGGCAATTGCTCAACCACGAGCAGGGTCGGCGGGTATTGCCCTCGGTCCTGGGCTACATCGAAGAACGCCGCGAGCACCGTCGACGCTGGCTGCGGGCGATGGGCGAGACCAATCTGCCGATGTTGCTGATCAACGGACCCGAGGATCCGGTGTCGGGTAGCCATCTGGCGGACCGATTCGCAGAACTGCTGCCCAACGCCCAACTGTTGCGCCTCCCGGGGGTCGGTCACTACCCGCAGCTGGAGGCTCCACAAGCGGTTCTGAAGGCCACGCGCGACTTCTTCGCCCGCGCCGACGCCGCACTCGCCGCCACGGCCTGAGTCAGCTCGCTGGTACACTGCGCAGGTTTCGCGTGAGCTGGACTGGCGCCGCATGATTCGATACTTCCATCCCGCGCCAGATGGCCGGCGTCTGATCGAAACCACCCTGCTCGACGGCGAGGTGCGTCCGGTTTGGGTGGACTTGTATGAACCTACCGAAGAGGAGAAGCGCCTGATCGAGGAGCGCTACGGCATCGACGTGCCGACGCGCGACGAGATGGCCGAGATCGAGCCTTCGAACCGGCTTTATCAGGAAGACGAAGCCCTGTTCATGACCGCCACGCTGGTGGCCCAGGTGGAACAGGAAGAGCCGCGCAGCGCCCCGGTGACCTTCATCCTCTCGCCTGAGCGACTGGTCACGCTGCGCTACATCAATCCGCGCTCCTTCCGCACCTTTGCGATCAACGCCCAGCGCGGCCAGATCATCGACGCGCGACCGGAGATGATCCTGACCTCCCTGCTGGAAGTGGTGATCAATCGTTTCGCCGACATCCTCGAGCGCGTCGGCAGCGAGGTAGACCAGATCTCCCGCGATGTCTTCGACAGCGCCAAGCCGAGGGCCGAGCGGCGCGCGCTCAATCAGCTGGTCGACGCCATTGGCCTCACCGGCGACCTGAACTCGCGCGTTCGCGAGGCATTGGTCAGTGTGGCCCGTCTGGTGTCCTACTTCAGCCACCCGGCCAACGGCTATTCACGCAGCGACGAGTTCCGCGAGCACATCAAGAGTCTGGGCCGAGATCTGGCCTACCTGACCGACCACGCCAGCTTCCAGGCCAACAAGGTGCAGTTCATCCTCGACGCCACCCTCGGTCGGATCAGCATCGAGCAGAACAGCATCATCAAGATCTTCTCGGTCGCCGCGGTCGTGTTCCTGCCGCCGACGTTGGTCGCCAGCATCTACGGGATGAACTTCAAGTTCATGCCGGAACTGGACTGGCCCTACGGCTACCCCTTCGCGATCCTGCTGATGATCTTGTCGGCAGTCGTGCCGTATCTGTTCTTCAAGCGGAAGGGGTGGTTGTGAAAGCGAGGGCCCAGGGCTCAGGGCCCAGGGCCCAGGTGTTCGCGGCTTGCTGTGCCCTGGGCCCTGTGCCCTGTGCCCTTGAAGCCTCCCGAGCGCGCAGCGTCATGCTGCCGCCATGATCGACTCCCACTGCCACCTCGACGCGCCGGAATTTGATGGCGATCGGTTGGCGGTACTGCAACGGGCGCGGGCGGCGGGAGTGACCGGCCTGGTGGTACCGGCCGTCGCGCGCGAGGGCTGGGCTGCGCTGGCTGAACTGGCCGCCAGCGAAGCCGAGGTCTTTCCGGCCTACGGCCTGCATCCGATGTTTCTGGACCGGCACCGAACGGATGACCTGCAGGCGCTTGAAGACTGGCTGGACCAGCATTCCGCGGTGGCGGTCGGTGAAGCCGGATTGGACGGCTACGTCGCGGATCTGGACTGGGATCTGCAGTGCCGGTACTTCGAAGGCCAGTTGCGCATCGCGCGTGATCGCGACCTGCCGGTGATCTTGCACGCCCGCCGCGCCCATGAGGCGGTGCTCCTTGCAGTCCGTCGGCTGGCGCCGCTACGGGGCGTCATCCACAGCTACGCCGGCAGCCTGGAACAGGCCCGCCAGTTCATCGACGCCGGCTTTCTGCTCGGCTTCGGCGGTCCCATCACCTATCCCCGCGCGCGGCGTCTGCGTACCCTGGTTAGTGAGTTGCCTGTCGAGGCCCTGCTGCTGGAAACCGATGCGCCGGATCAACCCTTGCTGGGCCACCAGGGCGCACGCAACGAACCGGCACAACTGTCCTGCGTGCTGGCCTGCGCTGCCCAGCTGCGTGATTGCGATCCTCTATGGCTGGCCGACCAGACCAGCGCCAACGCCAGGCGGCTGTTTGGATTGCCTTAGCTCGCCCAGCGCCAGCGGGCACATCCAGCTCAGTCACCCTCGCTGTCGTACCAGGTGGTTCCGGTGCCACCCTCGAACAGATGGGCGCGCAGATCACCCGCGCCCCCAGGCCCCAGCTCACTGCGACCCTGCGTTCGCAGGAGCAGTTGTTCGGCGTCATCGGTGCAGATCGCGCTGAAGCCCGACAACGGTCCCTGCAGAACGCCGCCGACCACGGCGCCATCCTGGAAGGCTGCGGGCGATCCATCGAGCTGCGTCGTCTGCGCACCCACCAGGAATGGCTGCAAAGGCGTGCCGGGGTACAGCACCAGCGTGTGATAGCCGCTGTCCAGATCGATGGTGCGCACCGTCGGTGAATCGCTCAGCATCAGACGCTCTCGATACACCTCCTGGCGCTGGCTCGATGGGGCCACGATGCTGTCCATCGTGATGAGGTATTCACCGTCGCCGATCAGCGTGAGCGTGACCGACTGTTGTCCCATATCGGGGCGGCGCACCGCGAAGGCGGCATAGCCCGGCACGTCCGGGCTGGCATAGCCACCGAAGTTCAGACCACCGTGCAACAGGCGGCGGCCGCCCTCCAAAACCAGCGACTGGCCCCAGGCACCGGCCGCTACCGGATCCTCGGGATCGACCAGTTCGACCGTCGACACCGCATAAGCTGGACATGCCTGCTCGGGATTGCGCATCAGTGTGTGCACATGTTCCGGCGCAACGGCACCGGCACGATAGACCGCTTCGTATTGAAGGTCCCGTTCGGGGTTGTACAAGGTCGGCTCCAGCGGCACGCGGGTTCCCCAGCACCAGACGCCCTCGCCGGCGACCGCACAGGCGTACTGTTCCCCAGCCGCCAGCAGCCGCGGGGTGGCCGGCAAACCCACGACCGTAACCCAATCTCGCTGAGCTGCAGTGATCTGCATCTCGGAGTAACGGCAGTTTTCCTGCATGTTCGGCGAGCCACCTTCGAAGGCACACGACACGCCAATCAGGCTTGCGCAGCGCACATCACTGCCGACGCCCTGAACGCAGAGCAGTCGGCCACCCAGGACAAAATCCGTCGGGTTGGCGATGGGCGAGGTAACGGCGGTCGAAACGCGCAATTGACCGCGGTCGGGCGGCAGGTAGTTGCTGCCGTAGCAGAGGTCGCCGAGACAGGCAGTACCCGCGATCGACTGCAGCAGTTCCGTGCCCCGTCCTGCGAGCGCAGCGCCGGCCACCACCGGCCGCGGACTGCGGACATACCGATCGACGCCGCCCAGTTCCTCGTCGGTGGTCGGCAATCTCCCCCAGCACCAGCTTTCCAGCTGCCCATCGGCGCCATCGATCACGGCGCAGCTGTGGTTGCCGCCGGCACTGATCTCATGCACACCAGCAGCGCCCAACGGCATCGCACCGACCGAAACATCCCCCTCGACACCACTGACCTGTCCCTGGTTGTCCAACCCCCAGCAATGGAGCCCGGCCGATCCATAGCCGCAGGTGTGATTGCTGCCCGCAGCGATCAGGTTGGCGGTGAAATTGGACAGCACCGGTGCGTAGCGGTTCTCAGTGGTGCCATCGCCCAATGCGCCCATGATGTTCTCGCCCCAGCACCACACGCTGGAGTCGGCGGTCGCCGCACAGACATGCACGGCACCGGCGGTCAGATCGGTCGCCGGGGACAGACCGGGAACCCGGACCGGCTCGTCGCGGGGCTCCGTATCGCCCTGGCCCAGTTGCCCCCGATCATTGAGTCCCCAGCACCAGACAGCGCCATCGGGCAGTCGCGCACAGGCGAAGTCACGACCCAGGGCCAGTTCCACCGGCGCCGCCGGCAAGCCCGGCAGCGGTCGCGCATCGCGTTCGCTGTGCGGGTAGCGGGTCTTGCTCGACGGGCAGCGCAACTCGCCATCCACCGAAAAGCAGCCGTGCAGCCAGTCGGGCGGGCTACCCAAGGGCCTGGGGACAGCCACCGGCGTGGAACCCAGCAAGCCGAAGTCAGAGTAGCCCCAACACAACTTCTCACCATCCACCAGCGCACAACTGGACAAAACCCCAAGGTGCAGCGAACTGGCCGAACCGCCCAATCCGGCAACGCGCACGGGTGCGGTCTCATACTGCTCGGAACCGGTGCTCACCATACCCAACTGACCGTAGTCATTGTTGCCCCAACACCAGATGTCACCCTGACCGTCGATGGCACAGCTGTGTTCAAATCCGGCCGCGACTGCAAGAATCGTTTCTGGCAATCCGCTGACGGGAGCCGGCGCGGCTTGTGAGCCTGTGGCGCCATTGCCCACCTGACCGTAGGTGTTGCTGCCCCAGCACCAGACCTGCGTGTCCACCAGCGTGCAACCGTGGTAGCCCCCCAATGCGACAGTACTGAGAACATCGGGGAGTCCGGACACCTGTGTCGCGTCCAGTTCGTTGCTGCCCCAGCACCAAAGCCCTGAAGCCGACGTCACTGCGCAACTCTGCGAACGTCCAAAGGCGACCATCTGTACTTCGTCGGGGATTCCCCGAACCCGTTCCGGTGTACTCGGCCCATCGGGAACGGTGTCCGAGACCAGACCCCAACACCAGACACCATCGGCATCCAGCACGCAACGTCGATCGGAGACGGCAATCTGCCGCAGCTGGTTGAACCGGCCCGTTGGGCTGTCTGGCCGTGGCGTCCAGGTGGCCAGGGAATCCAGCACCTCCCTGTCGGGATCCGGACCCCAGCAGTACAGACGGTCTGCCATGGACGCGCAGCCCAGCGTTTTCTCGCTCTGCGCCGCCAGATCCACGTCGCGCAGCGCGACGGCGGGCGAAGCCATCACCACGCCGGGCAACAACAAGGCCATCAGTACTGCAGACATCCACCGCTTCGATCGCATCAGCCACTCCTTCAAGTCCGGCGGGCACGCTGCCAGATGGTTTCGAATCACGCTAGTCGTTGCTGACGGACCCGGCGGAATTGCGCAAGTTCAGATGCCCGCAACGGCTCAGCCGACGGTGCCGGGCTCGGTTCGCCAAGCCATTGCACTGCCTCGGCGAACTGCTCGGGTCGCTGCAGCCCTTGCGGCCCGATGGATCGACCGTGAGCGACATCCACCGCTCCGCGCCGACCTTGGTCCGTCCTCCCCATCCTGCGGTCCCGTTACAATCGCGCTCCTTCGCCCGCAGGAAACGCCGATGACCGCGCTGGACCGCTTTCGAGATGAACTGGCGCAGATCGAGGCCGACGGGCTGTACAAGCGCGAGCGCATCATCGCCTCGCCGCAATCGGCCACCATCCGGTTGGCCGATGGCCGCGAAGTCCTGAACTTCTGCGCCAACAACTACCTCGGGCTGGCCGATCGACCGGAGATCATCGAAGCGGCCAAGGCGGCCATGGACAGCCACGGATTCGGGCTGGCCTCGGTGCGCTTCATCTGCGGCACGCAGGATCTGCACAAGGCGCTGGAAGCGGCCATCAGTCGCTTTTTCGGCACCGAGGATACGATCCTCTACGCCGCCTGTTTCGATGCCAACGGCGGTCTTTTCGAACCGCTGCTGGGCGAGCAGGATGCGATCATTTCCGATGCGCTCAACCACGCCTCGATCATCGACGGCGTGCGCCTGTGCAAGGCGCGCCGCTACCGCTATGCCAACGCCGACATGGCCGAACTGGAGCGCTGTCTGGAACAGAGCGCCGATGTGCGCACCCGCCTGATCACTACCGATGGCGTATTCAGCATGGACGGCGTGGTCGCGCCGCTGGACCAGATCACCGCGCTGGCCCGTCGGCACGATGCACTGGTGCACATCGACGAGTGCCACGCGACCGGCTTCCTCGGCCCGCGCGGCCGTGGCACCGCAGAGCTGAAGGGCGTGATGGAGCACATCGACATCTACACCTCGACCCTGGGCAAGGCGCTCGGTGGTGGTTTGGGCGGCTTCACCACCGGTCGGCAACCGATCATCGATCTGCTGCGGCAGCGCTCGCGGCCTTATCTGTTCTCCAACACGCTGCCGCCGGCCGTCGTCGGCGCCAGCCTCAAAGTGCTGGAGCTGCTCGATCAGGCCGACGCCCTGCGCCAGCGCCTGCAGGCCAACACCCGCCACTTCCGCGAGCGCATGCAGGCCGCCGGCTTCGAGGTACGCGGCGATCACCCGATCAGCCCGGTGATGCTCTACGACGCGCCGCTGGCGCAGCGCTTTGCTGCCCGCCTGCTGGAAGAAGGGATCTACGCGATCGGCTTCTTCTACCCGGTGGTGCCGCAAGGCCAGGCACGCATCCGCGTGCAGCTGTCGGCCGTACACGAGCCCGAGCACATCGACCGCGCCGTGGACGCCTTCATCCGGGTTGCACGCGAGCTCGACATGCCCGGCATTTCCGCCCCCTGATACTTCGCGCCGTTTTCGGCGAGCCCGCGACAGGAGCGTTTCGATGTCCGAACACCGTGCCCATCTGCTGTGGCAGCACGACGGCAGTGATTTCCTCGCCCGTCAGTATTCCCGCAACCACCAGATTCGCTTTGCCGGCGGTGAGTCCTACCTGGGCTCGGCGGCGGTCGAATACGGCGGTGACGCCGCCGCGGTGGACCCGGAAGCCGCCTTCACGGCCTCGATCTCCAGCTGCCACATGCTGACCTTTCTGGCGCTGGCCGCCGTCAAGGGCTTCGTCGTCGAGCACTACGAGGACGAAGCGGTTGGCACGCTGGGCAAGAACGAAGAAGGCCGGCTGGCCATGACCGAGGTGCTGCTGCAACCGCGGGTCCGCTTCTCCGGCAACGCACCGACGCCGGAGCAACTGAGCCAGCTGCACGAGCGCGCCCATCGTGGCTGCTTCATTGCCAACTCGGTCAAGACCCCGATCCGTGTACTTCCGCGTGACTAGCCACGATTCGAAACACGACCCGTCGATGTCATGAGTGATCCCCTGCCCTCGCCCGATCCGGTCCCGGCGACCGGTCCCCTGCGTCGCGCACTGGTCGCCCTGGCGCGCTGGTTCGACACCGGCTACGGCTCGTCGGACAGCCTCGACGATCGCATCGACTGGCTGCGAGTGCTGCCCTTCGCCGCGCTGCACCTGAGCTGTCTGTTCGTCTTCGTGGTCGGCTGGAGCTGGACGGCCATCTGGGCGGCAGTGTTCTCCTACGCCCTGCGGATGTTCGCCATCACCGGCTTTTACCACCGCTATTTCTCGCACAAGGCCTTCAAGACTTCGCGCCCCCTGCAGTTCCTGTTTGCCCTGTGGGGTGCGGCCAGCGTGCAGCGCGGACCGCTGTGGTGGGCGGCGCATCACCGCAATCATCACAAGGTCTCCGACCAACCAGGTGATCAGCATTCGCCGGTGCAATACGGCTTCTGGCATTCGCACATGGGCTGGCTGATGACCAAGCGAGGATTTGCCACCGACTGGTCGGCGATCCGGGATCTGACCCGCTATCCGGAGCTGCGCTTTCTGGACCGTTTCGATGTGCTGGTGCCCATCGCCTACGCGGTGGCGCTGTTCGGCCTGGGTGAAGCGCTGGCGGCGTGGGCGCCGGGACTGGGTACCGACGGCTGGCAACTGCTGATCTGGGGCTTTTTCATTTCCACCGTGGTGCTGTTCCACGCCACCGTGACGATCAACTCGCTGGCGCACGTCTGGGGCCGCCGCCGTTACGCCACCGCCGATCAGTCGCGCAACAATCTGTGGCTGGCTCTACTGACCTTCGGCGAGGGCTGGCACAACAATCATCACCATTTTCCCGCCTCGGCCCGCCAGGGCTTCTTCTGGTGGGAGATCGATCTGACCTGGTACGGGCTCAAGCTGCTGAGCTGGTGTCGGCTGATCTGGGATCTTCGACCCGTGCCGCAGCGCCAGCGGATGGCACACCTGGGCAACGGCGGCTGAGCGGCGATGCGGATTGCCGTGGTGGGATCCGGCATCGCCGGACTGGGGGCCGCCTGGCTGCTGCAGCGACGCCATCAGGTCACCCTGTTCGAGGCCGAGGATCGTCTGGGCGGCCATACCCACACCCACGCCATTGAGGCCGATGGTCGGGAACACCAGATCGACACTGGCTTCATCGTCTTCAATCCGCAGCACTATCCGCTGCTGAGTCAGCTGTTCAGCGAACTCGGTGTCGCTTCCCAGCCCACCACGATGAGCTTTTCGGTCAGCGACGAGCGCAGCGGGCTGGAGTACGAATGCACCGATCTGGCGGGTTTGTACTGCCAGAAGCGCAATCTGCTGCGGCCCCGCTTTGCCCGCATGCTGTGGGATCTGACCCGCTTCTATCGGCTGGCGCCGGCGCTGCTGCAGCAACCGGAGCCCGGTCCGACGCTGGGCGAGTATCTGCAGCAGCATCGCTTCGGCCCGGGCTTCGTCCATGATCACCTGCTGCCGATGGCCGCGGCGCTGTGGTCCTCGCCGGAACGGCAGATCCTCGAGTTCCCGGCCCGGGCGCTGGTCCAGTTCATGGCCAACCATTGCATGCTGCAGATCAGTGGCCGGCCGCCGTGGCAGGTCGTGCAGGGCGGCTCGTCCAGTTATCTGCGCGCACTCGAACCCCGCTTGGAGGAGGTCGACATCCGACTGGCCAGCCCGGTCGTACAGGTTCGCCGCCTGCACGAAGGCGTGGAGATCTGCACCAGTGATCGGCACGGCGGACAGCGCCACGAGCGCTTCGATCAGGTGGTGCTGGCCTGCCACAGCGATCAGGCGCTACGCATGCTGGAACAGCCATCGGCCGCCGAGCACGAGGTGCTGAATGCCCTGCCCTTTGAGCGCAACGACGTGGTGCTGCACACCGATGTGAGCCTGCTGCCGCGTCGGCGCCGAGCCTGGGCGGCGTGGAATGCCCTCAAGCTCGCTGGGGTCGAGGATCGCTGCACGGTCAGCTACAGCATGAATCTGCTGCAGTCACTGCCCGGGCCGACCCAGTTCGTGGTCACGCTCAACGGCACCGACCGCATCGACCCGGCTCGCATCCTGCGCCGTCTGGACTACGCCCACCCGATCTACAACATCGCCGGCGCGCGCGCCCGTGCCCGACGCGCCGAGATCAACGGCGTTGACCGGATCTGGTATTGCGGGGCCTACTGGGGCCATGGCTTCCACGAGGACGGCCTGCGCAGCGGTGTGGAGGTGGCGCAGGCGCTGGGTGTGCAATGGCCGGGGAATCAATGACTCAGGACTGGCACAGCGCGATCTACCGCGGCTGGGTGCGCCATCGTCGCTACTGGCCGGCGGCGCATGATTTTCGCTATCGCCTCTACCACGTCTATCTCGATCTGGCCGAACTGCCGCGCCTGTTCGAGGGCCGCTGGCTGTGGTCGCTGGAGCGCGCCAATCTGGCCAGCTTTCGCCGTCGCGACTTCCTCGGTGATCCGGCCGAGCCATTGCTGGAAGCCGTGCACCGCTGCGTGCAGTCGCAATGCGGGGATCGGCTGACCGGACCGGTGCGCCTGCTCACTCACCTGCGCTACTTCGGACTGAGCTTCAATCCCGTCAGCTTCTATTACTGCTTCGATGCCAGTGGTCGCGAACTGACCCACATCGTCGCCGAGATCACCAACACGCCCTGGGGCGAACGCCATCAGTACGTGTTGCCCATCGCGGCCGGGCAGGTGCACGGCCGCAGCTGGCACTTCGCCTTCGACAAGCGTTTCCATGTGTCGCCCTTCCTGCCGATGGACCGGCAGTACGACTGGCGCTTCGACCAGCCGGGCGATGATTTGCATGTGCACATGAACGTCAACGACGGCCAGCGCCGCCAGTTCGACGCCACACTGGTGCTGCAGCGCCGTCCATGGAGCGGCGCCGCGCTGGCCACCGTGCTGGCACGCCACCCGTTGATGACACTCAAGGTGATGCGGGCCATCTACTGGCAGGCCTTCTTGATCCGCTGCAAACGCAATCCGTTCTACGCTCACCCCTGAAGCTCACAGGTATCGCCGATGGATTCCACCGCCGAACTCGCCCGCACCGACAAGACAGCCTCGCTGGCCGCCGACAATTTCTATCGCCGACGCCTGTTCGCACTCCTGCAGCAGTTGCAGGGCTGTCTTCTGGACGTGCACGACCGTGATGGTGTGCACAGCTTCGGCGATGGCCAGGGCGAGGATGTGTTGCATGCCAACCTGAAGATCCTCGACGCGGACTTCTGGCGCCAGGCAGCGCTGGGCGGCAGTGTCGGCGTCGGTGAGGCCTACATGGATGGCCTGTGGGAGAGCGAACATCTCACCGAACTTGTGCAGATCTTCGCCCGCAATCAGCAACTGACCGATGCGATGGAAGGCGGCCTGGCCCGTCTGGGGGCCGCCGCGCTGCGCTGGTACCACCGCCTGCGCCGCAATACGCGCCAGGGCAGCCGGCGCAACATCGCCGAGCACTACGATCTGGGCAATGATCTGTTCTCGCTGTTCCTCGATCGCAACCTGATGTACTCCAGCGCGATTTTCCGGTCTGCCGACGAGTCCCTGGACACGGCCAGTGAACGCAAGCTCGACCGCATCTGCGACAAGCTCGAACTGCGCCCGGAGCATCATCTGCTGGAGATCGGCACGGGCTGGGGAGGCTTCGCCCTACACGCCGCCCGACGCCACGGCTGCCGCGTCACTACCACGACGATCAGTGCCGAGCAGCATCGGCTGGCCACGCAGCGGGTGGCCGAGGCCGGTCTGTCCGATCGCATCACCGTACTGCAGCAGGACTATCGAGATTTGCAGGGCGAGTTCGATCGCATCGTCTCGATCGAGATGGTCGAGGCCGTCGGTCACCATTTTCTGGACCAATACTTCGGCGTGCTGTCGCAGCGCCTGAAGCCGAACGGGTTGGCCCTGCTGCAGGCCATCACCATCGAGGATCACCGCTTCGAACAGGCACTCAAGAGCGTGGACTTCATCAAGCGCCACGTCTTCCCCGGCAGCTTCATCCCGTCGATCACCGCGCTATTGAACAGCGCCACCCGGCGCAGCGACATGAAACTGGTGAATCTGGAAGATATCGGCCCCAGCTACTCCCTGACGCTGCGACACTGGCACCAACGCTTCCTGCAGCAACTCGATCAGGTTCGTGCGCTGGGCTATTCCGAGCGTTTCGTGCGCTTGTGGCGCTGGTATCTGGCCTACTGCGAAGGCGGCTTTCTGGAGCGCACCATTGGCGATGTGCAACTGCTTTTCGCCAAGCCGCGCAATCGCCGCCTGCAATACCTGCCTGACCTGAAGCCCAGCCTGTGAAGATCCTGCTCAATCTGATTCTCTTCCAGCTGACCTGGATGGCCGCCGTTGGCGGTGCCGGACAAGGCCTGTGGTGGCCGGGTCTGGTCATGCTGGTCGTGTTCGCTGGCTGGCATCTGGCCACCACGCCGTGGCTGCGTCAGGACCTGGTGTTGTTTGCCGGCGTCACGCTGGGCGGCTTTGCGGTCGATACGCTGCTGCTGCAATTGGGCGTGCTGCGCTACGCCACACCGGTTCCGTCCGCGGCGGTCGCGCCGATCTGGATTGTCGTGCTGTGGGCGGCCTTTGCCTTGACCCTCAATCACTCGATGCGCTTCCTGCGCGGGAAAGCTGCCCTGGGTGTGCTGTTCGGTCTGCTCGGCGGCCCGTTGGCCTACTGGGTCGCGGCCAAGGTCTGGGGCGCGGCCGAATTCGGCATGGCCGATTGGCAATCGCTGCTCTGCCTGGGCCTGGCCTGGGCCATCCTGACGCCGCTACTGATGGCCTGGGCCGTGAAACTGGTGCCGCAGATCGACGGCGCCGCGCCTGCCGTGCAGGTGGCCAGTGCTTGACTGGCATCCATTGCTGATCGTGGCGCTGATCGCCGCGTTGGCCATGACAGGCACCTGGTCGCTGCAGCGGCGCACCCGCAACACCGGCTTTGTCGACGTCTGCTGGGCGGGCTCACTCGGCTTTGCGGCGCTCTACTACAGCATCACGGCCGATGGCGGCCTGGCGCCGCGGCTGCTGGTTGCCATGCTGGGTGGCATCTGGGGCTTCCGGCTCGCCATCCATCTGCTCGCCCGCGTGCTGGCCGAGCCCGAGGACGGTCGCTACGCCTATCTGCGTGCGCATTGGAACAACGACCAGCGCAAGTTGTACGCCTTCTTCCTGGCGCAGGCGCTGCTGGTGGTGCTGTTCTCGGTGCCCTTCCTGGTGGCCGCGCACAACCCCAATGAAGGCCCCACCTTCCCGATGCTGGCCGCGGTCATCATCTGGTTGATCGCACTCGGTGGCGAAGCGCTGGCTGACCAGCAACTGGCGCGCTTTCGGGCCGACCGGCGCAATCGTGGCCGTACCTGCCGGGAAGGCCTGTGGGCCTGGTCACGTCACCCGAACTACTTCTTCGAGTGGCTGCACTGGTTTGCCTATGTGCTGATGGCCTGGGACGCCCCCTGGGGCTGGCTGGCCTGGCTGGGCCCGGTCCTCATGGGCATCAGCCTGAACTGGATCACCGGCATTCCCTACGTGGAAGCGCAGGCCCTGCGCTCACGCGGGGACGACTACCGTGCCTATCAGCGCGAGGTCAGCCGCTTCATCCCCTGGTTCCCCAAGACCCGCAGCTGATTCCCGACCGACCGAGAGTACCGATGAGCCTGATCGACCTGTGCGAGCGCGGCTGGATTCCCGATGCCCTGACCCGCCTCGGGATTCGCCGATTGTGTGCCGACCGCCTGCGCAGCGAGCGCGCCGAGGGTGCTGCGCAGCGCAAACTGGCGCAACTGCAGCTGCTGCGGGAAAGCCCACTGGCCATCGAAACCGAGGCGGCCAATCAGCAGCACTACGAAGTGCCCGCCGACTTCTTCCGGCGCTGCCTGGGAAAGCGACTCAAGTACTCGTCCTGCTACTACCCCACCGGCGCGGAAACGCTGGATCAGGCCGAGGAAGCGATGCTGGCGCTCTACCTGCAGCGCGGCGAATTCGTCGACGGTCAGGACATTCTGGAACTGGGCTGCGGCTGGGGCTCGGCGACGCTCTACCTCGCCGAAAAGCTCCCCAACGCCCGCATCACTGGCGTCTCCAATTCACACTCGCAACGCCAGTACATCGAGGAACAGTGCCGTCAGCGCGGCCTGGAGAACGTGCGCATCCTGACCTGCGACGTCAACGTGCTGGAACTCGAACCGGACGCCTTCGATCGCTGCATCTCGATCGAGATGTTCGAGCATGTGCGCAACTACCAGACGCTGCTGCAGCGCATCTCCGGCTGGCTACGCCCCGGCGGCAAGCTGTTCGTCCACGTCTTCGCCCATCGCGAACTGCTCTACCCCTTCGAGACCGAAGGCGACGACAACTGGATGGGCCGCTACTTCTTCACCGGCGGCCTGATGCCCAGTTTCGACACCCTGCCCCAGTTCCACCGCGATCTCGTTGTCGAAGAACAGTGGTGGCTGGACGGCCGCCACTATCAACGCACCTCCGAGCACTGGCTGCAAAACACCGATCGCCATCGCCAGGAAATCCTGCGCCTGTTCGAACACAGCTATGGCAAGGATCAGGCCGCCCTCTGGTTACAACGCTGGCGCATGTTCTACCTCGCCTGCGCCGAGTGCTTCGGTTACGACCAGGGCCGGGAATGGGGCGTGGCGCATTATCGGTTTGGGAAACGAATTGCCACTCTGGGCAAGGAGAGTATCGACCCCTGACCGGTTCAGTTAGGGGGATAGACCGAGCTAAAGTCATGTTCGCCGGCAATCGAACAGCGGGCACCCCAGCATGATTGCACCCAGGCAAAACCCGGTGCCTTATGCGAGCACATACAGTGTCAAGCTACGATCCGACCATCGCCGTTCCAACTGGCAATGCGAAATCTCGAGCAGAGATCGCCCAACCATCCAGGCTGGACGATCTCATGTAGCCTACTACCAGTGACTGACAGTCAGCTCTTCAAACTGAAAAACAGGGCGCAGACTGGTCCCGACGCCACTCTTCCACGCGGTACCCAAGTTGCCGTAGCGGAAATTCATGGGTGCCATCTGATTCCCATACAGCAATTCGGTGTGGGCCACATTGTTCGCAGCCCCGTTCAGCGCCGTGGAAGGGATGGCATTGACCCAAACCAGAACTTCTTCATTACCTGTGCCGTCACCAAGATCATCCACGATCATGTAAAAATGATAGGTCAGGTGCCCACCGGTATTGCTGCTCGCACGGTAACCCTTCACACCCATTCTTACCCGAGCATCACCTTCGACGGAAATCGACTGGTTCACCACCGGCGCCGGATATCCAGTGTCACCATCGACGCCATAGGCAGTCAAGACCATCTGACCTCCGGCATCACTGTGAACCGCGACGGCGATACCACCGTCTGTGCCGTACGGGTAGGTCCCATCCACCCGGCCTTGAAAGTTGACCTGGAAGAATGTCGCATAGTCAGCACCACTGGTCTCGAAAACCCCCTTGTTGAGCACCAGCGAAAGTTCACCGTTCCGAGTGCCGGATTGCGGCAGCATCGTGATCTCACGATACCCTTTGCCGTTTGCGCCAAACAGCGTCGGGCCGCCGCATGCCTGAATGGCGGGGCAACCACCCCGCACATTCCCGGCGATCGACGCAAGAGGTGGAATCATCATCAGATTGGAATTACCAACAAGCGGAGTGCTCGTTGACGTTATAAAACTGATTTGCGGAGCCAGTATGGCGCTGTCAGTAGCGCAGCTCGATGGGCCTGCAGTTATATCGTCACACTCACTCGCAGTCAACGCGCCGGAAAGCAACTGAAGCACCGTCGCTCCAACAAGAACAAATTTACTTCTCATATCAACTCCTCAGCTTTCTTCACTTGAAGGACTTACACTCTTGCACTGTTCCCTTATATTCAGCATCAGACCTGCTGATTCAGAGCCGCCGAACTCCGGAGACATCCTAAACCCCTCCTCAGCTACATTCAGCAGTTGCTCCGATTCTTTGCAGTCGCCTTTTGCTCTAATAGCCTGCGCCAAATGGACCCTGAACGTGAAGAGCGATTTCGAATCTGGCGGAAGATGCAGTTCCGCGAGGCGAACCGAATCCCTGAGAGCCGAGATCGCCCGAACTTCATCCCCGGCCACGAGGAATATTGCCCCAAGATTGAACAATGGCGTCATCAGTCTTGGACTGCTTTCACCGTAGATCTTTTGATAAATACGCACTTGGCCAGAAATGGCATCAGCCGCCTCATCAAATCGGCCGGAAGTCTTCATTGCGAGGCCCAGTGCTGACAATGATCTCGCGTGCTCGGACGAATCCAATCCAAAATATTCTATCGCCATAGCCCTCGCGTTCTCGGCATACACTACGGCTTCCTCATTCCGTCCGTTGCGGCGATATGCCACACCGAGCCCCCCTTCGATTGAAACATCGATCGACTTTGTGCTCGCCGGATGGGCAGCCATTAATTTCTTTGCGTCGTTCAGCAGGGCGATGGCATCCTCAGACCTACCGCGGATTGATAGCATGGTGGCGTAGCTAATGAGCCCCCTATAGAAATCATCCGGCGGACTCAACATAGGCACTGCAGGCGACAGCTCGGTTACGAAACGCTGACCAAACTCCAGCAACTCGATCTGCAAGGACATGTCATATAGATAGCTGATTTTTAGGGCGCCGAACATTGCACGCTCTAATTCCGTACTCTGCAGTGACTCCATCCTTTCGAGCTGAATAGCCACCTCGGGCAAGAGTCGTTGCGCCAGCGCACTTCGCCCCTGAATTCGCGCGAGCTGAAACTCAATCCCCCGGCTTTCGACACCTTTCTCGATCAGTAGTTCTGCAGACATTGCTGTTGTTGCAGCCTCATTTGCCAAACTCAAAGCCAGCTGCGCCTCCGCAATCGTCGCCAATAGTTGCGCCTTCAGTTCGGGCTGCTCAGTGAGTTCGGTTTCCAACTGTTTCGCACCACGATCCAAGATGTCCCTCGCCTTCACATCCTTGCCCAACTCCCCTCCTGGGTTCGCCGCAGCAAAGGCGTCGATCAGGAACTGGGTGACGTGCTGGGCGCGGTCGCGTTGTTGCTGGGCGTCGGCCAGGGCGGCTTCGGCGGCATCGCGTTGGGCCTTGGCTTCGATGGACTGCAGGTAGGTGATCACGCTGGAAGCGAGCAACGCGATGGCGGCGGCGGTGGCGGCGCCGACCGACCAGCGGTGTCTTCCGATGAACTTGCGGGTGCGGTACCAGCCGTGGCCACCGCGGGCCTGCACCGGTTTGCCGTCCAACCAGGCCTGCAGGTCGGTGATCAGATCGTCGACCGAGCGATAGCGCTCGCCGGGGGCCTTGCGCAGGCAGGTCAGGACGATAGCGTCCAGCTCGCCCTTGAGCAGGCGTGACCAGTCCCGCGGTGGATCGCCCTCGCCTGCCCGTTTGGCCAGCCGCTGGCTGGGCGTTTCGGGCAGCTCGTGCAGGATCTTCGTCTCGGCCTCGGCCGCACTCAGGCCCTTGAGTTCAATCGCTGGCTGGCCGCTGAGGACTTCGTACAGCAGCGTGCCTAGACCGTAGATGTCGCAGCCCACGGTGATCGCATCACCCAGCAGTTGCTCGGGCGCAGCATGCTGCGGCGAGAAGAAACGCTGTCCGGTGATCGTCTGCGATACCGCCTGACCAGCCAGCTGACCGGCCAGCGGCTTGGCGATGCCGAAGTCCAGCAGATGCGGTTGGCCCTGCGTATCGACCAGGATATTGCCGGGCTTGAGATCACGGTGAACGATCAGCGCCTGGTGGGCGTAGGCGACCGCCTTGGCGACCTCGATCAGCAACTGCACCCGATCGCGCAGCGACAGCTGCTGCTCGCGCACGTAGCGGGTCAGCGGCAGGCCTTCGACGTAGTCCATCACGTAGTAGGGCGTGCCATCGGCCAGCTGTTCGGCATCGATCAGCCGGGTGATGGCCGGGTGATGGCCGGGTGGTCCAGCTGCGCCAGCACCTGGCGCTCCACCTCGAAGCGCTCGCGGAAGCCTTCGGCCAGCAGGTCACGGGCCAGGAACTTGATCGCCACCCGCTGCTGCACCACGCCGTCGTTGCGCTCGGCCAGATAGACCGAACCCATGCCGCCGGCACCCAGCGGCCGCACCAGCGTGTAGCGCCCAACCTGCGCCCCGACCAGCGACTCGGGCTCGGCACCCAGCAGCATCGCATCCAGCTCACCGACCGCCTTGCGTGCCGTGTGCCGAGCCAACACCTCATCCGAAGCCAACAGCGATTCCAGCTGCCGACGCAGCGCCGGATCGTCAGCGCATTCTCGATCGAGCACAGCCGCCCACTGACCCGGATCCAGATCGGCCAGCTGGTCGAACAGCTGTTGCAGGCGGTTGAGGTCGGACATCAATGAGCCGAGATCGGCGCGGTCATTGCCGAAGCAGCGCTGATGCTGGTGCGAGTGGATCGATCAGGCAAGGGCGTGTGGCGAACCAGAGCGACCGGCGGTCGCCTTGATGCAGACGGTCGCGAGCATGGCTCGCTCCTACAGGTGGAGCCATGGCCCGCAAGGTGGTTTCCGGGCGGCGAAGATTTTGGCGCCGAGGCTGTGTACTTGGTCGGCGCCAGCACAAAACAACCGAGGTCCCCTCACCCGCTTCCGCTACCATCCCCCCTCTCTCCTTCGCGGAATCTCGCCATGGCCGGCAGCAGCCTGCTCACGCTGATCGATGACATCGCCACGCTGCTCGACGACGTGGCGGTGATGAGCAAGGTGGCGATGAAGAAGACCGCCGGCGTGCTGGGGGACGATTTGGCGCTGAATGCCGAGCAGGTCACCGGGGTGAAGCCGGATCGGGAACTGCCGGTGGTCTGGGCGGTGGCGAAGGGGTCCTTCCTGAACAAGGCGATCCTGGTCCCGGCGGCGCTGGCGATCAGCGCCTTTCTGCCCTGGGCGATCATTCCGCTGCTGATGCTGGGCGGCGCCTTCCTTTGCTATGAGGGCTTCGAGAAGGTGGCGCACAAGCTGCTGCATTCGAAGTCCGAGGACGATGAGAAGCACCAGCAGCGGGTCAAGGCGGTGTCCGACCCGCAAGTGGATCTGGTGGCCTTCGAGAAGGACCGCATCCAGGGTGCGATCCGCACCGATTTCATCCTGTCGGCCGAGATCCTGGTGATCACGCTGGGCTCGGTGGCCGGCAGCGCCTTCATGACCCAGGTGGCGGTGATGATCACCGTCGCGGTGCTGATCACCGTGGGCGTTTACGGCATCGTTGCCGGCATCGTGAAACTGGACGATGCAGGGCTCTGGCTGAGCCGGCGCGAGGGATTCCAGCAGACATTGGGCCGCTGGATCCTGACCGCGGCGCCCTGGCTGATGAAGAGTTTGTCGGTGGCCGGGACCGCAGCCATGTTCCTGGTGGGTGGCGGCATTCTGGTACATGGCCTGCCGCCGCTGCATCACTTCATCGAGGCCGGCACCGAGGCCGCCGCCAGCGTGCCGACCTTTGGCGCGCTACTCAGTGGCCTGAGCACGATGCTGGCCCAGGGGATCGTGGGCATCGTCGCTGGCGGGCTGCTGGTGGGCCTGTTCACGCTGATCGGCAGGCTGCGTGGTGGCCGCAACGAGAGCCACTGAGCCGCTGGATCCGTCAATTTCGACTGAATGAGCGGTGGCTGGGCGCTTGTGTGATGGCGCAGGTGGCGCCATCAATGCAGCAGAAGCGAATGTTCCCGCTCAACGGGAATGAGAATTGGTTAGGATAGGACCCAGAACCCACCGGGAGAGTTTTCCATGGCGCAAGTGATGCAAGCCGGGGCGGTGATTGCCCAGACCCTGGCCACCAACAAGGTGATTCGCAACACCTATCTGCTGCTCAGCCTGTCGCTGGTCTGGAGCGCGATCACGGCCTTTGCTGCCATCCGCAGCGGCGTCGGGGTGATTTCGCCCTGGTTGTTCCTGATCTTCGCGATCGGCATGCCGATGTTGATTTACGCCTTCCGCAACTCGGCCGCCGGTCTGGTGCTGACCTTCGTCTACACCGGCATTTTCGGCTTCATGCTGGGGCCCATCGTTGGCCTGTACATCCAGCTCGATCCGCGGATCCCGGCCTATGCGCTGGGCACAACGGCGCTGGTCTTCGGCGGCCTGTCCGGCTATGCGATGGTCACCCGCCAGGACTTCAGCTTCCTCCGCGGCTTTCTGGTGGTGGGTGTGCTGGTGGTCCTGGCGGCGATCGTCGGCAACATCTTCCTGCAGATGCCGGCGTTGTCGATGGTGATCAGCTCGGCGGCGATCCTGCTGGCCTCAGCGGGCATGCTCTACAGCACCAGCCAGATGATTCATGACGGCGAAGCCAACTACATCGTCATCGCCTGCAGTCTGTTCGGCGACATCTGGGTGATGTTCATGCACCTGATGCGGCTGTTCTCGTTCTTCATGGGCGAGGATTGAGGAGGAGCGGGTTGCCAGTAGCCAGTTCCTGTTCCAGTTGAAGCACGATCGGCGCCCTTGCGGCGCCGATCGTCGTTTGGTGCACACGAAGCAGTCGGCGCACGGTCGCCGAGATTCCGAGCCCTGAGCCCTGAGCCCTGAGCCCTAGGCCCTGGGCCCTGGGCCCTCAACGTGTGCGCTACCATCGTCCGCTACCCGACCTGCGGAGTGCGGCATGGACGATCTGGACCATCTCTACCCGGCGCATTTCGCCGAATTGCAGCATCGCGCCGAGCGGGCGATGTCGCTGTGCGGGGTCGACGCGCTGCTGATCGGCAGCGGCACCCAGATCTATCACTTCCTCGATGATCTGCCGCAGCCCTTTCGGCCCAATCCGTTGTTTCGTCAGTGGCTGCCGGAGGTCGATGCGCCGGACTGCTGGCTGGCCTTTCAACCCGGCAGCAAGCCGACGCTGGTCTACTGCCAACCCGCCGACTATTGGCACAAGCTGCCGGCCGATCCTTCCGGGCCCTGGGTACCCTTCTTCGACGTGCACGTCGTTCGCGATGCCGAACAGGCGCGCGCGGCGCTGCCGCAGGACCTATCCCGACATGTGCTGCTGGCGCCACCCGGCGCCACGATGGCCGGGCGCGAGCCGGACAACCCGCCCGAACTGATCGCCGCGCTGCACTATCACCGCGCCATCCGCACCGCCTACGAACTCGCCCTGATGCGCCAGGCCAGCCTGACCGGAGCTCGCGCCCATCGCGCCGCCGAGGCGGCCTTCCGCGCCGGCGAGAGCGAGTGGGGCATCCACCTGATGTACATGGCCGCGGCGCAACAGGCCGACGTCGACCTGCCCTACAGCAACATCATCGCGCTGAATGAGCATGCCGCCGTGCTCCACTACCACGGCCTGGATCGCGCCCCGGTGGCGCAGTCGCGCTCCTTCCTCATCGATGCTGGCGCCAGCTGCCATGGCTATGCCAGCGACATCACGCGCACCTATGCCAGCGACGATGGCGCCTTCGCCGAGCTGGTCGCTGGTGTCGAGCGGGTGCAGCAGTCGCTTTGCAGCCAGGTTCGTGCCGGCGTCGACTACCGCCAGCTGCATCTGGACTGCCATCAGCAGCTGGCCGGCGTATTGCGCGACGCCGGTGTGCTGCGGATCGCGGCCGAAGAGGCCGTCGAACGCGGTGTCAGCGGCACCTTCTTCCCGCATGGCCTGGGGCATCTGATCGGATTGCAGGTGCACGAGGTGGGCGGCTTTCAGGCCGACGAGCTCGGCCGCAGCGAGATTCCCAAGCCGGCCGGCCACCCCTGGCTGCGCCTGACCCGCACGCTGCAGGAGAACTTTGTCGTCACCATCGAGCCGGGCGTCTATTTCATCCCGATGCTGCTGGAGCAGCTGCGCGCCGGACCCCATGCCGACACGGTCGACTGGTCCGCCGTCGAACGCTTCCTCCCCTACGGCGGCATTCGCATCGAGGACGATGTGCGCGTGACCGACGGCGATCCGGAGAACCTCACCCGCGACGCCTTTGCGGCGCTTGGGTAAGCGGACGGCTCGGCGTCCAAGCGCGAGCGCTGTTCGACACAAGGGGAGCAAGCGTCGCGAAGGCCATCGGCCTTCTCCCCTGGGAACGCCGACGTCCTCGTCGGCGCTCTGGTGCCGGCGAGGACGCCGGCGCCCCCAGGAGGGGCCTCTACGTGTCCCTGGCGCTCAAAAGGGTTTGGATAGCGGACTGAAGTTCAAACCGCGATGCACCACAATCCAAACGCTAACCTTTGTGTCCTTCGCGTCCTTTGTGTTCAAACGCTGCTCTGCGCCCCTGGCAGCGCCACCTCATACCGCCCGGCCCGCCAGCACAGCCAGCCGATACCGGTGAGGCTGGCCGAGCTGATCGCCAGTGCGCTGATCGAGTGATTGACCAGCGGCGCCAGCGCGCCGGCGACGATCGAGATCACGGCCAGCGAGATGAACATCTGCAACGAGGAATTGCCGCCACGACGGGTCGGCGCCAGATCCAGCATCAGCAGCGACAGCAGCGGGAAAGCGATCGAGGTGCCCAGTCCGATCAGGCCAATCGGCAGCACGCCCCAGGGCCAGCTCATGCCGTCGCTGCTCAGTGCCTGCAGCAGATTCCAGCTCAGGCCGACGAACATGGCCAGATAGCCCAGGCGCACACCCTGCGCCGAGCTCAGTCGGCCGGCGATGCGGCCGACGCAGAAGGAACCCAGCACCATGCCGCCGATCACCGGCACGAACAGCGAGGCGAATTGCTGTTCGCTGAAGCCCAGGTGCTCCAGCACCACCACCGGTGCCGAGCTGATGTAGATGAATACGGCTGAGAAATTGAAGCCGGCGGCCAGCGCCAGCCAGCGAAAGCGGGCGCTGCGCAGCAACTCGCCGTAGCCAGTCATCAGTGCAACGGGATGCAACGGCTGCCTTTGTGACGGTGGATGGGTCTCGGGCAGCACTCGGGCGGTCAGCAGCAGCAGCAACAATGCCAGCAGCACCAGAAACCAGAAGGTCGCCGGCCAGCCCCAGGGCAACAGCCAGCCGCCCACCACCGGTGCCAGGGCCGGCGCGATGCCGAACAGCATGTGCACCAGGCTCATCACCTTCTGCGCCTGCGGCCCGGTGTAGCAATCGCGGATGACCGCTCGACCGACGATCGATCCGGCGCCGGCCGACAGGCCCTGGATGGTGCGGAACAGCAGCAGCTGGCCGAGGCTGCCGGACAATGCGCAGCCCACCGAAGCCAACAGATAGACCACCAGGCTGGCCAGCACCACCGGCCGTCGACCGACCGCGTCGGACAACGCGCCGTGCACCAGCGCCATCACCGCGTATGCGATCAGGTAGACCGTCAGTGTCTGCTGCATTTGCCACGGCGTGGCCGACAGCGCCGACTGCATCGCCGGGAAGGCCGGAAAGAAGGTGTCGATCGTGAACGGCCCGACCATGCTCAGACTGGCCAGCAGCAGCACCAGCGCAGTCGCCCGACCGGGCTCCAGATGGACCAGCGGATGGTGGGGCGCAGCGCTCTGGCTGGCGGCGTCGGGACTGGCGTCAGCCACCCTGGGTGCCGCCAACGGTCAGGCGGTCGACCTTCAGCGTGGGCTGCCCCACACCGACCGGCACGCTCTGACCTTCCTTGCCACAAACGCCCACGCCCTCGTCCAGCGACAGGTCGTTGCCCACCATGCTGACTCGGGTCAGCACTTCCGGGCCGTGGCCGATCAGCGTGGCGCCCTTGACCGGCGCGGTGATCTTGCCGTCCTCGATCAGATAGGCCTCGCTGGCGCTGAAGACGAACTGGCCCGAGGTGATATCGACCTGTCCACCGCCGAAGTTCACCGCGTACAGCCCACGCTTGACCGAGCGCAGGATCTCCTCCGGATCGTGCGGGCCGGCGCGCATGTAGGTGTTGGTCATGCGCGGCATCGGCAGATGGGCAAAGGACTCGCGCCGGCCGTTGCCGGTGGGCGCCACGCCGAGCAACCGCGCATTCAGGCTGTCCTGCATGAAGCCCCTGAGGATGCCGTTCTCGATCAGGACGGTGCAGCCAGTGGGCGTGCCTTCGTCATCGACGCTGAGCGAGCCGCGACGGCGATCCAGCGTACCGTCGTCGACCACGGTGCACAGCTCGCTGGCCACCCGCTCGCCGACCCGCCCGGCAAAGGCCGAACTGCCCTTGCGGATGAAGTCGCCTTCCAGGCCGTGACCGACGGCCTCGTGCAGCAGCACGCCCGGCCAGCCCGGCGCCAGCACCACGGTCATCGGACCGGCCGGCGCAGCGATGGCATCGAGATTGACCAACGCCTGGCGGACCGCTTCGCGC
>JAWLAT010000036.1:0-44705 GCA_041395325.1 Lysobacterales bacterium
TTGCTGTTGTGGAGCCTGCGCAACTTCAGTTTCTTCGGTCTGGATGCCGGCATCCCGCCACCCTGGCGACAGGTGACCCACTACTCGCTGACCTTTCTGTTCCTGGTCGGCCTGGCCTGGTTTGCCGCCAGTTGGACCGGGCTGGGCGCTCGTCGGCCACGCCTCTACGCGGCGGTGGCGGCGAGCGCGGTGGGTTGGGCCATTCTGACCGGCCTGAGTGGCGACAATGCGCGCGTCTTTCACTGGCTGTTCCCGGTCGAGACGGCACTGAGTGCCATATTGGTGGCACTGGCGCTGGCGCAGTTCAGTCGCTACGCCGCGCGCGGCGGCTGGTCGCGCGCTTACGAGGCCTTGCTGTTTCAGCTCTGCCTGACCGCCGTCGGCGTCGACGCCCTGGACGATCGCTTCGACCTGAGCATTCCCTTCGCCCCGCAATGGCCGCTGACCTTCTACGCAGCACCGGTCTGTGGGCTGCTGCTGGCCCTGGGCAGCTGCACCATTCTGGTGGGCCAGAGCCAGCGCGCGCGCTCGATGCTGGAGTCGCTCAACCGGCTGCTCGATCGACGTCTGGCCGAGCAGGCACTGGCGCTGAACGAAGCGCACCAGCAGGCCGCCGAAGCGGCTCGCGAACACGCGGTGATGACCGAACGCGCCCGACTGATGCGCGACATGCACGATGGTCTGGGCGGCCAGCTGGTGTCGCTGCTGATGCGCTTTCGCAGTGGCAAGGTCAGCGCCGAGGAGGCGGCCAGCGAGGTCTCGCGGGCGCTGGACGACCTGCGCCTGATCGTCACCTCGCTGGACCATGCCGACGAGGCCATCGGCATCGCCCTGGGGGGATTGCGCGAACGCTTCGAACCGCGGCTGCGGGACGCCGGCCTGCAACTGGACTGGCAGATCGACAGCGAAGCGGCCAAGCACCGCCTCAGTGTCGAACAGATGCTTGATTTGCTGCGCATCGTGCAGGAGGCATTGGGCAACTGCCTGCGGCACGCGCAGGCGCAGCGTTTCGGGCTCAAGCTCAGCCAGACGCCCGTCGGCAGCCTGCGGGTGCAACTCAGCGATGACGGGCGCGGCATCGATCCGCAGGCGCCGGCCGGCAAGGGCCTGTCGAACATGCGCCTGCGGGCAGCCCGGCTGGGGGGCGCACTGGATGTCAGCAGCGGCGCGACAGGCACCTGCATCGACCTGCAGCTGCCGCCAGCGGAGCCCCCAGCCGGCGGCATCAGCGGGTCGGAGACGGCCACTCAGGACGATTGACGCGACCTATCAATTGCATTCCTACAATCTTGTTGTTCGATCGATTCAATGGGTCTAGAGTGGTTTTCCCGATCGATCGACGAGCAATGGGAGGGAGCATGTCGCACGAAGCCAAATGTCCGTTTTCCGCGCACGCGGGCAGCCTGGCCATCACCGGTACGCAATCGAACAAGGACTGGTGGCCGAATCAGCTGAACCTGAAAATGCTGCATCAGCATTCCAGCAAGTCCAATCCGCTGCAGGCGGATTTCAACTATCGCGAAGCCTTCAAGCATCTGGACCTCGACGCCGTCATCGCCGATCTGCACGCGCTGATGACCGATTCGCAGGACTGGTGGCCGGCTGACTATGGTCACTACGGCCCCTTCTTTATCCGCATGGCCTGGCACGCTGCCGGCACCTATCGCATCGGAGACGGCCGCGGCGGCGCGGGCAATGGCGCGCAGCGCTTTGCACCGGAGAACAGCTGGCCGGACAACGGCAATCTGGACAAGGCGCGGCGGCTGCTGTGGCCGATCAAGCAGAAGTACGGCCAACAACTCTCCTGGGCCGATCTGCTGATCCTCACCGGCAACGTGGCGCTGGAGTCGATGGGCTTCAAGACCTTCGGTTTTGGCGGCGGTCGCGCCGACATCTGGGAACCGGAAGAAGACGTCTACTGGGGCCCGGAATCCACCTGGCTGGCCACCAGCGACAAGCCCAACAGTCGCTACTCCGGCGAGCGCGACCTGGCCAATCCGCTGGCTGCGGTGCAGATGGGCCTGATCTACGTTAATCCGGAAGGCCCGGACGGCAATCCGGATCCATTGGCCTCGGCGCGAGACATCCGCGAGACCTTCGCCCGGATGGCGATGAACGACGAGGAAACCGTGGCACTGACCGCCGGTGGCCACACCTTCGGCAAGGCCCACGGTGCCGGTGATGCCGGCCTGGTCGGCTGCGAACCCGAAGCCGGCGAGATCGAGGCGCAGGGACTCGGCTGGCTCAGCAAGCATGGCTCGGGTCTGGGCGGCGACGCCATCACCTCCGGCATCGAAGGGGCCTGGACGCCGACGCCGATCCAGTGGGACATGAGCTATTTCGAAACGCTGTTTGGCTACGAATGGGAACTGACCAAGAGCCCGGCTGGTGCCAATCAGTGGAAGCCGGTCGGCAGCAGCGGCGACGGCACGGTGCCGGATGCACATGATCCAACCAAGCGCCATGCGCCAATGATGACCACGGCCGACATGGCCATGCGGATGGACCCGGCCTACGAGAAGATTTCACGCGACTTCATGGCCAATCCGGACAAGTTCGCCGACGCCTTCGCCCGCGCCTGGTTCAAGCTGACCCACCGCGACATGGGTCCGAAGGCGCGCTATCTGGGCAAGCTGGTCCCGGGCGAAGAATTGATCTGGCAGGACCCGGTCCCGGCCGTTGATCACCCGCTGATCGATGCGCAGGATGTGGCCACATTGAAAGCACGGCTGCTGAACTCCGGCCTGAGCACCGCCCAGCTTGTGCGGACGGCCTGGGCCTCGGCCTCGACCTTCCGTGGCAGTGACAAGCGTGGTGGCGCCAATGGGGCGCGCATCCGGCTGGCCCCACATCGGGATTGGGCGGTCAATGAGCCGGCCGAACTGGCGCAGGTGCTGGCCAAACTGGAAGCGATTCAGAATGAGTTCAACGCCAGCGCCGGCGGTGGCAAGCGTGTCTCGCTGGCCGACCTGATCGTGCTCGGCGGCGCCGCAGCAATTGAGGACGCGGCGCGCAAGGCCGGTGTGGACATCGAGGTGCCCTTCGCAGCCGGGCGCACCGATGCAACACAGGCGCAGACCGACATCGAGTCCTTCGGGCCGCTGGAGCCGAAGGTCGATGGCTTCCGCAACTACGTCGCGCCAGGGATGGAAGGCGCCGAAGGCGAGATGCTGATCGACCGATCGCAGCTGCTGGGTTTGACGGCACCGGAAATGACCGCGTTGCTCGGCGGCATGCGGGTCCTCGGCGCCAACACTGGCGGCAGTTCGAATGGCGTGTTCACGCACCGTCCGGGTGTACTGAGCAACGACTTCTTCGTCAATCTGCTCGACATGGGCACCCGCTGGCAGCGTTCGGAAGCCAACCCGAACGTGCTCGAGGGTCGAGATCGCCGCAGTGGTGACGTGAAGTGGACGGCCACCGTCACCGATCTGGTGTTCGGCTCCAATGCGCAGTTGCGTTCGCTGGCCGAGGTCTATGCCGCCAGCGACAGCCAGCGCCCCTTCGTTGAAGCCTTCGTGGCCGCGTGGAACAAGGTGATGAACGCCGATCGCTTCGATCTGGCCTAAGTCACCGCGGGCGGGCCGACAGCCCGTCCGGCTACTTCCGAAATCGGGCCCGGGTCGCCGCAGCGATCCGGGCCCAGTCTTTTTCAGCGGTGGGTTCGATCTGTGATCGAACGCTGGTCAGCCCAGCCAACCGGCGGCATCGGCACACCGAACGACGCTACGTGGACGCCGGCGGCTGAGGTGCCTCAGCTGGAGCCGTCGGCGTCGTTGGCGCCACAGGAACACGCTTCGCTCTGGGCGGGAACAGCGGTGATTGCCACCAGCCGCCACTGCCCAGGGCATCGAGTGCCAGCTTGAACCAGCGCACCACGGCATTGGCCAGCCACAGCGACCACAGCAGGATGGCCACCTTGTAGACCCACAGCGGCACGCTGATCGCCCAGGCGGACGGCAAGGGGCCGGCGGCGTGATCGGCAAACCAGATCAGATCCTGTGGGCTGGAGCCATTGCCCTCCACGCGCATGGCCGGCTGGCCCAGCAATCCGGCCCAGGCCGTGCCAATCAGGGCGAACAGCACCACCACACTCAACCCGACCAGGAACACCTGCAGCGAGTCGAAGGCCAGCGCCGAACCGACCCGGCCACGGCGACGCCGCCAGTCCAGCAAGAGCAGCCAGCCAGCAACGAGCAGCAGGGTCCACCAGGCGACGGTCGCCAGACCAATGCCCAGAATCAGCATCTCGCGGGTCCCCAGGGCCGTCCGGCCGCTGCGCCCGACCAGCACCGCCAGCACCACCACCAGGGCCAGCACCGACCAGAAGCGCACCGCCGGGCCAATCGCCGGGCCCTGAGTCCACAGCAGCCAACGATCGGCCGGCAGGTTCAGTGCCATGCCGAGGTTGGCCGACGGCAGGCCCAGATCGACCTGCGCAAAGCCCGTCGACAGCATCTGCTCGACCGGTTCACGCAGCGCCAGGGCCACCGACTGCTGTCCTGGCCGCACCGGCAGCAGCAGGCGCCCGGCCTCCGGCTGCAGACCCACATCACGACCATCGATGCGCAGCCACAGCAATTCGGCCTCCGGCGGCAGCTGCAGCGCGTGCTGTCCGCCGCGGGTGGCTCGCCACTGCAGATTGAGCTCGGTTTCCCGCAGGCGAGTGCCATAGCGGCTGCGAATGCCAACGCCATCGATGGCCAGCGTGCTGCCGTCCACCGCCGCCGGCCGCTGCACTTCCAGCGTCAGACGATCGCCGGGCAGCGGCGAGAATCGACGCTCGGTGCCATCGCCTTCGGCGGCCAGCAGCAAGGCCGCCGGCCCTTCGTACTCGACGTGAAAAATCGGGCTGATCTGCAGCACCCAGAACTCCACCCGCTCGGCCAGCGGCGGCGCCTGCCACTGCAACTCGCTGACCGGATCCAATCGACTCTGCCAGCTGAGGTCGGAGACGCCTTCGGCCAGGCTCACCTGGACACGACCATCAACAACCGGCGGATCATCACTGAGCACGCGCTCGCCTTCGAGCAGGGGCACCTGCACCTGCAGCGCACCCTCAAAGGGCGCCAACCGATGCACCTCCGTCAGCAGCGTCCAGTCCAGATCGATGGTCAGCGTGCGTGTGACCGAGACATAAGGTGGCAATTCGGCCGGTTGCAGACGGCTGCCGCCGGCGCTTTCCACGGGGGCCAGCCGGGCCAGTTGCAATTCACCCGCCGCGATTCGGCCACGATCCAGGCCGCTGAGCAGCCAGCCATCGATCTGCGCCTGCACCGCGGCCGCCGCCAGCGGGAACTGCAGCGCGACCCGTTCGCCCAGCAAGGGCCCTTCCAGTTCCACCCGCCGTACGCCCGCGCTCAGTGGCAACCATGGCTTGCCTTCCACGCCCAGCAACCACGGTGCCGGCTGGCCGTCGACGCTGACCCTGGCGGCCTGCCAGGCATTCGACCACGGCAATGGCACGCTCAGCGGCGCCTGCAGATGCAGTTCCAACTGCAGCCGCAATCGGGTCGCATCGGCTCGCAGGTTGACCTGCTGCAGGTTCACGCAGGTCGGTGCGCATTCCGGCGCGGTCAGCAGGCGTTCGCGATAGCTCTGCAGCAGCGACTCGGATGGAAACTCGCTGGCCATCGCCAGACCCGGCAGACACAGCGCCAGCGCCAACCAGCGCTGCCAGCGACCGGCCAGGGGTCGCTGCAGCAGTTGCAGCAGCGCCGCTGCCACCAGCCAACCCAGTGTGAGCACTGCCAGCAAGCGCCAGACGGCGGTGATCCAGGGTGGCGTCAGCCACAGTCCCACGCGATGGTCACTGGCAACCGGTCCAGCCACGCTGATCTGGTGGGTATTCCAGCGCCACTGCGGTTCGGCCTGTCCCGCCTGTACGACCGCATTGGGGTCGATGCGGTTGAGCGGCTTGAGCAGACGCTTCTGCTGCGCCTGTTGCACGTTCGGACTGCTGACCGCCGTCAGAACTTCGCGTTCCTCGTCGGCGGGTGCGGCCGGCGCCAACGCCATGACGTTGCCGGCTTCCTTGGCCGAGTCGTCGCCGTAGCTGACATAGCGCCCGGAGCGCTGGATTACCTGCGCGGTGGCGAGATTGAAATCACCGCTGCTGGCCACGCTGCCGCGCTCCAACTGGGGATGCAGCAGCAGTCGGAACTGCTCAGCGGCGTAGGGCAGCCCAATCAGCAGCAGCACCACCAGCACCGGCCAGGCCAGACGGCGAATCCAGCGCCGCGGACCTTCGGCCGACAGCCAGCGCAGCCCCAGCAGACACAGCAACAGCAGCAGCAGACTGAACAGGGGCGCGCCGCGCTGGCCGCCACTGAGCAACAGATACAGCGCGGCCGGCAACGCCAGCCGCCAGCCACCCAGGCGCCAGGCCAGCAGCACGCCCAGGCACAGCAGAAAGATCTGCCCCAGTCGCCAGCGGGCCACCCAGGCACTGGGCGCCCGATCCGACCCGGTCGCCGCCAACAGCTGGTAGCCGGGCGGCAGATTCAGCTGCAGATTCGCGCTGTCCAGCGTCTCGCGCCAGCCCGAGGCCGGCAGATTCGAACCACCCGGCAAGCGTGCGCTACCGAGCAGATCCACCTGCCCACGGCGCCATTCCACGCCGATGTCCTCGCCCCCTGGCGAGCGCGTCAGCAGCAGTGATTCACCGCCGCTCTCGGCCCGCTGCAAGGGCAGCGCCGGTCCGGCATCGAGCCGCCAGCCCTGGCGCATCTCACCGCGCAACCGATCGATCGCTGTCCAGCCGCCGCCATCGAAGTCCAGCCACAGTTCGCGGGCCAGCGTCAGTCGATTGGGTGCCGCCGCCGTGCGCGCCAGATCGCTGCGTTGCAGGCGCAAACCCTGCTCCACATTCAGGGCAAAGGCCGCATAGGCCTGCCAGCGGGATGGCACGCCGGCCTGCGCCGGATCAACGGCTTCGGCCTCCATCACTTCGGTGGGCGGCAAACGCGGATCGGATTCGAAACTCCAGATCTCCTGGGCGGGCCAAGGCTCAGACGCCACCGGCCGCACGATGCGTTCCAGTCGATCGGTGGCGCGGGCCTCGATCACGATCTCGTGCTGACCGGGTGCCAGTTGCAGGTGCAGGCGGCCGTCGGCCTCCAGCCGCTGCGGCAGATCCCCCGCCAGATGCATGGCGACGAAGCCGTCTGGCAGCACCGGACCCAATCGCAATTCCCGGGCCCGACCGGTGACGCTAAGCTGCAATCGGGTCTCGAGCAGCGCCGGATTGCCGTCGCTCAGCAACCGATAGACCTCCACCTGCAGCGTGTCCGATTCCCTGGCCGCTGCTTCGCGACTACCCAGCCAAAGACTGCCGTCGCGACGATCAGGCGTGGCCACCGCGGCGCCGTCCAGGGTCAGTTCGATCCGGGTGATCGCCTCCGGAACCGACAGCGACTGCGGTCGCTCGACCCAGCGCAACTCACCGCTGATCCGCCGCAAACCCGGATTCAGCCAGACCTGCGCCCAGCCATGGCGCGCCTGCACAGGCGTCGGCTGTCCATCCACCAGCACGGCAAAGGGCCAGGCCTGTTCTGATCCAGGCAGCGACACCCAACCGGCCCGATAGACGCGCCATTCGACCGTAAAGCGCCCCTCCTCGGCCTCCAGCTCCAGTCGCAATGGACCGGCGAACTGGCAGTGGCGACCGGATTCGGCGGTGTCCTCGCTGCGATCCTGGCGCTGCGGGCAATCCAGATAGTCGGCATCCTGCAGCACCCAATCGCGCCATTGCGCCAGCGAGGCAGGCGCGGTGTCGGTGACGGCCAGTGCCGTGCTGCTGACGAACAGCAACACCAGCCCGAGCCAGCGCCAACGGCGAAGCCATGCCTGCGAGCCATCACGCCTGAGCGCCTTGCGACCGGGATCACCCATGACAGTCTCCGCAGCAAATGGCGACGGACGCAGCATAGTCGCTGCGGCACCGCCTCGTCAGGGCGCTGCTGCGGGCAGCGACAGCCGCGACCAGATCTGCTCGCTGTCGGCGCTGACCGTCATCGCCTGCCACTGCAACTGCTCACTGCGCTCGCCATACTGGATGAAAAACTGCAATGCCTGGCGCGCATCGGCTTCGTCCACCGTCCAGGACACCGGCAAGTGCAACAGCGCGCCCTTGACCCCGCGGAAAGGCAGGAGCGCATCGGGTCGACCGGCGTAGCCAGTTCGCTGAGTGCGCCAGCCCGGCGCGGACGGCTCGGGTCGATGGAACAGCACGGCACGATCCTGGGCAAAGACGGCCTCGATGCGACCGCCGCGAGGATGCGTGTAGGCACTGGCCTGGCGATCCCAGTGGGTGGCGGCAGTCGATCGGGTGTCGCTGGCCAGGTCCCGGCGCAGCCGACCAATGCCCCAGTCAATCGTCGCGACCACGACCGCAGCGGCCAGGGCAGCCAGCCCAATCACCGGCGTCAGCAGCACGATCACCGCCATGCCAGTCCCCGCTGGTGAACCTTCGGTCTGAAAGCTGCCCGGGCTCGTGAACAGGCTGCTGAAAATCCAGAAAGCGTAGATGGCAACGCCCAACAACAGTGCGACGACCAGCTTGAGCAGCACGGAGATCATGCGCGGATCAGCGGTGGAGTGGTGCCCGCAGCATACTTTTTGGCTGTGGTCGCGGCAGCCCGTCCCAAGGGGTCACCGCACCAGGCGTTGCTTGACAGAGCCCGATGTGACTTTCATAATGCGCGGTCTTTTTAGCCTGCCAGCATTTCCGGAGTCGAATCAGTGGCCAATACCCCTTCCGCCAAGAAGCGCGCCCGCCAGGCGGTGAAGCGCCGGGCACACAACATGAGCGTGCGCAGCATGGTTCGCACGGCGATCAAGAACGTGATCAAGGCCATCGAGGCCGGCGAGAAGGCAGTCGCTGAACAGGCTTATCAGACGGCCGTGCCCATTCTCGACCGCATTGCCGCGCGTGGCACGATCACCAAGAACAAGGCCGCTCGTCACAAGAGCCGCCTGAGCGCCCGCATCAAGGCGATGGGCCAGGCAGCCGCCTGATTCGTCTGCCGTCGCCGGGTCTCGGAGAAAGGCGCTCGCAAGGGCGCCTTTTTCGTTTCCATCGCCCGGTATTTGACCAGCGCGCAAGGCACGAGGGCGACACCACTGCCGACGACCGCTAACCTTGCCGCCTTGATGTCTGCAGGGAGCGCCCATCGATGACCACTGCCGTCAACCCGGCTCCAAACAGCGGCTGGGTCAGCCGCGCGCTGAACTGGATCGAACGCATCGGCAATCGCCTGCCCGATCCAGCGGTGCTGTTCCTGTTGCTGATGGTGCTGGTGTGGCTGCTGTCCTGGCTGCTGTCGGGCATCGAGTTTGCCGAGTTGGACCCGCGCAGCGGCGAGCCCTTGCGCATCACCAATCTGCTCAGTGGCACAGCGCTGACGGCCTTCGCCGCCAGCATGGTCAACACCTTTGTGACCTTCCCGCCGCTGGGCGTCGTACTGGTGGCGATGCTAGGCCTGGGCGTAGCCGAGCACACCGGTTTCATCAACGCCGCCCTGCGCGCGATTCTGGCCATCACACCGAAGATGCTGCTGACGCCAGCGCTGATCGCCGTGGGCATACTCAGCCACGTGGCGGTGGATGCCGGTTATGTGCTGGTGATCCCGCTGGGTGCGGTGATCTTCTATGCCGCCGGGCGCCATCCGCTGGCGGGCATCGCCGCCGCCTTCGCCGGCGTCTCCGGCGGTTTCTCAGCCACGCTGTTCATCCCCTCCAGTCTCGACCCGCTCCTGTCTGGACTGAGTCAGTCCGCCGCCCAGCTGATCGATCCGACCGTCACGGTCAATCCGCTCAACAACTATGTCTTCACCACCGCTTCCAGTGTCCTGATCATGCTGGTTGGCTGGTTCCTCACCGACAAGGTGATCGAACCACGACTGCAATCCACCACGGTCGACGGCGATCCAGCCGATCTGCCGAAGATGCAGCCGCTGGCCGCCGCGGAAGCACGCGCGCTCTACGCCGCCGTGGCCAGCATGGGTCTGTGTGCGTTGCTGTTGCTGCTGTCCGTGCTGCCCGAAGCCTCGCCCTGGCGTGCCCCGGCCGGGACGTCCCTGGCCGACGGACAAAGCAATCTGCTGGTTTTCCAGGCGCCGTTGATGCGCTCGATCGTGCCGTTGATTTTCATCTTCTTCATCGTCCCGGGCATCGTCTATGGCGCACTGGCCGGCACGGTCAAGACTCACCGAGACGTCATTGCCGGCATGAGCAAGGCGATGAGCGGCATGGGCTACTACATCGTCATGGCCTTCTTCTGCGCGCTGTTCATCTACGCCTTCGGCCAGAGCGGCCTGGGCGCACTGATCGCCATCAAGGGCGCCAACGCACTGCAGACGCTCGGCCTGCCAATGGCGGTGACGCTGGTGGGCATCGTGCTGCTGTCGGCCTTCGTCAATCTGCTGGTCGGATCGGCCTCGGCCAAATGGGCACTGATCGGCGCGGTGATGGTGCCGATGCTGATGCAGCTGGGCGTGTCGCCCGATCTCACCCAGGCGGCCTACCGCGTCGGTGATTCCAGCACCAACATCATCACCCCGCTGATGCCCTATTTCCCGCTGATCGTGGTGTTCTGCCGCAAGTACGTCAGCCATGCCGGCATCGGCACGCTGGTGGCCCTGATGCTGCCCTACTCGGTCGCGCTGCTGGCCATTTGGACCAGCTTCCTGATCGGCTTCTGGGCGCTGGGCATCCCGCTGGGCGTGGGCGCCAGCTACACCTATCCCGCCGGTTGATCACCAGTCGAAACGCAGGCTGGCGCCCAGGCGCCGGCCGCCTTCGGTGTAGAGGTCGATTTCTCGCGCATCGGCCGTCAAGCCGGCCACACTGCTCCAGTTCCAGATGCGCCGGTTGCTGAGATTGAACAGGCCCACATCGAGAATCAGCCGCTCACTGGGCCGAAAGCGGTAAAAGGCATCCAGTCGCAACAAGCCTGGGGTACGAAACAGGTTGCCTTCGGGGTCGTGCAGCCGCCGTTTGGCGGCCATCGCCGTGCCGACCAGTTCGATGCGCTGGCGGCCATCGGGGCTGTCGTAGCTCACCCCCAGACTCAGTCGCGCCGGCTCGATGCTGTTCAGCGGCACGCCCAGTGCAGTGTCATCGCCGCGAGCCCAGGCCGCGGCGATCTGGGTGCCGAAACCGGCCCAGGGCAGTGTCAGATCGGCACGTGCTTCAACACCCTCGATGCGCGCGGCGGCCCGATTCTGCGACTGGAACACCAGCGCGCCGCTTTCAGGGTCGCGGCCCAGATTGACGCGCGATTCGATCAGGTCGGTGTAACGATTGCGGAAAGCAACGATCTCGGTGCTGCCGATCGCACCCGAGTAGCGCCAGCCCAGCTCCAGTCCGCGACTGTGCTCGGGTCGCAGCGCCGGGTTGGGCAGCGCAGTGTAGTTGAAGGCCGGAATCGTGAAACCGATATTCAAATCGGCCGGCGGCGGTGCACGGAAGCCTTGCGCATACTGGGCAAACAGCTGTCCATGATCGCTGTAGTCAAAACGCGCACCCAGTTTGGCAGTGGTCGCCGAAGCCTGCAGATCGGCGATCGCCAGGCCCGGGTTGTCGTCCAGATAAACCACATCCGGCCGGGCATCGAGGTCGAAACGCTCGTGGCGCAGTCCTGGAATCAGGCTCAGTCCGCTGGCCCCGAAGCGAATCTCGTCCTGCCAGTAGATGCCCAGCTCCTGCACGGTGGTGGGCGGGAAATCACGCACCGGAAAGACTTCGCCAATGATGGTGTTGCTGACCGCACCGGTATCCAGCCGGGTTTCCAGGCCGTCCCGGTGTTCGTTCAGGCGGGTGCGCGACAGGTCCAGCCCGAAGACCTGCCAGTGCTGGCTCTCTCCCAGTCCGAAGCGACCCTCGCCACCCAGATTCAGGCCCTGACTGTGGTCCTTGTAGACAAAACGCCGGTCGCGCAGGCTGGCCGGCGTGCGACCGGCCGCTTCGCGAGTCTGCAGGGTGCGCTGATCGGCTCGGCTGCGGCTGTCCCATAGCTGCAGTCGCAGTTGCTCCAAGCCGGGTAGCGTGTAGGGGAAGCTGGCGCTGACCCCCAGTCGCTGACGCAACAACGCATCTTCACCCTGCATGTCGGTGGTGCTGGCGTACTGCGCCAAACCGCGCACGAAGGAGCGCAGATCGGTATCGACCGACTCGCGCAGCTGTTCGGCCTGCAGCTGGTAACGGCCGGCCCAGCCTCGATCCAGACCCAACTTGAACAACGCGGTCCGGCCATCGCTGTCGGCCGGATTGCTGCGCAGTCCCCCTGGGCGGGGTTGGTTGTCACGCTCTGAGCCGGTGCGCCAGGCCAAACCGGCCAGCCAGTCCAGATCACCCGACTGGCCAGCCAGCACCGAACTGGTCAGCCAATGGCGGCCCTCGTCACTGACCACCCGTTGCCGGCCGCCGCGCTCGCTCTCCCGTTCGGCCAACAGTTCCGCAGGGCCCAGCGTGCGCAGGCTGAGCACGCCACCGAGTGCATCGGAGCCGTAGAGGGTCGACGCCGGACCGCGCAGCAATTCGATGCGCGAGAGGAAGGCGGTCTCCAGGCTGCCTCGATCGGCGTTGGAGAAGCTGCCTACGGCGAAGCTCTCACCGACCGGGATGCCATCGATGTGCATGCCGACGCGATTGCCAGACAGGCCCCGAATGCTGATGCTGCCCGCCCCAAATCGGACCGCGTCAGTCGGGACGCTGACACCCGGCTCATAGCGCAATGCCGAGGCCAGATCGGTGCTCAGGCGCTGTTCCAGTTGTTCGATCTCGATCAGGCTGACGCTGCCCGCCACCTCGCGCAGCGGCTGTTCGGCGCGTGAGCCGATGCTGATGACGGGTGCCAGTTCGGGCGTCTGGGCCTGTGCCGTCAATGACCCCAGGGCCATACCCAGCGTGAGCGCCAACTGCCTCATCGCCATCTCCATCCGATCGACCTGCAGACACCATCGAACATCACCGCGGGGTCGGCCATGACGCGGATCAAGGAAGTGTTTGGTGGGGGCTCAGGGCTCAGGGCTCAGGGGTCAGGGGTCAGGGGTCAGGGGTCAGGGCATCAGACTCTGGTCCTTCTCCTTTGCAGATGGGCTTGCGTGCAGAAGCTACCCAGGCAGCAACTGCCACCAGCCCAGCGGATGGTGAGCACGGGCTACGCCGTACATCCAGGCGTAGACCAGCAGGGCGGCCAGCAGACAGGCGTAGCGCCATGACTTCGCGATGGCGCGCATGGCCAAGGCACCCAAGCCGATGTACAGCAACAGCAAGACCAGTTTGAGGCCCAGCCACGGTGTGCTGAGCGGATTGAGATGGAGGATGGCCAGCAGCATCAGCGCGGCTGTCAACAGCAGGCTGTCGATCAGATAGCTGCTCCAGTCCAGCCAGCTCCAACGCCGCCCCAGCGTCACCGCCATGCCGCCGCGAAAGGCGAACAGGGCGCCGCTGAGCAGCACCAGCAGTACGTGCCATTGCTTGATCTGGAGGTAGTAATGCGCCATGGATGAAGACCTTGAATCTGGCCGCCCGCGATGCCCGCATGGCGGCATGGAGCGGCCACGGCCCCGCCCGCATCGCGGCGGGTGGAGCCGTGATCACCCTACTGCAACGAGTCTGCGTTTCAGCTACGGGCGGCCGCTTCCGCATCGCTGGCGTTCGCAGACCGATCACTGGCCCGCGCGCCCGACGGCCACCACAGCCGCGCCACGAACAGGCACAACGCCAGCGCGCCGATACTGAAGATCACATCACCGGGCACCCGCATCCAGACCAGGGTCTCGATGATCGGGCTGCTCATGAAATCGGCCGAACGCGCATACCAGTAACCATGCTCGATCGCGGCCTTGACCTGCAGTACACCCATCGGCAGCAGGCACATCAGTGCCATGCCGGCCAGGCCAATGTTGAAGGCCCAGAAGCTGCGTCCCAACCAGGCGCCGTCCCAGGCCACCTGCGGCCGCAACAGGCGCAAACAGAACAGCATCAGGCCGATACCCAGCATGCCGTAGACCCCGAACAGCGCGGTGTGGCCATGCAGCGGCGTCAGATTCAGCCCCTGCATGTAGTACAGCGCCAGCGGCGGATTGATCAGGAAGCCGAACAGGCCTGCACCGACCAGGTTCCAGAATGCCACGGCGACAAAGAACAGGATCGGCCAGCGGTAGCGAGCCATCCACGGCGTCAGGGCGCTCTTGCGGTAGGTGTCGAAGGCCTCGAAGCCAATCAGGGCCAGCGGCACCACTTCCAGCGCCGAGAAGGAGGCACCGATGGCCAGCACCGAGGTCGGCGTGCCGGCCCAGTACCAGTGATGCGCCGTACCCAGCACGCCACCGGTGAGGAAAATCACGGTGGCAAAGAGCACACCGGCCGTCGCGGTCACGCCCCGCACCAGCCCCAGGCGGGCAAACAGGAAGGCGATCACCGCCGTCGCAAAGACCTCGAAGAAGCCCTCCACCCAAAGGTGCACCACCCACCAGCGCCAGTATTCGACCATCGAGATATGCGTGTGCCGGCCCCACATCAGCCCGGCGCCGTAGAACAGCCCGATGGCCACCGTGGACAGGAACAGCAGGGTCACGATCGAGCGCATCTCGTTGCGCTGGCGCATCGCCGGCCACAGTGCCCGCCCGACCAGCAGCAGCCACAGCATCAACCCGACGAACAGGAAGGCCTGCCAGAAGCGACCCAGGTCGACGTATTCCCAGCCCTGGTGACCAAACCAGAAGTTCTTGGCCAGATCCATCTGCTGCATCACCGCGAACCACTGACCGACAAAGGCGCCGACCACGATGATCAACAGGCACAGGAACAGGAAGTTCACACCCGCGCGTTGCCAGGCCGGTTCCTTGCCGCCGATGGCTGGCGCGATGAACAAGCCGGTCGCCAGCCAGGCGGTGGCGATCCACAGCACCCCCAACTGCGTGTGCCAGGTGCGGGTCAGTGAATAGGGCAGGACATCCGACAACGCCATGCCGTAGAGCTCCTGCCCTTCGACCTGATAATGAGCCGTCGTCGCGCCGAGCACGATCTGGACCACGAACAGCGCGCAGACCAGCCAGAAGTACTTGGCCGTGGCCCTCATCGACGGCGTCAACACCAGCCCGGCCAACGGATCACTGGCAGGCGGTTTGGGCTGTTCACCGGCACCCGATGCGGCGTGATACCAGGCCAGGGCGGCCACGCCAGCAATCAGGAACAGCACACTGAACACGGTCCACAGGAAGATGTTGCTGGTCGGACGGTTGCCAACGGACGGGTCCGAGGGCCAGTTGCTGGTGTAGCTGATCTCCTGACCGGGGCGCTCAGTGACTGCGGCCCAGGCGGTCCAATGGATGAAGGCACCCAACTGGCGACGCCGTTCCGGATCCTCGACGGTGCCCTCCTTCATCGCGTACTGCTCGCGCAACTCGCGGAATGCAGGGTCGCGTCCGAACAGCGCCTGGTAGTGCTCGGCCGCCTGTCGCGCGGCGGCCACCCGAGCGCTGCTCAGCGTCACACGCTCGCTGTCCGGGTCGTAGGTGTTGATGCGGATCTGCTCGCGCAAGGCCTGTTCCAGGGCAGCGCGATCGACACTGCCGAGCTCGCTCAGGGGCACGCCAAACCGGTCATGCGCCATGCTGTCCAGCAGCGCCTGAGACTCCCGATGCAGCCAGTCGGCACTCCAGTCTGGCGCCACATAGGCGCCATGCCCCCAGATCGAACCCAGCTGCATGCCACCCATGGATTGCCAGACCTGACGCCCGGTCTGGATGTCGTCGCGGGTATAGAGCAGCTCACCGGTGTCGGAGACGAAGGCCTCAGGGATCGGCGGCGCCTGTCGATAGATCTCGCTGCCCATCCACAGCAGCACGGAAAAGGACACGCACAGCAGCGCGCCCAGCATCCACCAAAGCTTCTTGCTATCGGTAGCAGTCATGACTGCCTCCAGGGTTGAAGGGACAGTCGGATGCTCAGGCCATGCGCCAGGCGCTGGCCATGATCTGGATCAAGCATGCCGGGCTCAGACGGGCACGGCTCAGGCGCGATCGGTGATCGCCCTGGCCAGTTCAACCAGGGCGGGCGGTTGGCACAGCTTCACTTCCCGTCCCCGCACTTCAACCAGACCGTCGTCCATCAACCGGCGCAGCGAGCGGCTGACCGTCTCCGGTGCCAATGACAGGTAGTTGGCGATGTCGCCACGTGGCATTGGCAAGGTCAGTTGCGTACCCGAGTAGCCGCGCTGCGCGAGCCGCTGACCCCAACGCAGCAGGAAGTCGGCGAGTCTGGCCTCGGCTGGGAAATCGCCCTTGTGCCATTGCGCCATGCGCAAATCGCGAGCCATCACGGCAAACAGCGTGCGTTGCAGATCGGGGACACGGGCCGACAGGGTGGCGATGGCGGGGAAGGAGAAGCGACAGAGCATCACGGTGTCCACCGCCACCGCCGTGCAGGGATAGCGGTCGTCTTCGATGCCGTCGAGTCCGATCAGATCGCCCGGGGTGTAGAAGGCCAGGATCTGCTCGCGACCACGTTCATCGCGCAACTGGGTCTTGACCACGCCGGCGCGAACCGAGAAGACCGCATCGAAGGCATCGCCAGTGCGGAAGATCTCGGCACCGGCATGAAAAGGACCGACGTGTTCGATCAGGCAATGCAGTTCGTGCAGGGCCGCCTTGTCATAACCGCGTGGCAGACACAGCCGACCAAATACGCAGGTGCTGCAGAAATGCCGAGCGTCGCCATCGTCGACCGGCTTTTCCGGCCACAACCCAACCGCATTGTCGAGCATCGGCCAGCCCACCCCCGGTCGCCGTGAAGCGGCATTCTGCCAAGTTGCAGGGTGAGGGTGCCAGTCGCTGTTGAAGCTGGCGGGGCTGGGGTGATCGCCGCCGGCAAGGCGATCACCCCGATGCGGTTAGTAAACGTCCGCCACGGTGTTGTGGATGTTGAACTTGCCGGTCGGCGTGATGATCCGCTCGCCCTTGATCACTTTCTTCAGTTTCAGGGTGCGATCGTCGATCACCACGATGGCGCTCTGTTCTTCCTTGCCACTCCAGACCGAGAACCAGACTTCGTCGCCGGCCTGATTGAACTCCGGTTGCACGACCCGCTTGGGGCCTGGTCCGAGCTTGGCCCAATCGGCGATCGGCAGCACCTTGAAGCCCTGCTCCGGCCGGGTGACGTCGAATACCGCAATGGTCTGCGAGATCGCCGTGTCGGGATTCAGCGGCGTATCCACGTACAGGTGCTTGCTGGTCGGATGCGTCTTGACGAACAGCGAGCCGCCGCCCTGCCCTTTCCAGACATCGACCACGGTCCAGGCTTGTTCGGGATGTCCTTCGGGATCGGTGCCGATCAGGGTGATCTTCTCGTTGCCCAGCGCACTGGTGGCCCATACCGGCCCGTATTGCGGATGGATGAAGTTGGCGCCGCGGCCCGGATGCGGAATCTTGTCGGCGTCGATCAGCGCCGTCATCTTGCGTTCGCGCGAATCGACCACGGCGATCTTGTCGGACTGATTGGCCGCGGTCAGGAAGTAACGGTGGCTGCGATCCCAGCCACCGTCATGCAGGAAGCGCGCGGCATTGAGCGTGGTGACCTGCAGGTTCTCCAGGTCGGCGTAATTGACCAGCAGAATGCGGCCGGTTTCCTTGACGTTGACGATGAACTCCGGGTGCTCGTGGCTGGCGACGATCGCCGCCACGCGTGGCTCCGGGTGGTACTCCTGGGTGTCGACGGTCATGCCGCGGGTGGAGACGATCTTCAACGGCTCCAGGGTCGGGCCGTCCATGATCACGTACTGGGGCGGCCAGTAGGCGCCGGCAATCGCCAGCTTGTCCTCGAAGCCCTGGTATTTGCTGGTCTCGACCGAACGCGCCTCCAGGCCGATCTTGATCTCGGCGACGATGGCCGGCGGATCCATCCACAGGTCGATCAGATCGATCTTGGCGTCGCGGCCGATCGTGTAGACATAGCGGCCAGAATGCGACACCCGCGAGATGTGCACCGCGTAACCGGTCTTGAGGATCGCCACGACCTCCTTGGTGTCGCCATCGATCAGCGCGACCTCGCCCGAATCACGCAAGGTGACGGCGAAGAAGTTGTCGATATTGCGGCTGTGCATCTGGCGCGTCGGTCGCTGCTCGACCGGGACCATGACCTTCCAGCTCTCGCGCATCTGCGGCAGGCCGAACTCCGGCGGATTGGGTGGGTCGTGCTGCAGGAAGCGGGCCATGATGTTGACCTCGGCCGCCGTCAGTTCACCCGAAGAACCCCAGTTGGGCATGCCGGCCGGCGAGCCGTAGTTGATCAGTGCTTCCAAGTACTGCGTGCCCTTGGCGCGGGTGATGTCGGTGGTCAGCGGCTTGCCGGTGGCGCCCTTGCGCAGCACACCGTGGCAACCGGCGCAGCGTTCGAAAAAGATCTGCGTGGCGCGCTCGAACTCCGCCTTGGAAATCGATGGCGCGTCCGGATTGACGATCATCTCCACATCGCTGGCGGCGATCGTCGAGGCTGCGCCCTGGTAGGTCATCTCGCCCTCGGTCGTGCCCGGATGGCGTTCGCCCTGGGCCGGATCGGCGGACACGGCCAGCTGCCCGCGGGCCGCGACCACGGCCTTGGCATCCAGCATGCCGCCCGGGTTGTCCCAGCTGTTCATGACGAAGTTGACGGTCGCGGCGATGTCCTCGTCGCTGAGGTGGCTCATCGCCGGCATCACATTGTTGTATTCGACGCCGTTGACCACCAGCTTGCCGCTGACCCCCTTGAGGATCGCCTCCAGTACGCCGGCTGCCCCACGTTCGGCGATGTAGGACGAATTGACCAACGGCGGGAAGGCACCGGCCAGGCCCGTGCCTGTTGGCTGGTGGCAGGCCGCACAGTTGGCCAGATAAACCGCCTTGCCGGCCTCCAGCCCCTGTTTGGGCAGCCGTTCGTTGCTCAGATCATCGGCCAGTGCCGTCCCCATCTGCAGCAGGGTGGCCAGCACACATCCGCTCAGGACCCTCATCCTCATGCTCCCGTCGCGCGCCGGAAGGGGCGCTTTGGCTCAGCTTTGCAGCGCTGAGCCGACGCTCGCCATGATCTGAATCAAGTCGTTATGGAAAGAGCCGCGTCGGGCCGGCAGTGACCGCTGCGCGGTCGACCAGAGCGGCCCGCAGAGCACGCTGTTCGACGGCCAACACCAGGCGCATCAGGACTTGCTCAACGGACAGCTGCTGAAGCCAAACAGCGGATAGACCGGGCAGAAACCGACCAGCCCCGTCGCCAGCGGGACTACGCCGATCCAGGCCCAGATGGGTCCGCCCAACAGCAGCACCCAGCCAATCAGCAACAGTCCCACGACCATTCGTGCGATGCGATCGATACCACCGACATTGCGTTTCATCTCGATCTCCTCAGGTGATTGCGTGGGTCCATTGCAACCGACACGGAGATCCGAGGTCTGTAACCTGGGTTACACAGCACCGCTCAGCGATTGGCGATCTGGCGCAATCCAGCGGCATCGAGAATGCGGATCTGCTCCCGGCCCAGCTGCACCAGGCCCTGGCCGGCGAAACCCTTGAGCAGCCGACTGACCATTTCGCGAACACTGCCGAGCTCATCGGCCAGCTGCTGATGAGTCAGCTGCAGGACAGGCCCCTTGCCCAGCAGGCAGCCCGCCAGTCGAGCACCCAGCCGGTGGAAGGCCACCGCCTCGATCAGCGTCATGAGTTCGGTCAGCCGCTCGGCAAAGAGATGAAAGACGAAGCGACGGAAGACCGGTTCGGCCAACAGTGGCTCGAACAACGCCACCGGCAGCAGCATCAGTTCGCAGTCGCATTCGGCCACGCCACGCGCCTGGTAGGGCTCGCCCGCCAGCAGGCAGGAAGTGGACAGAATGCAGGTCTCGCCGGGCGTCACCCGGTACAAGGGCAGCTCGCGTCCGTTGGCCGCCGACTTCACCACCCGCACTCGACCGGAAAGGACCAGGGGAAAGCCCTCGCAAGGCTGCCGCTCGTCAAACAACACCGTCCCGGCCGGCACCTGTAGCCACCGCCCTGAGTTCAGCATGGGTTGCAGGGTTGAAGCCGGCAGTGCGTTCAGGGCCGGATAGTCCTGCAGCAAACGCTGCGCATCAAGCGGCGCGCTGGTGCTCATGCGCTGCCGGGGACCCGACCACGCACCGCGTGCGCTCGCGCGCTGGCGTGGACTCGGCCTTCGGCGTCAATGGGCAGCAGACCCTTCAAGTGCTGGCGCAGGCGCTGCTGATCGGCGGCCGACAGCGCGGCCAGTCGGGCGCCGACGCTGGGGGCGCCGAGGATGATCTGCCAGTACTCGTCCAGGCTGGCGTAGCTGCGCTCAACGTTGATGACGCGAGTCCGCACGTCGACCAGACCGGCCTCCTGCCATAGCGCGGTCATCACCTCCAGTCGCGAGGCCTCCGGGCTGGGCGGGGCGGGCACTTCCACGCCCATCGCCGTCACCGCCTCGCGCAGGATCTCGTAGGGAAAGCCCTTGCCGTACATGTCCCAGGCATAGGCCGACACGCAGCCGCCGGGGCAAATGACCCGGGTCATTTCGGCCACCCCGCGGGCCGGCTCGGGTACGAAGAACAGCACCAAGGGCATCACCGCCACGTCGAACGCATCAGCCTCAAAGGGCAATGCCATCGCATCGGCCTGACGAAAATCCACCTCCCGCAATGCCGGTAGCCTGCGCGCATGCACCAGCTGCGGCTCGGAGGGATCGATACCGGCCACGGCGGCGGGCGCGGCGTCGGCGATCAGCTGTTCGGTGAAGGCGCCATTGCCGCAGCCCACGTCGAGCCAGCGCAGGCCGTCCGGCAGTGCCAGCCAACGCAGGAATTCGGCGCCGACGCTGCGGCTCCACACGCCCATGTAACGCTCATAGGCAGCGCCATCGTCAAAGCGGATCTCTATGGTCATCGCTGCATTCCTTGCCTGCCCGGGAAGCCCGACGGGACCGGCAGTGTGCCAGAGCCATTCCGCGGCCGCCGATCACTCGACGAGGCCGCGCGAAGCGACTATTCGAAGGAATCGACCAGCAGCTGCCCCAGGTCCACATCCAGCAATAGATCCAGATTCAGCACGGCATTTGAATAGCCCGAAGCCAGCGCTCGAGTCGAGAAGCGGAAGACGTTGTTGCCCTCCTGCAGTTCCGCCAGCGGCAAGTCGATGGCGTGATTGACGCCACCACCCTGCCCGGCCTCATTGGCGATCATGGCCCGCTCGCCGTCGGTGAAGGGCCGCTCATGCGGCGCAAAACCGTTGATCTGGTAGATCAGCCGGGCATCCGGACCAATCAGGCCACCCTGATTCCAGTTCTGGTAGTAGCCGGTCAGCACCAGCCGGGCGCGCGCCACGCCCTCCAGCGAGACGCCGGTGAAAATCAGTGGATCGCTGAGTTCAGTGGGGTCATTGGGGATCAGATAGCCCACGGTTCGCCCGGGCTGGACCAGCGTGACCGTCTGGCCATTGGCGTCGAGATAACTCTCTTCACGCTCGTAGGCGATGTTGGAATCGGGCACCTCGTATTCACGGGTGCCGGCAATGACCGGACCATCGAAGCCGATGTTGTCCCAATAGGCATTCCAGGAGCGCAGGGGGTGCGGCGTGCCGTAGTTATCCTGGGTGTATTTCCAGGTGGCGTGATTGTGCGACAGCAGCGCCACATAGCCTCGATCGAAGGGCAGCGGCGCGCTCAGCGTGACCGCCGCGCTGGCGCTGGGAGGCGGAAACTGGATGCCGTCGGTCGATGGCGCGGAAGCCTCGATCTGGATCATGTGGGTGGAGAGACTGATCTGGATGTGATTCAAACGCCCGCGCGCAGCGTCAACGGGTGGGTTGAACAGGTCCTCATGCACGGCGATCGTGGCGTAGTCCTGGATCTCGTGCACCGACACGCTGGCCAGACTCTGCGGCCGCTGAAAGCCGACGAACACGATCAGCAGACCATTGCGCGGATTGGGGCCGCGGCCATTGAGATCCCAGTTGGCGGTCGGTGCCGGATCGTCGCTGATCACCACACTGCTGTAGCCGAGCAGCAGTTCGCTGTGCAGGTCCAGATCGAAGACCAGCCGGCCGGTGCGACCGGCGAAATCGAAGGGCTGCCGGATCCGGTAACTATTGACCCCATAGTTCTGACTGGCGGTGGCGGTCACCAGATGCCGAGTCTGGATGTGGGCGTTGGGCTCGCAGATCAGCGTGTCGTCGGTGACCGGCAGGAAGGTCGGCAGACCCGCGCGGCATTCGGCTGGCTCACCGGCCATCAGACCCAGTTCGGCATCACGTACCCAGAAGGGAACATCACCGGTGGTGGCCAATGGCTGGGTGTATCGCGACGCCGAAAAGCGGCGCCGATCCAGTTCGCCGCCGCGTCCGCGCCACGCGACGGGTGCCGGACCCGACTCAAAGGTCTCGCAGAAGGCTGCCGCGGGCAGGCCGCAGCCGGGCGAGCCGGCGGCACTGGTCGGACTGGCACCGGAGGCGAGTCCAGCATGGAACAAGCCGACCATGAAGGGTACTGCGGCGGGAAAACCGCTCCATCGGCAGGTCATCGTCCTGCTCCGTCCATCGTTGCCTCGCAGCCTAGTCGGCAGCCGCTGCGCGAGCCGCGGCACAGTCCGCAGTCCAGCGCTGTCATGGCGCCCAGGCGTGGGCAACGTGGGAGAAGCGGCCCGCCAGGACCAGTGAAAGGACAGCGACAGCTGCCGACCGTGGAGGAGCAAGACGATGAACGCCCGCCTGGCCCTGTGTCTGAGTGCCTTGTTGCTGACCCCATCGGTGCAGGCCGCGCCCGCCTGCGCCGACGGCAATCCGATTCCGATCACCGCGCCCAGCTGTGCGCCGCTGAAACCGCCAACGCTGTCCTGCGAGATGCCGGCCGACGTGCAGGGGGCGCTGAAGCAGCCCAACGCCAGCACGGTGCAGCGCGCCAGCAACCTGTTTTCCTGGCAGACCTTCATCGCGCTGAACTGGCCGGTCGATCCCGAGCAACGCGGGGTGCCGGCGGCCGACGCACCCTTTTCGGCACCCGGGCCACGAGTGTGGGAGAGCTGGAAGGAGGCCTACGAGGTCTATCTGCCCGAGGGCCGCGAGCCGCCAGCGTGGAACGCGGCGCAGGACATGCCCGGCATCTGCGGCGGCGTCAACAAGCTGCTGCTGCGCACCAGCAAGGTCAGCGATGTCGTCGACGGTCAGCTGCAGGCGCTGCCGGCTCAGGGCGATCTGCCGGCCACGCTGAAGGATCAACAAGGCAGGCTGGTGCGCTATGAGATTCGCCTCAATCGCACGCTGTTCGACTACATCGTCAGCGAGCGCCTGTACGACGGCGCGGTGCAGGCCAAGGCCAGCGCGGTGGACTTCCCTGACGGCAGTCAGCTGATCAAGGCGGCCTGGCGGGAAATCGACGAAAGCCAGGCGCCGAACTTCCTCAGCACGCTGGCCTGTGTCTGTGATGACGAGGACGTCGATCAGCCCACTGGCTGCCGGGTGCAGCGGATGGGGCTGGCCGGGCTGCATGTGATGAGCAAGACGCCGTCGGCCCCGCAGTGGATCTGGTCGACCTTCGAGCAGGTCGACAACATCGTCTCCACCCATGCCGATGTGATGCCCTTGAATGACCCGGCCTGTCCGCCCGAGCGCTGTCCGCCCAACCGGCAGACGCCGGCACAGGTGCCCTCTCAGATCACCCGCGTGGTGCCCATCCCGAACCAGAATCCAATCTGTTCGCAGACCGATCAGCCCACCGACAACGTGGCCGCCCTGAATGCCGACCTGCGCAAGGCGATCAGTGCGGCCAATCTGGCCCTGGCGCAGTACGAACTGGTCAATACCCAGTGGCCCGTGCCCGGCCACAGCCCCACCCGCGGCACCGAGTTCGTCGTGGCGCCCACCGTACTGGCGAATACCACGATGGAAAGCTTCGCGCAGGAGGCCTCCACCTGCATGGGCTGTCACGCCATGTCACGCACCCTCAATCCGGCGCAGTTTGTCAGTGCGGACTTCAGTTTCACCCTGAACAACGCGCAGCCACGACCGGCGCAGGCGGAGTGCGAGGATGTGGAGGCGTCGGAGTCCTGCAACGATCAGCTGTTGCCGACGCCGCATGAACCGTGGCCCGAGGCGCCCATCGAATGGGCCGTCTACCGCGGTTATGACTACGCCATCCAAACCTATGAACTGGTCAACCAGCCGGGCGAGACGCCTTTCGTCGGCAACCGGCTGCACTGCCAGAGCTGTCATCTGCACGGCGGCGGTGACCCCGAAGCCGGCTGGTGGGCCGGGTCCTATCAGCGCATGGGTGGCCTGGAGGGTCTGCAGAACCGCATCAACGGCTGCTTCGAGCGCAGCATGAACGGCCGCGCGCTGTGCACGCCGGGCACCGATTGCGACAACAACACGGTAATGAGCACCTTGATCGCCTACATGCGCTGGCTGGATGTGCAGTACGCCAGGCGCTACGGCAAGAAGACGCCCACCTCGGGCTTTCCGCCGCTGCCCGAGCCACCGCAGCCGCCATCAGCCGATCGCGGCGCGGCGGTGTTCGCGCAGAAGTGCGCCTATTGCCACGACGTCGACGGCCAGGGCCGCTATCTGGGCGGCTATTTCCGTCCGGCCGTGTGGGGACCGGACTCGTACAACGCCGCGGCCGGACTGGGCAAGGTCGAGACGCTGGCGGCCTTCATCGGCGCCAACATGCCCTACACCAGTGGCGGGCTGCTGACTCCGCAGGAGGCTTGGGATGTGGCCACCTTCATCGATGCGCAGCCGCGCCCGGGAAAGGACTGAAGCGGGCCCGACTGAACTGCGGCCAGCACAGCGCGGATGATGACAGCGCCGCTGCCGCATTTCTCCCGCGGCCGAGAATCGACTCTCAGCTGCGGGAGCGGCGCTGATGATCCATTTCTGCGATTTCAAGTATCCATATGATCTAAAAGAAGTTCTTGCGGGGATTCAGGTCTGGCACGGGCTGTGCGTAGGGTCGGCAACAACTTGCCGACGTGGACGCCTGTCATGCGCCGAAGCCTGTCCTTCCTGCTGTTGCTGCTCGCCTTGTCCATGACGCGGCCAGCATCGGCCACTCCCCTGACGGTGACGCTCAGCGGCCCCAGCAATCCCACGTCGCTGGGTTTCGTCACCTCGGTGGATGTGACCATCCGACCGACGGCGCAGACGGTTCCGACCAGCAACCTCAGCGCCGAAGTGCGGACACCGGGATTCGCTCAGGTGATTGCGCTGCAAGGGCACAACTGTCCCGGCACGCTGATTGAGGTACATGACGGCGGCGCGGCCTTTCGCTGGACGGGTCTGGGCAATCTGTCCGGCACAGCCCAAATCAGTTGCACCATCGATCTGCGCCTGTTGCGGCTGGGCGCCACGCCGCTGCTGCTGCAACTGGCCTGTGATCAATGCAGCAATCCGGCCAACAATCGGGCCGAGATCACCCTGACGGCCGAGGCACCGCCGGATCTGGCCGGTCGCATCGACACCAATCCCTTCCCCACGGTCGGCCCGGCCACACTGACCCTGAGCTTCGCCAACGAGGGAGCGGGTCTGGCTCGCAACGTCAACGTCGGCCTGTTCGGACCCCCGGCGCTGTTCGCCAACATGGTCAATGCCGGCACCGGTCACTGTACCGATGGCTACATCCTGGGCAGTGACTTTGCCAGCATTGCCATCGTCCAGATGGACCCAGGAGAGTCGGTCAGTTGTCGCTTCGATTTCGTCATCCCGGCCGCCGGCAGCTACCCGCTCAACCTGCTGATCAGTGCCGATTCGGCGGCCGGCCTGCCCGACCCCTGGCCAGACAACAACAGTGATCAGGTCACGCTGCAAACGGCCGATCTGACCGTCAACACACGCTTCTCCTTCAGTCCCGACAGCAATCCCGGCGACGGACAGTGCGCCGACGGCAACGGCGCCTGCAGCATTCGTGCGGCCATCGAGGAGTCCAATGCCCTGCCGGGCTACCAGCGCATCAACATCCCCTACCAGGCCGGCGGCTATTTCCTGGGTGGTGTCACCGGCGCCTTGCAGATCACCGATCCGGTGCTGCTCAACGGCGCGGCCGATCCCGCTTCCGGCGCCCGGCCGTGGATCACGCGCAACGATGGCGACGACGCCAGTCTGTTCCGGATCGCCACCGACTCGCCAACTCAGACCGTATTTCATGGCCTGGAGCTCCGTGGCAATCCGCTGCTGCTCAGCGTCGACGGCGCCATCATCAGCCAAAGCCGGGGCGCGCTGTGGCTGCGCGAATGCACGCTCAGTGGCGGACGCACCACGGGCCAGGGCGGGGCGCTGCGCGGGACCGAGGGTCTGCGCGTGACCGGTGTCGAGTTCTTCGACAATCAGGCGGCCACTGGCGGCGCCATCGCGCTGTTCGGCGTCTTCGACGGCGTTCCCGATGCGCTGATCGAAGACAGTGTCTTCGACGACAACCGGGCCCAGGACGGCACTGGCAACGGCGGCATCGGTGGTGCCCTGTATTTGTTCCGCGCCCAGGTCGACGTGCTGCGCACGGCGCTGACCAACAATCGGGCCACGGGCAATCAGGCCGGCCAGGGTGGTGCCGTGTTCATCTCTACCCAGACCCAGCTGAAGCTGCGCAACAGCACGCTCAGCGGCAATCAGGCCGGTCAGCGCGGAGGGGCGATCGCCCACATCCAGGGTCAGGCCGAACTGGAATTCGTCACGCTGGTCTACAACGAGGCCGGACCCGGGGACAGCAGCTTCGGCCAGGGCGGCGGCATCTATGTGGCAGAAGCGGCACCGGACATCGGCAACAGCATCATTGCCTACAACAGCGCCCAGGCGGTGGGCAGTCCAATCGCAGTCCCGGTCGGCGGCAATTGCGTCGGCACCATTGACAGTCAGGGCTACAACTCGATCTCGGCGACCCTGTTTGACAATCAATGCCAGATTGTCGGCCAGACGCAGAATGATTCGCTCAATGTCTCTCCGGCGCTGACGCCGCTGCAGATCGATACCCTCAGCGGGCAACGCTTCCACGCGCTGCGGCGCGTCAACCAGGAAATCGACAGCGCCCGCCCCAACTGTCAGACGATCCGCGATGGCGCCTTGAGCATCGATCAACTACGCCGCTTCCGGCCCGTCGAGGGCAATGGCGCCGGGTCGGCCGAGTGCGACCGAGGCGCGGTGGAGGCGCGCACCGTCGGCCTGGACCTGCTGGTCAGCGGTGGGCCCGGCTTTCAGATGGACATCAGCAATCCCTACGCGGCTTGCACCGAGCCAAGCTGCCTGTATCGATACATCCCGATCGGTGCCACGCTGACGCTGACCCCACAATCGAGTGGCGGCAGCCAGTTCACCGGCTGGAGCGGTGACTGCAGTGGCACGGCCAGCTGCACCCTGCAAATGAGCGAAGACCGTTATGTCGGGGCCAGCTTCAGCGCCGGCGCCGACCCACTGTTTGACGACGGCTTCGAATGAGCTGCGTGGGAAGGCTGTGACGACCTAAGGTGCCGGTCGCAGCGGGCGGTCCAGATTGACCACCGTTGCGCCGGCGCCGGCCACTCGCGCAGCTCGAACCGCATTGCGCCCGGCGTCCTTGGCCTGGTAGAGCGCGGCGTCGGCACGGCGCAGCAACGACGCCCACGGCTCGCCGCTACCGGCGGCCGACCAGGCATGGCCAATGCTGACCGTGACCGACAAGGCACCCGCAGGCGTGTCGATGGGCTTGGCGGCAATTTCCGAGCGCAGCGCTTCGGCCAGTTCGGCCAGGGTGGTCGGCGCACCGACCCCACCGGCCAGCAGAAACTCCTCACCGCCCCAACGCAGCGCCTGCAGCGGCCGGGGCGTGCGTCGCTCGATGCGCCTGGCGATCACCTGCAGGACGCGGTCACCCACCGGATGACCATGGCTGTCGTTGATCTGCTTGAAATGATCCACATCGATCAGCAGGCAGCCGTGGCCGGCCGTCTCCGGCAGACCTTGCTGCAAAGCGCTCAGTGCGTGGCGGTTGCCCAGGCCGGTCAGCGGGTCGGTCACCGCAGCACGGCGTAGCGCCTCGCCGCGGCGCTGCAACTCGGCATTCATGCCGCGCTCGGCGCGATAGCGCCAGGCCAGCGCCAACGCCGTCAGCAAAAGCCCACCGGCGGCGGCCAACAGCAACCACAGCGTGAGCCGCTGGCGTTCCAGGCTGAGCGACTGCAAGTCCCGTTCGCGCGCCATCAGCGCTACCTGCGATTCGATCTCGCGCCGATCCAGGGTCAGCTGCATGTCCGCCACGCGCCGTGCCGTGATGCTGCTGTTGAGTTGGCGATCGATGGCATTGAAGGCCTGACTGGCCGCGTAGGCGGCAGCCGGCTCGCCGACCGCCAGCAGCACGGGTCCCTGCAGTTCCAGGATCTGCCGCTCCGACAACAGATCCTCGGTACGCCGGGCTTCCAGCAGCAGTTCCGCCAGTTCGCTGGCCGCCTCGGCATCGCGACCGTTGTCGTGCAGCAGGCCGGCACGAATGAGGCGCCGCACCAGGACCGAACGAACGCCGTCGAAGTCACGGCCCAGCTCGATCGATTGCTCGATCGCCTGCAAGGCCGCGACGGGCTGCTGCTCCGCCGCCAACAGCCGGGCCTGGCGGCTGTAGACGGTGGCCAGGGTTTGCGGATTGCTGCCCAGGCGAGCCAGCCGGATGGCCTCATCCACCGACTGGCGCGCTGGCGACAATTGAGCGGCCGCGATCTGTACCCCGGCGATGTCGGCCAGCATCTCGGCGCGATCGACCAGCGCTTCGGGCGGGATGACCTCGAGCGCCTGCTGGTAGTAGCGCAGCGCCGGCTCCAGATCGTCCATTTCGACGTAGATGCGGCCGATCTTGCTCAGCGACTCGGCAATCTCGACGCGGTTGTCCAGTACCCGCGCCAGTTCCAGTGCCCGCTTGTGTCCATCCAGCGCCAGATAGAGCTGACCGGCACGTCGGCGCAGGATCGACAGGGCGTTGAGCGTCTGGATCTCGCCGGCCTGATCGGCATATTCGCGCCGCAGCGCCAGTGCTTCCTCGAGGTGCTCGATGGCACCGGCGGTGTCACCCTGCCGGCGAGCGAGCACACCCTCGGCGTGCAGCACCCGAGCCAGCCACAACGGCTGCGATTCGATCCGCGCCAGTTCGCGCATCTCGTCCAACAGCGCGTGGGTGGCCGCCACTTCGACCCGGCCGATGCGCACCCAGGCCAGATATTCCAGCGCATCCATCAGCTCGGTGGCGTTGCCGCTGGCTCGGGCGCGAGTCAGCCGCTGCTCGCCCAGGCGCTGCGCCGCCACCGGGTCGGATGAGCCCAACAGGGCACGGGCTTGATCCAGGGGCGCGGCAATGGGATCGGTGGTCAGCGGCGTCTGTGCCGTCAGCGGCGTCAACGCGCCGGCAACGATCGCGGCGCAGGACAGCACCAGCCAACGCCGCGCATGCCCCGCAGCGCCCCGAGCCCGGGGCACGCGCATTGCGTTCGATTCAAGCGCTGCCGTTGTCATCGCCCGGCAGCATGCCGAGCGGTTTCCACGGCGAACAGTACGCAGCCAGCAACGCAGACATTGATTGCATTGTTGAATGCGCGCCAGCCAGGGCAGACGACTATTTCAGCACCGTATCGAGATATCGCCAGGCGTCGTCATCGTCGCTTTGCGCCAGCCAGAACAGGGCCTGCTTGCGCAACTTCGCATCCACGGTGGGTTGCTCCAGCAACTGCACCAGCGCACGCACACCGCGGGCATCGGGCAGCTGCGACAGCGCAAAGACCATCTGCTCACGCACCTGCTGCGAGCTCTCATTCCGCAGTGCGGCTTGCAACGCCGCTTCGGCGCGCGCATCGCCCTGTTGAGCCAGCCAGAACCAGGCCTGCGAGCGCACCTTGGCGGCAGGATCGCTGCGCCCCTGCTCGACCAGCGCATCGAAGGCCACCGGCAGCTCGGTTTGCGAGATCACGAAGCTGGCATGCTCGCGAAACTTCGCGCTGTCGTCGTGCAGCGCGGCCAACAGCTGGCGCTGGCTGGCCTGAGGCCGCGACTGGCCCAACCAGAACAAGGCGCTCTTGCGGTCCTTCAGCGGCTGCTCGGGCGCCAGCGCCTGAGTGAGAATCGTGCCAGCCCGCGCGCCGGCATGGCTGGCCAGTGCCGCATGAATATCACCGTTGATCCGCGCACCGGACTGCAGCTGGGAAGCCAGCCAGTCGGCGCTGTCGTCGGCAGCCAGTTGGCCCAGGTCGCGGACGGGCAGACTGCCGGCCGCGACCGGGCACTGATCGCCCACCGCCAGCAATTCGGTCAGCCGGCCCTGCTGCAGATGCGCGTGCAGCAAGACCCGTTGACCATGGTCCGCGTCTTGATCGTGGATGTAGCTGATGCCGCGCCTGCGTCGATCCAGCTGACAGTCCGTGATGTGGTCGTTGGCGTAGCAGCAGCCGGTGGCCGCTTCAGGCAAACGATCGACGGTCCAGCGGTACCAGCCATCTTCCGTGGGCAAACCCGCCAGGCCGGCGGCGGGACCGAAAACCAGGGCAGCCCAGGTCAGTATCACCTTCATCACAGTTCTCCCCGCAGCGCCGCATCAATGGCTTCCAGGGCCTCATCGCCGCCCATGATCGTCAGGGTCCGCAGCAACTCACGCTTGTGTGCCGGATCATTGCTCTGCCGATACAGCGCCAGCACAGCCGCCTCGGCATCGGCGACCAACAATCCCTGCAGCGCCGCTTCGCGCAGCGCGTCGTCACTGGCCTCTTGATAGAGCTGCTGCAGTGCCTGCTCGGCTGCCTCACCATCGACGATGCCGATGGCCCGAATCGCTTCCAGCCGCAAATCCGACTGACCATTGCCACGCGCCATCGCCAGCAAACCGTCCAGGTCGTCGGCTACGGCCAGCGCGTTGACCAGGCTGGTGCTGCCGCGCCCGCTGCTGGCCAATTGCCGCAACTGCGCCTGTGCCCCCATCGCGCCGAGCATCGAGATGGCCTCGTCGGCGCCGGGGTCGCTGGCATCCTGCGCCACCTGGTAGACCTCGTCGGGCCGATCGGCAATCAGCCAGGCCTGCAGCACGGCGCTGCGGATCTCGGCATCGCCGTCGCGATAGATGCTCTGCAGCTCACCCACCGATGCCTCGTCGCCACCGATGCCGATCGACCGGATGGCTTCGACGCGTAGCTCGGCGTCGCCGCTGCGGGCGGTCTGCAGCAGCAGTGTGCGGGCGGCCGGATCCTCGACCTGACTCAGCACGAACAACGCGCGCTGCTTGACTTCGGTGCTGGCCGAGCCGGCCAGGGTTCGTTGCAGCAGCGGCAGTGCGCGCTCGGCCGGGGCCGCCATCAGCCCTTCCAGCGCCACCAGCGCCAGTTGGTCGCGTTCGCTGACCGGCTCGCGGGCCTGCAGCGAGGCAGCTGCCAGCAGGCCGGCGGCGATCAAGGTCAAGCTTCGTCGGGACATCATCGGTGGACTCCTACAGGGTGTGTGTCTGCTTGGACGCGGCCGGGCTCAATTTGGTTTGCATGGCACCCAGTTCGAAGCTCAGACGCTGCCGTGTGGCTGCCGCGGCCGGGTCGTTGTCGCGTGCGGCCTGCAGCGATTCCAGGGTCAGCTCGAAGGCGCGCAGCACCCGGGCCAGCTCCTGGTCGCCCTGCGCTGCGGCGGCCGCGGCGTGCATGCGGTTCTGCGCCAGGCTCTGCGCCAGCAGGTCGTGCTGCTGATCGGCCGAGCCGGGCCACTGCGCCAGCCGTGCGCGCGTGTCGGCCAGATACAGCGCCACGCCTCGCTGCAGGGCACCGGTCTCGGCGCTGTCCTGTGCCACCGGCGGCGGCTGCTGCGCGGCGCCGGTCGGCGGCAGACGCCAACGCTCCAGGCTGAGCGCGAAGGTCGCCAGCACGATGGTGGCAAGCCCAGCCACCAGCCAGCCTTGCGGCCAGCGCCGATCACTGCTGGCCGTCAGACGCTGCTCGCGCGCCAGGGCACGGCGCCAGCGGGCCTGGGCGGCGGCTGGGGCGGGCTCGAATGAATCATCGGCAGGCCAGGTCCGCAACGGCGCCTGCCAGGCGGTCAGCCGTCGCCGCAATTCGGGGTCGGCAGCGATGGCCTGCTCCAGTTGCCGTCGTTGGTCGGCCGGCAGGCTGTCGTCCAGCAACAGCGCCAGCAATTGTTCGTCGTTGATCATGTGGGACTCCGCCAGGCTTGCAGGGCGTCGCGCAGTTTGCGCAGGGCCCGAAACAGCGCCTGCTTCACGCTGCCCAGGCTGCTGTCGAGTTGTTCGGCGATCTCTTCCAGGCGCCATTGCTCCAGGTGCTTGAGCACGAAGCAGACGCGCTCCAGATCGGTCAGCTGCGCCAGCGCCAGATTCAGGTCGCTGGCCAATGCAGGGGCCAGCCCGGCCCCGGCCAGTTCGCCCTCGACCGATTCGGCCGCCAGCGCCAGCGGGCTGCGCAGCCGTTCGCGCCGCATCCGATCCAGCGCTGCGTTGATGGCGATGCGATGGACCCAGGTGTCGAGCTCGGACTCGCCGCGAAAGCGCTCGCGGCCGTGCCAGGCCTTGAGCAACGCATCCTGCACCGCATCCTCGGCCCAGTTGGCGTCACCGGTAATGCGCAGGCAGGCCTGATACCAACGGCCGCTGCGCTGGCTGATCAAACGCTCGAATCGCGCCGCCGCGGTGGCGGCAGCGCTGGGCAACAGACGCGCGAACAGATTCATGCCGGCTTGGACGCAGCGCCGTGGCGAAAAGTTAGCCTGTGCGCGTCCTGTGATCGGCAACGCAGTCGGACGAGCTCGTCACGATGCTTGACGCTGCCCTTACGGTCGCCTCTGGCAGGATGACGGCCCCTCGCATTCAGTGCCCTGACATGCTCCACCGCGTCGACCGTTTCCTGCAGCCGCTGGGCCGCTTCTGGCATCTGCTGCTGTCGCTGTGGCTGGTGGCCCTGGTGGGCTGGCTGGATCTGCGCAGCGGCGCCGAGATGTCCTTCTCGATCTTCTATCTGGCCCCGGTCGGCTTGCTGGCCTGGTATCGCGGTCGCCGCTGGGGTCTGGCCATCAGCCTGCTGGCCGCCTTCGTCTGGTTCAGCATCGACAGCCGCACCGGCCGACCCTACAGCCAACCCTCGATGCCCTACTGGAACGCCGCCGTGCGGCTGGGTTTCTTCGTCATCACCGCGTTGCTGCTGGCGCGCCTGCGATTGGCCCTGACCGAATTGCGGCGATTGGCCGAGCGCGATGGCCTGACCGGGCTGTACAACGCCCGGCGCCTGCGTCAGCTGTGCCAGCGTGCGCTGGCGGCCATGCCTGATCACGGTCATCCCTGCAGCATCGTCTATTTCGATGTCGATGGCTTCAAGGGCATCAATGATCGCCTGGGCCACAGCGTCGGCGACGAGGTGCTGCAGGCCATCGGCCAACGGCTGCTGCAGTGTCTGCGTGAATCAGATCACGCCGGACGCATCGGCGGCGACGAGTTCGTCGTACTGGCGCCGGTCTGCGACGAGGCCACCGCCGGCCGACGCGCCGAGCGCCTGCAACGCGAGTTGCGCCAGCTGGCCACCGAACGTGGCTGGCCAATCGGCTTCAGCATCGGCGTGGTCGTGCTCAACCAGCCCCCCGCCAATGCCGACGCCGCCATCGCCCTGGCCGACGCCCAGATGTACCGCGCCAAGCAGGGCGGCAAGGACCGGATCTGTCTGGCCGTCGCTGGCTGAGGTCGACTTCGAAGTCTCCGCCCTGCGCCCTCGCCCCCGAAACTGTCACCCGATTCTGCTACCTTCGGGAGCGCTTCGAATGCCCGCCCGGATTGGCCTGCATGGACCTGCGTGACCCGTCGCTGTACCTCAATCGTGAACTGAGCCAGATCGAGTTCAATCGGCGGGTGCTGGAGCAGGCGCGCGACCAGGACACGCCGCTGCTCGAGCGGCTGCGCTTCCTCTGCATCTCCTGCACCAATCTGGACGAATTCTTCGAGGTTCGGGTGGCGACGATTCGCTACCAGCTCAGTTTTCCGGGCTCCAAGCCCTGGCCGGATGGACTCAGTCCGGCCGAGGCGCTGCAGCAGATTCGCCGCAATGTGCTGCAACTGGTCGACGATCAATACCGCTGCTGGAATGACGAGCTGATTCCGGCGCTACGGCAGGAAGGCATCCGCTTCCTCACTCGCGACGACTGGAATGCGCGGACCCGGCGCTGGATTGCCGACTATGTGCAGGCTCAGTTGCTGCCGGTGCTCAGCCCGCTGGGACTGGACCCGGCCCACCCCTTCCCGCGCATCCTCAACAAGAGCCTGAACCTGGCCGTGCGCTTGAAGGGGCGTGATGCCTTTGGCCGTGAGGCCGGCATCGCGCTGGTGCGCGCGCCGCGCTCGCTGCCGCGAGTGATCCAGCTACCGAAGGAAGTCTCCGGCGGCCACAACGATTTCGCCTTTCTGTCCGGCATTCTGCAGGCCCATGTGGACCTGCTGTTCCCGGGCATGCAGGTCAAGGGCGCGTACCCGTTCCGGGTCACCCGCAACAGCGAGTTGCTGGTCGACGAGGAGGATGTGGAGAACCTGGCCACGGCCCTGCGCGACGAATTGCACGAGCGCGGCTTTGCCGACGCGGTGCGGCTGGAGGTATCGGCCACTTGCCCGCGAACGATGGTGCGCTTCCTGACCCGGCATTTCGAGCTGACCGAAGCCGAGGTCTATCGCTGCCACGGACCGGTCAATCTGAATCGGGTCATGGCCATCCACGAGATGGTCGACCGGCCGGAACTGAAGTTCCCGCCCTTCACCGCCCGTCTGCATCCGGCCGCCAGTCCGTCCAGTGGATCGATGTTCGAACACCTGGGTCGGCAGGATCTGCTGCTGCATCACCCCTTCGACAGTTTTGCCACCGTGGCCGAGTTCGTGCGCCAGGCCGCCAACGACCCGCAGGTGCTGGCGATCAAGCAGACCCTCTACCGCACCGGCAAGCAGTCGGTGCTGGTGAACTATCTGATCGATGCCGCCCGCGCTGGCAAGGACGTCACCGTGGTGGTCGAGGTGCGCGCCCGCTTCGACGAAGAAGCCAACATCGCGCTGGCCAACCGGCTGCAGGAAGCTGGCGTGCAGGTGGTCTATGGCGTGGTCGGCTACAAGACCCACTGCAAGATGCTGCTGGTGGTGCGCCGCGAAGGCGAGAAGCTGCGCCGTTATGCGCATCTGTCGACCGGCAACTACCACCCCGGTACCTCGACGGCCTACACCGACATCGGCCTGCTGACCTCCGACCGCGACCTGTGCGAGGACGTCAACAAGCTGTTTTCGCAGATGAGCGGGCTGGGGCCGGTGATCAAGCTGAAGTATCTGCTGCAGTCGCCCTTCACCCTGCATCGCGGCATGCTGGAGAAGATCGGCCGCGAGATCGAGCACGCGGCCGCCGGACGGCCGGCGCGGATCATGGCGAAGATGAACTCGCTGTCCGAACCCACGGTGATTCAGGCGTTGTACGAAGCCTCGATCGCCGGGGTGCAGATTGATCTGTGCGTGCGCGGCATCTGCGCGCTGCGCCCCGGCGTGGCCGGTGTGTCCGAAAACATCCGCGTGCGCTCGATCGTTGGCCGCTTTCTTGAGCACAGCCGGGTCTATTACTTCGCCAACGGCGGCGACGAAGAGCTGTACTGCTCCAGCGCCGACTGGATGGATCGCAATCTGCTGCGCCGAGTGGAAGTGGCCTTCCCGATCCTCGATACGGAGCTGCGTTCGCGGGTCTTCCGCGAGGAACTGGAGAACTACTTCATCGACAACACCCAGGCGTGGGTGCTCAATGCCGATGGCAGCTACTCGCGCCAGTCGCCCGGTGAGAGCGCCCCGCACAGCGCCCAGGCCACCCTGCTGAGGCAGCTCTGATGCCGAATCGCTTGCTCGAAGCCAAGGCCATTCGGCCGAGCCTGCCACCCCGGGATCTGGAGGGCCGCACGATTGCCGCCGTGGACCTGGGATCGAACAGCTTCCACATGCTGATCGCCCGCGTCGACCAGGGTCAGATCGCCGTACTCGACCGGCTGCGCGAGATGGTCCGGATGGCCGGCGGCCTGACCACCGATGGCCGCCTGACGCCCGCGGTGCGTGAACGCAGCCTGCGTTGCCTGGCCAAGTTCGGCGAACGGCTGCGCAGTCTGGATCCGGCCTGGGTGCGGGCGGTGGCGACCAATACGGTGCGCCAGCTGCACAACCCGCAGTCCTTCCTGCTGCCGGCCGAAACCGCGCTGGGCAGTCCCATCGAAGTGGTTTCCGGCCGCGAAGAAGCGCGCATGATCTATCTGGGTGTGGCGCACGCCCAGGCCGAGCAGGAGGGTCGCCGTCTGGTGGTGGACATCGGCGGCGGTTCCACCGAACTGATCATCGGCGAGGGCTTCGATGCCCTGGAACGCGAGAGCACGCAGATGGGCTGCGTGGCCAGCACGCGGCGCTTCTTTGCCGACGGCAAGGTCGGACCCAAGCGCTGGGAAACCGCTCGTGCCGCGCTGGAGCTGGAGCTGGCGCCGTCGGCACAGACCTTCCGCAAGCTGGGCTGGCGGCGGGCCTATGGTGCCTCCGGCACGATGAAGGCCATTGCCGGGGTGCTGGAGGAACGCGGCGGCCCGGCCGGTGTGATCCGGCTGCAGGATCTGCAGGCACTGATCCGCCACGCGCTGTCGGTGGGTCAGCTGGATCAGATGCAGCTGCCGGGTTTGAACGAGGACCGGCGCGCCGTGTTCCTCGGCGGCCTGTGTGTGCTGGCGGCGGTGTTCACACAGCTCAATCTGGACGTGCTCAAGGTCAGCGAGTACGCGATGCGGGAAGGCATCCTGTATGACCTGATCGGCCGCAGCCGGCACAAGGACCCGCGCGAGGGCAGCGTCAAGAAGCTGGCCAAGCGCTATGGCATCGACAAGGCGCAAGAAAAGCGGGTCTGGAAAACACTGACCCGGTTGTTCGAGCAGATCGCCGAACCCTGGGCGCTGACCGAGGCCGATCGCGAGACCCTGTCCTTCGCCACTCGGCTGCACGAGGTGGGCCTGGCCATTGCCCATAGCCAGCATCATCAGCACGGTGCCTACATCGTCCGGCACACGGATCTGCCCGGTTTCTCACGGCAGGAGCAGGAGCGCATCGCGCTGTTGGTCGGCCTGCACCGGCGTTCACTGGGTCAGTCACCACTGGCCCAGCTGGACGAACAGGACCGACAGCATTTCGCCCGTCTGCTGATCCTGCTGCGACTGGCCATTCTGCTCAATCGCACTCGCGCGGCCGACGCCGCCGATGCCTTCCAGCTGCGTGCCTCGCGCAAGGGTCTGACCCTTCGACTCGATGCCGGCTGGCTCGCCGCCCGCCCGCTGACCCGCGCCGATCTGTTGCAGGAGCGCGACTTCCTCAAGCCACTGGGGATTGCGCTGAAGGTCACGAGCAAGCGCAAGGAATCGGTGGGTCAGGGCTGAGGGTTGAGGGCCCAGGGCCCAGGGCTCAGGGCCTAGTGAGAAGCTCGCTCGTTGGTCCTTCGGTGTGCTCCCGATGACCAATACCGCCAAATGACTTCGGCTCAGCAGCCCTTGCTCCGCCCTGAGCCCTGAGCCCTGAGCCCTGAGCCCTGAGCCCTGAGCCCTGAGCCCTGAACCCCAACGCAGCCCAGCTGTCCCCGCTCTGTCACATCCGGCACACCGTCCCGTCATCAGCGCTGCCTAGTCTGGCGCCGAATGAGCGGAGTCCCCATGCGCCTGGCGATCGTTACCGAGACCTTTCCTCCCGAGATCAATGGTGTGGCCTTGACCGTGCGTGGTCTGGCCGCCGGCGCGGTGGAACTGGGCCACACGGTCGAGGTGCTGCGGCCGCGGCGGGATGATCCGACTGGAGAAGGGCACGGGCCCTGGAGCGATCTGGTGCTGCCCAGCCTGCCCTTGCCGCGCTATCCGGGCCTGCGCCTGGGCTTGCCAGCGCGCTGGCGGATCCAGCGGCACTGGGCAGCGCAGCGGCCGGACGCCGTCTATGTGGCCACCGAGGGCCCGCTTGGCTGGAGTGCCGTCAGTGCCGCGCGCGCGCTGAACATCGCCGTGGCCAGCGGCTATCACACGCGCTTCGATCACTACGTCGTGCACTACGGCCACGGCTGGTTGCGCGGCACCGCGCAGGCCTGGCTGCGGCGCTTCCACAATCGCTGCGATGGCACCATCGTGCCGACCCAGCAGCTGCAGCAGGATCTGCAGGCCGATGGCTACCGGCACGTACACCGCCTGCCACGCGGCGTGGACACCGAACGCTTTCACAGCCGCTGGCGCGATCCGGAACTGCGGGCCCGCTGGGGTGCCGGGCCGGGCGATCTGGTGGTGCTGCATGTGGGCCGACTGGCACCGGAAAAGAACCTTGCCCTGGTGCAGCGCAGTTTCGCGGCGATCCGCCAGCAGCGACCGCAGGCAAAGCTGGTTTGGGTGGGTGATGGACCGGCGCGTGCGGCCTTGCAGCAGGGCGCCGACGGGGCCGTACACTTCGCCGGCATTCAAACCGGCGACGATCTGGCCCGGCACTATGCCAGCGCCGATCTGTTCCTGTTTCCCAGCCTCACCGACACCTTCGGCAATGTGGTCCTCGAGGCCCTGGCCAGCGGCGTGCCGGTGGTGGCTTTCGACGATGGGGCCGCGGCCGAACATCTGCGCGATGCCCACGCCGGCCGACTGGCTGCCTTCGCTGACGAAACCGCCTTCATCGACGCGGCCGTTGCCCTGGCCACCGATCCGGAAGCGCTTGCCCAGGCAAGCGTGACCGCCCATCGCCGCATGCAGGCCCACGGACTGGGCGGCGTGGCCAGTGCCTACGTCGAACTGCTGCAGGAGATCGCCAGCCAGCGGGCCAAACCGGCGCCGACGCTATCTGCACACAAGGCCGAAGGAGGTCGCGCATGAGTCGCTTGAACTGGCAGGCGGGCCTGCTGCGCCTGCGCGAACATGACCGGGCCTGGTGCCTGAGCGCCAACCGACTGGTCCATGGCCGCTGGTTGTGGCGCTATTTCGCCGCCGTCAGCAAGGCCGGCGATGGCTGGCTGTGGTACGCCATCATCGCAGCGCTGCCGCTGCTGGACGGTTGGCACGGTGGCGAGGTAGCCCTGCAGATGGCCGTGTTCGGGCTGATTTCGGTCGGCCTCTACGCCACCCTCAAGCGCTATAGCCGTCGCCCCCGGCCACTGCATCAGCTCAACGGCATCCTCGCGCCGGTGGCGCCGCTGGACGAATTCAGCTTCCCCTCCGGTCATACCCTGCACGCCGTTGGCTTCTCGCTGATCCTGATCAGCGCCTATCCGGCGCTGCTGTGGATCCTGCTGCCGCTGAGCTTTTCGATTGCCCTGTCCCGCATCATCCTCGGACTGCACTACCCCAGCGACGTACTCGCCGCCATCGGCATCGGCTACGGGCTGGCCAAGGGAACGCTGGGGGTGTGGGCCTAGTTGAGATAGGGCCCAGGGCCCAGTTGTGCTTCAGCCTCACGGACTGAATTTCGGGCTCGCATCGCCAGCTCAGCAGTCTGAGTTCGCTCCGGTGCTCGGGACGCCATCTTTTCTAGGCCCTGGGCCCTATGCCCTGGGCCCTACTCAACCAGCCCCCGAACCCAATACATCAACCGGTGCCGCTGCAACCCGGGTTCGCCCACTTCCTGCCAGTCGAATTCGGCGATCAGGTCGGGACGGGGCTGGTAACCGCGCTTGCGCCAGAAGGCGTCGAGTGGACGGTAGTCGGGCGGCCGACGGGGATCGTCGGGGTCGCGTTGAACCGCGCAAAAGCAGGTCGTGGTGACGGCGGGATCTCGGCGTGCGGCGGCCTCGCGGGCGTCGAAGAAGCGATGACCCAGACCGCGACCGCGATAGCTGGACAACAAGACCGATTCGCCGAAGTAGCAGACCGTCTCCGGCGCGTATCCAGCCTGCTCCAGCGGTCGACGGAAAGCGGGCTGTTCATCGACCAGCGGAATGGCCGAGGAGCAGCCGACCACCCGGTCCCCATCGCGTGCCAGCACGATGACGCTGCCGGCCGAGCGAGCGTAGACGGAGAGATACTCCGCCTCGTAGGCCGCATCGCCCTGATACAAATAGGGCCATTCGGCGAATACCCGCAGACGCAATTCCGCCAGCGCCTGCAGCCAGGGCAGAATCTGCTCGCCCTGCAGCACCTCAACGGTCGGTGCGGAATCGGTCGTGGTGGACATCGGAATCCGTAGGCATGGCGGAATGGGGCCTGCACGATACCTGAGTTGACGCAGCGACCGGGCGGCGCTCCGGCGACGCGCCGAGTCTCAGGGCAGTTCTACCCGCGGCATCTGTTCCAGAATCCAGCCGGCACGCTGCTGGGTGTAGGCGCCCGGTGCCGCCGGCGAACGCTCCAGCGGTGCCGGCAGGGTAGCGGCCAGCAAGGCAGCCTGACGCTCGTCCAGTTCTGCGGGCGAGCGATGGAAGTACTGCGAGGCGGCGGCGCAGGCGCCGAAAGTGCCCGGCCCCCATTCGGCGATGTTCAGGTGCATTTCCAGGATCCGCTGCTTGCTCCACAGCGTTTCGATCAGCACGGTGAACCAGGCCTCGGCGGCCTTGCGCAGCACGCTGCGATGGGTCGTCAGATAGAGATTCTTGGCCACCTGCTGGCTGATCGTACTGGCGCCGCGCAGCCGACCGCCCTCGCCGGCGGCCTCCAGCGCTTTCTGCAGTTCAATCAGATCGAAGCCATGGTGCTGGACGAACCGCTGGTCCTCGGCGGCCACGACCGCACGAGGCAAGGAGCCCAGTTGAGCGTAGTCGCACCATTGCCAATTCAGCTGATAGGCCGGCTCGTCCGGCGCCTCCAGGTACCGTTGCAGCATCACCATGCTGCCGGGCGGGTTCAGCCAGCGCAGTGGCAACACCAGCAGGATGCTCAGACTGAACAGGATCAGCAACAGCCAGCCCAGGCGGCGTAACCAGCGTCCGAAGAAGCTCCGCCTTGGACGATTCGTACCCTTGATCGAGCCGGCCGGCGGCAGCACGGTGACCCGGGGCTTGCGCTGGCGCCGCGCCATCGGGCCTCAGGGCGCCGGCGCTTCGACACGGAGCAGACGATCCAGGCCCTCGACGTACATCACATCGACATCGGTATTGAGCTCGGCGGTGGTGTAATAGCTGCCGTCGGGCGCGATGCTCAGCCCCAGCAGCGTGCCCATCAGTTCGCCTTCGATCTGCACCGGCGTCGACGTCGGCGCGCTGCCTGCTTCGGCGTCCAACGCCCAGTGGTACAGCGCCCACCCCTCACCGTTGGCCGCGCCGGCGCGCAACACGTGCAGACCTTCGGCATCGACTTCCCAGGCGAACTGACTGGCAAAGCCCACACTGCTGCCGAGGGCCTGCTGGCGGCCGCTGGCCAGTTCCAGCCGTTGCAGCTGGTAGTCACCGGACAGCAGATAGAGATAGCGACCGTCAGGCGACGGCAACGGTCGCCAGCCGCCCTCACGGGTCAGCTGCAACGGTGCCTCGCTATCGGGCCGGTACTGGAAAACCTGGCGCAGACCTTCGACTTCAGCGTCGAAAAACAGGCTCTGGCCATCGGGCGCATAGCGGCCATTGCGCGGATCGACGACGTCCAGGGGCAGCGCCTGCTGACGGCGGCTGGCAATGTCCATCTCGACCAGCTCACCGCCGCCCGGCGGGCGTCGCTCGAACAGCAGCCGGCGGCCATCGGGCGACCAGCTGGGCGCGCCCACATCGCCATCGAAATTGCGGGTGAGCGTGGCCACCTGTCCATCGGCCAGGTCGCCCAGCAGGATTTCGTTGCGGCCACTGCGGTTGGACACGAAGGCCATGCGCGTGCCGTCTGGCGACAGACTGGGAAAGGCATCACCACGCGATGAGGGAAACACCGCCTGCACCGACGGCTCGGCCACCGTCGTGGTGGTGAAACGGATCAGGTTGTAGGGCTGCAACTGTTGCTGGAAGACCAGCGAACCCGTGCTCGCGGCCACCTGCGGAAAGCCGGCGCCATAGGCCCCCAGCGGACTCAACTGACCGCCTTGCGTGTCCAGCAGCCACAAGGCCATCTGGCCGCCGTGACTGGAGGCGAACAGCAGATGACGGTTGTCCGGCAGCCAGTCCATCCCGCGAATGGTCGTGCGCAGCTCGGTCAGGCGACGCACCTCGCCGCCATCGGCGGCCACCAGGTACAGATCGCTCAAAGGGGCCGCGCCGCGACGAAACACCAGCGTCTGACCATCGGGCGAATAGACCCCCTGGACGTCGGTATCGGTGGCGCTGCGTGTGTATTCGAAGGGGCGCCAGCGACCATCATCCAGATCCAGGATGCGCAGCTGCGGCGCGGCACCGGCGCTGGCCGGGCGCGACAGCAGCAGGCCGCGACCATCCGGCGTGAAATCGATCCAGTCGATGAAGCCGGCGCTGCAGGGTGCCACCATGCGTTGCTCACCGGTGAACGGGGCAATCCAGCGCAGCTGACAGCCATCGTCGTCGATGCGCTGATAGACCAGCGCCTGGCCATCGGGCGACCAGTTCGGCGTGGTTTCGGTACGCACCCGCCGATCGTCCACCAGCGGGCGGGCGCTTTCCGCACCAAGCGCCCGAATCATCAATCGGCTGCCCTCGCCACGCGCGGCCGGCCACTCAACGAACACCACCCACTGACCGTCCGGCGATACCGAAGGCAGATACTCGCTTTGCGCGCCGGCGGCGAAGGGGCGCGCGGACACGCTCAAGTGGCCGGCAATGGCCAGCGCCAGTCGTTCCTGGTCCTGCACGCTGGCCATGGCCAGCCCAGACGTCTCCGAGCGGTCGGCCGGCGCCAGCGGTCGCAACAACCACAGGCCGATGGCGGCGACAACGATCACGGCAGCCGCCAGCCACCACGGTGCCGCCCGCCAACTCGGTGGTGCCTCGTTGGCCGCCGGCACCGGCGCTTCGCCACTCTCCTCGGCTGATGCGGGCTCGGCTTCCCATGGCGCGCCACTGTCGGCATCGAGCCATTGCACCGTCGGCAACAGGCGGTAGCCCACCCGCGGGATCGTTTCAATGACCGTCTGGCCGTCCTGTGCCAGCACCCGGCGCAATTCGCCGATGGCCTTGGTGACCACATCATCGGAGGGATACTGGTCGCGCCAGATCTGATCGATCAGCACCTCACGGCTGACCGGTTCGCCCTCGTGACGCAACAGAACCTTCAGCACCTCGGCCGACTTCGGCGTCAGGCGGACTACACCCTCCTCGCGCCGCACGGCATGAGTGGCCAGATCCAGGATCAGCGTCCCCAGCTGCACGTAGCGCGCAGCTGGACGCAGTCCCTGCAGGGCCTCGAGGTTGTCGTAGGTCATGCACCCCTTCCGTGGTCGTCCGGACGGCCGCGCCGAGGCCACGACCTTCGCCACGGCAGTGTCCACCAGCCCGCGCGCGAGGTCCATAGTCGGCCAGGCCCCAGCAGCGGATGCGCAATACCAGATTCGCCCCACCGCAACTAAGGCTGGCCGGCTTGTGAAAGCAGCACTCATCGGGCCGTCCTGCCAAAGCTTGATCTGACCCACCGCAAGCGTTTTTTGGCTTAGATCCTGCGATTCCGGCCAAAAAAGTGCCGACGTCGGCTTTTCGTCGGCACTTTTTCAGCTCTCGCTCCGCCCATTGTCAGGACGACGCCATCCCCGGGCACCGATCCTGAATGCGACCTGACGAGGAGGCGAGACGATGTTGCTGTCACTGCTCAAGACCAGCGAAGGCACGGCCTTCACCCACCCCAACCAGTTCCAGGATCGCTATCAGGGTGGTCATCTGGTGCAACTCCACCACGGTCGCGGGCAAGAGCTCAGCCGCGGTTGGTCGCCCAGCACGATCGTGCTCGCGGTCGGCGCGCCGATTCAGCTCCGTCGCGGTGGCGTTTGCGCCGACCTGCCGGCCGATTCAGCGATGGTGCTGGAGGAAGGCGCGCAATACAGCCTCAGCTGTCCCTCACCCGCGCAGTGTTTCAGTCTGATGCTGGCGCGGCCGGCGGCGACCACCAGTCAGGCATGGCTGGGACGACGCCTGCTGCCGGAGTGGATCCCGGCGGACGAACCGTCACTGGCCCCGTTGCTGTCATTGAACCGACGCTGCCGCAGCACCCCGGCTGGCCGCATTGATGACCAGGGGCTGGTCAGTCATTTCCTGCATGGACTGCGACAGCGCCAGTTGCAGGCCGAAGCGCGGCTGCAGCGCTGTCCGGGTCGGACACTGGCTCACAAGCGGGATGTGCTGGGGCGGCTGGCTCGTGTCGCTGCCCTGCTCGATGCCCCTGGCGGCAATCCGGCCGACCTGTGCACGATGGCGGAACTGGCGAACTATTCTCCGACGCACTTTCTGCGTCTGTTCGCTGGCGTCTACGGCGCCAGCCCACACGACTATCAGGTGCAGGTGCGCCTGCAGAAGGCCCATCGGCTGCTGCTGGACACCCAGTTGGCCGTTCGCGACATCGCCGAGACCGTAGGTTTCGACAGTCGCTCCACCTTCAACCGCTTGTTCCGGCGCGCCTACGGCCGTTCCGCCGCGGAGCTGCGCGAGCGGCAGCAAAGCCAACCGGCCATGGCACAGCCGAGGCCGGCAGGCTTGCCAGCCGGGTGGGGCTTGATTGCCTGAGGCATGTTGGGTCGACCGCTGCCGGCATCGGGGGCAGCGGTCGACAGATGAAGTTCCATAGTCGGGAGCGACGCACGAGCCGTTTCACGGTCATGGCGGAACTGCTCCAGGCCGGCCACAAGCCAGCCTGCGCCGC
>JAWLAT010000037.1:0-43487 GCA_041395325.1 Lysobacterales bacterium
GCGCTGGAGGCCGAGGTGGTGCGGCAGGAACAGCGGCTGGCGGTGTTGACCGCGCAGCCAGTGGCCGAGCTGCGCGCGATGTTGGCGCCCGAGCGGCCCTTGCCGGCGGTGCCGGAACTGGTCGCCGTGGGCGATCCGCAGGCCTGGCTGCGGCGCCGCCCGGATGTGCGGCAGAGCGAAATGGCCCTGGCCGCCGCGACCGCCCGCGTTGGTGTCGAAGTGGCCGAGCTCTATCCCAAGCTGAACCTGCTGGGCAGCTTCGGTTGGACGGCCGCCAGCGGCGGTGATCTGTTCGAGAAAGCGGCCGAACGCTGGCGCATCGGTCCCAGCCTGAGCTGGAGCTTCCTCAATGTCGGGCGGGTCCGGCGCTACATCGAAGCCGCCGAGGCGCGTGCCGCGCAGGCACTGGCCAGCCACGAGCAGACCGTCCTGCGAGCACTGGAAGAGACCGACAATGCACTGGCGGGCTATCGTGCGGCGCAGGAATCGGCCGTGCTCCTGCAGCAGGCCGATGACGAGGCCGGTCAGTCGCTGCAACTGGCGCGTGCTCGCCGAGAGGCCGGCGCCGGCAACGAGATCGACGTGCTCGATGCCGAACGCACCTGGCTGGATCTGCAGGACCAGGCGCTGGCGGCACAGGTGCAGCGCGCCACGGCACTGGTGGCTCTGTACAAGGCGTTGGCCGGGGATTTTGTCGAGGCTGCGCCGGCGCAGTAACCCCTGACTGAGCAGTATCCAGCGGCGGCCCGGAGGTTCGGGCCGCCGAGTCGCCGCGCCGATCTTCAACGTGTCCGCAGGATCTGGGTCGGAATGCCGCCCTAACCGCGCGGACAGTCAGAATCTGGTGCATCGTTGGCCTTGTCTGTCTGCCGCGCGCTGCGCAGGCTGGAGCTCTGTCCACACAGGGGTCCGCCATGTCCAGCCGCCGCCAACCCCCGATCAGCAATCCTTGCCCGACCCTGCCTAATTTCTCGCCGGGTCAGCAGTGCGCCTGGTGTGATCGTTGCCGCAAGCCCGTGCACAACCTCGATGCCCTGACGCCAGCGCAGACCGATCAATTGCTGCAGCGCCCGGGTGAGATCTGCATTCGCTACACCCGTCGGCTGTTGCCGGGCGTGCTGACCGCACTCGCGCTGCATTCCCCGCTGGCGCAAGCGCAGGACGCCGACCCGGAGGACGAGGTGGAGGAGCTGACCGCCGTGGCCGTCGTTGGCGGTGGCTATTCGGTTCGCTCCGTCGAGGACTTGTTTCAGGGCAGCGAACTGCCCGAGCCGGTTGACCTGCTGGTCGACTCGACAGCGCCGCATGCTTCCGGGGAGTGATCGACCGCCACACAGGCCACCGACCTGCCACGGCTGAGCGCAGGATCTGCGTCGAAATCACGGCAATGCGCAGGAATCGGTGCCGATCAGCGCTTGTCTGCTGGAGTCTGCCCACGCAGGCTGGTGGCGTACTTGCGACATAGGCCAAAAGTCATGCCTCAGCGCTCCTTTCCCGCGATCACCCGGCCCTGCCCGGCGCCGCCGACGATCGATGCACAACAGCGCCGCGTCTGGTGCGGGCACTGCCGCAAGCACGTCCACAATCTCAGCGCCATGACCGCCGAGGAGCAGCGCGAACTGCTGGCGCGTGAGGCTGAGCCCTGCGTGAGCTATCGCCGTCGAGTGGCCAAGGCCGTGCCGGTGGCGCTGGTGTTGTTGGCCGTAACAGCGGGAGTGCAAGCCGGTGAGGTCGACAACCTTGCGGACGCCGAGGACGACGTCGAGGTGCTGCAGTCGGTGACCATCTCCGGCGGCATCAGCGCGCGCACCGAGGACCTCTTCCTATCCAGCGCTTTGCCTGAGCCGGTTGATGGCGGGATTCTGACTGGCAGTCAAGATTCTGCGGAATCGCAGTTGTGAGCCGAGTTTCCAGGACATTCGCTGCCTGGGTGCTGGCTCAGGGCGTCGTCGCGAACGCGTTGTCGGTCACGCCACCGCCTGATGCTGCCACCGTCGACGCTGCCCACACAGCTGTGCGGGATTGTCGATTGACTGACGATAGCCTGTTGACCGAGCAAGGCCGCGCGGTACTTGAGGCTTGGCTGGCGCTGGTCGGAGCGGAGATCGATTCAGACCGCTACTACGGTGCAGAGCGACTGGTTCTGATTCACCTGAGGGGCCTGCAGGCGCCTGCAGCGGAAGACGTCTTCCACGCGCTGTGTCGGACCTCGGGAGACCATCTCGTTGCTCAACACCTGCATCCGGAGGCGCCATTCAGCCACGGGGACTTGAGCTGGGTGCCACTGTTGACTCGGGACGGCGACTACCAGGCTGACGGCTTCTGGATGGTGGCCGAATCCGGTCGCTGGCGCTTGCCATTGGTATCGACCGATGGCCTGACCTGGCCGCTGCGTCCCACTGGCGCCACGTTGCCCGTCCAGCAAGCCCTGCAACGGCATCGACAGCAGATCTGGGGCATGGATGACGAGACCACCGTCGATTGCCCGATACCGCCCGTGGCCGGGCTGGCACTGGCAGTTGCTGATGACGCCGAAACGCTGATCGACGACGGTGACCACGACTGGGTCGACCGGGACGCGGATCGCAACCTGCGCGGCTATCTGCAGCGACGTGCGCTGGAGCGCTACGGCAACGGCATCGAACAGCCACCCACGCCGACCGCGCGGGCGCTGCAGGTCGAACTGCTGTACCGCCGGGCCTTTTTCGACAACGGTCCGGGCGTGGGTACGCCGGCCTGGGCCGAGCGCATCCGGCAGGCAGATCAGGCGCTGGATCAGGCCGTCGCGCTGGGTTCGGACCTGACCCGACTGGCGCCGGTGTTGCGCGCGGTGGCGTTGTTGCACGAACGTGGCGCGGGCGATCTCAACGTGGATCCGACCAACGCATTGAAGCTGCTGACGCTGGCCGCGGCGGCCGGTGACGACGAGGCCATCGCCCTGCGCGCACGCTATCTGGCTTTCGGGCTTGATGGTGGCAGCAGTCAGTGCGGATCAGCGCTGGAGCTCCTGCAGCCGTTGCTGGCCCGCGATCAGTGGGACGCGACCGCGGATGCCGCCTGGATCTGGCTGCAATGCCCGGACCCCGCACATCGCTCGGTCCCGCAAGCGCTCGCCCTGCTGGAGGGTTGGGTTGATCGTCATCCTTGGTACCTCCGAAATTCGCTGCCGGACCAGATGGCCGAACCGCTCCTTGCGGCACGCTGCGCGGCGCAGGAATCGATGGCCACCAATGGTTCTGAGCCGAGCTGCGTCCAGCCGCCGAGTTATGTGGATGCCATTGACTGGCAGCGCCAGCTGTTTGCCGACAAGCACGCCAGAGAACTCGGTTTGCAGACCGAGGAGATCGAAGATCTGCCACCTCCAGGCAGCCATAGGGACGAAGCCACTTCGGTCGTTCTGGCTACCCAGCTTTGCCAACTACCGGATTGATTCGCGGGGCCATTGGCACGGGGAGGGAAGAGGTTGGGCGGCTATACTCGCCGCTTACCCCCACGATGTCCCGCATGCGCATCTCGCCGGTCCTGTTGCTGCTGTTGCTCATCGCCGTCCCGTTGCGCGCCCAGGACTGGAGCACCGAGGAGATCTTCGCCCGCTACAAGGCGTCGATCGTGCAGGTGCGCATCATCGACGGCCAGGGTGGCGAGAAGTCCTCGCTGGGTTCGGGATTTTTCGTCACCGACAGCGGTGAGCTGGTCAGCAACTACCACGTGGTGGCCGATCTGGTCGATCACCCGGAAACCTATCGCGCCGAGTATGTGCTCGATGACGGCAGCGAGGGGCCGCTGACCCTGCTGCATGTGGACGTGGTGCACGATCTGGCCCTGCTGCGCGCCGAGGACGTACGGCGGCCTTTTCTGGCCATCGAGAGCAATCTGCCGGCGATGGGCGAACGCCTCTATGCCTTCGGCAATCCCTACGATCTGGGCATGACGATCATCGAGGGCACCTACAACGGGCTGCTGGAGAAGTCCCTGTACGAGCGCATCCACTTCAGCGGCTCAATCAATCCGGGGATGAGTGGTGGGCCGACGGTCGACCGTTTCGGCAACGTCATTGGCGTGAACGTCGCCACTGCCGGCAATCAGGTCAGCTTCCTGGTGCCAGCCAAGTTTCTGCTCGGACTGCTCGAGGGCCTGGACGATCCGCGACCGTTGAGCGAGCGCATCGGTGCACAGTTGCGGGACAACCAGCAGCGCTATCTGAGCGAACTGACGGCGTCGCCGCTGGCGACTGTCTCGCTGGGTCAGTACCGCGTACCCGGCAAGGTGGCGCCTTTCGTCAATTGTTCCTCGCGCAGTGACCAGACCGGAGACCGGTTGCTGGATACCGTGGTGCAAACCTGTTTCACCGACGAGAACATCTATTTGAGCGAGCGCCTGAGCACCGGCGCGATCCGGATGGAACACCGCCTCAGCAGTACTCAGGTGCTCGGCGCCGTGCGCTTCTGGGCCAAGATGGAGCAGGACTTCGATCGCTTCTACGGTGGATTCGGTGGCGATGAGGACCACATGAGCGAGTTCCGTTGCCAGAACCAGCCGGTGCAGCAGGCCGGCCTGCGCCTCAAGGTGGTGCTGTGTCTCCGCGGCTATCGGGATTTCCCGGGGCTGTATGACCTGCTGCAGCGACAGATCACGCTGAATGCGGCGGACACCGCGCTGGTCTCGACCCTGTCGCTGACCGGGGTCAGCCGGGACGAGGGATTGCGCTTCGCCCAACGCTTTCTGGAGGCCCTGTCATGGCAGCCGTAAGCGAAAGCGAGATCGACCGCGCTCCGACGAAAGCCGTGCTGGAAGTGCATGAGCGCAGCGGTGCCCTGCGCCAACGCTTGCGACTGGATCCGCAACAGCCGTTGCACATCGGTCGTGCGCTGGACAACGAGCTGATCCTCGACGACCCCTACGTCTGTCCCCACCATGCCGTCATCCGTCATGACGACGAACGCGGCTGGCTCCTCTGTGACGACAACAGCATCAACGGCTTGCGTCTGGCCGATGGCCGTCGGCAGGGTGCGGCGCTGCCTTTGCAGGGTCGAATGGCGCTGCGCCTGGGGCATACCCAGCTGTTGTTCCGGAGCGCCGACGAAGTGCTGTCGCCCACCGCCGCAGACCCCACCGATCACCGTCTGTCCCAGGCCCTGGGCAGCGTGTCGGTCAGTCTGCTGATGCTGCTGCTGCTGGGCTTGTGGGTGGGCATCGACGAGTTCCTGGACCAGAGCGAGCACCAGCGCTGGTTGCCGCCGCTGGCAGAAGCGCTCGGTGGGTTGGCGGTGGTATCGGTCTGGGCCCTCGCCTGGAGCATCGTCAACCGGCTGTTTGCACATCGACTGAACTACCCGGGGCATCTGAGCATCGCCGCCGGTGGGCTGCTGCTGGTGCTGGCGGGCGACACGTTGGCCGAGTATCTGTTGTTCGCCGCGGCTGCCGACGGCTGGGCCGGTGCAATCGAACAGTTGTTGGTTTATGGCGGGCTGGCGCTGGTGCTGTGGGCGCATCTGGGCCTGATTGCCGGCCAGCCGACGCGACGCCAATGGATGCCGGCGGCCTGGGTCAGTGGCATGCTGTTCGTGCTGTTCAGTCTGCCCGATCTGATCGATGATGAATTCCGCAGCGAGCCCGCCTTCCATGCCTTGCTCAAGCCGCCGGCGGTGCAGATGGTCGAGGGGCTCAGTGCAGATGCCTTCTATGCACGCGCCCGCGAACTGGGTGAGGCCGTCGATGCCGACCTGGCAGAAAGTCGCTCGGCCAGCAGGGACTAGGTCATGAGTGCTCGCGCAGCAGCGGTGCGGCGCGAGGCGCTGGCACAGGATTGCGCCCGCCTGATCCGGGCCGGATTCGCCGACTACAACGCCCGCTTCCGCGGCATCACCCAACGCGCGCAGAGTCGTTTCGAGCAGCGCGACTGGGCTGGGGCCCGCGGCGACGCCATCGAGCGCATCGAGCTGTATGACCGCTGCGTCAGTGAGACCAGCCGACTGCTGGCGGCCAAGCTGGGTGAGGAGGCCGCCGATCGGGCGCTGTGGGCGGACATCAAGCAGCACTACAGCGATCTGGTGGCGCCGCTGCTCGATCAGGAGCTGAACAAGACCTTCTACAACACGCTGACCCGACGCTTTTTCAAGACCCAGGGCGTCGACGCGGCGATCGAATATGTGGCGCTGGACATCGAGCCCACCGACCGCATCACCCATCCGGTGGCGCGGCTGTCCTTCGCCAATACCCATTCCGAGGTGGCGCTGTTCGAGCGCGTGCTCAAGGGCTTTCGCTTCGGCGTGCCCTATCGCGATCTGCGTGCCAGCGCCGAGGCCATCGCGCAGGAAGTCGACGAGCAACTGGCCGACTGGTTTGGTGATCCCAAGCTGCGCGCGGTGGAATTGCTGGAGACCGTGCACTATCGAGAGCAGCGGGCCTATCTGATCGGCCGGCTGTTCGGCGAGAGTCGTTTCTGCCCGCTGGTCATCGCACTGACCCACGAAGACGACGGGCTGGTCGCCGACGCGGTGATGACCTCACGCGACGACGTGGCGATCCTGTTCGGTTTTACCCGCAGCTACTTCCATGCCGATCTGGAAACCGTCGGGGATGCCGTGGTGTTCCTGCGCACACTGCTGCCGACCAAGCCAGTCAACGAGCTGTACACCGTGCTGGGCCGTGCCAAGCAGGGCAAGACCGAGCGTTTCCGCCACTTCTTCCATCATCTCAGCACTCGCGACGAGCACTTCAGCATGGCCGAGGGCGAGCGCGGCATGGTGATGGCGGTGTTCACCCTGCCCAGCTATCCGCTGGTTTTCAAGATCATCCGCGACCGCTTCGCCTATCCGAAGACCGTGCTGCGCGAGGAGGTGATCCAGAAGTACCAGTTCGTCTTCCGACACGACCGCGCCGGCCGCCTGGTGGACGCGCAGGAATTCCGCCATCTGCGCTTCAAGCGCAAGCAGTTCGAAGCCAAGGTGCTGGAGGATCTGCAGAAGAGTTGCGCTTCGGCGTTGATCGCCGACGGCGACGAGCTGGTGATCCGCCACATGTATGTGGAAAGGCGGCTGCGGCCGCTGAACCTGTACCTGCGCGAGGTGGACGAGGGGCTGGCGCTGCGTGCGGTGCTGGATTACGGCCAGTGCATACGCGATCTGGCGCTATCCAACGTTTTCGCCGGTGATCTGCTGCTGAAGAACTTCGGTGTGACCCGTCACGGCCGGGTGATCTTCTATGACTACGACGAGCTTTGCCTGGTCACCGACTGCCGCTTTCGCGAGCTGCCGGCGGCCCGCAGTGGCGACGAGGAAACCCACTCCGGCGCCTGGTTCTACGTCGGTGAGAACGACATCTTCCCCGAGCAGTTCACCGAGTTCCTTGGTCTGACTCCGGCCCTCAAGCAGGCGCTGCTGGACCGCCACGGGGAGCTGTTCACCGCGCAGTGGTGGCTGCAACTGCAGACCCGACTGCAGGCGGGGGAGGTCTTCGATATCCCGCCCTATCGCGCCGATGTCCGCCTGGGGGTTCGGCCCGATCACAGTCTGCCGGTGCCGTTCTCGCTGACGCGGGACGAATAGCGTAGGTCAAAGGGCCCAGGGCGCAGGGCTCAGGACACGCCCCCGCTGCCAGTCCCTGAGCCCGGAGCGCTGGAAGCGGCTATCCTTGGCGGATTGATGCAGTCGTTGCAGGGGAGGCCTCGATGGCCAAAGCGGAACCGGATTTCGTCAACCCATACATCGAGCGGGGCAAGCGGGCCGACGAGACCAAGAAAATCACGGTCACGATCCCCTGCCATGTGCTGAAGATCCTCACCGACGAGCGAACCCGTCGGCAGGTCAAGAAACTGCGTCATGCAACGATCAGCGAGCTGCTGACCGAAGCCTTTTTGCACGCCTATACCGGTCAGCCGTTGCCAACCGATGAGGAGCTGGGACGGCCGGAAGAGGATTGATCTCCACGGGGTTCAGACGGCTCGGCCCTCATCCTCGAAGGGATTGAGTACATCGACGCCCAGTACTTCGAAGTCTCGCGTGTTCCGTGTCACCACGGTCAGCCCGTGAACCAGCGCCGTTGCTGCGATCATCGCGTCCTCATTCAGCGTGTTGGATTGTCGATGCATCAGTCTGGCCCAACGCCGAAAGATGCGCCCGTCCATAGGAATGATGTTGTGGCTGGCGGCGACTTGTTCCAGCCAGACTTCGATGTCGCCCGCCTTGGCCGGGTCCTGATCTCGAGTCAGCTCGATGCCGGCCTGAATCTCGCCCAGCGTGACCGCCGACAGGAACAGGCAGGCATCGTCAACTGCTTGAAGCCAGGCGAGAACCGCCCCATGTGGCTTGCGTCTGCGCAACTCCGAGACCACGTTGGTATCGAGCAGATACATCACGGCTCAAGCTCGGATACCGGCCGTCGCTTGTGGCTGCCGCGGGGTGGAATGTTCAAGTCTGCGCGGGCCTCATCGCTGAGCAAGAGGGCCTTGAGTGAGGGTCTGGCTGCGGCCTGCAGTCGACGCCATTGCTCGATCGGAACCAGCACCGCAGCCTCACTGCCGCGACGGGACACGAGCTGCGGTCCCTCATTCAAGCAGGCCTGCAGCATCTCGCTGAAGCGTGCCTTGGCCTCCTGCACGGGCCAGATAACCATGGGCCATCTCCAATCAGACTAGTCTGCTGACTAGTTTAATGTGGTCCTGGCGTCGATCAAGTGGGCCTTTCGCGCGATCTGAAAATCGCCCTCGTGCAATCAGCCGTGATTCCCGATCAGGTGCCCATTCACGAGGATGACCCGATCAGCCGATGCGGCGAGGCTGGTTCAGTTCGTCGCCCCCTGTGTCAGCGCCCGCTGACTGGTCTCCTGCCGCGTGTCTGGGGTAGCGCCAGGCCAGCCAGGTCAGGACCAGATAGGCGGCCAGTACGAACGGGAAGCACAGGGTCGCAAGCATGCTCAGCAGGAACACCACAGCGTAGGCATCGTCATTGGCGCTGCGGTCCTCGTCGCGGATACCGGCCATGATCTGAAACACCACGTGCTCCAGATTCAGCGCCAGCAGGCTGACCACGATCACGCACAAGGGCAGCAGACAGGCGACGATGGTGGCCGGCCAACTCAGCGCCGCGGCGTTGCGCAGGAAGTGCACGTACAGGGCCACGCGCCAGGTCGCGACCACGCCCAGAAAGGCCACATTGAGCTGCTGCGCCGTCTCCAGCGATGTGAAGCGCTCGACCGGAATTGCGTAGAGCAGTGCCGGCAACGAGGTCAGGCCGACAAAGACCAGCACCATCGGATAGGACCAGCGAGCGGGTCGCAAGGGCAACACCAACAGATAGACGAACAGCGACAGCAGCCCGATGTAGGCCAGCGAACCCAGTCCGGCGTACTGCCAGAGCTCGGCCCGCGGGTGATCCCAATAGCGTCCAATGCCTACCAGCCAGGTGACTACAAGGACATAGGCCAGCCACGCACGCCGCTGCCGGCGCAGATCGGGTCGCACGGGCTGGAAGGCCAGGAAGCGCAGTTGGGTCCCGAGCAGCTGGCGGATCAGTTCAAGCATCGTGCACCTACCATCTCAGGAGCCAGTGCAGCCTTGCGGCGATGAACATCAGGCACAGTGACAGCACGATCGGCCCGGCATGGCCGAGCGACGCCTCGCCGCGCATGCGCGCTCGCAAGCCGGCACCCAGCGATATCAGCGCCGTGAGCCAGGTGGCGACGTAGAGCATCGTTACGACGCGTAGCTCGGTCAGCGCGAATATCGACGTCGCGCGCATCTGCGGCTCACCCGTGGACTGGGAGTCGCCCACGATCCAATGCAGCAGGCTCATGTAGCGACCCGATGCCAGGCTTTGCTCCGGTAGCGCCTGGTGCACGAGCAGCAGCAGCGCTCCAGCCAGCAGCAGGAAGAGTTGGCTGGTTCGGTTCCATCGCTTTGTCGTAAGCGCGCTCATTTCAGTGCCAGCACCCGTCTCTCGCGCCAGCATTGGTGCATCCAAGTACTGGGCCCGCGCACCACGCCGTCGATGGCGACTGTCTGGCGGTTCGCGTCGCCCCAGCTCAGTCGAATCTCGATCTCGACCGGATCCGTGCCGATCCAGACCTGCTGCTCGATCTTCCCCGCCTCGATCTGCGTCGCCAGTTGCGCAGCCGACCAATCTTCGATCTGACGAATGGCGTCAGACAGCAATTGATAGGCATCAGAGGCGTGCACAGTGACCTTTTCGATCGATTGGGCGCAATCGCAATCCCCAGTCGCCTCATGTGGACCTGACTTGAAAGAAGTGGCCAAGGCCAAGGGCAGGGATCTGGTGGTGCATTCCAAGCATGTCATGCTGGGCTGCAACGCGCAGCGTGCTGCGGTCGAGCCGACTACAATCGGCTCAGCCCGAGCTGTGACCGAACGTGCCGCACCCAACCCTCGCCCTGATCATTCCTGTCGGACCCGGCGACGACAGCTGGATCGCGTTGTTGCCGTGGTTGCGGCAAGCGCAGCTGGACATCGGCGCAGGGTCGCCTCCGCGGGTGATCTTCAGCGCCTGCGTGCCCAGACCAAGCCGTCCCGAAATCCAGCCAACCTGGGACTGGCTGGTCGGCGAGCCCGGTCGCGCCGCACAGCTCAATCGCGGCGCCGCGGCGGCCTCGGCCGAATGGTTATGGTTTATGCATGCCGACAGCCGGCCAGCCAAGGACGCGTTGCCGGCGCTGCGTGCCTCGATCGCGGCTCGGCCACAGGCGCTGCACTGGTTCCCGCTGGCCTTTCACGATGGCTCGCTGCTGACACGACTGAATGCGCTGGGCGCCAACTGGCGCAGCCGTCGCGGGTTGCCTTTCGGTGATCAGGGGCTGTGTCTGCGGCGCAGTGATCTGGATCGCCTCGGCGGCTTCGATGTGCACTTCGGTCGCGGCGAGGATTTGGCGCTGGTGGTGCGGGCGAGGCAGGCCGGCATCGAACTGGCCGAAGTGGCCTCGACCATCAGCACCAGCGCGCGTCGCTATCGTCAGCAGGGTTGGCTGCGCACGACCATCGAGCACTGGTGGTTGACCCGGCGGATGCTGGCTCGCGCACGACGGTCGCCATCGGCATGAGCCAGTCCGAGACGCTGGGTCTGGCGATTTTCGTCAAGACGCCCGGGCTATCGCCGTTGAAGACCCGACTGGCGGCGGACCTGCAGCAGCGTGGACTGGATCCGGAGCAGGCCCGGACCCAGGCAACGCGCCTCTATCGCGCCAGTTTGCGGGCGGTGGAAGCGGCAGTGGCGACTGCACAGCGGCGCTGGCCGCAGCTGCAGCCCTATTATGCCGTCGCCGAAGCCGCCGCGCTGGAACACCCGCGCTGGCGTCGCTGGCCGCGGCTGTGGCAGGGCGAGGGCGGTCTGGGTGCGCGGCAGGCGGCGATCCACGCGCAACTGTTGCGCCGGCACGCGGCGGCCGTGCTGGTGGGTTCGGATCTGCCCTGGTTGGGACCGACGCATCTCGATCCGGCGCTGGCGGCCCTGCAGGCCGGCCGCGACTGGGTCATCGGCCCGGGCGTCGACGGCGGCTATTATCTGCTCGGAGCTCGGCAGGCGCTGAGTGCGGCCAGCTATGAATCGGTGCCCTACAGCAGCCCCGACACGCTGGCGCGACTGCTGGCCGTCCTGCCTGCAGACGCTGCCATCGACCGGCTGCCGACCCTGCCGGACCTGGACCGACTGGCCGATCTGCCGGCATTGCTGGCGCAGGTGCCGGTAGGTCCGAACCGAGTACAACGACGCTTGCTGCGCAAGCTGCGAGCCTGGGAAGCCCCATGACCCTGGAAGACAGCCGCGTCTGGATCTTTGTCGGCCTCTGGCTGCTGCTGGCGGTGCTGGAGAGCTTCGCGTCGGCCGGTGGCCGGCAGTCGCCCCGCAGTCTGCGCTGGCGCCGGCATCTTGGCCTGGCCGGACTGTATGTGCTGATGCTGCGGATCATCGCGCCCGGTGGCGCCGTGGTGGGAGCAGTTTGGGCAGCGGAGCATCATGCCGGTCTGCTGCAGCAGGTCCAATGGCCGGCCTGGGCGGGTTGGGCACTGAGCCTGCTGGTGCTGGATCTGGCGATCTACTGGCAGCACCGGATCTTCCATCTGCGGCCGCTGTGGTGGCTGCATGCGGTGCACCACAGCGACAACGAGTTCGATCTGAGCACCGGCATCCGCTTCCATCCTTTCGAGATCCTGTTGTCGCTGATCTGGAAGATCTGTGTGGTGGTGGCGTTGGGCGCGCCGGCTGAAGTGGTCCTGCTCTACGAGATCATCCTCAGCAGCATGGCGCTGTTCACCCATGCCGATGTGCGCCTACCCGAGTCGGTTGATCGGCCGCTGCGGCGGCTGATCGTCACGCCGAACATGCATCGGATTCACCACTCCACCCGCCAGTACGAGACCGACAGCAACTACGGCAATGCATTGAGCGTGTGGGACCGGTTGTTTCGCAGCTACCGGTCGCAGCCCGATCCCGGATTTCAGTTCGGGCTGGAGCGGTGGCGCGCACCCGCCGACCAGCGTCTGGGCCGCCTGCTGGGTCAGCCCTTCGATGACGAGCCGGGTACCGATCGACTCGATTCGGACTGAGCCCGTAGTGCGTCAGCTGAGTCGGCTAAGCTGACGGCATTCTCAAGGCTGCGGGTGGCGCGTCATGGTTCAGTTCATCGTGCAACTGCTGGTCAGCGCCCTGCTGATCATGCTGGTCGGCAACATCGTCAAGGGCATCGTCGTGCGCGACATGGGCAGTGCGCTGCTGGCGGCGCTGGTCCTCGGCCTGGTCAATGCGCTGGTACGGCCGCTGGTGGTGCTGCTGACACTCCCTGTGACGTTGCTGACGCTGGGCCTGTTCCTGTTCGTCATCAATGCGCTCATGCTGTGGCTGAGTTCGGCACTGGTGCCCGGCTTCAAGGTCCGCGGCTTCGTTCCGGCCCTGCTGGGCAGCCTGCTGTTGAGCCTGCTCAATCTGTTGGTGGCGTGGGCGTTTGGGTTTTGAGGGCACAGGGCACAGGGCATAGGGCCCAGGGCGCTCAGGAACGGGCAGCATTTCGGGACTTCGTAGGAGCGTGCCTTGCAAGCAATCCCGCGCAGACAGGGCCGTTGCCCCTGTGGTCGATTTTCGCCAGGAGGCCCGGATCTTGTGTAGGAGCTTGCCCTGCAAGCGATTGAGCCCGGACCGGCAGCTGCGGCGGTTGTCGGTTTTCGCCGAAGGTATCCCCTGTTCCACCAAGCCAAACGCCGCCGACCACCGATCGTAGCCAAACCTCTTCGAAGGCAACAATCCAATGTCGACCTATTGCAGCGTGGCGCCGGGGCATCCCTGGCATGGGCCCTATCACGACAGCGAATACGGCTTTCCCAGCCGCGATGACTCCGTGCTGTTCGAGCGGCTGGTGCTGGAGATCAACCAGGCCGGGTTGTCCTGGCTGACGGTGCTGCAGAAGCGCGCGGCTTTCCGCAGCGCCTTTGCCGGCTTCGATCTGGACGCCGTGGCGGCCTTTGGTCCGGATGACCGGGCGCGCCTGCTGGCCGACGCCGGCATCATCCGCAACCGGCTCAAGGTCGACGCGGTGATTCACAACGCCGGTGTGCTGGTGGGCCTGCGCGAGCGGCATGGCAGTCTGGCCGCCTGGCTGGACAGCGAGCACCCGCGCGACAAGGCCAGCTGGGTCAAGCTGTTCAAGCAGACACTGCGCTTCACCGGCGGCGAGATCGTGGGTGAGTTTCTGATGAGCCTGGGTTATCTGCCCGGAGCGCACGCCGAGGACTGCCCGGTGCAGGCGCGGGTGCGCGCCGCGAAACCGCCCTGGCTGCAGGCCTGACTCACGGCCCGGGGTGGCGTGCCCGCGCCAGCCGCACGACGCCGAGTTCGTTGACCTGGCGGTCGAAGACCACGAAGTGATCGCACAGCAGGGGCAAGCCCAGCACGCTCTGGCGGGGCCAGTCCGGCAGCTGGCGCAACAGCATGAACCAGGACTCACCCGGCCGCAGCGCATCGTGTTGCCAGTAGTGCGCCGGGTCCAGCGCCACCCGTACCGTTTCTCCATCACCGGCATCGAAGTGCAGCCAGAGCGTCGGCCACGGCAGCTGGCTCAGTTCCGGGTCGACCAGCCCCCGCTGCTGCGCCAACGCTGCGGTGGCGGCATCGATGCGCTCGACCAGCCGCGCATCGATCCGGTTCAAGCCCTCGCGCAGCCCGCTGTAGAGCGAATCCTCCAGCAGGATGAAGCTGCAACCCGTATCGATGATGGCGTTGCTGGCGTAGGCCGCGGTCTCGGCCTCGCGCAGTGGCGGCGCCGGCAGCGGCGACTGCTGGTCCACCTGCAGGGCGGTCAGCTGCACGTTGTAGTAGCGGTCATGCACCACCGGCAGCGTCTGGACCTCGCCGTGATGGAGATGCGCCAGTTCCTCGCCACCGCCGAGCAGCAGACGACCCTCGTTGTCCGGATGCGGGCCATCGCGACCATCGACGCGCTTGAGCGCGCGCCGGATCAGCAGGGTGAAGCGATTGCTGACCACCCCATGTTCTTCCAGCGCACTGAAGGCCGGTACCAGCTGCACCTTGGGCTGAGCGTGCAACTGATGGGTGAAATCGGCTTGAGCGCTGTGCTGCTCATCGAAGGGCCAGGGCCAGCTCTGGGTGCTCGGTGCGGGCAACAACGAGACGATGTCGTGAGCGTGATCCAGCGCCCGGTAGGCCATGCCCAGAATGCCGTCGGCACCGTGGAAATCGGTGCTTTCGGCCTCGATCACTGCTAGCTGCGTGTTGGCCAGATGATGACCGGAGGCATCCAGGCGCAGGTCGGTGCAGACCACCGGGCCCACCCAGGCGCCCTGACCGTAGCTCAGCTGTTGCGCCCAACTGGTCGGATTGAGGCTGCGATCGCGATCCGCCGAGTAGCGGCCGGGCAGCACGGCCAGCGAACTCGATCCGGTGTCGATGATCAGCTGCACCGGTGCCGCTTCGCTGCCCAGACTCAGCTGCACCGTGTAGGCCGCCCCGGTCAGATCCAGGCTGATGGGCAGATCGACCCAGTGGCGTTGGTCGGCTGATTGCATGCGATCGGGCCCAGCGGTTTCCTGCGATCGAGTATCCCAGCAGCCGATCAACAGGATCCAGTGATGCGATAGGGTGACACTTGTAGTTGTCAGGACAATGTACGGACGAATAGACTGGGTTGTCGCCGAGATCGTGAAGTTCGAAGCAATGAGCGCATCAACCGTTTCCAAGACCGAGCGCATTGATGTCCGCGCGACGCAGGCGGTCAAGCAACTATTGCAGGAAGCCGCCAAAGCGGCCCACAAGAATGTCAGTGAGTTCCTGCTCGATGCCGGAATCCTTGCAGCTCGGCAGGCGTTGGCCGAGCGGCAGCGTTTCACCCTTGACGAAGCGCAATGGTCTGCCTTTCTTGAAGCCTTGGATCAGCCAGTCAGTTCCAAGCCCAGGGTGCGCAAATTGCTGCGTGAACCGGGGTTGCTGGATTGAGTCTGGCGCTCGAGCCTATTCGCAAGCTCGTCGCGACGGACCGGGTGGATGGATTCGATTGTGGACAGCCCGCGCTGAATCAGTTCCTGAGTCGCTTCGCTCTGGCCAATCAGCAGGCCAATAGCGCCCAAACCTATGTTTGCTGCCAGGCGTCCGAAGTCGTGGGTTACTACAGTCTCGCGGTGGGCAGCGTCGAGCCGGAGCAAGCGCCTGGGCGTGTGACCAAGGGCCTGGCAAGGCACCCAGTGCCCGTGATGCTGTTGGCTCGCCTTGCCGTCGATCTGCGTGTCCAGGGTCAACGGTTGGGTCAGGCGCTCCTGAAGGATGCGCTGCTCCGCACGCTGCAAGCAGCCGATATCGCAGGCATTCGTTGTCTGCTCGTGCACGCGAAGAACGACTCGGCCCGCCGCTGGTACGAACGCTGGGAGTTTGCAGCCAGCCCTACAGATCCCTGCCATCTGTACTTGTTGATCAAGGACCTGCGAGCGTCCACATAGCACCGCAGCCAGCGGCAGACCAGGCTGCCGCTGACCACGATCATTCCTCAGTACTGCCAGCTCACGTTGACGTTGCCCACGCCACTGGCTGGTGTGGTGTAGCTGTGATTGCCGCCGTTCTCCCACACCACCGAGCCATCCAGCCGGATCTTGATGAACTTGTACTGCAGCGTACGTCCAGCCGGGACGCTGGTGGTGAGCCACCAGTTGGGATAGGTGCTCGCCGTGGTCAGCATTGCGCCGACGGCCACGGCCTTGTCGGTTGACCAGTTGCCCAGCTCGAGTGTGTTGCCGGTCAGATAGATCGCCTCGCCGGGCAGCGTGGACGAGGCGTTGTAGACGGTGAAGGTCACCGGGATCAGTCTGGCCTGATAGATGTCGAAGTCGAAGGCATTGGAATTGACCGTGCTGCCGGCTCGGCGGACGGTCAGTGGCTGCGTTCCCTGACCGATGTTGGGCACGGTGGCGACGATCTGCTGGTTGCTCCAGCTGACGATGGCTGCCGTCGTGCTGCCGAAGCGCACGCTGCCGGTGGTGTTGCCGAAGCCATCGCCGGCGATCACCACCTGAACACCGGGCTGGCCGGCCGTGGGGGTCACATTGCCCAATCGTGCCGAACTGCTGGCCGGATCGCGCTGCCAAACCGACACGCTGTTGGCCGGCAGGCTCAAGGCGGCCGCAGCGTAGTTGCCACTGCTGCCGCTGCCCGAACTCAGGCTCACGCCACCGAGCAGGCCGCCCAGCCAGTCGCTGTAGCTGCCACTGGGCAGCGCCGTGTAGAGACCGGATACCGACTGCGCGCTGTTGCCCTTGTTGATGGCCACCACCACGGTGCTGTCGTAAAAGCGTCGCTCGAAGATGTAGGTGTTGGCGTTGAGCCAGCGCTGCGCGATGCTGCCGTAGGCCAGCGCTTCGTTCTGCCGGCGCAGCTCACTGAGCGAGGCAATCAGGCGGAATGCGGTGGTGGTTTCGTCGAAGGCCGGCATGCGACGCCGGTTGTCTGGGTCGTTGCCACCTTCCAGATACTGTTCGGTGCCGTAGTAGACGCAGGGGATGCCGCGTGCGGTCAGCACGAAGGCGAGCGCCGCATGCAGATGCTGGCGGTCCTGGGCGCTGCCATCGACGGTCAGGAAGCGCTGGCGGTCGTGGTTGTCGACGAAGTTGACCAGATCATTCTGGAACTCGAAGTCGCCTTGTTGCTGCACGACCACGGCATTGAGGTCGACGAAGGAACCGCCCTGACCGAACACGCTGGACAGCCGGGTAAACAAGGGAAAGTTGAGCGCAGCGATGCCGCTGTGATTGCTGAACTTGAGGAAGTCGCCGTACAGCGGGTTGTTGCTGTCATCGGCCACCCATTCGCCGAACAGGAAGCTGTTGCGATGGGTCACGGCGTGATTGGCCAGCGACGGCTGCCAGCCCCAGTTGACGTGCTTGGTGGCGTCGATGCGAAAGCCATCCACGCCGTGGTTCTGCAGATTGGTGATCGCCGCTTTCAGCAGCGCATCGACGGTGGGCTGGGCCTGGTTCAGATCGGCCAGATCGTAGATCGTGTAGTACTGCGTTTCGTAGGCCGAATCCCACTGGGCGCCGCCCATGTTGGGTCCGGTCTGGAAGAACCCGCCCGGATTGCTGCTGTAGGTGGCCTGCAGTACCCCGTTGGCCTCCAGCCGACCATCCTCGCCCGAGCCACGGATGTTCGAGTGGTTGGGCGCAAAATCGACGATCACCTTGATGCCGGCGTTGTGGGCGGCGGTGACGAAGGCATCGAAGGGCTGCCAGCTGCGTGCGGACGTGGTGAAGTGCTCGTCCGGCAGCAGGGTGTCGCGCATCTCATAGCCGTGGTAAGGCGCGAAGGACCCGCCGATGGCGGCCAGGTTGCGGTTGTCCAGCGGCGAGGTGACCCAGATCGCCGTCACCCCCATGTTGCGCAGATAGTTGATCTTGCTGGTCAGGCCCTGGAAGTCGCCGCCCTGGTACTTCTGCAGATCGCTGCCTGTCCCGTCATAGAGCGGGTCAGCAGGATAGTTGTTGACCGTGGTGCCGTCGAAGAAGCGGTCGACGAACACCTGGTAGATGACATCTCGGTTGTAGCCCGGTCGCAGGCTTTGCGCCGGTGCGGTCGCGGCGGCCAGCAAGGCCAAAGTGGCAAGCAGGCGAGTACGCAGACTGGGACGAATCGATCGGAATGACGAGCAACGATGGCGCATGGAACCCTCCCCGGTTCAGCAATCAGGTCATGGCGGTAGGTCCGCCCGATGCCCGCCATCGTGGCCGCGGTCCAGCCGATGCCGCCGCGCGCGGCACCGCGCCGCGCACGTCCTTCATCGTCCCCTGCCTGAACCCGCCGGACCGCGATGTCGGCGAGCCATTGCAGACTAGCCAGCGCGGCAGCCGCGTCACAATCGCTTGCAATCGTATTCAGGCCGCCGTGCCTGTGCGCCAGGTCGCGCTCACTCGAATCCGTTGGCAAACAGCGGATCGACCGCGACATCGAAAGCGGCACCGACGCTGTGCATCTGGTCCATCGTCAGCACGCAGGTCCCGGTTCCGCTGCAGTCAGCATTCCAGCCGCTGAAGACCGAGCCGGGCGCCGCGGTCGCGGTCAGCGTGACCTCGATTCCAGCGGCGAAGTCATGATCGCAGTCGCCCGGACAGTCGATGCCGGCCGGGTCGCTGAGCACCTGGCCACTGCCGCTGCCGGTGATCGCCACGCCCAGCGCCAGTGGCGACAGGCCAAAGTCGGCGGAGATGGTCAGATCGCTGTTGACCGTCACCTGACAGCTGGGATTGCTGCCGGCCGCGGCACAATCGCCACCCCAGATGTTGAACTGGCTGCCGGCCATCGGATTGGCCTGCAGCGTCACCACGGTGCCTTCGAGGAAGCCGGCGCTGCAACTGGGCTGACAGAGGATTCCGCCGGGCATGCTGGAGACCTGTCCGCCGCCGGCACCCGTCAGGCTGACCGCGACGGTGAAGCTCTCCGGCATCAGATCGAACTGCGCGGTGACGGTGCGGGCCTGGTCCAGCGTGACGGTGCAAGGGCCGGTGCCGCTGCAGGCACCGGACCAGCCACTGAACACTGAACCCGGCGCACTGCCGGCGCTGAGGCTGATCAGGCTGTCGACGGGATAGACCGCCTCGCAGACGACACCACAATCGATGCCGACCGGATCGCTGATCACCGTGCCGGTGCCGCTGCCAGCCAGCAACACGCTGAGCAATGCCCCTGCCGGCGCCTCAATGGCACCGGCATCGCAGGCCGGTGCAGTTCGCGGGTCGCCATTGATCGGCGTGCCGGCGATGCGGCGCTGTCCGAGCATGTGGACCTCCAGCGGCAAGGCCGTCTCGGCATTGCAGGCGACATTGGGCCAGCTGTCGATCAGCGGGCTGCCGGGCTGCGGCAGTGCCGCCTGGGTGTGGATGGGATCGCTCACCGGCAGCACCGCCAGTCCCAGGTCGGGCAGGATCAGGTCGCTGGCCACGGTGACGCAGTTGCCAGCCAGATGGGTGTCGACGACCCGGTTGTGACCACCGAGGAAGGCTGCCGCTGTCGGGACCGTGCCCAATCGACACGGGGAATCACCGGGGTTGTCGACGGCGCTGTTGAAGACATTGCCGACGTAGCGAATCGTGCTGCCCGACAGGCCCGGCCAGATCACGCTCATGTCCCAAGCGGCGCTGCTGGCCGTGTTGGTACCGCCGACGTTGTTGCTGAAGCTGTTGCCGATCAGCGACACCTCGTATGGGGTCTCGGCGTTGAGGAAGCTGAAGCCGGCGCCGCCGGTGCTGCCACCGATATTGCCGATCACCGTGTTGTTGATCGCCGTCGTCCGCAACACGCTGACACTCACAGCGCCAGCGCCCGCGCCGGACGAATTTTCAACGAAGCTGTTGCGTCGCAGTTCGATGCTGCTGACGCTGTCACTGCGCAGGCCGAAGGCGACCAGGGCGCCACCGGTGCCCAGGGCCTGATTGCCAACGAAGCTGCTGTCGACGATCACCGTGGTGCTGCGATTGCTGCCTTGGTTGCCGCGCACCAGCATCAGGGCACCGCCATTGCCGGCGCTCATGTTGTCGATGAAGCGGGTTCGTTCGATGTTGACGACGGCCTGCACATTGCTGACCGTGACTGGCGTGCTCAGGAACAGACCGCCACCGTTGGTACTGCTGGTGTTCGAGCTCAGCGTCGAGTCGATCAGGTTGACCGTCAGATCCTCGCCGAGCAAGGCGCCGATGCCACCACCTTCGTCGGCGTCGTTGCTGCTGATCGTCACCTGATCGAGGTTCAGGGTCAGCCGGTCGCTGCTGCTGATGCCCAGCCCGCCGCCATGGCCATCGCTCTGATTGTTGGTCAGCGTGACCCGGGTCAGATTGACCGTACGGGTGCCGCCGAGGATCGCGATGCCGCCACCGTCGTCGCTGTTGAAGCCGTCGCGGATCAGCGTGTTGTTGAGGCTGAAGCTGGCGCCCAGGTCCTGATCCAGCGTCAGGACCGGATCGGTGCCGTTGCCGATCAGGCTCAGCGAGGCGCTGGCCGGGACCTGGATGGTCAGACTGGTGTCGATGATGTTGAGGCTGTCGGTGAGGCTGATGACGCCCAGTTGCAGTGGCGGCGGAAACAGGCTGGGCGAGAGCACGATGAGATCGGCGGCGGTGTTGCTGCCGGCGGCGCAGGTGTCGATGGCCAGATTCAGGTCGGCCGCCAGCACCGCCTCGCGCAGTGTGCACAACCCATCGCTGGTGCTCCCCGAGTCCAGCAGTGAGTTGACGTTGATGGTGGCAGCGCCGGCTGGCAGGGCGATCAGGGTGGCCAACGCCGCCGACCAGACCTGACGCGCCATCGCGTTGAGAGTCTTCATCGCAGTTCCTGAAGGTGTCGGTGGAAACTGCCTACGCGAGCGCCAACGCCATGAGGGATCATCGGTAGGGCTGGGCGACGGGTCAGGCCGCGATGTTCATCACACATTGCCACGTCCGCTGCCGGCGCCAGCGCGCTGGAGGACGTGCCGGTCGCTGGAGGGCGTCACCATGGGCCGGCAGGGCAGCCCGGATACTCTCCTCGGACCATCCCAGGTCGCGCGCTGGCGGTCGGCAGTTCGCCCGCAAAAGGCACCAATTTCGCCCAATCTCAGCGAATGGCGCCTATCGGCGGAGTGCTTGGCACTGGACAGGGTCTTGACCTTGCTTCCACACTAGGCCGATCTTTCGCGCCCCCGTGCCGCTGTGCGGGGGCATCGACCTGGGAGGGTGGAGATTGGCTCGGATCCTGCTGCTGCACGGACCCAACCTGAATCTGTTGGGCCAGCGTGAGCCGGCGGTCTACGGTCACACGACACTGGCCGAGATCGATGCGGCGCTGTCGTCGCAGGCGGAGAAGGCCGGGCATGCGCTGCAGGCACTGCAATCCAATGCCGAACACGCGCTGATCGATCGCATCCATGCGGCGCGGCTGGACGGCACCGACGGCATCCTCATCAACCCCGGCGGTTTGACGCATACCTCGGTGGCGCTGCGCGATGCGCTGGCTGCCGTGGCATTGCCTTTTGTTGAGGTACATCTGTCCAACGTTCATGCGCGCGAGCCCTTCCGCCGCCACTCCTATCTCTCCGACGCGGCGGTCGGGGTGATCTGCGGCTTCGGTCCGGACAGCTACCGTCTGGGCCTGGATGCGCTTTGCGCCCATCTGCACAAACAAGGAATTGACTAGTGGATATCCGCAAGATCAAGAAGCTCATCGAGCTGCTCGAGGAATCCAATCTGGCGGAAATGGAGATTCGCGAAGGCGAAGAGAGCGTGCGCCTGTCGCGGCTGCCCACCGGTGCCGCTGCCCACGCGATGATGGCGCCAATCGCCGCGCCCATGCCCTTGGCCGCCGCGCCGGTAGCCACGGTCGAGCCCGCCACCGCATCCGGTGATGCGAGCAGCGCTGCGGCGGTAGACAAGGGTCACACGGTTCGTTCGCCGATGGTCGGTACTTACTACGCCGCGCCCTCACCGACCGCCCCGGCGTTCATCAAGGTGGGCCAGACCGTCAAGGTTGGCGACACCCTGGGCATCATCGAGGCCATGAAGATGTTCAACCCGATCGAGGCCGATGTGGCCGGCACGATCACCCGCATCCTGGTCGAGAACGGCCAACCGGTGGAGTTCGACGAGCCGCTGGTGGTCATCGAGTAGGCGCCGGCCATGATTGAGAAAATCGTCATCGCCAACCGCGGCGAAATCGCCTTGCGCGTGCTGCGGGCCTGTCAGGCGCTGGGCATCCGCACCGTCGCCGTGCACTCCACCGTCGATCGTAACCTCAAACATGTGGCGATGGCCGATGAAAGCGTCTGCATCGGCCCGGCCCCAGCGACCGAGAGTTATCTGAACGTCCCGGCGATCATCGCCGCGGCCGAAGTGACGGATGCTCAGGCGATCCATCCCGGCTACGGCTTTCTGGCCGAGAACGCGGACTTCGCCGAGCGCGTCGAGCAATCCGGCTTCATCTTCATCGGGCCGCGCGCCGAGACCATTCGCCTGATGGGGGACAAGGTCAGCGCGATCACCGCGATGCGCGAAGCCGGCGTGCCCTGCGTACCCGGTTCCGGTGCGCCGCTGGGTGAGGACGCCCAGGCCAACGCGAAGATTGCCCGTGAAATCGGCTATCCGGTGATCATCAAGGCGGCCGGTGGCGGCGGCGGCAAGGGCATGCGTGTGGTGCACACCGAAATGGCGCTGCACAATGCCGTGACGATGACCCGCAGCGAGGCTGGCGCGGCCTTCGGCAACGATCAGGTCTATCTGGAAAAGTACCTGGAGCAGCCACGCCATATCGAGATTCAGGTGCTGGCCGACAGCCACGGCAACGCGATTCACCTGGGCGAGCGCGACTGCTCGATGCAGCGCCGCCACCAGAAGGTCATCGAGGAAGCCCCGGCGCCGGGCATCAGCGCCGAACAGCGCGCAAAGATTGGTCAGGTCTGTGTCGATGCCTGCAAGCGCATCGGCTACCGCGGCGCCGGCACCTTCGAGTTCCTCTACGAGCGCGGCGAGTTCTACTTTATCGAGATGAACACGCGCATCCAGGTCGAGCACCCGGTGACCGAACTGATCACCGGCATCGATCTGGTCACCGAGCAGATCCGCGTGGCCAACGGCCTGCCGTTGCGCATCACGCAGGAGCAGGTCAGCTTCACCGGCCATGCGATCGAGTGCCGCATCAACGCGGAGGATCCGGATACCTTCATGCCCTCGCCAGGACTGGTCAAGCGCTTCCATGCGCCCGGCGGGCCCGGCATCCGCGTCGATACGCATCTCTACGACGACTACCGCATTCCGCCGAATTACGACGCGATGGTGGCCAAGGTCATTGCCCACGGACCCGATCGCGCCACCGCCATTGCCCGCATGCGCGTGGCGCTGTCCGAACTGGTGGTCGAGGGCGTCAAGACCAATACGCCACTGCAGCAGCGCAACATGGTCGATCAGATGTTCCAGGTCGGCGGTGCCAACATCCACTACCTGGAACGCCGACTGGCGCAGGAAAAGGATGCGCAGAAGGGGCGGGGATGAGGGGGACGCGGAGTTTGGCGAGCAGGGGCGCTGCTGGATTGGTCACGCCGGTAGGGTGGTTGATCAAGGGCCAAGGGCGCAGGGCCCAGGGCCCAGCCAGAGCCGCGCACACTGGACCATCCGGCAAACGAGTGACGTTTGAGGGCGCGAACTGCCGGTCTGTCGGCTACGCCACGGGGCCCTGGGCCCTGAGCCCTGGGCCCTGACCCCCATGTGGCTCGAAATCCATCTGCAGATCCCATCCACCCAGGCCGAAGCGGTTGAGGCCGTGCTGGAAAGGGTGGGCGCGTTGAGCGTGACCTTGCTCGATGCCTACGACGATCCCGTGCTCGAACCGGCGCCGGGAACGCGGCCGTTGTGGCCGCACGTCATTGCCGTGGGGCTGTTTGCGGCCGAGACCGATCCGCTCGATCTGCTGATCGCACTGGAGTCCGAACTCGCGCCTGAGGTGATGGCGGCGGCGCGCTTTGCCCGCGTCGATGATCGCGACTGGACGCGGGCATGGATGGATGGCTACCGGCCCATGCGCTTCGGGCGGCGGCTGTGGGTGGTGCCCAGCGGTCATCCGGATCCTGATCAGGCCGATGCCGTGTTGCTGCGGCTGGATCCGGGTCTGGCTTTCGGCAGCGGCACCCATCCAACCACAGCGCTGTGCCTGAGCTGGCTGGACGGCCTGGACTGGAACGGTGAATCGCTGCTGGATTTCGGGGCCGGCAGCGGCATCCTGGCCATCGCCGGCCTGAAGCTGGGGGCCGGCAGCGCTGTGGCGATCGACAATGATCCCCAGGCACTGGTGGCCTGCGCCGACAACGCCCGCCGCAACGGTGTGGTCGAGCATCTGCAGATACTCGACAGTGCGGCAGGCGTGCCACCGTGCTGCGATCGGCTGGTGGCCAACATCCTGCTCAGCCCCCTGCTCAGCCTGGCCCCGCAACTGGCCGCCGCGGTGCGGCCTGACGGCGAAGCGGTCTTCTCGGGCCTGCTGGCCGAACAGGAAGGCGAGTTCTGTCGGCGCTACACCGAGTGGTTCGACGATTTGCGGGTCGAGCACAGCGGTGACTGGATTGCCGTGCGGGGACGGCGCCGCTCGGCTTGATCTCTGCGAGGCCCTTCCACGTGCTAGCCTCGCGCGCCCTCCTGCGGGACGCTCATAGCCCATGGCGCTGCACACCGTTTCCGGCCGTTGGCAACTGGGCCTGCTGCTCGCCTTTCTGACCGCGACCTTCTGGGCCACGCTGCCGGTGGCGCTGAAAGTGGTCCTGCGCGATCTCGACCCGTTGACGGTGACCTGGTTCCGGTTCGCCTTTGCTGCGCTGGGAATGGGACTGTGGCTGGCCTGGCGCGGCGGTCCAGGGCGACTGCGACAACTGCCCGGACGCCAGTGGGCGCTGCTGCTGCTGGCCGGCCTGATGCTGATTGGCAACTACCTGTTCTATCTGTGGGGCCTGGACTACACCACCGCTGCCAACGCTCAGCTGCTGATCCAGCTGGCGCCACTGCTGATGGCCCTGGGTGGCATCGTCGTCTTCGGCGAGCGCTTTTCGGCCGCCCAATGGCTGGGGCTGGCGTTGGTGGCCGGCGGCTTGTGGCTGTTCTTCGACGACCAGCGTGGCCAGAGCGGACACGGTCCCCACTACGCCTTGGGCGCGGCCTGCATCATGGCGGCCGCTGTGGTCTGGGCCATCTATGCCTTGGCGCAAAAGCAACTGCTGCTGCGGCTGGGTTCGCAGACGATCCTGTGGTGCATTTACGTGCTGGCCGCCGTGGTGCTGGTCCCCTGGGCCGATCTGCCAGCGCTGACCCGCCTGTCCGGCACCGCCTGGCTGGCGCTGCTGTATTGCGCCGTCAACACGCTCGGTGCCTACGGGGCTTTCGCCGAAGCGCTGGCGCATTGGGAGGCCTCGCGAGTATCGGTGGTGCTGGCGTTGACGCCCTTGCTGACGTTGGCCACGGTCGAAATCGTCCATACCGTGGCGCCGGACTGGGCGGCGCCCGAGCAGATCGGCCTGCTCGGCGGCATCGGCGCACTGCTGGTGGTGTGCGGTTCCGTGACGACCGCCCTGTTTGGCCGTCAGCGCAGGCTGCCAACGCGAGGCTGACTGCTATCCTCAGGCGCCCGCCGTAGCACTGTTCGCGATGATCCTGCGCAACCTTGTCCCTGCTGCGGTCCTGTCGGTCAGCGCGCTGCTGATTCTGTGGATGCCTGCCGCTGCGCAGGCCGCCGTCTACAAGTGCGTCGGTGCGAACGGGCAACTGACCTACTCACAATCGCCCTGTGTCGGCGAACAGCGCCAGGAAGTGTTGCAGCCCGACCGGCCGCTGGCCGCACAAGCCGGTGGACCCGAGAGTCGCTATCGCGATTGGCAGGAACTGACTGAGCGCTTCGCCTGCGACGACGTGGACACGGCGATGGCCGTGCTTCCCAACCGCTTGAGCATGATCAGCCTGATGGCTGATCTGGCCAGGCAGCCCGGCCGCAGCGCGCGCTGGATTCAGGATCAGGCCGATGCCGATCCCGCGCTCCTGCAGGACGGCTATCTGTTCCGCGGCGCGTTGTGCACGGTCCGGCTGGTCGAGCAGCCCGGCGAGCTTGCGCTCGGCCTGGGTTGGTATTCAGCTGCGCCGCGGCAATTCGGGTCCTGGCCCGAACGGCGGCTGCTCGCCGCCCTGCGAGAACTGGGATACGACGAAGTCCATGCGGCCGCAGCAGATCATGAGTCGGAAATGCGCTTTCAGGGCGCCGGTTTCGATTGTCATTTGCGAGTCCATCGCAGCAGTACCGATGCCTCTCTGGATCTGGAATGCGTTCGCGGTGGCGTGGAACCCTAGTCGGTCGCGGCGTCAGCCTTCGCCCGGTGAGAGGAAATCAAACTCGAAGGCCAGCGCGTCCTGACCCGGGTCGGCCACCTCGAACAGCAATGGCAGACTGGATTGACCGGGAAAACCTCGCCGCAAGGCGTCGGGGTCGGCCAGATATTCCTCTGGCCGGAAGCGCCGCATCGCCACCACTTGATCGTTCAGGTTGGCCAGACGGACCTCCACGATGGGGAATGGCGCCACCACTGCAGACTCGTTCTTCAGTGTGCCGCTGATCACCAGGGCCCCGCTCAGGTGCTCGTGGGGTCGAACCTCCCGGGCCAGCAGGCGCAGTCCATCGATGCTGACGGGCAAGGGTACCGTGCAGCCCAACGACTCGCAGGTCGCCTCCAGCCACGGGCGGACACGGGCATCAGACCACCAGCGCTGTCGCTCGGCCCAAGCCACCTGCAGCACCAGCAACACGCCGAGTAGCACGCTACCCCAGGCCCAGGCGCGCGCTGGCGGTGCGCTGGCAATGTTCGACTGAATGGGGCTCCGCGCCACTCTTGGTGCATCGGTTGATGCCAGATGCAACTCGCGTGTTGGGCCGGTGGGCATCCGTGGGCTGTGCACCGGCGCAATGGGGCGAGGCCGAATGGCTGCGGATTCCTGCCGTCCCGGCTCTCTGGCCGGGAAATGGGCCGCATCGGCATGCAACGAGGGCAGTTCCTGCAGGTCCGGGGCAGCCAGCCATTCACCCGGCAAGCGTGCTTCGTTGCCTTCGTGCTCGGTCGGATCGTCGCGCCGTGGATGCATCGCCGGCACATCGAGCACGGGCGGCACGCCAGAGGGCAGTCGCAGCGGCAGGGTCTGGAAGCTGTCGACCGGCAAGGACTCGGTCAGCGTGGCCAGCGCATCGAAGACGGTGCCGCAGTGCCCGCAGCGCAGCCGTCCGCGACCGCTGGCAACCGGGTCCGGTCCGACGCGATAGACGGTCAGGCAATCGGGGCATTGGGTATACATGGGCGCAGTCTAACCTGCCAGTTTCGCCAGTCCTCCATGGCCAGCGCGAAACCGAGCGTCGAAGCGCCGTGAACGCCGGCTTGCGGTCTGCCACGGGAGCTGAATACACATCTGCTGGTCGCGTTCGGACCTGGCAGACGCACGCTCGTAACTGGTGCAGGCGGCCTCCGACCTGACCGATCACCGACAATGCACGACCCACGGCGGCATCCAGTACCGTCGGGCATCTCGCCTATACTCGCCGGCGATCCAGCAGCGGGAAGAGTCTGATGAGCGAGCGCGCGGTGATGGAATATGACGTGGTGGTGGTCGGTGCCGGACCGGCCGGCCTGTCCTGCGCCTTGCGCCTGAAACAGCTCAATCCCGAACTGGGTGTCTGTGTCATCGAGAAGGGCTCGACCATCGGTGCGCACATCCTGTCCGGCGCGGTGATCGAACCCGAGCCGCTGGATGCGTTGCTGCCGGGCTGGCGCGATGCGCCACCGCCGATCTGCGTGCCGGTGGCCAAGGACGAGTTCTACTGGCTGACCCGGCATGGCCGGATGAAGCTGCCGACACCGCCGACGATGAACAACCACGGCAACTTCATCGTCTCGCTGGGGGCCATGTGTGGCTGGCTGGCCCCGCAGCTGGAAGCCGCCGGGGTGGAGATCTATCCGGGCTTCGCTGCCGCCGAAACGATCATCGGCGACGATGGCGCGGTCAAGGGCGTGCGCATTGGTGACATGGGCATCGGTCGCGATGGGCAGCCCAAGGACAGCTACACCGAAGGTGTGGACATTCTGGCCAAGGTCACTGTGCTGGCCGAGGGTGCGCGTGGTCATCTGACCAAGCAGCTGATCAAGCGCTACGCACTGGACGCCGAGGCCGATCCGCAAACCTGGTCGATCGGCATCAAGGAGCTCTGGCAGCTGCCCACTGGCCGGGTCCAGCCCGGGCTGGTCTGGCACACGGTCGGCTGGCCGGCCGACAACGGCACCTATGCCGGCAGCTTCCTTTATCACCTTGATGCCGATCGGGTTGCGCTCGGCTATGTCTCGGGACTGGACTACCGCGATCCGAACTACCAGCCCTATGAGGCCTTTCAGCAATGGAAGCACCATCCGATGATCAAGCCGCTGCTGGATGGCGGCACGATTCAGTCGGCCGGCGCGCGCGCCATCGTCACCGGCGGCTGGCAGGCGCTGCCCAAGCTGGAAATGCCGGGCGCGATGCTGATCGGCGACACCGCCGGGCTGCTCAACGTGCCGAAGATCAAGGGCACCCATCAGGCCATCCGCTCCGGCATGCTCGCCGCCGAACATCTGGCCGAGAATCTGAACCCGGCCGGCTTCGACGCGCGCCTGCGCGCCTCGCCGGCGATGGCCGAGCTGAAGACCGTCCGCAACATCAAGCCGGCCTTCAAGAAGGGCTTGTGGACCGGCATGGCCAATGCTGCGCTGGAGACCGTCACTTTCGGCAAGCTGCCCTGGACCCTGCACACCAAGCCCGACTACGAACAGCTGCGCAAGCAGGGCGAGTGCGAGGTCAAGCGCGACTACGTCGAACGTGAGCTCCCGCCGCGCGACCGCCTGCAGGGCGTCTACTACGCCTCCACCGCCCACGACGAGGATCAGCCGATCCACCTGCACGTGGCCGACACCGACGTCTGCATCAGCCGTTGCACCGAGGAATACGGCAACCCCTGCACCCGCTTCTGCCCGGCCGGCGTCTACGAAATGGTTGAGGACGAGAACGGCCGCCGGCTGCAGATCAATGCCGCCAACTGCGTGCACTGCAAGACCTGCGACATCAAGGATCCCTACCAGATCATCAACTGGGTCACGCCGGAGGGTGGGTCGGGGCCGAATTATCAGAACCTTTGATTCGAGGGCCCAGGGCCCAGGGCTCAGGGCCCAGGGAAAAGCAGTTCCAGTTGCCAGTTCCAGTGGCCAGTTGCGAGCTGGGCTGGCCTTTGCTGGCAAGCCTGATGTAGGAGCGTGCCTGCACGCGATTGAGCGCCGACTTCTGGCGCCATCGTGGGTGGGGTTTCGCGCTGTGACGGCTGTTCAGTGGGAGCGAGCTTGCTCGCGATCTCTGGAATCTGGCCCGCCAGCGTTCAAATGCCTACCGCAAACCGCCAGCCCAATGTCTGCCCGGCCTGAAAAGGCACGATCTGGGTATCGGCCGCGGCAATTCGGTCCTCCACCTGCCAGTCGCGGCGTTCCAGCACCACCTGCCCTTCGTTGAGTGGCAGGCCGTAGAAGCGCGGGCCGTTTTCCGAGGCGAAGGCTTCCAATCGGTCCAGTGCGCCTTCTTCGTCGAACACACTGGCATAGACCTCCAGCGCGACCGGGGCGTTGTAAATGCCGGCGCAGCCGCAGGCCGATTCCTTGGCGCCGATGGCATGCGGGGCCGAGTCGGTGCCGAGAAAGAAGCGGGGATGGCCGGTGGTGGCGGCACGGCGCAAGGCGAGACGATGGCGCTCGCGTTTGGCGACCGGCAGGCAGTAGTGATGCGGACGGATGCCACCCACCAGCATGTCGTTGCGATTGATCACCAGATGGTGCGGCGTGATCGTTGCGCCCAGGAACTGGTCGCCGGCCTCCACGAAGTTCACCGCCTGCTCGGTGGTGATGTGCTCGAAGACGATCTTCAGCTCGGGAAAATCACGACGGATGCGGCTCAATACCCGCTCGATGAACACCGCTTCGCGGTCGAAGATGTCGATCTGCGCATCGGTGACCTCGCCATGCACCAGCAGCGGCATGCCGGTGCGCTGCATGGCCTCGTAGACCGCGCCCAGGCCCAGTGGATCGGTGACGCCGTGGGCTGAGTTGGTGGTGGCATGGGCCGGATAGAGCTTGGCCGCGGCGAACACGCCGGCCTGGTAGCCACGCACCAGTTCGGCCGGCTCGATGCTGTCGGTCAGATAGGCCGTCATGAGCGGCTGAAAATCCGAACCGGGCGGCAGCGCGCTGAGGATGCGTTCGCGATAGGCCTGTGCCGCCGCCACCGTCGTCACCGGCGGGGTCAGATTGGGCATGACGATGGCGCGGGCAAATTGCGTCGCGGTGGCCCGAGCCACGGCCGCCAGCATGGCGCCATCTCGCAGATGCACGTGCCAGTCGTCGGGACGGCGAATCACCAGGCGGTCTCCGGCAGCGGCCGGGCGTTCGGAGAGGCTGGGGTCCATGGCGGGCCGCTGCAAAGTCAGGGGGCACAGAGCCTACCCGCCCTGATCGAACAGATACAGTCGCCAGAATGTGCAACGACGGTCGTCGCGAGCATCGCCATGGCACCGCTATAATGCAGTTCTCGGGGGTAACGACATGCGCGCGATGCCAGAGCCACCCTTGACGTCAGTCGCCGACAACTGGACCGATCGCGCATGAATGCCGCGGCGCCGACCATGCGCTGGCACATCGGCGCCGCGTTGCAGCTCGACGGACCCGAGCGTTCCTTGCGCCGGGGCCATGAGGCCATCACCTTGCCGCCACGTGCCTTCGATCTGCTGGTGCGGTTGGCCCAGGCTGAAGGGCGCCTGCTGGGCAAGTCACAATTGCTGGAAGAGGTCTGGGACGACCGGTTGGTCGAAGACGGCACCCTGTCCCGGCATATCTGGTTGTTGCGCAAGGCCCTGGGCGCCGATGCGGCCTTGCTGGAAACGGTGCCAAAGGTCGGCTATCGCCTGCTGGGTGTGTCGCCGCTGAGTGATCCATCGGTTGTGGCGCCCGTCAATTCAGCCGCATCCGGACCGGGTTCGGCAAATTCGACTCCCGCTGATTCATCTTGGCGTGGTTGGCGAGGGCTGCTCGGCGGCGTCGTCGCCATCGTCCTGATGTCGATGTCAATCTGGGGCGTCTGGCGGACCCAGTCCGGCGAACGGTCATCCGGCACAGTGCAACAGGAACAGGCGCAACTGCTCGCCGTGCGCGCCCAGGCGCTGATGGCCAGGCGTTCGGAGGCAGATCTGCTGGAGGCCATCCAGCTCTATCGCCAGGCCTTGGCGCTGGCCCCCGAGCAGGCCCAGCATCATGCCGGTCTGGCCATGGCCCTGGCACTGGTCTCCGACGTGGCCCTGCCGGCCGAGACCAATGACAGTGCCCGCCAATCCGCCCAGCAGGCACTCGCCCTGCAGCCTGACAATGCCAACGCGCTGGCGGTGCTGGGGTTGGTGGCCATGAACCGGGATCGCGATTGGCTGGAGGCCGAAGCGCGCTTTCGGCAGGCGCTGGCGATCGACCCGACGCACCTGCGCTCGCGTCACTGGCTGGGCGAGCTGCTGGTATTGCTCGGCGAGCGTCAGACCGATGGCTTGGCGGAACTGGAGCAAGCGCACGCGTTGGCGCCCATGGACGTCGCCATCGCCAGCGATCTGGCCAAGGCGGCCTACTTCTCGCGACGGTACGATCAGGCCGTCGACTCGGCGACCCGCGCAATGGCGCTGGATCCGGCCTTTGCCCACTCCTATCGTTGGCGGGCTCTGGCCGGTGTCGAAGTCGGTCAGTGCGTACAGGCGATGGCCGACGCCAGGGCCGCGGTCCGGCTGGATCCTGCGCCAGTGGTCCGCGCTGAGCACATCTATGTGCTGGGTCGCTGCGAGCATCACCAGGACGCGAGCGATCTGGCCGCGCAACTGCGCAGCGAGTCGCAGGCCGGCTATATCACGCCCATCGCGCTGCTGTTGGTGGCGCTGGCCCTGGACGAACGCTCCGCGGCCCTGGACGCGCTGGAGGCGGCCGTGCGCAACGGCAACATGATCCTCGGCCTGGCCACCGCGCCGGCACTGGACGCGATTCGCAGCGAGCCGCGCTTTCTCGCCTTGCTGGCCCAACTCAACGCCGAATCGCGCGCCGTAAGCAGTCGGTAAGCGGTCAGTAAGGACGGCAACTGCCGCCGACACGGACACTGGACGCCAATCCCGACCGAGGAAGGCGCATCATGGTCCTGCGCGCGATGGTCAAGTCAGTATGGGCACGTGTGGGGCCGGTGGCGCCAGCAATGCTCGCTGCACTCTTCGGTGTGGCGAGCGCCAGCCAGGCGGGCACGCCGATCCGCGGCGCGGCGTATGTGGCCGAGTTGCAAACCGAACGGCTCTATCGGGTCGCATTTCGCTGGGATGGGACTGGTCAGCTGACCGTCGACACGCCGCGCCTGATCGTTACCACCAATGCCGGCGGCGGCGTGCATTTCGCCGACGACGTGGTCTACGTCACCGGCGCGGGCACGGTCACCCGGGTCGAGCTGGCCACCGCCGGCACCAGCAGCGTGCAGACGTCCAACAATGCCAATGCCTGCGCGGCCGACCCGTCGCAAGCCTTCCTTTATTGTGGCTGGCACTTCGGCCTCAGTCGTGTCCCGCTGCAGCCCTTCGGGTCCGGCGTGCTGCAACCGCTGATGGGGGCCGACCTCAACCTCACAGCGATCGTATTCACGCCCGCGCATGGCGCTTTCTATTCCACCGGTACCGAGGGCATCGTCGGCGACTTCGGTTCGCTTGATCTCAACAGCGGCAACACAGTCCGTCTGCAGACCAGTGCATTCGCCACCGGCATCGTCTGGGACCCCTTCAGCGAGCGCATCCTGCTCGCCAACCTGGGTCGTGCGCGGCTGATCGATCCAGCCAATCCGACCGTCGCCGAAAGCCAGCGCGACGACAGTGCCAGCCAGAACTATCTGTCGCTCAATGTGACCGGACGGGGACATGCCATCGGCACCCTGTGCTGCGTCAACGAAGCGCGCCTGGTGCTGCTGGACTATTCGGCCAGCGCCGATCTGGGCAGCCCGCAGACCCTGATCGCCAGCGCCGTGCTGCCGGGCCTGACTCTGCTCAGTGGCGAGGCCGCCTTCGACCGCGATCGATTGTTCGCAGGAGGTTTCGAAGATGGCGAGTTCTGAATGCCTGCGACGCACGTTTCCGGTATGGCCCGCATGGCTGGCGATCGTTCTGGGGCTGCACCTGTCTGCCGGCTTCGCTGCGGACGGGGCCTATGACCCCGATTTTGCAGTGGGTGGGCGACGGCTGCTGTCGCTCAACGACAACGACCACATGCTGGCGGGCATGCAACAGCGAGCCAACCGCAAACTCGTCCTGGCCGGCAGATGCCATGTCGACAACGGCTCCGGTGCGCTGATTTCCACCTTCTGCGCCGCCGAGGTATCAGCCAGCGGTGCGCCGACTGATTTTGGCAGCAACCCCAGTGCGAATGGCCCAGGCCGATTTCTGCTGACCGATTTCAGACCCCAGGCGCCCAATGAATATCTGGCCGCCTGGGGTGCAACGCTGGACGCGCTGGGGCGCCTGCTGATCGTCGGGCAACGCTATGTGACCACGGGAGAAGCTGCGCTCGCGCGCGTCGCGGTCGATGGACGCAGCGTTGAGCCTTTGCAGGTGCGAACCAACGCGCCCGATGAAAGCGAAGCCATCTACTTCGATGTGTGGATGGATGCCTCGCAACGCATTCTCCTGGCGGGTAGAGTGGTGCGCAGTGGCGTCGGGATCGTTGGGGTGGTTTCGCGACTGCTCCCGAACCTGCAGCCCGACCCCAGCTTTGGCGACATGGGGACGATCTACCTGCAGGTCCCCGATCACAGCACAGCGCCCTTTCGGGTGCGCAGTGACAGTCAGGGCAGGATTGTGGTGCTCAGCAACATGACTCAGGCCGGCACCGGCACCACCTTCTCCCGGGTTGATCGTTTCTCGCCTGCCGGGGCAGTCGAGCCCGGGTTCGGCGTGGGTGGCCATGCCGATCTGGGTTCGGGGCCTGGCTTTGGCATCTACCGTGCCGGTGGTCTGGCCGTGGACAGCTCGGACCGGATTCTGGTCTTGGGCCACTTTCTCAACGCCTCCGATGGCGACCTCGACCTGAATCTGGTCCGACTGCGGTCCACGGGTGCTGGCGATGTCTCCCGGACCCTTGAGTTGGAGGACCTTGTCAGCGTGGGCGCCGACGAGGGCCCCGGCGCACTGCTGGTTCAGCCCGACGGGCGAATTCTGATCGCTGGTCATTGCCAACGGCTGGGCACCAACTACCGCGTCTTCCTGACCATGCGCATGCTCGACGATTTCAATCTGGACCCCAGCTACGGCGCTGGCGGCGTGTCGGTAGGCACCTTCGAAGGGGCGCCATCGAATGGCCTTGACGACGTTGCTGTGGCGCTCGCGCTGGACCCCGTCGGTGGACTGGTGGTCGCCGGAACGGGATTGGGCAATGGTGCAGGCGCCGCTTACCGGCTTGGAATCGCACGCATCATGAACGCGGCCGTGGCCGGGGATCCGTTGTTCGCTGACGGCTACGAGGACTGAAAAGGCCGCCGACGCCCAGGCAACCGTCGTGTCGGCGTGATACGAGCTTGCTTCGGACCCGTCCATGTACCGCCGAATGTCAGCTGTCGCCTGCAGCTCCGTCGCTCGGATCGCCGTAGACGGCCATGATGCTCAGTCGAAGTTGTCTACGAACAGAACGTCGCCGGCCGCTGCTGTGCTGAACAGGCGTGCCACGCCAAAGTCTTCTGCGGCGAAGGGGGCACCGGAAATCCCGGTGCCGGCAATCACCAGAGCGCCGATCGGATCGAGCGCGAGCGACACGCCGATGTCGTCGAATCCTGGGGCGGGAGCGTCCTCGAAGCTGCCCACCGACACGCCACCCGCGCCGTAGCTGGTGTCCAGATCCGCGTTGTCGAGCAGACGCATGCTCAGAAACTGCAAGCGCTCCACACCCAACCGCTGGCAGCGACCGATCACCACGATCTTGCCGTCGGGTTGCAGCGCGATGTCGGCAGCGCGTTCGTTGGGTCCAACCGCAACCAGATTTTCCACCTCATAGCCGCGGATGCCGGCGCCGAAACCGGGCGTGGGGACGATGCCGTTGTCGTACAGGCCAGCGGCGGTCAGGCGTGCCACGAACACGTCGAGATCGTTCTCCACTGGCTGTACATAGCTGCCGGCAACCAGGACGCGGTCCTGGCTGTCGACTGCCAAGGCCGTGGGGACCACCCCGGGGAGATCAGACTCACGCAGAAATCCGCTGCCGTTGAATACGCCGTCGATCGACCCGTTGGTCAACAGTCGATTGACCTGAAAGGCGTCTGTGACACCCAGGACGACCGAATCCAGAATGCTGAGGACGATGATCCGTCCCTGACTGTCGACAGCCAGTCGCTGCGGCAGGAAGTTGTAATTGGGCTCATCCAGGAGAACGGTACCGCCACTGCCAAAGCTGGTATCTGGCTGCAGATTGGGAAGCAAGCGCGTGACCATGCCGCTGAAACGCACGCCGTTGCGAACCAGGTAGCCGGCAAGCAGGATTCGCTGGTTGGCGTCCTGCGCAACGGCGAAGTACGTCGCTCCGCTCTCCGCGGCACCGTTGTTTCGCAGGAACATGCCATCAAGGCTCCGACCATCCGGTGCAAGCCGCAGCAGCATGGCAGCGTTCTCGCTTGCGATGCGCTGTCCGGCCAGGAGCAGGCGGCCGGTCGCATCCAGCGCGAAGGCCTGATGCAACCATTCCTCGCCAGGTGCCAAGGCCTGCACATCCGTGAGTAGCCAGCGGCCGGGTCCGTGTGGTTGCGCCGGCACGCCAAAACCGGTCGACGCCCCGCTGGCGGACAGCTCCGCGACACAAGGCACCGAGACCGGGCTGCCTGCGCCGTCGACGCCCGTACAAGCGCCGGCGAGGACGATCTTTCGATTCGGCCGCAGTGCCATGCCGACCAACTCATCGACCCCGCCGGAGACTCCGACCAGCCGCCGCCCCCCGCTGGCAAAGCTCGGGTCATAGCCGCCCTCGACGCCGGTCCAAGCCAAGCCGGGGAAGGGCAGCCCGAGCATGAGGGCAAGGATCCACTGTCGGTGACCGGGCGGTTGGCGGACGCGATGAGGCATGACAGTTGCCCGCTCATGGACAGAGGCAGAGCGTCCCACGCAACCCGGGCGAAGTCCTGATCGATGGCTTACCGCTGGCTTACCGCAGCAGCGCCAAAGTTTCCCCAACGCAAAGTCTGCGCGGCCTGACAGGGCACGATCTGCGCTCGACCGCCGACAGGCAGCCGTGATGTGGGCGACCATTGGCGATCATCGCGTTGCGGATGAGCTCTCGATGGTGGGGGACTGCGGTGCGGAAGAGGCGCATCACGCAACCCACGCCTTCGCAGCGAACTGTTATCGCGTGCTCAATCGCCTGCAGGGCTGGTCCTACCCGAGTTCGGGGTCAGGATCGAGCTGGTATCGCAGGTAGATGCCGACGATCGCGAGCAAGCTCGCTCCCAGTGCGCCGCGATCAGCTGCCAGTGATCCCGGTGGCGATCCTTGCTCGTCCAGCCCAGGAGCCTTCGAACTCAGCTCGCTCCCACCCGATTGCGTGGCTCTTGCTGGGCCCTGGGCCTCATGCCCTGGGTCCTTGACCCTACCCCGACACCGCCAGGCTCTCCCGGTGATACAGCCGGGTGGTCCACAGTGCCGCCAGTGCCGCCACGGCCAGGGTCGCGGCGATGGACATCAACGGCTGGGTCAGCGGCACGCTCTCGCCGCGAACCAGATGATCGATCAGCAACTGGTGGCTGAGCAGCGGCACCGCGTACATCCATTCCTCCGGCTTGATCGGATTGAGCGCCAGCACGATCGAGGGGATGGCGGGCACGAAGACCAGCAGGGTCACGTAGGTCTGTGCCTCCCGGTAGCTCTTGCTGAAGGCCGCCACGCCGGTTTGTACCGCGGCGGCCAGCAAGGCCAGTGGAGCGGTGATCGCAAACAGCGCCAGGCATTGCTGCAGGCCGAGGTTGATCTGCACACCGATGCGGTCGGCTGGAATGAAGGCCGAGAACACCGAAAAGGCGGTCAGACCCAGCGCCAGCGAGACCATCGCGAAGGCGGCACTGGCGAGGAACTTCCCAGCCATCAGCGAGCCGCGCGAGACCGGGTTGATCAGCAGGGGCTCCAGCGACTGCCGTTCGCGCTCGCCGGCAGTGGTGTCGATGGCCAAATACATGCCGCCTGTAAAGACGGTGAGGATCAGCAGATAGGGCAGCATCGACAGCACCATCGCCGATCGACTCTGCGCGGTGGACAGGTCCTCGTTGCGCAACTCGACCGGCCCGATCAATGCGGGGTCCAGGCCGCGGATCAGCAGCCGCTGCCGAGCGATCAAGCCGCCGTAGGCATCGAGCGCGGCATGCACACGGGCCACCGTGGCGCGCGCCTTGGTTTGCGATTGATCGAAGATCAGCGTCAGCGGCGCCGGGCGGCCCTCGCTGAGCGCGCTGCCGTAGTCGGCTTCGATGCGCAGCACCAGGTCGACTTCGCGGCCACGCACGGCGGCCTGCGCATCGGCCGGCGGGTCGACCGGGTCGATGCCCTGGCCACGCAACCAGCCGATCAGTGCCGGTGCCTGTTCGGCGCCGATCACCGGCAGTTCGATGGCCTTTTCCTGCCGGTCCAGTTCCAGCTTGGTGGCAAAGCCGATCAGCACGGCAAAGAACACCGGGCCGAACAGGGGGCCGAAAACCAGCGTCGACAGCATGGTGCGACGGTCGCGCAGGTTCTCGCGGATTTCCTTCAGGGCGACGATCCAGGTCGGGGTCATGCTGCCAGTCCTTCGTCCGAGCCGATGATGCGCACGAATGCGTCTTCCAGATTGCTTTCGCCGGTCTGGGCGCGCAGTTCCTCGGCACTGCCGGCGGCCACCACCCGGCCCTTGGCGATGACGACGATGCGGTCACACAGTGCGGCCACCTCGGCCATCATGTGGCTGGAGAACAGCACACAGCGGCCCTCTGCCCGCAGGCTGCGCAGGATTTCGCGCAGCGCTCGGGTGGTCATCACGTCCAGACCATTGCCGGGTTCATCGAGGATCAGATTGGGCGGGTCGTGGATCAGCGCCCGCGCCAGTGCGGTCTTGACCCGCTGGCCCTGCGAGAAGCCTTCGGTGCGTCGCTGCAGAATGTCGCCCAGATCCAGCCGCTCGGTCAGGCGCGCCAAGCGCTCATTGATCGTGGCCGGGTCCAGGCCGTGCAGCTGGCCGAAATAGCGGACGTTCTCGGCGCAGCTCAGGCGCTTGTACAAACCACGCGCGTCGGGCAGGACGCCCAGACGACGGCGGGCCTTCTCCGGTTCGGCGAAGGCATCGATGCCATCGACGCTGACCGTGCCGGCGTCCGGCTTCATCAACGTGTAGAGCATGCGCAGCGTGGTGGTCTTGCCGGCGCCGTTGGGACCCAGCAGGCCGGTGATCTGGCCGTCTTCGGCCCGGAAATCCACCCCATCGACGGCCTGCACGGCGCCAAAGGCCTTGCGCAATCCGCGCACCTCGATCATGGCTGTGCTCCGTTGTAGTTGAGGAAGAAGGCCGGTGCCTGCAGGTTCTCCAGGCACTCGGCCTCCAGTGCGGCCGGGTCGGCGGACTCGATGAAATCGCTGACCAGTCCCGGCAGACAGCCGCGGGTGCTGACGATGTGGCCCTGGCCGGGGGCGACCAGATGCCGCGAGTGGCTCAGGCTTGCGGCCACGGCGTCGCCGTAGCGCGGCGGCGTGACCGGGTCGAACTCGCCAGACAGCAGCAGCGTCGGCCAGTCACCCTGCAAGGGCTCGAAGCGATCCGGGCGTGGATCCTGGCGATGTGGCCAGACCTCGCACTGGACTTTCAGGCTGCGCACCAGCTCGGCGCCCAATAGCGTGTCCGCCTCGGCCTCGAGCTGGCTGCTGTCGAAGGCCGGCAGGTCCTCGGCGCAACTGACCGACAGATTCAGGCCGACGGCGATGGACTCGCCCAAGCTGTCGCCGAGCAGCCAGGCCTGACCGATCATCCCCTGCGGGCGGCCGGCCAGCGCTTCTTTCAAGACGAAGGGCAGCAGCGCAATCGACTCCGGTGCGTAGGACGACAGGCGCACGGTGCCGGCGAGGATGGGCTGGGTGAAATGCAGCTGGCGGCGCTCCATCGTGCGTGGATGGAAGACCTCGACCTCATCGCCACCGTTGGCGACCGCTTCTCGCAGGCTGCGCAGCAGTTCGGCCGGGTCACCGATCGCCTCCAGGCAGCGTGCGTTCTCGCGGCAGCGCTGAAACTGTCCGGCCAGCGCGGCATCGAGGTTGCGGCCATGCTCACTGCCGAGCACCAGCGATTCGGGCACGACGCCGTCGAGCAGCAGCGTGCGCACCTGCGCCGGATGGCGCTTGGCGTAACGCTGCGCCATGCGGGTGCCATAGGAGCCGCCGAACAGATTGAGCTGACTCAATCCCAGCGCCTGGCGGACGCGCTCCAGATCGGCTACGGCGTCTTCGGTGGTGAAGGGGATCGGATCGACGGTCAGCTCGGCCAGGCAGGTGCGCGCCAGCTGCTGCATGTCCGCGTCGGTGACCTCGCGATCGAATTCGTCCATCTCCAGCTGGGTGCAGCCCAACTTGGCCGAACCGCCAGTGCCGCGCTGGTCGACCAGCAGCACGGCGCGCCGCCGGCGCAGCTCGCCCAGAATCGGATCCATCCGCGGCCAGGTCTCCAGCGCGCTCTGACCCGGGCCGCCGGCGAGGAAGACCACCGGGTCAGGTTCGGGGTGCTCGGCCCGGGCCGGCAACCAGGCCAGCGCCAACTCGATCTGCTCACCATCGGGCTGTTCGGCATACAACGGTACCTGCAGCGTGGCGCATTGCGCCGGCAGACTGCCATTGCCGCCGTCGAGCCGGCAGTCGGTAAAGCTCACCTCGCCGATCTGCAACGCCGACGCCGTCGAACTGGCCAGCGCCAGTGGCAACAGCCAGCAGGAAATCGGAATAACACGAGCCATGGGTTTCTCCTTGCAGAAGCCGGTTGGGCGGTCAGCCGCGCCAGCCGTTTGCTTTGATCTCGGACTGCCACCTTAGTGGAGGCAAAAGTCGAAGGTCGGATGATTGTGACCAGCGGTCGGGCAGCCGGAACAACGGCCGCAGCGCTCGGCGACCGGTAGACGGCGCCTGCGGTTCAGGGTCCCTGGCCGGCCGGTGTGTCGATGCGGACCTGCAGTTCCCGCAATTGCGCGCTGTTCGGCGCCAGCTGGCGCGCGGCGGTCAACAGGGCTTCCGCGGCGTTGCGATCGTCCCGATCGATCTGCTCACCTGCCCGCAAGAGCAGTATCGCCACCAACCGATCGACGGCATCGCGCATGCGCGTGTCGCCGGGGTCCAGCTGCTGTGCCTGTGCCAGTTGCTCGCCCAGTTGCAGCAACTCGTCCTGAGTCGGCCGCGATTTTCGCAGGGTGCGGTCGGCCTGGCTCAGTGCACCTGCGATGCGCTGGACCCGGTCGGCGCCGGCACTGCGGCGCTCGGCCAACGTCAGCAGGCGCTGCAACTCGGCGTGGGCGGTGGCGGCCGCGGGCAGGCTGGCCAGCGCCGCCACGGCGGCCTGCGCCGGTGCGGCGTCACGGCGCCGCTGCAGCGCTTCGCGGGCGTCGATCAGAATGCGGTCGATCAGCCGTGCCAAGCCATCGCGCACACCGTCGAGGTCCTCGTCCAGGGCACCGGCGTTGGCGTACAGGCGCAGGGCGCCGTCGTCGCCATACCAGCGCAACTCGCGTTCGGCCCGGCGTGCCGCCGCCAGCGCGGTACGGGCCTGCTCGCGCCGTTGCGCCGCGGCTTCGTCACTGCTGGCGGTATTGACCGGTGTTTCGGGTGGTGGCTCGACCGGTTGCTGGGCCAGTTCGCTGGCCTGCGGGCGCAGACCCACCAGGCGCAAGCGCAAGGTCTCGGCTGCTTTCGCATCGTCGCGTTGCCAGTCCCGCCAGGTCTGCAGCAGCTGCGGCCAGGCGGCGGCCAATGCCCCCATGGCGCGGGCCTCCCCGGGCTGCTCCTGCAGCAGCGATTCCAGCTGCGCCAGCGCGTCCGCACCATTGCGCTGCACCAGTTGTCCCGCGTCACGCAGACGCTCGAATTCGACCAGCCGCTGATCATCCAGCTGCAGCCATTGACCGATCAGCGTTTCGGCCTGCGGCCACCACTGCGCACGGTAGTACCAGCCGCTGGCCGCCGCGATGATCAGCAACAGCGCCAGGGGCAGCAGCCAGCGCCCCCGCCGCCGCGCCAGCCGGCTCGGTGGCCGCGGGGTGATCCGCCAACGTTCGTTGACCGCTTCGGCCATCTCGCCAAAGCGCGGCTCCGGACGTCGGCCCTGGTCCATGTCCAGCCCGTCGGCCGAACCGATATCCGGGCCGTCATCGCCAGCATCGATGTCGATCGCCAGCGGCGACAGGCGTTCGGTCGGGGTCAGGCCTTCGTCGCGCAGCTCCGCCTCCAGCCGCTGCACCGCCTGTGCCACTTCCGAGCCGTTCTGATAACGATCATCGGGTTCCTTGGCGAGCAGCCGCGACAGCAGCGGTTGCGCCTGTGACAGGGCACCCGGCAGCTGTGGCAGCGGCGAGGTCATGTGCATGATGCCCAGCGCCAGCGCGTCCTCAGCCACGTAGGGCGGTCGCCCCAGCAGCAGTTGGTGGAAGACCACGCCGAGACTGTACAGATCGGAACGTCCGTCGACCGATTTGCCGCGTAGCTGCTCCGGACTCATGTAAATGGGCGTACCGACGACCGCGCCGGTCCGGGTGACTGCTCCGGTCGCGTCGACCGCCCGGGCAATCCCGAAGTCGCCCAATACGGCCGAGCCGTCCTCACGCAGGAAGATGTTGTCCGGCTTGACGTCACGGTGCACCACGCCCTTGCCGTGGGCGTAGTCCAGCGCCAGCGCAATCTCGCGCACCGCGCGCAGCGCCGCACCCAGCGGCAGACTGTCGCCGTCATCGCGCAGGATCGGTCCGCCGGACAGATATTCCATCGCGGCGTAGTGATAATCCCCGTGCACGCCCACTTCGATCACCGCCACGATGTGCGGGTGACGCAGCCGCGCGGCGATGCGCGCTTCACGCAGGAAGCGTTCGCCAAAACTGGGGTCGGCGCCGAGCTGCGGCGCCATCACTTTCAGCGCCACTTCCCGCTCGACCAATGCCTGCACGGCCAGATAGACCGTGGCCATGCCGCCGCGGCCGAGCTGGCGCAGGATCTTGTAGCCGGGGATGTCGATCGTGGCGGTCATGCACGCTTCTTCCACTGGAGGCAGGCTTGCCGTCCGCGGGCGCGCAGCTTAGCGGAAAAGCCGTCGGCGGCGCGTCGCAGCTGTCATCGAAGCAGGCCACTGGGGGCGGCCGGTGCCGATTCTTCGACCGTGTAGACAGTCAGATTCGGGCAGATCAGGGAAACAGGCAAGGCATCCTCGCGGGATCTGTTTCCGTCGAGCGCGAATGGATTGATCTGGCGCAAGCGCACTCGATACAGGCGGGACGGTCATGCCGGCACCCCATGCTAGGCTGCGCCGCCGATCGGTTCGGTCCGCGACACCACCGGTCTGCTGACTGCTCAAGGGACGGGCCTGACATGCAACTGGAACTCAATCCTGCCGTCGATCTGGATCTGGCTCGACAACAGTTTCGTGCCCATCGGCGCGTCCAGGTACCGAACTTTCTGCGGCCGGAGTCGGCTGAGGCGCTGGCCCAGGCGCACGAGCAGAACCGCCGCTGGTTCCTGTCGTACAACGAAGGCGCCAACAACGTCGAAAGCGATATGGCGGACATCCAGCGGCTGACGCCGGCGCAGCAGGCGCAGTTCATGCAGGCCATCCATCACCGTGCCGCCAAGGGCTTCCAGTATTGCTTCGTGCAGTACTACATCTCGGAGAACATCAAGCGCGGCGAGGATCCGGGTCATCCGCTGCACGCCGTCGAGCGTTTCCTGAACTCAGCGCCTTTTCTCGATTTCATGCGGGCGTTGACCGACGAGCCGGGCATCCACACGGCCGACGCGCTGGCGAGCATCTACGGGCCGGGCCACTTCCTCACCGATCACGACGACAGCCACGGCAGCCGTCAGCGGGTGGCGGCCTACGTGTTGCAGCTGACTCGCCAGTGGGATCGCAACTGGGGTGGTCATCTGGCCTTCTTTGACGAGCAGGGCAACATCACCGACGCGTTCCTGCCCAGCTTCAACACGCTCAATGTCTTCCGCGTGCCGCAGCCACACGCCGTGCAGCTGGTGGCCCCGTTCGCCCAGGGCTACCGGCGCAGCATCACCGGATGGGTGCATCGGTGATGTTTGGGTAAAGGGCCCAGGGCTCAGGGCCCAGTAAGGGCTGCAACGCTGGGGCTTCTGTCCAGATTGGTCGTTGGGCGTACACCGAAT
>JAWLAT010000038.1:0-40420 GCA_041395325.1 Lysobacterales bacterium
CGTAGTCTATGGGATAGGAGGCGGCGCGATTCCAGCTGAACTTGCGCCATTACTCAGCTCAGCAGAGATTGACGAACCGAGATTCCGAGACATCATTTCAGGTGCCATCCTCGTGCTGTGGGGTAGTTTTTGGGGTGAGGCGGAAGACGAGTCGTCTTTTGAGCACCTAAAGAGAGTCGTCTATAGAGCGAAAGTGAGCACTCTACCGCCACTAACCCCTTTCCGGTTCTTGTTGTTCTCAGATGGCGGTTGGAGAGCACCCTCTTCGGAAGACCTGGAGTACTGGAGGGGAATGAGAGGCTATGCATAACCAAACGGTCATTGCGACTGCCGGAGAATTGCGCGGCGGCGCGTTATCTAAATCTAATTGCCATCACTAGTTGGCGTACGTCAGCATGATCCGGCGCTCCCAACTACTAACACCCATTGCCCTGGTCGCTACCGTCCTTGCAGTATTCTGCCTCATGAACCTGTTTTCGCGGTTAATTTCAGCGTTTGGATTGGCCGATCTATTCCCGGACTCCTCCGCCCTTGGTATAGCTCACGACATTGCTTTGTCCAGCATAGCGTTTGCCGTCGGCGGCGCGATCAAGCGAGCCCGATTTTCATTATCTGCTCTGTTTCTCGCGGTGATAATGGAGTACTGGTCCATGATGAATTTGGCCAAATGGCACGGAACATCTGTTTCGTACGAGTTCATGCACCAGTGGCCTTACGTCATTACCTTCTTTTCGTCAGCCATGGCTGGCTGGTTCGTAGGCAGCTTCATTTCTACCAAGCTACAGAATCGACCTCCCAAGAAGGAAGCCTAACCAGCGCTCTGCAAGTGTTTGTGCGCCATGACCAAGCCTGAGGCCGCCGCCAAGATTCGGCGATCCCTGGGAAAGGATGAACGGTCACTACGTTCATCAGATCCCAATGGCAACAGCCCAGACGCAACGTGGCGTGCGCCTGCACATAGCTGTGTGATCAATCCGACTGCAGGGGAGAGGCTCATTTCAACCCGGCTGCCGATGGCCAACGTTGGCGTAGCACGGCAATAGGCGACACAAAGCATGGACGATGCGATCAACCATCTGCATGATGCGAAGCTGGTTGCGATCCACTTGGATTGGAGCCAACGAACCTGCGAGCTGTCATTTACAGGCGCCCCTGGCATCCCAGGCTCGTTCTCGCTGGTATTCGTCGAAGTCGCAGAGCTACGGGTACCGTCCACACAGCCATGGGGGCCGTCCGCGTGCGTTCTTGAGGCGGCGTATTCTGGTGGGGTTGCTACCATCGACATGCAATCCGGCGACACCCTGACCGTGGTTTCGCCCAGCTATTCATTCAAGCGGACGCAGCTCTGCGACCCCGCTTCACTCAGACGTTAGGCAGCTTGCGTGCGCACCAGAGTTCAACACCGTCGCGAGACAGCGGCCAAGTACGCTCTGATGCTGGGATCTGTGCTCCTGATCGCGCTCGTTCTAGGTGGGTGTGGCGGACCTTCAGATGATCAGGTGGCTGCTGATCTTGCGAAGTTGCATCCCGGATGCGCGCTGGAATCCGCCAGCGGCGGAGCAGACACGAACGGCAACATGAATCCATGGCCAGACGAGATCTGGATTGACGCAACCGTCAGTTGCGATGGCGTCACAAGGACTGAACTCCTCCACTACGAGACCACGGGAGATTCGACCTGGCAACTGGTGAAGCCACCGTCCGGCCCACCCGACGGTGAGCGCCAAGACCCGACCGCAGACACCTCGCGCGAGCGGACCAAAGAAAGCTCATGACCATCTGCGCGTCCTGGGCCGAGTGTCTGTCCCTGGCTGAGTGAGCGCATGTCCGACCACCCTGGAACATCAGGGATGACTAAACAAACACCAGACGAGAACACGTCGGCACCACGCGACGCGGATCAAGCGATCGATTGAATCCCAACCTGTGCTGGACCCAGGATCCGGAATGCGGACTCGCAGCATCCGCGCCTAGGCTTGGCCGGATATGCGGTCACCCCGATACCGACCGTCCGTCACATACGTGAAAAAGTTACAGAACTGTCAGCCAATACGCGATTTGACCTGATAAGGTTTGTTCCCCCAAACAGATCGATTCACATCGGGCCTTCAAAACCCGGTTGGTCTCCGTTCCATATTAATTCGACGGCCGAAAGTGTTTACGGCCGCCTTGACATGGGCGTAGCTATCATTATTGGCAGCCATTGAATCAACGATCCAATAATAACGAATCCAGGCATGCGAATTGCGGCGAAATACCACCCCCGGCTAAATCGCCGCTTACCATACCGACAAGAATTTTGTGGAGAATTTCCACGACCGCCGCCTGCCGGATGCAGGCACGATAATGACGGAGACCATTGTGGCCAAACTCGATATCAACCCGCTGTCGACCATCGACGGATTCCTGGGCGCCGCGCTCGTTGATCTGGACAGCGGCATGGCGCTCGCCAAAGTGGGCGGGGGTTCGATCGACATGGATGTTGCTGCGGCAGGCAATGCCGAAGTGGTCAAGGCCAAGCGACGTGCCGCGGCCGCACTGGACCTGAAGGACAGTATCGAGGACATCCTCATCACGCTCGGCCGCCAGATGCACCTGGTTCGGCCGCTCGAGCGCAACGACAATCTCTTTCTCTACCTCGCCCTGGACCGCGGCAAAGCCAACCTGGCGATGGCCCGGCACGAGTTGAAGAGCTTCGAGAAGTCGCTGGAATTCGCCTGATTCAGCGAGCGACGCGCGCTGAGTGGTACTCGCCGCAATCGAGCGTTGCAGCTTCAAGGAAGTGCCCGCCTGGCAGCCAGGCGGGCACGCAGCGTCCGCTTGAGCACTCAAAAAGGGGCGGTGACAAGAGTGTCGGAACGCTCTGCCTTGCGGCAGTGGGATTTGAACCCAACCCCTTGCGGGGCATCCAGTGTAGTTCCGACGGCATTCACCGCCTTGAATCAAACTTTTCAAGTCAAAACCGTGCCGGGCACGACGAAAGTGAAGGAACATATTTTCGCGCTCTAACCTCTGAGCTACCGCCCCGTTGCTTTGGAGCGGGCGGGAATCGAACCCGCGACCTCGACCGTTCAAGGGTGTAGTTCCTGTCGGCATTCGTGTCCGACACGGCGAAACGATGGGACTCCTCTTGCATGAAATGGATCGGTGCCGCCGCCGACGAAGCTGATGCATCGAACCCGCGTTTGGCGACTCTGTAGTTCCATCGGCATTCAACACCGGAAACCGCGGTGCCGTTGCCGCTATGCGAAGAGTGGTGTCGGAACATCCTGCTCTACCGCTGAGCTACCGCCCCGTCGATCTGGAGCGGACGGGATTCGAACCCGCGACCTGGTCATTGAAAGTGATGTAGTTCCGACGGCATTCGCGTACCGCCAACGTCAAACCTGCCTTGTGAAAAGCGCTCCTCCTCAAGCCCGTCCGCCCCATTGCGGACGGGCCATACCTGTTTCCTACAGCTCGATCGAGCGGATCTTGTCGACCCAGCGGTCGGTGTTGGCGCCCTGCGTCGCGTACACCGCGAGCAGTTCGAACACCGCGTCGCTGAAGCCGCCGACGTGGATCACGTCCTCGCGCTCGACGACCTGACTCGTGGCCACCGGCTGCAGGTCGATGCAGACCAGCTTCGCCTGCGGACAGCGCGCCTTGATCTGCGCCCACTGGCGCATCGTCTCGGTCGCGCCGGCCCGGCGGGTGTCGGCCCAGCTCTGGTTGTCCGACACGATCACCAGCAGGTCGACGTGCGCACGCTCACGGTTCAAGCACGCCAGCGGCGAACTGACCGAGGTACCGCCGCCGCACAGCTTGGCCAACTGCCTTGCCTGCGTCATCACGCTGTCTCGCGGATTCAGCTGCAGCGAGCGCACCTCGGTGTCGAACGGCAGCACGCGGGCGTCCGGGTTGCTGCGCTGCACGCACGCGGCCAACAGTGCCGCGACGTCAACGCACCGCACCGCCGTGGTCGCGCCGCGCCGGTATCCGGTCACCGGCGAGCCCATCGAGCCCGACACGTCGACCGCCACCACCACCTGGCCGTCCAGCTTCGGTACCTGCCGGGTGGCGACTTCCATCGCGTCCTGCAGCGCCTCACGGATCGCCGTCGGCACCCCTCCGCCTCCCGACGCCGTGTAGGCCATCATCAGCTGGTACGGAAGCACGCGCGCCTTGGCGATCCTGGCCGGGTCACGCAACGTGGCCGCCAACGCCTGCACCGTTTCGCCATCCGCGAACACCTCGTTGCGAGCGAAACTGTTGAGGTTCTGGCGCAGCGTCTGCCACGAGGCCTGACGGGCCAGCACACGCCACTGCTCCGCCGTCAGGCGCAGCGAGGTGTAGTACTGGAACGGCAGCTCCGGCAGCTCGCCAACCGGCACACGCTTGAACGCCTCGTACGCCTGCAGCTTGATCGGCAGTGCCTTGATGTCGAACGGCTTGCCGACGATCCAGGCATACAGCGCCTGGCGCTCGGCGTCCGCCGGCTTCGGGTGCACCATGCGGATCACGTCGGCCAGCGACGGCTGGTTGCCGATCGCGGCCTGCACGATTGCGTCGACCGACACGCGCTCCAGCCACTGAGCCACCAGACGCTTGGGCAGCGAGCCCAGCGACTTGCGACCCACCACGCCGCTGCGGACGATCTGCACGAAATTGCGCAGCATGCGACCGTTGTCGACCACGTGCGGGAAGGCCTTGGCCAGCAGCTCGCCGTCACGGGTGCTCAACGTGGCCAGCAACAGCGCCGGCATGTCCTTCATGTGCGCGATCTTGCGGGCGTACACCGCCGTGCGGGCGACAAAAGCCGCGTCACACTGCGCCGCCAGCGCCAGCGCCTGGTCCAGCTGCTCGCCGGCCGAGGCGTAGTAGGTGCGGTTCAGGCAACCGGTGGCCGCATAAAGGGCCAGCGTCGCTTCCGGGCTGCGAGCGTAGGCCAGACCGCCGGCCTCATTGGTGGCGGTGGCGTTCGGCACCAAGGCGCCGTGGAACGAAGCGAAGAGTTGGGCGTTGGCCATCTGGGCATTCCTCGTTGAGTCGGGGACGGGATCCTCTATCGCAACGGCCGTGCCAACTTCTCGGATGGGTGCTAGATGATTGATTTTATTTGGTGTGGCACCTGTGAGGCGCAACGGTCCACGCGCATGGCTCTATCTTGCTGGCGAATAATTTATCTCGTGGGATAACAGGTTCGTCACCGCGAGCTCCGCGGAGTGATCGATCTCCCCCAATTGGCCGACGTCGAGAACAACAGGCGCCATCACATCTTGAACCCGCCAACGCCGCCTTGTCCTGAGCGTGGCGAAAGGCCAGGCGCCGACGAATCTGCGCCTTGGCTTTGCGTCTGACGCAGGGATCGCCGACCCTTGGCGCCATGGCCGTTGAGGCAATATCGACGCCATCAAGCATCCAGGAGTGATCATGTTCAGGCGGGCCAGGAAAGTCATGCGATGGACGGCCTTGGGCCTACTCGCCCTCGTCGCCGTGCTGCTGGCGCTGAGTTGGGAAAGCGATCGTCCCCTGGACGAACTCAGCACACGCTGGGCAGCACCGCCGTCGCAGTTCATCGACCTGCAAGGCATGCGCGTGCATCTGCGCGACCAGGGCCCGGCGGACGACCCGATTCCCTTGCTGCTGCTGCACGGCACCTCGGCCAGCCTGCACACCTGGGAGGGCTGGGCGTCGAGCCTTGCCGACGACCAGCGGGTCATCAGTGTCGATCTGCCCGGTTTCGGCCTGACCGGGCCCGATCCTGATCGCGACTACCGGATCGAGCGTTATGTGGATTTTGTCCGCGCGCTGCTTGATCGGCTACGTATCGAGCAGGCCATGATTGCGGGCAACTCGCTTGGTGGCTGGATCGCCTGGGAGACCGCCCTGACCCATCCCGGCCGCGTGCACGGGCTGGTGCTGGTCGATTCGGCCGGCTACGGCACTGTCCCCAAGGACATTCCCCTGGCATTCCAACTGGCCCGCCGGCCGTGGCTGCGGCCGCTGCTGGAGCGCCTGCTGCCGCGTCCGCTGGTGCGCCGCAGCGTGGAGCAGGTGTACGGCGATCCAACACGGATAAGCGCTGAACTGGTCGATCGCTACTTTGAGCTCAGCCTGCGCGAAGGCAACCGGCAGGCCTTGTTCGATCGCTTCAACCAGGGCTTGGGCAGCCCCGACAACCGCAGCCGCATCGCCGCCATCACGCAGCCCACGCTGATTCTCTGGGGCAGCGAGGACCAGTTGATTCCGCCGGCCGATGGCGAGCGTTTCGCCGCCGACATTGCAGGCAGCCAGCTGCGACTGCTCCCCGGCCTGGGCCACGTCCCGCACGAGGAAGACCCGGCGGCGACGCTGGCGGCCGTGCGACCATTCCTGCAGCAGATCGACCCGCCACCACGCAGCGACGACATCCCCGTCGCCGACGAGACATCGAGCGGCGAGTGAATCTGGCCAGGCAGTGAAAATCCGTCCCCAGAGCCAGTCCTTCGACTGCCTACTGCGGGCTTGTTTCCGGAGCCGAACTTGCTTGAATAGTCAACGCAACGATCAAGACCGCCAGCTTGGCGCTATCGCGAAAAAGCAGATAGGCAGCATGCCCCCGAACCTCCCCGAGGTAGCAAGCATCCTGCTCGGACGGGTACCAGTGCATGGCTTCCAAAACCTCCCAAGGAAAGGGACTTCTACGCCATTCTGACCGACGAAGATTCGCAGCAACTTCACTGACTTCACCGTAACCAGTGACAAGGAGCCTGGTAGGGGAACCTTGCACGCCCCAGATGGCAGTTTCCACATCGTCCAGCGGGATATCTCCAGCGATCTCGCGCAGCATGGCAGGCGCTTCGGACCTGAACTTACGATATGCAGTTGATTGCCCATCACTGCGGTACTCCGGCTCACCCAAATAAACCGAAAACATACCGATCTCGCGGGCACGCTCTTCGACGGCGCGATTGTAGGAATTTATAGCCTTCTCAATATCGTCAATCCGGTCGCCGTATACCGGATCTTCCAACAGTTCTGGGCAATCATCACGCGGGAAGACGAAACTGGCACTGATCCATTCGCGATCCAATTCCCAGATGGCTTTCATCGGGTCCGAGCTGCAGTCCAGCGGCATGATCAGCGCCCGGTTCCCCTCATCCACCGCAGCTCGGGCACGGGCTTCAGGATCCGGACTCAAAACCTCGTCCAATCCGACCACAGACCATCCATGAGCATCCGTCAAGAACAAAACACCCAAGGTGAACCGCAGTAGAGAAGATGTTCGACGCATGATTGTCCCCAATCTCATCTGAGCTGTTCGCGATGTCGTCGAGAGGGCCTGTCACCAGCGCAACGGAACCAGCCGTTGCAATTGCCGGATTGACCTACTGAAAAAGACGTTCGCAGTGCTTCTCCAAATGCGAACGAAGTTTGGGGTCGAGCGCAAAGACTTCCAACTCACCGATCGGGGATGCCGGGAAATCGTAATCCACAACAACGTCGACTACCGCGCCGCCTCCGGCAGTGGTTACGGAATTTCCAAATTTCACGCTTGTTCCTTGCACCGAACGCGGTGTATGGAACACCGCGCCCCAAATCGCTGGATTCGTCTTGACCAGACCAAAATATCCTGTCTCGCGTTGAGTCCAGCCACGCGCGAAGCATAGTGGAATATTGAAATCGGCAGCAATCTGGCGGTTTTCATCCACCAAGAGAACCGACGGCCGAAAGATGTAGGGCAACCCATGTCTCCGATGGACATTTTGGTGGCTCTTGACAACCAAATATTCACTGCCTCGGAATTCACTGACGTTCATCGCGAAAAAATAGCTCTTCCCAGACTCGAAGACCCTGGCATTCCCTTCCGCTATCTGAAACCTCAATCCACCTTCGGTGGGCGCATTGAAATCGATGGCACCAAGCGCGCTACAGCATTCGGCTGCAGAGTCCAATCTGCCCCACTGCTGGGATACCAAATCGTTGGTTTCCCTCGTGATCTCTTCTGTTGTTGCGCAACCACTAATTCCCACTGCAAGCACTGCAGTCATCGTGCAACGAAATACCTGATCCAACCATCTTGACATGCCCTGCCTCCTGGAAATTGTTTGTGCCGCAGCAAGAAACTGCTGACAACCGATTGCAGTGGCAAGCCTCGCAGCGATGGCACGGTCACACAAGGGCCGACAACTCTTGGGCGCGATGAGAAATGCTTGTCCGATCGATGTGCGCATCTACGAACGAATGGTGCAGAGATCTGACGGCTTTCTTGCCGATGGCGTGTGGATGTTTGTAGCTGCGATTCGACCCTGGGCACCTAGTCGACAGACCTGGGGCCACCCGCCCGACACCCCAATCCACGGGGATTGGACGGCAATCGGCGGCAGCTGAGCATCTAGGGCTCTGCACTTCTGAGGACGATGCGATGCTCATCCGGATCGCTGCGCTGCTGCTGGCCTCGCTGTTGGTGTCGCCCTGTCTGGCCCAGCCCACGGCCTACGACGACAGGCTGGGCGACAACCGCGACCTGCTCAATGTCTGGCGCGACCATCTGCTCAAGTTCCAGGTGTGGGACCACTCGCCGCCCACCTACGACGGGGTTCACTCCGTCGAAGCGGTGTTTCGCGCCGCTGCCGAGCAGGAGTTCGCCTTCGCCGATGGCGTGGAGACCGAATACGAGGAGCGCTATCGGCAGAACTACGCCGAACTGGTCCGCTCGCTGCAGGACTACTACCCGCGGCTCAGCGAGCTGCTGGGGCGCATGGAGCAGGAGATGGCCAGGCGGCGCGAGTCCAGCGATGAATTGGACCAGCGCGACTATGCCGATCAGGTGCGGGCGATCAAGGAGGCGGTGGAATGGGGCTATCTGGCGCTGCCCTTCGCCGTCTTCGAGGGCAACACGCCCTACCACGACGACATTCACCCGCGCCTGCTGGCCTTGTATCGAACACACGTCGGCGGTTCGGACTATCCGGACCTGCTCGGCTATGCGCGGCCCAACATCAGCGCGGCCGATCTGGGTTCCAGCACCGGCCCCAGCGTGGTGCGACCCGACCATGCGGCCCAGCGTGCAGCGGCTGAGCGCGAGCGTGCCGCCGCAGCGGCGGCCTCCCGAGCGGAAACGCAGGCGGCAACGGCGGCGGAAGTGGCGCGCTATCAGGCCGATGCCGATGCGGCGGTCGCCGAAGAGTTGTCCCGCGCCCAGACCCTGCTGGAACGCGGCGAATCCGGTGCCGGTGGCTCGCTGCTCGGCGGGCTGTTCAAGCTGCTGCTACTGCTGGCGCTGATCGCCATCCCGCTGTGGATCTACCGGGAGCGGCTGCCTCCCCCGCTGCGCGCGCTGCTGACCGAAGCCGAGCAAGGCCTGCGCCGTGGCATCGCCGCCGGCGTGAATCGCGTCAACGCCGTCAAACGCCATCTGGAGCAAAGCCGATGAAAGTTGTTGCCCTGCCAATCCTCCTGGTCGCCGGCCTGCTGACCGGTACCGCCCCTGCGCCAGCCGCCCAATGGGACTACGACACGCCAGCGGAGGCGCGCATCAACCAGGCCACGATGGAGATGCTCGGCGCCGTTGCCGAGCGCTTTCACCGGCAGTTCGACAACTCCGCCGGCGTCGACACCCAGCCCCGATTCGATCAGGCCAGGCTGCGTGCGGAAGTCGCCGCTCTGGAATCGCGCTTCACCAATGACGTCACCACCAGCGAGGAGCGCCACCAGCAGGCCGTCCTGGAGCGCATCCGCCTCAATCTGGCCGAGCGCGTCGATCGCTACGAGAAGTTGATCAGCGAACGCTTCGTGGAACTCGTGCGCGACGATTCCGAATCCTGGCAACACCGCCTGGTGGAACAGGCCATTCGCCTGGACTACTTCGCCGTCCCCGCCGCGCTGCTCTCCGACCGCCCCGAGCACGCCGACGCGCTGGCCCGCTACGACAGGCTGAGACAGACCTTCGAGGAATTGCACGGGAAATACATTCGCTGATCGGCGACTGAGTGTGCTGCTCCTGATTGCCGCCCGGCGCGAGCCTGCAGGAGCATTCGATTTCGAACGGCGCGGTCGACCAGGTTGAAGTAGCACACCCGCTCGGCTCGCGAACGCCAGCGGTATGGCAAGATCGCAGCTCGTTCCCATTGTTGGCCCGCATGTTCGACGAAGCGGCGACGGACATGAACGCGGTGGTCGGCAGCCACGATGTGATCCTGATTACGCTGGACACATTGCGGTTCGACGCAGCTGCAAAGGCGTTCGCGCAGGGGAAACTGCCGGTCCTCGGTGGCTGGCTGCCCGCCGCTGGCTTCGAGTGCCGGCACACACCTGCAAACTTCACTTACGCGGCACACCAAGCGTTCCTGACGGGATTTCTGCCCACGCCCGTGCGGCCTTTCGCGCGCGGGAGCGCGCACCCGCGTCTGCTGGCCCTGGCCTTCGCGGGCAGCGAAAGCACCACCGGCAACACGTTTGTCTTCTCGCAGGGCGCAAACCTGCCCGAAGCCTTCGCTCATCTCGGCTACCGCACGATCTGCATCGGTGGCGTCGGCTTCTTCAACAAGCGAAATCCCCTCGGATCGGTCATTCCAGACATGTTCCACGAGTCCTTCTGGGAGCCGCGGTTCGGCGTCGCGGATCGCACCTCCACCGAGGCTCAGGTGGCCCTGGCCGTTCGCCTGCTGCAAGCCAGCACACAACGCGTTTTCATGCTTCTCAACGTATCGGCCATCCATCAACCCAATCGCCACTATCTGGACGATTCTCCTGAGGCAGGTCCGGATGACCTGACCAGTCATGAAGCCGCGCTGCACTACGTGGACCAGGCCATTGCACCGCTCTTCGACGAGTTGGCCCGCCGCGGCCCGGCCTTCGTGATCCTGTGCTCTGATCACGGCACCGCGTATGGAGAAGAGGGCTATTTCGGTCATCGGCTCGCGCACCCCGTCGTGATGCACGTGCCCTACGCCCATTTCGTGATCCCGAAAGCATGATCGTTGCGCCTGCTGATCGTCCAGCCATGACCCAGTCCACCGATGCCCTTCGCGAGCATTTGCGCCAAGGTTTCGCTGCCTACACCTACGCCTATCCGCATAAGAGCGCCTATGGCCCTTTCGCCGAACCGATGCCATTGGCTCGACTCTGGCAGGCGGAGGACCGTCAGGACCTGTTTCTCTACGTGCACATCCCCTTCTGTCACTACCGTTGTGGCTTCTGCAATCTGTTTACGCTGGGTGCGCCAGGCCACACCCTGGTGGATGCGTTTCTCGTGGCCCTGAAGCGACAGATCCGGGCAACCGCCGCGGCCATCGGCCCTCATCGCATCACCCGAATGGCTTTTGGCGGCGGGACGCCCAGCTTGCTCAGCGTCGCTCAGTTCGAGACGGTGATGTCGGCCCTGCATCGTCACTTCAATCTGCAGGCGCCCCATCGGTCCTTTGCGATCGAGGTCGCACCGGACAGCGCCAGCGACCAGCGCCTTCGCAGCTATCAAGACGCGGGCGTCACCCGCGTCAGCATGGGAGTACAGAGCGTCATTGGCGCGGAACTGGACGCGTTGGCCAGGCCACGATTGCAGGCCGAGGCCCTCAAGGCGATGGCCTGCATCCGTGAACTCGATTTTCCGATTGTCAATCTCGACCTGATCTACGGGATCGAAGGTCAGACCGAGTCGAGCTTTCTCGCCAGCCTCGACGCCATCGTCGCGCAGGCGCCCGACGAGCTTTACCTGTACCCACTGTACGTCCGACAGTTGACGGGATTGGCCAAGGCCAATCGAACGCGCGGTCTGCGCAACCGCACTCAGCTTTACCACGCAGGTGTCGCGCGCTTGCGGGAACGCGGCTTCGTCCAGTCCTCGATGCGCCTGTTCCGACGTGCTGAAGTCATGCTCGACGATGCATTCGCGTGCCAGACGATCGGTACCGTCGGCCTGGGCGTGGGGGCGCGTTCGTACACCCGCGAGGTGCACTACTCCGAGGAGTACGCGGTGAGTCGCAGCGCGTCCAAGGCCATCATCCAGGCCTACAACGAGCGCATGGACGCGGATTTTGCCTCTGCCAGATTTGGCTTCCTGCTCAACCTGGCCGAGCGCCGCCGCCGATTCCTGCTCCAGTCACTGCTGATGTGGCCGGGCGTCGACCTTGCAGAATATCGGGCGCAGTTCGCGAGCGACCTGGGGGACGATTTCCCAGAACTCGCCAGCCTGGTCGAGCTTGGGCTGGCCGAGGACAATGGCCACTGCTTCGCACTGACAGAAGCAGGCATGGCTAGCGCAGACGCGATCGGTCCCTGGCTGTACTCGGCCGACGTGCGCCACCGGATGGGCAGCTATGACTGGCGCTGAATTGCGATTGTTGTACCGAGGCGATCTCGCAAGTTGCAACTACAGCTGCCACTACTGCCCCTTCGCCAAGCGTGAGGACAGCGTCGAAGTGACCGCACGCGATCGTCAGAGTCTGCTGCGATTCGTCAACTGGTGCGAGACAACCCATTTCCGTTTGCGCATTCTGTTCACTCCCTGGGGCGAAGCGCTGGTGCGCAAGCACTACCGGGACGCCTTCGTTCGCATCTCCCATGTGCAGAACGTCATTGAACTCGGGATTCAGACCAACCTGTCACGCGACCCCACCTGGCTGGAGAAAGCAGACAGGGAAAGCGTGAGTCTCTGGTGTACCTACCATCCGAGCCAGGTTTCGCGCGCCCGCTTTCTTCGACGACTCGAACGCCTGCTGCAAATGCGCATCCGTTTCAGCGTCGGCATGGTTGCCCTGCGTGAGGACCTGGCGGAAGTGCGTGAAATGCACCGATTGCTCGGGCAGCTCGAGCGCAACAGTGGCCAGCCCATCCATTTCTGGTTGAATGCCTACGACGAACGCCCCCCGAGCTACTACGGCCCGCAGGAGGTCGACATCCTCACGGCCATTGATCCGCATTTCGCCTTCAATCTGCAGCCAACGCCGAGTCTGGGGGCACGCTGTCGCGCGGGGATCGGCGCGGTCTCCGTCGATGCCCGGGGTGATGCACGACCGTGTCACTTTGTCCAGCAGCCCCTCGGCAACCTCTATGACGGCAGTTTCGAGGCGAACTTGTCCCGCAGGCCCTGCCCGAAGGCGCGCTGCGACTGCTACATCGGCTACGCGCTGCGCGAGGACCTGCCCTTCGACGCGCCCCTGACCCGCGCTCACACACCGATGGTTCAGGCACTCCGAGCCAGATAGGCTCGTGCGATGGCCGTGTAGGCGTCTTCGCCCTGGTGCATCAGCCCTGGCAGCAGATCGCCGTACGCATTGACCTCGCCGATATAGGCACGCCCGCGAGCGTCCAGCAGCACGTCCACGCCGACGTACAGACAGTCGGGAAAGCACGCCGCCGCCGCAACGGCCAGGTGATTGGCTTCGGCGCGTGCATCCTCCAGGCCCGACGGAAACGCCCGCCGATTGCCTAGGTGCAGGTTGGTCATTGGCGAATTGCTCTGACGAAACACGGCATGGCGTGCCTCCCCGGCGATCACGAGTATGCGCAGGTCAACGCTGCCCTCTGGCAGGCTCAACTTCGGGATCCAGCTTTCCGCGATCATTCCCTGCGGCAACAAGCGGCTCAGGATGGTCTCGATCTGCGCCCAACTCTCGTAGCGGCGCACGCGCAGACTGTTGTAGAGCCGGCCGGATTCGATCGACAGCGGGCTCTGGAGCAGCTGTCGCGATCGCGTCCAGCGCAGCGCGCATACGCCCGAGCTCGATGAGCCGTGCAGCGGCTTGAGGAAAATGCGGCCCTGCTCTGGCAACTCGGACCGCCACTGTGCATAGCGGCTCGGGGCGAGCACCGACGGAGGCCGCCGAAGGCCTGCGGCGACAAAGCGCTGATGGCAGTGCCACTTGTCGAACATCGTTGCGATGTCGGCCGGCGCATTGAAGGCCGGAAGGCCCCAGTCCGCCACCCGTCGCAGCAACTCGCAATACCCGGCGTGGAACTCGCGCTGATCATCCAGTTCACCGTGCTCCAGGCCTTCCGCACGATGACTGCCCCCCAGGGCCATCAGATGCGCGGCCAGCGCTGCGTTTTCTCCTGGCGAGTCAAGTCGCAGTACATCAACGCAAGGCGCCACGGTCGGCAGCTTCAGATAGTCGATCAGGACCGGCTCTGGTTGCCCGAGCGCGACCCACCGGGCCCTGAAATCACGGATCCGGCGGTTGTCCGGATTGCCGACCAGACCCAGTCGAACCGGCTTACTCACCCACCGCGACGAAGCGGAAATCCTCGTCCGTATCCATGTCCGACGGCGTCGTTACGTCCACGACGAAGGGCAGTGCGCGCAGGCGCCTGACCAACTCGGGCGACATGAAGTGGTAGTGGAGATTGAGTTTCTTGAGCTTGCTGTCCTTGAGGTGCAACAAGGCTTCGCCGCCTTCATCGCTCAAGGTACCCAGTGACAGATCCAGGGTCTCGATGCGCTGCATCAGAGGGCTGTTCACGACGACGGCGGCGATCTGGTCGGCCATGTCGCTGTTGCGCAGACCCAGATACTTGAGGTTTGGGAAGATCTCGCCGGACAGCAGGGGCTGCAGGTCCTCGATGCGCACCGTCGCACCGTAGTCCTCAGTACCCAGCCACAGCTCCAGATGCTCCAGCTCGTTGAACTGGCTGCTGCAAACCCCGCGCAGCACGCTGGCGTCCATCCCGCCCGTTTCCAAGGCCAGCCCGCGCAGCTTGGCATGCTGCAGCGGCGTGAACACCAGACTCGTTCCGCCACGGGCTCGCAGCAGCTGCAGGTCCGGGAAGGCATTCAGAAGAGGCGCCAGATCGGTCTGGTTGATCCACGACATCTCGTTCTCTTCGCTGGTAATGTCACCGACGAAAACGGCGGAGAGCAGCGGCAGCCGGTCACGGTTCTCGATGAGGACATCCAGGACCTCGCCAGGCGTCTTTTCGGAGTCGTCACCAAACCAGGCCCCGATCACGATGGCCGTAGCCTGCAGGGCCTCGTCCTTGCTCAGGAAATGCTTGAGCGCAGGAACGATCTGATCCTCGTCCCAATCGCTGCGGAAGCGATAGGCGACATCGCTGCGTGCCGGCTTCTCCATGTCGTAATCGACCACGCGCAGGCCGACGAAAGTGCCCGCGTTCCGATACACATCGTCGCGGTGGTTGATGCTGGCGAATGCAGCCAAGGGCAGCGACCCGTCCTGCGGCGAGTCGGAGGCCTCGACATAGCCCTTGCCGAGCTTCTCCCGAATCAACTTCTCGGCATCCTTGACCGCCAAGGCCTCGCTGGCGAAGGACTTGGCGCTGGTCTGTCCGGCAGATCCGGTTCGACCGTAGGTCACGGTATGCGAATCGCCCTCCTGGCGAATGTTCCAGAACTTGCTGGACTTGGCATCCATGTAGATCAGCTTGCGTTCGATCATGTGGTCCCCCGCGCTCGGGCAGTCAGGTTTCATGGTCCGGGTGATAGTCGCTCGGATCGTCGAATCCGGCGATCCAGGCTGCGGCCTGGTGACAGGTCAGTGTCTGCGGTGGCACGCGCAGCAGATACTCCCGCCCGGTCGATGGACAACGACAATTCAGTCCGACCAAGGGCTCGTCTTCCAGCAAGTCAATGCGCAGCAGCCGTCGTGGCCCGCCTGGATCTCGATCTTCGTCGAGCACCCGCGCGTTGGCCTGCCGTGCGAACTCAAGCGTACCCATACGTTCGATCTTGACCCGCCGCAACTCCGTATTGCGCTCCTGCAGAATCTCGCTGACCGTCAGACGCTCCGGCTGAAACGCCACTCGCTGATCGATGCGTACGCCGCGCCAACGCAGGCGAGTATGCTGCAGCGAGTCCGGCAAGGCGGTGATGGCAGTCCCCGCCAGGTCCAGCCACCCTGTGAGCGTGAGTTGCTCAGGCACGCGATCGATCTGCAGGCATCCCGCCAGATTCAGATTGGCCAGGCGTGTGAGCCAGTCAGGGAGCGCGGCCAGTCGGCGGCAGTCTTGCAGGATCAAGGACCCATTGCGTACCTGGGCTGAGCGGGGCCAGCGATGAAACTGCTCGCAGCCGGTCAGGTCCAGAAACCAGCACTCCAGTCCCTCTGGCAAGGCCTCCAGCGCCGTGCAGTTGCGCAAACTCAGTGAACCGACCTTCAGATTCTCCGGCAAGGCGCGCAGACGAGGAGCGTCGTCCAGGATCAAACGACTGGCGACGCGCAGGTCCGCTGGCAAGTGCTCGAGTCGATAGCCAGTGAGGTCCAGTTCGTAGCAGTTGAGGTTCGCCGGCAACGGCTGGTCTCGATCGCGCAACTCCAGCGTCGCACCTGGCCCGACGTCAGTCCCGGACAATCCGAATCTCCTCCGGACTGTACTCGCGCTGTCGCCACACGCGATAAACACCCTGCGGCAACGGAATCCGGCCGTGTTCCTCATGGACCACGCCGACATCCTCCGAGCGCACGTCCAGAATCAGGCCCTGCGGGCCGCGGTACAACTTGGCGCCGGACGACGGCGCAATCCGATGCGAGTGACTCGTGAGCTCACCATGCGCAAGGATCAAATGCGGCAGCGGCTCCGCAGGCTCCGGAAGGCTCGCGATCTGCTGGATCATGACGTCGCCGTGCCGAAATTGCTTCATGGCTGAGACTCCAAAGTCCTTGACGAATATAGCCCATCGGGATGCGCTCCTGACGCGACCGCTCAGCATCTGGACGTGATCTGGCATGCGGCTACCCAAAGCCCGGATCTGTCAACTGCTTCCGGGATCTTGGGCTCGATGGCAATACCTGGGTAATCGCGTCCCAGGTTATGCAGAGCGCACGCCAGGCTGGCGACAAAAAGCCGGATTCAGCCGGCCCAACGTCAAGCCACGGTTAGTCCACGCGCTCGATCAGGCGGACCAGCTCGTCGATCTGAGAATCGTCCGGCCAGCCGGTCAGTCTGTCCTGCACCTGCCCATCCTTGAGGATGTAGAAGCTCGGCGTCCCCCAATTGCTGATGAACGGCCAATCGTCGCGGGTGTTCGTGAGAACGATTTCCACCGAATCATGCGCAGCATTCCATTCGAGCAATTCGCTCAAATGGAGCCTTTGGCCGACCGGCGTGAGATAGATGGCGCGGCTGGGCCGGATGCTGTTTTGCTTGGACCCAATCACAGTCATGGCCCGATTGGAGAAGCTGCACAGCGGATGCACGACGGCAACCAGTCGGATTTCGCTCAGATCCATCGACAGCGGAACCAGTTGGCTGCCCGACTCATCTATGCGATAGGCGACGGGGTGGTCGAAGTCGACCTCCGCGATATCGGGAATGTCCTCCACTTCGAGAGTCGGGTGTTGCAGCTTGAAGGCGCGCGCCTCTTCGAATCGGCGATGACCTACCAGGGCCTGGAAGAAAAAGGTCCGATGCTGCTCATCGGCCACACCCAGTGCCTCAAGTTCGGACAAGGCGCCTCGGAGCATGCTCAGGCTGGCCTCGCTTTGCGCGTAAGCGTTGACCAATTCCAGCGACCGAAACTGCACCACCCGGCAGTCTGTTCCGATGTCATCGGCACGATCAAAGCCCTCCTGAAATGCCAGCTGGGCGGCCATCAGCCGATCCCCGAGCGCATCTCTGTCGACCACAGTAGTCAAGTGAATTTCGAGCAGATGATTGAAATGATCGGTGCACTGCTCCGTCGAAATCGCCTCGGCATCCGCAAAAGCAACCTGAATAACCCCCAGCAGCGCCAAGACCGGCCACGTCCCCTTTTTCACTTTGGGCGCTCCAACGGAAAACTGATCTGACTCTGGGCGGATTGCAGGCGTGTTGCAAGACGCGTGGAACACGGTTGTTTGGTCGCACTTCAGATTGTCGGATGCGCTGAGATGGGTGCCCTGCGTAGGCACCCACCTACTGTCTAGTCGATGCAAAGGACTTCACGCCACCCCAACGGGCCGCTCAGTGCAGTTCCACCTCCGTCAGCTGCCAGCGGTCACCAACCAGCACGGCATGCCAGGCCAGCGTCGGTTCCTGCGCGTAGCTTTGCCAGGCACCCAGCGTCCAGCGGCCATCGGGGCCACGCTTGGCCAGCGCGTACTCGACGGCCTCCCCGTCCAGCCGCGCGTAGATCCGCGCCACGTCGCCATGATCGTCATCGAGTCGGTAGACGACCCGGGCAACGCTGTCGAGCAGGGGCGCGAGTGCGGCCGTCGGTAGCCGCAGGCTGCCAGCCGGCCCGGTTACGGCCGGCGACTCGAAGCCATCTTCGAACAGGCCCTCGAGCAAATTCACATCCGTCGCGCTGTTGTTGCCCGGATTCGGATCTTCAACGGTGGTGTCCGCTGGCAGCGTCAGCGTTGCGGTGTTGACGACTTGCTCAGGCGATCCATTCACCCGGCCGTAGATCGTGAAGTCCTCCATGGCACCGGCTGGCAGCGTCGCCAGCACCAGGTCGAGATCGCCGGTGCCGCTGGCCGGGTCGGCGAACCAGATCACCGACAGCAGGCTCGTCGGCAGGATGTCCTGCACACGGATCTGCGCCGCATCGTCCGGACCGGCATTGCGCACCTGAACCGTGTAGACGATCAGGTCATTCGGCGCATAGGTCGCCAGACCATCGGTCTTGCTGATCGAGACATCCGCGAGCGCATACACCAGCGTCTGCAGACTGCCGGCCGCACCGCTGTCCGATGCCAGATAGTTGGCGTCACCGGCGTAGCTGGCCGTCACCGTGCGGCTGCCGAGGGTGTCGAAGCTGAGATCGCAACTCGTGGCCGGCAACGTGGCCGTGCAGCTGGATGAGCCACTGGTCAGCGTCACGCTGCCCGTGGGCGTTCCCGCCCCCGGCGCTGTCGCCGCCAGGGTGAAGCTGAAGGCCGTCGGCTGGTTGATCCGGCTGCGTGCCGGGTCCGTCACGCTGATCGTCGTCGCGGCGGCCGTGACCGGGTGGCTGGCCGTGCTGCTGCTGGCGTCGAAGGTCGAGCTGTCCGGCAGGTAGCTCGCCGTCAATGTCTTCGTCCCCACGGTGAGGCTCGCCAGGCTGCAGCTCATCGACGAGGCTGGCACCGCTCCGGCACTCAATGGTGCCGAGCAGCTGGTCGTGCCATCGCTGATGGTGACGCTGCCAGTCGGCGACGCAATCTGAGCCGTCACCATCACCGCGACCGTGTAAGGCTGACCGACTACAGTCGTCGAAGGCGAGATGCTGTCGATCACCGTCGTCGTCGGCTGCAGGTCGTCGTCTTCGATCGTGCCGGTACCGGTCAGTGCGCCGGGCGTCGCGTTGCGGATGTCGGTGAGGTTGAGCGCGAAGCTCTCGTTACCTTCAAAGGTGGTATCACCGTTGATGCTCACCGGGACGCTGACACTGGTCTGCCCGGCCGAGATCGTGAACGGCGTCAGGGCGAGTGCCAGGTAGTCATTGTCGGCCGTGGTTGCCGATCCATCCGCCGTGGATGCGTTGAAGCCCACGTCCAGGGCGAAGGGCGCCGCGATCGACACCACGAAGTTCATCGTGCTGGTGCCGCCATTGCCTTCGGACTGGCTCGGGCTGCTGATCGACAACGCAGGTGGCGCCAGCGCCTGCACGGTCACCGTGGCGCTGTCGCAGCTGGTCGGGTTGAGCATTTCGCAGATCTGGTAGACCAGCGTGTGGCTGCCCACCGGCATCCCGGCAGTTGCGGTGACCGCACCGCTGGACGGGTTCAGCGCCAGGTTCGGATGACTGACCGACACCTGGCTCAGCGTCACCTCGCCCGCCACCACCAGACTGCCGTCCAGCGTGTCGTTGACGAGCACATTGGCCACCGCGGTACCGCCGCCAGTGGCGCCCGCCGCGACCGCGCCGCTGTCTTCGACCGCGTCGATCACCGCCGCACCGACGTCCACATTGATCGTCGCCAGATCGCAGTTGGCCGGATTGAGCTGCTCGCAGATCCGGTAGCTCACCACGTAGATGCCGACGGCCGTTGCGGCGGCGACATTCACCTCGCCGGTCGCCGGATTGAGGGTCACCTGCGGGCTCGTCGTCCCGTCCTGGGTCAGCGACACCGTCGCCAGCGTGGCCGGACTGCCGTCCAGCGTGTCATTGACCAGCACGTTCGGCACGGCGATGCCGCCGCTCGCACCACTGGCCACCGTCCCGCTGTCATCGACGGCATCGATCACCGCCGCGCCTACGCTCACGCTCACATTGGCCGTGTCGCAGTTGGTCGGGATGGACTGCTCGCAGATCTGGTAGACCACCGAGTAGCTTCCGGCCGCGGTGGCCGGCGCGACACTCAGCGCCCCTGTTGCCGCGTTCAAGGACACGTTCGGGTGGGTCGTGCTCACCTGGGTCAGCGTCACGTTCGCCAGCGTCGCCGCCCCGCCATCGAGCGTGTCATTGGTCAGCACATTCGCCACCGCCGTTCCGCCGCTGGCGCCATTGGCCACCGTGCCGGCATCGTCCACGGCGGCGATGACGACATCATTGTCGGCAATCGTCACCGTGACATCGTCGACCATCAGACCGTTGTGGGCCGGCGCCGCGCTGCTGGTCACCGCCGTGATGATCGTACTGAAGTGCGGGCTGGCCTCGACGATGGCGTCGTCGACTGCCTGCACGGTCACGGTCACGCCGGTCAGCGCGTTGGCCGGCGTCAGAGTGACGGTTTGCGGCGAGGGGCCAAAGCCGCTGCCGCTGTCGACCACGACGTTGGCATCGAAGCTCAGCTCGATCGTGACATCACTCCGCGGCGCCCGGTCCAGACTGATGACGAAGCTGTCGCTGGTCGGGCCTGCTTCGCTCACCACCAGACTCGTCGGGGTCACCTCGACCACCCCAAACATCGAATCGATCTGCCGTTCGTACGCTCCAACGTCGACAATCGGCGCCGTACCAATGCCGCTGTCGGGCTCGTTGGCATCGTCGACTCGCCTGGGATTTCCATCCACATCGGTCACCACACCGGCTGGAATCAGGGCATTGCTGCCCGAGTCGATGGCGCTGCTGAAATCGTCCAGACGATAGTCACCGGCGGTGGTCGGCGCGTTGTCGCTGGCGTCCACCCGTTCGACGAACAACGGATCAATCCCGATGATCGTACGTACGGAGTTGAATCCGACGTTCGCGGAAATCTCCGGTGCGTGAGGCGCTTCGTTGCCGTAGAGGATCGAATTTCGCACGTCAGCCGAGTAGGACCCCAGATTGGAGACACCACCCCCGGAGGTGCCGGCGAAGTTCCCGGCCACGGTGGCATTGATCAGGAACAGGCTGCCCCGATTCAGGATGCCACCGCCAAAGCCGCCGTCAGCCCGATTACCGGAAACCAGGCTGTTGAGGACGTTGAGGGTCGTTCCGGCACCCGCGAAGACGGCGCCGCCGGAACCGCTGGGCAGCTGTGCCGCATTGCCGGACAGCCGGCAGCTGCGCAGGGTGAGCGTGCCGGAACTCAGGTGGATGGCGCCACCGTCGGGGAAGCTGCCAGAAGCCTCACCACCCAGCAGTTCGAGTTGGTTCAGCGTCAGGCTGGCGCTGACCAGGAAATGGCGGAAGGCCGGGCTGCCGGCCAGGCGGGTCACCACCACACCGGTCCCGCCGTCGATGGTCAGCGGCTTGGACACGGCGATCTCGGCGCTGCTCAGCTCGACCGTGTCGATGCTGCTGGCAAAGGTGATCGTGCTGCCAGGGCAGGCATCGGCGATGATCTGCCGCAACGATCCGGCGCCGCTGTCGGCGCTGGTGGTGACGACGGTGGCCGGACAGCTGATGTTGAACGCCGCCGAGGTCGTGCCGGTCGCCCCGGCGCCGCTGGCCGTCAGCGTATAGCCCGTCCCGCCGTTGCTGACCGTCAGACCCGGGAAGGTCGCGATGCCATCGCTGGCGGCGACCGTGGTGGTACCACCCAGTGTTGCGCTGCCAGGGTTGTTGCCCAGCGCGACGCTGATGCTGGCCATCGACGTGGTCAGATTGCCACCTGCATCGAGGATTCGGACGGTCGGCGCCGGCGTGATCACCGCACCAGCCGCCGTGTTGGTTGGCTGCTGGCCGAACGCCAGCTGCGCGGGTGCACCGACGACCACGTCGAAGGCGCTTGAAGTGGCCCCGGAGAGGCCGGCACTGCTTGCGGTGAACGTGTAGCCGCTGCCGGCCGCGTCGATCGACAGCCCGGGGAAGCTGGCCAGACCCGCCACCGCCGCCACGGTCGCCGTGCCACTCAGCGTGCCACCACCCGGATTGCTGCCGATCGCGATGGTCACGTTGGCCGTGGAGGTGGTCGGGTTGCCGAAGGCATCGAGTAGCCGCACGGTCGGTGCCGGTGTGATCGCGGCGCCGCCCGTCGTGTTGGTTGGCTGCTGCCCGAAGACCAGCTGCGTGGCCACCGCCATTTGCACTGGCGTCGGCCCGGCGGTGCTCGTGCAACGCGCCGCGGCCGGACAGGCCGGGTCGCCGCCGCCGGACACCGTCGCCGTGTTGGTGACACTGGCACCCGCTGCCGCCGTCGGCGTCACCGGAATCACGAAACTGGTGCTGCCACTGGCCGCCAGACCCGCGGCGATCGTGCAGGTGACGGTCTGTCCGGCGCTGCTGCAGTTTCCGGGCAAGGTCCCGATCGTCAGGCCGCTGGGGATGGTGTCGGTGATCGTCGCCACCGCCGTCGTTGCCACCGGTCCGGTGTTCTGCACTTGCAGCGTGTAGGACGCCGGCACGCCAACGGTCCAGGGCGACGCACTGGCCGTCTTGGTCAGCGTCAACGCGGGCGCCAGCACAGTGTGTGGTTCGGTGGCCGAGGTGCTGTCTGCGTGGCTCGCCGAAGCCGAATATTCCGCGGTCAGGTCGCGCATCCCGGTGGTGTTGAAAGTGATGGCGCAGGAGAACAGCGCGGTCGTGCCCGCCCCTGAAGTCGCCGTCGTGTCGGTGCAGCTCTCGCCGGTCGATGCGGTCACCACCACCTGGCCATTGGCCGGCTGGCTGCTGTCACCGGTCACCGACACGTCGATCGGGACCGCCTGGCCGAGGGCCGAAGGGTCCGGCAAGTCGGCGGTGATCGCCGTGCTGGTGCTCTCCCCAACGAGCCTGAGTTCGTAGGTCTCGGAGCGCGATGCATTGGCCTCGTTGCGGCCGTCGGCGATGACAATGCGGTCAATCGTGGTGTCAAAGGCCATGCCGGCCGAAGCGGCCAGCGTCGGCAGCGGGGTCAGAATCTCGATTTCGCGCCAGCGATTGGTGGCGGCGTCGTACTCCCAGGTATTGTTGTGAAAGGTCTGTGGGAAGCTCAGGATGTCCGATCCGCCATGCATGATGTGGCGCTTGCGCACCGAGTCGTAGGCCATGGCCGGGGTGGATCGCAAGGTCGGTCGGTCCGGGCCGGCAACGCCTCCGGGATCACGCAGCGTCCAGCCGCTGCCGGGCAGGTAGAGCCAAATGTCGTTGTAGTGCGGATTGCCGGTGCTACCGCCCTCGTCACCGCCAAATAGCAGGTAGGCATCGAGATCGGGGTCGTAGACCAGACTGTGGCTCTCGCGCGCGGCGGGCACCGCGCTGCTGCTGCCACCCGGGTCCAGTCGCAACCAGGTATTGCTGGCCAATTGGAAGGCCCAGGTCTCGTTGGTCGGCGTGCCCGAGCGCCGCCCACCGAAGAACACGAATTGATTGCGCACCGGGTCGAACAACGCTGTGGCGCCAAGGCGCACGCCCGGATGCGTGGGACTCGACGCGCCGCCCGGATCCAGCTGGACCCAGCCGCTGCCGGGTGTGTAGCGCCAGAAATCGCTCACCGAACCAGCGCTGGCGACGCCGGCATACAGATAGGCGCTGCCATTGCCAGCAGCGAAACTGTGGCTCCGCCGAGCGCTCGGCAACGGCGTGCCAGCGGCCACCGGGGCCCAGCCCGTGCTTGGCTGGTACTGGTAGAGGTCATTCAGAAAGCCGCCCGAGACACCACCGAACACCAGGCTCAGCCCACTGAGGGGATCGTGCGCCATGCCGTGATTGATGCGCGCACTCGGCGTGCCGCTGCTGATCTGCGTCCAGTTGGCGCGGGTGCGTGGCGGCAGCACCGCATCCAGCGTATCGCTGTCGCTGGCCGTGTTGTTGCCTGGAACGGGATCGGTTCCACCGGCGGGCATCGCGATACTGGCCGTGCTGGTGAGCGTGCCGGTGGCCCCGGCATCGATCAGGCAGGTCGCATGGAAAGTGGCCTGCGCGCCGACCGGGAGACTCACAGCGGCACTGATGTTGCCCGACCCTGCCGCCGGGCAGGCGGCGCCGGCGCCGGCGATGCACAGCCAGCTGCAGGCACTCAAGGTGGCCGGGAAGCTGTCGCTGACCATTGCGCCGGTCACCGCTGTCGGCCCGGCGTTGCTGGTGACGATGCGGTAGGTCACCACCGATCCTGGCGTCTCCGCGCTGACCTCATCGGTGATCGTGATCGCCAGGTCGGCGGTGACGGCCAACGCTTGGTTGGTCAGGGCATAGCTCAACGGTCCGCCGGTGGCGCCTGCCGCATTGGCGCTGACGGTGTAGCTGCCGGCGCTGCCGTTGGCAGTGGCGGTGGTGTTGGCCTCGCCGCTGGCGGCGATGGTCGCGCTGGGGCTGCTCAGCGTTGCGCTGGCGCCGGAACCGGGCGCGGTGAAGCGGACCACGCCACCCTGCACCGGTTCGCTGGCAGCGCTGACGACGCTGGCCCCCAGCGGCGACGCAAATGCGGTGTTGATGGTGGCCGTCTGCGCGTTGCCGGTGGTCCGCGTAATGGTGAAACCCCGCGATTCGAAGGCACCGATGTCTACGGCGCCGACGCGCGCGATGCCTCGCTGATCGGTGGCGGGCGCGCCGGTGCTGGTGCCTGCGTCGATCGCCGGGCTACCGGGCAGCAGCGCATGGGTAGACGTCGAACCGCCGAGGTCACCGAGCGCGGAGAGCAGCGGATTGCTGTTCGGCAGATCGCCCGCCTGATTCAGGTTGCCGGAGCCGTCGCTGCTGAGATTGTTGCCGAGCGAGTTGCAGCCGCCGCCGCCAATCTGCGGCGACTGGCCATTGAAAATGGTGTTGCGGAAGCTTCCCGGACTGTCGCATTCCAGCGCCACACCCCTGCCGGCAGCGAGAGAAGCGCTGGTATTGCCGGAGAAGGTCACATTCGCCAGTGTCAGCGGCTGGCTGGAGGCGAAATGCTGGATTGCGCCAGCAATGCCGCTGGTGCCGGTGATCTGGTTGCCGGAAAAGGTGCTGTTGCTGATCGTCAACGCGGAACCCTGAGCGTTGATCGCGGCGCCCTGCAAGGGCGTTCTGTTGTTGCTGAAGGTGGTGTTGGTGATGGTGATGGTGCTGGAAACCAGGCCCACGCCGCCACCGGCAAAGGTCCCGAGGTTGTTGGCAATCACGCACGCATTGAGGGTGGTGCTGCCACCGGTGATGGCAATGGCCCCGCTGCCACCGGCCCCGTTCTGGAGCCGCATCCCGGAAAAGCCATAGGCTCGCGTATAGAGAATGCCTGGGGTCGCGAAAATCGCGTAGTTCCCGCCGGACGAGCGGTTGATGGTCAAACTGTCGGCGCCAGGACCATTGATGGCCACCGAGATGTTGACGATCTGCGGCAGGGCACTGAGCAGATTGATCGTTCCGGTGGCGGAAATGCTGATGACGTGCGCTCCGCCGACCGCGGCATTGGCCTCAATCAAGGCCTGACGCAGGCTGCCGGCGCCACTGTCGTTGGTATTGGTCACGGTAAAGGCGGTGGACGGCACGATCACCGCAGCACGCACTTCCAACCACCCGTCGCTCGATGCGCCCGGCGCAGGGCTGGCCGACAGTGTCGCCACGCCGGCCTCATCCACCGCCGAGAAGGCTTGTTCGGTGCGCCCATTGGCGCCCACGATCTCTGCCGCCGACACGGTCACCCGTGCGGCATTGCTCGACCGGTACAGCTTGACAGCGCTGGTGTCGACTCCCGGCGCGAGTCGCCAGACCACGGTGAAGTCGTCGAATCTGCGCACCTCGGCACGCACGAATACACCGGGCGCGATCTCCTGCTCCTCGATCGGCACGCCGGTGGCCAGGCGAATCATCCAGGCGACCGGATCCACCGCCTGACGGCGATAGGCCATGAGTTCCCGCACTTGCGGCGTGTCGTTCTCGATTGGCATGACGACCGGGGCCGTCGGCGCCGGCTCGCTGGCCGTTGCGTGTCCACTGCCGTCGACGAGTCCTGCCAACGCCAGTACCGATCCAGCCAGCCATTGCCAAACGCGCATGTCCGTTCCTCGGCCTCAGTCAGTGGCACTGCGCCACCGCTCGGACACGATTGTTGGGAACAGCCTCGCCGGCCCGGTATCACGGAGGTTGCTTGCCGCTATGACGGAGGTTGCATTTGGCTGGTTTGTTGTAAAACAAGGTCTTGGGTATCAGCCAGGGGAAGCGGCGCTGGGCCAGAGGGCTCAGGGCTCAGGGCTCAGGGCCCAGGGCCCAGGGCTCAGCAAGAGCGAAAGCCGGCTGGTTGGTGCTTTGTGGGTTCGATCTGTGATCGAACGCTCGCGCCACCCGGGAAGAGCGTCAGCGCACAGCGCTGACCCACACGCGCGGTCTCTGCCATTCGGCAACCCTCGCACTGAGGGTCACCGAGGAACGGCAGGCACGAATTACCCCTGGGGCGCGGCGCGCGGCCAGAGGGCACAGGGCCCGAGGCCCGGGGCCCAGGGCTCAGCAAGAGCGAAAGCCGGCTGGTCGGTGCTTTGTGGGTTCGATCTGTGATCGAACGCTCGTGCCACCCTGGAAGAGCGTCAGCGCGCAGCGCGGCAGGCAGCCGCCGCCATTCGGCAACCCTCGCACTGAGGGTCACCGAGGACAGCAGGCACGAATTACCCTGGGAAGCGGCGCTCGGCCAGAGGGCCCAGGGCTCAGCAAGAGCGAAAGCCGGTTGGTCGGTGCTTTGTGGGTTCGATCTGTGATCGAACGCTCGTGCCACCCTGGAAGAGCGTCAGCGCGCAGCGCTGACCCACAGGCACAGCCGCCGCCATTCGGCAACCCTCGCACTGAGGGTCACCGAGGAACGGCAGGCACGAATTACCCCTGGGAAGCGGCGCTCGGCCAGAGGGCCCAGGGCTCAGCAAGAGCGAAAGCCGGCTGGTCGGTGCTTTGTGGGTTCGATCTGTGATCGAACGCTCGTGCCACCCGGGAAGAGCGTCAGCGCGCAGCGCTGACCTACAGGCGCGGTCTCTGCCATTCGGCAACCCTCGAACTGAGGGTCACCGAGGAACGGCGGCGCCCGTTGACGCGTATCGCTCACGCGGCAATCGGCGACACCCGCACCCCGCGGCTCTGGCTCGGCGTGCATCCGTAGCGTTCGCGGAAGCACTTGGTGAAATAGGCGACGCTGCTAAAGCCGACGGCGTAGGCGATCTCGCCAACCGGGCCGACTTCGTCGTGAAGCAGCTCGGCGGCGCGCTCCAGACGCTGGTGGCGGATGAGGTCGCTGGGTGCCTGACCGGTGACTTCACGGGTGCGTCGGAACAGGTGGCTGCGATCCTGCCCCATGGCGTCGGCCAGATCCGTCACCTTGAAGGTCTCGTCGACCATGCGTGTACGGATGATCGTGAGCAGTTGGTCGCGATAGGTCGCATCCAGGTCCTGCCCGCCATCGGCGGCTACCGCCGGGACCTGCGCCGTCTCGGTGGCCGGTGTCGGCTCCGCGGACGCGGCCTGCTGGGCGTAGCGATCGCGCAGACGTCGGCGCAAGGCGATCAGATTGTCGACGCGGGTGCGCAGCTCCTCGGCGTGGAAGGGCTTGGTCAGATAGTCGTCGGCGGCAGCGCGCAAGCCTTCCAGCCGATCGTCGATCCCGGCCCGCGCGGTCAGCAGGATGATCGGCAGTCCCTCGAGTTCCGGATCGCTGCGAACCTGCGCACAGAGTTCATAGCCATCCAGCAGCGGCATGCTGATGTCGGCCACGATCAGGTCCGGCAGGCGTTCACGCGCCAGCGCCAAGGCCTCACGACCATCCGCGGCCTCGATGACGCGGTAATGCGGTTGCAGCTGGCGGCGTACATGGGCACGAATCTCGGCGTGGTCGTCCACCACCAAAACCGTGGTGCGATCGGGATCGGTGGCGTCGTCCGCCAGTGACGGGTGATCGGCCGCGGTGGCCACCGGCAGGGGCGCCTGCGCTGCTTCGACCGTGTTGAGCGCAGCGTCTACGGTCCCGATCAGCGGCAACAGCACCGTGAAAACCGTGCCGCTGCCCGGGGTGCTCCGCACCTCGAGGCGGCCACCATGCAGTTCGGTCAGATCGTGCACCAGCGCCAGACCGATACCGGTGCCCGGCTGCAGGCGCGAGCCCGAATCTTCGCTCTGGTAGAAGCGGTCGAACACATGCGCCAGGTGCTCGGGCGCAATGCCGGCGCCGGTATCGGACACCGCGATGCGGGCCATACCATCGGCATCGACCTGCAGCCCCAGTTCGACCTCGCCGCCAGCCGGGGTGAACTTGAAGGCGTTGGACAGCAGGTTGTCGAAGATCTTGCCGGAGTGGCGCAGATCCAGGTTGGCGGCCAGGGGCACGGCCGGGAGCCGCCAGCGGAAGCCGATCCGGTGCCGGGCGGCCAGCGGTCGGAAACGCTCGACACTGGTCCGCAGCAGCGCCACCAGGTCCTCGCTGCGCCGCTCCAGACGCAGCATGCCGGCCTCCAGTCGGGCCAGATCCAGCAACTGGTTGGTCAGGTCCAGCAGCACCCCGCCGTTGCGCAGGGCGCTGTCGATGGCCGGCTGCACGTCGGCGCTGGCCGTGGGGCGGACATCCTCGAGCGGGCCGATGATCAGGGTCAGCGGCGTCCGCAACTCATGCGCGAGATCGTCAAAGAAGCGCGACTTTTGCCGATCGTTCTCGCGCAGCTGCTCAGCCTGCGCCGCAATCAGCTCCGATGCCCGCTCGGCCGACTCCTTGCCGCGTGCCAGCTGTTCGGTGCGCAGTTCGACCTGGCGCTGCAGCGCCTGCCGCTGGGCCTGCAGCCAGCCGACTCGTGCCCGATAGGCCAGCCACAGCCCGATGGCCACCAGGCAGACCAGCAACGCCCGGAAGCTGGCCGTTTCGTGGAAATAGGGCAGCACGGTCAGATGCAGGCTCGCCCCTGACGGGCTCCAGCCTTCGCCGGTCCAACCCTCGACCCGGAACTCGTACTGACCCGGCGGGACCAGCGAATAGTGGGCACGACGCAGATCGCCGGCCTCCACCCAGTCCTCCTGCAACCCGAACAGCCGATATCGCAGTCGGGTCAGCGCCGGCGCCATCTGCCCGACTTCAGAGAACTCCACCTGGAAGCTGCGCTGTGCGGCTGCCAGCGTCAGTGCCGCGTTGGCTGTCCACCGCTGTTCACCGCTGCTGATGGATTCGATCACCGGCCTGGGCTGCCGCAGCAAGCGCGCCGGCGTCGGATCGATGATCGCCACACCATCCTGGGTCGCAAACCAGAGTTCACCGGCGGCCGTGCGAATGGCGCTGTTGTGCACGCCCCCATTGGCTTCCCGGCTGCGCATCCCATCGGCCTCGCCGAAGCGATCAGTGATCAACGGCGGGGGGCGCCGGCCGTCCCGAATCGCCGCAGCCGCCGTCTCCAGCCGGTCCTGGCGAGTCCGATAGATGCCCTGGTTGGTGCTGACCCAGAGCCAGCCGTCACCATCGTCAAGAATCTGGTGGGCACCGCCGCCTGGCAAACCGTCACGGGCCTGTATGGCAACCGCGCGCAGGCCTTGGCCTTCCCGATAGACGCGAATGAGGCCGCGATCCTCACTGGCCAGCCAGAGGTTGTCGGCATCGATCAGGTGGATGTCGCGGATGTACAGACTGCCTGCACCCTCGCCGGCCGGAATCCGCTCGATGGCCGAATCCGGGGCAATCCTGAATACCCCGCAGCGGTCAGTACCAACCCAGATGGCGTGACCGTCGTCGCGAATGACCCGGACGCTGCATCCCAACAGGTCGGTGCTGGCGGCGTGCCGCTGCCAGCCGCGGGTCGGGTCCCGCACGAAAAGGCCCCGGTCGGCGCCGGCCCACAAGCGCCCGCGATCATCCAGATGCAGGGCCCTGATTTGCGCACCGGCCAGTAACGGGTCCGTCTCACCAAGGAATCTGTCGCCACTGCGCCGGAACAAGCCCGCTTCGTGGGTGGCGACCCAGAGCATGCCGTCACCATCGCTGGCAATGGCGATGATGTTGTCATCCAGCAGGCCCTGGTCAGGGCCATACGCCTCGACTGCGCCGCCAAGCACGCGATTCAGCCCGCCCTTTTGTGTCCCGATCCAGATCGCCCCACTGGGGTCCTGGTGCAAGGGATAAACCTCGCGCGCGGACAGTCCCTCGGCCACGCTGAAGGCCGTGACCGCCACCGGTCGCAGCCGATGCAGTCCCGCACCCGTCGTGGCCAACCAGAGCGAGCCGTGGTCATCGACCATCGCGTGCACGATTCGGGAGGCTTCCACATCGGCCAGCCGAAACTGCGGCTCAAAGTGCGCGTCGCCTGATCCGGGCTGCGCCCGGAACACCGCCGAGGCCGAGACGCGCCAGGCGCTCGCGCCGCGCTCCAGGGCCAGGATTCTCGGTGAACGCCGCGGGTCGTCCGGATCGACGGGTAAGGCCCGTCCATGCCGCCACTCGTAGACGCCGGATTCGGCGCCCAGCAGCAGCCGACCGGCGCCATCGCGCTCCAGGACATGAGTGGTCACACGCCATTCCTGCTGGCCATCGTGCAACCAGCTCACGCCGCTGGCATCGAGCTGCTGGACGCCGCCCCTGCCGGCCACCCAAAGTCGCCCGTCGTCATCTTCGAGCAGATCGAGGACTTCCTCCAACGCGATGGTCTCTGCGGCCGCCATCTGCTGCATGTGCCCATCTGCCAGGCGCCACAGACCGGCACCTTCGGTGGCCAGCCAGATCGTCGAGTCGCGCCCGAACGCCATGGCCGTCACATTCAGATCGGGCAGCGGATCGATATCCACAGCATCGATCTGTCCGTCGATCACGCGTGCCAGCCCGGGTCTCAGACTGGTGTAGAGCGTGCCATCCGGCCCGGTCCAGACCAGATTCGGTCGATTGACCGGCGTGGTCCAGATGACTTCCGCCTGTTCGCGAGCCGGATCGAGCAGCTGCAGCACCCCGGCATCGGTGCCCAACAGCAGACGACCATCGGCCAGCTCGTCCACGCTGGTGATGCGGTTGTGGACCAGTCCCGGCGTGTTGCCGACGTTGTAGGTGCTGAACCGCACGCCGTCGAAGCGCACCAGCCCGTCAAAGGTGCCCAGCCACACCTGTCCCGAGCGCGACTGGACCAGGCTGCTGACCGAATTCACCGGCATGCCGTCGCGCACCGTCCACGCCTCGTGCACGAAGGGTGTGCGCGCAGACGCCGCGCTGGCCAGCGATGGCAGGACCAGCAGCGCCGCCAGTGCGAACCGCACCAGCCTGCCGGGCGTCGAGGGGAAGTTGCCGCGCATCATCCCCTGCAATATTAACCAGTTGCGGTCGAGGCGCGTTGACGCTCTCTGGCCTGTTGACCGGTGGCCGCGCGCATTTCCGAGTACAGATGGTGACCCCATCGGTTGACCGCGTCTGACCGTCGGAAATCACGCCGACGCCCCCACATCGACCGGTGTCCGTCTACCGTTTGGCTCCAGGAGTTTTCATGACCTTCTCAACCTTCAGCAACGCCATTGCGACGATCCTGCTGCCGCTTGTGCTGCTCGGACTGGTCTACCTGTTCATTCGATGGCAGGGCCGACGGCGCCTGCGACAGCTCAACGAAGAAGCCAGACAGGCCGGCGCGGATCTGGTCTCGTTTCTGAAGGAATCGCACTCGAAGCTCGAGCAAGTGGTGAACCAGGTCGGCGTCGACCGCGAGCAGAAGCGCCGCGAGGTCGAAACGATTCTGGCGGCAATGGAATCGCGCAACATCGAAGGCAATCTGGACGAGCTCATTCAGGACGACCGGCAATGGGCGCTGGCCGAGATTGACCGCCAAGCTGCGGCCTGACAGCGTCGCCAGCGGGTCGAGATGACTCGTAGGAGCGAGCCCTGCTCGCGACACGCCGTTCAACAGATGCACGGCGGACACCAGCTAGCTCGGGTCTGATGGGGTCCAACGGTGAAACCCGACCACCAGCCAGTCGAGTTGCATCCGGGAAAAAGCACCGAAGTCGTCCAAGGTACTTTGGAGCACCATGCTAGTCTCCGGCAACCTGCCAGGTTTCGCTTGTCCTGGCACCGAGAGTCTCGTCCATGTCTGCTGACACGTTCCTGCTCGTCGCGGGAATTCTCTTGGTGGTGCTCGCTGGCATTCTCAACGCGATGCATGTCCGAGAACTGGACCCGGAGCTTCAATCGCGCTTCCTGAAGAACGGCAATCCGGCGCGATGGGCCATCTTGCTGCATGTGCCCCTCGTCCTGCTCTTCGTGCATGCGGCATCGTGGCCGTGGGCGATGATCTGGCTATCCATTCTGGTCATCGACATCGTCTACTTCGCCTTGAAGCAGCGCCGTCATCTGGCTGCCCTGGGATTCCCTGCTCAATGGCTGCGAGCCAAGGACGCTGTCGACCTGTTGTCTGGCCTGGGCATGGTGAGCTTGCTTGGCTCGGTCCTGTACTCGCACTGGAAGGGTTTTGGACCCCTCTGGTAGCGCTGGCTGGTTGGCGTGTCGTCGAAAGCGGACGCGGCAGATCAGGCCATTCATCCATGACCGAGTGAAGTGACCAGCGGTTTCGCTACCCTTGCTCAACGATGTCCGCAAAGCACGGTCTTGTGCCTGGCGTCGTACACCACCCACGGCCCATCCAGCCCGGGCTTGAAGGGCATCAGGGCGTCACCCTGGTCGTCGGGGTCGGTTCCCGGGACGACAGAAAGCCAGAACCGACCCGTCTCTGGCTGATAGCTGGCCGAGTAGCCATCACCCAGGCCCAATTCGGCGAGATGCAACGGGTTCGAGAGATCGGGCAGATGGCCGTGCTGGTCGGCGAATGCCTCCACCTGGGTGCCGAAGGCCGCCATCTTGTCGTAGGCAGTGGGATAGCACAGACACGGGAAGAACCCGATCGTGCCGCGGTACATCAGCGCCAGAAAGCCGGCCAGGACGACGAACTTCAGGAACCACTCCAGGATTTTCATCGTTGTGGGTCGCCGCTTGCGCCGGTGGTTGATGCTCGTCGCGTCTGCGGCGACAGGCAAGGCCATGCCGGAAGTTCAGCACTCGCTTTGGTGCTCGGTGGGTCAGCGCTGCGCGCTGACGGCTGTCGGTCGCCGGTGCCAGGATCGTTCGATCACAGATCGAACCCACGCAGGCAATCTGCCCATCACGAGCCTGTCGAACAGGTCGACAAGCGCAGACATCGGCCTTGCCAGCGTTGAAGGATGCCCCCTTTCATCCTCAATGCTGCCAGCACCTGGTCGAACGCTGCCGCTACCATCCAACGCTACCCGCACCTGATGCGTTGAGAGGATCGCCATGCCAACCACCCGCCTGCTCCTCGGTCTCGTGTTCAGCGGCCTGAGCTTCAACATCGCCCTGGCCGGTCCGGCCGACTTCAGTACCGGTCCGCGTATCAAGGGCTTCGGTGCCGTGGCCAGCGTACCGGCGGCCACCGCGCTGCCGGCGGATGCGCGTTTCAAGGTGGCCTTCGACGTCGCCGAGGCCGGCGCGGCGGGTGAGCTGAATCGCCGCTTCGACAGTGCCGCCCGCTTCCTCAACATGCACGCCCGGGCCGGCCTGCCCGATCAGGCGGTGCAGGTGGCGATTGTCGTGCACGGCCCGGCCGCACTCGATCTGGCCAACGCCGACAAGCTCGGTCACGACAACCCCAACGCCGAACTGATCGCCGCGCTGATCGACGCCGGCGTCAGCATCACGCTGTGTGGCCAGACCGCCACCCACCGCGACATCGGCCCCGACGACCTGCTCCCCGGCGTTCAGCTGGGTCTGTCGGCAATGACCGCACACGCATTGCTGCAGCAGCAGGGGTACACGCTCAATCCGTGGTGAGTGGCCAAGGAATGCTGCGGCCGTTCGCGCTATCCAATCTGGCTCAGGCGAATCGCTGCCGTGCCCTCCCAACGCGCTCGGCCGCCATTTCTGCCGCGTTGCGCAGCGAAGCATCGATGTTTGGATCAGCGCTGTACTCGGTCCAGAATTCCGACGCCGCCGTCGCCGCCCAATGCCAGGCTTCCAGCTGCCCCGGCGCGGGTGCAACGACGGTCAGACTGCGCTCGGGCAAACTGCCCTGCGCGGTCGGCCGCCATTGCATCGGCAACATGTCGTAGACCGGACACAGGCGCAGCGGTCGCTCATCAGTCAGCACCAAAGAGACATTGCCCAAGTGCATGTCGCTGTTGCCGATCAGCGCGCCAAACCAGTACATACGCTGCAGATCCCGCGCGTCATCGGCGCCGATCCAGCCGCTGCGAAGCAGTTGCGATGCGAGCTGCCACCAGGGCTGATCGGCCACGCCAAACCACGCCGCACCGAGCGCACTGAGCGACACCTGACCACGACGCCCCAGGCAGGCCGTGCGGTCGAAGCGCGGTGACTCCAGAAACACACGGTCGTCGAAGGCCAGCACCCGATTGGCAGCCGCCGCCAGTCCATGCCGATTGAGCACGTCGGCGGCTAGGGCCTCCCCGCGCAACAACGACGCCCAGCGGGCGCCAACCGGATTGCCGCTGGCGTCGGTGAACTTGACGATCAGCGGGGCGAAGCCGTCGGCGGTCGCCAGCGTGGTGGTGAACTTCTGCTGCTCGCCACCGGCCGATGATCCCACCGGCGCACCCAGCAGGGCCGCCTCGGCCAGCCGCGGATAGGCCTGCGCACGATCGTCCGGCTGCAACACCTGTGCAGGCTGATCGATGCCGGCCTGCGCCTGCTCCAGACTGGCCTCGCCGAGCACCAGATCGCCAATGGCGTCCTCGCCCACCTGCGTCAGCGCCTGGATCACATGATCGCCGTTCCAGCGAGTCAGATCGGCCGGCAGGCCCAGCGCGGTTGACCAGCGACGAGCGAAGTGTCGACCGAGGAAGCCCTGCGGGCGCAGGTCATCCAGAAACCAGGGCAGATCCGGATGAATGCCCGCCGCATGATCCGAAGACGGCGCCAGGGCTGGCAGTGGGTGTTCGGGGCGCAACGCAAACTGGGTGGGGCCGATGGCCTGCAACTCGCCCAGGACCTCCACCTTGGCCTCCGGGCCAATGCGATACAGCGGCCAACTCGACCGGCCGGCGATCTGACGTGCCGTCGCATACACGGTCGCTCGCGCGGCACCGAGGCGCTGCACCTGGCTGCCCGCGTTGGCCACCCAACGCGACAAAGTGGCCCGACTGACGCCGAGCGCCTGCTGCAACGCCGCTGCCGGCATGGGCCCGCGCCGGCGCAGCAGTTCGGTCAGGGCCAGGCTGTCTCGATCATCGTTCATGAAACGAATCATGAAACGATTCTCGCTGCGATTCAATGCTTATTTGTCAGCAACTTGGATGATTAATTTGGCCTCATGAGCGACATTGATGAAACGATACTCAGGAGATCCGCCTGGAACTGATCGCGATCGACCGGGCTGACATGGCGACGCACTGATCGATGGCGAACTCGCGCAGTGCATCGTGCCCCGTAGCTAACGTTCCCCTCCCCTTACGTGGCGCAGCCATGGAGGGGGAGGCTGGGAGGGGGTTGCTCTTTCTGCGGCGTGGTGGAGCGATCCGAGTCGGGGCTGTCGATCAAAAGATCGCGAGCAAGCTCGCTCCCACGGATCGCTGGTGGCGAAAACCGAAGGCTGAGGTTGGCGGAACCCTCGGGCTCAATCGCGTGCAGGCACGCTCCTACGAAAAGCGTCAGGAACATGGCGAACCATCAGTTGCTCTGGGCATGACCGATTTGGAACCGGGTCTGGCCCCAGAATCCGTGCCTCCGCTGGGCCCTGAGCCATAGTCCCCGAATCCGCCCTTCTGCGCCCTGAACCCTAGTCCCAGAGTCCGCCCTTCTGTGCCCTGGGCCCTGAGCCCGGAAACGTATTCGTGGACCCTCGGCCCCAAGCCCTGAGCCCCGAGCCTGCCCTTCTGGGTCTCAGTCCTTGGTCCTTTTTGCCTTGGGCCCTGCCCTCTAGTCCCCGAGCCCGCCCTTCTGAGCCCTGGGCCCTGAGCCCTGGACCCTAAGAACCCTAACCCACCCCCAACACCGCGCCGGCCGAACTCGGCCGTGCGTACCAGTAGCCCTGGCCGTACACACAGCCCAGCTCGGTCACGCGGGTAGCCTGGGCGGGGGTTTCGATGCCTTCGGCGATCACTTCCAGGTGCAGTGAGCCGGCGATGGCGACGATGGCGCGGACGACGGCGGCGCTGCTGTCGCCTTCGTCGGTGAGCAGTCCGGCGACGAAGGAGCGGTCGATCTTGACGGCCTTCAGCGGGAAGCGGTGCAGATAGCTGAGCGAGGAATAGCCGGTGCCGAAGTCGTCCAGTTGGGCGACGACGCCGGCTTCGCGCAGCTGCAGCAGCGCGGTGCGGGTGGTTTCCGGGTCCTCCAGCAGCGCGCCTTCGGTGACCTCCAGGCGGACCCGCTCGCCAGCGACGTTGTGGCGCTTGAGTGTGTCCAGCACCAGGCGGTCGAAGTCCGAGCTGCGCAGCTGGCGGGCGTTGACGTTGACGCAGATGTACCCATGCCGCACGCCGCCACTGGCCAGGATCTGGCAGGCCCGGTCCAGCACCAGCCAGTCCATCTGCTCCAGACAACCGATGTCCTCGGCCACGCCCAAAAACTCGTCCGGCAGCAGCAGGCCGCGCTTGGGATGGCGCCAGCGCAGCAGCGCCTCGTGGCCGGTCACGGAGCGGTCGTCCATGCGCACGATCGGCTGCAGGAACACCTCGAACTCGCCGCGGGTCAGGCCGCGACGCAGATCGCCTTCCAGGTCCAGCACCCGCAGCGCTTCGGCGCGCAGGCGCTCGTCGAAGACCTCGAAGCGCTGGCGGCCGCGCTCCTTGGCGCGGTACATCGCCGCGTCGGCGTCACGCAGCAATTCCTCGGCGCGCAGATAACGCGGATGCGCCAGCGTGATGCCGATGCTGGCCGAGGAAAACAGTTCCTTGCCGGCCACCCGCACCGGATCGGCGAAGGCCTCGATAAGCGATTGCGCCACCCGGCAGGCCGCGGCGTCATCGCGCAGATCCTCCAGCAGAATCGCAAACTCGTCGCCACCCAGCCGCGCCACCACATCGCTGTCGCGAATCACGCCCTGGATGCGGGTGGCGGCCTGCTTCAGCAGCTCGTCGCCGACCAGATGGCCGACACTGTCGTTGACCACCTTGAAGCGGTCCAGATCGACGAACAACACGGCAAAGCCGCGATCGTGATCGAGCCGATAGCGCATCAGCGCCAGTTCCAGCCGGTCCAGCAGGAAACGCCGATTCGGCAGCCCGGTGAGGCCGTCGTGCAGCGCCTGATGCTTGAGCCGCTCCTCGATGCGCTGGCGTTCGCCGATCTGATCGACCAGCTCGCGGTTGGTCGCGGCCAGCTCGCGGGTGCGATCGGCCACCCGCTGCTCCAGTTCCTGATAGGCCTGCTGCAGCGAATCCTGCGCCTGCTTGCGCTGCAGGCCGGTGGCGATGTGGTAGCTGACGAAGGTCAGCAGCTCCAGATCGCGCTGGCTGAAGCGCGCCTCGTCGGTGTAGCTCTGCACCGCCAGCACGCCGACGGTACGGTCGTCGCAGATCAGCGGCACGCCCAGCCAGCAGACCGAGCGCGAACCGAAACTCTGCACCTCGCCGGAGGCGGCCAGCTCGATGATGCGGGTGCGATCGGCCAGCAGCGGCTCGCCGTGGCGCAGCACATACTCGGTCAGACCCTTGCTCAACTTGCGCGGCGGACGCGCGGCGTCGCGCTCATCGACCGAATAGGGGAAGACCAACTCGTCGCCGTCCGCGGCCAGCAGGGCGATGTAGAAATTGCGCGCATCCAGCAGCTCGCCCACCACCCGGTGCACGGCGCGGTAGAAATCCTCCAGCGTGGCGGTGCTGACGCTGAGCTCGGCGATGCGGAACAGCGCCTGCTGCAGCCGTTCGCCGCGCTGGCGCTCCTGCACCTCCAGCCGCAGCTCCTGATTGGCCTGATTCAGCGCCCGCGTGCGCGCCTCCACCTGCGCTTCGAGTTCATCGCGCGCTTCCTTGCGCTCCAGCGCGGTGAGGATGTGCTGCGCCACATAGCTCAGCAGCGCCTCGTCCTCGGCGCTGAAGCGCTGCCGCTCGTCGTAGCTCTGCACCACGATCGCCCCGCGCACCCGGCCGCTGCGCACCATCGGCACGCCCAGCCAGTCGGCGCTGTCCGGGCCCAGCAGCTCATCGCGCGGCACCCCCAGCTTCTCGCGCAGCGGTTCGGAGGGACCCCGAGCCGGCTCGCCGGAACGGATCATCGCCAGCGTCAGGCTGTTGTCCAGCTCACTGAGCGGGATCTCCTGCACCGCGTCCGGCGTCAGCTCATCGACCAGATCGACGAAGTACATGAAGCGCAGCACCTGCCGATCCTCGTCGTAGCGGACGATCGCCAGGTTGTCGGCATACATCAGCCCGCGCAGGATCTCGTGGATGATCCGCAGCAGCTCGGTCATTTCCAGATCGCTGCCGGCCATGTCGGCCACCGCAAACAGCGCCCGCTGGATCCGCTCGGCCCGCTCCAGCGCATGCACCTGATGACTCAGCGCCGCGGTCTGCCGATCGCGCAGCAGCCAGGCCTGCATCACCGCCAGCAACTGCTGCCAGCGTGCCCCGCGCGGCAACTCCCCCTGCTGCCAGCACAACCGCCCCAGCGCCGCACCCTCGGTGTCCTGCAGCGCCACCGTCCGACTGCAACCGCAGGCCGCCGGCCCGTCATGGCAGCGCTGCAACTGCAGGCCCTGCAAACCCAGCACCGCCTCGCCCCAACCCACCAGCTGCCGATTCAGCGACGGCAAACCGTCCGCCTGCAGCAAGGCCAGCACATCAGTGGTCTGCGCATGGGAACGCGCGGCCAGCTCGGCCATCGTCGATCAACCCGGATCAGGTCAGCGAAGCCGCCAGTCTACTGCAGCGTCGTCACAGAGGTTTACAGGGGTGAAGGGTGAGACGCGTGGGTGGTGGGGTGGGTCACGGAACATAGGCGGAGGGACGTTTCCTTTGCAGCGCAATGGCGCAGCAATCCGGACCAGAGCCTTTCGCTACCATCCTTCATCCGACCAATCCTCCCTCACCACCGAATCCTGGTGAGAGATTCCGCCCTCTCGGAACCGTTGGCATTCAGGGCCAGCCGGGAAGACAAAGAGAGAGGTCGCTGAAGCATGCGTCACCAATGTCAACTGCGTTGCCAAGTTGCTGCTACCACGCACGCGACACGACACTTACTCGAGCCGCTCTGCAGTTGACACGCATGACCCGACTGCTGCACTGATGGACCAGACATCGAATGTAGTTATGGAGCTGTGAATGCCTGGACCTTCCCTACGTACCCTCTTCCTGGATTTGCTGACCCGGCTTGGCGGGTCAGCTGGCAACGGGCGCTTGCGCGAGGCCCTGGAGTGGAGGGAAGCGACCTTCGAGGAGGTCAAGGCCTTGTTGATCGCCGAGGGGGTGATCAAGCCGGGGCGGGGGCGGGGGGGCTCGGTTCGACTGGCAGAATCGGAGGCGCGGCTTGGCGATCCGATGGTAGACGCAGGAGCTACGCTGGATCCCCCGCTTCTAACGCGCCAGCCAGTTGGGGCCAAGTCCGGAGCACGCAGCCCCAAAGCCAGCGGTCGCAGCGCCAAGCGCACCCGGCAGAGTTCGGCCACGATCGGCTTCGAGGCCAAGCTGTGGCTGGCGGCGGACAAGCTGCGCAACAACATGGACGCGGCCGAGTACAAGCATGTCGTGCTCGGGCTGATCTTCCTCAAGTACATCTCCGACAGCTTTGAGGCGCATCGCGCCAAGCTGGTCGAGGGCGTGGGTGACTACGCAGGCGCCGATCCGGAAGACCCGGATGAGTACCGGGCCGAGAATGTCTTCTGGGTGCCGGCCGATGCGCGCTGGGCGCATCTGCAGGCCAGCGCCAGGCAACCGACCATCGGCAAGACTGTCGACGATGCGATGGTCGCCATCGAGCGCGACAACCCGCGGCTGAAGGGCGTCCTGCCCAAGGACTACGCCCGTCCCGCACTGGACAAGCAGCGCCTCGGCGAACTGATTGATCTGATCGCCACGATCGACCTGATCGCTGCCGATCAACCCGCCGCCGAGCACGATCCCAGCGCAACCACAAGCGAAACCAAGCTCCCCTCTACTCCTGGGAGAGGGGCCGGGGGTGAGGGAAGATCGCCGACCCACCGCTCGGTAGATCTGCTCGGCCGCGTCTACGAATACTTCCTCACCCGCTTCGCCAGCGCCGAGGGCAAGAACGGCGGTCAGTTCTACACCCCGTCCTGCGTCGTGCGCTGTCTGGTGGAAATGCTCGAGCCCTACAAGGGCCGCATCTACGACCCCTGCTGCGGCTCCGGCGGCATGTTCGTGCAGTCGGAGAAGTTCGTCGAATCG
>JAWLAT010000039.1:0-39343 GCA_041395325.1 Lysobacterales bacterium
GAACGGTGATGCCGTGTGCGACGAGGGCCGCCGCAACGGCCTCGATCTGCTCGCGCGACTGCGCGGTGAAGCCCAGATGGTTCAGGCCCGGACCGTGGCGCTGGTAAGGCCCGGTCTCGGGCCGCGCGCTGCGCAAATCCAGGTGCAGCCCGTCATCGTTGGCATAGACATGTGCCCGCAAGCGACGAAAGCCGAGCAGCGGCAGCAGCAGGTCGTACCACGCAGCGGAACGGTCCAGGTCCGAGGCCAAAATGACCAGATGATCGAGTTTCACGGTGGGCTCACTGGTGAAGTCCCCGTTCTATGGGGCTGTATGCAGTCGCTTCCAGCCCCCGTGCCGAATGTGCCTATCGATCGGGCGGCGCATTGTCGGCAGCGGTCCGTTGGCGATAGACCCACCAGCGGTTGATCAGGTAGCTCTGCACCACGCTGACCAGCACGGCCATGGCCATGGTCAGTCGCGGTGGCAGCGAGGTGCCGGCCTGCAGTGCCCACAGCACCAGTTGGCTGGTCGCCAGCGTTGACAGCGACGCCGGCACGAAACGCTGCAGCGCGGCGCGACTCAAAGGCTGTCGAAAGGTCAGCCAGGAGTGCCCCAGGAAGGACACCCCCACCGCGGCGAGATAGCCGCCCAGATTGCCGAGATAGACATTGGCGTCGACACCCTCGATCAGGCCCAGCGCGCACAGATAATGGGTCGCGGTGGCCAGCACGCCGACGGCGACGAAGGTGCTGAACTGCTTCAACATGAGACGATCCGAAATCCCCGAGGTCCGTCTTCAGTCAGATTCATTGCGCTGCATCCACCATGGGCACAGCAACCCATTCTGCCTGTGGATCGGCCGTCGGCAACGGTACCTGCGCCGGAGCTGCCGGTGTGTGGGGATGGCATGGCTCTGGCGACAATGGGACACTTCGCCGGATGACTGCTCCCAATCTGCCCACGCTGTCGGTCGTCATCCCGGTCTACAACGAAGCGGCGCTGTTGCCGACCTGCGTGGAACGCATCGCCCAGGCGCTGGCTGAGCAGCCGGTCCAATGGCAGATCTGCTTTGTCGACGACGGCAGTCGCGATGCCAGCTGGTCGATCATCGCGCAGCTGGCGGCGAGCAATCCGCACGTCCGCGGGCTCAAGCTGTCGCGGAATTTCGGCAAGGAAGCGGCGCTGACCGCTGGTCTGGACAGCGTCGATGCCGACGCCTGCGTGGTGATGGACGCCGATCTGCAGGATCCGCCGGAATTGCTGCCCCGCTTCATCGAGCAATGGCAGGCTGGCCATGACGTGGTTTATGGCCTGCGCGTCAGTCGGGCGGGCGAGAGCTGGCTCAAGCGCAGTACTGCCGCTGCCTTCTATTGGCTGATTGCGCGCTTCGCCGACACACCGATTCCGCGCAACACCGGCGATTTTCGCCTGATGAGCCGCCGCGCGCTGGAAGAGCTCAAGCGACTGGATGAGCGCAACCGCTTCATGAAGGGGTTGTTCGCCTGGATCGGTTTTCCACAGATCGCGGTGCCCTACGAGAGGCCACCACGGGCCGGCGGGCAGAGCAGCTGGAACTACTGGCGGTTGTGGAATTTTGCCCTTGACGGCATCACCTCCTTCACCACCTTGCCGCTGCGGCTGGCGACCTACATCGGCGTGCTCAGCGCGCTGTTCGCCTTTTGTCTGGGTGGCTGGATCCTGTTCAAGACGCTGGTTTTCGGCGTCGACCTGCCCGGCTACGCCTCGACGATGGTGACGATGGTCTTCCTGGGTGGTGTACAGCTGGTCGCGCTGGGCATCATCGGCGAGTACCTGGGGCGGTTGCTGCTGGAGGTCAAACGCCGACCGATCTACCTGCTGGAGCAGCGGGTCGGGCGGACGGAGATCAACGAGACGTCGGTGTGAGCCGCTGGTTGTTGGTGCTGCTGCCCTGGGTCATCGTCGCGGCCGTTCTCGGGGCCAGTTGGCCGGGCTACCTGAGTTTCGACGGTGCCTTCCAGTGGTACCAGGCCCGCACCGGCGAGTACGGCACCGTCTCGCCACCACAGTGGCCGGCCTTGTGGACACTGATGCTGACGCTCGGCTTGCCGGCCACCAGCGGACCGCTGTTGCTGATCGGGGCGCTGCACGCGTTTGGCGCCAGTCGCCTTGCGACATTCGCCGGCCAGGCCGGGCGACCGCTCAGCGCCTGGCTGCTGGCCACGATGGTCCCCGCCTGCCCATTGTTGCTGCTGCTGTTGCCGCATGTCTGGACCGATCTGGTGCTGTGCGGCGCCTTGCTGTCGGCCTGCGCCCTGTTGCAGGCGCAGCCTCGGCAGCCACTCCAGCATCTGGCCCTCTTCGCTCTGCTGTGGCTGGCAGTGGCGGTCCGCCACAACGGCATCTTCGCCTTGCTGCCCTTGGTGTTGCTGTGGCTATGGCCGGCAGAGGGCGCTCCGATCTGGCCGCGCTTGCTGCGCAGCGGGGCCGTACTGGCTGTCCTGCTGCTGCTCAACAACCTCAGCACATCACTGTTGGCCACGCGCCATGCCGACACCTGGGCCGTGACACCGTTGTTTGATCTGCAGGCGGTCTCGGTCGCCACCGAGCGTCAGCTGTTGCCGGCCAATCTGGTCGGCGAGGGCATGGACATCGTCCAGCTGCGCGACGCCTTCAACCCCTATTCGGCGACCACCCTGTTCAGCGGCACTCGCTCGGGCGTGCTCAACCCGACTGTGGCCGAGCTCGACAGCGCGCAGCGCAAGGCCCTGACGCGAGCCTGGATCGGCCTGCTGTGGGAACCGGCCTGGTGGTCGCACCGCTGGCGCCTGTTTCGCGGCTTGCTGGGTCCCCACACCGCGCCGCAACTGGAGCCGCTGGCCGACTCGCCCGCGCTGACGACCTATGACAGCAATCCGCCGCTCACCCGAGCGTTTCCGGAAGGGCACGAGCGCTATCGGCGATTCGTCGAGTCGATGCGCGGCTGGCTCTACGCACCAGGCCTCTACCTGCTGGCGGGGCTGCTTGCGGCCCTGCTGAGCCTGCGCCGCTCAACGTCCCGGATGACCCGCGACATTCGCGACATCCGCTGGGTGCTGCTCGGCAGTGCCTGGCTGTACACGCTGCCGTACCTGGTGCTGGCACCGTCGGCCGAGACGCGCTACCTGCTGTGGCCGGTGCTGGCCAGTTGGCTGCTGCTATGGCTGACCGTGGGCGGCTGGCTGGATGACCTCAGCAGTCGGCGCGAACGCCGAGCACCATTCCCGGCCGCCTGAGGCCACCTGGGCAAGCGCACGAGGACCGACGACGGACGGCTGGCCAGGCGGGGTTGGCCACCATCACTCACCCTGCGGCAGCTGCGGCACATCCCGCAGCCGGCTGACGTCCACGCCGGCTGCCGCCAGTTGCGCGACCAGCCGAGTCCGACGTTCGCCCGTCATTTGCGGCGACCGACCGAAGATCCAGGCCAGTTTGCGGTTGGGCGTGGCCAGGGCGGCGCCAGCGTAGTCATCGTCGACGTGAACGATCACCACTTCGCTGCTGAAGGGCCAGATGAACTGCACCCGCCAGCGGCTGCCGGCACTGCCGGGCACCACCTCGGACACCCCTTGCCAGCGGCGATCGGGCTGATCGAGGGCCTTCTTGAAGACGAAGTCGTTGTCGATGCGACCATCGTCGCGCAGGCGGTAAACATCCCGGGTGGCGACCTTGCCGTTCTCGAAGAAATAGGGGATGTGCGCGATCACGTGCCAGGTGCCCATGAAACGAGGCAGATCGACGTCGGCCATGGGCAACGGCGGCCGGGTCCGGCCACCGCTGGCACAGCCGAGCAGGCCCAACAGGGCGATCAGAACCAGAATGGGACGTGTCCAACGCACGCAAAGCGCCTCGACTGCGAATCAGGAACCTGAAGGCTAGCCCGCGCTGCGTCGGTGCGATGTCGCGATTGTCGTGCAGCGCCGTGAAGGCGGTCCCGTCAATCGGTCCGCCGGCGACCATCTCAGTCTGAGCCGCGCTTGACCGCGATCAACCGCCTGCCGCAGGTGCCCCGCCATCCTTTGGTGCATGGCAGCATGCAAGGAGTGTGAGATGGGGGCAGTGACCGCGTCAGCGGCGACTTATAACGACAAGGTGGTGCGCCAGTTCACCATCATGGCGGTGATCTGGGGCATCGTCGGCATGTCCCTGGGCGTGTTTCTGGCCGCCCAGCTGGCCTGGCCGGCGCTGAATTTCGATCTGCCCTGGCTGACCTACAGCCGGCTGCGGCCGCTGCACACCAGCGCGGTGATCTTCGCCTTTGGTGGCTGTGCGTTGTTCGCGACCAGCTACTACATCGTCCAGCGCACCTGCCATGTCAGGCTGTTTTCCGATGCGCTGGCCGCCTTCACCTTCTGGGGCTGGCAGGCGGTCGTGCTGTGCGTGGTCGTGACCTACCCGCTCGGCATCACCCAGAGCAAGGAATACGCCGAGCCGGAATGGTGGATCGACATCCTGATCACGCTGGTCTGGGTCGCCTACGGCGCGGTGTTCTTCGGCACCATCGCGATGCGCAAGATCAAGCACATCTATGTGGCCAACTGGTTCTTCGGCGCCTACATCATCACGATCGCGGTGCTCCACATCATCAACAACCTGGCCCTGCCGGTGACGATGACGAAGTCCTACGTGGTCTATTCCGGCGCGGTCGATGCGATGGTGCAATGGTGGTACGGCCATAACGCGGTCGGCTTTTTCCTGACCGCCGCCTTCCTCGGCATGATGTATTACTTCGTGCCGAAGCAGGCCGGACGGCCAATGTATTCCTACCGGCTCAGCGTGATCCACTTCTGGGCGCTGATCTCGATCTACATGTGGGCCGGCCCGCACCATCTGCAGTACACCGCGCTGCCGGACTGGGCGCAGTCGCTCGGCATGGTGTTCTCGCTGATCCTGCTCGCGCCCAGCTGGGGCGGCATGATCAACGGCATGATGACCCTCTCCGGTGCCTGGCACAAATTGCGCACCGACCCGATCCTGAAGTTCCTGATCGTCTCGCTGTCCTTCTACGGCATGAGCACCTTCGAGGGTCCGATGATGTCGATCCGGACCGTCAATGCGCTGTCGCATTACACCGACTGGACCATCGGCCACGTCCATTCCGGCGCGCTCGGCTGGGTCGCGATGATCTCCATCGGCTCGATCTACGCGATGTTTCCGAAGCTGGTCGGCCTGAAGCAGATGTGGTCGATCAGGCTGATCGACAGCCACTTCTGGATCATGACCATCGGCATCGTGCTGTACACCGTGGCGATGTGGATCTCCGGTCTGACCCAGGGCTTGATGTGGCGCGCGGTCAATGACGACGGCACCCTGACCTACACCTTCGTCGAGTCGCTGGTGGCCAGCTACCCCTACTACTACGCGCGCTTCCTCGGCGGCCTGCTGGTGCTCAGCGGGATGTTCATGATGGCCTGGAACATGTGGCGCACCTGGCAGCAGTCCAGGCAGTGGGTGGAAGCGCCCGTGCTCGCACCACAGCACGCCTGATCGCGACGGGAAAGGAGAGACGCAGATGTTGAAGCATGAAACCGTCGAGAAGAATGTCGGCCTGTTGGGCATCCTGATCTTTGTCGTGATCAGTTTCGGCGGCATCGCCGAGATCGTGCCGCTGATGTTCCAGGCGCAGGTGGTCAATCCGCTTCCGGGCATGAAGCCCTACCCGCCACTGGAACTGGCCGGACGCGATGTCTATGTCAGCGAGGGTTGCTACAACTGCCACTCGCAGATGGTCCGCACGCTGCAGTCCGAGACCGCCCGCTACGGCCACTACTCGGTCGCGGGGGAATCGGTCTATGACCATCCCTTCCAGTGGGGCAGCAAGCGCACCGGGCCGGATCTGGCTCGTGTTGGCGGCCGCTACAGCGACGAGTGGCATCGGGTCCATCTGATCAATCCGCGCGTGGTGGTGCCGGAATCGAACATGCCGGGTTACCCCTGGCTGGCCGAGCGCTTCCTCGATCCGGACGACCTGAAGGCACGCATGGCGGCCCTGCGCACGCTCGGGACACCCTATACCGAAGAGGACTTCGCCAGTGTCGAGGAGGCCCTGCGCGGCAAGAGCGAGATGGATGCGGTCATCGCCTATCTGCAGGGACTCGGTCGCAACGCGCCCAAGCCCGAGCCGGTCGCCATCGACGGCGCTGCGGCCGGCGCGGCCGGAGGGCAGTGAGATGGACAAGGGCACCTATCTGGGCCTGATCAGCGTGGTGGTCATGATCGCCTTTCTCAGCGCCTGCATCTGGGCGCTGCTGCCGGCACAGAAGAAGCGATTCGACGAAGCGGCGCGGCTGCCTCTGGATGAGGAAGACGACGGCACCAAGGAGAAAGGACGATGACTGAGGGCATGAACTGGCTGATCATCCTGCTTGCGGTGGGGAATGTGGTTGGTGTCGTCTGGCTGCTGCTGGCCACAGCCAAGGCGCGACCGGAAGACAAGGACGCCACCGCCACCACCGGCCACAGCTGGGATGGCGATCTGGTCGAGTACAACAAGCCCTTGCCACGCTGGTGGCTGTGGCTGTTCGTCGGTACGGTCATCTTCTCGATCGTCTATCTGGTGCTGTACCCGGGCTTCGGTCGCTATGAGGGGACGCTCGGCTGGAACCAGTACAAGGATCACGCCCGCGATGTGGCTGCCGCCGAGGCAAGGGCGCAGGAAATCCTGGCGCAGTTTCGAGGCCAGCCGGTCGAGCAGCTGGCGGCCAATCTGGAAGCGCAGGCGGTTGGCCGCAACATCTTTGCCAACAATTGCGCCACCTGCCATGGTTCGGACGCGCGCGGCAACCCTGGCTTTCCGAATCTGACCGATGCGGAGTGGCTCTGGGGCGGCAGCAGCGAGCAGGTCCTTGCCAGCATCGGCAACGGGCGGACCGCGGCGATGCCGCCGCTGGGCGCCGCGCTCGGCGAGGCCGGTGTCACCGAGGTGGTCAACCATGTCCGCGCACTGGCCGGGCTGTCGCATGATGCGCGTGCCGCCGAAGCCGGGTCGGCCCGCTTCGCCACGCTCTGTGTGGCCTGCCACGGCCCCACCGGCACCGGCAATCCAATCCTCGGTGCGCCGAATCTGACCGACGACATCTGGCTGTACGGCAGTGACGTGGGCACGATCGCGCAGACGATCAACTACGGCCGCAACGGCCAGATGCCGGCGCATGGGCCGATCCTGGGCGAGGACCGCGTGCGTCTGGTGGCCGCCTATGTGCTGCACCTGTCTGGTGCCAGCGACGACAGTCAGGGCGGCAGCCGCTGATGCCGGACGACCGCACTGACGCTGCTGAGGGCCGCTGGCTGCGCCGCGTCGGCGCGGTTGGCTGGCCATCCTTCCTGACGGCGGCGGCCGCCAACGCCGCCTTCTTCTCGATGGTCGATCCGATCGAGCTGGCCAGGATCAGCTTCCCGGATTGGGAAATCTCGCGCGAACTGGGCTATTCGGTCGGCTTCTTCATGTTCTGGGCGGTCTGTGCCGGTTCGGCCAGCCTGACCGCCTATTTGCTGGAGACGCCGCCGCCGAAGACCTTGCCGGCGCGACTGGATGAGGACGAATGAGTCACGACACCGCCAAGCAGAGCTTTGAGTCGGCTGGCAATGTCAGCATGTACGTCAAGCCGCCGAAGATCTACCCACGCGAAATCAGCGGTCGCTTCCAGCGTCTGCGCACCGCCGCCGTGTTCTGGCTGCTGGGCATGTTCTATGTGTTCCCCTGGCTGAGCTGGGATGGCCGCCAGGCCGTGCTGTTCGACCTGCCGGCACGCAAGTTCTATGTCTTCGGGCTGGTCTTCTGGCCGCAGGACTTCTTCCTGCTGGCGGCGCTGCTGATCATCGCCGCGCTGAGTCTGTTCTTCTTCACCGCGCTGGCGGGCCGATTGTGGTGTGGCTATGCCTGTCCGCAGACCGTCTGGACCGAGGTCTTCCTGTGGCTGGAGCGGCTGGCCGAAGGTCGTCGCAACGAGCGCATGCGGCTGGACAAGGCGCCGATGTCGGCCACCAAGCTGCGCAAGAAGGCCACCAAGCAGTTCCTGTGGATCAGCTTCGCGCTGTGGACCGGCCTGACCTTCGTCGGCTTCTTCACCCCGATTCGCGACCTGGTGCCCCGCGCCTTCAGCTTTGGGCTGGGTGGCTGGGAGGCCTTCTGGACGATCTTCTACGGCTTCGCCACCTACGGCAATGCCGGCTTCCTGCGCGAGCAGGTGTGCAAATACATGTGCCCCTATGCGCGCTTCCAGAGCGCGATGCTCGATCGTGATTCGCTGATCGTCACCTACGACGTGGGCCGCGGCGAACCGCGTGGCAAGGGCAAGCGCCCGGCCCGCAGCGAACGCGCCACACTGCCGATCAGCACGCTGGTCGAGGGCGCGGCGGCCGCAGTCGCCGAACCCCGCGGTGCGGCCAGCGCGTTCGGCGATTGCATCGATTGCGAAGCCTGTGTGCAGGTCTGCCCGACCGGCATCGACATCCGTGACGGCCTGCAGTACGAGTGCATCGGCTGCGCCGCTTGCATCGACGCCTGCGACCAGGTCATGGATCGGCTCAACTATCCGCGCGGGCTGGTGCGCTATTCCACTCAGCATGCGGTGGATCACGAGCGCACCCGCATCCTGCGACCGCGCGTGCTGATCTACGGCAGCCTGCTGCTGGCGCTGATTGGCGCGGTCATCACCGTGGTGGTGGTGCGCACCCCGCTGGGCGTGGATATCCTGCACGATCGCAAGACGCTCTATCGCGAGCGCGCCGATGGCTCGCTGGAGAACGTCTATCAGCTCAAGCTGGTCAACAAGAGCGAGTCGCAACGGATCTTCCTGATCAGTCTGGATCCGGAGGGGCCGTTTGAACTCATCGGCGATGGGCGCGTGCTGGTCAGTGCCGGTGGTGTGGCCAACGTGCCGTTGACGGTGCGGGCTCCGGCCGGCGTCGATACCGGTCGGGAGCGGCCGTCGGTCACGGTGGTGGCCGAAGATGATCCGCAGGTCAGCCGCACCGAACACCCGGCATTCCTGGGTCCCCAGGACAAGCGCTAAGGAGTCAATGAGATGGCGAAGGGCAAGCGATCGATCTGGCGCGAGATTCCCGAGTTGTGGGTGGTGCTGCTGCCGCTGGTGCTGGCCGTGACCATGGGCGCGACCACGCTGGCGCTGGCCCTGCAGTCGCCAGATCCGGTGCTGCAGAAGACCGAGGCGGGTTCTGGCCGCTGATGGACATGGCGGTCCAGCCACTGCCGGCCAGTGAACGGTCGGAAGGCTGCTTCCACTGCGGTGAGCCGCTCGGCTCGGCCCCGGTGCAGCTGGCGCTGCGTGGCCGCTCGCAGGACTTCTGTTGTGCCGGCTGTGCGGCGGCCGCCAGCTGGATCGAGGCGGCTGGCCTGTCGGCCTACTACCGCATGCGTGAAGGCGACAACGGGCCGCGCGCCCAAGCCGAGGACGGCGCCGGACTGTTCGACCGACCGGCACTGATCGAGCGACTGTCGCGCCCGCTCGGCGGCGCTGAGGCGCAACGCGAACTGGGCGTGCGGGTCGATGGCCTGCGCTGCGCCGCCTGCAGCTGGCTGGTGCAGCGCGTCGCCGACGATGTCGACGGCGTCGACATCGAGCAACTCGATGGTCTGTCCGGTCGCGCCGTCCTGCGCTACGACCCGCAGGCTGGCAGCCTGGCCGAGCTGGCCCGGCGCCTGACCCGGCTGGGCTACTCGATGTCGCCCCGCGCCGGTGCTGCCGATCAGTCGCAGCAGTTGCGTGCCCGCCGCCAGCGCTGGCTGCGCCTGGCGGTGGCGGGACTGGGCGCGATGCAGGCGATGATGTTTGCCTGGCCCCTGTATGGCTTCGAAGGCGGCGACATGCCGCTGGCGGTGCGCGATTTCTTCCGCTGGGTCGGCCTGGCCGTCACGGCGCCAGTGGTGGCCTATGCCGCCTGGCCGTTCTTTGCCGGCGCCCTGCAGGAACTGCGCCTGCGCCGCCCCGGCATGGATCTGCCGATCGCCCTGGCGATTGCACTTGCCTTCGGCGGCAGCGTGGTCGCCACGCTGCTGGGCAGCCAGGCGGTCTACTTCGAATCGGTGGCGATGTTCGTGTTTTTCCTGTTGCTGGGCCGGACCATCGAGAGCGGGCTGCGCGAGCGGGTGGCCGCGCGCATGGCCGGGCTGGCCGAGCAGCTGCCGGCGGCGGTACGCCGACTGGTGGGCGAAAGCCAGGAAACGGTCGGTCTGCTGGAGTTGAACGTCGGTGACCGGATTCTGCTGTTGCCGGGCGAAACGGTCCCCGTCGACGGCGAGTTGCTGGATGCTCAGGCACAGGTTTCCGAGGCCTTTCTCAGCGGCGAATCGCGGCCATTGCCGCGTCGGTGCGGTGAGACTGTGCTGGCCGGCAGCTGCGTGGTCGGTCAGCCGCTGCAGCTGCAGGTCAGTGCCATCGGCGAAGCCACCGCGCTGGGCGAACTGGAGCGACTGGTCAGTCGCGCCAGTCAGGGCCGCGCCGCCTGGACCCGGCTGGCCGATCGCGCCGCACAGGCCTTCGCGCTGATCGTGCTGGTGGCCGCATCGGCGACTCTGCTGCTGTGGGCCGGCAGTGGGGCCGAGCAGGCGCTGTCCGCCACCGTCGCCGTACTCGCTGCGGCCTGTCCCTGTGCGCTGGCCCTGGCCCTGCCCACCGCGCTGGCGGCGGCCACTCGGGCCTTGGCGCAGCAGCAGGTGTTGATGGTGCGCGCCGGCGGACTGGAGCGTTTGGCCAGCGTCGACTGCGTGGTCTTCGACAAGACCGGCACGCTGACCGAGCCCTCGTTGCAGCCGAACGTGCAGTTGCTCGATCCGCGTGTAACGCAGCACCAAGCACTTGCCCTGGCGGCCGCGCTGGAGCGCTGCAGCCTGCATCCGTTGGCGCGGGCCTTTGCCGCTGCCGACGATGGCCGGGTGGTTGAACAGGCCTTCGAGCAGACCGGCGCCGGCGTGCAGGGCCGGATTGACGGGCAGGACTACCGCCTGGGTCGGGCCAGCTACTGCGGTCTGCCGAGTGAAACCGATGCCGATCTGTGGCTGGTACGCGGGCAACAGCCATTGGCCCGCTTCAGCCTGGACCAGCAGCTGCGCGCGGATGCCCGGCTGACGGTGGCGCGTCTGCGTGAGCTGGGCCTGCCGGTGCTGCTGTACAGCGGCGATCACCCGGATGCGGTGGCGTCCGTGGCCGCGCAGTTGCAGGTCGACGCACATGCGGGCGGCTTGCGCCCGGAAGACAAGCTGGCCCGTTTGCAGCAGTTGCAGCAGCAGGGTCGGCGGGTACTGATGGTCGGTGATGGCATGAACGATGCCCCGGTGCTGGCGGCGGCGCACGCTTCGCTGGCGCTGGCCCAGGGTGCCGATATGGCGCGTCAGCAGGCCGATGGCGTGATCGGCGGCGGTCGCCTGCAACAGGTGGCCGAGGCCTTGCTGCTGGCCCGCGCCGCCCGCCGCACGATCGTCCAGAATCTGCTTTGGGCCGGCGGCTACAATCTGCTGGCCGTGCCCGCCGCGGCGCTGGGCCTGCTCAGCCCCTGGGCCGCTGCGCTGGGTATGTCGCTGAGCTCGCTGCTGGTGCTGGCCAATGCGATGCGCCTGCTGCGCCAGCCGAAGGCGCCACGAAGCGCGATCCCGGGTCATGCCGACGAATCTCAGGCCGCCGCATGAACGCGTTGCTGCTGCTGATTCCGCTGGCGCTGGGGCTGTTGGTGATTGCCGCTTTCGCGCTGGTGTGGGCGGTCCGCCGCGGCCAGTTTGACGATCTGGAAACGCCCGGCCTGGAGCCGCTCAGCGACGACGACGAGCCCTCATGAGCGGGCTCAATCCGTTGACCTGGCTGTTGGCACTGACCCTGGGCCTGGCCGGTGGCGCGCACTGCGCGCTGATGTGCGGTCCGCTGTGCGCGGCCTGCGCCCATCGCCCCGGCGGCACCGCGATGCCGGCCTTGCTGGCGCTGCAGGGTGGCCGCCTGCTGGGCTACGCCGCACTGGGGCTACTGGCCGGCGCCACTGGTGCCTTTTTCCGCTTCGGTCTGGGCGAGGAGCTGTGGCTGGTCGCGCGCGTGCTGGCCGCCGCCTCGTTGATCGTGGCCGGCGCCTTGCTGCTGGGCTGGCGCGGTCCGGAGCGCCTGGCGCAGCGCGCACTGCCCTGGTGGCAACGACAGGTGGCGTCGCGACTGGGGAGGCTGGCTCCGAGCGGACTGGGCGCCAGTGTCCTGCTCGGCAGCGCCTGGGCCCTGTTGCCCTGTGGACTGCTCTACGCCGCCCTGTTTCTGACCGCCAGTCAGGCCGGACCGGCTCAAGGCGCCCTGGCGATGTTGGCTTTCGGCATCGGCACCGTCCCGGCGACACTGGCTTCCGCACTGGGTTTGTTGCACCTGCGCCGGCAACGGCAGGGCAGCCGCTGGACCCGGCCGGCAGGCGCGCTGTTGGCCAGCCTTGGGCTGCTGGCCCTGTTGGCACCGTGGCTGACCGGCCATGACTGGCTGGGACCGGCCGCGCAGTTCCTGCTGGAGTGCACGACGCCCGGCACCTGATGCCCATGTGGTCCTTCTTCTTGCCTCGTACAAAATCCACACATATCCTGTGCGCGCAGGGACACAGGACGGGTCATGAACATCACACTTTCGGCAGACGAAGCCGTTGTGGAGCGCGCGCGTCGGGTGGCGCAATCGATGGGCAAGAGTCTGAACCAGGTCGTTCGAGACTATCTTGAACAGCTGGCCGGGCAGGACGTGGTCGAGGCCGAGCTGGACGCCTTTGAGCAGTCCGCCCGAGCCACGCCGGGGCGTCTCAATGGCTGGACTTTCGACCGCGATGAAGCCAATCGGCGCTCCTGATCCGTGCGCAGCTTTCTGGACACCAACGTGCTCGTCTATGCGGATGCTGCGGATGAGCCCATCAGGCAAGGCGTAGCGATTGAGCTGATTCGACGCCACCGCAAGGACGCCACCGGTGTGATATCCACTCAGGTCCTGCAGGAATTTGCCAATGTGGCCTTGCGCAAGCTGCACTTGCCGCCGCCGCTGATTCGTCAGCGACTGGCGTTCTATCAGGGCTTCGAAGTGGTCCCGGCGACGCCTCAACTGATCACCGCCGCGCTGGATCTGCACGTGTTGCACAGCCTGTCGCTCTACGATGCATTGATCATTCGCGCAGCAGAAGTCGCCGCGTGTCAGGCGCTCCTCAGCGAGGACCTGCAACACGGATTCAGCTTCGCCGGCGTCAAGGTGGTCAATCCTTTTCGAACGGGATGAGCCTCGGGCTTCGACGTGTACCGATGATCGCTGCCGCCGCCGCCGGGGTTCGCACAGCTTCCTGAACCTTGGTCTTATTCCTCCTCCAGTCGGGGCATACCCACAGCGGGCTCTGCTAGGATTCGGGGATCATGCACTCCGAAACCCGACCAGCTCTGAGCAATCTCGCGGATGCGATCAGCGAGGTCCGCCGACCGATTGCGTCCAATGGGCAGACCAGCTTCGTGTCTTCGACCTGCAGTGTCTGCACCAGCGCGCGGCTGTGCCTGCCGCACGGACTGGATGAGCAGCGGTTGCGGGAGTTCGAATGCCTGGTCGACGAGGTCGGCCCCCTGCATGCTGGCGATTTCATCTTCCGTGATGGCGACAGCTTCGGTTCGCTGTATGCCGTGCGCGCGGGGATGATCAAGACCTACTCGATCGATCGCGAAGGGCGTGAACAGATCACCGGCTTCTTCCTGCCGGGTGAGCTGGTGGGACTGGATGCGGTCCACGTCGGCCATTTCCGCAGTCACGCGGTGGCGCTGGACACGTCGATGGTCTGCCGGATGAGCTTTCCGCGTGTCAACGAACTGAGCCGGCGCTGGCCGGAACTGCAGCGGGAACTGCTCGGTGCCTTCTCGCGCGGTCTCGCCGAGGCTGACAAGCTGCGTGGCGATTTCTCGGCCGATGAACGCGTTGCTGCCTTTCTGGTCGATCTGGCACGACGTCTGGAAAGCCGCGGCTTTTCCGCCAAGCGCCTGTATCTGCTGATGGAACGGCGGGACATTGCCAACTTCCTGGGCATGGCCAAGGAAACCATCAGCCGGGTGTTGCGACGAATGCAGGACGATGGGCTGATCGCGGTGGATCGCCGCGAGGTGCAGTTGCTGCAACGCCCGCGTCTGGACGAGATGGCCAGCGCCGTGCTGCGCGACTAGGACCTCTCCGCGCTGGTGGCCTGCCGATGTCACGACCGCGCTCCATCCCATCGCAAGCATTGAGGCAACCATGTCTGGCTCCGCAGAGTTCGTGCCCCTGTCGATTGCCGTTTTGACGGTGTCGGACAGCCGTAGCCTGGATCAGGACAGCAGTGGCGACTATTTGTGCCAGGCCCTGACCGACGCCGGCCACCGCCTGCATGATCGCCTGTTGTTGCCCGACGATCGCTACGCCCTGCGCGCAGCGGTGTCGCGCTGGATTGCCGAAGCGGCCTGTGATGGCGTGCTGCTCACCGGTGGCACCGGCTTCACCGGGCGGGACAGCACACCCGAGGCGATCGCGCCGCTGCTGGACAAGGAAATGCCCGGCTTTGGCGAATTGTTCCGTGCCCTGTCCTTCGAGGAGATCGGCACTTCCAGCCTGCAGTCCCGGGCCCTGGCCGGATTGGCCAATGGCACCTTCATCTTCTGCCTCCCCGGCTCCACCGGCGCCTGCCGCACCGCCTGGGAAAAGCTCCTGCAGGCGCAATTGGACAGTCGCACCCGGCCCTGCAACCTGGTTGGACTGCGGCCGCGACTGCGCGAGTAGCGAACTGCGGCCCTTGGATGGGCGCGACGTAACCCGGCGCCGACCCTGGCCGCCGTCGCAGCGGCAAACGCTGCACCCTCTGGTATCGCCCCGCGCGCTATACCAAAATCGGGACACGCCAGCTTGGGGAGCAGGTCATGCCTTTCGAAGAGAAGCAAAGCGGGGGACTGGGTGGGCTCATTCGTGAGATCCGCAGTGTCGTCGGTGGTCTGGTCAGCGGCGGCAAGCTCGAACCCGAAAAGGAAATGGCGATCGATGTACTGTTCGGTCTGCTTGGCGTGGTCGCCGGCGCCGACAGCATCGTCACCACGCATGAGGCCGAATTCGTCAATGAAACCATGGACGAGATTGGCCTGAGCGGGAAGGGCCGCGAAATGGCCTTCGCCGCCTTCAACCGGGGTCGCCGGCGCGAAGTGGACATCGATGCCGACCTCAGCCGACTGCTCAAGGTCTATCCGAAAGGCAGCCAGGAAGTCGCGCGCATCTTCGACAGCCTGATCAAGCTGGCCGCTTCCGATGGCCGCATGCGGCCGAGCGAAAAGCGCTTGCTCGAGGACATCACCGCCAAGCTCGGCTACAGCAGCGACGTGCTCGACCAGCGGTTGCAGCAGGCGGGATTCTGAGAAGCGAGGGCTGAGGGCCCAGGGCAGAGGGATCAGGGGGCAAATCGGGCTCCTCGGTCAGCCTCCTGCTGGTGGCGTCAGCCGCCTCGCACTAGGGATGCTCTGAACAAGTCCCGTGGCCGCGACGGCGGCTGAAAAGGTCGCCAGGTAGGAAGGCACCGAAGGTCATAGCCTGCGCTCTGGGCGAGGTGAGTGACGCCGCTGGCGGCCTTTTCGGCCCCGTCCCGAAGGGTTGCGGCCCAGATCGCCCGCAGCTGCGTTGCATTTCGGCGCCGTAGAATGACTACGCCTTGCCGAAACGACGCCTTGCTGCGAACGATCTGGGACGCAACGCGGCTCACGCGACTTGTTCAGAGTATCCCTAGACGCTCGTCCAGAGGCTCTCCCTGATCCCTCGTCCCTGACCCCTCAGCCCTCAACATCGGAACTCACGCTAAGCTATCGGGTCCACCGCCGCCTGCCACTTCCGCGGAGCCCGCATGACAGCCGATCTTGAGCGCCAGGTGCTGGACAAGACCTGGTTCTATCGTTTTGAACTGCCCAGTGGTGCGGAGACGCGTCGCTATGAGGATGGTGCCTTCGACGCCATCCATGACACCCGTTTGCGCATGCTCGATGGCGCGCTGGCCCAGGCCTTTCCGCAGGGGCATGCCGACAAGCGGGCCGTCGACCTGGCCTGTCATCAAGGCTATTTCTCGCTGCAGCTGGCCCAGCGTGGCTTTGCCGAAGTGGTGGCGGTCGATGCGCGCGCCGATCACATTGCCGACGTCGAACTGATTCGCACGGCCTGCGGGCAGGACCGTGTGCGGCCGCACCAGTCCGACGTGCATCAGGTGGACAGCACTGCCATCGGCGGGCCCTTCGATCTGGTGCTCTGCTTCGGTCTGCTCTACCACCTCGAAGACCCGATTGGCGCGCTGCGCCAGGCACGTGCCTTGTGCCAGGACTTGTGCGTGGTCGAGACTCAGGTCGTGCCCAACATGAGCGGCAATGTCGACTGGGGCAGCTATCGCTTCGTCAAGCCGCTGCAGGGCGTCTTCGGGATCATCGATGAAACCTGGGAGACTCATGGCAAGGAAGCCAGCGTGACCGGCATCTGTCTGGCGCCTAGCACCGAAGGCTTGCTGTGGATCATGGAGAAGGTGGGCTTCGTCGACGTGCAGTTGCTGCCCTGTCCGGATGACGGCTACGAGCAACTGCGCTTTGGCAAGCGCGTGATGGTCAGCGGGCGCGTGCCCAGAGACGGCTGAGCACCTTGTCCAGCGACTCATCCGTCGTGAAAGTCCCGGGGCTGTGTGTGCTGGGGGTGGAGAGCAGCTGCGACGAAACCGGTCTGGCGGTTTACCACACGCGCCGCGGGCTGCTGGGCCACACGCTGTACAGCCAGATCGAATTGCATGCCGCCTATGGCGGCGTGGTGCCGGAGATTGCTTCGCGCGACCATCTGCGCAAGCTGCTGCCGCTGCTGGAGCAGGCACTGGCCCAGGCCGGCGTCGATCGGGGCGAGCTCGATGGCATCGCCTACACCGCCGGCCCGGGGCTGGTCGGGGCCTTGCTGGTGGGTGCCGCCATGGCGCGTTCGCTGGCCTGGGCGCTGGATCTGCCGGCCATCGGCGTGCATCACCTGGAGGGCCATCTGCTGGCCCCGCTGCTGGAGTCGCCCTCGCCGGAACCGCCCTTCGTCGCGCTGCTGGTGTCCGGCGGTCACAGTCAGCTGATCGACGTGGCGGGGCTGGGTCGCTATGCCCTGCTCGGCGACACCCTGGATGACGCCGCCGGCGAGGCTTTCGACAAGTGCGCCCAGCTGATGGGTCTGCCCTATCCGGGCGGACCCGCACTGGCCGAACTGGCTCGTAGCGGTGAACCGACCCGCTATCGGTTGGCGCGTCCGCTGACCGACCGACCGGGCCTGGACTTCAGTTTCTCCGGACTGAAAACGCAGGTGGCACTGACCTGGCGCGACAGCGCCCAGGACGATCAGGTCCGGCGTGATCTCAGCGCCAGTTTCGAGGCCGCGGTGGTCGACACCCTGGTCGAAAAATGCCGCCGGGCCTGGCGCCAGACCGGTCGCGAGCGGCTGGTCATCGCTGGCGGCGTGGGCGCCAATCAGCGGTTGCGCACGCAACTGCAGGCGGCGGCGCAGGCCGAAGGGGTGCAGCTGTACTACCCGCGCGCCGCCTTTTGCACCGACAACGGGGCGATGATCGCACTGGCCGGTGCGCTCCGACTGGCGGCTGGTGAGGCGGCCGATGCCGCGATCCGGGTGCGACCGCGCTGGCCGTTGGCCGAACTGGACGCCATCGGGGGCTGAGCTCTGGCAGTCGGCTGAGCTCGTACCTGGCCGGAGACCTCAAGGGCCGCGGTCGCACCCAGGCAGGTCCTCGGGTCGGTCGATGTCCGCCGACAGTTCGGGCGCGTCTATGGCAGTCAAGCCGGGTTCCTGACGCAACCAGTGTCGCGCCCCTACATCACCGTCCAGTCGGAGCAGTCGATCGCGCCAGTGGTACGGGAGCAAGGCTGGCACACCGACCTGTCCGGCATAGGCCGAGGCCACGGGGTACTCGGGATCGACCCGCCAGGCGGCCAACAAGGCCTGCAGGTGAGGCAGGTTCAATGCTGGCTGATCGACCAGCAGCACCAGCCAGCCACCCTCGTTGAGCCGGCTGGCGCCGACGGCGGTGGCCAATGAACGCCCCATGCCACCGGGTGGCGCATCGATTCGCTGCAACGGCAGCGCCGGCAGCGGGGCCTGATCGTCCGGGCGCCGCACCAGCAGCAGTTCCTGTGGCTGGGTGGCGGCGGCCAGCGAGCAGGCACGCGCCTCCAGTGTCTGTCCGTCCAGCTGCAGCTGTTGCTTGGGCAGGCCCAATCGACGTGACGTGCCCGCGGCCAGCACGATGGCGCCATGGCTGATCATCGCTGCTGGAACAAGCGCTGCAGGCGTGCACCGATCGACAGGGCCAGGGCCTCCGGACCATCGCCGCCCAGCGCTTCACCGACCGGGCCTTCCAGGCGTCCGTGCAGCGCCTCAGCGACGGACCCCAGTTCGGCCAGCAGGGCATCGCGGCGGGCCCGCGGACCGAGCAGGCCGATCCAACCGACGCCACTGCCGGCCAGCATTCGCAGCGCCGCCAGGTCTTCGGCATACAGATGACTCATGCAGACCACCGCGTCGAAGCGGTCCAAATGCGGCAGGGGCAGTGCATCGGAGGGTCGTCCCGGATGCACTGCATCGGCCTGCTGCAGGGCGGCCAGGAAGCGCCCACGATGCTCGATCGCCTCGACCCACCAGCCCATGCCGGCGGCCAGCCGCAGCAAGGGTGGAGCCTCCGGTCCGGCGCCGCAGAGCAGCAAGCGGGGCGTGGGCAACAGTCGCAGACGGACACCATCGGATGGCGTGGTGACCGCTGCATCGCTGAACGCCCAGTGGCCCAGACGATCGGGGTGCAGGTCGAAGTCCAGGGTCAGGCATCGGTGGAGTCGATCGGCCTGCGCGAGTTCTCGCTGCAAACTCGCTGCGCCGGCGTGCTCGGGCCAGAGCAGGATATCGATCTCGCCACGGCAGCCCGATTGCGAGCCGAACAGCAGGTCCTCCTGACTGCGGGTGTCGAGCTGCAACAGCTGCGGCCGCGCACTGGCCAGGCAGTCGCGCGCAGCGGTTTCGATCTCGGCATCCAGGCAGCCACCGCTGAGCGTGCCAGCGCGGAAACCCTGGGCATCGAGCACGGCCAATGCGCCGGGTCGGCGATAGGAGGAGCCGCGCGCTCGCACGACCAGCGCGAGGCAGCGTGGAGCTTCACCGTCGTGCCAGCTGTCCAGCACGGCACGACGGTGGGCGGCGGTCACGAGAGGTCGGGCGTCAGAGGTCGTTGGGCATTGCCCGCCGGACCCAAACGCAAATTGACGAAGTCCGGCGCCGGCTGTTCGGGATACTCACCAGTGACCCGACCGTCGTCCCAGTGCAGCCGCACGCTCATGTCGCCGTGACCATCGCCCAGCGCTTCCAGTGCACGCACACCCTGATCAGCCACCACGCCACTGAATCGATGCACCAGCTGTTCGGAGGGCAACGGGATACGTCCGGCCAGGCTGTCGGGACGCGCGTCGCTGCGGCCCCGACCGACGCCAGACTCGCGACACCAGTAGTGCCGCCAGCTGGTGTTGCCCTCGGCCGCGTAGAGATCCAGCTGATCCGGCTGCCAGGCCATCGCCAAGGCGGGCACCAACTCGCCCATCTGACGATCCCAGGCGGCGTGGCAGGCGAGCAGAATCCGGCCCAGATTGCGTTCGGCGAAGGCCTGCCGCAACCGCTGGTCCGGGCTGTCGGCCAGATCCGGACTCAGTTCGGTGGCCTGATCCTCTTCGACCGGCTTGACGAAGGTCATCACACGCAGCGCGATGACACCGGCGAGCAATACGCAGACGCCGACGATGCCGAACCAGGATTGCTGCCGCCAGCGGCGGTAGCTGGAGCGCCGCTCGCGTCGGCGTCGCTCCTTGCCGTGCCGCTCGCCGTGCTCGCCCCCCGACATCGATCAGCCAACCAGCTGCCGATACAGGGCGCGGTATTCCTGGGTCAGCTTGTGGCTGCCATCGAGATAGACCATTGGCTTGGCTGCCTCGTGACTCTCCTTGATCTTGACGGAGCTGGAGATGTAGGTCGGCAGTACCGGCAGCTTTTCGGCCAGCAGTTCGTCAACCACCCGCTGTGGCAAGCGGGCGCGCGCGTTGAACTGATTGACGATGATGCCCTCGACCTTGAGCTTCTTGTTGTGGTCGTTGCGGATCTCGGCAACGTTTTCCAGCAGCCGATACAGCGCCTGCCGGGAGAAATCATCGCAATCGAAGGGGATCAGACAGCGCTGCGCGGCGATCAGCGCTGACAGGGTGTAGAAGTTCAGCGCTGGCGGCGTGTCGATCCAGATCTGCTTGTAGCGCCCCTTGAGCGCGGTCAGCGCCTCGCGCAGCTTGTAGATCTTCAGCTTGGTTTCGAGCTTGGTCTGCAACTCGGCCAGGACCGGGCCACCGGGCATCAGGTGCAGGTGCTCGAACGGCGTTTCAGCGACGAAATCCAGCGGATCGCTGCTGCGCAGTCGATAGCTGAGACTCTCGGCAAACAGACCGGCCGTGCCGGCTTCCGGTTCGACCACCTCGCCACCGAGCAGATAGTGGGTCGAGTTGCCCTGGGCATCCAGATCGATCACCAGCGTGGGTACGCCTTCGGAGGCGGCCACGGCCGCCAGATTGCAGACCAGCGTCGACTTGCCGACGCCGCCCTTCTGATTGAACACGACGCGAATCATGCTGGCCTCGTCCTTGGGCTGCGATGGCCGCAGTTTAGCAATCTCTTCAGCGCGTCAAGTCCACCGGGTGTGAGATCGGACCCCAGTCAGCCCGGCAATGGACGAAAACGCTGCCACATGCGCTCGAATTGGGCCTGGAAATGCGCGATCAACTGGGGATCGCTGCTGGAGACCAGGTTTTCGTCATTCGCCTGACTGGCGCTGCGGGTCCAGTTGAAGCTGCCATTGAGCAGATGGCGCTGGTCGAACAGCGCAAACTTGTGGTGCATGTGCGCCTCGCTGTGATCGACCATCACCGGAATGCCGGCCGCATGCAGGCGCTCGATGTCGCTGCCGTGGTCGAAACGCTTGTCATCATCGCTGATCAGCCGCAGTGCAACCCCGCGCGCATGGGCGGCGAGCAGTGCGTCGGTGATGCGGTCGTCAGCGATCGTGAATACGCAGATGTCGGCACGCTGGCGGCAGCGGCGCAGATGACCGGTCACCGCGTTCAGGCAGGCCCGGCCGGGGCTGAACCAGACTTCGGATTGCACGGCGACCTGTGGCTGCACCTGATCTAGCGTCTTGATGATCTGGTTCAGCCAGCGAATCAATGGTGGCAAGGTGGCCACAGCGTCGGCCTGCAGGGCGCGGGCGTGGACCAGATCGAAGGCATGATTGCGCATCTGGCGCAATTGGTCCGGACGTAGCGGGCGTTGCTGCAACTGGGCCAGCAATCCGCGCTTTTCGGCGCTGGTCAGTACGCCGTCGGCCAGTGTCAGTTCCAGCTGATCCAGCAGATCCTGCACCTACTGAACCCGCTCGCTGCCGCCAATGACGATGGCGCCAGGGAAGCTGCGCTGGGCCAGTTCCGGCTTGATCTGGCCGCGCTCGGTGCACAGGGCCAGAGACTGCAATGGCTCCAACCCGTTCCACTGACCAGACAACTTGCGGATTTCCAGTAATACCCGCACCAGCTCGGTGAAGGCACGCGCCAGCTCACTGAACAGATCCGCCAGACCTACCCGCAGTGCACTGGCGAGGTCATCGTAGGCGCTGCGACCAATGTCGACGAAGTAGTCCAGACCCACCCGTCGGCGCGAGGCCTGCTCCGGGTAGAGGCCAGCGAGCAGCAGGCAGCGGTCGCCCACATCGCGCAGGCCGTGTTCACGCCAGCGCGCAGATCGCTCCAGTGTCTGCAGCCAGTCCAGCGCCATGATGCGATGGCCCAGTTGCTCATCGCGCTGATGGCGCAGCAGCGTGAAAACCAGGTAGCTCTCCAGCGATTCGTCCAAGGTGCGGCCGGCACGTGCCTCGGCCTCGCGCACCACATCCTGCCAGAGGCCGGTGGCACTGCCATCGGCCAGTCGGGGCGACTCGTCCCGTTCTGCCATGAACTGCCCTCCTGCTGGCCCGCCGCGCCCAGCCGCGGTGGGTTTGCCCGCGCGTCGATTCGAGTCTAGCGCGGATGGCGTGGTGTGGGCGGAGGTGAGTTCCGAACGGACATTGGGCGCATGAATCGGTTCTGCCGCGCTGGGCTGGGTCGCACCAACCGTCCAACATGGAGCTTGGGTGTGAGGCGGCCGTAGGTTCAGCTGGCTCTGCTGCAGACTCGTACTCCAACTGTCCGCTGAGCTAATGGTTCTGCAGACTCGCACTTCATCTTTCCGCTGAGCTCGGGTGTGAGGCGGCCGTTGGCGCAGCTGGTTCTGTTGCAGACTCGCACTCCATCGTTCCGCTGAGCTAATGGCTCTGCTGCAGACTCGTACTCCAACTGTCCGCTGAGCTAAAGGCTCTGTTGCAGACTCGCACTTCATCTTTCCGCTGAGCCTGGGTGTGAGGCGGCCGTAGGTGCAGCTGGCTCTGTTGCAAACTCGCATTCCAACTGTCCGCTGAGCTAATGGCTCTGTCGCAGACTCGCACTCCATCTTTCCGCGGAGCTCGGGTGTGAGGCAGCCGTCGGCGCAGCTGGCTCTGTCGCAGACTCGCACTCCATCTTTCCGCGGAGCGAATGCTTGGAAGTTTCATTGATTAACGCTTTACTGTGGTCGTCAACAGGTGCGGGAGCGAGGCATGAGGAAGCAAGCGGCTCGGGGCGCGGTGGCATCCGTTCTCATCCTGTTGGCTGGCTGCAGTCCACCCGCCCCAACGCCGCCGCCAGAAGCGCCTGCAGCGCCGGGCGCGGCGACGCCTTCGACGGTGGTTCGGGTCTACAACTGGGAGGAATACATCGATCCCGAGGTATTGGCCGAATTCACCGCCGAAACTGGCCTGCAGGTCGACTATCAGACCTTCCCTGGCAATGAGGATCTGCAGGCCCTGATCAACGCCGGTGAACCCTTTGCCGACGTGGTCTTTCCCACCGCCATCCCCTTTGGTCGCGAGCAGGTGCAGGCTCGCCAGCTCAGGCGCCTGCCCGATTCGGTTCGCAATCGCAGCGCCGAGCTGGATCCGAACATCGCCCGTGCGCTGCGGCGCGCCGATTCCACGGGCAGCTATCTGGTGCCTTATCTGTGGGGCACCACCGGAATTGGCTACAACGTCGACAAGGTACGGGCCGCACTGGGACCGGACACCGACATCGAGACCTGGAAGATGGTCTTCGATCCTGCGTACACGGCCAGGCTGGCCGGCTGCGGCATCGGCATCCAGGCCGAGCGCACCGAGATCATCGCCGCGGCAATGATCTACTACGACCCCTCACAGACCGACGCGTCGCTGACCGAGTTCATCCTGGAACGCAGTCTGGCCAAGACCATCGAGCACGTGAAGTTCTTCGGCGGCAGCACCCGCATCATCGATGAGCTGGCCAGCGGCGAGATCTGCGTGGCTCTGGCCTGGTCCGGCGATGTGCAGCAGGCGGTCGATCGGGCCGAAGAAGAAGGCAATGGTCAGCGGGTGGCTTACATGATTCCGAAAGAGGGCGGCCTGGTCTGGATGGACGTGATGGCGATGCCCGCCAACGCCCCCAACCCCGATGGCGGCGCCCGCTTCATCGAGTATCTGCTGCGGCCGACCGTGCAGGCGAAGATCTCCAACTTTGTTGCCTATGCCAGTGCCGTCCCGGCGGCCGAGCCGCTACTGGACGAAGCCATTCGCAGCAACCCGACGATCTATCCCAGCGATCAGGTTCGGCAACGCCTGTACAGCATTCCGGGGGTCTCCGAACGCAATCGCCAGACTCGCGACGAAGCCTTCGACGCCGTCGTCATGCCCTCGGGCAAATGGCATCCGGACGACGAATAGCCGCCCGGGCAGGGCCAGACGGGCCCTGCGACGGCCCTCAGAGCGGGCCGCTCAGCGCGGTCCGTCGCAACTGAGCCTGAGCTTCAGCCGATCGGCAATGTCGCGCCAGTCGAAGGCGCTGAGCGCCTGATCGTCGTGGACCGCGTAGAACACGCCGTTGGGGAAGCGTTCGCTGCCGCTCTGATGTAGCCAGACACCATCAGTGTTGGCGGTGGTGCTGCCGGCGAAGGCGCCGATGTGCGCCAGACTCTGGCGGTCGAACAGATGAAAGACGCTGCGGTCCTTGTACTGGTCGGTGGCGATCCAGTAGCCGCTGCCATCGGCACACTGCCACAGGGCAATGCCTTCGGCCTGAGCGTGGAACCGATCGGCGCCGATGTCGCGACGGTAGCGCCGGTCGCTCAGGCCGTAATCGCGCAGGCGGGTACCGGTGGCGACGTCTTCTTCGGCAATCAACAGGCGATCATTGGCTACATCGCCCCACAGCGACTCCGGCACCCGGATCGCCCCGGCCGCATCGGTCGCGCCGAAGCTGCCCTGGTCGCTGACCGCCAGACCATCTGGGCCGACCGTCACCTGGAAGCGACGAAAGCGCTGGTCCAACTGGCTCAACGGCGGCAGGCGATCTTCGTCGGCCGGGTCCATCCAGGCATCGGAGACGATCACTTCGAGGGCCCCGTCGGTCAGTCCGTGCAGCCACAAGCCGTAGGGCTGCCGCAGCTGCTCACTGCCAAAGCTGCCCAGCGGGACCAGCTCCGGTAGTCGGAAGGCCTGGACGCGATGGTTGTCGCGCTCGACCACCAGTGCCAGATCCTCGTGGACGAAAATGCCGTTGGGCCGATCCAGCTGCCCGGCGCCTGATCCGGGCCCGCCGATCCGACGCAGCAGCGCGCCGTTGTCGCCGTCGTAGACGAGGATCTGGTCAGTACCCTTGCCAGTCGCCAACACCCAGGTACGGCCATCGGGTGCCCGCCAGGCCGCCGGTGAATCGACGTTGTCGGCCGGTGTGAGCGCGCTGACGAAAGCCTCGGGCACCGTGTGGAAGCGGACGTCGAAGTCAGTGGTCAGCGGATCGATGTCTTGAGCGTCGGGTTCGAACTGCGCCTCAGGCTGCGGAGCGCTGGCGCAGGCGGCCAGCAGGCCGGCAACCAGGAACAGGCTTGCGAGACGAACCGACAGTTGCGTGTTAGTCATCTGCTGCGGCCCGTTCAGAAGGAAATACGACCAATGAGCTGGAACACCGGACCGGATTCCTCGGTCTCCAGTTCGAACTCGTCGTAGTCGCGGTCGATCTGGTCGCCGAGGGTGTCGAACTTGTCGAAGACCTCGTCCTTGCTGGCATCCAGCAGGTTGGAAGCGGTCAGACGCACCGTGGCGCGATCGCCGAAGCGCTTCTCGATGAAGACCTCCAGATCGCCGCCGTAGCGCGTGGTGACTTCCTCGGCCAGCACCCGGGCAAAGGCTTCGCCCTGCTTGCGATAGCTGGCGCCGAAGCTGGCACCCCAGCCGGGCAGGTCCTGGATGAAACCGAGGTTGTAGACATAGCGGGCCTGGTTGTTGAAGCGCCGCTCGCCCAGATCGTCGTCGACCTCGCTGTCCAGCCAGGCATAGTTGGCGAACACGCCGGTGTACTCCAGCCCCAGCGCGTCCAGCGGCATCGACAGGTCAAACTCGAAGCCGTAGACGCTGCCATCGCCCACGTTGGCAGCCGTGTAGACGAAGCTGTCCGGATCGAACTCGGGGTAGCCCGGACTGCCGGGGCCGGCGCCCGGGTTCTCGTCCAGGAAGTCCTCGATGTCATCGGCGTAGTCGTCGAGTGATTCCTCGCTGGGCGCGCCGGTATTGACCAGCTCGATCAGATCCTGCACGTCGCGGTAGAACACGTTGAAGCCGACCACGCCGCGCCGGCCGATGCGGTGCTCGTAGCCCAGATCGAAGCCCCAGGCCGTTTCCGGGTCCAGCCGTGGGTTGCCGAAGAAGTCGTTGTCGCCGAACTCGCCGTCCAGCAACGTGGGATCGAGGAAGTCGAAGCTGGGCCGCCGCACGGTCCGGGCCACCGAGGCGGAGATGCGCTGCTGCTCGTCGAGCTCAAACTTCAGGTGTGCGCTGGGCAGCAGCTCGGCATAGTCATTGTCGACGCGTTGGCCATCGGCGCGAACGCTCACGTCGGTGTGTTCGTAGCGCAGGCCGGCCTCCCAGCTGAAGGCCTGGCCGCGGCCGGAGAACATCAGATAGGGATCGATGCGCTGCTCCTCGATTTCGCTGGCGAAGCGATCGAAGTCGCTGAATGGGGGCAAGGGTGCCCCTTCCTCGTCGGTGGCCACCTCGCTGACTTCGAGAACGAAGTCGCGCTGCTTGTCGTTGTAGTCCAGGCCCAATTCCATCTCGACACCATCGCCAACGCCGCGCACGTGGGCGAAACCCAGCGACCATTCGCGGTCTTCCAGATCCTCCAACTCGCGTTCGCCCTCGAGTTCATCGAAGGACGGCGGCGTGTCGTCATCGTCGTAGCCCGTTTCGACCTCGGTGTTGACGATGTCATCGGTGAAGCTGGCCCAGCCGGCGTCGATCTCGTTGCGGCCACCCAGGGCGTCGAAGGCATAACTGGCCTCGACCGCATAGTTGCGGGTGTCGATGTCCTCGAACTGATCGTTTTCCGACAGCAGATGGTCGCGCGAGGTCGAGTTGCGGTCGTTGTATTCCAGCGAGCGCTCGGTCTCTTCGCGCTCGGTGCGCACGGCCAGCGCGCTGAAGGAGAAGCGGTCCTCGCCGATGTCGGTGGTGTAGGACAGATTGGCCGAGTAGTCGGTGCCGTCGCGAATGTCGGACTGGTCTTCACGATTGTCCAGCTCACCGCCGGGCTCGTCGAAACGCAGACTGAGTTTCTGCTTGGGGTTGTAGCGGCCCTGCACGTTGACACCGCCAAGCAATCGACCACCGCCGAACTCGCCGCCGGCCACCGCACCGAAGGTGCCCTTGGTCTCGCCATCACGGAAGTTCAGCGCGCCGGCGCGCACATAGGCGCCGTCGAACTCATAGGCATCGCGCAGCACGATATTCAATGCGCCAGCGACAGCGTCACCGGAACGGTTGGCACTGGGGCTGCGGACGATCTCGATGCGATCGACCAGCTCGGCCGGGATCCGATCGACGAAGAAGGAGCGGTCCAACCCGCCGCCAGGCACCCGTTTGCCGTTGATCAGGATCTGCGTGTAGCCCGGGTCCAACCCGCGCAGCTGCACGGCATCGAACTCGAGGATGTCGGAGACGAAGCCCACTCCGGGTACGCGCTTGAGCATGTCGCCGACGGTCAGCGGCTCGAAACGCTGGAAGTACTCCAGGTCATAGACCAGCACCGGCGCCGTGCTGTCGCTGCGGTCGCGGTAGGCGATCTCGCCCTGCACCACGATCGCGTCCAAACCGCGCAGTTCGCCATCGCCGGCCGTCTCGGCCCAGCTCAGCGGCGACAGGGCCAGTCCGATGGCCAGGGACAGGGTTTGGCGACGCCAGGGGCGTGTTGACATGGGCATGGGCTGACTCGGTCGACTCCGGGAAGCCCGCCGTTGTAGGTCGCCGAGATGACAGCGGCTTGACGCGCGCTTGACGCTTCCGCGTCGAGTGCCGCGCGGCAGCGGTGATTCAGGGCGGCATCGGGCGCAAGCTCGCGCGCAGAGGCCAAGGGTCCGGACGCGGCGCAGTCAGCTCGATCGCCATGCAGTTGGGAGGGGAACCGGTGCTCGGAACGAACGCCACTCAACCCGAATTCTCGACCTCGCTACTCACAGGCCTGCCGTAGCCCCAATGCTGCAGCCACATCGCGCCAGTCGAAGGCGCTGAGCGCCTGATCATCGTGGACCGCGTAGAAGACCCCGGCCGGGAAGCGCTCGGTGCCGGTCTGCTGCAGCCAGATGCCGTCGGTATTGGCGGTGCGCGGGCTGGCGAAGCTGCCCTGATGGGTCAGCTGTTGCCGATCAAATACGTGGAAGTCGCTGCGCGTGGGGCCCTGATCGGTCAGGATCCAGTAGCCGCTGCCATCGGCGCAGGCCCACAGCGCGATACCCTCGGCCTGGCTGCGCAGCAAGCCGCGTCCCAGATCCTGGCCGCGATAGCGTCCCTGCAAGTCATACAGCTTGACCCGGGTGCCGTCGCTGGCGTCTTCCTCGGCCAGCAGCAGGCGATCGTGGGCGGGATCGCCCCACAGCGACTCGGTGATGCGGATGGCGCCAGCGGCATCGGTGGCGCCGAAGTGGCCGCGCGATTCCACGCTCAGGCCATTGCCCTCCAACTGCAGTCCGAAGCGGGCGAAGCGTCGGTCCAGCGTGGCCAGTGGCGGCACCACATCAAACTGCTCGCCGTCCATGTAGCTGTCGGAGACGAACACCTCATAACCATCGCCCTCGCGCCGCACCCACAGTCCGTAGGGCGCGCGCAGCTCGGTCTGACCAAAGCTGCCCAGCGAAATCAGCTCGGGCAGCCGCAGCACCTGAATGCGATGGTTGTCACGCTCGGCGACCAGTACCAGGTTGTCGATGACGAAGATGCCGTTGGGGCGATTGAAATCGCCGGCACCGCGGCCGAGGCCGCCGACGCGGCGCAGCAACTGGCCGCTGTCGCCGTCGAAAAGCAGCAGCACATGACTGTGCTTGGCGGTGAGCAGAACCCAGTGCTGGCCCTGCGGACCGAGCCAGCTGGCCGGGGAATCGACGTTGTCTTCGGCGTAGGACGCGCTCTGCCAGGCCTCCGCCACCAGGACGGTTTCGCTTCCGCCTTCGGTCACCACGGAGCTGGCGCAGCCGAACAGCAGCAGGCCGCTGAGTGCGACCAGCCAGCGCCAGCATGTTGCACCCCGCTCAGCGGTCATCGACATCCCCATTCCTTAGCCCGGGCGGCAGAGTAGCAAAGGCCCAACCGCCGGGCCGTGGTGACCTATCATCGCCGGCCAGAACCGGAGTCCGCTAATGCTGCACGAACTGGGCAATATCCTGATCCTGCTGGCCGCGGCGGTGATCGCCGTGCCGATTGCCAAGAAGTTGCGGCTGGGCGCCGTGCTGGGCTATCTGGTCGCCGGTCTGATCATCGGCCCCTTCGCCCTCGGACTGATTCGCACGCCAGAGGAAGTGCTGGAGCTGTCCGAGCTGGGCGTGGTGATGCTGTTGTTCGTCATCGGGCTGGAACTGTCGCCACAGCGGTTGTGGCTGTTGCGACGCAGCGTCTTCGGTGTCGGTGCGCTGCAGGTGGGCAGCGCGTTGCTGCCGCTCGCGCTGATCGGCTGGTGGCTGGGCCTGGGAATGGTGGCCGCGGCGGTGGCGGCTTTCGGTCTGGCCTTGTCCAGTACCGCCTTCGTGTTGCAGATCCTGGCCGAGCGCAATGAGCTGACCGCCGAGCATGGCCGCAGCGCCTTTGGCGTGCTGCTGTTCCAGGATCTGATCGCGGTGCCGGTGCTGGCCTTGTTGCCGTTGGCCGGCAGCGGCTCGAGCAGCGGCCTGGACTGGACCGAAGTCGGTCAAGTGCTGGGGGCGATCGCCATCGTCATGCTGGCCGGCCGTTTCCTCTCGCGACCCTTGTTCCGGCTGGTGGCGCGAGCGCGCAGTACCGAGGTGTTCACTGCTGCGTCGCTGCTGGTGGTGCTTGGCACCGCTGCGCTGATGCACGCGGTGGGTTTGTCGATGGCGCTGGGCGCCTTCCTGGCCGGTGTGCTGCTGGCCAACAGCGAATACCGCCACGAACTCGAAGCCCACGTCGAACCCTTCAAGGGCCTGCTGCTGGGCCTGTTCTTCCTCGCCGTAGGCATGAACATCGATCTGCGTCTGCTCAGTGAGCGCCCACTGGCGGTGCTGACGCTGATGCTGGGTTTCCTGCTGCTCAAGTTCGCCATGCTCGGCCTGCTGGCCTGGCGGCTGAAACTGCGTCGCACTGGCGCGCTGATGTTCGTCGCGTTGCTGGCACCGGGTGGCGAATTCGCCTTCGTCGTCTACCAGCAGGCCCAGGCCAACGGCGTGCTGCCAGTGGCCATCGCCGATCTGCTGACGCTGGCGGTGGCGCTGTCGATGGCCGCCACACCGTTGCTGGTGCTGCTGGTCGAAGCCTGGATCGCCCGCCGCCAGGCCGAAGCCACGCCGCGCCCGGATGACGTCATTGACAATGAGCGCCCGCAGGTGGTGATTGCCGGATTCGGTCGGGTAGGCCAGATCATCGGCCGCATCCTCAAGGCCAAGGAGATCTGTTTCGTCGCCATCGATCCGGACACCAACCAGGTCGATTTGTCGCGACGTTTCGGCAACAAGATCTACTACGGCGATCCCTCCCGCGCCGAACTGCTGCGCGCAGCCGGCGCCGAGCAGGCGCGGATGTTCATCCTCGCTGTCGATGATCCGGCCGCCAGCGTGCGCATCGCCGGCACCGTGCGGCGCAACTTCCCGGATCTGCCCATCCTGGCCCGGGCCCGCAACCGCCAGCACGCCTTCGCGCTGATGGATCTGGGCATCACCCGGGTCATCCGCGAGACGCTGCACTCCTCGCTGTGGATGTCGCGACAGCTGCTCGAAGCGCTGGGGCTCGATGCCGCAGAGGCGCTCCAGCACACCGAGCGTTTCCGCGTCCACGACGAACAATTGCTGTCGCAACAGCAGCTGGTGCATGGCGATGAGGCCAAGCTGATGCAGACCACGATGGAGGCGCGCGAGGAACTGGCGCGGCTGTTCGAGGCCGATCGCCGCTCGGAACCCACCGGCAGCTGAGCGAGCGCTGGCAGGCGGTCGGGCTGCGCCGGCAAAGGCGATATGCTTGCGCCATTCCATCCAGTGCCTGCCGCCATGAATCACAACCGCCTGCTCCTGCCCGCGATCCTGGTGGCGCTGCATGCCGCCGCTCTGTCGGCTCAGACCGAAACGGACGCCGGTGCTGCCGACGCCGCGGCAAGCACGAGCACCGATGTGGCCGAGGATCTGCCCGAGCTGGCGCCGGCTCCGGCGCCGCCGCCACTGGATCTGAACGATCTGCCGCCGAAAGCCGAGCCGCATGACGCGCTGGTGCCGGAGATCACGATTCGCACCAGCGAGGAAGGTCATCGCGTGGAGGAATACCGAGAGAACGGCCGTCTGCTCTATGTGCGGGTGGTGCCGGTCAAGGGCGTCCCCTACACCCTGATCGACGCCGATGGCGACGGAGAAGTGGATCGTCCACGACCGATGAGCAATGAGGTGCTGCCGGTCTTCTACGACCTGCGCGATCTGACGCCGAAGGGGAAGGACGGTGACTGAGCGCGCGCTGCTGCTGGCACTGCTGTGGTTGGCAGCCGTTCGGCCGGCGGCGGCCGAGGTGCTGGACCAGACTGGCGCCGGCTTCACGTTGTCCAACACCGTGACGGTCGCGGTGTCGCCGCAACAGGCCTTTGACGCACTCGTTGATGCGGTCGACCAGTGGTGGCCAAAGGATCACAGCTGGTGGGGTCAGGAAGGGCGCTTCCGCATCGAGGCGCGCGCGGGCGGCTGTTTCTGCGAACGTTCCGGTCAGCGCGAAGCCCAGCACATGCGTGTGATCTTCGTCGATCCAGGCAAGCTGCTGCGGCTCGAAGGCGGGCTGGGACCGTTGCAGGGCATGGGCTTGAGCGGTGTCATGGACTGGCGTCTGGCGGCCACCGACGACGGTGGCACCACGATCACGCTGTGGTATCGCGCCGGTGGCTACACGCCCGAGCCCCTGGGTGATTTCGTCGCCATCGTCGATCAGGTGCAGGCGCAGCAGCTGGGCGCGCTGGCCAGCCATCTCGACAAGCCCTGAGTTCAAGTGGACGCCCTGGCCGGCCACATCGAGTCGTGGTTTGACCGGCTGGCCTGGCTGCTGATTGCCGCCGCCTTGCTGCTGGTGCTGGGTGAATTCGCCATCGTCGCGCTGCGCTATGGCCTGGACTGGAGCCGGCCGTGGCTGCAGGAACTGGTGCTGGCCGCCAATGCGATCGTCTTTCTGCTTGGGGCCGGCTACACGTTGCGCCACGATGGTCACGTGCGGGTCGACATCTGGTCGCGTCAGCGCAGTGAGCGCACCCAGGCGCTGCTGGAACTGATCGGCGTCGGGCTGTTCCTGCTGCCCTTCCAGCTATTCCTGCTGTGGGTCAGCGTGCCCTATGTGCTGCGCAGCTGGCGCATCGGTGAGACCTCCTCGCAACAGGGTGGGCTGCCCGCGCTTTATCTGGTCAAGGCGCTGATTCCGCTGGCCGCACTGCTGTTGCTGCTGGCCGGCATCGGCCTGGCACTGCGTGCCGCCAGCCGCTGGCGTCGCGCCGGCCGTGGGCAGTCGGCATGACCCCGCAGGACTGGCTGGCGCTGGGCTTGTTCGTCTCGCTGCTGCTGGCCCTGCTGCTGGGCTTTCCGGTCGCGCTGACCCTCGGTGGCGTCGCACTGCTCTACGCCGGACTGGGCATCGCACTGGGCGTCTTCGATCCCAGTTTCCTCGACGCGCTGCCCAATCGGGTCTTCGGCGTGGTCGGCAACGAAACCCTGCTGGCGGTACCGCTGTTCGTCTTCATGGGCGTGATGCTGGAACGGTCCAAGGTGGCCGAGCGCCTGCTGACCACGCTGGCGGCGTTGTTTGGTGGCTTGCGCGGCGGATTGGCGCTGAGCGTTCTGGCGGTCGGTGCGGTGCTGGCCGCCAGCACCGGCATCGTCGGCGCGACCGTGGTGACGATGGGCCTGATCTCGCTGCCGACGATGCTGCGACTGGGCTATGACCCGCGGCTGGCCAGCGGCGTGATCATCTCCTCGGGCACGCTGGGGCAGATCATTCCGCCCTCGCTGGCGCTGGTGTTGCTCGGTGATGTGCTGTCCAGCGCCTACCAGCAGGCGCAGCTGGCACAGGGCGTGTTTTCGCCGCGCACCGTCTCGGTGGGCGATCTGTTCGTCGGCGCCGTGGTCCCGGGCCTGTGTCTGGTCGGGCTGTATGCGCTCTATGTGATCTGGGTGGCCTGGCGCCGCCCGCTCGCCGCACCGGCACTGCCGGCCAGCGAGCGACCGCCGGTGACGGCGCGGGCGCTGTTGGGTGCGCTGCTGCCGCCGCTGGCGCTGATCATCGCCGTGCTCGGTTCGATCCTGGGCGGCATCGCCACGCCCACCGAAGCGGCCGCCGTCGGCGCGGTCGGCGCCTGTGTCATTGCCGCCGCCTGTCGCGAGTTTGACCTGCGACGCCTGCGCGAGAGTCTGGACAGCACGGTGCGGGTGTCCAGCATGGTCTATCTGATCCTGCTCGGCGCGGCGCTGTTCACGCTGGTCTTCCGCGGCTACGGCGGCGACAGCCGCGTCGCCGAATGGCTGCACGCGATGCCGGGCGGGCTGCTGGGCGCGCTGATCATCGTCAATCTGTCGATGTTCCTGCTGGGCTTCGTGCTGGACTTCATCGAGATCACCTTCGTTGTCGTGCCCATCGTCGCGCCGGCGCTGCTGATGCAGGGGGTAGACCCGGTCTGGCTGGGCGTGCTGTTCGCGATCAACCTGCAGACCAGCTTCCTCACCCCGCCCTTCGGCTTTGCGCTGTTCTATCTGCGCGGCGTCGCACCACCGGCGCTGCGCACCGCCGATCTCTACCGCGGTGCGATTCCCTTCGTCGGTCTGCAGTTGCTGATGCTGGTGCTGCTGGTGGTCTTCCCGGGGCTGGTGCACGGGCTGGATTGAACCTGAGCGTCAGCCCGCGGGCGCCAGTTTCAGCCAGGCCCGGTAGCTGGCTCCGGTGTCCGCAGGGGCCGTGACGCTGAGCTGCACTTCCCATTGTCGCTGGTCTGCGCCGACATAGCGCCAGATCAGGATGGGCGCATCAGCCTCCGACACCACCTGCAGACCGTCGTCGCTCAGTGCCGCCGCTCGCACTCGCGTCAACAACTCGGCCGGTGGCAACGGGCCCTCGATCTGGTACTCGATCTCCCAGTGTGCCCGGTCACCCACGGCCGAGCGTTGCGACAACTTCACACCCTCGGGATAGTCGATGCGGGCATCGGGCAGGCGCAGCTGGCGGTCGGCCAGCAGGCCACGCACGAAACCTTGCTGCGGCGACCAGTCGTACTCAAGATGCAGGGCGACCGAACGAGCCCGTCGTTCGCCGTCCAGCTGCGCGACCACGTGCAGTGCCGCATCCATGCCCGAGCTCAAACCGGCCGAGGTCACCAGTTTGCCGGCCTGCACCCAGCGTTGGTCCTGCACCACCGTGACGGCGGGAAAGCGCTGCGCCATGTGCTCGAAATGGCGATGGAAGGTGGTCGCCGACTGGCCGTCGAGCAGCCCGGTGCTGGCGAGGATGTCCGATCCGGTGCAGATCGACAGCACCTGCCGCGCCGGCTCCGCCCGCTGGCGGATCCAGGCCTGGGTTTCGGGGTCGGCCGCCGCGGCATCGACATTGCCGCCTGGAATGACCAGCACATCGGCCACCGGGGCACTGGCAAAGTCGTGGTCCACCTCGACCCGCAGATCCATCGCGGTCTGCACCCCCTTGCCGTCGCGCGACACCGTGTAGACCTCATAGCCAGCCTGCCCAAAGACCTCGTAGGGCGCGGCGAAGTCGATGATCTGCACGCCATCGAACAGCAGGATCGCCACCCGCACCGGCGCCTCGGCCGCCAGTGCCGGCGCCACACCGAACAACGCAAACAGGGAGAACAGCCAGGGTTGGGAACGAGACATGCGCAGACTCCAGACGGGGGCAAGGTCTGCAGCGTGCGTCAGGGCGCCCCGAGCTGGCGGCCAGATTGCCGACGCTGGCGGCCAGATTGTCGGGGAGCTTTTCAACACAAAGGACACGAAGGACACAAAGGAATGCGAAAGCAGAACGGCTGGTCAGTGGGCACCAGTCCACGGCTTGGGCATATCAACACGCCTGCTTTGAACCGTCGGAACTAGCACTCGGGGCAACTGGGAACACAGGGCATGCGCCCAAAAGCCCAACATCAAAGTGCTGTCTTTCCTTCGTGTCCTTGGTGTCCTTTGTGTTGAACCAACTTTTCCAGCCCCCTAGAAGCGCTCCCGATACGCCTCCGGCGAACAGCCGAGGCGGCGGCGGAAGGCGCGGCGGAAGCTGTCGGCGCTGGCGAAGCCGCAGCGTTCGGCCAGACGCGAGATGCTGACGGCGCTGGTGGTCAGCAGATCGCAGGCGCGGCCCAGGCGCAGGCTTTCCAGGTGGGCCTGCGGACTGCAGCCGAAGTGTTGCCGGAAGACGCGGCGGAAGTTGCGCGGGCTCATCGCCATGGCCTCAGCCATCCGCTCGCTGTCGAGCCGTTCGTGCAGATGCGCGAGCAACCAGTCCGGCAGGCGCGCCAGCGGGCCGCTGGCGTCGGTCTGTGCCTGTAGCGGTTCGGAATACTGCAGCTGATCGCCCGGCCGCTGCATGTACATCACCAACTCGCGCGCTACCCGCAGGGCTAGCGGCCGGCCCAGATCGGCCTGCACCAGCGCCAGCGCCAGATCCATGCCGGCGGTGAGGCCGCCGGAGGACCAGTAGGGCCCGTCGCAGAGGAACAGATGGCTGGCCTCGACCTGGATCCGTGGGTAGCGCCGCTGCAGGTCGGCGGCAAAGCGCCAGTGCGTCGTCGCCCGGCGACCATCGAGCAGACCGGTGGCGGCGAGCAGATACAGACCGGTGCAGACCGACACCACGCGCTGGCTGCGGGCCGCCTGCGCGACGATCCAGGCCAGCAGGCTGGGGTCCTGGTCGAGCCGGCGACTGCCCTCTCCGCCCGGGATCAACAGCGTGTCCAGCGGCGGCGCCGCATCCAGCGAACAGTCCGGCAGCATCCGCAGGCCGCTCTCGCTGACGCAGGTGGCGCCGTCGGGCGCCAGCGTCAGGCATTCGTAGGCTGGCCTGCCATTGAGCTGGTTGGCCGTGGCGAAGACATCCAGCGGGCCGCTGACATCGAGCAGCTGCACCTCGTCATAGAGCAGCAGGCCGACGTGCCGCGTCGCTGGCGGGGCAGGGCTCATTCGTGCTTGCCTGCCAGCTCGGCGGCCAGCTCACGCAGCACATGGGCGTGGCCAGCGACGGGGTCGTCCGCCGGGAAAACCTCGAACTCACGCTCGGGCGCGATGCCGGTGGCCTCCCAGACGCGACCCTGCTGATCGGCAAAAGTCTCGCTGGACAGCTCCAGATACCAGCCATTCGGCAGCGGCTTGGCCAGGGGCGTGGAGAAGGAGCCGCGGGTGCGACCGCCAGCGTGAGTGACATTGCCGAGGGCGCGCAGCGCCAGCGTGGCGATCTCGCCGCCGGAGACGGTGACATCGGAGGTCAGCACGATGACCGGGCCGGTGTAGCGCGGTCCGTCGGCCGGCTGGATGCGGTAGTGATGCTCGGCGCGGCTGTCACGGTCGGTGTCGACAGTGTAGGCATCGAAGGGACTGTCGCTGAAACGGGCGGCCAGCGCGCGGGCGATGGCGTCATAGCCGCCACGATTGTTGGACAGGTCCACAATCACGCCACGGGTGTCGGCGAAGCGGCTGAAAATCGGGTCGAGCAGCGCGTCCAGCTCAGTCAGTTCGGCGGCGGCCCAGTCACTCACTGGCTGTTCCGGCGCGTTGCTGAAGCCGCCCATCGTGAAGACCTGCAGATAGCCCACCTGGCCATCGATCGTGCCCCAGATGATCCGCTCATTGCCGATCTGCTCGGCGCCCTCGTCGAGCACCTCGTCGAGCAACTGACGCACCAGCGCCTGCAGCCAGGACTGTTCGCCGGGCTCGGCGCGCACTCGCGGCAAGGTCTGGCCCTGCCCATCCTGGATGCGAAAGCGCTCGCCATTGACCTGGCCGATCAGCTTGGTGTGCGAATCATTGAGGCCCTCGAGCATTCCGGCCAGCACCTGCCGCAGCGCGGCCTCACCCATGCCGGCACGCACCTTGGGTCGCGCCTGTCTGACCCGCGCCGACCAGTCGATGCCACGCGCATCGAAGAAGGCGTAGTGGGTGTCCATGATGGCGACGAAAGCCTCGAAGACGCTGCGCTCGTCGCTGAGGTCCTCGGCACCGCAGTGCTCGGGCAGGGCCTCCACGCGTTCGAAGCGGGTGGCGGCGTCGCCGGGCAGATACTGGAAGCCGGCGCTGTCGTCGGCATCGAAGTCGATCAGCGTGTACTCGATCTGCCCCATCAGCGGCCATTTGGCGTCGGCAGGCGGGGTGGCATAGCAGCCGGCCGAAGTGTCCTGCCAGCGCTGGATGCCAGCGTCACTGATCTGCAGCAGCCAGCCCTGCGCGGCAGACCGCCAGAATCCCTGGGCCTCCGGTATCACGCCAATTGAATCGCGAATTGGCTGGGGGCTGGCGTGCAGCAGCAACGGACTACACAGGCACAGCCAGGCCAGGCGCAGCATGGGTGGCATCGGCTGATTTCCGGGCGGCGGGCAGTCGATTGTGCCGCGCTGGCGACCCGGCATCCTCGCCGGCGACGCAACGCTTTGTCACCGCTGTCCCGCCGCTGGTCTGTCTGGCGCTACTGCGGTGGCGCGATTGGCGTGTTCTGGTCGTGCACCAGCAGCCACTGGCCGTCGATCAACTGGAACAGCAGGAACAGGAAGCGCTGGCGAGGGTTGCCGCTGCCGGGCTCGGGCTGATCGCGGTAGTCGTAGCGCAACAGCACGCCGGCCATGGCATCGCTTTGCCAGCGACTGATCTCCTCGAAGCTCATGCGCCAGTCCGGATCGGCAAACCACTCGGTGTGCATGGCTTCAAAGGCTGCCTTGCCCACCAGCCGCTGGCCATTGGGGAAGATCACCGAGAAGTCGGCGCGTTCGGAGACGGTGTCCAGCAAAGTGGGCAGATCGCGGTCCGTGATGGCCTGCAGATGGGTGCGCAGCGTCTGATCGAAATCGGCAGCCGGTGCCGCCAGTGCGGTGGCGGACAGGGAAAGGACCAGCAGACAGGCAAGCAGCCAGCGATTCATCGGCAGGGCTCCAGTGTCATCAGGGGAAGTGATCATGGCACAGCCTCGGTAGTCACCTGAGCCGGTAGCAGTTCCAGCCGGATGGGGGCGCCAACCACATCGAAACGCACCACACGCGCTGGCGCCTCGGTGCTCAGGTAGATCAGATTCTCCGGTGATCCGCCGCGCTGGCGGATGGTCAGCACCTCAAAGCGACCGGCCGGCACTTCGATGGTCGTGGTGCCTTCGATGCTCAGCTCGATCGGCACGACGCTGCCACTCATGCTGTCGAACCAGTTCAGCGTCAGTGGGACATCGGCCGTCAGCGGCAGCGCAGCAATCAGGTACAGCGCGCTGGCTCGGGTCAGCGTGCCGGTCGGCATTGGCACTTCACGCTGGAGTGCTCGGTGGCGGCCACTGGCCAGGTGGTAGCTTTCCAGATCACCGGCGGCAGTGTCGGCATGCCAGCGCCAGTTGAGGTCGATGAAACTGCCGTTGATGCGGCCCTGCACCAGGCTACGCAGCGGCCGGAAGCCATCGGCTTCCAGCACCTGCAGCAGTTCCTCGACGATGCCGAGCGGCGCGCTTTCGGAGCGGTCGTGCAGGACGTACTGACCCTGTTCGTTGAAGCTGGCATGGACGCTGACCAGACCGGCAGGCGCCTCGTTCTGCAGCACCCGGAAATCCATTCGTCCGACGAAGACGCGATCGCGGTCGACGGCAACCGGGCGGCTGGTCAGCGCTGGCGAGTCCACCTCGGCGGCCATTGCCGCTGCGGTGGCAGCCAGCCACAAGCCGATCAAGGCCGTGCCCCATGAGCTGAAACTGCGCATCGTTGCTGCACCTGGCTGAGTTCGGCCCGATGGTAGTCAGCCCGGTCGCAGCTGCCGGCCTGCGCGGGGTGAATCGCCCTTGCGGCGGGACCAATTCGCAAGAATCCGCGCGGCGCCGGCCGGCTATGATCGAGCCTGCTTCGTTCCCGGGGGACTGCGATGCGTTCGATCCTGCTGCTGGGCATCAGCGGCCTGCTGGCGGCCTGCGCCAGCGCACCGCCGCCACCGCACCACGATGTGCTGATCCGCGACGGGCTGGTCTTCGATGGCAGTGGCGCTCCGGGCCAGCGCCTGGACGTGGCCATTGACGGTGATCGCATCAGCGCGCTGCTGCCGCCGGGCTCGCCAGCGACGGCCGATCGAATCATCGACGCGCAAGGCCAATACGTCGCCCCGGGCTTCATCAACGTGCTCAGCTGGGCCACCGAGTCGCTGCTGCTCGACGGCCGCGGGCAGAGCGATTTGCTGCAGGGCGTGACGCTGGAGATCTTTGGCGAAGGCTGGTCGATGGGGCCGCTGAACGAGCGCATGAAGGCCGATGCGCTGAAGCTGCAGGGTGACTTCAAGTTTGAGATCGACTGGACCACGCTGGGTGAGTATCTGGAGACCCTCGAACGACGCGGGGTCTCGCCCAATGTGGCCTCCTTCGTCGGCGCCACCACCGTGCGCATCCATGTCCTGGGCGAGGCCGACGTGCAGCCCGATGCCCAGCAACTGGCGCAGATGCGGGCACTGGTTG
>JAWLAT010000040.1:0-39027 GCA_041395325.1 Lysobacterales bacterium
CGCTTGTTCAGATCGAGCGCCGATTTTCCGGTCATGGTGTGGGAAGGGCGTCAGCGCACAGCGCTGACCCACCGGACCTGGCCAGATCTTGGCCAGTCCGTGACTGATGAACTGGCGGCGTCGTGTTGGAACGGCGTCAGCGCACAGCGCTGACCCACCGGACCCCTGCTGAATGTCAGTCCCAGCGCTGACTACAAACGCCCGCGATGGCGCTCTGGTGGGTTCGATCTGTGATCGAACGCTCCTGGCCTGGCCTACCCGTGAATCGGGCCTTGCGTGCCGAAGGCGGTGGGTTGAATTGATTCCCCCACCTGAAACCGCAACGCCTGCCCACTCACCCCGGAATCGGTGCTGCCACGCGCAGGCCCAAGTCGGCTGGCAGGCCGAGGGCGAGGTTCATGTTCTGGATGGCCTGGCTGGCCATGCCTTTGCCGAGGTTGTCCAGGGCGACCAGCACGGTGCCGTGGCCGTCGGCCAGGGCGGCACCGATGTCGACGAAGTTGCTGCCATTGACGGCGGCCAGTCGTGGCGGGGCATCGACGCGGCGGACGAAGCGTTGGTCGCCGAAGGCCTGTGCGCAGGCCTGGTCCAGGTCAGCGGCGGTGATCGCGCCGGCCGGGAATTGCAGCGTTGCGTGGATGCCTCGCACCAAGGGGGCCGAATGGGTTACCAGCGACCAGTCCGGCTGCCAGCCGGCCGCCACGGCGGCGGCGGAGACCTCGAAGCGGTGCTGGTGCTGCAGCGGTTTGTAGGCTCGGAAGTCATGCGCTCGGGCTGGATGGTGAGTCGTTTCCGAGGGCTTGATCCCGGATCCGCTGGACCCGGTGATCGCTGACACGGCCACCGGTTTGGGCCGCAGGGATGCAGGCAAGGCGGCCAGCCACAGCAGCCCGAGGGCCACGGCGGTGGCGAAGCAACCCGGATTGGCGATGCGTCGGGCGCCCTGCAGCCGCGCCGGCTGCCAGTCGGCCAGACCGTAGACGAAGTCGTCCAGGTATTGCGGACAGGGGTGCTCGCCGCCGTAGGCCAGCGCGAAGGCGGCCGGATCGCGCAGGCGGAAATCGCCGGAGAGATCGATGATGGTGAGTCGGTCGTTGAGCCCGTTGGCCGCGATCTCTTCGGTCAAGTCCCCGTAGCGCCGGGCGAACTCGCCGTGCGGCAAGGCGGCGAACAGCACCGGCTGCTCGCTGGCGGCCAGCGCCGCCCAGTCCACTTCGGCAGCGAAAGGTCCGTCGACCAACCCACGCAGTTGTGGATGCACCTTCGCCACCGCCACGCCCGCCTGGCTGTGCGCCACACCCTGGATCCGCTCGACCCGCGGATGCTGCAGCAGCCAGCGATACAGCTCTCCCCCGCCATAGCCGGAGGCACCGAGGATGGAGGCGGTGATGGGCATGGGGGGGCTCCGGGTTTGGGTGCAACGGTGAGGGGCGGAGGGCCCAGGGCTCAGGGCCCAGGGCTCAGGGCCCAGGGCCCAGTTGGTGCGGCGAATCTGGGCCCTATGCCCTGGGCCCTAGATGGTCCTGCACCTTGCCCAACACAAAAGCCCCCAAGGCAGGGCCGTTGACGCGGGCGTTGTGGGCGGGGACGCCCTGGCGCTCGACGAAGCGTTGGCCGACGGCGTTGTCGGTGGCGGGGCCGGCGACGAGGTCGACGGCGATGCCGTACTCGCGTTGCAGATGCTCCAGGCCACCGGCGACACCGACCGGGTCATTGGCGCAATAGAGGAACACGGCGGTCTGTGCGCGCAGCTCGGGATCGGCGAGGATCGCCTGCACACCGTACTCGCCGAGGATGCCGTCACCGGTCTCGGCGACGATCACATCGGCGCCCAGATGAGCCAGTTCGCCCAGCACGACGTGGGCCGTGGGTGCGGCGTTCTCGGGGCTGGAGCAGACCACGCCGGCATCGGTGAAGTCGGCGATGAACTCGGCGCCGTGGTCGTACATCGACAGCACGTCGCGCATCAGCGAGATGCCAGTGAGCTTGGCGCCGCCGACCCGATAGCCGGCCTGGTGCAACGCACGGACCACGGCGCAGGCCGCGAAGGTCTTGCCGGCATTCATGCAGGTGCCGATGATCCAGACCACCGGCACCTTCGGCGCGGCCGGGCGCAGGGTCAGCGCATCGTGAGCGACATGGGCGGCGATGCCCTGGCGCGACTGGAACTCGGGAAAGACCTGCACCTGCCCCAGCACTTCCAGCTCGAAGGGCGGGCCGACGTCCGGGTTGTAGGAGATGGCCCGGCCCATGACGCCACCGATGTTGAGCATGTTGATGGTGTCACCCACCGCCAGCGACTCCGGCACCACGCCTTCGTAGCCATGCAGCGCATGACGCTTGCCCAGCGCGCCGACGACCAGATCGCCATCGTGCAGCGTGGCCCAGCGGCCGTTGATGTCCTCGAGCTGGTTGTAGCGGGACTTGTCGCCATGCACGCGCACGGCCAGCACCGACCCTTCGCGGCAATCGATCTGATCACTCAGCGTCAGCGAGCGTTGCAGCTTCAGATTGCGGGTGACAGAGGCGATCTTGTCGACGGTCAGGCGGATCATCGTAGGGCTCCGGAAGAAAGGGCCCAGGGCTCAGGGCCCAGGGCACAGGAAGGGCGCGCGCTGTAGATGTTCAGATGCTTTCGCTGGGGTGAATGAACACGATTGGCTCTCCCGCACGCCACCAACCAACTGGGCCCTGGGCCCTGTGCCCTGAGCCCTGACATTACGCCTCACCCCCAGCCGCCAAAGCCACCTGCTGACCAATGCCGAAGATCTTGGCGTAGCCGGCCGCTTCCTCGCCGGTCCAGGCCTTGGCGCCTTCGCCGTAGCTGGCCACGCGGCTCTGCATCAGGCTGTGTGGTGAGCGCACGCCCTGAACCTCAAAGCCATGCGGGCGCAGCAGCAACCGGACCTCACCGGTGACGCGGCGCTGACTGGACAGCAGCAGCGCCTGCAGGTCCTCGACCAATGGATCGAAGGCGTGACCTTCGTGCACCAGCGAACCAAACAGGCTGCCCTGCGATTCCTTCCAGAACAGCTGCTTGCCGGACAGCACCAGCTTTTCCAGTTCTCGATGGGCGGCGATCAGCAGATGCGCAGCGGGTGCCTCGTAGCCGACCCGGCCCTTGATGCCGAGGATCGTGTCGCCCAGATGGATGCCGCGACCGATGCCATAGCGCCGGCCGAGCTGGTTGAGCTGCTCGATCAGTTCGACCGGACCGGCGGGCTGGCCGTCGATGGCCACCGGATTGCCCTGCTCGAAGCTCAGCGTCAGCGTCTGTGGCGCCCGGGTGGCATCGACCAGCCCGCCCGGCCAGGCGTCGTCGGGCAGATGCTGCCAGCTGTCGTGGGTCTCCTGGCCACCGACCGAAGTGCCCCACATGCCTTCGTTGACCGAATAGCGCTTGGCCCGCGCCGGCACCTCGATGCCGCGCTCGGCCAGATCGGCCAGTTCCTGTTCGCGCGAGATCGCCAGTTGACGGATCGGGGTGATCAGCGTGAGCTCGGGACAGAGCGCGCGAAAGGCCACGTCGAAGCGAACCTGATCATTGCCGGCGCCGGTGGAGCCGTGGGCCACGGCCTGCGCGCCGATGGCCTTGGCCTGCAGCGCCAGACGGCGCGCCTGGCAGACCCGTTCGGCCGAGACGCTGAGCGGGTACATCTGGCCGCGCAGCACATTGCCGTAGAGCAGAAAGCGCAGCCAGTCGTGCCACAGCTCGGCGCGGGCGTCGATGTGGTGGTGCTGCACCGAACCCAGCTGCGCGGCGACGCTGGCGATGCGTTCGCGCTCGGCCGCGTCGAAGCCACCGGTGTCGATGGTCAACGTGGCGACGTCATAGCCCTGTTGCTGCAGCCAGTTGACGCACCAGCTGGTGTCCAGCCCGCCGGAAAAGGCCAGCGCGCACAGCTTCCTGCTCATCGTGTTCCATCCTCTGAGGCCGCCACGGCGGCGAACAATCGTTGCGGCAGCGCCTGCGCTTCGCGCTGCCGTTCGGCCAGCCATTCGGCGCTGCGCAGCAGCTCGGCGCTGGCCTGCTGCAGGCCGGGCTTGCCGGGACCGCCGGTATGCTCGGCCTGCAGGCTGTCATCGGCCAGGAACTGACCACTGGCCAGTTCCTCGGCCACCTGTCGGTAGGCGTCGCGGAACGGCATGCCGTTGGCCGCCAGCTGACTGGCCCGATGGGCGGCAAACAGCTCGGGATGCATTGCCGCCTGGCAGTGCTCGGGGCGCACCTGCAGCCCGTCGATCACGCGCGTCAGCACGTCGAGCAGACTGCCGCCGATGCCGATGGCGCGCAGCAGCGGCGCCTTGCCCAGCTGGAAGTCGCGGTGGTAGCTGGAGGGCAGCCCGGAGAGCAGTTGCCGATGGCTGTCGGCCAGGCCGTAGAGCTCACGACAGCGGCCGCGGCCCAGCTCGGCCACATCCGGATTGCGCTTGTTGGGCATGATCGAGCTGCCGGTGGTGGCTTCCACCGGCAAGGCGAAATAGCCGTAGGCCTCACCGGAATAGAGCACCAGATCCCAGCACAGCTTCTCCAGGCCCAGCGCCAGCGAGGCCAGCCAGTCGAGCAGCGCCTGACCGTGCCGGGCGCGGCCGTTCTGCACGTCGATGGTTGCCCGCTGCACGCGGCTGAAACCGAGCAGCTGCGCGGTCAGCTCGCGATCGATGGGCAGCGGCACGCCGAAGCCGGCGGCCGATCCGGCCGGGCAGCGATCCAGCCGTTGCCACAGCCCCGGCAGGGCTTCCAGCTCTTCCAGCAAGCCGTCGACGAAGGCGGCCGCCCACTGCCCCACGCTGCTGGGCATGGCCTGGCGCAGATGGGTGTAGCCGGGCAGCGCCTGTTGCGCATGGCGGCTGCCGAAGCGATGCAGACTGCGCGCCAGTGCCAGCGCACCCTGCCCCAGATCCAGCAGTGCCTGCCGCTGCAACAAGCGCAGCGCCAGCACCACCTGATCGTTGCGCGAGCGGGCCAGATGGATGCGCTTGCCGGCATCCCCCAGGCGCTCGGTCAGCGCCGCTTCCAGCGCCGTATGACCGTCTTCCTGCGCCTGCGCGATCGGCAGCTCCAAGCGCAGGCTGCGTTGGTACAGCTGGCCCAGCTCGGCCACCAACGCCTGCACATCGGCCGCCGGCAGCAAGCCGACCGAGCCGAGCATGCGGGCGTGCGCGGCGCTGCCCAGGCAATCGTAGGGCAGCAACTGCAAGTCCAGCTGCGGGTCCTCGCCCACGGTGAAGCGATGAATGGCCTCATCCAGCGGCAGGCCCTTGGCCCACAGCGTGCCCTGCGTCGACACCGCGCTCAGCCTTCTTCCCGCACCAGCATCGTGCCGGCGCCTTCGTTGGTGAAGATCTCCACCAGCAGCGCATCGGCCTGCACACCGGAGACCAGGTGTACCGACTGCACATCGTGGTTGAGCGCGTGCTTGATGGCGGCGGACTTGGGCAGCATGCCGGCACTGAGTTCGCCGCGCGCTTCCATCTCCTCCAGCTTGGCCAGCGTGGCGAAGCTGACCAGCGAACTCTGGCTGTTCACATCGCGCAGCAGACCGGGCACGCCCATGATGAAGAACAGCTTCTCGGCGCCCAGCGCCGCCGCCAGATGCGCGGCCACGGTGTCGGCATTGGTGTTGAAGACCTGACCCTCGCGATTGCCGGTCAGCGGTGCCAGCACCGGCACATAGTCCTTGGAAGTCAGGTCCAGCAGCAGCTTGGGATCGATACCCTCAATGTCGCCGACCAGACCGAAATCGAACAGCTCGTCCTTGCCGCCTTCGGCACCCAGGTACAGCGGTGCCCGCTTGCGCGCCCGCACCGTGCCGGCATCCACGCCGGTCAGTCCTACCGCCGGCACGGCGACACGATTGAGTTCGGCGATCAGCTCGTTCTGCACCGAGCCAGCCAGCACCATGCGGGCGGCGTCGAGCACCGCGGGCGTGGTGACCCGGCGCCCGTTGCGCTTCTCGATCGGCAGATCGAGCTGCTGACACAGCTGGTCCAGCCGCTTGCCGCCACCGTGCACGATCACCAGACGGATCGACAGCGTCCACAGCACGCCCAGCTGCTCGACCACCTTGCGGCGGGCATCGGGATCATCGAGCACTTCGCCGCCGAGCTTGACCACGAAGGTCTTGCCGCGGAACTCGCGCAGATACTTGGACAGGCCCTTGAGGGCATCGTAGGGGTTGGCGGCAAAAGGCATGTCTTCCTCGACTTGCAATGGTGTGACTTGGGGTTTGGGTCAGGATTCGGCGAACAGCCAGGCCAGCAGGCCCATCTGCACCCACAGGCGGTTGCCGGCCTGCTGCACCACGGCCGAGCGTGGCGAATCCAGCACTTCGGCGGCCACTTCCAGATCGCGGCGGACCGGCAGGCAGTGCATCAGCACGGCGTCCGGATCCATCGGGCGGAAATGCATCAGTGTCGGCATCCAATGTGACAGCGCGGGGTCGTTGGGCGGCGGCACGGCCAGCGGATCGACCGCGCCCCAGGCCTTGGCATAGAGCACCTGGGCCCCGGCCAAAGCGGCCTGCTGATCCTCGTGCCAGCGGATCTGTCCGCCACTTTCGGCGGCCAGCGCCTGCGCCTGGTCGCGGACGGCTGGACCCAGCTCGTATCCCGCAGGTGCGGCCACCGCAATCTCGCAGCCCATCGCGGCGGCGGTCAGCAGCAAGGAATTGGGCACGGCCCGGGGCAGCGGCTTGCGATGTGGCGCCCAGCTCAGGCAGATCTTCGGCCGTTCGCTGTCGCCGAAGCGCTCGCGCACGGTGAGCAGATCGGCCAGGCCCTGGCAGGGATGCTCGCGGGCCGATTCCAGATTGAAGACCGGCACGCGGGCATGCCGCTTGAAGGCCTGCATGTAGGCGTCGGCCTCTTCCTCGGCCACGCTGCCGCTGCGCGAGAAGGCGCGCAGGCCAATGGCATCGACGTATTGGCTCAGCACCGGCGCCGCTTCGCGGACATGTTCGGGGCAGTCGCCGTCCATCCGCACATCATCGCGAACTTCCAGCTTCCAGCTGCTGCCACCCAGTTCCAGCGGCAAGGCGCGGCCGCCCAGTCGATGGGCGGCCTGGTCCATCGAGGCACGCGTGCGCAGCGAAGGATCGGCAAACAGCAGTCCCAGCGTGCGCCCGGCCAGATCGGCGATGCGCTCTCCACCCTTGGCCCGCGCCGCCAGCGCCAGCACCTCGCGCACGCCGGCGCTGCCCAGATCGGCAATGGCGGCGACGTGCCGCATCAGCCTGTCCCGGTGCTGTGCACCGCCTCGATCAGCGCCTCGACCGCCTCTTCGGTCAGGGTCAGCGGCGGCATCAGCCGCAGCACATTGGGATCGGAGGAGGCGCCGACCAGCAGGTGACGCGCGTACAGATGTGCCCGCAGACGCGCCGCTTCGTGCGTGGTTTCCAGACCCAGCAGCAGGCCAGCGCCTCGGACCCGACTGATCCACGGCCCCGGCAGTTCGCGCATCAGCCGCTGGCCCAGCGACCCGGCCCGCGCCACCAGATCTTCGTCGGCGATGACCTGCAAGGTGGCCAGCAAGGCCGCGCAGGCCAGTGGCCCGCCACCAAAGGTGCTGCCCAGATCACCCGGCGCCAGGCAGGCGCCAATGGCATCGCTGCAGAGCATCGCGCCCATCGGCACGCCGGAGGCAATGCCCTTGGCCAACGTGATGAAGTCCGGTTGCACGCCCAGCCAATTGGCACCAAAGGGATGACCGAGCCGGCCGACGCCGGTCTGGACCTCGTCAAAGATCAGGAAACTGCCGTGGCCACGACACAGCTGCGACAGCCGCTGCACAAAGCCGGCCTGCGCGGGGCGGATGCCCGACATGCTCTGGATGGGCTCAAGGATCGCCGCGGCCACTTCGGACCAGGGCACGTTTTCCAGCGCCTCGCTGTCATTCCAGGGCAGCGCAATCACCTCCGGCAGCAAATCGGCGAAGGGGCCACGAATCGACGGGTCGTCGGTGACCGCCAACGGCAACAGACTGCGGCCATGCCAGCCACCCTGGAAGCAGACCAGCTTGCGGCGGCCACTCAGCTTGAGGGCCAGCTTGAGCGCGTTCTCGTTGGCTTCGGCGCCACTGTTGATGAAGAACACGCGGCTGCAACCGGTGCCGTCGGCGAACGCGGCCAGCGCATCGGCGGCACGGTGGCGGATCGACATCTCGCCGGCGGTGGAATAGAACAACAGCCGACGGGCCTGCTGCTCGATCGCCGCAACCACCTGCGGGTGACAGTGACCGGTCGAGGCGACGCAGTGACCGCCGTAGTAGTCGTACCATGACTGGCCGGAGGGGTCGTACAGCCGATCGCCCGACGCGTGGTCGAGTTCAAACGGGAAGGGTTTGTAGCCAGACAGGAGTGCGCTCACGACGGGCTTGCATATGCATGGATAAAAATGGATATTATTCTTCCCACGCCGCTCTTGCAAGCCCTGACGGGAAGCCACCATGCATGCTGAACTGGACGATCGCATCCTGGAACTGGTTGCCGAGGAGGACATCCCGGACCAGTCGATCCTGGGCCAGCGCCTGGCCGATCAGGGACTGGTGGTCTCGCAGCCCAGCCTCTCCCGACACCTGCGCCGGCTGAACATCGTCAAGCGCGGTGGCTATTACCGCCAGGAACCGCGCAACTCACCCTTGCAGCCGCGGGTCGTGGTCAAGCCGGCGCCGCCGAATCTGATCGTGCTGCAGACCTCGCCCGGCTACGCCCAGGCCATCGGCGCGCTGCTGGACGATGATCCCCTGCCCGGCCAGGTCGGCACCGTCGCCGGCGATGACACCGTGCTGATCGTCTGCGGCGATCTGCAGGCCTACCAGGACGCCGTCAACCAGGCCCGCGACCGCTTCCCCCCGGCGTCCCCCGCGAACCGACGCGGCCGTCGCGGTCGCAGCGGCTGAGCGAAGGCCCATGGGGTACTGGCTGAGCGGTCTGCTGCGCCGCCTGGCGCGCGTACCGCCGCCGTGGCTGCTGGCCTTCGGTCGGTGGCTGGCGATCCCGCTGGCGGCGCTGGCGCGCGGACGCCGGCGCATCGTCGAAGCCAACCTGGCACTGTGCCTGCCTGAGCTCTCGTCCGCCGAGCGCAGCCGTCTGGCCACCCGCAATCTGCGCTCAACCGCGCTGAGCCTGTTCGAGAATCTGCTCGCCTGGCACGCCCCGCGTTTGCGTGATCGCCACGGCAGGCCGTTGTTGCGGCTGGAAGGCGAGCCATTGCTGCACCAGGCACTGCAGGCTGGTCACGGCGCCATTCTGCTGGTGCCCCACTTCACGATGCTGGAACTCATCCCGCGGGCCTTCACCGACCCGGATCTGGTGTCGAAGCTACCGGACTGGCAGGCGGTGCAGGTCGCACGACAGCAGAAGAACCAGGCCTTGCAGGCGCTGATCGACAGCGGCCGACGTCGCTGGGGACCAACCGTGGACAAGAAGGATGCCCGCGGCATGCTGCGAACGCTGCGCGCCGGCCACGTGCTGTTCTACGCACCGGACCAGAATTTCAGCCAGAGCACGGTCTTCGCGCCGTTCTTTGGCGTGCCAGCGGCCACCACCACGGCCACGTCGCGGCTGGCCCGAGCCACCGGCAGTCCGGTGTTGCCCTGTCTGGTCCGTCGCGATGGCCCGGGCTGGCTGGTGCAGGTCTTGCCGCCCTTGAGCGACTTCCCTGGCGAGGACGAAATCGAGAACGCCGCGCGCATCAATGCGCTGATCGAGAACGCAGTGCGGGAAGCACCGGAGCAGTATCTCTGGGCCCATCGCCGCTTTCGTTCGCGCCCCGAGGGACAGGCGCCGCTTTACGACGACGCCGTCCTCAAGCCCAAGCACCGTCAACGCTGAGGGCTGAGCGCGAGTCGTCGACCGCCAATGGGCCGACGCTCACGACTTCCGGCTACTGACCGAGCAGCGAATACACCCGCTTGGCCGCTTCGATGTCGCCATCCATGTCCTCGGCGAGCATCGGCGTGATGGTGATCTGCACATCACCCTCCAACACATTCAGCGTGCCGCCCATGATCGGCAACCAGTAGGCCGCATCGCCAATACCTTCGATCACCACCCGATCGTTGGTCTTGCGGATCATCGACGAGGCCATGTCACCGGCGCTGTCACCCACCAGCTTGCGCTGTTCGTCGGTCAGGCGCTTGTTGGCCGCCTCGGTGGCCAGACGGATCCGTTCCTCCAGTTCGGCCTCCGACAGCTTCGGCGGGACGAAGCGATCGGCCGTGGCTTCAGTCTGCTTGAGGCCGACGCTGACGCTGTACTCGCCCGCCAGCTTGCGCATGTCCAGCTGGATTTTCTCGCCGGGGGCACGCGAGGCGTTCTGCATCATCGCCTGCAACATGGCCTGCTGCCGCGCATCGGCATCGGGCCGCGGCCAGCTGTAGCTGCAGCTGGTGTCGTGGCGACTGGGCGAGGGCTGCACGGTGACTTCCGCCGGTGCACCGAAGGCCTGCTGCAACTGAGCCGGGCTGAGGACCTCACAAACATTCTCGCCCAGATAGGCCTGCAGGCGGCCCGCCTTGGGTGCGGCCGCCGCGCTGTCCGTCGCCGTGGAGGCGGTCGGTGCCGCCGCGCCGGCGGGCGCATCCGCAGCAGGATCGGAACCGCCACCACAGGCACCGAGCAAGCACATCGAGGTCATCAGAACGGCGGCACGGCCGCCTTGCAACAGGGACATTGGCAACTCCAGTTGATCGAAGGAATGCCTGGGTCGACCGCGGCCGACCACAAAGCGGGCCGGAGGATAGCGCACGGCGCGCTCGTCAGTGGGCGCTCGCGGCGCGAGTCAGTTCCTGAGGTTGCGCTCAGAAGTGATAGGTCGCCTGCAACTCCACATGGCGCGCCGGCAGGCGGTAGTACTGGGAATCACCCAGCTCGCTTTCCGAAATCGGCGGACGCTTGTCAGTCAGATTGCTGCCGACCAGGGCCAGATCCCACTGCTGCGCATGCCAGCTGACCGAGGCGTCGAAGGTGTCGTAGTCGCCTGCCGCGGCCGAGTTGCGCTTGTTCAGATAGCGCTCGCCGACGTAGTGATAAATCAGGCTGCCGCCCAGTCCGGTGCCATCGCCCAGCACCAGTCCCAGCGCACCGAGGTGATTGGGCACCAGCTCCTGCTCGTTGCCGCGCAGTTGCGTGGGCACGCCGTCGAAGTCGCGCAGATAGTCGCCGAACTCGGCCGTGTGATAAGCCCAGGCACCATAGACGGCGACGATCGGCGAGACCTGATAGCGCATCTCCGCCTCGACGCCGTCCAGATTCAGTTCGCCGGCATTCTCCAGACCGGGCCGACCATCGACCGTCGCACGCGGCACCACCAGATTGCCGAAATCCAGCTGATAAGCGCTCAGATCCAGCGCCAGGCGGCCGTCCAGCCAATGCTGCTTGACGCCGATTTCCCAGGCTTCGGCCGTTTCCTCGTCGAGGATCTCCGCTTCAGCCTCGGGCCCGAAATCGATGGCGGCGGGTTTGAAGGCATTGCGATAGTCGACGTAGAAGGAGACGAAATCAGCGCCGGCCTCGTAGGCGCGCCACGACAAGCCGACATGCCCGGTCAAACGATCGATCGAGCGATCGTCACTGGCGGGCAGATCGACCCCATCGACCTCCTCTTCGCCCTCACGGTCTTCCGAGGTGTGATTGAGGCGCACGCCGGCGAGCAGATCCAGCCGGTCACTGAGTGCGTAGTCGGCCTGCGCGTACAGACCGACGAAGTTGCGCTCATCCTCCAGTTCGGTGAACTCGTCGATGCTGCCCAGGGCCGAACTGGGTCGCGTGCGACCATCCAGTGGAACGAAATAGCTGAAGTTCTCGCTCTCCTGCTCACCGCGACCACCCAGGTAGTCCAGCCCCACGGTCCAGTGACCGCGCTCACCCAGTGCGTTGCTCAGGTGCGCATCCAGATAGACATCGGTGACCGGCCGATCCTGCCGATAGCCGGCCGCATTATTGACGGCCGGGTTGGTGCCCAGACCGGTGAGAAAGCCGCGTGTCAGATCGGCGCTGGTGTGCGCCAGCGAGCCGGTCAGGGACAACATGCCCACGTCCAGCGCGCGCTCCAGCCCCAGATCCAGTTGCACGCGCGTTTCGTCGATCTGCGCATCGGAGGGATTGTGATTGGCGTCGAGTGGGATCAGCGGCGTCAGGCGCGAGCCCTGACGCACATGCGGACTGTTCGGATCCTGTCGCACGCTGGCCACGCTCAGATCCAGCCGCCCGTCGCCGCCCAGAACCTCGGCTGCACCCCGGTACTGCGCCTGCAGGCGCTGATAGCTGGCGTCGTCCGCAGCCAGTTCGCGCTTTTCGGCGTTGAAGCTCAGCGTGCTGTGCTCGGACAGATTGATGGCGCCCTGGGCGAAGGCCGATCCGCGGCTGCCGAAGCCGCCACTGACCTGAGCCGGTGCCTGTCCGGCGGCGTAGTGGATGACATGGATCACGCCCACAAAGCTGGTGGCACCAAAGGTCACCGGCGCGGCACCACGCATCACCTCGATGCGCTCGACATTATTCAGATCGACCGTGGTCAGCTGCGGATTGAAGGCGCCACCGTAGGGAATGCCATCGACCACCAGCAGGAAGGCATCGAACTCGCGCAGGCCCATGAAGGCCGGCACGCTGCCCGCAGGTCCGCCATCGCCACCCGGCGAGATCTCCACGCCAGCCACCAGCGCCAGCGCATCGGCCAGATCACGGGCGCCGCGGGCGCGCAACTCGGTGGCACTGATCGTCGTGATCGCCGCCGGCACCCGATCGGCGTCTTCCGCCACCCGGGTTGCGGTGACCTGGATCGGTCGCAGGGTCGCATCCTCGCTGGCAGCCAGCAGAGGAGCGGAAAACAGGCACAACGAGATGGCAACACTGAGAGTGCGTGGCATGGGTGCTCAGGCTTCGACGGCAAAGCGCGCACGCTAGCAAGCCGTTTCTCGCCGCGGCTCCGCCTGCAGATGGAGCCACGCCGTCTTGAGCGCCGCCATCGGCAGGCCACTTGACGGGAGCATCGATCAGTCGCAGCCCGGCTCACCTTCGCGACACCAGCCGTTGTCCATGTTGTAGAGGATCTGCATCGAGCTCTCATGACTGAGCCGGGAAATCTGGCTGGCCAAGGCCAGCTGCGCGGCACAGTCGGTCGATCCGGCCGGCTGTCCGCAGGCATCCAGATAGGGTGCCGCAATCGCGGGTACCGCAGCGTCTCCGATCGCCGCCGACCATTGCCTGGAGGCGCACTTCTGCCGGCCACGTTCGCTGCATCCACTCAGGTCGACGGCCACCGGCGACGCCAGCTGAAGTCGGCGCGGATCCTGGCCACCGAAACTCACCAGCGGCAACATGGGTCCACCCATGGCTACGAAGTCCTGCTCCAGTGCCGAGAAGAACAGGTGGATGGCCGCGCCACTCTGTGTGTCGACGTAGGTGAAGGTGGCCAGATAGCCCCGCGCGCCGGCCTGATCGAGGCGATGCAGGCGATACAGGGCCGCCGGCTGCTGCCGCTGGTCCACCACGACGGCACGAATGCCCTGAGACGACAGATCCAGCTGCTGCAGCACGCTGTCGGCAAAGCTCAACGGCCCTGCCCCGCTGCCCGCGGGCAAGCTCATCGCAATCATTCCCAGCACCGGCGCATGTTCGGCCGACGATTCGGTGAGAATCAGGCTGTAGTCATCCTGCTGGCGCTGCCAACCCTGCGGCAACTGCATCGGCATACCGGCGACGGTCTCGGGACGGAACTGCAAAGGCGCGGCCAGCAGATCCAGTGGGAACAGCAACAGACTCAGCAGCAACGCGATACGCATGGATGGGCCCTGGCTTCAAAGACGGCTTCGAGTTGCGAGATTCATGCCAGTGTCTTCGCTGCGACGATGAGCGCCCCCAGCGCTTGGCGCTGCGCGGCTTCGAGCGGGCCCGATACGCGATGGCGGTTCGCGATCACGATCCTTCGTGTCCGTCGGCCGCATCACGCGTTCGCGAGCCCGAACGCCTCAGTAGATCGGCGGCTCTCCCGGCGGCCGACGCTTGAAGCGGGCATGCACCCACAGGTACTGCGCCGGGGCCTCCCGCACCATCGCTTCCAGCAGCGCGTTGACCCGGGTGGTGTCGACCGCGGGATCATCCGTCGGGAAATCGGCCAATGGCGGCGCCAGTCGAATGTGATAGCCACCTTCGGGCAGACGCTGATGAAAGAAGCCGACGACGACGGCGCCACTGAGTCGGGCCAGTTGGTGCGTGGCGGTCAGCGTGGCGGCGGGCACACCGAAAAACGGCACGAAAACATGCTCGCCGCGCCGGTAGTCCTGGTCCGGGGCGTACCACAAGGTGCCACCGGCCTTCAGATGGCGCAGCGTGGGGCGCAGTTCGTCGCGCCGGAACATCGCGCTGGCGTAGTGCAGCCGAGCCTGCAGGATGGCCTGCTCGAAAACCGGGTCCTTGTGTTCGCGGTACATGCCGGCCAGCGGAATCTGCTGCGCCAGCAGACGGCCCGCCAGTTCCAGATGGCTGAAGTGCCCCCCGACGAACAGAATCCCGCGGCCGCTGGCCAGCAACGACTTGACCTCGTCGAGGCCTTCAAAGCTCACTGGCACCGCGGCGACGGCGCGATCGCTGCCGAACCAGGCCAGCGCGAACTCCAGCAGCATCAGGCCCATGTCGTGGCCTTGCGCGCGGAGCAGTCGCTGCTGCGCGGCCGCACCCAGTTCGGGCAGGCACAAGGCGATGTTGCGGGCCGCAATGCGTCGACGGCGGCCGGCCAGCGGCCACAGCAATCGTCCGATCCACGGCCCCATCCTGAGTAGCCACGGGTACGGCAGCCGGGCCAGCAGGTGCAGCAGGCCCAGACCCACCCAGGCCGGCCATGAGGCCGGATGCCAGCGCGCTCGCCGAGCCGTCCTGACGCGACGCTTCACGAGTTGCCCAGGCCTCCGGCCACCGCGGCACGCTCGGCTGGCGGCTGCGGACCGGTGTTCATGACCTGCTCGGTGGCCTCGATGATGCGGCCCACCGCCCCGCGTTCGCGCTCGACCACCTGGGCGCCGATCATGCCCATGGCGCGCAAACGGGCCGGATCGCTGAGGATGCGCGCCACCTCGGTGCCGAGGCGAATCCCGTCCTGGGCCCGACCGGCGCCGCCAGCGGCAATCAGATTCTCGGTGATCTCGGCGAAATTGAAGGTGTAAGGCCCGACCAGAACGGGCCGACCCAGGGCCGCCGGTTCAAGCACATTGTGGCCACCAATCGGCTCCAGGCTGCCGCCGACGAAGGCCACGTCAGCGGCTGCATAGAAGCGCAGCAACTCACCCATCGAGTCGATGACGAAGACCTGGGTATCCGGACCGGCCAGCCCATCCTCACTACGGACGGCAGTGCGGAATCCGTAGGCACGGCAGAGTGTGATCACGGCCCGGAAACGCTCCGGATGGCGCGGGGCGATCAGCAGCAGCGCATCGGGGAAACGTCCAAGCACGCGCGCATGCGCCTGCAGGGTGGGCACTTCCTCGGCCTCGTGCGTACTGGCCGCCACCCAGACCGGACGCGATGCGCCCCAGGCCTCGCGCAGATCGCTGCCGGTCTGCGTCACGCCGTCGGGCAGCGTCAGGTCATACTTGATGTTGCCGAGCACCTCGATCTGCTCGGGTCGCGCACCGAGGCGGACGAAACGATCCGAATCGGCCTGTGATTGCGCGGCGATCAGCGTGCAGCAACGCGCCGCCCGGCCTGCCAGACGCCGCACCGGTCCATAGCCGCGAAGGCTGCGCTCGGACAGGCGGGCATTGGCGATGACGATCGGAATCCCGCGCTCGTGGCAGATGAAATAGAGGTTCGGCCAGATCTCGGTTTCCATGACCAGCGCAATCCGCGGCCGCAGTCGGTCGAGAAAGCGCCGCACCGAACCAGGCAGGTCATAGGGCAGATAGACGTGGAAGACGCGGTCGCCAAAGACCGACCTGACCCGCTGGGAACCGGTTGGCGTGATCGTCGTAACGACGAAATGCTCGTCCGGATGGCGCTCCATCAACGCCTCGATCAACGGCACGGCGGCGTTGAACTCGCCCACCGAGACGGCGTGAATCCAGATCGAGGATTTCAGGCGGGTATCGCCAAAGAACCCGAAGCGCTCGGGCCAGCGGCCGAAATAGCCCCGGTTGCGCAAACCGCGCCAGGTCAGCCGATAGATGACCAGCGGCGTCAGCAGATAGCTGACCAGCGTATAGAGCGCACGTTCGAACAGTGCCGTGGACCCAGCCCGGAAGGACCGGCAAGTATAGCGACCCACTCACCGGCCCGGTCGCGCTCGGGCCGCTGCGTCGGGCTGCGAGGCGGGTAGCGAAAGCCCGGTGCAGCGATGGCCCCGGGCGGTGCCCGGAGCCATGCAGCAGCGATTACTGCAGCAGTGCGTTGATGGCCTGCAGATCTCCGAAATCGATCGTGCCGGTGGCCTGCTTCAGGCGCAGCCGGTTCAGCACCAGATTGTGGCGAGCCTGCGAGTAGTCACGCTGGGCCTGGAACAGCTGCTGCTGCGAGATCAGCACGTCGACGATGGTGCGCGTGCCCACCTCGAAGCCGGCTTCGGTGGCTTCCAACGCACTGCGCGCCGACACCAGCGCCAGATTGCGGGCCTGCACCTCGCTCAATCCGGCCAGCACGGCGCGATAGGCGTTGCGGACACTGCGGGTGACCGCCCGCTTCTCGGCCTCGACATTGTCGATGGCCGCTTCACGGTTGTAGATGGCCTGTCGCACCCGTGACTGCGTCGCACCGCCGGCGAAGATCGGCACGTTCAGGCGCACGCCGATCGTCGTGGTGGAGTTGTCCTGATCGTTCGGCGTCAGTTCACCAGAATAGATGGTATCGCCCGCATCGTCGCTATCGCTGTAGCTCAGGAAGGCCTCCAGCGTCGGGTAGTGGCCAGCCTTGGCCGTTTCCACACCCTCGCGGCTGGACTCCAGTTGCAGGGTCCGCGCCCGCAAGGTCGGACTGGCCTGCAGCGCTTCATCGACCCATTGCGCCACCTCGGTATCTGGTGGATCCAGCGGCAGTTCTTCCTGCAGGCGCTTGAGGCTGTCGACGGATTGGCCAGTGATCTCTGCCAACGCCTCGTAGGCATCGTCCACACCATTGCGGGCCAGGATCACGCTGGCGCGCGAGGCATCGGCGCGGGCGCGGGCTTCGTGCACGTCGGTGATGGCTGACAAACCCACCTCGAAGCGCTGCTCGGCCTGATCCAACTGCCTGCGCACCGCCTTCTCTTCGGCTTCGGCGAAACTGAGGCTGTCCTGCGCTGTGAGCACCCCGAAATAGGCCTCGGTCACCCGCAACAGCAGGTTGTCGAAGGCCGCGTCGTAGTCGGCATCGGCCCGGGCAGCATCTGCGCGAGCGCCACGCAGCTGGGTGTAGTCGGAGTGATCATAGATGGTCTGGCCGACGTCGACGCGCAGATTGCGCGAACGGGAATTGCTTTCGAAGGGCACCTGCTCGACGGTCAAGATGCCACCCGGCTGCGAGAAGTCGCTGCGCGTGCCATCGGAGTCAGAATCGCTCCAGGTGTAGGTGCCGGATACCTGCGGCAACAGGCGCGCGCGCGCCTGCGGTACGCCTTCGGAGGCAGCCAGACGATTGGCATCGGCAGCCTGCAGCGAGGGATCGCTGGTGCGCGCCAGTTCGAACACCTGCAGCAGATCCGTCGCGGCACTGGCGGGACCGGCGATGGCCAGACTCAACGCCAGCGCCAGGGCACGCGGGAAATGGGTTCGTTGGATGCGCATGTTATTCAAACCTTTAGATGGCAACGAAAAGAAGGATTTACAGATCGAATCGCGGGGTCGGCTGAGCACCGTCCAGATAATCCAGCATGGTCTCGAAGAGGTTCTCCTCGACAAAACGCTCCTCGCTTTGCCGAGTGATGCGGCAGGCCGACATCGCCGGACCGCTGCCATGAACCACAAACAGCCGACCTCCGGGCGCCAGCCAGTCACGGAAATGTTCGGGAATGCGAGCCACTGCCCCGGTCACCGCAATGGCATCAAAACGCTGGGCGGGCTCAAAATCCGTCGTTGCGTCGCCCAACTCAAGCTGCACATTGCGGTAGCCGCCCTGTTGCAGGCGATTGCGCGCCGACTCCAGCAAGCCCTCGCGGATGTCGATGCTGGTGACGCGACGGACCAGTCGGGACAGGCAGGCGGTCAGATAGCCGCTGCCGGTGCCGATCTCGAGTACCTCGTCGTCCTCGTCCAGGGTCAGTGATTGCAGCACACGCCCTTCGACCACCGGCTTCATCATGAACTGGCCTTCGCCAATGGGAATGGCCAGATCGGCATAGGCGAGCTTGCGATAGCGGACCGGCACGAAGTCTTCGCGCTTGATGCTGCCAATCACCTCCAGCACGCGGGCATCCAGCACGTCCCAGGGACGGACCTGCTGTTCCACCATGTTGAAGCGGGCACGTTCGAAATTCAGCACATTGGCCATCGTGGCGACCTGCACAAGGGAAAGCCGACTAGCCTAGGCATTCGACGGCGCCCGAACAAGCTCATATGGCCTTTCCATGATACGCCGGGGGCGCTGGCTCACGGTCAGACCACAACAGTGGCGTTCAGCATCGTCAAGCCGCCGCGAAGCCGCGAGTGCCGATGGTCATTGCGGATATCCGGCCTGTTGCCGAACCGTCTCTGGGCGGCGGTGAAACGAGCGCCGCTGTACCAATAGCGGCCTCAGTGGCCGGGAATACAGCTCGGCGGCCCGTCCAGCGCCGACAGAAAGGCCGCCATCGGCTCTGCGCCAGCGGCCCGCAGCCTGGCGTGTTCATCCTTGCAGGCTTGCGGACAGCAGCTGGCGCCGCCAGCCCAAGGCGGGTTCTGGTCGCAGGTCTGGCTCAGGTGTACACAGCTGTCGACACTGGTGCTCGGCGGGGCCACACAGCTGGTGACCAGCTCGCGGCAGCGCTCCAGCAGCGCCTCAGGCGTTTCAGGATCGTTCAGATAGCGGGCTACCCCAGCCCGGAACTGCACGACCTGGCCCTGCACGCCAGCGACCAGTTCCAAGGTCTGTCCTCGCGGTGTACGGCTGCACAAATGCAGATCGCCACGAGGGCTGCGGCGCCATTGATAGCTCGCCCCGCCCTCGCCGCTCTGTATGACCAGCGCATGATCCAGCGCCTGGCTCTGCTCAGCCGGCAACTCGGCGCGGAAGTTCTCGCTGAATCCGTCGCCGCGATTGCCTGGGCCCTTGGCACAGATGGGCTCGATGCCGGAAATCCCACCGGCCGGAACCGCCGGGCGCCGCGGCGCGGCTTCGCTTTGACTGCCACCGGGACAGGGATAGTCGCTGAAGCTGAGTGAGCCGTCGGCATGACGACAGCGATGAATGGGTTCATCGGCCGCCATGGCGGTCAGCGGCAACAGGCACAGCAGCAACAGGGCGCGCTTCAGCATCGCAGTACATCCAGGCCTTGGCGTCGACGCTGACGCCGAACTCATGGTCGCACACTCGCTCGGCGTCAGTCCGCCGATCACAACCGAAGCAGTCGATCGGCGGGCACCAGCCGTGGCTGCAAGGCCAGCGTGCAGCGCATCCCCTCGCCCAACAGCCACCGATGGCGCCGACCGAGCCAATCGGCCCGTTGCGAATCGAGTCCACCAAGATCCAGCAAGCGCTCAATCAGCCCCGGGGTCGCAGTCGGCCAGCGCGGTCGCCGCGGGCAATCGGCGGCCAGTTGCAGGACGCCTTGCTGCAATTCGAACTCGATGTCGACCAGCCCACCGTCACCCTGCTTCAGATCAAAGTGCTCAGCATCGCTACGATCCAGCTCGGCCCGCATGCGGGTGCGCATCGAGCCGACCTCGTTGGCCAGATCCGCGGCCACGCGTCGCTGCGCCAGGATCTCGCCGCGGATGCGCTCGAAGCGGGCCGCCATGCGCCGGTCACCGGCGACGGCCCGCGCGCGCACCAGCGCCTGCTGCTCCCAGGTCCAGGCTTCGCTGCGCTGATAGCGTTCGAAGGCCTCATGGCCGACGATGAGCAGACCCTTGCTGCCGTTTGGCCGCAGCCGCATGTCGATCTCGTAGAGCGGACCCAGCGGCGTTTGCGCGGTCAACAGATGCACCAGTCGCTGCACGGTCCGGACGAAATAGCGGTGGTGATCGAGCTGGCGCGGGCCATCGCTTTCGGCCCCCACCAGCGCTTCGTCATAAAGGCAAACCAGATCCAGATCCGAGGCAAAGTTCAGCTCCCGGCCGCCAAGACTGCCGTAGCCGATCACCACCATGCCGGGACGCTCCACCGACGTGCCCGGCAGACAGCCGAACTGACGCTGCATCTCGCTCAGCGCCATGTCCAGTGCCTCGGTCAGCAGCACATCGGCCAGGTCGGCCAGACTGGCAGCCGTGCTGACCGCATCCAGGTGCCCTTCGAGAAAGCCGTAGGCCAGTCGCAGCATTTCGCCCTGCTGCAACCGTCGCAATACCTCGACCTGCTGCTCCAGATCACGTTCGACGTGGTCCAGTTCGGCGCGCAACAAGCTCTCGTAGTCCTCCCGGCGCGGCACACTGTTGCGTCGACGCGCGTCCAGCAGCTCGTCCAGCAGCACCGGTGCGGCGGCCAGCAGCTGCGCCATCCATGCACTCTGCCCCAGCAGACGCGTCGCTTCCTCCACCAGTCCCGGACGCTCGGTCAGCAGCGCCAGATAGCTGGTTCGGCGCAGGATCGCATTGAGCACCGACAGCCAGCGCTGCAGCAGCGTTTCCGCATTGCAACCCGATGCCTCGCTGTGCGCCTGGATGGCCGACAGGACCAGCGGCATCACCCGGTCCAGTCGCGCCCGGCCGCGAGCGCTCATCATCTGCACGGCGGGAATGCTCTGGAAGTGGCGCAGCACCGCCATTGCCCCAACGGCACTATCGCCTTCCAGTGCCTGTGCCTGCTCCCACAGCCCCGGAGCATCAGCCGCAGCGGACCGGGGTTGCGGCGGCGAAACCGGACCGAGTACGGCGCCATAGGCCTGGCTGATGCGCTCACGCAGGCCATCGATCTCGGCCAGCAATGCCGGCCAGTCTGCAAAGCCCAGACCTATGGCCAACCGCTCGCGCTTCAGCGCCTCGGTAGGCAAGCGGTGCGTCTGCTGATCGTCGAGCATCTGCACCCGGTTCTCCACCAGCCGCAGGAAACGATAGGCACTGGCCAACCATTGGGCCTCGGCTCGGCCAATCAGGCCATGGCGCAACTGGCAGGCCAACGCCGGCAGGATGCCGGTCAAGCGCAAATCGGGCAGCCGGCCACCGCGGATCAACTGCGGCAACTGCACCAGGAACTCCAGCTCCCGAATGCCGCCGGGGCCGCGTTTGAGGTCATCGACCCACTCGCGTCGAATGACTTCCTGATCCATCCGCGCCTTCAGCTCGCGCAGTCCATCGAAAGCCGCAAAATCAAGGTAGCGGCGATAAACGAAGGGCTGCAGGCGACTGAGCAGATCTTCACCGGCGGCCACGGCTGGCATCAGCGGCCGCGCGCGAATCCAGGCAAAGCGTTCCCAGTCCCGTCCTTCGCGCTGGTAGTACTGCTCCATCGCGTCGAAGGACAGCGCCAACCGCCCCGCCGATCCGAATGGACGCAGGCGCAGATCGACACGGAAGCAGTAGCCATGCTCGTTCACTTCGCTCAGCAAGGTGGTGGCGCGCTGCACCTGGCGGGCGAAGTAGTCCTCGTTGTCCAGCGCCCGCGGTCCGTCGCTCTCGCCGCCTTCGGGAAAGGCGAAGATCAGGTCGATGTCACTGGAGAAGTTCAGCTCCGCACCACCGAGCTTGCCCATGGCAATGCAGGCCAGTGGCTGGATCTCGCCCGCAGCATTGCGCGGCAAGCCGTGGCGTTGCTCCAGCTCCTGACCGGCGCAGGCCAATGCAGCGGCCAGCCCGCGCTCGGCCACCCGGCTGGTGGCCGCCATCACCCGGTCGACGCTGGCGCCGCGGACCACATCCAGGGCGATCAGCCGAAGTGCCTCGCGTCGCCGCCACTGGCGCAGGGAGACCCGCAACTCGGATTCGCTGCGTCCCGGTGGAACGCGTCGCGCCCGGCTTGGATCGACACCCAGCAATGCGGGCTCGCCGCAAAGCACCTCCCAGGCAAAATCGCTGACCAGTGCCAGTTCAGTCAGCTGTTCGCGCAACTCGCCCGGCAAGGGCACACCGCTGCGACGATCGAATTCGTGCAGGCGGGCAGCCAGGAAATCGTCCAACTCGCCGCTGCGACGCGCCGGCCGGGCCGCCGGCTGGACGCGCGGTGGTCGGCTGCGTGTGCGTCGGGTTCGGGTATTCACGGCGATTGCAGCAGCGGCTCCAGCCGTTGCAACAGATCCTGTTCGACCAACATGCCGCTGTGACGCCAGACGATCTCGCCCTCGGCGTCAATCAGCACCGTGTAGGGCAGCACCGAACGCAGATTGCCGTAGCGTTGGCTGGGATTGGTACCGGAGTGATCGAGCAGGTGCAGGAACTCGGCGGCATAGCGCTTGACGAAGGGTCGGACCTGTTCGGCGGATTCATCGGAGATCCCGATGATCACCAGGCCCCGTTCCCGCAGGCGGTACTGGAGCTGGCCCAGCATCGGCAACTCGCGCACGCAGGGGGGACACCAGGTGGCCCAGAAATTGACCAGCCGGACCTTGCCGTCAAATTCTGACAGGCTGCGCGAACGGCCCTCCAGATCGGGCAGCTGCATGTCCTCGTAGCGCATTCCCTCGCGCAAGGTGTCGCTGGGCTTCATCGACAACCAGCCGCCGAGCAGAAAGCCGGCCATGCCTGCCACCGCGGCGAGAACGACGATGATCGTGCCAGAACGCATGCGTGGACTCCCTCAAGCTCCGGATGGATCGCAGGCGCACGATCGACCGGCGCGAGGATAGCCGCTCAGGCGCAAGGATTGGCCAGCAGCGGCATCGCTTCAGCCCTCCGACGCCGGTTTGAGCCTGCTGCCGCAGGACCGATCAGAGGGTGAATTTCCGCTGCATCGGCGGATAGCAGACGCTGTTCTCCTTGCAACCTTGCAGCCTCACCAGCAATGACTTCGGTGCACTCTCGTCGGCGCGATGGGTGAAGCTCAGCGGCACTTCGATCTGGCCGTAGAACACCGCCACAGCACCGAAGTGTTCGTCGTGATGGGCCACCGCCTGCGGCCATTCGACGACCGCCTCGGCCTGGTCTTCCCCTTCCAGCAGGAAACGCGCCCGATCCCGGTACAGGTAGTAGCCATCCGGCATGGTGAAGCGGACCAGGATCTGACCTTCATCCAGCGCCACGGCCTCGACGGCGAAGGCCTCTTCCTCTGGCAGCGGTACATCGTCGCCCAGCGCCGCCGTCGTACTGAACCCGTGCAGGGTGTCGTCGGCGCGGGCAAAGGGCGCAATGCCGATGGCAACCAGGGAAATCAGGGTGATGATCAGCGTCCATTGCCGCATGCGATGGGTCCTCGTCGACGGATGCGCCTCAGACCGACGCGGCACCGATTGGTTCCCCGCCCCGGCAATTCTGCTCGACCCAGTTCAGATAGGCCGGCAAACCGGCGCTGATCGGCACCGCGATGATCTCCGGCACTTCATAGGGATGCAGCGCCTGCAACGCGCTCTGCAGCTGGGGATAGCCGTCGTTGCTGCACTTGAGCAACAGCAGGCTTTCCTCTGTCGACTCAATGCGCCCTTCCCAGTGGTAGAGCGAGCGAACGCCCGGCAGCACATTGACGCAGGCGACCAGATGCTGCTCGAGCAGTGCCGTGGCCAGGCGCTGGGCCTGCTCGGCGGGCACGGTGGTGAAGACGATCAGGGCAGCCATGCCCCGAGGATAGCGGGTTGCTCAGACCGCTGCGATCAGCGCGCGGCGTCCTGCCACAGCGGCGTCCGCATGGGTGTGCGTACCCCCCTCAACATGGCCACCTGCCCATCGAGCAGCGTCCAGCCACATTCCCGTGCGGCCAGGCTCAGCAGGCGCTGCGCTTCGTCCTGATCGAGCATGCCGTCGAGCAGCAGGGTGAGCTGTACCTCATGACCGTCCTGCCGAAACCAGTCGATGCGAGCGGGCGAATCGAAGCTGTCCGGTTGCCAGCCCAGATGCAACCCCCAGGCCCGCAATTCGGACAGCGCACCGGCAATACGCTGCATCGAAGCGGCCACGCTTTCGTCGTTGCCCTGCTCGCGGCTGAGACAGGCGTGCAGTCGGGTCATGGCGTGCTTGGCTTGGCGCATTGGGCTGTCTCCACAGGTCTACACCCATGGATCTGCCTCGATGGCTGCAGATCTCTCACTGCCAACTTGAGCTCTAATGTGACGAAGTTCTCAATTAGCCCCAACTCGGAAGCCTATCTGCAGCGCGAGCCGCTACAGCTCATTTCCCGACCAATGCGCCGACACAGGCCTTGGCTGATGCCTCGATGCCCGACCAGTCGGCCTGACTGATCTGACTACGCGAGGCCAGCCAGGACGCGCCGACACAGCGCACGTTCGGCTCGGCCAGATAGTCGGGCACCTCTGCGCGGCTGATACCACCCGTGGGACAGAAGGCCGCCTCGGCAAAGGGGCCGCCCATCGCGCGCAGCCAGGCCAAGCCGCCAACGACCGAGGCCGGAAAGAGCTTGAAGTGGCTCAGGCCCGCTGCCAGACCGGCCATCAGCTCGCTCGCCGTCGCCACACCGGGCAAGAACGGCAACCCGACCTGTTGCGCGGCTTCGTACAACACCGGCGTGGCGCCAGGGGAAATGGCCAGTTGCGCGCCGGCGTCGGCCACGCTGCGCAGTTGCGCCGGCGTGGTCACCGTGCCGGCAGCGACCACCACGCCTGGGCAGCGCGCCGCGATCTGCTCGATGGCCGGCAGGGCAGCTTCGGTGCGCAGGGTAATCTCCAGCAGCGGCACACCGGCCCGCTGTAGACATTCGGCCAGCGGCACTGCGTGCTCGACGCGGTCGATCGTCAGCACCGGTACCACCGGTGTCAATGCCAGCATCGACGCGACGCTGCCCTTCCCTGAGCTCATGCTTCTCTCCTGTTCAATACAGCACGCTGGCGCCGGCCGATGCCGGTCCGACCTGACGGCGGAAGGCGGCGAACAGCTCCCGGCCCAGGCCGTGGCTGGCCACCGAATCATCATGCACGGCCAGCGGCCGACTGGCGAGTTCCTCGGCCGACACCTCCAGTTGCAGGCGTCCGTGTTCGGCATCCAGTTCGATCAGGTCGCCATCACGGACACGCGCCAGGGCGCCACCACCGTCGGCCGCTGGACTGACATGGATGGCGGCCGGCACCTTGCCCGAGGCACCCGACATGCGGCCATCGGTGACCAGGGCCACTCGTTGGCCTCGATCCTGCAGACTGGCCAGCACCGGGGTCAGGCCGTGCAACTCCGGCATGCCATTGACCGCCGGCCCCTGGAAGCGCACCACCGCCACCAGATCGCCCTCCAATTGCCCCTCGCGGAAGGCCCGGCCCAGCGCTTCCTGACTGTCGAACACCCGCGCCGGCGCGCGGATATGCCAGTGGTCCGGATCGACGGCACTGACCTTGATCACACCCTCGCCCAGATTGCCGCGCAGCAGTTTCAGGCCGCCACTGGCGGAGAAGGGTCGCTGCAAGGGCCGCAGGACCGATTCATCGGCCGATTCGGCCGGCGCCTCGCGCCACTGCAATTGCCCATCGATCAACAGCGGTTCGCGCGCCTGACTGAGCAGGTCGTCGGCCCAGACGGTTCGTGCATCGGCATGCAGCAACCCACCCTGCAGCAACTCACGCAACAGGAAGGCGACGCCGCCGGCGGCGTGGAAGTGATTCACATCGGCACTGCCGTTGGGATAGATCCTGGCCAGCAGGGGCGTCACCGCCGACAGGCGCGCCATGTCATCCCAGTTCAACAGCAACCCGACCGCGCGGGCCATCGCAATGAGGTGCAGCGTGTGATTGGTGGAGCCGCCACTGGCCATCAGCGCGACGACCGCGTTGACGATGCTGCGCTCGTCGATGATCTCGGCGAAAGGACGATAGCCGTCGCGAATGGCGCTGGATTCCAGCACCCGCTGCACCGCGGCCTCGGTCAGCGCCAGCCGCAGCGGGCTGCCAGGTGGCACGAAGGCGGCGCCAGGTACATGCAGGCCCATCGCCTCCATCAACAGCTGATTGGAGTTGGCGGTGCCGTAGAAGGTGCAGGTGCCGGCGCTGTGATAGGACGCCGCCTCGGCCGCGAGCAGTTCCGAGCGCGTGGCCCGGCCTTCGGCGTAGCGCTGGCGAATCGCCGCCTTCTCCTTGTTGGGCAGACCGGACGGCATCGGGCCGGCCGGCACGAACAAGGTGGGCAGATGGCCAAAGCTGGCGGCGCCAATGAACAGCCCGGGAACGATCTTGTCGCAAACGCCCAGCAGCAACGCGGCGTCGAAGGCATCGTGGGTCAGTGCCACGGCGGTGGCCATCGCAATCACGTCGCGGGAGAACAGGCTCAGCTCCATGCCGGGCTGACCCTGAGTCACGCCGTCGCACATGGCCGGTACGCCACCGGCCATCTGCGCCGTGGCGCGGAACTTGCGCGCCGCCATCCGCAGGATCGCCGGATAGTTCTCCAGCGGTTGATGCGCGCTGAGCATGTCGTTGTAGGCGCTGACGATGCCGATGTTGGGCACGGCCAGAGCCTGCAGCGGCGACTTGTCCTCGCCGGCCGCGGCCATCACGTGGGCCAGGTTGGCGCAGGAGAGCCGACCGCGCGCCGCCCCATCGGGTCGCGCAGCGGCCATGCGCTGCAGATAGTCGTGCCGCAGCTCGCGGCTGCGCTCGACGATGGCCGCCGTCACCTCGGCCACGACGGGATGAAGCGTACTCATAGCTTCAGGGACTCCAGTGAACCTGCAGGGGCGGCATGCCGGCGCGCATCAGATCACCGACAGGCAAGGCCGGGTCGGACGCTGCTCGATCATAGACGGCCCGCTTGGCTGCACCGGTCATCAGCAACAGGCACTGTCGGGCTCCGGCAATGGCCGACAGGGTCAGCGTCAGCCGAGGGTGCGGCGCGCCAGCCGGCAAGGGTTCGGGACAGGTCGCCATGACGCGCAAAGCTTGATCGGGAGCCCTGGCCGCGTCACAGCCACGACCTTGTGGAAACAGCGAGGCGATGTGGCCATCTTCGCCCATGCCCAACAGCAGCAGATCGGGACGTGGCAGTGCTGCGACGACCGCGTTGGCAGCGGCAGCCGCGGCGACCGGTTCCTCCGCCTCGCCGCGCAAGCCAATCAGCTGCAATGTCGGCCCCACCGGCGCCAGCGCGCGGCGCAGCTGCCCTTCGTTGCTGTCCGCCTCGTCGGTACTCACGAAACGCTCGTCGATCACCAGAAAGCGCACGCGATCCCACGGCAGCTGCGCACTGGCCAGGGCCCGATAGACCGGAATCGGCGTCGACCCGCCGGACAGACCCACCAGTGCCTCGCCGCGACTGGCCAGCGCGCCGGTGATGGTGTCGTGCATGACCCCCAGCACCGCCGCGCACAGACGCTGACGATCGGGATGAGTACGCAGCACCGGTGTCATGATCGGGATTCCAGCCTTGGACAAAGGGTCAGGCGAGCACCCGCTCTCAGCCCTGCCCCATCGGCCCTCAGCCCTGGCTCAGTCATGCCACTGCGCTCCGAAGGCCTCCAGCATGCGATCGGCAGCGACCGGTCCAGGGGTGCCGGCGGGATAGGCCTTGGGTTCCAGGCCGATCTCATCCCAGGCGGCGTGAATGCCATCGATCCAGCGCCACGCCGCTTCCAGTTCGTCGCGGCGCACGAACAACGTTGAATTGCCGCAGAAGGCGTCCAGCAGCAGGCGCTCGTAGGCGATGCGGCGACGCTCGCTGTCGAAGGCTTCGGTCAGCGACAGGTTCAGGGCCACCGGCTTGAGCTGGATGCCGGACAGGCCAGGACGCTTGCTCATCAGCTGCAGCGTAATGGTCTCTTCCGGTTGCAGGCGGATGTGCAGCCGGTTGGCGTCCATCCCGGCCTGGCTGTCGCCGAAGATGTTGTGGGGCACATCGCGGAACTGGACCATGATCTCGGTGCTGCGACGCTCCAGGCGCTTGCCGGTGCGCAGGAAGAAGGGCACGCCCTTCCAGCGCCAGTTGTCGATGTGGGCCGCCACCGCCACATAGGTTTCGGTGCGACTGCCCTGCACCGCACCCGCTTCCTGCAGATAGCCGGGCACGCTGGCATAACCGGACACCCCGGCGACGTACTGCCCGGTCACCGTGTGCTGTCGCGCACTGTGCGCATTGATCGGCCGCAAGCTCTGCAACACCTTGACCTTCTCGTTGCGTACGGCCGATGCCTCGAAGTCCGAGGGCGGTTCCATGGCCACCAGTGCCAGGGTCTGCAGAATGTGGTTCTGCACCATGTCGCGCAGCGCGCCGGCATCGTCGTAGTAGGACCAGCGGCCTTCGACGCCCACAGTCTCGGCCACGGTGATCTGCACATGATCGATGGCGTGGGCACCCCAGATGGGTTCGAACAGGCTGTTGGCAAAACGCAGTGCCAACAGGTTCTGCACGGTCTCCTTGCCGAGATAGTGATCGACCCGGTAGACCTGCGACTCATCGAAAATCGAGCCGACTGCGTCGCAGATCTCGCGACAGCTGTCGAAGTCATGACCGATCGGTTTCTCCAGCATCAATCGAGTACTGGGGCGAACCGCGCCGATACCGGCCAGATGACTGCAGATCGGCTTGTACAGGCCGGGCGCTACCGACAGATAGCAGAGCAGCGGATCAACCTCGAGTGACTGCAGCAACTCGGCCAATGGCCCGTAGGCCGATGCCTCATGCACATTGACGCTGACATAGCGAACCCGCGCCAGGAAGCTCGCCATGGCGCCTTGCCCACGCAGTTCCTGATGCCCAAAGGCCTCCAGCGCTTCGGTCAGGAAGGCGGCGAAGGCTGCATCGTCGTAGTCGCTGCGCGAACTGCCAATCAGCATCAGTCCATCGGGCAGCAACCCTTCAGCGTGCAGATGAAACAGCGAAGGCCAGAGCATGCGGCGAGCGAGGTCGCCAGTGGCACCGAACAACAGAAACGCAGGTTTGGCCATCGTGTCCTCAATACTGCCGGTATCCCGGCGTGTGCTCAGTCCTGTGGCTGGCCTGGCGCGAACTCCCGCAGCGCCAGTGCAGCCGCCCCCAGTTTGCCCACATGCGGGCGGGTAATCTGCAGCAATGGAGTCGCTTGCAGCAGTGCCGAAAAGCGCCCCTTGTCCTCGAAGCGCTGACGCAACAGGGGCAGCCTCGACTCGGTCAACAGGTGTGGCAACAGCCCGCCTGCCAGGTACACGCCACCCCAGGCACCGTGCAACAGCGCAGCATCGCCGGCAAAGCCGCCCAACAAGGTGCAGAAGTGCTCGACCGCGGTCAGCGCCACCGCCTCGCCCGCCTGGGCTCGCGCCGACACTTCGGGCGGTTCCAGCCGATCCTCCGGCAATCCCGCTTCGGCACGGCACGCGCCATACAGATTCACCAGACCTTCGCCGCACAGCAGACGCTCGTAGGAAACGCGTCCGAAACGCGGCAACAGCCGGCGCAGAATGGCCACCTCGGCCTCGGTCTGCGGGGCGAAGCCAATGTGGCCACCTTCGGTTTCGATCACATTGACCTTGCCGTCACTGCAATGCACAGCGGCCAAGCCCAGACCGGTCCCCGGACCGAGCACGATGCGCGGCGCATCCGCGTGACCACCGCCCAGTGGCACCGGCCCAATGGCGCGGACGTCTTCCGCGCGCAACTCGGGAACGGCCCAGGCGATTGCGGCGAAGTCATTGATCACCCGCAGCGCCTGCAGGCCCAGCCGCCGCTGCAGCGCACTGATCGAGAAGCTCCAGCCGTTGTTGGTGAAGCGCACCTCATCACCACGCAGTGCACTGGCCACGGCCAGCACCGCCAGTTCAGGCCTGCGGCCGTCGGCCCAGCGCGCCAGATAATGATCCAGCGCATCGCCCAGTGAACGGTGCTCGCGCACCTCCAGCGTCTGCAGACAATCCAGCGGCGCACCCATGCCCTCGCGCGCCAGTCGCTTGCAGTCAACCAGCGCGAAGCGGGCGTTGGTGCCACCCAGATCAGCGACGAGGCAGTATCGGGCCGTGGCGGCGTCGGGCGACGGCAGCATCGCTAGTCAAACTCCCGGCTGCCCACACGACAACCTTGATCCGCGCAGGGTGCGATATCATGACAGCGTTGTCAACGCGCACTGCAGCACGAGCGAGGCCCCGTTCAGGACCCGGCCGGCGCGCGCCGTCGGCGTGGCTCTGGCAGAATCGAGTCGACCTGGACGCGAGCTGAATCTGTGGCCCGAATCGAAGACGTTGCCCGACTGGCCGGGGTCTCCATCAAGACCGTCTCGCGCGTGATCAATGCCGAGGCGGGCGTGCGGGAGCCCACTCGGGACCGTGTCCGGGCCGCGATCGCCGAGTTGGGCTACAGGCCCGACCCCTATGCCCGATCGCTGGCCGGCCAGCGCTCCTTTCTGTTGGCCCTGGTTTACGGAGACGCCGCCGCCAGCTATCTGATGGATGTGCAGAAAGGCATGCTGGCCGCCTGCGCCGAGCGCCACTACGCCATGATGCTGTGCCCGCTGGACGCACGCAGCCGCCCACAAAGCGCCTCAATGGGCACGGCGGCCCGCCTGCAGGATGCACTCGGCCGGGCTCGACCCGATGGCCTGCTGTTGACCCCGCCGTTGACCGACGATGCAGACCTGCATGCGCTGTTGATGTCCACCAATCAGCGCTATGCGTCGCTGTCGCCGTGGCTGGCCAGTCCCGACGGCCACGAAGACATTGGCGCCCGCATGGACGACACCGCGGCCGTCCACGAACTGGTCCAGGCGCTGATCGAGCGCGGCCATCGGCACATCGGCTACCTGGACGGCCCGCCGGAACATGGTGCCAGTCACTGGCGTCGGACCGGCGTGCTGAACGCCCTGGCCCAAGCCGGTCTGGCGTTGCCCGCACAGCGCGTTGCCCAGGCCGATTTCAGTTTCGAATCAGCGCTCCCGGCGGCACGACAACTGCTCGACCAGTCGCCGCCTCCCACCGCCATCGTCGCCGCCAACGACGACATGGCGGCGGCCGTGCTGCGGGTGGCCTGGGAGCGCGGCATTCGGGTCCCGGAGGCACTGAGTGTCTGCGGCTTTGACGACAGCCCGTTGTCGCGGCAACTCAATCCACCACTGACCACCATCCGGCAACCGACCCAGGACATGGCCCGCACGGCGACACTGGAACTGATCGACCTGATCGGCGGCAGCAGCGAAGGCCACATGCACACCCTGCCCTATCAGATTCAGTGGCGTGGCACCGTCGCCGACGCCAGCTGACTCCCTGATCGAGACCATGGTCAGTTCAGGCGCATCGACTGGACGTACTCGATGCCCTCATCGCCGAAGCGAAGCTGTACGTCGATGTCGTCGATCGCCTCGCCCATGGTCCGCATCATCTCGCGAGCATCGTTCAGCTCCTGCGCCTGCTGCGGGTCCATCTCATCGGGCGGCGCGGGTAGTACGCGGGACATCAAGGCGAAACCGCTGCCGCTCAAGCCGTAGCGCAGGAAGGTTCCATCGCTGTCGGCGGGAACATCGCTGCCTGCGATGAACTGGTCATCACTGAGGTTCCGCGTTGCCACCGCAATCATGCGGTCGTTCATGCGCGCCTTCAGCGCCAACGGCAATGGCCCCGGCACCAGCCCGTCTGGCAACGGCACGACTTGACCATCGGCAGGCAGGCTGACCTGCGCCAGCTCAGATCGCGCCTGCTGCGCCAGGCTCCACAACATCATCGGCGAACCCGACCCGACCGCCAGGAATCCAGACAGGCCAACCGGCTTGTTGCTGGCGTCCAGTTGCAGGTCCGTCAGGCCCAGGCTGAAGGCCTTGACCGAGGCGGACATGGCCATCGCCGGACTCTCCGCCTGGGCCTTGACCTGCGCGGCGCTGTCATTGATCGCGGCCAGATGCTCGCAGGCGAACGGCTGGTCGATCACCGCCGAGGCCATCGAGGCAGCCAGGCGCAGCGCGGCCGGCGGATTCACCGCCATGGCGAAGCGGAAGGGGGCAGGATCGCCAGCAGCGCCTGGCATGGGGGTCGCCAGCCCACGCAATTGAGCGGCCAGTTCGGGCGAGGTCTGCCACTCACCGACCACCGTCGCTGACTTGGTCTCAAATGCGGTGCTGCCGGCGACCAGGCGCGGAAAGTGGGCCACCAGCGCGCGAATCTCGGTCGCACAGGCCTCATCGAGCTCCGGCACGTCCAGGCCGATGTCAGCCAACAACTGACGGTCCCTGGCTGAACGTGTCAGGCGGTCAAACAGCGCCAGCGTATCCACATAACCGCTGAAATGACCGGAGTAGCCCTGCTCCTGGTCCAGTTTCGCCAAGGCATTGGTGTCGAGCAACGAGCGCTGCGGCCGCTGCAGGCCCAACTGCGCCGCCCAGGTGGCCTCATCCTGCTGCGGCGGCGCCAACGTGGTCAGCAGATGACCGCCGACGATGCCAAAGAGCACATCCGCCTGGCTGGCGGGCAACTGATACAGCGCCGCCTCGCCAATGGTGCGGCGCGGCAACGGCTTGCCTGCCTTGCTTTCGATCCGCTCGACCACCTGCGCGAAGCGTTCTGGATGAGCAACCTCCATCCGATAGACGGGCATGAGACCGTAGCCGTAGATCGCGTAGCGGGCTGCGGAATCGAAACCCATGGCCTCCAGCGCTTCCACCCCACTGCCCATCTCGCCCAGTTCGGGAAGGATCACCCGCAGCCATTGCTCGGTGTCCTCGTCGAGAAAATCCGGCAGCGGCCCATCGGCCATCTGCTGATAGCTGCGGCGACTGTTGCCCCCGAATGCCTTGCTCCAGGCTTCGTGCAGCGCCCTGGATGTGCCGATGCGATTGGCCATCAGATAGGGCGTATCGGCAGGCACGAATGCCAGCACGTCGGTGTCGGCGGCACGGTCTCCGCCACAGGCGGACAAACTCAGTGCACAGGCCAGCGCCATCCAGCGTCGTCGGATCGATTTCATGGCAGCGACTCGGTAGGAAAACGCGCGCAGCCTACGCAGCTTTGCCACAACACGCCATGGCCTGCCTAAGCGGATAGAGTGACGTCGTCAGGACCCGCAGAGGGCGTCGATCCAGGTCTGAACAGACCTGCGATCCGCATCGCCCAACGGCGCCAGCGTCAACCGCGACTGTTCGCAGTCACCCTGTGCGGCCTGCGCCCAGGCCAGCAGGCGCCGGGCCCGCCGGCTGTCGCGCTGCTCCGGACCCAGCGATTGCTCCAGCGCGGGCAGCAATTCAGACAGCGCCGCCAGGGCATCCGCCACCCGGCCAGCCTGCAGATCGGCCTGGGCGTGGGTGACGCGCCAGACCTGCCAGCGAGGATGATCCTCGCCCAGGATCGGGCACAGGATGTCACCGCTGCGGGCCAGCAAGGCTTCCGCCTGATCCACCTCGCCCAGGGCCAGGCGCGCCTTGGCCTGATTGTGCAGGGTGACCCCCACGCGCGGGTGGTCGGCACCCAGCGCCTGGCTCAGGCTGTCCAGCGCCCGGTCAAACCAGGGCAGCGCTTCGGTGGCTCGTCCCTGCGCTTCCAGTGCCGCCGCCAGATTGTTGTACTCGGTCCCGGTGTGCAGCGAGACCTCACCCAGGCGCTTTTCGAAAATGTTTGCCGCTCGCCGGTGCCAGTGCTCGGCCTCATCCGGACGATTGGCCCGCATCCAGGTCGCACCGATGTTGCCGTAGACCGTGGCCAGGCCAGCGCTGTCGCTGCCCCAGGCCGCTTCGGTCAGGGTCGCCACGCGCTGCAGCAGCTCGATGGCCTGTTCGTGTTGGCCGGCCCGACTGGTCACCACCGCCAGATCGTTGAGCACGGTGAGCGTGCGCAGGTCCTCGGCACCCCAGAGCCGCTCGGATTCGCTCAGTGCCGCGCGGTAGTCCTCCAACGCAGCCGCGTTGTCGCCCAGCTCGGTGGCGAGTCTGGCCTGCTGCAGATGCCAATCGCGGCGCAGATCGGGCCGGTCGCTTTGCCGTGCCGGCAGCCGGGTCGATTCCAGCAACTGGCCTGCCAGCGCCGGATCACCCTGCAGCAAGGCCAGATCGGCGCGCTGCAACTCAGCTTCCAGCCAGAGGGCATCGCGCAAGTCGCCATGCCGTTGCAGCAGCACCTGCAAGGCTTCGTTGGCACGATCGAATTCGCCGGCGTCCATGTCGATCCGACTCAACAGCAGCTCCAACGCGTCGCGTTGTGCCTCGGGCACATTCTCCGCGTCCTGCAGAGCCAGCTGAATGCTCTGCCGGGCGTCGTCGTAGAGCTCCAGGTTCTGTTGCACCCCACCCAGCGCGGAGAGAACGCGAACCCGCGTCTGCGGTGTCAGGTTACGGCGCTGAATGCGCTCGGCCGCGCCTGAGAGCAACGCGCGCGCGCTGACACTGCCGCCGGGAAATTCGACCGGATCGGCGGCGGTGAAGGTATCCAGCAGCACGGCCACCATCTGCTCGGCCGTGTCACGTTCGGTCTGCGTCTGTCGGTACTGAGCATGCAGCTGCCAACTGAAACCCAGTACCAGCAGCAGAACCAACGCCACCACCGCGGCCGCCAACCGGTGTCTGCGCAGCGCACAACGCCACCGATACGCCAGTGTCGCCGGCAGTGCCTGTACCGGCTGATGGCTCAGCCAGCGCTGCAAATCATCAGCCAGCGCGTGCGCATCTTCGTAGCGCTCGGCTGGATCGCTCGCCAGCGCGCGACGCAGGATCGCATCAAGTTCGTGCGATCGTGATCGTGGCAGTGGCAGATCCAATGGCGGGACCGCGTCCACAGCGGATTCGGCCGCGATGCGGGCGAAGATCTGCGCCGTACTCAGCGAGGTATCGTCAACCCAGGGGCGCAGCCGCTGACCGGACAGCAGCTCGCGCAACATCGCAGCCAGCGCGAAAACATCGCTGCGGGGATCGAGTTCGCTGCCGCCCGCCTGCTCCGGGCTGATGTAGTTTGGAGTTCCCCCGGCCTGGCCGGGCTGATCCAGTCCGGTGGCCCGGGCAATCCCGAAATCGATGATCTTCGGCAGGGACTGGCCATCCACCTCGGTGACCAGCACGTTGGCTGGCTTCAGATCACAGTGCACCACGCCCCGTCGATGGGCATGCCCGACCGCCCGGCACAGATCGTGAAAAAGGCGCAGCCGCTCGTCCAGGGATCGCTGCGGCGCGCGCCACCAGACGTCGAGCCGCCGCCCGTCGACATGTTCCATCGCGAACCAGGCGTTCCCATCCGGTGTGCTGCCGGCGTCGAAGATCTGCGCGATGCCCGGGTGCGCCATGCGCGCCAGCGCCTGGCGCTCAATCTGGAAACGCGCCTTGGTCGCACGATCCTGATGCGCGTGGGCCACCAGTTTCAGTGCCACCATCCGACGCATCGGCTCAGTCTGCTCGGCCAGCAGGACCTGGCCCATACCACCGCGGCCGAGCAGCCCCTCGACCCGATAGCGACCAATTCGCGTGCCCGGCGGCACCTCGGCATCGATATCGTCGCCCGCCGCAGCCATCATTCGGGTCAACGCCACCAGATCAGTGTCCTGGATTGGCGGGGTCGCCTCTGGATCGATCATTCCTCGTCCTCGGCGAGACCCTCGACTCGACCCAGACCGTAGGCCTTGAGCTTCTTGTAGAAACTGGTCTTGCCGATCCCCAGCAGGGGCCAGGCCGCGTCGTGTTGACCGCCGGTGAGCGCCAGCGCGGTGCACAAGGCGGCGCGCTCAGCCCGTTCGACGGCCGCGTCCAGGCGCAGCGAAGCGGGTTGTTCCAACGGTCCCCGCAGGGACTCGGGCAGATGCCCGATGTCCAGCGCTTCGGCGTCATCGAGCACGCTGACGGCACGCTCGATGGCCTGTCGCAGTTCTCGCACGTTGCCCGGCCAAGGATGTCGCAAGAGTGCCAGCACGGCCGCCGTGGTCAGACCCGGGCTGCGACGCCCCGCGGTCTGCAACGCCTGCCCGAAGATCTCCAGCGCCAGTGGAATCAGATCCTCCTGCCGCTCACGCAAGGACGGCAGCGTGGCGCTGAAGCCCGCCAGGCGATGATAGAGATCGAGCCGAAAGCGCTCTGCACCGACCTCAGCCTCGAGGTGACGATGCGTCGCTGCCAGCCAGCGCACATCCACCTGTCGTGCCTGCCGACCGCCGACCCGCACACACTGGCCGTCCTCCAGTACCCGCAACAATCGCACCTGAGTGGCTGCGGCCATATCGCCGATCTCGTCCAGGAACAGCGTTCCACCGTCGGCCTGCTCAATCAGACCCGGCCGTTCGGCAACGCCGGTCGCCGCTCCCTTCTCAACGCCGAACAGCTCTGCCTCGATCAATTCCTGCGGCAGCGCCGCGCAATTCAGGGCCAGGAAAGGGCCATGAGCTCGGCTGGAGCAGCGGTGCAGCCAACGCGCCACGCGTTCCTTGCCGACGCCCGTCTCCCCATGCAACAGAATCGGAATCTGGCCGCGTGCGGCTCGCTCCAGTTCGGACAGCACTCGGCGCACGGCCGGCGAAGCACTGGGCAGGCCCGGCCAGCTCTCGGGCGCGGGGATATCGCCATTGGGATCGGGTGCGGTCTGCAAACCCGGCAGGAACAGCAGCAAGTCCGTCCCGATGCTGGCCAAGGCTCGGGCGGCTGATGAAGTCAACGGCCCACTGTAGAGAAACCGTCCGCCGGCCTCAGCCAGCTGTTCCGTGGCCCGGGTCGGCAACCCTGCTGCGGCCCAGACGACCCCGTCGTCGCTGCGGATGCACATATCCGGCATCTCCAGCAATTCGGCCCAGGCCCCAAGCAGGGCCGTCACCGAGGCCGCGTCCCAACCCGACGAAGGGCGCCAGCGCGACACCCTGCCGCGCAACTCGTGCAGCAAGTCAGCCGATGCCGTGGGGTCCGGTGGGGTGGCCGGTTCTGCAGGGCGCGGATCGCCTTGCACCGGCCCTCCGCCCCAGACTTCATCCAGGCCACCGAGGCGCTCACGCAGACGCAGGCGGGCACTGCCGATGGCCAGATCCACATCACCACAGAAGGCACCGTCTGCAATGCGCTCACCATTGGCCATGGTGCCGTTGGTCGAATCCAGGTCGCGAATGCGCAGTCCGCGATCGAGGCAGATCTCCAGTTCGGCATGTTCGCGAGAGACGCCGGCCGCCTGCAGCGCGATCTCGACGGTGTTGCCGCGCCCGATGCGATAGCGCCCGGGCGGCAGATCGCGCCGCGGCTGCGAGCCATCGAGCCATTCGAGGCTGTAGCGAACGCGCATGTGAAAACCCGCCGGAGACATCCTCCAGAATAGCGCAAGCGTTCGCGATCGCGAACGCTCACAGCGGGATTCATCGTGTCTCTCGCCCCCCGACCGGGTGCCATTCAATGCGGGGCGCGCAGACCCTTACATCATCGGGACGATCGGGTTCGGAGCGCGGAGAGTGGTGGTTCAGCCCAGCGCTTCAGCGGCCTGGTTCCGGCTCCACCTCGATTCACCCCACTGGCGCGGATCCTGACCGCGAACAGCCCTGCGGGTGGCCACCGACCAGCCAACACAAGCGCTATCAGGCACTCATGAAGTAGCCGCCATTGACCGGAATGTTGGCGCCGGTGATGAAGCCGGCATCATCGGCCGACAGAAACTCCACAGTGCGCGCAATTTCGGTGGGCTCGCCGAGCCGGCCCACCGGAATCTGCGCGACGATCTGCTCGCGCACCTTCTCCGGCACCGCCATCACCAGCTGCGTGCGGCAATAGCCCGGCGAGACGGAGTTGACCGTCACGCCCTTGCGCGCCACTTCGCGGGCCAAGGCCATCGTGAATCCGTGCATGCCGGCCTTGGCGGCCGAATAGTTGGTCTGGCCGAACTGGCCGGTCTGGCCGTTGACCGAGGAGATGTTGACGATGCGGCCGAAGCCGCGATCGCACATGCCGTCGACCACCGGACGGGTCAGGTTGTAGACGCCATCGAGATTGATGCGCATCACATCGGACCAGTGATCGCGCTCCATCTTGCGGAAGCTGGCGTCGCGGGTGATGCCGGCGGCGTTGACGAGAATATCGACGCTGCCGAAGCGCTCGTGGACGCGCTGGGCCAGTGCCTCGCAGCTGGCCGGGTCGGCCACATCCAGCGGTTCAAAAACCACCTGACCGTTGAACTCCGCCAGTTCCGCCTGGAAGGCCTCGATCCGCTCAGGGCGATGACCCAGATCGGCAGCGACCACCTGCCGCCCGGCGCGTGCCAGGGACCGACAGATCTCGGTACCCAATCCCCCGATACCCCCACTGACGACTGCGACGCGCATCTGCCTGCTCCCACTCCCGGATCAACTGGCGCGCGAGTCTACGGCCCCATGCTGCACTGCGTCAAAAATCGCCGGAACGCTGCCACGGTGCTCGCAGAGCGAAGAGGTGGAGCGCGCCGAAAGCGCAGGGCCTTCAATCACAGATCGAACCCACACGGGCAAGCACGGCGCGTCCGCGTCGGCCATCGTCGGTCAGCGTTGTGCGCTGATGCCTTTTGACGTCGGAACCGAAGCGGATTCGGTCAGTGAGGACTGTTCAAGGCGCCAGCGCGCTGCAGGTGAGCGCCGATGGCATCGTTCAGCACGGGGATCGACCAGGTCGGCAGGTGATGGGCAAAGCGTTCAATGCGCTGGAAGTGCGCCTGCGGCAGCAGTCTGGCCATGTGCTCTGCCGCGGCGATTCGGACCAACGGATCGCGCTCCCCATGGATCAGCGTGACCGGGCAGCTGATGCGCCGCACCTCTGCACTGCGATCGGGATCAGCCAGCACCGCCAGCAGCTGCCGCGCCGTGCCCGCCGGTCGATAGGCCCGGTTCATCGCCTCCGTCAGCTGGGCTTCCAGCGCCTGACGCTCGTCTTCTTCCTCGATCGCACCGATGCGCTCGAACAGCCGCCGGAAGTGCTCCACGCGACGCGCCAGACTGGCTTGCGAGGGCGGACGGGTCAGGAACAACGGCAGCACCGACCAATCTGGCCACGGTGAGGCCCGAGACCC
>JAWLAT010000041.1:0-37319 GCA_041395325.1 Lysobacterales bacterium
GCTCAGCGCTGACCCAGCGGAGCACGCGTTCCCTGCGCGACTGCCGCATCTCGGCTATCTTGACCCGGCCCCCGCACGCGGCCTGCCCACCCATGCCCGCATTGACCCCCGACCTGCTCGTCGTTGGCCTCGGCGCGGTCGGCAGTGCGACGGTGTTTCATGCCGCCGGTCGGGGCGCGCAGGTGATCGGGATCGACCGCTTCGACCCGCCACACCACCACGGCTCCACCCACGGCGAAAGCCGGATCACCCGGCTGGCGGTCGGCGAGGGGGCCGAATTCGTGCCGCTGGTGCAGCGCTCACACCAGCTCTGGCGCGAGTTGGAGGCCGCATCGGGCGAATCGCTGTTTCGCGCCTGTGGCGGACTGGTTTTAGCGCGCGGCGATGGCGCCAGTCCCATGCACGGTCAGGCCAGCTTTTTCGATCAGACCGTGGCCATCGCCCAGGCCCACGGCATCGGTCACGAGCGCCTCGACGCAGCGGCCATTGCCGCCCGCTGGCCGCAGTTCCAGCTCCGCGGCGACGAGCGCGGCTATTTCGAGCCCGACGCCGGCTATCTGCGACCGGAGGCCTGCGTCGCTGCCCATCTGAGCCTGGCGCGACAGCGTGGTGCCCGGATCCACACCGGCGAGCGGATGATCGGCTGGCGTGTCGATGGGCACGGCCTGCGGGTGGAGACCGACCGCGCCGTCTATCGCCCCGGCGATGCCGTCATCGCCGTCGGCCCCTGGCTGCCAGGCCTCCTGGGGTCGACCGCGCCGCCGCTGCGTGTCACCCGCCAGTTGCTGCACTGGTTCGATGCCGACTGCCCGGCCGACTACGTCGATGAGCGCTTCCCGATCTTCATCTGGAGCTGGGGCCAGGCGGCGGGCGAAGTCTTCTATGGTTTCCCGGACCTCGGCGGCGGCGTCAAGCTCGCCACCGAAACCGACGCCCCCTGCGACCCGGACCGCGTCGAGCGAGCCGTTACCGCCGCCGAATCCGCCCGGTTCCACGCCCGACACATCACCGGACGCCTGCGCGGCGTCGGCCCCCGCCTGCGCCGCGCCGCCACCTGCCTGTACACCCAGACCCCCGACGCCCGCTTCCTGATCGATCGCCTGGAAACGGGCGGCCCGATCGTCGTCTCGGCCTGCTCGGGTCATGGTTTCAAGCACTCGGCGGCGATTGGGGAGCGGGTGGCAAGTTGGAAAAGTCACGAGACTGCAGTCACATAGCCCAAAAAGATCAGGACTTCCAACCCATTTCAGAGAACGCCGCTCATTGCCCTAAGCCTGTCGAATATAGTTGAGTGTTTCAAGGAGTTCTCTGCAGCAGGTTGACCGCAGATAGTTTGCGACCAGCATCCGAAACAGAGTATCAGCGTCGATTCCAGGCGTACACTCAGCAGCAAGCTCAAGACGGCGTTTAGCGTCATCTTCCTCAACAATCTCGTCTGGCAGCTGTTCAATTTGTAGAAGCTGAACCGCGCAGTCTTTGTCCCAAACCAGTTCCTCAGGTGTACTGCCGGGAAGGAACCTCACGTTGTCTCGAAAAAAATTTACATAGCGCTTCATTTCCTCGGTACTGGAAAACTTGATAGCAGGACCGCGCCTATTGGGTCCCTTTGTCAGCTCAGAAATCAGCCGCTCAAGCTCTTTCCTGCCGCCAGGTATCTCTCCGGCGGCTGGAGCAGGAAAGGTATTCCGATGGTCACCGTCAAGAACAAAAAAACGCTCACCTTGTCCGCTGGATGCCTCTGAGCGAAGGTCTTCGAATATACGAGAGGTACCTCCTTCTCGCACAATCACACGGATTTCCTTCCTCGCAAGAGGTGAAACCTTTTCTAGAGCTGACAAGATCACATGCTTCGCACGATCATCTTCAACAAAAATAACTTTCCCGTGTTGGGAGCTACTAATCGCGTGCAACGCCTCCCTTGCGGAAAGTGTTTCAAATATCTGGACCTTTCCTCTATTGGATCGCTCTAGTACCCGAATGGCATCTTGAGGAAGTCTGTCAGCCATGAAATAGGAATGCGTGGACATAACAACTTGGAGCTGTCTTTCCAACGCACAGTGAGCAATGAACTCGATCAATCTCTGCTGCGCCCTTGGGTGGAGTGATGTTTCCGGCTCATCAAGCAGCACGAGGGAGCCAATCGGTGCATTACACAAGCGATGGACTAGGAGGGTTGCTGCAGATTCACCACTCCCTGCAAAAGCATCCGAGTAGCGTCCTTCTGCATCATTCGTGCTAAACAAGATAGTCGATCCGACGTGACCATGATAGAGGTCGTGCTCAAGCAACTTCCCAGATTGGTAGTTTCGCTCCAGAAGATATCTAAGTACCTTGAGCTCGAATTCACTCAGGTCGACGCCATCGCAATCCATCCGTGAGATCAAAGAAGCGGCCCGCCGACGCAGGTAATCTTGCTTTCGGTACTCTCTCCTGAGATTTCGCGCCCCCCTGGCATAGTCAGCTCTTTTTGCGAGGTGCTTTTGGTCGGGGAAATAAAAGTACTTGTCAAAGGCCGGCAATTCCCCTCTGAAGTCCAGATGCATGACCTTTAGCGAGACCGGCGGCTTCCGAACGGCGCCGTGCGGAAACCCATATGCGGTCGTTGGCTTGATTGCCTCCCAATAGTCAGGGTCATCTTTGCCGCGGGGCGCTCTAGCCTTGATGCACTCCACAACCTCCTCATCCAGCAAGTAGGAATGCGCGACGCTTTGTTTTACACCGCTTTCAGATGTCTCTGGAATGGCATCAAGTTTTGTTTCAAACCAAAAATCAGCTACGGTTTGTCTGGCCGGGGATCCATATAACGCATGTAAGATAGAGCTCTTGTTCGTTCCGTTTGTTCCAAGTAGAACAGTAATCGGAAATTTGAAAGAGAGCAGCGAATTCTCTGACAGATTCTTGTAGTTGGGAAACCGGAGTTGGCGAATATGGATACGGCCCTGCTGAGAGGCTAGAGCCTTCAACGAAGTATCCAGTGACTTCAAGGGTGACTGAAAGCTGCTCATGGACGGATTTCGCGTAGAACCCTGAGGGCTATTGGGCGAATCAAATCCGGCGGAAATGCGTTGCCAATTTGGAGCGCTGCATGCTCCTTTCCTCTACTGAGAGAAAACTGGTACTCGGGTGGGAAAGTCTGGAGAAGCGCAGCTTCGCGCAGCGTTATTGCGCGGTCCTCGGTAGGATGCAAAAACCTTCCTTTTGATGGATTGATGCAACCGCTCGTGATCGTGGGTGCGATATCATCCCATGCTAGTCTGCCGTATACATCGTGAAAGCCATTGCTTCGATTGTGACATTCGAGCTGAATTTCTTTCGGCAGCCCCCCTCTACTACCTCCGTCCTTGGGGATCTTGGCAATTCTTTCCATGACCAAGAGCGAGCGTCGCTCAGGAAGATCGTGCAGGGGGTCACCGCTCTCTCCAGCTTTACGTAGGCACGCAATTGCGTCACGAACCGTCCTCCGGATTCCTGTCGGGTCGCACCATCCCTGCGGCGGGATACCGTTTCGCAGCCCAAGCAGAACAAGCCTCTGTCTGCGCTGAGGAACACCGAACCATGACGCATTTACGATAGAGACATCGTGCCCATACCCTGCGCGCGAGAGACCATCTCGAAACCTCTCAAAGCGAGTCTGAGACGCCAGCCCGGGAACGTTTTCCATCAGGACTGCTTTTGGACGCAGCGATCGGACGAGCCTTAGAATCTCAAATATTAGGTCATTCCTTGGGTCGTCGGCCACCCCTGTTTTTCGGGTTCGCAGTGTGGAAAACCCTTGGCAAGGTGGGCATCCAGATAGCAAGGCGAGCTCTCCTCGCGGCACGTTGGCAGCAGCCGACAACTCCACCCCGGAAACACGCCGAATATCGGCGTGAATTAACTTCACACTGGGGTGGTTGAGGCTGTACGACTCGGCGGCGGTGGCATCAAACTCCACAGCAGAGCGAACGTCAAATCCAGCACCTTTCAGCCCCTGAGTTAGACCTCCTGCTCCTGCGAACAAGTCGATCGCTGTTGGCCGCGGCGAGTTTGTAATTCGACTCATTTGTTATACTTGTATGCAGATAATTTGATGGAAAGTCCAAAGCTGCTACACCAAAGCTGAATCTAGCGAAGTGCCGCGAATCGGAACTTCGCTGCAGTGTACATACATTGATCCTGATCGTGGCGCATCCGATGATTGTGGTGAATTGGGTGGGGATGAGTGCTAGTTGAGCGGTGACTTGCGTGCTCAGACCTACGCTATTCTCCTTGTGCCGAGTGAGTCTGCGTTGCGGCTAGTTCCACTGCCCTTCGACTCCGCGGATCGTCAGCACCGTACTGCCCCAGCAGCACCGCCTGTGCCGGCCGCAGCAGCGCCTCAGCTTCATCCTTCCGGTCCAGATCGATCAGCACGCTGGCCAGGACCATGTCGATGGCGGCCAGGCGGGCGGCTCCGGCAGCGACGCGGTTGGCCTGCATCTGACGGGCTTGCTGTGCCAGGTCGAGCGCCTTGGGCAGATCATCCTGGCGGCGGGCAAGCTCGGCGGCGATGGCCAGGGCTTCGGCGTGGACTTCGTGGCCCTTTGGCCAGTGCTGGGCGGCGATGGTCAGCGCGCGTGCATTGACCGGGACGGCCTCACGCCACTGCGGGCTTTCCAGCCAGGCCTGGCCCTGCTGGTTGGCCAGCATCGCCAGCCGCGGGTGATCGGGTCCGTAGCGCGCCAGGAACACGGTTTCGACCTGCGCGTATTCGGTCAGCGCCTCCTCGCTGCGGTTCTGCCCGTACAGGGCGGCGCCGAGGTTGTAGCGCGCCACCGCCACTTCGGCGTGATCGTCGCCCAGGGCGGCCTGTCGGATCGCCAGCGCACGGCGCAGCAGGGGCTCGGCGCGGGCTGGCTGACCCTGTCGGTTCAGGCTGACGGCGAGGTTGTTCAGCGCGGTCGCGGTGGTCGGATGCTCGTGGCCGTAGATGGCCTCGTAGATCGACAGCACCGCAGCGAAGTCTGCCTCGGCTTCGGCGTAGCGACCCTGGGCGATGCGCACCGAGGCGAGATTGTTGCGCGCGTTGGCCAGCAGCACGTGGTCGTCGGGCTGCTGCCGCTGGCGCCAGTCCAGCACCGCGGCGTAGCGCTGCTCGGCGGCGACCAGATCGCCGCGGTCCTTCAGCACACCGGCCAGACTGTTGCCCAACGCCGCCAGCGCCAGTCCATCGGCGGGATCGGCGCGGGTGCGGTAGATCGCCTCGGCCGCCAGCAGCTCCTGCTGCGCCAGGTCCAGTTGACCCCGTGCACGCAGCAGCAGCCCCAGCAGATTGTGCGACCGCGCCAGTTCGGCGCTGTTCGGGCCGTGGGCTTCGCGCTGCCGGTTCAGCGCCGCACGCTGCACCGACTCGGCCTGCGCCAGCTCGCCCTGTTCGCGCAGGATGATCGCCAGCGCGTTTTGTGCGTCGGCCAGGCCGGCAAGGTCTTCGGGCAACTCGGCCTGACGCAGGGCGAGGCCCTGTCGCTGCAGCTCGGCGGCTTCAGACAGTCGTCCCAGCCGCAGGTAGACCTGCGCGATGGTTTCGATCAAACGCGCGCGCAGCGCCGGATCGCCGGGCTCGCCCGCTCGCAGGCGCTGAGCGGCCGCATCCAGCAGCTCGCTCACGGATGGTTCGCGACCTTGCTGGATTTCAGGGTCGGCGCCCTGGAACAGCTCGATCAGAAAGGCCGAAACCTGCTCGGCACGATCACGCTGGCGCTCGGCCTGAGCCAGTGCCTGGGCGGTTTGCCGTTGTTGTTGCCAACGGCTCCAGCCGAACAGAGCCAGCAGGCACAGCAGCACGAGCGCAAAGCCGCTGCCCACACGATGACGACGCACAAACTTGCCGACGCGATAGGACCAGCCTGGCGCAGCAGCGGCGACCGGCCGATGTTGTCGCAGGCGACGCAGATCCGCCTGCAGCGCCTCGACCGAGGCATAGCGGCGGGCCGGCTCGGGGGCCAGCGCCTGCAGCACGACCCAGTCCAGCTCGCCGTGCAGGCGCCGCTGCAGGGCGCGCGGATCGGTCTGCCGCGCTTGCGCCAGGCGCCGTTGCTGGTCGACCTCCAGCCGCCGCCAAAGGGCGCTGGGCGAGCGTGGCGATGGGGCGTCGATGTGCTGCGGCAGCGGCTCGGGCAGCACCCCCACCAGCAACTGATGCAACAGCACGCCCAGCGCGTAGACATCACTGCGCGCATCGGTCTGACCGCTCTGGCCGGTGGCCTGCTCCGGACTCATGTAGCCCGGCGTCCCGATGCGCTGGCCCACTTCGGTCAGCGTGGCGGCGCCGTCGCGAGAGGCGCCGATGATCCGGGCCACGCCAAAGTCGATGATCTTGACGCAGGGCTGCTCGCCGAGCGTTTCAACCAGAATGTTCGACGGCTTCAGGTCGCGGTGGATCACGCCCTTCTGGTGCGCATGCGCCACGCCCGCGCAGACCTGCTCGAACAGTGCCAGGCGGGCCGGCAGATCCAGTCGGTGCTCGTCGGCGAAGGCATCGATGGGTTGGCCGCGAACGCACTCCATCACCAGATAGGGCCGGCTATCGGCACTGGCACCGGCGTCATGGACCGCGGCGATGTGCGGATGCTGCATCAGCGCCAGGCTCTGCCGCTCCAACTCGAAGCGGGCGACGATGCGCTCGGTGTCCAGCCCGCGACGGATCAGCTTCAGCGCCACGGCGCGATCCAGCGCACCCGGATCGCGGGCCAGGAACACCGTGCCCATGCCGCCGCGACCGAGGATGGCCTCGATTCGGTAGCGGCCGATCTGGCCGCCGATCAGGGCCTCGTCACTGGGACCGTCGAGCTGCTCGGCCAGGGGTGTACGCAGAAAGCTGTCGCTGGCGGCATGTGCCCGCAGCAGCCCCCGCACCTGCGCGCGGACGCTCTCGTCGTTGGGTTCCAGGGCATCCACGCGGGCCAGCCGCTGTTCGGCCGGAACCTCCAGTGCGGCATGGAAGCAGGCCCAGATCCGCGGCCAGTCCGGCTCGCTCATGGCGTCGATCCAGGCTCGTCAGTGGCGTCCGGACTCAGCTCCCGCTGCAGCCAGGCGCGAGCCGCCAGCCAGTCGCGATTGACCGTGCGTGGGGCCACCGCCAGCGCCTGCGCCACTTCAGTCAGGCTCATGCCCGCGTAGTAGCGGAGTTTCACCACCTGCGCCATGCGCGCATCGATGAGCTGCAGGCGGTCCAGGGCCTGGTCCAGCGCCAGCAGCTGCTCGTCGGCCCCGATACCGATCTCGGCCTGGTCGAGATCGAGTCGGCGTTGGCCACCGCCATGGCGCAGCCGACCCTGCCGCCGCGCCCGTTCGATCAGGATGCGGCGCATCGCCTCGGCGGCGGCGGCGAAGAAATGCGCACGGCTGTCCCACGATGGATCGCCCTGCACGAGACGCAGATAGGCCTCGTGCACCAGCGCGGTGGGCTGCAGGGTTTGCGGGCCTTCGCCACGCATGCGCCGGTGTGCCAGCTCGCGCAGCTCGGCATAGACCAGCGGCAACAGCTGCTCGGCAGCTGCGCCCTGGCCGCTGCTGATTGCCGCCAGCAGCTCGGTCACTTCGGTTCTCGGTGGTTGCACCGGTACCTCCGTCGAATCGACCGAACGGTGGATGGCGCATTCGAGCGCACTTTGGCGCATGAAAGCCATGAGCCCAGCGCTGCCAAGGAGCCTGCCATGCGCCATCGACACCGTCCGCCAGTCTACCGCCTGTTGCGCGATGCGCTGCAGATCCTGGTTCTGTGCGCCGCCGCCGTTTTTGGGACGGCCCCGGCACTGGCCACCCAGACCGTGCAAGTCAGCACCGAACAGCAACTGCGCGATGCCATTGAGTTGGCCAACGGCCTGGGTCCGCTGGGCGAGACCGTGGTGATCGAAGTGCTCAACTCGCTGCAACTGACCGAACTGGGCCAGTCCGGGACGGCCACGCCGGTGATCACCGGCAATGTGTCGGTGGTCGGCATCGGCGTGGGCATCACCCTCAGCGGTGGCGGTATGGGCTCGGATTTCCGTGCCTTCGCGACTGCCGGTGGCCGTTTCAATCTGGACAATCTGACGCTGCAGAATTTCCACAGCAGCGGCGACGGTGGTTGCGTCGCAGTGACCGAGGGCACGTTGTTTGGCGCCTTCATCGGGCTGTCCGAGGGCGGTACCCGCGTTCGCTTCGTCATGTGCCACGCCGACGGCATAGGCGGGGCCATCTTTGCCGACGATGCCGAGGTGGCGTTGATCGACTTTCGCTTCGAGCAATGCAGTGCCGCCTTCGGTGGCGCGCTGGCGTTGACTGGCGGCGCCACCGCGCGCGTTGAACATGGGGTATTCGTCGGCAACCGCGCCAGCCAGGACGGCGGCGCCATCTACACCGCTGGTGAGCGCAAGAACCCCGCCGTGTTGGTGCGCGGACGGGTGTTCCGCTTCTGCGAGTTCGAGGACAACCGCAGTGAGCGCTTTGGCGGCAGTATCGACCTGCGCAATGGCGACAACCGCATCGAGTACTCACGCCTGCGCCGGGGCTCAGCCGGCGTCTTTGGTTGCTACATCAACAACAACGCCCCCGCCGACGCGCCACCCAATCTGTACTACGGCAGTCAATATCTGCAGAGCGAGGACGACCCGAGCGGTCAGCTGTGCGGCAACACCTATCTGGAGATTCCCAGCGGCGATAGCTGGCTGGCCGCCAACACGCTGCACCGCGTGCCTGACCGCGCGGACTTGCCGCGCTTGATCGACTCCACCGGGCAAACCATGCTGGCCGGCAATGTGCTGGACAGCCAATCGCCGGCCACGCCGCAGGCCAAGGTCAACTGCGCCGATTTCGGCAGCGGTGCGTTCACCTCTGCCGGTGGCAATGTCGGTACCGATGCCAGCTGCTTCCTCATCGACCCCAGCGATCAGTTGGTCGACAGCAGTCCCTTGCTGGCGCCTGATGCCGACGGCGTTGCCGCGTTGGCACCGGGCAGCGTCGCGGTGGAACGCGGCGCCAGTGGCGTGCTGCTGATCGACGACGGCAGCGGATCGGCCCGCACGCTGCTGCCCTGCGGCTATCGCGACATTCGCGGCCTGGGCCGGCCGCAGGATGCCGACGGCGATGGGGTCTACGCCTGCGATGCCGGGGCCTGGGAGCTGCAGGCCGGCGCCGATCTGACCCTCAGTCACAGCGGCATCTACTTCGACCCATTGCGCAGCGGCGAGGGCTATTTCGTCGAGCGCATCGGCGGCGGCGCGGCGCTAGTGTCGACCTTCACCTATGGCCTGAACGGCGGCATGGCCTGGTTCATCGGCGTGGGTCGCATCGTCGGCAACAGTGTCGTGGTCGACGACATGCTCGGCACCCGCGGCGGCGTGTTTGGCCCCGGCCTGGACGAAACGGCGATCGAGCGCTATCGCGTCGGCAGCCTCAGCCTGGTCTACAGCGACTGCGAAGCGACCGCAGTGCCGGGCCATCACGCCTTCGCCGCCGAACCCGGCGCCGGCTTCGAAGATGTGGCCACGGCTGCCGTGCGACTGGCCTCGGTAGTCTCCTGCGACGGTCAGTCCAGCCCCTTGGCCTGGCGCTCCGGCGCCTGGTTTCCACCCGGCCGCTCCGGTGAAGGCTTGTTCGTGCAGTACCTGCCGGATGGTCGCGCCGTGCTGGTGTACTACGGCTACACACCCGCGGGCGAACAGTTCTGGGCCTTTGCCGGCGATGGCGTCACCATCGTTGGCGACGTGCTGACCGTGCCCTTGCTCTATCCGGCCAGCACGACACGCTGTGGTCGCAACTTCGACGCCAGCGAAATCGACCTGCAGCCCTTCGGCACCCTGACGCTGACCCAGACCGGTTGCAACACGGCGCAAGTGGTGCTGGCACCCACACTGGACGGCTATGTGGGCGGCAGCTATGACTATGTGCGGTTGACCCAGATCGAAGGCACGGCCTGTCCGCCCTGACGCCACTTGCTGTCGTGTGTGGCGCGGGCACGCTAGGCTCCGGTTTTGGTTCACTGCCGAGCCCATCAACGTGCCGTCGTCGCTGCCCACTTCGATTCGTTCTGCCGAGCACTACCGCTGGGGTGAGGCTTGCGATGGCTGGCATCTGCTGGCGAGCCCGGCGCTCAGCGTGATCCAGGAGCGCGTGCCCGCCGGTGCCGCCGAAGTGCGTCACCGGCACCAGCGGGCCGAGCAGTTCTTCTATGTGCTGGCCGGCCAGGCCACGCTGGAGATTGAAGGGCAGGTGCATCAGTTGCAGGCCGGCGAGGGCCTGCACGTGCCGGCCGGGGCGGCGCATCGACTCAGCAACCCGCACGCCGACTCGCTGGAATTGCTGGTTGTGTCCACGCCGCCCAGTCACGGTGACCGCGAGTTGGCGCCATGCTGACCTCGCTGTAATGGCGGGCATTGGGTGCTGGGTTGGCGGCGTATGTGGGGTGCTGTCGGGCGACGAGCAAAGTCGGGCCAAAGGCCCGACGCAAGCCAGCCCAGGCCGCACCCTGCATAGCAGTGCGATTTGTCCATAGCCCGGACAGGGCGAGAGCACTTTGCGCAACTAGCGCGAGGATCAGCGCGACGCCTGGGCCAACCGGATCCGGTCCATCGGATCCGATGGGACCTCACGACAAGCCCCATGAGGGCGAAACGCCACCCAGAAGCGGCTATCCGGCCTTCAGCAACTGCCGCTCATTGACGGTCAGGGCGACCTTGTCGCGCAGATACAGCGGCTGGGCTTCGGCCGGTGCGTGCCAGCGGCCGCTGGCGAGTTCGCGACGGGCCAGCGGCAGCAGCGCCGAGGCACGCGGATAGCGCGGCTGCGGCTGCACTTCGACACGCTCACCCAGCTCCGCCTCAAAGCGCTCGCGGTAGGCGGTCCAGCCACTGCCGACCACCCACCAGGTGTCCTCGCCGGGCAGGCGAACCTCGCTCGGGGGCAGAACGCGCTCGGCGTCGATGGCGCTGACCAGACCGTCGCTGTCGCTGCGGAACAGCCCCAGATAGACCTCGCCCATGCGCGCATCGAGCATCGCGGCGATGGGTCGTCCGTCGGCCACGTCGACTTCGGCCTGGGCCAGCGCCGCCAGCGAAGACACCGGCAACACCGGGCGCGACAGTCCGAAGGCCAGGCCCTGGGCCACCGACGCGGCCAGCCGGACACCGGTGAAGGCGCCTGGACCGCGGCCGAAGGCGACGGCATTGACCTGGCGCTTGGACAGCCCAGCCTGCAGCAGCAACTCATCGACCATCGGCAACAGCAGTTCAGCGTGCTTGCGGGGTGCGACTTCGAAACGTTCTATCACCCGATCAGGCAGACCCAGGGCCACGGAACAGGCATCAGTCGAGGTTTCCAGCGCCAGAATAATCATGAGCTTGCGAGACTTTCTTGAGCGTGAGTCCAGTTTAGCCCGGCAACCGGAAAGCAGTCGTGGCACAACTCGGGCGATTTGCAGGCGAGCGCGGGCCGGATGCGGGCGGCGATGGTAGCTCGGACCATCACCGAGCGCGCCGGTTCCGGAGTACGCACGGAAACGCCGGCAGGTGCCAGCGTGGCCATCGGAATTAGCATTCGGCTTGCCTGCTCGGCCGCGGCACCCTGGCACGCGACCGTGAAGTGCCTCAGCGATCGGTCAGCGTGACGCCCGGCAACGACTTCAGCGGGTCGGTCCCGAAGACCTGCGAGGGTGTGCACCAGCCTTCGGCACTGTCGCCACACAGGACCCGCTCAACCGCATACAGCGCGGTCAGCTTGGTGAGCTCGTAGCCATCGGGCCCACTGAGCACGCTGCTCGCTCGCGTGCCGATGTCGTTGACCACTTCGCCCCAGAACCAGGTTCGCGAGCGGGATCGCTCCTTGGCATCCGGCCCCAACGACGCCCGTGCCACGTAGCGATCGACCCAGCGCCCGAGCAGCGGATGGCTCAGCCACCGGCGATGATTCATCGCCATCTGCAGCATGCCGGGCACCGCGATGTAACAGGAGATGAACTGCAGGCCGGTGCTGATCGCCGCGCTGTAGAGATCGCCGCGCCAGGGGAAGCTGGTGACCCTGTGCTTGCCACCAGGCCCGAAGTCCACCTCGCGGCTCTCCAGCTTGACCTCGGCCGGCCGCAACTGATCGCCTTCGCGCACGTAGGCCTGACTGCGCAACGACTCGACCAGCGTGTGCAGGCTGCCGCGCGAGAGCTTCGCCCCCGGACTGGCCATGGCCAGGCTCAGCGTCACCGCTGAAGGGACACGTTGCTTCAGGTGCAGCGCCAGCGCATCGGTCGGCAGCACACCGGTCCCAACACCGGGCAGCAGCAGCACGCCGTTGTCACGAGCACGCGCATCCAACCGGTGCAGCGAGCGGAAGTCGGCCACCTCGCTGGAGATGTCCAGATAGTGCACGCCCAGGCGCAGGCAGCTCTGCGCCAGCGCATTGGCGGTGAGATTGAAGGGGCCGGCGCAGTTGAGCACCAAGCGAACACCCATCAGTCCTTTTTCGACGCTGGCACGATCATCGAGCGTGAAACAGCGCTGCGGCCGCTGCAGCCGATCGGCCAGCGCCTGCAACCGGTCCGGATTGCGGCCACCGAGGATGACCGCGTGACCACGCTTGGCCGCCTCGGTGGCAATCAGCTCACCGCTGTAGCCGGTGGCGCCATACAGCAGCCAGGAGGGCTTGAACTGGCTCACGGGCGTCCCTTACTGGACCGGCGCATCGGCGACCGAGGGGGCGCCGCGATTGACGTAGTGCTTGTGCAGCACGTCCGCCACGCAGGCGGTCAATTTCTTGCCGGTGGGAATGTGCAGGAACTCGTTGGGTCCGTGCGCATTGGACTTGGGACCGAGCAGTCCGGTCACCATGAACTGCGCCAGTGGAAAGCGCTCCTGCAACATGTTCATGAAGGGGATCGTGCCGCCTTCGCCCATCGCCGCCGCCTGCGGGCCGAAGTGGGTGGCGCTGGCGTCATTGACCGCGGCCCGCAGCCACGGCACCGTCGCTGGAGCGGCCCACCCCTGCGCCGATTTCTCGACCTCGAACTCGACCTTGGCGCCGTAGGGCGGATCCTTCTCCAGCGTCTCCTTCAGGGCCCGACTGGCCACCTCGCCGCTGAGGGTGGGCGGCAGACGCAGCGACAGTTTCACCGCCGTCTGCGGGCGCAGCACATTGCCCGCATCGAGCAGCGTCGGCATGCCGTCGACACCGGTCACGGCGAGGGCCGGACGCCAGGTCCGGTTGAGCACCAGTTCGGTCAGTTCCTGGCTGACTGGCTGCATGCCGGTCTGCCAGGGGAACTTGCCGTAGACCTCACCACCTAGCACCGACGCGGCTTCGCGGGCCTGGTTGATGCGCTCATCCGGAATTTCCACGTGCATCAGATCGATCTTGATCTGGCCGCTGGCCGGGTCCTCGATGCGATCGAGCAACTGCCGCATGATGCGGAAGGAGGAGGGCACGATGCCGCTGGCATCGCCCGAATGCACGCCCTCCTGCAGCACGCGAACGCGCAAGGTGCCGCCGGCCAGACCACGCAGCGAGGTGGTCAGCCAGAGTTGGTCGTAGTTGCCGGCACCGGAGTCCAGGCAGACCACCAACGACGGCGAGCCGATGCGATCGGCCAGATGATTGATGTAGAAGGGCAGATCGTAGCTGCCGGATTCCTCGCAACCTTCGATCAGGATGACGCAGCGCGAATGGTCCAGCCCGCGCTCGTGCAGCGCCATCACGGCGATCAGCGAGGCGTACAGTGCGTAGCCGTCATCGGCGCCGCCACGGCCATACAACTTGTCCTGGCTCAGCACCGGCGTCCACGGACCCAGGTCGACATTCCAGCCCAGCATCTCCGGCTGCTTGTCCATGTGACCGTACATCAGCACGGTGTCCTCACCCTTGCCGGGAATCTCGATCAGCAGCAGCGGAGTGCGCCCGGGCAGGTTGATCCGTTCGATCTGCATACCCGGAATGGGCTGATCCCGCGCCCAGGTCTCCAGCAGGTCCATCGCCTCAGTCATGTAGCCCCGATCGCTCCATTGCGGATCGAACATCGGCGACTTGTTCGGAATCTTGATGTAGGTCGAGAGCTCCGGGATGACCTCGCGGTCCCATTTCTCGTTGACGAAGCGGTTGATCGGGGCGTGGTCGGACACCGGAACCTCCAGGGAAAGACCCACTCGGGCGGCGGGTCACAATTCGACAAGAAAGGTCGCAAGTGTACCGATTGCGGCGCATTTTCGCGTGACGGTGACTGCGGGGCGGTCGACAGAAGCGGATTTTTCCGCCTCAATCCGACGCGAATTGCCGGCCGTCCGTGCCGGCGTTCGCTGCTTATCGGATGGCAGCGTCCTGCCTAGCCTGTGTCCACCCCGTCAGCCGACGGGTCAACCCACAGGAGATTCACCATGTACAAGCTGCTTTCCGCCCTGCTCTTCTGCCTTGCCCTGGCCACCCCCGCCTTCGCCGGTCAGGCCGTCGACATCAACAGTGCCGATGCCGCCACGCTGGCTGCCAGCCTTGATGGCGTCGGTCCAGCCAAGGCCAAGGCGATCGTCGACTACCGCTCCAGCAACGGCAACTTCAAGAGCGCCGACGAACTGGCGCTGGTCAAGGGCATCGGCCTGGCCACGATCGAGCGCAACCGCGACTACATCAAGCTGGGCAAGACCCCGGTCAAGCCCTAAGGAGACCGCTCTGACAGCGGCGCCAGGGAGGGCATGCCTCCTGTTCATCGGTTGATGGGCAGGGGGCCTTACCAGCCTCCACCGCCGCCACCGGAACGGCCACCACCGCCACGGCTGCCGAAACTGGAGCGACCGCTGCTCGAGCGCGAACGGGGCACCGTGGCACGCTGGATGGCCGACTGCAGTGTGGTGCCCAGCTCTCCAGCCAGGACCGGCCAGCTGGCCACGCCCAGGCCCACGCCGATGGCCGCCGGCTGAAACCAGTCGCGGCCGCCGTCGGCCAACGCGCTGCCGAAGCGCTGTTGCAACTGCTCGGCATAGGCCGGCGCGCAGTCCAGCGCCAAGGCCGTGGGCAACAGCGACTCCGCGACATCCAAGCCACCCGCTGTGGCATGCCCCTGCGCGATCGCCAGTCGCAGTCCGTCGGCCTGATCGAGCAGCTTGCGCCCGGCGGCGGTTGGCGCCTTGATCAGATGATGGAACAGCAGCAGCAAGACCAGGCAGGCCACCACAATCAACGCACCGGCCACGCCGGCGACGGCAGCCAGAACGCCCAATCCGGCCAGTTCACCGATCAGGAAGGGCAAGGCGAACAGACTCATGCCCAGCGCACCGACCGCGTGCTGCCAACGCTGCGCGCTGCGCCATTGCAGCCAGACCTGTCGTCCCAGCAGATAGACGCCCACACTCCAGCCGCTCAACCAGACCAGCATGAAGGCCCCGATGGCCCGAGCCGCCGCGCTGTCCAGTTGCAGAATCATCAGCAGCACGGTCAGCACGGCGATCACCACGCCCGGCCACCAGTAGCCGCGATTGCGCAGGAAGTACTGGCCCTCGCTGCCCAACAGCAAGGCCTTGCGATGGGCATCGACGGCGGCCGCCAGGCGGCTGCGATTGGACGGGGTCAGACTGACCTGGTCGGAACTGGCAAACAGCGACTCATGCAGGCGCCGCAGCGGCAGCGCCAGTCGCTCCGCTGACCCGGTTTTCTCCACCACGATGGCACCATCACGCTCGACCAGTCGCAGCGCACCTTCCACCGCCAGTTGCAGCAGATCGGCGACGAAACAGCGCGGGTCGTGGGCCATCTGCCCCAGCAGCCGCAGCATCCCTGGCGTTTGACCGCTCGGCAGTTCGGTCAATGGCCGGATCAGACCCGGCGCCGGATCCCGGCCGACCCGCCACCAGGCAGCCAGCAGGTACAGCGTCAGCAAGCCGACGCCACCGATCGCATAGCGATGGCCAGCCGACAGGCGCTGCCAGGGACCACTGACCTCGGCCAGCAGGGGCTGCGGCCAGTTCAGCTGCAGGAACACGCCCGATTGCAGCGGCTGGTCGTGATGGATGCGCAACCAGCCGTCGAGATGCTCCACCCGCACCGGCAGCGCGTCGCCGAAATCATCCTCGACGCGCAGCTGCGGCTCCGCGGCCTGCGCCAATGCCGGCGCCAGCGCGAATTCGATCAGCACGTCATCGATGGGCACCTCCCAGTTGCTGCCGGTGACGTTCAGCGCCAGTTCGCTGCCACGGCCGGCCGGCTGCAACTGGTCGCTCAGTCGATAGCGCAACTCGTATTCGTGCTGGCCCGGCGGCAGTGTCTGCTCGGCGTCACCCAGATAGATGCGCAAGCCGGATGAGGCCGATTCGACTCGATGATGAACGGGCTGGCCGGCCAACGTCGTGGCCAGTACCTGCAGTTCCGCCTCGCGCATGCCGCTCCACAGATTGCTTTGCTGGGTCGGCAGATCGCGGTAGATGCCGTGCTGGAACTGCCGGCCCAGCGACCAGATGATGATCTGCTCGCGCACCTCCAGCGAGCCATCAGACTGCAGCTGCAATCGACTGGCGAAGTGGCGCACGCGCTCGTCGTCGGGCAGTGTTTCGGCGGGCAGCGGCGGCGGCGCCGAGGGCGCGCGCACCGCAGGCCCCAAGCCCACGTCCACATCCTCGCGTTCCTGCGCCAGCGCGACCGCCGACCACAGCAGCATCAGCCCGGTCAGCCAGCGCAGCGGGCGCGAGTCAGTCATCGCGATCGTCCCGGAACTGCACCCGGCCGTCCTCGACCCGCAGCGGGAAGACGTGCGTGTCGACATAGGCGGGCGGACACAGGGCCCGACCGGTGCGCAGATCGAAGCGGGCACCATGCCGGGGACATTCCAGCTCAAAGCCGCACAACGGCCCGCCTGCCAGTTCGGCGCCGTCGTGGGTGCAGACATCCTCGATCGCGTAGTGCTCACCGTCGACGCAATAGACCGCCACCAGCGTGTCGGCCAGCTCGATCAGGCGGTATTCCCCACTGCCGATTTCGCCCTCGGCACAGACATCGATCCAGTCGCCCATCGCTTCCTCCAGCGAGTCTGCTCTCACAGCGGGCGCAAGCCCGGATGCTGCGCCGCAGCTTACCGGCACAACGTTGCGACGGAATGCCCCAAGGCGGCAATCGCCGCGAAGACACACTTCCCAAGGGCGAAATTCCGCTTGAATGCCCCCCGTCGGGACCATCCCCCATCAAGGGTATCCCGGTCCGAACATTCCCCCGCCCTTGCGCGGCGCAGCCGTGGAGGGGAGGACTGGGGAGGGGTCGCTGTGGGAAACGTCCGACCAAACATGCCTATCGCTGGAAGGGCTCAATCCCGTCCGCGCAACACCGCCGCAACCGCCTCGCCGATCGCCAGCGCGCTGGTCAGCCCGGGCGATTCGATGCCAAACAGGTTCACCAGTCCTTCCAGTCCGTGGTGGGTCGCATCCTGCAGCTGGAAATCGGCCGGCGGATCGCCCGGCCCGCTGATCTTTGGGCGCACCCCGACATAGTCGGCTTCGAGGCGCTCGGCCGGTACGCCGGGCCACCAGTCGGCAATGGCCGCGACGAATTCCCGACGCCGGCTGTCGTCAAAGCGATAGTCGGGAGCGTCGATCCAGCGCAGATCCGGCCCGAAGCGGGCCTGACCGGCCAGATCCAGTCCCAGGTGCACCCCCAGGCTGTGCGAAGGCGGCAGCGGATAGATCAGCAGATCGAATGGCGAGCGACCACGCAGGCGGTAATAGTGACCCTGGCCATACCAGGCCTGCGGCACCCATGCGGCGGCCAGACCGTCGATTCGCTGCGCCAGTTCGATCGCACCCAGTCCGGCCGCGTTGACCAGCCAGCGGCAACGCAGTCGGTCGCCGGCCTCGGTCGTCACCGTGAACCCAGTCTGCTCGCATTGCACCGCCTGTACCGTAGTCCGGCACAGCAGCTGCCCCCGCTGCTGCTGCAAGGCGCCGGTCAAACTGTCGACCAGCTCGGGCACATCGACGATGCCGCTGTCCGGCGACCAGATCGCCTCCGCGCAACGTATCCCCGGTGCCCGCCGCAGCGCCTGCTCGGCACTGCAGGGCTGCAGTCGCACACCATTGCCGCGGCCGTGCTCGAGCAGCGCCCGCAACCGCTCGATCTGTTCGTCGGCACTGGCCACGACCAGCTTGCCGCAGCGGCGATGCGCCACCCCACGAGCGCCGCACCATTCGTACAACAGCTGGGCGCCACGCACGCACCAGCGCGCCTTGTTCGAACCCTGCGGGTAATACAGGCCGGCATGGATCACGCCGGAGTTGCGCGAGGAAATGCCCTCGCCAGCGCGCGCTTCGCGCTCCAGCACCAGCACCTCGTGGCCGGCCCGGCTCAGCGCCTCGGCACAGGCCAGCCCCACCACCCCGGCGCCGACCACGACGACTTCGAAGTCCCAGTCCGCCATCACTCAGTCGCGGCAGCGGGCCACGGCACGATGCCAGTCGCGCAGGCGCTCGTCCCGTTCGGCGGCGCTGAGCTGCGGCTCGAAGTGTCGCTCGGACTGCCACACACCGGCCAGCTCCGACAGCGTCGACCAGGTGCCACAACCCAGACCGGCCAGCAGCGCGGCACCCAGGCCGGTGCTCTCCCGCTGCCGCGGGCGCACGATCGGCTGACCGAGCACATCGGCCTGAAACTGGCAGAGGAAATCGTTGGCGCTCATGCCGCCATCAATCCGCAACGCACGCCGCTGCAACGCCTGCGTGTCGCTGGCCTCGGCCAGATCCTGATTCATCGCCTGCAGCAGATCGACGTTCTGAAAAGCCACCGCCTCCAGCGCGGCCCGCACCAGATGCGCCCGCTGCGTACCGCGACTGAGCCCGCAGATCAGCCCGCGCGCCTCGGCATCCCACCACGGCGCACCCAGCCCGACGAAGGCCGGCACGATGTGTACCCCGGCGTGATCCGGCACGCTGCGCGCCAGCGCCTCGCTCTCGGCGGCATCGCGCAGCACGCCCAGGCCATCCCGCAACCACTGCACCAGCGCACCGGCCATGAACACCGAACCCTCCAGCGCGTAGTGATGAATTCCCCGCAAGCGCCAGGCCACGGTGCTCAGCAGCCCGTGCTGCGAGGTCACCGCCGTGGTGCCGGTGTTGAGCAACAGGAAGCAGCCGGTGCCGTAGGTGTTCTTCGCCATGCCCGGCTCGAAGCAGGCCTGCCCGAACAGGGCCGCCTGCTGATCGCCGGCGATCCCCGCCAGCGGCAACCGCGCGCCCAGCAAGCGACGATCGGTGTAACCGGCCACCCCGCTGGAATCGACGATCTCCGGCAGGCAATGCGCCGGAATGCCAAACAGTTCGAGCAGCCAGGGATCCCACTGACCGCTGTGCAGGTTGAACAGCAGCGTGCGCGAGGCATTGGAAGCGTCGGTCAGATGCAGCGCCCCGCCGCTGAGCTTCCACAGTAGCCAGCTGTCGACCGTCCCGAAGGCCAGATCACGCTGCTCGGCCGCCGCCCGCACCGCCGGCTGGCGCAACAACCAGGCCATCTTGGTGGCGGAGAAATACGGGTCCAGCAACAGACCGGTGCGCGCCCGCACCTCGGCCTCGTGCCCGGCTTCGCGCAGCGCCTGGCAGTCCGCCGCCGTCCGCCGACACTGCCAGACAATCGCCGGCGCCAGCGCCTGTCCGCTGGAGCGCCGCCAGGCAATCACCGTCTCGCGCTGATTGGTCAGCCCGATACCCTGCAGCTGACTCGCACTGACAGCACTGGTGCGCAGCAGCGTGGCCACCGCCTCCAGCTGCGTGCCCCAGATCCGCTCGGCATCGACCTCCACCCAGCCCGGCTGCGGGTACTGGCAATCGAAAGGCACCGAATGCGTCGCCACCACCTGCCCCTGCGCATCCACCAGCAGGGCGCGGGAACTGGAAGTGCCTTGATCGAGCGCGAGCAGCATGGCGGCAGATCGGCTGGCGGGCTTGGGGGCAGCATATCTGTTTGAGGCGCAGGGCACAGGGCCCAGGGCCCAGAAGGAGCCTCGGCAATTGTGGGTTCGATCGGTGATCGAGCTCGCTCGCGAGCTTTGGTTCGACTATTCGAAACGCTTGCAGGGCACCATGCCGATTGCCTGACGGCACCCATGGCTGCAGACTCGAGCCCACCCGCCAGCTGAAGCCCATGTCTGCCGCACTTTCTAGTTCGACCCCAATCTGGCGATTCACCGAGTCCGGTCGTGGGGACTCGAGAGCAACCAGCGGGTCGCGATTCGGTGGAGCGCTGCTCTTGATGCTCGCTCTCGCGGCCAACTCAACCGCCGCGGCCGATTCAGAACTGTGCTCTGCGCTTCGAGAGTTTGCCAACTCGGCAACGTACGACAAGCCAGTCCGCATCGCCCTGGTTGCTGACTGGCAAGACTTCTCGAAACGTTGCGAGTACTCGGAAAATTCAGAGGCCTCGCATCTGTGCAAGGTGCTATTTCCCAAGCTCCACCGGTCCTTTATCCACACCGCTGCTCGAGAGACCGTTGCCTGCTTCCCGGATCTACAGGCTTATGCCCTTGGCCCCCAAGGCGGACTGGATCGCGCCGAGATCAGGTTGCACTCGCGTGCGCTTCCGGGCAGCCATCAGAATATCCACGTGAGCGTGTCGTATCTGGTGGGATCCGATGTCGACGGACAATGGCTCACCGTCGTTGCAGAGGCGGATCCTGAATAGGTAGAGCTGTGACTACTCGCAAGGCAGACGCAGCTTCGCTGGCAGCTGGCCGAAGCCAACGGAAGGTCTGATCGACTGCCCAGCTGAATCAACGTAGCCAGGATCCACTGAGCGGCCAGTAGAGGTTCGCTGGGAGCGAACTCGCTCACGATCCTTGGTGATCCAAAAGGCCCGAAACACGAATTCTCCTGGCCCAATTCAGAACGGCCAGCGACTGTCCCGTACTACGGCAATCGGCTAGCACCACCAACGAACCCTCACCCGGCAGCGGCTTTCCCTGCAGGCGACCAAGCGCCCCCTCGCACACATCCAGTCGGTCGCCCAAGCATTGGCAGCGCACGTGATTGAGCGCCGATGTGGCCACTCATGTCGCCCAGGCCGACGTGCCGAAGGCACCTTGGAGTGCGGCGCAACGCGCCGCTTTTGAAGCTGAGTTCTGGCCCGGTTGCGACAGGATCGGAGAGCGTTCGGGGTGGCCTTCCAGCCTGCAGGATCGCACGCAAGCAAAGCGGCGATCCTCGCCGCACTCCAAAGCGCCTCCGGCGCCGTCGCCGAGTCGTCCACGCGCAGTCGGGCCAATTGGCGCTTGCGCTCACGCGGCCGAGCGCGAGCCGGCGGCCAACCAAGAGTTGGCCTTCGCGTCCAAGCATCCGTCTGCTGGTAGGCGCTTGCCCATCAAGCGACCGAACATCGACCCGAATTCACGCCACCGAGTGCCCTGCGATCCGCCCCGCCCGGAGCCCATTCGCGGAAAGTACGCGTGTGAAGGGCCGCGATTCGCCAAATATCAACGGCGTGAATGACGCGGCCATGAGGCACCCGCCCTTGCGCCAGGTTGCCCGCCAAACCGCGTAGTCGCACACTCCTCCAATGACAATCGGAGCCCGCCTCCATGCCGAGGGTCCCTTCAGGGTCGAGCAGTATTGGGTGGTTCGCCAACTTGAAGCACGACAATCGTTCGACCACCAACGATTTGGGAGCGCACAATGAAGTTGCTTGCGATGACACTGATGCTTCTCGGACTCTCGCCACAGGCGATGGGGTTTTGTGCGAGGTCCGCGAACGATCTCCCGAGAAGGTGCTTGAGGAGGCCCCGATCGTCTTCATTGCTACGATCACGACTTCCTACCTAGATCCCAACTATCAAGAGCTCGCTGAAGCGAAGGATCTGGAATCGCGCCCCTGGCATAGGAAACAATACACGGTCAGGTACGACTTCCACGTGTCGATACCGATCAAAGGCGACCCAGCAGCCATTCCCTATCTCGTCACAGGCGGAGTGTACAACGATCCTCACTCCAAGAGATTCGGGCACTTGTCTGAACAAAGCAGATTTGTGCCTGGAGATTCCCTCCTTGTCGTCGCCCGTCAGCCGGGACCCGTAGGCATTAGCTGGATTCCGGAGTGCGCAGACTCGATGCCATGGGATAACGAAGCACGCGCCCTTTTGAAACGATCTGGACTTCGACTCGTTCGCTAACAACTCAATAACAGCGGATCGATTGCCCTTGCTTCGGTGTTACCTCAGATATCGTCGGCCACCGGCCGCTCAACACGGCGATAGTTTGCCAATGAATCAGCCAGACACCTTGGAAGAGCTCGATCGACTGCTTGGCAGCGCATGCGCCGATTTGAGCGTGGCCGCGGGGAAAGCCAGCATCGTCGGGCACGACAGTTCCAGGCAATTCAAACGCGTCCTGGCTGATGCGTTGGTGCGGGTTCGGGATGCCCGGGACATCATTCATGCGCAGCGACCCGACCTGAAACCCGAGTTCGCTCAAGAAGCTGAGGCTGACCCTACAGCATGTGCCGCCTACTTTGCGGCAGTGAAGGCGGCACACGCGCTTCTCGCTGAAGGACAAGTCGCGGAAGCAGCCAGAACGCTGAACTCGTTCGCAGCATCCACCCGTTCCACTTTTTTTGCTCGGTGTGCGCGTGCTGAGGCCGCATCACACTGCGGTGACTCCTAGCCACGCGTTCCGGTCAATTGCACAACCCTTCACGCCAGGCACATCATGAACGAAACCACCCTCACAGCCCTCCAGGCGTTCCCAGACCAGCTCGAAGCCCTCTATCGAGCCTTCCCGGAGGCGTCGACGAACTGGGCGCCCGCGTCGTGGGACGGGGTTCCCAGCGAAGCACTCACCGCACTGCAGCAGATTTGCCACGTTCGCGACGTGGAGATCGATGGTTACCAGGCGCGGTTTCGCAGAACACGTGATGAGTCCAATCCGTTCCTGCCGTCTCTGGATACCGACGGGCTGGTCATTGAGCGCGACTACGCCCGCCAGGACGCCACCGTCGTGCTGGCCGAATTTCGCCAGGCCAGACTGGAGACGATTCAGTGGCTGCAGACCTTGTCGGACGAAGCGTGGGATCGCCCTGCACACTTCGAGGGTTATGGTTCAGTGACGCTGCGCGCTCTGGTCTACTTCCTGTCGAGCCATGACCAGCAGCATCTCTCCGGTCTACAGTGGCTGATGGGCAAGCTGGCCAGTCCCTCCCTCGAGAATGCGGTGTGATCCACATGGCTAGTGGACCCAAGATTCAGTCCCGGGGCCAAGGTCGAAGAAGGTCCCGGCCTCTCTGGGGAAATTCCTGCCCCAGCGGCCCTGCCGACCCAAGCTAGACTCAAGTCTCCATTTCGCACGCGTCCGACCTTGACCATCCCACGCACACTCACCATAGCCGGTTCCGATTCCGGGGGCGGGGCCGGGATTCAGGCGGACCTGAAGACCTTCACCGTGCTGGGGACGCACGGCATGAGCGTGCTCACCGCGCTGACCGCGCAGAACACCTTGGGTGTGCAGGCGGTGCATGGGGTGCCGACGGACTTCGTCGAGCAGCAGTACGCCAGCGTGGTGTCCGACATCGGGGTGGATGCGCTGAAGACCGGCATGCTCGGCGAGGCGGCGATGGTGCAGTGCGTGGCCGGGCTGCTGGCCGATGGTCTCTGCAAGCGGATCGTGGTTGATCCGGTGATGGTGGCCAAGGGCGGCGCGGCGCTGCTCAGCGACGACGCGGTCGACGCGCTGCGTCGGCTGCTGTTGCCACGGGCACTGGTTCTGACGCCGAATCTGCCCGAGGCGGCGGTTTTGGTCGGTGGCGAGTTGGACACGCCTGCGCGGATTCGCGAAGCCGCGCGCGCGCTGCATGCGCTGGGGGCCCGTCATGTGCTGATGAAGGGCGGTCATGCGCCCGGCGATGAACTGGTCGACCGACTCTACGACGGCCAGGCTTTCATCGAGCTGCGCGCGCAGCGAATGAATACCCCGCATACCCACGGCACCGGCTGCACTTTCGCCGCCGCCCTGACCGCGGCGCTGGCGCACGGCAAGGCCGTGAGCGAAGCCTTCCCGCTCGCTCACCGCTACGTCCAGAGGGCCATCCGCCACGCCCCTGGCCTGGGCCACGGCCATGGCCCGCTGGGTCATTGGGCGGCGGTGGTTGACCGAGGTGAGGAGCTGAGCCCTGAGTTCAGATCCCTGGCCCCCTGAGCCCTGAGCCCTGGGCCCTCTCCAAAGGAAACCACAACCCTTCCGGCGTTATCATGCCGCCATGCGCATCGCCTCTTGGAATGTCAACTCGCTCAAGGTCCGCCTGCCCCAGCTGCAGCAATGGCTGGACCAGGCTCAGCCGGACGTGGTCGCCTTGCAGGAAACCAAGACCGAGGACGACAAGTTCCCGGTCGCGGCGATCAACGAGGCCGGCTATCAGGTGCACTATTCCGGCCAGAAGACCTACAACGGCGTGGCGGTGCTGTCGCGCCAGCCGTTGACCGATCCGGTCACCGACCTGCCCGGCCTGGATGATCCGCAACGGCGGGTGCTGGCGGTGACGGTCGGCGACGTGCGCGTGGTCAATGTCTACGTGGTCAACGGCCAGGCTGTCGGCAGCGAGAAATTCGCCTACAAGATGGACTGGCTGGTGGCGCTGCAGCGGTTCCTGCAAGCCGAACTGGTGCGCCATCCCAAGTTGGTGTTGCTCGGCGATTTCAACATCGCGCCGGCCGATCTGGATGTGCACGATCCGGCCGCCTGGCATGAGCAGATCCTCTGCAGCACACCTGAGCGCGAAGCGCTGCAACGGCTGCACGATCTGGGCCTGCACGACAGCTATCGCCAGCTCAATCCGGACACCCAGGCCTTCTCCTGGTGGGACTACCGACAGGCGGCCTTCCGTCGCAATCTGGGCCTGCGCATCGATCTGGTGCTGATTTCCGAGGCCCTGCGGCCGCAGCTGAGCGCGGCCGGCATCGATGTCGAGCCGCGGCGCTGGGAGCGACCCTCCGATCACACACCGGTCTGGGCCGAGCTGTCGTGAACGGGGAGTGGGACTCCAATCTTTTTGATGCGCACGACTATGAGGAACTCGACGGTCTGCTGGCGGATCTGCCCAGCGAGGACGGCTTGCGCATCGACGGTGCCCAGGGGCTGCTGACGGCGCTGGCGGTAGGCCCGGAGCCGGTGCCGGCCGAAGACTGGCTGCCGCTGGTCCTCGGCGAAGATCCGGAACTGCTGCGCTTCGACGGGGTCGACCAGTTGCTGGCGATGCTGCGACGGCTGCAGGCCAACGTGATGCAGGGTCTGGAACACTTTGCCTTTGAGCCGGTCTTTCTGCAGCACGACGAAGACGGCGAGTTGCAGATCGACCCGGGCGGCTGGTGCGAGGGTTTCTCGATCGGGGTGGATCTGTTGTCCGATCGCTGGGAGCCGCGCTTGCGCGACGACCCGGCGCTGCTGGAACTGCTGGCGCCGATCATGCGGCTGGGCGTGGATGCCGGCGTCTTCGAAGCCATCCGGCGGATCGATCTGCCGCCGCTGGATGAGGAGGAGCGCGACGCCATCATCCGCACGCTGCCCGCACGTCTGCTGGACCTGCGGCAGTACTGGGACGACAACGGAGAACGGGACTATGCGACACCCACCTCGCTGCACTGATCGCGCCTGGCGCCGACCTTCGAGCGTGGTGGCAGCACTGGCCTGGCTGTGCGTCATTGGCGCAATGCCGGTTTGGGCGACCGAACCCGTCCTGCTGATTCATGGCGGAGCCGGCACCATCCTGCGCAGCGATCTGGACGCGGTCACCGAGGCGGCGATCCGGGCGGATCTGCAGACGGCGCTGCGGGCCGGGGCCGAGCAGTTGCGATCCGGTGCCGACGCCGACGCGGCGGTGATCGCCGCGATTCGGGTGCTGGAGGAATCGGCCCGTTTCAACGCCGGCAAGGGTGCCGTCATGGACGCCGAGGGCGGCCATCAGCTCGACGCGGCGATCATGCGTGGCTGGAATCGGCAGGCCGGCGCGGTGGCCGGGCTGCGGCAAACCCGCAGTCCGATCCAGGCGGCGCTGGCCGTCATGGATCACAGTCCGCACGTGCTGCTGACCGGGACCGACGCCGATGCCTTCGCCACCACCCAGGGTCTGGAGCAGGTCAGCAACGACTGGTTTGACACTGACTTCCGACGCGGCCAGTGGGAACGCTGGCGGGCACAGCAGCAGGAGACCACGGCGGCGGTCCAGTCGGGCAAGCTTCCCCTCTCATACCTTTACGGCACCGTGGGCGCGGTTGCTCGCGATCGATCCGGGCGCCTGGCTGCAGGCACTTCGACCGGCGGCATGACCGGCAAGCGCTGGGGCCGCGTCGGTGATGCGCCGATCATCGGCGCCGGCACCTGGGCCGACGGCGGCTGCGCAGTCTCGGCAACCGGTCACGGCGAGTACTTCATTCGCCTGGGTGTTGCTCAACGCATCTGCGAACGGGTCGAGTTTCAGGGTCGCTCGATCGCCAGCGCAGCCGATACCGTGATCGGCCGCGAGCTGACCGAGCTGGGCGGCACCGGCGGGGTCATCGTGCTTGGTCCCACTGGCGAGCATGCGCTGCGCTTCAACACCGAGGGCATGTATCGCGGCTGGATCGATGCCGACGGCCGCATCGGCGTGGCGATCTACGGCGACGAGGACGCGGTGGAGGTTCAGCCGTGAAATGGCTCGGGCACTGGGCGGCGCTGCTGGGTCTGCTGACGCTGGCATCGACGGCGCAGGCCGGGGTCGTCTACAAGTGCCGCAATGACAACGGATCCATCGGCTATCAGGAGCAACCCTGCCGGCCGGGCAAGCTGATCAAGAAGATCACCACCGATCCGGCACCAAGAACACCGCCCCCACCGGCGCCCGCCAACAGTCCGAAGCCGGCCGCACCCAAGCCCGAAGCTCGACCCGCGGCCCCGCCGCCGCCGGCACCGCCGAGCGCACCGGCGCGACCGTCGGTGGCCTACAAGTGCACCGACTACAAGGGCGACAGCTATTACTCGGCCAGCCTGCAACCGCGCCGCCACAATGTGCCGTTGTACGCACTGGAGCAGCCGCCTCCGCTGCCGCCTGGTAGCGCCCTCTCGCCCGAGGCGCGCATCTGGGTCGAAGACAGTTGTGTCGAAGTGCCCGTTCGCGAAGCCTGCAACTACTACGATGAGCAGTTGCAATTCATTCTGGCGCAGCAGCGACGCAAGGTGGGTGATGCCAACAAGCTCGAGTATGAGCGCAAGCGGCTGACCGCCATCCGCAACAGCCGCTGCCCCTGAAATCAACGCTCAGGCCAGCTCGCGCGCGCCGCGCCAGCCGGCCGACAGGCCCATCAGAACCAGCAGCAGAGCCACGCCCAGCACGATCTGAAAGGCAATGGCCGGCGCCGACTCGACCCAGCGACTGAACAGCAGGCCCGCCATCGCAGTGACCATCGCGGTGAGCAGCGCATCGGCCAGTTGCAGCGCGGAGGCGCCACGTCCTTGAGCATCGGGTGCCGAGAGTGCCAGTACCAGGACGGAGAGGCGCGGAAAGACACTGCCGATGCCGAGGCCACAGAACAGCATGCCGGGTATCGACCATGCCGCTGGGGCACCGCTCGCCACAGCCAGCAGCGGCAACATGCCGATCGCCATCAAGGCAATGCCGGCGACCAGACCCCAATGTTCCGGATAGCGCTCCGCGTAGCGGGCCTGCCATTGTGAGCCGGCGGCCCAGCTCAACGCGCCGACACTGAGTGCCAGCCCGGCCTGGGTTGGCGTCCAGCGTTGCTGCGACTGCAGCAACAAGGGCAGATAGATTTCGATGCTGGCGAATGCCGCGGCGATGAGCCCACGCAGCGCCACCACCGACGGCAGTCCGGGACGCAGTCGCAGACTGCCCGGGGGCAACAAGGCTTGCGCCGAGATGGCGAGCGCGATCAGCACAGGGAGCAGTCCCCAGCCCTGCCACCAGCGATCGGCCCAAGGCAGCAGCAGTGTGGACAGACTGGCTACGGCAGCCCAGCCCATGGCGCGGTGATCGGACGCCTGTGGTCGATGCATGGAGGCATCGACGCTGATGCGTTGCAATGCCGGCCACAGCAGCCACAGGCAAGGCAGCGCCAGCGGTGGTACCGCCAGGAAGACCCAGCGCCACCCGGCCAGATCCACGATCAATCCGGTCAGCACCGGCCCGACCAGGGCGGGCAGGACCCAAGCGGCCGCAAAGAGCCCGAACATGCGCGGATGCAACGCCGGTGGCAGCGCGCGGCCGACAAAGGCGTACAGCGCGACGGCCTGCAGGCCGCTGCCAAAACCCTGCAGCAAGCGACCGACGACCAGACCGCCGACGCCCTGCGCCAGGCCGGCCAGCAGCAGGCCGAAGACGAAGATCGCCAGTCCCCAGCGCAATGGTCGGCCGGGCCCATGGCTGTCGCTCTGCAAGCCGCCCAGAACCATGCCGAGCAGTGCACCCGCCATGGCCGCGGCAAACACCAACGGGTACCAGCGAGTTGCCTGCAGCGCCTGCATCACCACCGGCATGGCGGTGTTCACCGCCAGGGCCTCGAAGGCAAGCAGGGAGACCAGCGCCAGAATGCCGATGGCCAGTGGCGCGTGGCGGGCATCGAATAATCGGGGAACGACGGGCGGATCGATGACCGCCGTCAGCCCGACGGCGGGGAGGTGGACTTGCGACATGCTTGACTCCGGGTAGCGGGGTCGGCGCAGACTAGGAGCTCAACTTAAGTTGAGGTCAAGCATGAGCGAGAAGGCGCCGGGCAGAAGGCCCTGGCTATCGGTGGGCGAGGTCTCCAGACGCAGCGGCCAAAGCGTGGCGAGCCTGCATTTCTACGAACGGCGTGGCCTGATCAGCTGCGAACGCTCCAGCGGCAATCAGCGCCGCTACCGACGCGATGTACTGCGGCGGCTGGCCTTCATCCGGGCGGCGCAAGAGGTCGGCTTCAGTCTGCGCGAGGTGACCGAGGCATTGGCCACGCTGCCCGACGGCCGTACCCCGAACAAGGCCGATTGGGCCAGGCTGTCGCGGCAATGGCAGGAAACCCTGGATCGGCGTATCCGCGCGCTGCAGGCCTTGCGCGACCAGCTGACCCAGTGCATCGGCTGCGGTTGCCTGTCGCTGCGGGCCTGCGGTCTGTACAACGCCGAGGACCGGCTGGGCGAACAGGGGCCAGGCGCGCGGCGGCTGCAGTTCAATCCGGATTGAACACCAGGTGCAGCAACTCGGTGCACAGCTGATCGGCCAGCGCGTCCCAGTCCAGATCGCCACGCTGGCTGCGTCGCCACGCGCGCAGGGCCGCCTCGGCGTAGGCCTGTGGCTCATCCCGCCAGCGAGTCAGGGCCCGTGCCAGGTCCTGCGGTTGCACGTCCACCATGGTCAGCGGTGATCCCCACCACCGCACCGGGCTGGCCGGCAGCCGTTCGGCCGCGTCGCCCCACAGTTCGGCCAAAGCCAGTTGATCGGGCAGGATCTGTGGGACGCCGCAGGCCGCATGCTCGAAGCTGACCAGACCGAAACCCTCACCGTAGGCGGTGTTCACGCCGACTGCGCAGGCGTTGTACAGGCCCGCCAGTTGCGTATCGGTCACCACCCCTGGCTCGCGTGGGTGACGCAGCAGCCAGGGCTGCAGTTGCAGCTCGGTCACCAGATCATCGAGGCGTTCACCCAGTTCCGGTTCGGCGAAGGCGTGGTGCAGGCAGAGCCGCACATCGTCGCGCCCGCGGGCGAAGCGAGCGAATCCCTCCAGCGAACGCCGCAGATGCTTGCGTGGATCCGGCCGAGCCGCGTTGAGCACAACGAAGGCCGGCTCGGGCAGATCGAACCAGGATTGAGCCAGGCGCATGCGTTGCCCGAGCAAATCGGAAGCAGCCAGGTCCAGCGCCGGTGTAAAGCGCCGACGATCAACACCATGGCCGAGGACGCGAACCTCGCAGGCGGCCACTTCACGCAGGTCAGCCGCGGCCGTTTGGGTGTAGGTGTACAGGCGCCTGAAGCCACCGAGTTCGGCCAGCGCTGCCGCGGGCGGATCGCGTCCGTCCAGCGGCAGATAGCCGACCATCGGGACCGCGTGCTGCTGAGCCAGTTGCGCGAGTTCGCGGTTGTAGTGGCTGAGGTACCAGAGGTCGTTGAGGGCAAACAGCGCGTCGGGACGCAGATCGGGCCAGTGATCCCGCAGCCAGATCGCCCCGACGATGTCGCCGCCGTGGACGTTGGTCGGTAGCACGCGTGCGCCCGATGGGTGATCGATGGCAGGCCCGTCGTAGCCCACACCCAGCCAGGTCACCGAGAAATGACTGGCCAGTTCCGGCAGCAGCGCTTCGAGCACGCGGGTAAAGCCGGTACCCGGCCGGTACCAGCCGCACAACAGCAAATGGGGCCTTGAGGTGCGCAAGGGACTGCGGTCGGCTGACCGCGACTGCGGGCCAGGCCCAGTGAGGACTGGCCCGCAGTGGAGCGCTAGCGGCCGCTGAGCTCCGATGGGGTGTAGACGGTCTGACCGTTCACATCCATCGGCAGCAGTTGCAGGGTCAGGATCGGTCCCACGGCGGGCTGGCTGATCTGACTGGCCTCAAAGCCCGGCAGGTCGAGATTGCCAAGCACACCCACCAGCGCATACGAGTAGGTGCCCAGACTGCCGCAGTTGAGCTGCAAGCCCACCTGCTCGACGCGACGAAGCTCCCGCCCGCCGCCATTCTGGTCGATGAACTGGAACAAGGCCCCCTGCGGCGGGTTGTTCAGACCAACGCCCAGCGTGTTGACGATCAGGATGTGGTTGGTGTCGTTGTAGGCGCTCAAATCCGGCACCGTGCTGCAGTCCGAGGCGGCCTGGGTCTGGTTGAACACCACCTGCAAGGTGGTTCGGTCGATGACGACGAACCAGAACACCGGTGCGCTGGGTTGCTGGGTGAGAATGTTCTTGCCAATGGCAATCTGGCCCCAGACGTATTCATTGCCAAGGCTGCTGACGACGGTCAGTGGGACGGGCAGTGCTGCGGACATGATGATCTCCGAAGGCTCAGCTGCGTGATGGATACAGACCCACCAGGGCGATGATGAAGTTCATCACCAGAAAGGGCTGCAGGTTGTTGTGGGCCTGGCTGCCGCCGGCCGAGGGCAACGCCTGTTCGGCCAGAGGGACCAGATTGGTGGCCGTCGTCCAGGCGTTGATCGAGGAACGGGTCATCGACCGATTCGACGACGGCGCCTGCAGGTCGGCCGGGTCTTCCGCCGCACGCCAGCTGTGGCTGTGACTGGGGAGTTGGGCCTCGCTCAAGGTGACTGTAGAGTCGCCTCCGCGCTGACCGAGCCGGCGGTCGGTCAGGCCCGGGCCGCGACCCGGATGCATCGGTGCACGACCCATCAGGTCGGGCAGAGCGGTGGTGGTGCGGCCGTCGCCGCCGTAGGTGGTTCCGATCAGGCTGAACAAGGCGGTGTTCTGCGAGATCGGCAACAACTGGCCGTCACAAAAGGCCCAGCCTCGCGGTGCGAAGTTCCCCGCAAAGATTCGGATCTCGGCAATAAAGGGTTCTGACATGGGGTTCTCCTGTCGGCGCGCTCAGTGACGCGACGGATAGATGCCGAACAGCGCGATGATGAAATTCACGCAGAGAAAAGGCATCAGGTTCGTATGGGATCGGCTGCCACCCACATTGCTCACGGCCTGGCCGGACAGGTTGGCGCTCTGGATGTCCTCGATCCACAGATCGACCGATGGCGAGTTCGCCGGCAGGTTGTCATTGGGTGCGTTGCTGACGCCGGGTCCGGTACTGGCCTGCAGCGGATGACCATGGCTGGGCATCTGATTGACGGTCAGCGTGACTTTCTCTTCGCCACCCTTGGCACCCAGACGCCGTTCACTCAGACCGGGGCCATGACCGGCATGAATGGGGATTCTGCCGCGCAGGTCCGGCAGGCCGAAGGTGGTGCGGCCGTCGCCGCCGTAGATGGTGCCAAGCAGGCTGAACAGGGCGTCGTTCTGCGACACGGCCAGTAACTGGCCATCGCAAAAGGCCCAGCCTCGCGGCGCAAAATTTCCAGCGAACATGCGGATCTCGCCCACATATGGTTCTGACATGACGAAACTCCGGTCAGTTGCGGGAGGGGAACAGCCCTTGCAGGGCAATGCAGAAATTCAGCGCCAGGTACGGCTGCATGTTGTCGTGCGCCTGACTGCCACCCGTGTTGGTGATGGTGCCGGCGCGAACGGACGTCAGCGTTCCGGGGGTCGCCGCCGCATAGAGATTCAGGGCCGCGCCGAGGACGTGCCCGGACGGATCACGCACCGTTGCATTGCTGCTCGAAGCCATCGCCACATGCGTGTGTTGGGGAATCTCGTTCACGCTCAACGTGTGGGTTTCCTCACCGGATTTCTGGCCCAGCTGGTGGCCGGTACCGCGGTGCATCGGGGTGCGCCCTCGCAGATCGGGCAGAGCGAAGGTGGTGCGGCCATCGCCGCCGTAGGTGGTGCCCAGCAGGGAGTAGAGCGACTGGTTCTGGTTGATCGGGAGAATCTGACCGTCGCAAAAAGCCCAGCCACGCGGGGCGAAATTGAAGCCGACGATTCGGACCTCTGCCAGAAAGGGTTCGGACATGGCAGTTCCTTAGAGTTGCCGCAGGGGGTGACGCAACCTGCTACTGCCCCGACTAAGGAATTTCTCTCATTGAGTAGGACGAAATTCTTCGTCTTTTGATGCCCGCGATCTACAGCGGTGGAAGTGGTCGCGCTCACACGGAGCTGAAGCAGAGCTCGAGCGCGAGTCCTCCACTCAGGGAAAATAACTTAATAATCAATTGGTTATTGAGGCACGCATCGACTGACCCAAGCCGACACCGGGATCGTTCCGGAGCCGACGGTCGGCACCGCGATCATCACATCAGGGACTGGCCAACCGTGGGAGTTGCGGCTTTGCAGAGGGAAAACTGAACGAATACGACGGTCGGTCCATTGACTCCCGGAATTAATGGCAACTATCAATCCCGTGAAATAGACAAAAAGCAACTTTTAATAACATTTCTGAACAACAGATCAGCGGCGGCGCCGTGCGCAAGCTTGTCGGTGCTCAGGTGAAGATGGCCTCGTAGACCAGCGGACGGTTCTCGGCGCGCAGATCCGGACCCAGGCAGACCAGAAAGAGCTCGAAGTCGCCGATGTCGTCGTTGTGCATCGTGTAAATCTGCTGCGGCAAGGCCTGGTCGACGCCGGCACCGGGCTCGAGGAACAGCAGCGAGAAGGGCTGTCGATCATCGCGGACGGTGTCGCCGGTGAGGTCACGGACTTCCGACAATTGCAGGCGAGGTTGGTGAGCGACCGACAAGCGGAATTCCTGTCCGATCAGTTCTCGAAAACGAGGTGCGTCGAGCGTCATGAAGGCTCCTGTGAGGTTTCGGGCTGCCAGCGCATCAGATGATAGATGCCCTGTTCTTCGATCGGGGCGAAGCCCAGGCGCAGATACAGGCGCATGGCCGGGTTGTTCTGCTCGACGTGGATGCTGACGGCGCGCTGGCTGCGGCGGCCGGCATCAAGTATCTCGCGCAACAGCAATTCGCCGATGCCGCGGCCCCGAAACTCGGGCAGCAAGGCGATGTCGATCAGCCGAATCTCACTGGGACGGGCATCCAGATAGAGCCGGCCGGCTGCCTCCCCGTTGATTTCGACCACGTCGCGGGTGGCTGCCGGAAAGTGCTCGACGTAGTAGCGATGCTGCGCATCGAACTGGAACTGCAGAAACGCGAGCTTCTGTTCTTCGCTCCAGGGTACCTGTGCCATTTCGCTCTCGCGGGTACTCGCGTAGATGCGGCCCAGCAGAGGCAGATCGATGTCAACGGCTGGGCGCAGGCGAACCATACCCGCGTCGCAATGGAAACTGTCCTGGATGACCCGTGCCTGCGGGTCGGCGGCCTGCTCGCCCGGACTCATGGTCTGGGTGGGTAGACGCCCTGCAGGGCGATGATGAAAGTCAGACCCAGGTAGGGCTGGCGATTGTTGTGCGGCAGATTGCCACCTTGAGGATTCAGCATCTCTGCGGCCAGATTCGTGCTGGCGGGTCCCGGCGCATAGGCATTGACACTCGAGCGAGTCATGCTGCGATTCGGGCCGGGCGCTTGCAGATCGGCAGGATCCGCCGCCGTGCGCCACGCGTGCGCGTGCGCAGGCATCTGTGCCTCGTTCAAGCTGACCTCGGCACTGCCACCGGCTTCGCCCAGAAAGCGATCGCTCAAACCCGGGCCTTGCCCATGCTGCATCGGGGAGCGCCCTCGCAGGTCAGGCAAGGCGAAATTGGACTTCCCGTCGCCACCATAGGTCGTCCCCAGCAATGAGAACAGCGCGGTGTTCTGCGACAGCGGCAACACCTGACCGTCGCAATAGGCCCAGCCGTGCGGTGCGAAGTTGCCGGCAAACATGCGAATTTCGGCGACGAAGGGGTCGGACATCGCGAAGACTCCAGCGAATCAGGAGGGCGAGGGGAAGATACCGAACAGCGAGATGATGAAACTCACGCACAGGAAGGGCATCAGGTTGTCGTGCGGCTGACTGCCGCCAGCCGAGGTCACGGTGCTCGGATCCAGACTGGTGCTCTGAGTGTCCTCAATCCACAAGTCCACGCTGGGCGAATTGCCCGGGACCTGACCGGTTGGTTCGTTGGACTGACCGGCACCGCTGGAGAAGCGCATCGGACCGTGATCATGAGACGGTAGTTGGGTACTGGTCAGGGTAACGGCCTCGGCGCCTCCGCTCTGCGCCAGCGGGCGCATAGTCAGCCCAGGTCCATTGCCAGCGTGCAATGCCAGCCGGCCACGCAGGTCGGGCAGCGCGAAGGTGTTGACGCCGTCGCCCCCGTAGGTGGTTCCGATCAGATTGAACAGCGTTTCGTTCTCCGATACCGAAAGCAACTGGCCATTGCAGAAAGCCCAACCGGCGGGGGCAAAGTTGCCGCCGAACATGCGAATCTCACCAATGTAGGGTTGTCCCATGGCAGCGCCTCAAGTGGGAGATGGGAAGACGCCCTGCAGGGCCACGACGAAGTTCAGCGACAGGTAGGGCTGCATGTTCTCGTGCGCTTGACCGCTCCCGACATTGGCGACCGTCCCAGGACGCGAGTCAACGAGTCCATCCGGCGCGCGGTACAGATTCAGCGCCTGTCCCAGGACCTGGTTGGTCGGGTCGCGACCACTGGCGGGCGCACTGCTCGCGCGCGGCGTATGCGTGTGCGTCGGCATCTCGGTGCTGCTGAGCGAGTGGCGCTCTGCGCCGCCGCGTTGGCCCAGGCTCACGTCCAGACCGACATGCACCGGCACGCGACCGCGTAGATCGGGCAGCGCGAAATTGGTCTCACCGTCGCCACCGTAGGTGGTCCCCAGCAGCGAGAACAACGACTGATTCTGGTTGATCGCCAGCAACTGACCATCGCAGAAGGCCCAGCCTCGCGGTGGAAAGTTGAACGACACCACACGGATTTCGGCCAGAAATGGCGTGGCCATGGCTACTGCCCCCCGACAGCCACGATCCCAATGTCGGGACCGTGGCTAGTCTAATCCCAAGCGAGGCTCGACGAGCAGAGGGCTCGTCGATCCTGACTCAGGGCAATGGGCAGGCGGCACCAGCCGGGACGGTGTTGTCGAAGCCACTGGAGTTGACTGTTGCGCTCCCTGTCTCCGGACCGAGATTGACGCCTTGAACGTAGGCGACAACGGCAGCTGTGTCGGTGGCCATCCCCGTATAGCCGCGAAGCTGGAAGATGCTGGAAGCCAGTTGTCGCAATCTGAAATCTGTTTGCGAACCACTGCCATTGGCTCCGCTGCCGCCAATCGTGTTGTTGGCGAGCTCAAGACACACGCGACCGGTGTCGCCACCCGCCGCCCCTGCTTGAGCGCGGACACCGTTGAAGCCGCCAGGCTCTGGCAGACGCACCAGATTGCCAGTCACGGTTGCGTTCAAGACGCCATTGCCATCTCGCTGGAGGATCTGGATTCCATGATCCGAATCGAACTGCTGAACCGTGTTGCCGGTAACCAGTACCGTCGACGTGCCGTTGCCGTTGACCAGAAAGTCCATACCCGCGCCACCGGATTCGGCCACACCATTGGTACCGATGGTGTTGTTGGACACCGTGCCGCTGTAGGTCCCGGTACCCGCCTCGGCGATGGTCGTGCCCAGGTTGATGTTGATGGCCTTGGCGTTGGCGCCGTTGATGCTGTTGTTGCTGATGTCGAAGGTCGTACTGCCGTTGTACGCCCCACCGGAAGCCAGCGTGATGCCCGAGCCCAATACGCCCGGATTGGCATTGGCGGTCATCACGTTGCCCTGGATGGTGACGTTCATCGTGACGTTGTTGTTGACCGCGGTCTGAATGTGGTCGCCGTTGGCACTGTCGAAATCCGTGCCCGACACGCTCAGCGTCATGTTGGCGCTGTTGATGCCCTCGAACTGGATGCCGTCGTTGACCACGGTCGACAGGAAGCGACTGGTGCCGGGGACGGTCTCGTCGACGGTCAGATTCAGTGCAGTCGAGACTGTGTTGTGCACCCGCAGGTGATTGTCGTGCGAGTTCTGCAAGGTGGTGTTGCGGATCCGCGCCGTGCCGGTGAGGTTGATGAAGCGCACGGCGTCTTCTTCCACCGCATTTCCGGCACCGTTGATGGTCGAGTTGTCCAGGATGAAGCCGGACACGCCATTGCCGTTGATGCCGTACTGCGGATCGCCGGTGATGCTCAAACCGTTCAACGTGATGTTGGCCACCGCCAGCATGTCGATGGCGGCATTGCAGCCGGTATTGCCAACCAGATTGGTGCCACAGGGCCCCGGACCGTTGGTGCTGGCGGTGTTGGTGAAATTGACGAAGTTCAGCGTCACCCCCTGTGTGCTTTCCAGCCGCACGGCATCACCGCTCTTGTTGTTGATGTCGCCACCGGAGCCGGCCGTTCCGCTGCCCTGGACCGTCAGCGCCGCATTGGTGCCGGTGTTGTTGAGAATGATGCCGTTGATGCCGCCCACGCTGGTCACACGTTCGGCAACGATGCCATCCGTACCCACCGTGGTGTTCTGCACGTCAATGGCCGGCACTCCGTTGGCGGCGAAAGCCCCCGTGGACAAATGGCCTACGTTGATGGTGCCGGCATTGGACGCAAACAGCGCCGTCGTGTCGGTGCTCCCCAGCAAGATGACGTTGGGGAAGCTGTAGGTGCCGGTGTTGTTGACCAGGCGAATGCCGCCTCCGGTCTCGCCCGCATCATCGTGATCAATCTGCAGTGGCTGACCGAAAGTGACACCGGCTGGCGCTGTAGTGTTGGTGATCTCGATCGCTGGTACGCCGGTGCCCAGCGCACCGTTGCTGATGAAGCCACCGGTACCGGGCGAACCGGACAACGTGACGCCGTCAATATCCAGCACACGGCCGCCCCGAACCTGG
>JAWLAT010000042.1:0-30681 GCA_041395325.1 Lysobacterales bacterium
CCAGGCCAGGCTGCGCACCGAGCAGGCCGATGGCCGCTTTCAGGTCGCGCTGCATCTGCCCGAGGCGCCGCAGCGTTGAACGTAGCTGCCGATGACAGCACGCTGCGAGCGTTGATCGTCGATGACGAGGCCCCGGCGCGCAGCAATCTGCGTCGGGCACTGCAGGCGCATCCGCACTGGTGTGTGGTCGCCGAAGCCGACAGCGCATCGAGCGCTCGCGCGCGATTGCAAAACATGGCAGTCGATGCCCTGTTCCTGGACATTCAGATGCCTGGCGAGAGCGGTCTCAGCCTGGCCCGGAGTCTGCTGGCAGACAGCGCCACCGTGGCGCCGCTGGTGATTTTCGTCACCGCCTACGACCGATTTGCGATCGACGCCTTTGAGGTGCACGCGCTGGACTATCTGCTCAAGCCGGTGGACGACGAACGGCTGGCACAGACCCTGGAGCGGGCTGCCATGCTGCGCGGTCTGCAATCCGCTCGTCCATGGCGCGACGCCGTCACGGACGCGGTCAGCGCGATGGAGGATGCGCGGGAACAGCGTCCGGCGGCGCCGCTGACGCGACTGTGCGTGCGCTCGGTGGGGTCGGTGGAGACCGTGGCCGTCGATTCGGTGCGCTGGATCCGCTCGGCCGGCAACTATGTCGAACTGCATCTGGCTGAGCGCTGCGTGCTGCATCGCGTGGCGCTGTCCCGACTCGAGGAACATCTGGATGCCGACTGCTTCCTGCGCGTGCACCGCACCGCGCTGGTCCGTCGCAACCTCGTGCGCGGGCTGCGGAGTCTGGGCGAGGGGAGCTATCAGCTATGGCTGGACGGGGGTGACCGGGTGCCGGTCAGCGAGCGCCATTTGCCGGAGGTGCGGGCCCAGCTGGAACTCGGCACCGAGGCCGATTGAGGCCGCAGGGTAGGGCGGATCGGCAGCCATCAGGTGGGCGCTGTGAAGCAGTGCCGCGAGACGCGATGCAATCGTCATCTTGCCGAGACAAAGCGGCCTTAGAGTGCGCGCTTTCCTCGGGGAGGGGTGACGATGACGCGTTGGGGACGTGTGTTGAGCGTGTGCGCGGGATTGGCGGTGGGCTCACTGGCCGTGGCGGCCGTGCCTCATCCCGATCACGGTGAGTTCGAGGCCTATCTGCAGGCACCGTTCCAGTCAGCGAAGTCTGGCGGCGGACGCGATTTCGGCCTGCGCTTCAGCTTTCCGGATGCACCTGCGGGCACCGTGGCCATCTGGGCGCTGGAATTGCTGGACAGCGACGGCAAGCCGCTGCGCAGCTGGCAAGGCAGCAGCAAGCTCCATGGTGATCGCGCCAGTCACGAGTTGCACTGGGATGGTCTGGGTGCCAAGGCTGGCCAGCTGCCGGCCGGTTATTACACGGTTCGCCTGAGCGCCTTGCCCGCCACCGACGCCACCCGCCAGCTGTCGGCTCAGGACGAGGAATTGATCGTCCAGGAATGGGACATCCAGATCGGCCAGGTCGCCAAGGCGGTGATGCCGGCCTTCGAAGCGCTGCCGGTGGGTCAATCCGGCGACGCGGCGGCCAAGGCCCGTCCGGCCAACGGTTTCCCGTACACGATCTACTACGGCAATCTGCATTCGCAGACCAATCACTCCGACGGCGGCGCCGAGGTCAGCGGCTGCAGCAGCTCCGAGAGCCCGCAGGCCGGCCAGGTCGATCCTGCCGGGGCCTACGCGATTATGCGCAGTCGCGGCGATTTCCTGCTCGCCAGCGAACACAACCACATGTACGACCGCTCCACCGGCACCAACAGCAGCGCCGATGCGACCTGGGCGCGCAATCTGTTCAACACCGGCAAGAGCCAGGCCAGCAGCTTCACGGCGGCCAACGCGGGTTTCGTGGCGATGTATGGCACCGAGTGGGGCACGATCTCCAATGGTGGCCACCTGAATCTGATCAATCCCGATGGCCTGGCCAACTGGGAGTATGGCGCCGGCAACCAGCTGGTCGGCCATCACTTCGTGCCCAAGAACGACTACGCCGCCCTGTATGTGCTGATGCGCAACCGCGGCTGGATCGGGCAGTTTAATCATCCCTCCAGCAGCCAGTTCGCGATCGGCGGCACCGGCATGGCCTTCGACAGCAACGGTCTGGAAGTGATGGTGGCCGCCGAGGTCATCAACACCTCGGCCTTTTCGAAGAACACCACCGAGACCGAGACCGCACGCAGCAACTACGCCAGCGCCTGGGGCACGCTGCTGCGCCGCGGCTACAAGGTGGCGCCGACCACCAACCAGGACAACCATTGCGCCAACTACGGGCAGAGCTATCGCAACCGCACCGGCATCCTGATTCCCACTGGCAGCAGCTACAACGAAGCCTCCATCGTCGCCGCGCTGCGCGCCCGTCGGACCTTTGCCACCGAAGACAAGAACGCGCAGCTGATCCTGACTGCCAATGGCCAGCTGATGGGCACCAGCTTCAACAACAGCGGCACGCTGACGCTGGTAGCCAACTACGCCAGCGCCAATGGTCAGACTGCCCAGCGCATCCAGTTCTACAAGGGCACGGTCGGCGGCAGCTCGGTGACCCAGCTGACCGAGGGCAACGGCAGCTACACATTCACGCCACCCAATGGCTCGAATTTCTACTACGCGCTGGTCACCCAGGCCAACGGCGACCGCCTTTACAGCGCCCCGGTCTGGGTGGAGCAGGGCAGTGCACCCAGCGACACCACCCCACCCAGCGTCAGTGCCAGTGTCTCCGGCAGCAGCGGAACCATCAGCCTGAATGCGACGGCCAGCGACAACGTCGGCGTGACCAACGTGGAGTTCCGCGTCGATGGCGTGCTGCGCGGCAGTGACGCTTCCAGCCCCTACAGCCTGTCCTTCGATTCGACCGCGCTGGCAGACGGCAGTCACACGCTGGTGGCGCGGGCTTTCGATGCCGCCGGCAACAGCAGCAACTCGAGCACCGTCAACTTCAGCACCAGCAATGCGCCGGCGGGCGGCCTGTACAACGAGACCGAGTCCAACGGCTCGATCGCCAGCGCCAACGTCGTCTCCACCGCCTTTGATCAGATCCGCGGCACGATGGGCAACACCACCGACAAGGATTATTTCCGCCTGACCGTCGCCGCCGGCGAGCGCCTGGACATCGGCATGACCGGTCCGGCGGGCACTGACTATGACCTGTACATCGTGAACAGCAGCGACAGCACCCTGGCGGCCGGCGAGAGCGGCAGCTCGACCGAGTCCATCAACTGGACCAACAGCGGCAGCAGCAGCGCCACTGTCTACGCCAAGGTGATCAGCTATTCGGGCAGTTCCACGACCGTGCCCTACAACCTGACCCTGACTTACACACCGGCCAGCGGCGGCGCCAGCTTCTTCGAAAACACTGCCGACTACACGATCAACGACAACAGCACCGTGGACAGCCCGATCACGGTCAGTGGCCGCAGTGGCAATGCCCCCAGCAACCTGCAGGTGGCGGTGACGATCTACCACACCTACCGGGGTGATCTGAAAGTGGATCTGGTGGCGCCCGATGGCACGCTCTACAACCTCAGCAACTACGCCGGTGGCAGCGCCGACAACCTGATCGGCACCTACACCATCAACGCCTCCAGCGAGGCCGCCAACGGCAGCTGGAAGCTGCGGGTGCGGGACAACTACAACGGCGACACCGGTTACATCGACCGCTGGAGCCTGCAGTTCTGATGAACCCTGGACCCATCGTCCGGCAACCACGGGTGCCGGGCGTCGGGTCCTCTGCACGGCGCGATCGGTCTGGACAACGGGGGACCGGCGTCCCCGTCCGACGAATCCGGGGAACACCGATGTCCTTTTCGGTGCTGGAGTACAGGCCGGGGCCGACAAATCCCATCGCGACGAGCCCGTGACCGGGGAATCGCGCGGCTGCCGGCATTCGCTGCCAGCCTATGGGTTTGCCGACGGCCCCAGCAAGGTCAATGCGGCCGTGACCATGGCCTCCGTACCCGTGCTGATGGCAGCCTGTGGGTCCACCTTGAAGAACGGCGAATGGTGTGAAGGTGCGCTGGCCACGGCCTCAGCCGGCGTGCCGCCGACGCTGAAATAGACGCCCTTGACGCCGGTGTCGGGGGCGACGAAGTAGGCGAAGTCCTCCGCACCCATGCCCTCGCGCGGCCGATCCCACAGGGCTTCGGCGCCGAAGCGCGCACCGATGGCCTCGCGCACGCGGGCCGCCGTGGCGCCATCATTGATCGTTGGAGGCGTGGTTTCGGTGGCCGAGCGCTGCACTTCCGGCAACTGATCCTCCGGCACGCCCAGTGACAGCGCCACGCCGCGGGCGACGCGGTCGATGCCGTCCAGCAGCGTCTGCCGGACCTGCTCGTCGTTGGCGCGAACGGTCAGCTGCATCTCCACCCGGTCGCCGATGATGTTGTGCTTGTTGCCACCGTGGATGGCACCGACGGTGATCACGCCGGCCTGCTGCGGCGCAATCGAGCGCGAAACGATAGACTGCAGGCTGACCACGATCTGCGCCGCCACCAGCACCGGATCAACGCCCTTGTGCGGTGAAGCCCCGTGCGCGCCGATGCCATGAACGACAATGTCGACGCTGTCGGAACTGGATGAGCGCAGTCCCAGCGGAATATCCAGCGTGCCCACCGGCTGTTGCGCCGAAACGTGCAGGGCCAGCGCGTAGTCGGGCTTGGGGAAGCGCTCGTAGAGACCATCCTCGAGCATCGCGCGGGCGCCGGAGATGCGCTCCTCGGCCGGTTGGCCGATCAGCACCAGCGTGCCGGACCACTGCTGGCGACGTTCGATCAGCTGCCGCGCCGTGCCCACCAGTGCGGTGATGTGGGTGTCGTGGCCACAGGCATGCATCACCGGCTTGACCACGCCGTCGATGTCCTCCTGGGTCGCGCTAGAGGCGTAATCCAGACCGGAATCCTCGGCGATCGGCAGGCCATCCATGTCGGCACGAATCAGGACCGTGGGGCCTTCGCCATTGCGCAGCACCGCGACCACGCCCGTCCCACCGACACCTTCGGTGACCTCATAGCCCAGTGCCCGAATCTCGGCGGCCAGGCGCTCGGCGGTGCGGAACTCCCGATGGGACAGCTCCGGGTTGGCGTGGAACCAGCGAAACAACGGACCCAGCCGTGCCTGATAGTCGGCCGCGATCGAACTGCGCAGGTCATCGGCGGCGTGACCGTCGAGGGGGAGCAGACCCAGCAGGGCGGTCAGAACGGCAGTGGCGATTGGACGACGCATGGGCGATCTCCGGCAGGCAGGCGGGTTCCGATGCTCGCCGACGTGCAGTGTCAGCGCAAGGCGTGAGGGTGCGCGGGCGGAAACATCGCTGCCCCTTGCAGACCCACACGCGAGATTCCCCATGACGATGCCCATTCCACGCCGAGGTGTGCTGTTCGCCCTGTTGCTGGCCGCGCAGGCGCAGGCACTGCCGCCGCCCGACAGCGCGCAGATCAGCTGCTTTGACGAGACCAGCAGCACCGGCACAGTCGGGCCCGGCATGCCGGACCCGCAACCCGCCACTCACCCAGGTCAGGACTGTGTCTACGGCCGCAGTGCCGCCGACCGCTTCGACCTGCTGAGCAAGGTCGGCGGCAGCGGGGTACCCGGTCGCGACTACAGCAAGATCGCCAACGACGGGAGCGTGTTGCCGGCCGATGCGCAGCTCGGGTCCGGACCCGGCGACTGGGCCTGCACCCGCGACAACGACACCGGCCTGATCTGGGAGATCAAGGTCGATGACGCCAACCACCTGCGTCACCTCAGCCACAGCTACAGCTGGTACGACGCCGATCCGGCGATCAATGCCGGGCTGCCCGGCAGCACCGCGGGGACCGGTTGCAATGGCACGCTCCCGCAATGCCATACGACGGCCTATCGCGATGCGGTCAATGCCTTGCCGGGAGGACTGTGCGGCGCCACCGACTGGCGCCTGCCGGATCTGGTCGAACTGACCACGCTGCAACTGCACGAGCGCTTTGACGGCTCGCTGACCTACATTGACCCGCTCTATTTTCCCGTCTCACCCGCCAACAACTACTGGAGCGGGCGACCGCTCGCTGGTGCCACGGCCACGGTGGACGGTGCCTGGACGGTGGGTTTCGGCACACCGCGCAACTTCCCGGTTCCCAAGACGGCTTCCCGGCAGCTTCGGCTGGTGCGAGGTGGCCAATGAACGCAGCCATGCGTGGATTGCTGGCGGGCAGCGCGCTGTGCGCCTCGCCGCTGATGCTGGCCGCGACCTGTCCCTCACCGGCCTTGCTGGTGGCGCCGGATTCGCGTTTTGAACTGTCCGAACCGGTGGCCGGCGAAGTGATCGTGCGCGATCTGCAGACGGGTCTGGAATGGCAGCAGTGCCCGCTGGGTCGTAGCGGACCAGGCTGCACCGGTACTGCCACGCGGGTCAGCTGGGCCGAGGCCTTGACGATGGCGCGCGACAGCAGCCACGGGGGATTTGACGACTGGCGCCTGCCGAACATGCAGGAGTTGTACGCCTTGATCGAATGGGGCTGTCAGCTGCCAGCCATCAACCTGCAGCGCTTTCCGGGCGAACTCGGCGGTCTGGTCTACTGGAGCAGCACCACCACCGATACTGCGCCGGCCACGGTGTACATCATCGATTCCGACACCGGCGGCAGTGGCAACGCTCAGCCCAAGACCGGAAGCTGGTCGGTGCGGCTGGTCCGCGGCGGCGACGCCTGGTCCAGCTTCAATGCAGCGGGCCAGCCCGACCCCTTTGCCTTCGCCGACCAGCTGGCGGTGCCGGTCGATGAGTTGCGGCTGTCGGAGACGATCACGGTCAGTGGCCTCAATGGACCGACCCAGGCGAGTGTCATCGGCGAGTCGGGTGCCGCCTTCGCGCTCAACGGCGGTACGCCGGGCAGCGCACCACAACGGGTCAACAATGGCGACCAGATTCAGGTCCAGCATCAATCGGCGTCGACCACCTCGACGACCGTGGTGACGACACTGCACATTGGCGGTCGCTCGGCCGAATTCCGCTCGACCACGATTCCGGGTCAGCGCATTGGCGGTTCGGTCAGTGGCTTGCTGGGCAGCGGACTGGTGCTGCGCCTCAACGGCACCGAGGACTTGCCCATCGCGGCCAACGGCAGTTTCCAGTTCAGCACCGAACTGCTCAGCGGAACAAACTATGTGGTCACCGTGCTGACCCAACCAGCCATGCCGGCGCAAGCCTGCGAGGTGATCGACGGCAGCGGTCTGGTCCCGGCCGGTGATGTCAGTGATGTGCAGGTCAATTGTCAGACGGTGCAGTTCAGCATCGGCGGCAGTGTCAGCGGATTGCTCGGCAGCGGCCTGGTGCTGCAGAACAACGGTGGTGATGATCTGTCCATCGAGAGCAATGGGCCCTTCAGCTTTGCCACGCCGCTGGACGATCTGAGCCCCTACAACGTCAGCGTGGCCAGCCAGCCGCTTTCGCCACGGCAGACCTGCATGGTCGCTCAGGGCAACGGTGCGCTGGCGGGGATGGCGGTCAGTTCGGTGCAGGTCAGCTGCACGACTGACGATGTCGTGGTCAGTCCCAGCAGCGGGCCGGGCGGCAATATCGCACCGGACATGCCACAGACCGTGCCCTATCAAGGCAACCAGAGCTTCACACTGATCGCTGCGGCCGATCATCAGTTGTTTGCGGTCGAGGGCAGCTGCGGCGGCAGCCTTGACGGGAACGTCTACACCACCGCTGCGGTGCTGGCCGATTGCACCGTTGAGGCCGTCTTCCGCCCGTTGAGCAGCGCCAGCGTGATCGCACCAGTGCAGCCGGTTAGAGTGGGTGAGTCGCTGCTGCTGACTGTCGATGTGACCGGTCTGGCCGGTGGCGCGCCGCAGGGGGGCAGCGTCAGCCTCAGCTTGAGCAGCGGGGAGCAATGCACCGACGCCGGCCCGCCAAGCATTGATGGCGACACGGCGCGGTTCAGTTGCAGCGTGACGCCGGCGACGCTGGGCAATCCCCAGGCCCAGGCCAGCTATCAAGGCTCCAGCAGTCACATCGACAGTGTCAGCGCCGAAGTCCCGCTGGCGGTACGGCGCTTCGCCAACCTGAGCGCCGAACTCGACGACGGCGAAACGGAGGCCGTCCCCGGCGCCGCAGCCGGCTATCTGCTGATGATCCGCAATGTCGGCCCCGATCCGGCGCCAGCCACGGCCGTGCTGCTGGCGGCGGACCCGGCCCTGGTCGCTGCGCAATGGACCTGCAGCGCAGTCGGCGGCGCCAGTTGCCCCACGGCCAGCGGTAGCGGCGAGCTCGGCCTGCTGGTCGATTTGCCCGCCGGTGGCGGACTGGATCTGCTGCAGACCGGTGACTACCCCGCCCAACTGCCGCCCAGCGTGATGGTGCAGGCTCAGGTCGGCGCGTCGGCAGACGATCCAGACTGGGTGTTTGATCCGGTACCGGACAACAACACCGCGACCGACAGCAACGGCGTCGAGGGCATCTTCGCCGACGGCTTTGAATGAGAACGGTGGTCGTCACACCCTGGCGAGTTTCCGGGCACTGACCCCAGCGGTCCAGGCCGAAAATGAAAGACCCGGCGAGTTTCCCCGCCGGGTCTTTTTCATCGCTCAACTCAACCCGGATCAGTGACGACGAACAAAGACCGCCGCCAGCCCCGTGGTGAGCAGCAGCAGTAGCAGCAGACCCAGCCGATTGATGACTGGAACGGCCACGGCACCGGTGCCGACGACCAGCTGCGCCGAGTTGTTGCTCAGGTCGGGATCCACACTGACTGTACTGACGTTGGCCGAGGCCAGCACGTCACCGGCAAGCACCACGACCACGTCGATCTGGCAGCTGGTCGAGGCACCATTGGCCAACGTGGCAACGCTCCAGCTCAAGGTATTGCCGGCAAGCGTGGCGCCGCAGGTGCTGGAAATGAAGCTGATCTTGCTCGACAGCTCCAGGGTGAAGGTCAGACCCGCGGCCGTGCCGGGGCCGTTGTTGGTGCCGATGACGTTGTAGCTGTAGGTCTCGCCTACCGCCAGACTCGGCGGTGCCGTGGACGAGAGCAGCAGGGCCACGTCGGCCGGCTGCGCGCCCACCAACGTCGCGGTGGCACTGTTGTTGGCGCCTGTCGGATCGGTGGTGGCACTGCTCACCGTCGCGGTGTTGGCAATCTGGCCCAGCTCGGCCACGCTCACCGTCACCGTGCAACTGACTGAACCGGCTGCGGCCAGATTGCCGATGTTCCAGCTCAGCGTCGGATCGGCGTAGGCGGCACCGCAGTCATTGGACACATGGTCGATAGTGCTGGGCAGAGTGTCGTTCACCATGACGCCGGTAGCCGCCGACGGGCCGCCGTTGGTGACCGTCAACAGGTAGCTGAAGGTCGAACCCAGCAGGATCGGATCGGGCACGCCCTGTGCCACCTTGGTGATGCTCAGATCGGTGCTGGCCCCCAGTGCGTCACTGTCAGTCGCGCTGTTGTTGATCGGATCCGTGTCGGTGACGCCGGCGGGTTCGGTCACGGTGGCAGTGTTGTCCAGCGTGCCCGTGGCAGCCGGGTCAATGGCGCAAATGGCCGTGTAGGTGGCGCTGCCACCAGCAGGCAGATCAACGAGATCACTGATGTTGCCGGTGCCGTTGGCCGAGCAGGTGGCACCGCCGGCACCAACGCAGGACCAGCTGACCGAAGTACAGGCCGCCGGGAAGCTGTCGGCCACGGTGGCACCGATCGCGTCGGCAGGACCGGCATTGCTGGCAACGATCGTGTAGGTGGTGGTGCTGCCTGCGACCGCGCTGGCAACGCCGTCGGTCTTGGTGATGGACAGGTCGGCATTGATGGCGCAGGAGCAGGTGGTGAAATCCAGACCCCAGGAGTCGACCGAGCCGGCGTCACCGCCGGAGTCGTCGCTGACCGTCAGTGTCCAGGTGCCATTGCCATCGAATCCCATGAATGCGCCAAGCGACTCCTCCACCACCAGCGGCGAGGCCAGCGTCGATATGGCATACACTTGGTCTGTCACGATGCCGTTGTTGGTGGTGTAAGGCACCTGGCCGGCCGGATTGGCATCATCCCGCCAGACGGTACCGTTGAAGACATCGTCATTGGTGCCAGCGTTGTCGGTGGTCAGCGTGACGATGATGCCGTCGGGTGAGGTCAGGGTGACATCCAGATCGCCCGGGAAGGTGTGACGAACGGCGCTGCGCAGTTCAACCTTGCAGATCGGATTGGTCAGACCACTGACCACCAGATCCGAACTCACCACGGCCGGACCAGCCGGAATGGCTACGGCGGTGGCCTGATCAAAGCTCGCGACCGGATCGAGATTGGGCGCCTGCGGGAACGTGCTCACGGCCAGCGTCCAGCTGCTGAGATTGCCGGCGTCACCGCCGGTGTCGTCGCTGATCGTCAGCGTCCAGGTCCCGTTGGGATCCTCACCGACAAAGGCGGCCAGTGATTCCTCGGGGACCAGCGGCGACGCCAACGTCCCGGAAACATAGACCTGGTCGGTCACCAAGCCGTTGTTGCTCGTGTAGGGCACTTGACCACCCGGATTGGCCGAGTCGTCCCAAACGGTGCCGTTGAATACGTCGTCATTGGTCCCGGCGTTGTCGGTGGTCAAAGTCACCACGGTGCCGGCAGGCGAGGTGATCGTGATGTCCAGATCACCCGGGAAGGTATGGGTGATCCCGGTGGTGATGTTGAGATCCCACAAGTAGGTGTCCACCCCGCTGACGTCCAGCGTGGACGACACCACGGCTGGACCGGCCGGAATCGCCACCGCCGTGGACTGGGTGAAATTGGTCGTGGTCGTCGTGCAGCCGGTGGGCAACGGTGGGCCGCCGGCCGGTGCCGATCCGCCACCGGCACTCAGCTCGCCCGTCGCACATGGCAGGTCGCCGCCAAGCGACGCGCTGAGGTCATGCAGCTGACTGGCCAGCGCCGCCAGCTGCTGTTGCGCCTCGACGCTGGACTGCCCTTTCAGCGCAGCAATCTGCGCCTGCAGATCGATCATCTGCGCGTGAGCTTCGTCCTTGCTTTGCCCGTGAGCGGCGGGGACGAGGGCTGCCGCCAGCAGCAGCGAAAGCGCCAGGCGGCGCGGCGTTCGGTAGGTGGGGTTTTCCATGGGCAGGTCCATTCAACAGGGCGTTATGGTTGTGACGTGAATGCTGCACGAATTCTCGTCTACAAGGAATGGGTGAATTAGGCCGCGCGCGCGTCTGCGCGCAGTTTCCCCACATTTGGATCGCCTCCCGCAAACGGACAGTTGCCCCGCCAATGCCCACCAATGCCCCAGCGCTGCCCGCGATCGGCCCGATCGCCAGCGCAGGGTGTCGGTGACGACCTCCGGAGCACTTCCATGGAATCCATTTCCGCGCCTCCACCGGATCCAGCCACCCCCGCCGCGCGCCTGCCATCGGCCTTCTCCGGTCATGCGATCAAGCTGGTGATCCTCGTGGTGGGCTGGCTGCTGCTGACAGTGCTGCTGGGCATGATCGGCGGCCTGGTCGGCGAGCGGGAACAGTACCGCCACGAAGCCGAACAGCGGGTCGCCGCCGGCTGGGGTGGACGACAGATCGTCGGCGCGCCCTTGCTGCGCCTGCGGCACGCGCCGCGCATCGACAAGGAAGGCCAGGCGCAGGCGGTGCCGGATCGCTGGCTGGCGCTGGATCAGGCCAGTCTGGCCGCCAATCTGCAGGGTGAAACCCGCCGGCTGGGCCTGTTCGACGTGCCCGTCTACACGGCCGACCTGCAGCTGCGCGGCGAGTTGGCCGGGCCGCGGCTGCAATCGGCGCTGGGCACGGCCGAACAGCCGGTCGTCGGGGCCGATCTGCTGCTGCCTTTGAGTGACCCGCGCGGGCTGCGCAGTGCGGTCAGCCTGCAGGTCAACGGCACGCCGGTGCGGCTGGTGCCGGTGACCGGCGACTTCAATGGCCAACGGCTGCTGGGCAGCGAGTTGCCGCTGGCGCTGCTGCAGCGGGGCGAGCTGAAACTCTCCGGGCAGTTCGTGCTGGCCGGCATCGAGTCATTGCAGGCGCTGCCCACCGCCAGCGAGCTGGCCTTCTCGATCGCCGGCGACTGGCCCGATCCGGGCTTCGCCAGCGGTCTGCTGCCGCGGGAACGACGGGTCGAGGGCAGTGGTTTCGATGCGCAATGGCAGGTGTTCGACTTCAACACCGGCATGCCGCCGAGTTTCGTCGACTGGCAAGTCGATCGGCTGCAACTGCGCAGCAGCCTGATCGGCGTCAGCCTGCAGCAGCCCGGCGAGGTCTACCAGCGCAACGAGCGGGCCTGGAAATACGGCACGCTGTTTGTGGCGCTGACGCTGGCGGCCTGGTTTCTGATCGAACTGCTGCTGCGCCGCAATCTGTGGGCGCTGGACTATGCGCTGATCGGCGTCAGTCAGGTCTGCTTCTATCTGCTGCTGCTGGCGCTGTCCGAGCACATCGGCTTCGACTGGGCCTACGCGGTGGCCAGCGCCGTGTTCGCCTCGATGGTCGGCGCCTTCTCGGTGGGCCTGCTCGGTTCACGCCGCCGCGGGGTTGTCGCGGCCGCCGTGCTGGGCAGCGGCTATGGCGCGCTGTACCTGCTGATCGGCAGCGAATCACACGCCCTGCTGCTGGGCGCCATCCTGGTCACCGCGCTGATCGGCGCAGCCATGTGGATCGCCAGCCGACTGCGCCGCGGCAGCGGCGGGCAAACGGCCGCCGCTGCGTTGGGTTGATGGAGAACAGGGCCCCGTGGAGACAGGGCCCAGGGCTTAGGGCCCAGGGCCCAGAGGCGACGCGGACGAGCCTTGGTATGTGGAACGTCGCGTCACCCGGCTTCTTCCAGCCATGTTGATCGCGCTGCACCCGCCAACTGCCTACGGGGTCGCAATCTCGCCATTCCTGGGCCCTGGGCCCTGCGGCCCTGGGCCCTTCGCTCCGCCTTACTCCATATCCGCCTTGTACTGACCCAGCGCGGCCAGACCATTGAGCTTGGCGCGGTGCGCCACGGTGGTCTGCGCTTCGGCCAGCTTGCCCACCGGATCAGCGGCCCAGATCTTCAGCGCCGCCTGCTGCAGGGCGCGGCCATAGCTGAAGCTCAGCGGCCACGGCTGCGCACCCATCTGGTTCATCGCATTCAGATGCGCGGTGGCGTCTTCGTCGGACTGGCCGCCGGAGAGGAAGACAATGCCGGGCAGCGCGGCCGGCACGGCGGCACGCAGGCAACGCAGGGTCGACTCGGCCACTTCCTCGATGCTCGCCTGCTCGGGGCAGTTCTTGCCGGGCAGCACCATCGAGGCCTTCAGGATCGTGCCCTCGAGCAGCACGTTCTGCTCGTACAGCGCGCCGAACAGCGAACGCAGCGTGGCTTCGGTGACGTCGTAGCAGACGTCGATGTCGTGGTCGCCGTCCATCAGCACTTCGGGCTCGACGATCGGCACCAGGCCGGCCTCCTGACAGAACGCGGCGTAGCGCGCCAGCGCATGGCAGTTGGCTTCGATGCAGGCGCTGGAGGGGATGTCCTCGCCGATGGTGATGACCGCACGCCATTTGCAGAAGGTGGCGCCCAGGCCGACATATTCCTTCAGCCGGTCACGCAAACCGTCCAGACCTTCGGTGACCAGTTCGCCGGGGAAGCCGGCCAGTGCCACCGGACCCTTGTCGACCTTGATGCCTGGCAGCACGCCGGCGCTGCGCATCATCTCGACGAAGCGACGGCCATCGGTGCCGCTCTGACGCAGGGTTTCGTCATACAGGATCGCGCCGGAGATGTGCTCGCCCAGACCCGGGGTACCGAGCAGCATCTGCCGATAGGCGCGACGGCTGTCTTCATTGCACTCGACATTGACCGCCGCAAAGCGCTTGGCGATGGTCTTGCTGGACTCGTCGATGGCCAGGATGCCCTTGCCGGGCGCCACCATCGCCTGGGCGATGGATTCCAATTGTTCGATGCTCATGCTTGACCTCTGCGGAGGGCGAAAAGGCGGGGGCCGGGATTATAGGCGCAAAGGGCTCTGGGCTTAGGCTTGCGCGGTCAGAATTGAATCTCCAGCGCTCAAGTCCAGCGCGCCGGCACGTCTGCCGAAATGCAGATCAGTCCCAAGCGCTGAGCCCTCAGCCCTCCCGGCCAAGGGCACTGCTATGCTCGGAGGTCCTTTTGTTTGGCCCGGAGCCTGCCGATGCGTACGCCGTTGCTGCTCTCTCTGGCCCTGCTGCTGTCTGCCTGCGGGCAGGAGCAGGCGCCCCCACCCACCGCCGCAACGCCGGCCGAACCCGCTGCCCCGGCCGCCGGCGACGCGCCCGCACCACTGCAGACCAGTGCCGAGATCAACACCGCCGACTTTGGCGCGCAGATCGAACGGCTGGCCGATGACCGGCTCGAAGGTCGCGGTCCGGGCAGCAAGGGCGAAAAGCTCACGGTCGAGTATCTGATCAGCGAGTTCCAGCGTATCGGCCTGCAGCCGGGCAATGGCGACAGCTGGACCCAGGATGTGCCGATGATCGAGATCCGCGGCGAAGTCACCGAACCGCTGACCCTGCGCGTGGGCGACACCGAGATGGTGCTGGATGCGGGTACCCAGAGCGTGGTCGGCTCCCGCCTGACCCAGCCGGAAGTCAGCGTGGCCGACAGCGAGATCGTCTTCGCCGGCTATGGTGTGGTGGCGCCCGAATACGACTGGAACGACTACGCCGGGCTGGATGCCAAGGGCAAGACCGTCGTGGTGCTGGTCAATGATCCGGGTTTTGGCATCGGCGACGAAAGCCTGTTCAAGGGCAAGGCGATGACCTACTACGGTCGCTGGTCCTACAAGTTCGAGGAGTGCGCGCGGCAGGGCGCGGCGGCCTGCATCATCGTGCACGAGACCGAAGGTGCCTCCTATCCGTGGGAAGTGGTGCGCAACAGCTGGAGCGGACCGGAATTCGATTTGCCGCGCGGCGAAGGGGCCGATCCGGTGGTCACCGTGCAGGGCTGGATCACCCGCGACAAGGCGGTCGAGCTGTTCGCCGCCGCCGGCAAGGATTTTGACGCCATCCGCCCGACGGCCGATGCCCGCGGCTTCGCGCCCTTCAGCCTGGGCGGTACCGCCTCGGTGAAGCTGCGCAACGAGGTCCGCGAGGCCTCCAGCCCCAATGTGCTGGGCCTGCTCAAGGGCAGCCAGCGTCCGGATGAGCTGATCATCTACACCGCCCACTGGGATCACCTGGGCCGCACCTTCGGTGATCCCAACGACAACATCTACAACGGTGCCATCGACAACGCGACCGGCGTGGCCGGCCTGCTGGAAATCGCCGAGGCCTTCGCCAAGGCCGATGCCCCACCGGCCCGCTCGGTGCTGTTCCTGGCCGTGACGCTGGAGGAATCGGGCCTGCTGGGCTCGCGCTGGTATGCGCAGAATCCGGTCTATCCGCTGACCAGGACGGCGGCCAACATCAACATGGACGCGCTGCCGATCATCGGGCCGACCAATGATGTGGTGGTGGTGGGCTACGGCAGTTCCGAATTGGAGAATGTGCTGCGCGACGCCGCCACCGCGCAGAATCGCCAGGTGGTGCAGGAGCCGACGCCGCAGAACGGTTTCTATTACCGCTCCGATCACTTCAATTTCGCCAAGGTGGGCGTGCCGGCGCTGTATGCCAAGGGCGGCATCGATCATCGTGAAAAGGGCGCCGACTATGGTCGCCAGATGGCAGTGGATTACACCACCAACCGCTATCACAAGCCCGCCGATGAATATGACCCCAGCTGGGATCTGCGCGGTGCGGTCGAGGACCTGCAATTGCTGTATGAAGTCGGCCGTCGCGTGGCTGACAGCGATGGCTGGCCGCAATGGCTGGAAGGTTCGGAATTCAAGGCTCGGCGGGACGCCGATATGGCCGCTGCGCAATAACGCGATGGGAACGTGCGCTGCGCCCGCAGCGCACGTTCTGCGGGTCCTGATCAGCCTGCAAAAATATTTTTCGTTCGCCCCCTTTACCCGCTACGCGGCCGCCAGACAAAGCGCTAGCATGCGCAACCATCCGGCCCGCAATCTGGCGGGCCGGCCTAGTCACGGGGGCTGGAATCATGAAAACGACGGGCGCGCTGCTGGCTGCAGCGCTGTGCGTGTGGTCGAGTGTGGCCGGTGCGCAGGCACTGCGGGAACTGGTGATCGGGAGCGCGAACGTCAAGGAACCGGCCTCGGAGATTCCGGCCAGTCCGGGTTTGCCGCCATTGCCCAACTTCAGCACCGATCCGCTGAGGCCGCGGGAGATGGAACCCAACGGCACGTTTGGCACCGCAAACCCGCTGACGATCGCCGCCAACGGCAGCGCCTTCATCGAAGGCACGATCAAGCCCAACGGCGATCAGGATTTCTACAGTTTCACCGCGCAGGCCGGTGATCTGATCTATGCCGCGGTGACGACCGCTTCGTCGGCCAACGCCTCCAGCGACAGTCAACTGCGCATTCTCGACACCGATGGCGTGACCGAATTGGAGTTCGACGACGACAATGGCGCCTTTGGCAGCCTGTCCTCGTCGATCGCCGGACTGGCGATCCCGGCCAGCGGCACCTACTTCGTCCGCGTCAACCACTTCTCCGCCACGACTCAGCTGCTCCCCTACCGGCTCTATTTGCGCACCATCGGCGCGCCGGTGCCGGAAACCGAGCCCAACGACACCTTCCCGGGCCAGGCACTGCCGGCCAGCGGACATGTCAGCGGCAGCACCTCGGCGACCACGGATGTCGATTTCTACACGCTGAGCCTGAATGCCGGCGACACCGTCTTTGCCAGCCTGGATCTGGACCCGGAACGCGACAACGTCGAGTGGAACGGGCAGCTGGGCATGGGCGCCTTCGGTCCAGCGCCGGGCACGATCCTGACCATCAATGACGCCGGTAGCACTGGTCCGGACAGCGAAGCCTTCATCATGACCGTGCCGACGGGTGGGTCGTACTCCATTCGGGTCAATCTGCCCACCGGCGGCACCACCTTCGGGACCTATCGGATGTCGGTGGTGGTGTTCCCCCGTCCGGTCGCACCGGGTGTCTGCACCACCCACAGCAGCACCGATGTGCCGCAGACCATTCCTTCCGGCCCGGGCCTGGTCAGCTCGACCATCACCGTGCCGGGCAACCCGCGCATCGCCGATATCGACGTCAATCTGCAGTTCGAACACACCTTCGTGCCGGATCTGGACGTGCATCTGCGTTCGCCGGCGGGCAACGACAACGGCTTGTTCACCGACAATGGCGCGTCGGTCTCGGCGCTGGTCGCCGCCAACATCACCTTTGACGATGAGGCGGCGGTGCCGATGGGCACCTACAACTTCTTCAACGGCGTGCAGTTCCAGCCCGAGCTGGCCTACCGACTGAGCTGGTTCGATGGCGAGAACGCCGGTGGCACCTGGACGCTGGACATTCGCGATGACGCCAGCGGTGACGGCGGTACGCTGACCGGCTGGTCGATCACGATCTGCGAGCCCCCGCCGCCGCCCGTCTGCCCGGCTGGCACGACGGCGCAAGTCGCCTACAGCACCGATTTTGAAACGGACGATGCCGGATTCACCTCCAGCGGCACCGCCAACGAGTGGGAGCGTGGCCTGCCCAGTTTCACGGTCCTGACCACCTGCAACAGCGGCAGCAACTGTTTCGTCACCGATCTGGACAACACCTATGACGTCTCCAGTGACCAGGAACTGCTGTCGCCGGCGGTCGATCTCACTGGCCTGCAGCCACCGGTGCTGATCCAGTGGTCGCAGCGCTATCAGATGGACGCGGCAACCGCCGACAACTATCGGGTGGAGGCGCGCGAAGCTGGCGGAGCCAACCCGGTGGCCGTCTTCGAGTGGGAAGACGCCGCGATGACCAACTCGGTAGGCAATCCGTTGACGACGATCAACGAGTCGGCCGGCTGGGGCCAGCGCCTGGCCCGGGTCGACAGTTTGGCCGGGACGAACATGGAACTGGCTTTCCGGCTGACCTCCAACGCCTCGACCAACCTGGCCGGCGTGGGCATCGACGATGTCAGCGTGACGGCCTGCCGGCCGTTGGCGGCCGATCTGGGCATCACCAAGACCGCGCCGGCCAATGCGGTGCCGGGCGCCACCATTGCCTTCCAGCTGGTGGCCAGCAACACCGGTCCCGATGCCGCGCCGATGGCCACGGTGACCGACACCTTCGCCGCCACGCTCAGCGCGTGCACCTGGACCTGCACGGGTGCCGGCGGTGCCACCTGCCCGGCCAATGGCAGCGGCAACATCAACGCGACGGTGAACCTGCCGGTGGCTGGTACCGCCACCTTCAACGCCACCTGCACGATCAGTCCCACGGCCACCGGGACGCTGTCCAACACCGCCACGATCAGCAATGGCTTCCCCGATCCAAACGCGGCCAACGACAGCGCCACCTCGATGACCAACCTGACGCCGCAGGCCAATCTGGCCATCACCAAGAGCAATGGCGTGACCACGGTGGGGGCCGGTGCGCCGACCACCTACACGATCGTCGCCAGCAACGCCGGTCCGTCGGCCGCGCCGAACTCGGTGATCACCGACACCTTCCCGGCCACGCTGACCGGCTGCAGCACCACCTGCGTGGGTGCCGGAGGCGCGACCTGCCCGGCCGGTCCGGTGATGGGCAACCTCAACTCGGTGGCCAATCTGCCGGTCGGCGGCACCGCCACCTACAGCGCCACCTGCACGGTCGACGTGGCCGCCATGGGCTCGATCAGCAATACGGCAACGGTCGCCACCGGGGCCGGCATCACCGATCCCACCCCGGGCAACAACAGCGCCACCGACACCGACACCGTGGCGCCGCCGTTTGACCTGTCGATCAGCAAGACCAACGGCACGGCCAGCTCGATCGCCGGCACCACCACGGTCTACACGATCGTGGCCAGCAACGCCGGGCCCAACACGGCCGCTGGCGCCACCGTGACCGACAGCTTCCCGGCTGCCTGCACGACGGTGAACTGGACCTGCGTCGGCGCGGCTGGCGGCACTTGCGCCGCCAGCGGCAACGGCAACATCAACGACGTGGTCACGCTGCCGGCAGGTGCCACGGCGACCTACAGCGCCAGCTGCGGCATCGATCCCACCGCGACCGGGACCTTGAGCAACACCGCGACGGTGGCTGCACCGATGGGGCTGACCGACCCGACGCCAGCGAACAACACTGCGACCGACAGCGACACGCTTGGTGCCAGCGCCGATGTGTCGATCGCCAAGGTGGCCCAGGGCGTGCCGAACCCGGTGTTGGTGGGTTCGAGCTTCAGCTACCTGTTGACGGCCAGCAACGCCGGTCCCTCCAGCGCCAGTGGCGTGGTGGTGACCGATTCGCTGCCGGCGACGCTGACCTATGTCTCCAATAGCTGTGGCGCCAGCTTTACCGCGCCGACGCTGACCTGGAATGTGGGCACGCTGGCACCGGCGGGCTCGGCCAACTGCACGATCAACGTGACCGTGGCGGCGCTGGGGCAGATCGACAACACGGCCAGCATCAGCAGCGCCACGACCGACCCCACCCCGGCCAACAACAGCTCGACGTCAACGCTGGCCGGCGCCCAGACGGCCGATGTCAGCATCGGTCTGAGCGCGAATGCCGGCCCCAGCCTGGCCGTCGGTGATGGCTTCAGCTACACCGTCATCGGCACCAACAATGGTCCGGGCACGGCCTCCGGTCTGGACTTCTCTCTGCTGCTGTCGTCCAAGCTGAGCTTTGTGTCCAGCAACTGTGGGGCGGTCCTGAACGGCAACACGCTGAGCTGGACCGTGGCCACACTGGCCAATGGCGCCTCGACCAGCTGCCAGATCGATGTGGTGGTCGTGCTGGCTGGCGATGCCCAGGCCAGTGCAGCGGTGACCACCAACAGCTTCGATCCGGACCTGAGCAACAACACGGCCGATCTGGTCGTCGGCACCGGTGCGGTCCCAGTACCGGCCCTGGGCCGACTGGGCCTGCTGTTGCTGATGCTGATCAGCGCGGGTCTGGGCGCCCTGATCGTGGGTCGGATCCGCAGTGCCTGATTCAAAAGCCGGGGCGGGCGTACCCGCCCCGGCTGCTGATCGGACTGATCGCTATCGTTCCGTCACCACTCGGCGCAGGCCGAACAGGTCGGCGATGTAGAGCCGGCCACGACCGGTGCGCAGCAGCCCGGCGCCTACGAACTCCTGGATCAGCCGGGCGACCACTTCGCGGGTCGTGCCCAGCTGTCGCGCCAGTACTTGTTGGGTGCTTCGGTGGTCAGCGCCGCGGATCCGCCGCGGCACTTGCTGTGCCCCAGGCTCAAATCGAACCCAGGCGAGCCACGTCATTGGTGGCGGACTCAGATGGCGGATTTGGCACCGTCGTTTCTGTACCAGTTGGCACGCTTCCCAACGGATTGGCCTGATGCGATGGGCGTATGCCAGATCGGTCGTGTGTGGACCCGGAACTGTCTACGACCGATGTAGTCTGTCTGCCTTCCTGAAGCGGGTGCCTTCATTTGAGTCTGTCGATTGCCAATGCCCAGATCGATCTGCGGCACGGTTACTACAGCGGTGCTGCAGGCATCTTCGCCTCGTCGCTGGCCTGGTTCGTCGCAGCCGGGGTCGCCGCGCTGCTGTCGCCCGATCGCGGGGTGTGGGCGCTGTTGATCGGCGGCATGCTGATTCACCCGGTGGGGTTGCTGATCTGCAAGCTGCTGGGCGCGCCCGGTCGCCACAGCGTCGGCAATCCCCTGGCCTCGCTGGCCGGTGCCAGCACGGTCTGGTTGATTGCCAGTCTGCCGTTGGCCTATGTGATCAGTCGGCCGTGGGTGGACTGGTTTTTTCCGGCGATGCTGCTGGTCATCGGTGGTCGCTACACCGTTTTCGCCACGCTCTATGGCATGCGTCTGTACTGGTTGCTTGGGGTGGCGCTGATCGCCGCCGCAATGTTGCTGGTCATCCTGAGCGCGCCGGCCGCTGTCGGCGCGCTGACCGGGGCGACGCTGGAGGCGGTCTTTGCGGTGATCTGCCTGTTGCAGCATCGACGCTGGACGCGCGAGCAACCGGCGTCCACCTCCACGCCTGCGCCATGACCACGATGACCTCACCCGTCGCAGCACCAGGAAACCATCGATGTCCGGACCAGCCCGCAGCGGTGTACTGATCTACGCCAGCGACCTGCTTCGCCTGTCGGCCTTCTACGAGCAGGTGCTGGGGGCCGTCGTGCTGCACGCCGATGCCGAACATCGGGTGCTGCAGTCGGCCGATGCGCAGCTGATCATCCATGCGATCCCGCCGGCCCATGCCGCGGACATCGAGATCCGCACACCGCCCGAGCCGCGGGAGGCGCAAGCGATCAAGCCCTTCTTCACGGTCGACAGTCTGGCGGACGCCGAACGCCACGCCGAGCAGTGCGGTGGCCTGACCTGGGGTCCGCTCTGGCCCGGGCCTGGCATGTGCGTGCGCAACCTCTGCGATCCCGAAGGCAACGTCATCCATGTTCGAGAGTTGACGGGTTGACGCCGCCGGAGGCAGCCATGACCCGAATCGACGCCAGGCGAGAACTCAAACATCTCTACCGCGCCTCCGCCCGGTCAGTGGAGATTGTCGATGTGCCCGAGCTGCGCTTTCTGATGATCGACGGCGCTGGCGATCCGAATACGACGCCGGCCTACGCGGCGGCCGTCGAGGCGTTGTTTTCGGTGTCCTACACGGCCAAGTTCATGCTCAAGCGCGGACCGCAGGCCATTGACTATGCGGTGATGCCACTGGAGGGTTTGTGGTGGGCCGACGACCTGACTGCCTTCGTCGCCGACGACCGTTCGCAATGGCGCTGGACGATGATGATCATGCAGCCGGAGTTCGTGACCGAGGATCTGATTGAGGCGGCGAGGTCCGTAGTGCGCGCCAGGAAGTCGCTGCCGGCGATCGAAGCACTGCGCTTCGAGACGTTCACCGAGGGCTTGTGTGCGCAGACGCTGCACGTCGGGCCATTCAGCGAAGAAGGCCCGACCATTGAGCGCGTCCATGCCTGCATCGCCAACCACGGTGCGCTGAGCGGCAAGCACCACGAAATCTACCTGTCGGATGTCCGACGTGCCGATCCGCGGCGCTGGAAGACCATCATCCGGCAACCGCTGCGGATGACGCCATGAGCGCACGGCCAAAATGGCAGCAATGTGGCCGGATCTCGCTGTGGCGATACACCGAGAACCAGCGCAACTTTTCGGGTTGGCACCTGAACGCCGATGCCGAGGGCTGCGCCTCGCTGCTGTCGCTGCTTGATGCGCTGGAATCCAGTCCTGGCGAGTATCGGACGGTTCGAATCACGGCGCCCACCGCCGCGGTCTTGCGAGTGCCGAACAACCGAGGTGGTCGCGCCGCGTGGTTGGCGCCCGCCAAACTGAGGCTGTGCTGCAGCCCGGTCTAGGCGTGCTGGGTGTTCCCGCTGGACCTGGATCCAGCCTCGCTGACCGTTGGCGCTGACTGGCTCCCTCGTCTGCGCGAGGGCATCGGCGGGATTCCCGAGGGCGGGGGCGACTATTCTATCGGCAGTGATGCCGAGCCGAGCTTGTGGTTCTGGTGGTGAGCCAAGCCTTTTCATGGTTTTCGGGCTGAACAGGAGATCAGCATGAAGGATGTGCGTTTCGTGGTGTTTCATCTGAGCGGGCCCAACTGGCAGGCCGGCAAGACGCTGCTCGAACAACCCGGTGTGATGGCGCACGTGGGCCACTACCGGCAGTGGCTGGAGGCGGGGAAGTTGGCGCTGGGCGGTCCGCACCTGGATGAACGCGGAGGCGGCATGATGATCCCGGTGGCGGGCCTGTCGCAGACGGAGATCGAGGCCTTCGCTGCCGCGGATCCGGCGGTGCAGTCGGGCTTGCTGCGCTATGAGGTGAGGCCCTGGCTGATCGGGATGAGCGCCTGAACGATATTCGCCCGACGAGTTACCGATAGTCCTCGTCCAGCACCGGATCGGCTTCCAGCTGCTGCTCAAGTTCGGCCACGGTGATGCTGTAGTCGCCGCCTCGGGCAAGCTGGGCGATGTGGAACAGGGCGTCACCGCGGTTGACGATCGGCAGCTTGCTCATGCCAATCAACAGTCCGCCGCGGCGGGCGCGGATGGGTTCCTCGACTTCGCCGAAGGGATCAGTGATCAGGCCCAGCGGCGCTTCGTCGACGATCGAACTGCCCAGCCTGAGCTGACTTTGCAGAATGCCGCCAATCGGGGCGCGGACCCAGTAGCTGGACAAGGCTCGCGGTGGTTGGGCGATCGGTGCTGGCAGGCGCCGCAGCATGCCCAGTGCGGCCATGACCCGCAGCACCCCGCGCACGCCGGTGCGAATGGCAATCTCATGGAAGCGCAGGGCTTCGCCGGCTTCGTAGAGCAACACGGTCACACCGGCCTCGCGGGCCGCCTGTCGCAGCGAACCGTCGCGCAGATTGGCGTGGACGACTACGGGCGCCGCAAAGGTGCGGGCCAGTCGGAGCGTGCCTGGATCGCTGAGGTCGGCCCGGATCTGCGGCAGGTTGGAGCGATGGATCGCGGCCGAATGCAGATCGATGCCGTACTGGCAGCGGCGCACCACTTCGGTCATGAACAGATGCGCCAGTTGCGAGGCCAGCGAGCCCGAGGCCGAACCCGGGAAGACCCGGTTCAGGTCGCGTCGGTCCGGCAGATAGCGGGAATGGCCGATGAAACCGAAAGCATTGACGATCGGCACCGCCAACAGGGTGCCAGCCATGCGGTTCAATGCGCGCGAGCGCAGCAGGCGTCGGATGATCTCCACCCCGGTGATCTCATCACCGTGAATGGCGGCGGACAGAAACAGCGTGGGGCCCTGCCGGCGGCCATGCACCACGTGCACCGGCAGGCTGACCGGCACGTGGTTGGACATCACACTCAGCGGCAGTTCGATCGTCCGACGTTGACCCGGCGGCAGGCGAATGCCGCCGATTTCAAAGGCTGCGCGCGCCATCAGTCGGTCAGTTCTGCTGTTCCAGCGCCTCGTCCAGTCGTGCCTTGCTGTCCATCACCTGCTGTTCGACGGCCTCGGCCTTCTGGATCGGCACCGGCTTGGGTGGCGGGGCGGCCGGTGGCGGCGGGGAAGTCTCGGTGCAGCCTACCAGCAGCAAACCGAGCAGGCTCAACGGCAAAGCTCGTGTCATCGTCATGTCCTTGCAGGTGCGCGCTACAGCATAGCCCGCTGCGGCCGCTCGGTCTCAGTCCCGTTCGGCCTCGCGTTCCAGCACCGCCACCGTGTCGTCGAACAACCGTTGGGCCTCGGCACGATCGCAACCGATGGCAACCAGACCCAATTTGCCGAATTCGGCCAGCGCACCGATCAGGTTGAAAACCACACCGGTTTGCCGCGTGTTGTCGAAGTGCAAGCCGTGCTCGACCAGGATGTCGATCAGATCTTCCGGTACCAGTCGCCGGAAACTCTCGCGGACCAAGTTGTCGCTGGCGACGTAGCTGCGTGGTTGCCCCAGCGGCGTCAGGAACTCGCCCGCGGCTTCGTCATAGTGACCGGCGGTGAGGAACTGCAGCATCTGATAAGGCAGCGTGGTGCCGCCCTTGCGCAGATTGATCTCGATGGCGTAGTGCTGCCAGCCGCTCTCCTCGGCCACCGAGAGGAAGTCGATCGCCATCCGGCCTAGCACCCCGGCATCGCGCAGGACCTCGCCGACGCGCCGTCCGGCGTTCTTGATGTCGCGTCGGTAGTCGGCGTTCGCCGGAAACTCGCTGCCGAGAAATACCTGCTCGTCAGCACCACCGAGGACCTGATCGTGGGTACTGATGAGTTCCAGCTGCGCCAGTGGATTGATGCGCAGCTGCACACTGGGCGAGCGCTTGACCGCGCCACTGACGAAGGCCTCGACGATGCCGCCCATCTGATTGAACTTGCGGTAGAAGTCCGGCGCCGACAGTCCCTCGGCGACCGGAACGGTACGTCGGTTGAGGTTGGCGTCGAGCGCCGCGACATTGGTCTCCAGATTCTTCAGATCGACCAGCGCATTGCCCTCGCCTGAGAAGCCCTCCTCCAGCTTGACGACGGCGCGGCGCAGTGTCGGTTGTCGCTGTTGCAGGGCCAGCAGCGCCTCGACCACCTCGGCCCGACTGCGCAGATCCTCGGCGCCATCGGGAAACTGCACCCCGGCCTGGCGGAAAGCGTGACGAGAACCGCTCTTGCTGCCCCAACGCCCCAATGCGGGGTCGCAGGCATACAGCGGCACGCCCAGGCGCACGGCCAGCGTCACCTCGGCATCGGTGGCGTTGAAGCAGGACAGATGCGCTGTGGCCGGATCGCCGACCGCGGTGCGGATACGTTGCAGCAGCCGTGGCCGCTCGATCAGCTTCTCGGTCAGCGAACGCGAGGAACCATCGTAGGCACTGAGCAGATGCAGGCGATTGCGGGCATGTCCGCCGGGGATGCCGGGCAGCAGGTTGAGGTAGTAGTCCACGATCGCCGGTGCCAGCGGCTGGCTGGTGACGAACACCACGCGAGTGCGTGGCAGACGCAGCAGCATCAACATCGACAGCTGCCGCTCCTCGTAGTGACGCACCCCGGAAACGCGCGACAGCGTTTCGGTGTCCAGACTCAACCCCGGTACGACCACCACCGTGCGCTCGGCTGCGGGGTCGCCGAAGACGTCCCGAAATAGGCCCGGCAGGCGTGCCTGCAAGGCCTGGAAGATGGCCCGCTCTTCGCTGCTGCCGCGGGCTGGCCAGCCGTGTTCGTCCATGCGTTGGAGTGTAACTTGCGTGAAGGGCTGAGGGCTGAGGGTGTACAGCCGGGCTGATGGCCTTGCAGATTCCACGTGGCATTGGCCGCACCACGGGGCGCTCAGGCTCCAGCGGGTTGCCGCCTGGCCCGCATTGGCAGGCCCGGCACCTGCCCAGTAGCATCCGAGTTTCGACAACTTGGGGGAATCACAGATGCTTCGTCTGCTCAGCCTGGCCCTGGTGGCTGCTCTGTCCATCTCGCTTGCCACCCCTGCTGAAGCGCGCAAGGGCCGCTCGCAGGACATCGATTTCGGCAGCTACACCTGCAAGGCCTTCCTCTACGACATCTCCGATGCCTCCGAAGAGGACATCGCCGCGGTGTTTCTGTGGCTCGATGGCTATCTGAGCGGCGTCTCTGGCGACACGGTGCTGCGCTTCAATGGACTGGAAGCCTTCTCCGAGAATTTGGTCGAACGCTGCAGTCAGCGCGGCAACGAGCGGCTGCTCGATGCGGCTCGGCGTGTGGGCATCAACTAGGGATCCCTGGTCAGGCCGCGACAGGTCGCGACCGCTCAGCTGACGACGACGCGGTCGCGACCCAATTCCTTGGCGCGATAGAGCGCCTTGTCGGCGCGCACCAGACACGCGTCCAGCGGCTCCAGGCCGGAGTATTCGACCAGCCCGAAACTGATCGTGACGGTCGGTGCGCCGTCGAACAGTGGCATGGCAGCCAGCGCCTCGCGCAGGCGGTTGGCTCGCTCCTCGGCTGCGGCCAAGGGGATTTCTGGCCACACCATCAGGAATTCCTCACCGCCCCACCGTGCGGCGGCTTCCTCGCCTTTCAGGTCGCGGCGCAGGCGACTGGCCACGGCGACCAGCACGCGATCGCCGCTGGCATGACCGAAGCGGTCGTTGATCGACTTGAAATGATCCACGTCGGCGATGGCCACGCAGAAATGCCGCCGTTGCTGATGGGTGCGAGCGGCCAGTTGCTCAAGCAGCTCCACCATGCCGCGGCGATTGAGCAGGCGCGTCAACGCATCGGTCGCCGCCGCTTCGGCCAGGACCGCCTCGAGTTGACAGCGCTGCTCGATTTCCTTGCGCAGCACACTGTTGAGCCGGTCCAGTTCCGCCGTGCGCTCGCGCACATTCCGTTCCAGCTGAGCGCTGGCCGAGCGGGCTTCTTCCAGCGCCTGCGTGCGCTCGGCGTCGACGCGGGCGAGCCGCTCGGCCATGCCTTCAAGGGCATCGGCAAGATCGCCGAATTCGGTCAGGGTCGGCGTGCTGTCGCCGTCGGCCCGGAAACGGCCCTCCGCGATCTGCTGGCAGCGTTCGGCGAAGCGTTGCAGCACGCGGCGGGTGTCGCGCGACAGCAGCACGGCCATCAGCGCCGCCAACAATACGGCCGCAATGAAGGCGAGCAGCGCCTGCTGCCGCAACTCCTTCAGATAATCATCTTTGCCATCCAGGCTCCCCACCAGATAAAGCCAGCGGTCGCCGCCCAGTCCGATCAATGCACTGCTGGCCTGACCCCCGTTCAGGATGCGGGTGTCGGCGACCACGCCGCGCTCATTGCTGGCACCGGCCGGCCAGCGGCCGACTTCGGCACTGTTGCCACTGCTGGCCAGCAAGGCGGGCGCGACCTGACCTGGCGAGCGCCGCAGCACCAGCGCACTCTGCAGGGTGGCGCTGCGTTGACGTTCGCGGTCGAGGCGGACGCCCAGCGGCAGTTCCGTCTCGATCGGATTCAGATCGTCGCTTGACGGCAGGGTCAATGCAAAGGCACGGCCGGACTCAACGAAGCGGTCGTGAAAACTGTCTTCCAGCGCCTGCTCGGCGGCCAGGTAGAAATAGGCGGCGACACCGAAAGTGAGGATCAACCCAACCCAAAGGTGGGTGTAGAACAAGCGTCGGGCGACGCTTTGTCGATAGGACGACAGGCGGGAGGGGTTGGGCGCCATCGCCGGATGCTAGCATCCGCGGCGTAATCACGCCGTGGTACGCCTGTAAAGGATCTACCACGTGGCTGGACGTTTGGGTCGCCGGTCATTGGCGGCATTTAAATCAGATTTGTTGGGGAGCCGTGGATGCTGGGGAACATCGGATTCGGAGTGCTCGGGCTGGCCGCCTTGTTGGGATTGGCCTGGCTGTTTTCCTGCAATCGTCGTCAGGTCGACTGGAAACTGGTCGGCACCGGCGTGGCTCTGCAGATTGCCTTCGCGCTGCTGGTGCTGGTGGTGCCGCAAGGGCGCGCCGTTTTCGACGCGCTCGGTCACGGTTTCGTGCTGGTGCTGGGTTTCACCCGCGAAGGCGCTGGCTTCATTTTCGGCAAGCTGCTCGATATCGAGAGTTTCGGCTTCATCTTCGCCTTTCAGGTGTTGCCGACGATCATTTTCTTCTCGGCGTTGATGGGCGTGCTCTACCACCTGGGCGTGATGCAGAAGATTGTCCAGGTGATGGCCCGCGGTATCACCAAGGTCATGCCCGTCAGTGGCGCCGAGTCGCTGAGCGTCTGCGCCAACGTCTTCGTCGGGCAGACCGAGGCACCGCTGGTGGTGCGGCCCTATATCGCCGGCATGACCAAGTCCGAATTGCTGGCGCTGATGATCGGCGGCATGGCCACCATTGCCGGCGGCGTCATGGCGGCCTACATCGGCATGCTCGGTGGCAGTGATCCGGAATTGCAGCAGTTCTATGCCAAGCACCTGCTGTCGGCCAGCATCATGGCTGCGCCAGCGACGCTGGTGATCGCGAAGATTCTCTACCCGGAAGTGGAAGAGCCCGCCACCCGCGGCACGGTCAAGGTGCATGTGGAGGTCAACACGGCCAATGTCATCGATGCCGCCGCTACCGGCGCCGGTGACGGCCTGCGGCTGGCGCTCAATGTCGGTGCGATGCTGCTGGCCTTCATCGCGCTGATCGCGCTGGCCAATGCACCGCTGGCCTGGTTGGGCGGTATCGAGTGGTTCGGCAGCGGCTTTCACATCAACGACCTGATTGGTCAGGTCTATGGCCAGCCCTCCGTGCTGAGCATCCAGAGTCTGCTGGGCATCTTGCTGGCACCCATCGCCGCAGTGATCGGCGTGCCCTGGCAGGATGCGTTGCAGGTGGGCTCGCTGATCGGCCAGAAGGTCGTGCTGAATGAGTTCGTGGCCTATTCGGAACTGGTCCGCGTGCAGGGCGAGTTGACTGACAAGGGGCGTCTCATTGCCACCTATGCGTTGTGTGGCTTTGCCAACTTCTCGTCGATTGCGATTCAGATCGGCGGCATTGGCGGACTGGCCCCGGAACGCCGTGCCGATCTGGCGCGTTTCGGTTTGCGGGCGGTTCTGGGTGGCACGCTGGCCACCTTCATGACGGCCACCATCGCCGGCGTGCTGGGTGGTCTGTGAGCCAGGTACTGGTGCTGGGCAGCTATGTTCAGGACCACTGCTGGTCCACCGACTGCCTGCCGCGGCCGGGCGAATCGCGGATCGGGCGCTTCTCCACCGGACCTGGCGGCAAGGGTTTCAATCAGGCCATCGCCGCCCATCGACTGGGTGTGTCCACACGCTTCCATGGCGCCATCGGCGACGATGCGCTGGGGCAAACCGCGCGTGGCTTTGCGGCCGCTGAGAACCTGCCTTGCGAATGGAGCGTGACCACGCAGTCGACTGCCGCATCATCGATCGTCGTGGATGCGGCCGGGCGCAATCAGATCTGTGTGGCCCTGGGTGCCAATGACGCATTGCCGCCCGACGCAGCACAGTCGCTCGCACCACACATGGGCGCTGCGGGGGTGCTGGTGGTTCAGCTCGAGACCGCGCTGGCGCCGGTGCGAGTGGCGCTGCAGCTGGCGCGGGCGGCTGGACAGACCACGCTGCTCAACCCGGCGCCGATCAACGCCGAGGTGGACGCCGAGCTGATCGCGCTGGCGGATTTGCTCACCCCCAACGAAACCGAGTTCGAGTACCTGCTGCAGCAGCAACTGGGCGAGGCCTGGACGCTGGACCTGCAGCACTTCGACGAAGCCGCCTGTCACGCCCTGTGCCGACGGCTGTGCCCGCAGGGCAGCGTCGTGGTCACGTTGGGCGAGTGGGGCGCCTTCGTCTCGCATCCGCCGGACCGGCTACGGGGCGATGCGCGTGCCTGCTATCGGGTCGACCCGGCCCAGGTGCTGGCCCGCGACACCACTGGTGCGGGCGACGCCTTCAGCGGTGGCCTGGCGGCGGCGTTGCTGCTGTACCCGCATCGGCCCTTCGCGCAGCAGGTCAGTTTCGCCTGTCGCGTCGCCGGATTGAGTACCGAGCGGCTCGGCACGGCACCGGCGATGCCGACCCTGGACGAGGTCAACGCACGCTTCGGTGAGTTGTAGGCGCGAGCGGTCGTCGTCCTTTTGCTGCCGTGCTTCAGCGGCTGGCTGCGATGAGCGTGGCGGGTGCCAGATCAGCGCATCGGCGAATCTCCGTAAAACCCGATGCCGCGGCCTGTGTGGCGATCCGATCGGACAGGACCAACAATGGTCGCAGCAGGCCCGCCGAGAGCCGCTGATCCTGCAACAGCTCCGCCAGCGCCCGTACGATCGCCGTACTCGGCCCCAGCCAGATCGCCGTCGGCAGAATCGCCCGCAACTGCTGCAGTTGCGCAGCGGGCGGCCGTCGCCGGTAGCGTTGATAGACCTCGATCGAGTGCAGTCGATCCAGTTTGTCAAAGGGTTCGCGCACGCCACCGGGTGCATGGAACAGCACGACTGGCGACTGCGACAGCGAGGCCCAGCCCGGCAGCGCCATCAGCGCCGCGGCGCCAAGGCCCTGTTCGGGCTGCCAGACATCGTTGCAGCCATGCTGCTGCAGACACGTTGCGGTCTGCGGTCCAACGGCTGCCGCCGGCAGACGCAGCAACTGAGGCGCCAACCGGGCGACTGCCAACACGGCTTCGGCACTGACGTAGATGCGCCGCGCAGCATCGGCCGCTGCGGTCAACGCCTGCGCCAGCCGGGCGCTACGGCGGGCGCGACGGGTGCCCAGCAGGGGCAACGGCAGGCAGCCCAGTCCAGCCGACGCCAACTGCGCCCGTTCGGCGGCCGTTGGCAGG
>JAWLAT010000043.1:0-27538 GCA_041395325.1 Lysobacterales bacterium
CGACGTCTAGGTAGTGAGCAAGTAGGAGTCGATCCCCAAGATAAGTGACGATTCTCTGCCGATACTTGAGTGCACCCCCTCCGAGTTGGATACAAACAGGAATCCCAATACGCGCACGCCTCGCTTTGTTCACCTGGCCTTGCACGGACTTGAGCCACTTCTCTCGGGCAACTGTTGGGTCGGACCCGGGCCGGGCGACCCGTCCATCCGTCAACCACGAAATCATGATCTCGTTGGCCTTCGGAGAGCTTGTCGGGACGACGCTGCTTGGCGCCGCGCGGAATTTCAAGTTCAGATCGACCAAGCACTTCCCAGACCGGATCTCCACCGCGGGCCCGTCTCGGGTCTCAATCAACGTGACTCCGGAGCCAAAAACGTTCGCCAGCTCAATGATCGTGGTGTGCTCGGCATCACTGATTTGAACTCCCACGCGGTCGGCCTCGTTTTGGCCCACTGGCACGACAAAGGTCAAAGTCCGGCGTGACAGCAGCAGCGTCGCACCCAAGCAGTCGACCACGCGTCCGACGTAGGGGCATTGCCAAAGGCCCCACACAGATACCTCGGCCCCGTCAGGAAATCGGAAACCTGCCGGCTCCTGGTTCATGTCTGCCTCGTCGCTATCGTCTGTCAAAGCGAATCAACCTCCTTCGGCTTCAATCGATAGAACCGTTCGAGCGTGCGTGGGTTCTTGTGGCCCAGGTGCTCGCCGGTCTGATGGTCACTGCCCGACTTCGGGCGGATGGCGCGGAACGGGAAGCCGGCGCGCAGGCGTCGCCACGCGGTCTGGAATCCGCTGCTGGTCCATGGCTTGCCGCGGCTGGTCAGCAGGACGGTCATGCCGATCACCGGCCGGGCCCGCAGTTCCTGCAGCAGCGTGCGCAGCTCAGCGCTCATGACCTGGTGCAGCTCGGTGCCGGTCTTGCTCTGGCGCCAATAGATGCGGCCGGCGTCCCAGTCGATCTGGGTCCAACGCAGGGACAGCAGATCGCCCTGACGCTGGCCGGTTCGGTAGGCCAGCCACATGGCGTCGGCAACCTCGCGTGAGGCGCGCTTGGCCACCCGGGTGAACTGCTCGTCGGTCACCAGCACGCCGGCCGGCCGCTCTTTGTTGCGGCTCACACCCAGGCACGGATTCGACGGCGCCAAGCCCCAGCGCACGGCGCTGGTCATGATGGTCGACAGCAGCGCCACCAGCCGATTGGCCATGACGGGGGCGCCGTAGCCGTCCAGGATCTGAGCAACGATGGGCGGCGTGATCTGCTTTGGGTGTGTGAACTGGACCAGCATACAGCGCAGGATCCGCAGCTGGCGGCCGTACGCCTGACCAGTGCGTTCGCTCTTGCGTGGCAGTACGTCTCGCTCCCAGCGGTCGAGCAGATCCTCCATGGCCGAGCGCTGCGGTGCCGCATGCAGCTTGGCCAGAGCCTCGAACAGCGCCGATCGGTTTCCGTCGTCGGCGCACAGCGCGTGCCACTTGCCGGGCACGTCGACGTAGTAGAGCCTGCCGCAGCGCGAGTAGACGCGCTGCGGCAGGTCTGGGCGGGATCTACGCGGTCTGCCCATGTCGGCCCGGCAACCGTAGCTTAGGGGCGGCCACAGTTTGCGCCTGCGGCAGCATCGCTGCAGTCAGCGCGTCCCAGGTCACGACCGGCTCACCGTTGGCGCTGATCATCGGGTTGACGCCATGGCGCTTGAGCCATGCCACGATGGCCGACTTCCGGCGAAGGCCGGACTGGTCGCGCAGCTCCTGCATGGGAACGAAGCCGGTCATTTCGCGTTGGCCACGGGCCCGATGCCTGCTTCAAATCGGGCATTGGCCTCGCCATGCTCGAGTGCGGCAAGGATCTCCCGCGCAAGCATCAATGGCGCCGAGAGAGCGGCGAGGTCTTCGCCGGTGAGCGTGACGGCTCGCGTGATCGTCATTGAGTCGATGGCGCGCTGTAGAACAGCGAGTAGCGAATCTGCGACAGCGTGGCCATCGCCGCGAAGTCGGTTCAGAGCCTCTGCTCTTTCCTTGGCATCCTGACTTCGAACGGCTGCCGTTGCGTGCAATATCGACGCCGTGGTTCCAGAGCCTGCGAAACTGAGGGTTGAGCTATGATCTTGACAGGACATTGTGCCTCCATTGGTTGAATGTCCGCGCCACTGGGCCGCTGCAACGGTCCAGTGGCAACTATTCCGCCATCGCCTGGCGGTTTGGCGCGGCAAGTTTGCTGCCGCAATTTCATCGGCTGCGGCCGATTTTGACGACCTTCCCATCGCCGGCAGCGCCGATCGCGAGTCGGTCGAGTTCATCAGCCCAGCCCTGCAGGGCGTGGGCCATCGATTCTTCGTAGGAGTAGCGGTTGTACGTGCGATGCGTTCCGGCAAATACCCCGCTGAGGTGATTGAGGATCCGCTCGATGACGTGGGGCGCAATCCCTAGTCCGGCCAACCGTGTCGCTGCCGTGCGCCGTAGATCGTGGGTTCCAAACTGCTCCGTCAAGGCGAGCTCGGAGCGAATCTTGGTCAGAACTTTGGCCATCGTGTCCGTGCGGGTAGGGCCATGGGATCGACGCGCAGGAAAGACCAACTCGCCGTCGCGGTCCTGGCTGCCGAGTACCTCCAGAGCCTGCCTTGGCAACGGCAAGGTGTGTGCCTTTCCGTTCTTAGCGACCTCGGCCGGGATCGTCAACACACCGTCGTCCAGGTCAACATCGATCCATCGGAGCGACGCCGCTTCCTTTGCCCTCAGCGCGAGCAGGAGCTGCAGTCGGAGCGCGTCTCGCAACGAGTTTCGTACACCTGGGATCGCCTTGGCGGTGCCAGTCCAGAAGGCCTTCAGCTCCGCGTCGCTGAGCACGCGACTCCGCGAACCTGCTGGCGTCGTCTTGACGCCTATGGCGACGTTCGCGTCGACATGACCTTCCGACAATGCATGGCTCAGTACTGATCGCAGCATGGCGATCACCTTGCGTGCCGTGCTGGGCGCGGCGATCGATTCCCGCAGCTTTGCGATATGACCCGTCCTGATCTCTCGGAGCTTCAGCTCGCCGAGCATCGGTTCGACATGCGTCGCGAACAGCCGGCGCTCCACGGGTGCGGATCTCTTGGCACCCATCTGGCTGCGGCGCTCTGAGAGCGGCTTTCCGAGGACGGTGGGAGCGAACTCGGCCAGCGTGTACTCGGCCAACTCCAGCTTCCTTCGCCGATGTTCTTCCTTCCGACGAAACCGCTCGGCTTCGATAGGGTTGGCCGACCCCTTGGCCGTAGCTCGCAGCTTTGCAACTGCCGTGACCGCGTCCTGAAACGGCATCGTCGGGTGGTCGCCGATCACGGTCCATCGCGTTCGCCCATCTGCCTCAGAGCGGAGCATCCAGCTCCGGCTGCGCGCGCCCACTCGCAGGTAGAGCCCTGGGTGCCCTTCGATCGAGTAGAACGTTCGCTTTCCCTTCGGGCTCCGCGCTGCCTTGATCGCAGAATGGGTGGGCTTGATGGTCGGCACGATCCGCTCCGGAATCCGTCACCAGTCGAAGTGGTGACGGAAGTGGTGACGGACTGGAAAGCTACACCGGTGAACGTCCATGAGCAAGCAGACACATGGGAAGTACACAAAACAGCAACTTGCAGTTGTGTCTCTTGTTCGCCGGTGCTTGCTGATGCTCTAGATCAAGGGACTCATAATCCCTTGGTTCCAGGTTCGAATCCTGGTGGGACCATGCCTTGAGCGTCGCGACCCTCAGGCGGCCTTGCGCAATCCCGGAAAACCCAGCTTCTCGCGCTGCGCGTAGTAGGCCTCGGCGACCGCCTTGGCCAGGGTGCGCACGCGCAGGATGTAGCGTTGCCGCTCGGTCACGCTGATGGCGCGACGGGCGTCGAGCAGGTTGAAGCTGTGTGAGGCCTTGCAGACCTGGTCGTAGGCCGGCAGCGGCAGACCCCGATCGACCAGCTTCAGGGCTTCGGCCTCGCAGACCCCGAACCAGTTGAACAGCGCCTCGACGTTGGCTTCCTCGAAGTTGTAGGTCGATTGCTCGATCTCGTTCTGCAGGAACACATCGCCGTAGCTGACCGGTCCCTGCGGACCGATCGTCCAGACCAGGTCGTAGACGTTCTCGACGTCCTGCAAGTACATCGCCAGCCGCTCCAGACCGTAGGTGATCTCACCGGTGACTGGCTTGCACTCCAGACCACCAGCCTGCTGGAAGTAGGTGAACTGGGTCACCTCCATGCCGTTGAGCCAGACCTCCCAACCCAGACCCCAGGCACCCAGGGTCGGTGATTCCCAGTTGTCCTCGACCAGACGCAGATCGTGGGTCAGCGGATCCACGCCGAGTGCACGCAACGAGTCGAAATAGAGCTCGACGATGTTGTCCGGCGAGGGCTTGAGCACCACCTGATACTGGTAGTAGTGCTGCAGCCGATTGGGGTTCTCGCCGTAGCGGCCGTCGGTTGGACGGCGCGACGGCTGCACATAGGCCGCGTTCCAGGGCTCAGGACCCAGACACCGCAAGAAGGTGGCCGGATGAAAGGTACCGGCGCCAACTTCGGTATCCAGCGGTTGAACCAGCACGCAACCCTGCTCGGCCCAAAACTGTTGCAGGCGCAGAATGATGTCTTGGAAGGTCGGGCTGGCGGCCATGCGCGCTCTCCGGTACTGCTTCGTGAGTCAACCCGCGATTGTCCCACGACTGCGACCTTGCGCGCACTCGGATTGCGGCCCCGCTACCGAACCGGCCCGTGGACAATGCCGCCGACGGACCCGCACTGGTCTTGGCCAGGATGTTCGTCAGCCAGATCGACGAGGTGTTCAACAAGGATTGCCACGCCTGGCCGTCGCAGCAGCCAGGCGTGGCGTAGGCATCAACGGAAGTCGCTGGGTGCCGGCGGCGCGATGACTTCGCGCGGCGGCTGCTGGGCCAGTTCCTCCAGCAGCACCTCAACCGCCTTCTCCAGGCTGGGGTCCTGGCCGGCGCCGATCAGATGCGGATAGTCGATCACTTCGATGTCCGGCGCGACGCCTTCGTTCTCCACCGCCCAGCGGTTGTCGGTGTCGAGGAAGCGGAAGGTCGAGGCCAGCAGCTGGCCGCCGTCGGCCAGGCCCGGATTGCCGGAAATGCCGATCAAGCCGCCCCAGGTGCGCGTGCCGATCAACTTGCCCAGACCCAGCTTGCGGAAGTAGTAGGGCAGGGCATCGCCACCGGAACTGGACAGGCCGTTGATCAGCATCACCTTCGGCCCCGGATGGCTGATGAAGGGCGTGGCCTGCGGCTGCAGGCCGCGGCGCGACCAGTAGTTCAGCGGCTTGCGCGCCAGTGTTTCGATCATCCGGTCGGGGATGAAGCCGCCACCGTTGTAGCGGTCGTCGATGATCAGCGCGTCCTTGTTGATCTGCGGCCACAGCTGGCGCACCAGTTCGCGATTGCCTTCGATGGCCGTGTTGGGCAGATGCACATAGCCGATCCGACCACCCGACAAACGATCGACTTCGGCACGACGTGACTCGATCCAGTCCAGATAGCGCAGGTCCCGCTCACTGGACAGCGTCGTTACCCGCAGCTTGCGTGCGCCGCTGGGCGTGGGCCGGTCATTGACCAGCAGGTCGACCAGGCGGTCGGCCTTGTTCTCCAGCAGCTGGTAGGGATTGCGCACGCTGCGGGCATCGACACCATCGACGGCGATCAGATACTCACCGGCTTTGACCCGGCTGCCGGGCTGGTCCAGCGGCGCGCGATAGACCGCCATGCCGGTGATGCCCTGGAAAACCTTGTCGAAGCGGAAGTAACCCGACTCATCGCGCGAGAACTCGGCACCCAGCAGCCCGCCAGTCTTGCGCTCGATCGCCGGTTCGTCGCCGCGGTTGACATAGATATGACCAGCGTTCATCTCGCCGGCGATCTCGCCGAACAGGTAGTCCAGATCGGTGCGGCTGCCCACGTATGGCAGCAACGCGGCGTAACGGCTGTAGACGGCCTCCCAGTCGTTGCCATGCATGCCTGCGTCGTAGAACCAGTCACGCAGGATGCGCCAGCCGTCGCGGAACATCTGCGCCCACTCGGTCGGCGGATCGATGCGCAGTTCCATCTGGTCCAGCGGCAGCTTGTCGCCCAGTTGGGTCTCGGCCTTCGCGTCGGCGATGTAGTAGTCCTGACCCTGCTGCAGCAGCAACTTCTTGCCGTTGGCGCTGAGCGCATAGGCACCAATGCGATCGGCCACCTTCTTGGCCTCGCGCGATTCCAGGCCGTAGAAGCGCAGCTGCGCCGGACCCTGTCCGTCACCGGCAAGGTAGAACAGGCCCTGCTCATTGGCCAGCAGCGAACCATAGCCGCCGCCCGGCACCTCCAGTTTGACGGTGCGCCCGATCAGACCATCCCATTCGACGCTGCTGGTCGGTGTCGCCTTGGCCTTGTCCTTGCCCTTGTCTTCATCGCCTGCTTTGGGCGGGGCGATCTCGTCACTGCGGGGCGCCATTGGCGAGGGCACCTCGTCTCTCAGGGCGACGGCGAACAACAGCCGCGAGCGTTGGTAGAAGTAGTCGAACTCGACCGACTCGAAAGCCAGGTTGTAGTCACGATCCGACCCGAAATACAAATAGCGGCCCAGCGGATCGAAGGCCGGATCGCCGGCGTTGAAGTTCGGATCGGAAACGCGCTGCTTGCGGCCCTGCAGGCGGTCGTACAGCCACACCTCGCCCAGACCACTGGCGCCGGTCAGGCTGTAGGCCAGATAACGGCTGTCGGCCGACCAGTGGTACTGGGTGATCTCGCCGCCGCGGTCAGTCTGATCCACCTCGATGGTGTCGCCGGTGGCGATCTCGACAAAGCGCAGCCGCAGCTTGCGATCGCTGTAAGCCAGAAAGCGGCCATCGGGCGAAAACACCGGCGGCATCCGCCAGATGTCGCCATCACGCGTCAGCTGGCGCGCCTCACCGCTGCCGTCACTGGGCCGCAGATACAGCTCGTATTCGCCACTGGCGTCGGACAGATAGGCCAACTGCTGGCCGTCGGGCGAGATGGTCACCGAGTGCTCGCGCGCGCTCGGCGTGCGGCTGACATTGCGGATCTCGCCGTGCTTGGCCGGCACGCTGAACAACTCGCCACGCGCACCGAAAATGGCCCGCTCGCCGCCTGGTGACAGATCGAAGGACTCGATCTGCCCGGCGACCTTGGCAAAGCGCACCTGCCGCGCCGGCAGATCGCTGGGGACCTGCACCACCACCTGGCGGGTCTGGCCGCTGCTGGGCTGGTGCAGCCACAGCGCGCCGGCCTGCTCGAACACCACCGCATCCGGGCCGCCGCTGGGCCAGAGCACATCGAAGTCGGGCAGATCGGTGACCTGGGTGGGCTCGCCGCCATCCGGGCCCATCGCGTACAGGTCCAGCTGATAGTCACGATCGGAGGTGAAGTAGATCCGCTCGCCGACCCAGACCGGCTGGTTGTCGGTGGCCGGGTTGCGGGTCAGCTGGCGCGAGATGCCGCTGTCGCGGTCAAACAGCCAGATCTCCTGCGCGCGGCCACCGCGATAGCGCTTCCATGTGCGGAATTCCCGATCGATCGGCGTGAAGACGTACTGCCGTCCGTCCGGCGACAGCGAGCCACCGCCGGTTTCGGGGATCGCCAACGGTGTCGGCAGGCTGCCGTCGAGCGGCACCAGATACGGCCGTCCGGCGCGGTCATCCCAGGCCACCGTGTTGATGCGCACCAGCACCTGCTGGCCATCCGGGGTCCAGTCCAGCACGCGGTAGTCATAACCGCCACGCGGCGGCTGCGGACCGATGTCGGTCTTGTAGGTCAGCTGGCGCGGCTCACCACCGGCGGTGGGAATGACCCAGACCTGCCGGGTGCCGCTGTACTCGGCACTGAAGGCGATCTGCCGGCCATCCGGCGAGAATTTCGGAAACAGTTCCAGACCCGCGTGCGAGGTCAGCCGGCGCGCGGTGCCACCTTCGCGCGGCGCCACGTAAATGTCACCGGCATGGACGAAGGCGACGTGGGTGGCCGAGACATCCGGGTAGCGCAGCAGCAGGCTGCCCTGCGGGGACGCCTGTGCCTGCACGGTCGCCGACAGGCACAGCCCGGCACCCAGCAACCAGGCGGAAGAGAAAAACACGGATCGGGACACGATCAACTCCAGCACGACAGCGAGCCCGCGAGTATAGGCGCGGCCAGCGGTGCGGACCCGTGCGAGAGGTTGGGGTGCTCGGCCTCACATCCGTATTCGCAAGGCGAGTGGCTGAGATGGCCAGACTGGCAGCCCGTCGCACCCCACCGACCCCATCAGCCAAACGCTTGTGACCAGCCTACTGACCCTGAGTGGGAGCGAGCTTGCTCGCGATCTTTTGAGTCTGTGGCGCGGGGAGAGCGCCAAGAGATCGCGAGCAAGCTCGCTCCCACACTGAGGTGGGGGACCATGGGCGCGAGATCCGCCGTGTTGCCGTCGACGGGATTCGGCTTGAGCGGAGGCAATACCGCGTCGGATCCCCGGTGTTCTTCTCGCCGCCGAAACTGGTGACGGCAGGCCTTTCGGCTACCGCCTTGGCTTGGCCCGCGCCGTCGCCACTGCGGTCCACGGATCGTCCGGCCAGGGGTGCTTGGGGTAGCGGCCCTTCAGTTCCTTGCGCACTTCCGGATAGGTGCGATCCCAGAAGCCGCGCAGATCGGCCGTCAGTTGAACCGGCCGACCGGCCGGGCTGAGCAGCTCCAGCAGCACCGGAACGCGTCCGCTGGCCACGCGCGGACCATCGGCCAGTCCGAACAGCTCCTGCAGCTTCACCGCCAGCACCGGCGCTTCGTTTTCGCGATAGCGCAGGCGCAGGCTGCGGCCGCTGGGTACCGTCAGCTGCGTGGGCGCTTCACGCTCGAGCAGTTGTCGCTGGGCATGATCCAGACGGCCTTCCAGCGCCTGGCGGAGCTTGCCGGTGTCCAGATCGCTCAGCTTGCGGGCGCCGGCCAGCCACGGCCCCAGCCAGTGCTCGATCTGCGCCACCAGCGCGGCATCGGCAAAGTCCGGCAGTCCCGCATCGGGCAACCAGTCGCGCAGGCTGCGAACGCGCAGCAACCACTGCCGCAAGGCGGCATCGAAGGGCCAGCCCGCCGGCCCCAGCTCGGCCAGGCCCTGCAGCAGCGCCGGCACCACGGCGTCTTCCGGCTGGATCGGCACGACTCGCCGCTCCAGCACGAAGCGACCGACGCGCGTCTGCACGCTCGCCTCGACGCTGCCGCTGGCGCGATCGAAGCGCAGCACGCGCTCGGTTTGCGCGCGGGCGGCCACCCAGGCATTGGCCCAACCGGCATCGACCGCCGCCGCCCGGCGAATGCGCAGGTCGGCGCCGCGGCCGCTCAGGTCAAAGGCGACCAGCCAGGCCGCGCCGGCCAGCGTTTCGCTGTCGGGCAGCTGCGCCTGCTGGCCCTGCAGCAAGCGATAGCGACCGCCACTGCCGCGCTGCGCCAGTCGGTCCGGCCAGGCCAGCGCCAGCAACTCGCCGAGCAGGGCCGGATCGGTGTGGGTCGGCGGCGGCTGCGCCACGCGCAGGCGCCGGCGCCATTGCCGCGCCAGCTGTTCCAACGCCTGCAGGGCACGGTCGCTGGCACTGCGCTGGCCCCCGCGCCAGCGTTGCAGGGCCCGCCACCGCGGCAACAAATCGGGTTCATGGCGCTGCTCGGGCGACAAGGGATCGCGTGCGTCCAGCAGGGCCAGCAGATCGCAGGCCAGCGCTTGGTGCGGGCCGGCCTGCACGAGCATGGCCGCCAGCCGCGGATGGGTGCCGCTGTCGGCCAGTTGCCGGCCGAGCGTCGTGATTCGCTCCTGCGCATCGAGTGCGCCCAATCCCAGCAGCAGATCGCGGGCCTGCGCCAGCGCCCCGGGCGGCGGCGCATCCAGCCAGCGCAGGGGACCACCCCACAGCGCCAGCTGCAGCGCCAGATCAGCCAGATCGGCCGACAGCATTTCCGGTCGACGGGCCAGGTCCAGGCGTTCCTCGGCCGCCCACAGCCGCAGACAACGTCCTGGTCCGAGACGGCCAGCGCGGCCGGCACGCTGGGTGGCGCTGTCCTCGCTGATTCGCACCGTCACCAGATGACTCATCCCGCGCTGCGGGTCGAAGCGCGGCTCCCGCGCCAGGCCGCTGTCGATGACGTTGCGCACACCCGGCACGGTGAGGCTGGACTCGGCCACATTGGTCGCCAGGATCAGGCGCCGTCGCGGCGCGGCCTGCAGCACCGCGGCTTGCTGTTCCAGCGCCAGTTCGCCATGCAGCGGCAACAGATCCATCTCGCGCGTCAGCGACAGACCTTCGAGCGCGCGCCGGCAGCGTTCGATTTCGGCCTTGCCGGGCAGAAAGACCAGCACATCGCCGTCGCTGTCCGGCAACAGCGCTGCACAGGCGCGGCGCACCTGGGCCGGCAGGGGCTCGTCACGCAAGGGCGACTGCTGTTCGATGTGCACCGGAAAGCTGCGGCCGGGACTGCTGACCCGCTGCGCCGGCAACCAGTCGGCCAGCCGCTGCCCGTCCAATGTCGCGCTCATCAGCAACAGCCGCAGATCCGGGCGCAGTTCGGCCTGTGCCTCCAGCGCCAGCGCCAGACCCAGATCGCCCTGCAGATGCCGCTCATGGAATTCGTCGAACAGGATGGCCGCCACGCCAGGCAGCTCCGGGTCGCGCTGGATCATCCGCGCCAGCAGGCCTTCGGTGAGCACCTCGATCCGAGTGCTCGGTCCGCAGCGCACGTCGAAGCGGATCCGGTAGCCGACGGTCTCGCCCACCAGTTCACCGAGCGAGCGGGCCATCTGTTCGGCCGCGGCCCGCGCTGCCAGGCGCCGTGGTTCCAGCAGCAGGATACGGCCACCCTGGACCCACGGCTGATCAAGCAGCGCCAGTGGCACCCGCGTGGTCTTGCCGGCGCCCGGCGGCGCTTCGAGCACCACGCGCGGCTGCTCGGCCAGCACCTGCAGCAGTTCCGGCAGGACGGCATCAATGGGCAGGGAGATCGACATGGATTGCTCGTGGCGGACTGGTCGGCGAGGGTAGATCCGCGACCGCGCGAGTGCCAGTCAGCATCAAATCGGGACCTCTTGCCGATCAGGAGGCAGATTAATCGGCCTGTACGTGCCGCCTTTTGCCGACAGACGCCATCCCGACCCGCGGCTAGAATGCCCCCATCACGGCATGACCGCCGGCCGCAGGAAATCCCGATGATCGACATGCTCAAGCTCGACGAACTGGCCCGCCGCCTGGCCGGACTGGTGCCGGCCGATCTGCAAATGGCCCGGGATGATCTGGCGCAGAACTTCCGCGCCGCGCTGCAGGGCGGACTGCAGCGGCTGGATCTGGTGACCCGCGAAGAGTTCGAGGTGCAGCGCGAGATCCTGCGCCGAACCCGCGAGAAGCTGGAGCGACTGGAAGCGCAACTGGCCGAGTACGAGCGCGAATCCGGCTAGGCCAACGTCTTCGCCGAGCGGTCGGGCGCCGAGCGCCGACCCCGCCACCGGGACAACCAACATGAGCCACATTGCCGTGGTCCGCACGCGGGCCGCCGAGGGCGTTCATGCGCCCGCCGTCACCGTCGAGGTGCATCTGAGCGCCAGTCAGATCGCCGGCTTTTCGATCGTCGGCCTGCCCGAAGCCGAGGTGCGCGAGAGCCGTGACCGCGTCCGCGCCGCGTTGGCTTCATCGGCACTGGATTTCCCCTTCGGCCGCCTGACCGTCAATCTGGCGCCAGCCGATCTGCCCAAGGGCGGCGGCCGCTTCGACCTGGCCATCGCGCTGGGGATTCTGGCGGTGTCGGCACAGCTGCCCGCCGAGTGCCTGGTGGGCCGCGAGTTCTACGGCGAACTGGGACTGACCGGCGAGTTGCGGGCGGTGCAGGGATTGTTGCCGGCAGTGCTGCAGGCCAGTTGGGCCGATCATGCGGTGATCGTGCCGACCGGCAACGCGGCCGAAGCCGGATTGGTGGCCAGTGCCACCGCACACGGCGCCGACTCGCTGCTGGCCGTGGTCGCCCATCTCAACGGCCAGGCCAGCCTACCCCGCTGCCAGCCACCCGCCGAGCTCAGCCGCGACGAGCAGGCGGCGGATCTACTCGATGTGCGCGGCCAGCCACAAGCGCGGCGAGCGTTGGAGATCGTCGCCGCGGGCGGACACCATCTGTTGCTGGTGGGGCCACCAGGGTCGGGCAAGACACTGTTGGCCAGCCGCCTCCCGGGCATCCTGCCGCCGCTGAGCGAGACCGAAGCGCTGCAGGCGGCCGCGGTGGCTTCGGTGGCCGGGCAGCGCTTCGACCCACGCCGCTTTCGCTGCCGGCCCTTCCGCGCGCCCCACCACACCGCTTCGCCAGTGGCGCTGGCCGGTGGCGGCTCAATGCCGCGGCCGGGTGAAATCTCATTGGCCCATCACGGCGTGCTGTTTCTGGACGAGCTCACCGAATGGTCGCGGGCGACGCTGGAAGTGCTGCGCGAGCCGCTGGAATCGGGCCGCGTGATTGTTTCCCGCGCCGCCCACCAGGCCGAGTTCCCGTCAGCATTCCAGCTGGTGGCGGCGATGAACCCCTGCCCTTGTGGCTGGCTGGACGATCCTTCCGGCCGCTGTCGCTGCGGGCCAGATCAGGTGGCGCGCTACCAGAGCCGGATTTCCGGGCCCTTGCTCGATCGCCTCGATCTGCAGCTACGAGTGCCGCGGCCGCCGGTCAGTGCGATTGATCCTTCCAGCCCGCCCGATGGCGAGGCCAGTGCCGTGGTTGCCGCGCGTGTCGCCAAAGCACGCCAGCGGCAACTGGATCGGCAAGGCTGTCTCAACAGCGGGCTGGGCACGCGCCAACTGGCCAGTCACGTGCCGCTGGGCGAACGCGAGCGGGCGCTGATGACCCGAGCGCTGGAACGGCTGGCGCTGTCGGCCCGCGGCCACCATCGGGTCCTGCGTGTGGCCCGCACGATTGCCGACCTGGCCGGTGCCGAGCGCGTGGACAGCCGCCATCTGGCCGAGGCGTTGGGGTATCGGGGGCAGCAGGGGGCATAGCTGGAGCAGTTCCAGTGGCTGGTTCCAGTCGCCAGAAAAAGAAGCCCGCACGCCACTCCTCCCCTTGCACGACGCCGTCGTGGAGGGCGAGGCCAGAGGGTGCACTGTTGCTGCAGGAACGTCCCCTCCTTACAACCACCCCTTCTGCCGGGCCAGCCGATAGGCCTCTATGCGGTTGCTGGCGCCGAGCTTGCTGATCGATTCGGACAGGTAGTTGCGCACCGTGCCATGGCTGAGGTTCAGCCGCTGACCGATGTCCGGTGCCGACAGGCCTTCGCCGGCCAGACGCAGGACCTGCCGCTCGCGATCGGTCAGCGGGTCGGTCTCGCTCCAGGCCTCCACCGCGAGGGCCGGGTCGATGACCTTGCCGCCGCCATGGATTCGGCGGATGGCGTCGGCCAGCTGTTCGCTGGGCGCGTCCTTGAGCAGATAGCCGCGTGCGCCGGCATCCAGCGCACGACGCAGATAGCCGGCGCGGGCGAAGGTCGTCAGAATCAGCACGCGCGTGGGCAACTCCTGTTGCTGCACCCGCTGTGCCAGTTCCAGGCCGGTCCAGCCTGGCATTTCGATGTCGGTCACCAGCACGTCCGGCGGATCGCTGCGAACTTCGCGCCAGGCCTGTTCGCCGTCGCCACTCTGACCCACCACCACGAAATCGCTTTCCAGCGACAACAGCGTGGCCAGCGCGCCACGCAGCATGGTCTGGTCCTCGGCCAGATAGATGCGGATGGGCGTCATGTTTCGGCTTCCAGTGGTGCGGTGGACGGTGTCGCGCCTTCGCTGCGCAGCGGCAGACGGATCTGCAAGCGGGTCCCCTGGCCGCGGCGGGAATCGATCGCTACCTCGCCGTCCAATGCCTCGATGCGTTCGTGCAGGCCGCGCAGGCCGTTGCCAGGGTTGTCCGGGCTGGCACCACCACGGCCATCGTCGCGAATCTGCAGGCAGGCCTGCACGGCATCGATCTGCAGGCTGACCTCGACCTGGCTGGCACGGGCATGTCGAACAATGTTGGTGGCCGCTTCGCGCAGGGCGAAGGCCAGCGCGGTTTCCACCGGGGGTGGCAGCGGTTCGTCGCTGAGGTCGGCCTGCAAGCGCAAGTCGGCCGCCTCGAACAAAAGCCGTACCCGGGCCAGTTCGGTGCGCAGCCCGGCTGCGCGTATTCCGGTCACGGCACTGCGAACCTGACTGAGGGTGTCGCGCGCGATGCGCTCCACTTCCGCGATTTCCTGGCGCGCCCGCAGCGGATCTCGCTCGGCCACGCGGCGAGCCACCTCGGCTTTCAGGGCGATCACGCTCAGGGTGTGGCCGAGCAGATCGTGCAGGTCGCGGCCGATGCGTTCGCGCTCGGCCAGCCTGGCCAGGTTTTCCACTTCGACCTGGCTCAGCCGCAGGATGGCCTGTCGCCGACGGTGCTGATGCTGGATGTGATTGCCGGCCGCGACGGCCATGCCAACGATCAGGGTGACGCCGTCCATGATTGGTGGCAGCTGCAGCCAACGACAGGCAGCGACGAAGGCCAGCAGCATGATGGCCACACTGACCAGCGCGACCGCTGCGCGTGATTGCAGGCCGGCGAAAGCGCAGGCGTAGATGATGAAGGTGTTGGCGCACCAGTTGTACGGCAACAGCATCAGGCCGAGCAGCGCGATCAACGCCGACAGCATCAGCTGGCGTGACTCGTGAGCCCACCAGGTGGCGAAGTACAACGGCAGGAAGGCCGCAATGGCCAGCACGGTGGGCAACAGGGGCACGGATTGCGCCGACGTCAGCCAGGGCATGGCCAGGAAACCCAGGTAGGCCAGCAGCCACAACGGCAGCAGGCCCAGCCCCTCGACGTCCGGGAACAACCGGCCGCGGGGATCCCAGGGACTTCGTACCCTCATTTCACGCTCCGTTGCAGCGCTCGTGCCGCCAGACTGGCGAAGACCAGCGTGAACAGCAACAGCATGGCCACATGACGCCAGACCACCACCTCGATCTGCCCGCTGGCGGCCAGGCTCAACTGACCCAGATGGTACGCCGGCAGGGCGTAGGCCAGCTTTTGCAGCACGGTCGGCATCAGGAACAGCGGGAACCACAGTCCGGACAGCGCGCCCATCGGCAAATAGATCAGGTTGACCCAGCCGGCGGCACTGCGGGCGCGCGCCAGCGAGCCAATCAACAGGCCCAACGCGCAGAAGGGCAGCGTCCCGAGCACCAGCACCAGGCCCAGCAGCATCCAGGCCGACGGCGGCAGGCGCACGCCGCCAGCGACAAAGGCCAGCGTGCTGAGCAGCAGGAAGATGATCACCGCAAAGACCAGACTCATGCCGATGCGCGCCAGCAGCAGCGCACCGGTCGGCAGCGGTGATACGCGCTTGAGGTCCAGCCAGCCGGCCTCGCGTTCGCTCGCCAGCGCAGCGCCGAAGCCGAACAGGGCCGGCCCGATCACCCCAAAGGTGCCGTAGGTGGCAAAGAACCAGGTGGTGCCATCGAAGCTGCCGCGGTGCGGCATCAGCAGGCCGAACAGCGCGTAGAAGCCCAGGGGAAAGCACAACGAAGGAATGACGAAGCCCGGCTGACGAAAGGTCTTCTTCAGTTCGGCCACAAACTCGGCCCAGTAGATCGGCCACAGCGACGGTGCGGTGATGACGGTTGCGTTGGACATGACGACTCCAGGCAGCTTTCGGGCAGCTTTCGGTTCTGGGTGAGGCATCAGGCGGCTTGCGCGGTCGCGGCGGGTTCGATCACCGCCAACGCCTGCTCCAGGTCGGCGCCGCGAACCTCAAGCTCGGACAGCGTAGGATCGGCGGCCAGCAGCCGGCGCAACAGCGCTTCGGGCTCACGCGAATAGATCTCCATCCGGCCTTCGCGGTCCTGCAACTGAGCCACTTCCGGCCATTCGGCCAGCCGTTCGAGCGGGAGCTGGGTGCGGCAACGCAACTGCTTCAGAGCCACCCGCGCGCGGATGTTCAATGGGGTGTCGTCGGAAACCAGTTGGCCGTGACGGACCAGTGCGATGCGATCGGCCAGACCTTCGACCTCGGGCAGATCGTGGGTGGCCAGCAGCACCGCGCAGCCGCCCTGGCGACATCGCCGCAGCGCCTCGCGAAAGGCCTGCCGTGAATCCAGGTCCATCCCGACCGTGGGCTCGTCGAGCACCAGCAGCTGTGGTCGTCCGATCAGCGCCAGCGCCAGCTGCACGCGGCGTTGCTGGCCACCGGACAACGCCGAGTAGCGTCGCTGCGACTGCGCCTGCAGTCCGACCAGCGCCAGTACCTCGTCGACCGGCAGCGGGTTGGCGTAGTAGCGGGCGAACAGCTGCAGGTGTTCGCCCACACGCAGGCTGTCCGGCAGATCCGTACGCTGCAACATGGCGCCCAGCCGCAGGCGGGCACTGCGTTGCTGTGGCGGCTGTCCGAACAGGCTGACACGCCCGCCCTGCACGCGCAGCAGGCCGAGCAGCAGCCCGATCGCCGTGCTCTTGCCGGCGCCATTGGGGCCGAGCAGCGCGGTGATCTGGCCGGGTCGCAGGTTCAGACTGAACCCCTGCAGCGCCTGCACGCTGCCATAGCGGTGATCGATCTGCTGCCACTGGGCGACGCTGTCCATCGAGAGCCTCCGGCGCATGGTTCCGAAGGTTCCAGTCTGGACCTGGCTCCTGGCGTTCGGCAGGGACGATCTGCATCCCACCGCTCTGACAGCTGTCAGGTGAGCTCCCGCCGCTTGAGGACCATCAGCGTGATGTCGTCGAGCATGCGGCGCTCGCCCATGAACTGCTGCACGTCGGCGACGATCGCCTCGACCATCGCCGCGGCGCTGCCCTGGCGGTGCAGGCGGGCCACGTCGGCGAGTCGATCGATGCCGTACAACTGCCGCTGTGGGTTCTCCGCCTCGGTGATGCCGTCGGTGTGCAGCAACAGCACTTCGCCGGGCGCCAGTTGCAGTTCGGCTGACCCGAGGAAGGGTTCGATGTCCGCATCCAGAGCCAGCGGAATCCCCAGATCGAGCGTGTCGATGCGCTCGATGGTGTCGTCCTGACGCAGCAGCAGCAGTTCCTCGTGCTGACCGGTCAGCGCGAATGATCCGTCGCCGTGATAGTCCAGCAGCGTCAACGTCATGCTGCGATGGGTGGCCAGGCGCTGCACGTTCTCGTAGAGCAGCCGATTGACCAGTTCCAGGAAGCGTTCGCGCCGTCGCTCGCCTGACAGCCACAGTGTGCGCACCGCCGTCTGCACCATCAGCATGACGACGCCGCTTTCCAGACCATGGCCGGAGACATCGCCGATGCCGATCTTGACCACACCGCCCTGCGCGGTCAGGAAATCGTAGTAGTCACCTCCGACTTCGTCGGCCGAACGCATCCAGGCGGCCACATCCAGTTCGGCCACACTGGCCAGTTCGGCGGGGTGCGGCAACACCATCGCCTGCAGCTCGCGGGCGACATCCAATTCCGCGCGCATGCGCAGGTTTTCGCTTTTCAGGCGCTCGTTCAGCGCCTGGATCTCGCTGTTGGCCTGCTGCAGTTCGGCGGTGCGTTCGCGCACCTGTCCTTCGAGTTGATCGGAATGGTCGGCGATGCGATCGACCATCGCGTTGAAGGTGGCGGCCAGCTGGCCCAGCTCATCGCGGCTGTTGACCTCCACATGTGCGTCGAACTGGCCGGCACTGACCTGCTGGGCACCGCGAGTCAGCGCCTGGATCGGCCGGGTCAGCCGTCGCGCCAGCAGCAGCGCCAGAACTGCCGACACCAGAACGGCTGCGGCAGTCAGCAGCGCGGCCACCAGTCGCAACTGGCGCAGCTTGTTGGCGTCGCCGGTTTCCAGATAGTCCACGCCGAGGGCCGCGATGACCCGGCCATCGGCCGCGTGGATCGGCACCGAGGCGGAAATGAAGCGGCCCCAGCGATCCTCGTACCAGTCATCCGAGGTGTGGATCTGTCCGTCCTTGAACGGATGGGTCATCGATGGGAAGGCCAGCGGCGGGGCGTAGATCGTGCCGACGGGATTGGCTTCTTCCTCGGCACTGATCACCCCGTCGCCGTCGGCGTCGTAGGACTCGTAGTCGGAGTCGGCCAGGAACATCAGCACTCGATGCCGCGGCGCCTCGGGCACCGGCACCATCAGATAGGCGAAATTGATCAGCGGCGGGTCGGCGGGATCTTCCGGGTCCTGTCGCAGCGGATGCAGAGGCCGGGTGGTGCGCGTGCTGGCCGACTTGATTCGCCGCAGCAGCTGCACCAGCCGCTGAAAGCGCGGGTCCTGCTGCAATGCCTGCGAATCTTCGGCCGGCAGGCTTTCCCAGATGTCGCCCGGCGCCAGGCGCAGGCTCTGCTCGGTCCGAGGCAGGCTCTGCGCCAGCACCTCGGCGGTCAGCGATTCGATGGCGAGGCGATCCTCGGCTTCGAACAGGAAGGTGCCGGCGTGACTGACATCGACCAGCCGGCCGGTCATCGCGCGCAGCAGCATGCCCTCACTGAACCGGTAGAACACCGCCAGCGAAGCCAGCGAGATCACCATGGCCAGCAGACCCATGGCCAGGATCAGCTTGGTGGAGAAGAGCAACCGCATGCGAGACCGTCAAGAAGGCGTGAAACTGCCGATGGTAGCGCGGTGCGGGGAACTTCATGCGCGTGCCTGGGTCGACTCGATCTCTGGAAACTCGGCCCGCAGCTGTTGCTGCCAGTTTTGCCGCCGAGCTCCGGTCCCCTGTGCTGTCGATGGCCCGGATTGATGCCGATGCTGCGTTCGCTGCTGTTGTTGCTGTGCCTGTCCTCTGCCGCGCTGCAGGCGCAGCCCGCTCAGGTTTCTGCCGATCATGTGCGGGTCGATCTGGTCAGCGAGCGCGAACACTGGCAGCCCGGCGAGACGGCCTGGCTTGGCCTGCACCTGGCGCACGACCCGCATTGGCACACCTACTGGACCAACCCAGGCGATTCTGGCCTGGTCACCCGCCTGCGCTGGACCCTGCCTGATGGCATCCAGGCCGGCGAACCCGCCTGGCCGCACCCGCAGCGCTTCGAGATCGCTGACATTGTCAATTTCGGTTACGGCGACGACATCCTGCTGCCGATTCCGCTGCAGATCGACGCCGCGGTGGCCGACGGCGAATACCCGCTGACGCTGCGCGCCAGCTGGCTGATCTGCGAGGTCGAGTGCATTCCTGGCCAGGCCGAGCTGGGACTGACCTTGAAGGTCCGCGGCGGCAGCGCCGGTGTCATCAACGCCGACTGGCAGGCCGCCTTCAGCGAGGCTCGTGCTCGCGCGCCGGTGGAGGTGAGCTGGCCGGCGCGCTTCGCCGTGCAGGGGCAGCAGGTGGTGGTCGAGATCGATGCCGGTCAGGCCTGGCAGCCACAATCGGCGGTGGCCGTGTTTCCCGCCGTGGCGCAGTTCGTCAGCTATGCGCAACCACGTCAAGGCAGCGAGGGCGACACCTGGCAATACGTCTACGCCCTGAGCGATTTCTACGACAGCACCCCCGAGCGCTTCGATCTGGTGCTGGTCGGCGGCGCTGGCAGTGAGCCGCGGGCCGTGCGCCTGCAGGCCGAGCCTGGCGAAGTGGTGGCGGCGGCCCAGGTCAGCGGCGCAGCGTCGGCCAGCACGGCGATGGCGCCGGCGGCCATGCCGGACTCGGGCCAGGAGATGGGCCTGGGCCAGGCGCTGCTGTTCGCCCTGCTCGGCGGTCTGGTGCTGAACCTGATGCCCTGCGTCTTCCCGGTGCTGTCGCTGAAGGCGCTGACGCTGAAGCAGGATCCGCATCTGCATCGCCATGGTGTGCTCTACACGGTCGGCGTGGTGATCAGCTTCCTGTCGCTGGCCATCGTCCTGCTGTTGCTGCGCCAGGCCGGCGAGGCGTTGGGCTGGGGCTTCCAGTTGCAGTCGCCCGGGTTGATTGCGGCGCTGGCGGTGCTGTTCTTTGCGATGGGCCTGAGCCTGTCAGGCGTGATCAGCTTCGGCGAGCGCTTGATGGGGCTGGGTCAGAACCTGGCCGAAGGCGAGAGCGACCGCGCCGCGTTCATGACCGGCGTGCTGGCCGCGGTGGTGGCCAGCCCCTGCACCGCACCCTTGATGGGCGCGGCCATGGGTTATGCGATCACCCAACCGGCGGTAATCGCCCTGGCGGTCTTCGCCACGCTGGGCCTCGGTCTGGCACTGCCCTTCCTGGCACTCTCCTTCATCCCCGCATTGACCCGCTTCATGCCCCGCCCTGGCCCCTGGATGGAGGGCTTCAAGCAGTTTCTGGCCTTCCCCATGTACGCCACCGTGGTCTGGCTGATCTGGGTCTATGGCAACCAGCAGGGCATCAATGCGATGGGCCTGCTGTCGCTGGCGATGGTTGGCGTGGGTCTGGCCCTGTGGGCCATCGAGCGTGCCCGCCGCGGCAACGGCGGCTGGCTGCTGCGCGGCGTGGCGCTGCTGGCGCTGGTCGGCAGTGCACTGGCCGTCATTGGCGCGCCGGTCGAGCGGCCCGGCGTCGCCGCCGGCGCCGATGCACGCTACGAAGCCTTCAGTCAGGCCCGGCTGGACGAGTTGACTGCCGGTGGCACACCGGTTTTGGTCAACATGACTGCCGCCTGGTGCATCACCTGTCTGGCCAACGAGCGGGTGGCGCTGTCTACCGACGCGGTACAGCAAACGATGGCCGAGCGCGGCGTGGCCTATCTGAAGGGCGACTGGACCAGCCGCGATGATCACATCACCGAGTATCTGGCCCGCTTCGGCCGCACCGGTGTGCCACTGTATGTCTACTACCGGCCCGGTCAGGCGCCCGAAGTGCTGCCGCAGTTGCTGACGCCGGATCTGGTTGTCGACACACTGACGCAATGATGGTTGCGCAGTGATTTCACCTCCGCCAATGCAGGATGGCGGTCCCCCTCCAGACTTGGGAGTACGAGATGATTCGCACCTTGACGGTTCTCAGCCTGGCCCTGGCGGCCAGCACCGGCTTCGCCGCGGTCAGTGTCGGTGAGCCGGCCCCGAACTTCACCCTGACCGACGCCAATGGTCAGAGCCACCAGCTGTCCGATTTCGCCGGCAAGACGGTGGTGCTGGAATGGACCAACGCCGACTGTCCCTTCGTCAAGAAGCACTATGGCGCCACCAACATGCAGTCGCAGCAGGGCAAATGGACCGGCGAAGAGGTGGTCTGGCTGACCGTCAATTCGTCCGCTGCCGGCAAGCAGGGCCATGTCGATGGTGCCGGCGCCAACGCCGTCATCGCCGCCACTGGTGGCAAACAGTCGGCCTATCTGCTCGATGCACCGGGTGATGTCGGCCGCGCCTATGGGGCCAAGACCACGCCGCACATGTATGTGATCGATGGGCAGGGCGTGCTGCGCTACAACGGCGCGATCGATTCGATCGCCAGCGCCGACAAGGATGATATTGCCAACGCCACCCAGTATGTCGACGTGGCACTGACCCAACTGGCCGCCGGAGAGGCCGTGGCCACCAGCGTGACCCAGCCCTACGGTTGCAGCGTCAAGTATTGATTCAACGGCAGCGGGCGCGACGGCGTGCCCGCTGCCACTCGACCGGGCTCAGCGCTGCACCAGCGTCTCGAAGCCGCCAAAGATCATTCGCTTGCCGTCGAAGGGCATGTCGGTCATGCAGTTGAGGCGCTCGTCGGCCATGACGCGCTGCATGCCGGCATCGCGGGTGGGCTTGTCCGGCCAGCAGACCCAGGAAAACACGACGACCTCATCAGCTTCGCGCAGGACCGCGGTGTGCATCGAGTTCACCGTGCCCTCCGGCACACTCTCGCCCCAGCCCTCGAACACCGAAGTGGCGCCATTCTCAAGGAAGATGTCGGCGGCCAGGTTGGCCATGGACTGGTATTTGTCCTTGTTGGCCGCAGGAACGGCGAGCAGATAACCATCGACGTAGCTCATGGGTTTGACTCCGGTGGTAGGTGGGCGGCGCCCGGGGAACCTGATCAGCGACCTTCGTGGGCCGCCCGCAAGGCAGCAATGTCGATGCGCGTCATGCCCATCAGGGCTGCGCTGACGCGCTGAATCGCGGCCGGATCGCCGCTGGCCATCAATTGCGGCAATGCCTCGGGCACGATCTGCCAGTGGATGCCGAAGCGGTCCTTGAGCCAGCCGCAGGGCAACTCGCTGCCCCCGTTGGCGCACAGCTGATGCCACAGCGCATCAGTCTGAGCCTGATCGGCCGTCATCACTGACAGCGACAGACGGGTCGCCGAGTCGGCCTGGGGGTTGCCATTGAGGCCCAGCATGGGCTGACCGCCGAGCACGAACTCGACTGCCAGCACCGGCGTGTCCGGCATCGGCCTGAAGACGCCGTCGATGCGGCTGTCGGGCAGCAGTTCGACGTAGAAGCGGGCGGCCTCCTCGACCTGGTCGGCCAGGAACAGGCAAGTCCGCAGCGACGGCAGGCAGCGTGGCAGTTCCGGGCTGTCCAGTCCGGCCGCCAGTTCGGCCAGCTGATCGGCGGCCGCATTCCAGCCGGGCTCGAAACCCATCTGCAGGTGCCGCTCGACCGATTCGGCCGTCGCGTGACGGGCACCCCAGCGCATCAGCGTGCCGCCGTCCTCGGCATCACCGAGTTCGACAAAGGTGGTGACAAAGGCCTCGCTGCGTGGGCGGAAACCCTCGCTGAAGCTGTCGGTCATTTCCAGACGTCGACCGGGCTCGACGCTCAGATAGCAGCCGATGCAATCCACTCGCTCACCCTCCGGGCCGGCCATCACCACGTTCATCCGGCCACCCGGGTGCGGCAGCAGGTCGGCCTCGGCAACGCGCCAGGGCTTGGGGCAAAACCATTGCGCCAGCAGCTCCCATTCGGTCCAACAGCGCCAGACGGCGGCGCGGGGGGCGGGCAGATGACGTTCGATCACGAGGGTCAGTCCCCCGTCCAGGTGTTGTGCGGGGCTCATGCGGATTCTCCGGTTTGGGGGCGCCCGACGGGCGCCTTGAACAGCAATTCGACGTAGCGGCGCAGGTGCTCGCAGCACTCGACCGCGACGGCGGCGTCGCCAGCCGCCTTGGCCAGTACGAAGGCACCCTGCAGCACCGCCTGGGTATGTCTGGTCAGGCTGGCCGCGGTCCAGACCTCGTCCGCGCCGTACTGTTGGCGCGTTGCCTCGATGTCTTCGACCAGCGTGCCGCAGTGATCGAAGATGCAGGTGGCACAGGCTTCGCGCAGGGCGGGACTGGCCTGATACATCTCCTGCACCAGCGTCCCGGCGTAGCAGCAGAACTCGGCTGGCGTTCCCTGCAGCAGCGCACGCCGGAAGTCGATGTAGGCCAGCACCCGCTGCAGTGGATCGGCGGGCTGGTGGTAGGGCGCCTGTTCGAACAACGCGCCAGTCATGCTGCCCCAGTATTCGGCACCGGCAACGCCCAGCGCTTCCTTGCTGGTGAAGTGGTGGAAGAACGCGCCCTTGGTCACACCGGCCGCTGCGCACAGCTGATCGACCGTGGTCGCGGTGTAGCCCTGCGCCCGGAACAGCGCCAGCGCCGCGTCGAGCAGACGCTGGCGGGCGGAGGGTTTGCGTTGTGCCGAAGTGGCGTCCATGTGATGAACATACCAACTGGTTGGTATGTATTTCAAGATATCTCATTGGCCCATTTCGCTGAGAGAAGCGACTCGTCCGAGGCAGTAGGCGGAGTTGAATGCCAAGGCCTCTCGCCATGACCATTGCCGTCGCCCGCCGCTGGTGTCTATTCCCCTTCTCTCTGCTTGCCGTGTTGGCGTCCTTTGGATCGCCCGTGCGTGCACAGATTCCGTCCGAGCTGCAGCAACAACTTTTCCCCACTGACAGTCTGGGCCGTCAGCTGGGACTGGATCTGGACGCCGACGCGGACACGCTGGTCGGAGGCGGCGGGTCGCGGGTTTACGTGTATGCCCGCGCTGCTGGCAGCTGGGGAGACGCTCAAGTCATCGAGCCCGTGTCGCTTGTCGCTGGCCAGAACAACTGGGGCTGCGGCGTGGCGGTCTCCGGCGACTTGCTGGCCGTCGGCTCGCAGACCGAACAGAACACCAATGGTGGAACTGGCGCGGTGCATATCTATCAACGGCAGGCTGGCGGGAACTGGGCCTACCAACTGACCGTCGTCTCCCCGGAGCCAACCGACTCCACCTTGTTTGGGGCTGCACTGGATCTGGAAGGTGAGCACCTGGTTGTCTCGGATCCCTTTCATCGCTTCGGCGGACCCTTCCCGCAGGGCGCCGTATTCACCTTCGAATGGGACGGTACCGAGTTCAAGTATCAGTCGAAGCTGGACAGCACCACCGAGTCGCTGGGCGATCTTTTCGGTGCGGCAGTTGCCTTGCACGATGGCTGGCTCGTCGTCGGCGCGCCGCAAGAGAATGGTGCACCGAATCTGGGCGACAGCGGTGCGGCGTACGTCTTTCAGCGCACGGCAGCCACCTGGACGCCGGTAACCCGGATCGAAGCGCAGATCCCTCAATCGGGCGCGCAGTTCGGCGCAGCCGTGGCGCTGGCTGCCGAGACGGCTGCGATCGGGTCGCCAGCGCGCACGGTCAACGGCCAGACTCTGGCGGGCGCCTTGCACGTCTTCGCGAAAAAGGACTGGATCGAGGTCGCCATGTTGACCTCGACTGATCCGATCGAACAGGAACAGTTCGGCGCCAGTGTCTCCACTAGCGGCAACCTCGTCATGGCTGGGCGGCCCAATTTTTCGCCCACTGGCATCCAGACCGCCAGGGGAGGTGTGCGAGTCTATCGACGACGACACACTGGGTGGCAGCTGGCCGAAGACCTTGCTGCACCGGACGGCGAGAATCTCGATCGTTTCGGACGCAGCGTACTGATCCACGATCGCCAACTGATCATCGGTGCCGCTGAAGACAATGTGCCGGCCCCGGGAGGCGGCACGATCTTTGATTGGGGCTCGCTCTACCTGTTCGGCGGTGGTTCGGTCTCCGAGGATCTGTTCGCTGACGGTTTTGAGGCTCCTTGAGGAAGACGGATGACAACTGAGGTCAGCGGTGGCTGTCTGTGTGGTCGTGTGCGCCTGGTCGCGACCGGGGCGCCCTATCGCGTCGGACTGTGTCATTGCCCGGACTGCCGCAAGCACCATGGTGCGTTGTTTCACGCCTCGGCGGTGTTTCCTGCAACGGCGGTGCATGTTGAGGGTGAACTGGCCGAATTTGCCGACCGGCAGTTCTGCCCGCGCTGCGGCAGCTCGGTCTGCTCGCGCAGTGGCGACGAGATCGAGGTGCACCTGGGCACACTGGATGCACCGGACCAGTTCATCCCCACCTATGAGCTGTGGACCGTGCGGCGGGAATCCTGGCTGCCACCGCTGCCCCTGTCGCGCCACTATCCGGGCGATCGAGACAGCGACTCGCGCCGCGAGGCGTGACCGTCAGCTGCCGCAGCATGTAGCCGGCGATGGCTGATCGACTGGCGACTTGGGTCAGCGCCGCTCCGGCATCCGCATCGCCAGCACCGTGATGTCGTCGCTTTGCTCGGCGCCGCGGGCAAAGCTGTTGACGCTGTCCACGCAGGTGTCGACCAGTCGGCTCATCGACTCGTTGGCATAGCCGATCAGGTACTGGTAGAGCCGCTCCTCGCCGAACAGTTCGTGCTCGGGGTTCATCGCCTCGGTGACACCGTCGGTGTAGAGGAACAGGATGTCGCGCGGGCGCATCTGCCAGGCGGCATTGGCGAAGGTTGCCTGTTCATGGGCGCCCAGCGGCACCGATTTGGCGCCATCGATCTCCTGCCAGTCGCCATCGCGCACGATCAGCGGGTGGTTGTGACCGGCGTTGCTGTAGGTCATCACCCCGCTGCGCAGATCGCACAGCGCCAGGAAGACGGTCACGAACATCGCCTGATCGTTGCCGGCGGCCAGTTCCTCATTGGCGCGATGCAGGGCTTCGGCCGGGTCGCCGGTGATCGCCAGATGCGAGCGCAACAACGTCATGGCCTTGGCCATCAGCAGCGCGGCAGGAACGCCCTTGCCGGAGACATCGGCGATGACCATGCCGAGCTTGCGGTCGTCGGTCAGGATGAAATCGTAGAAATCGCCGCCGACCATGCGCGCCGGAATCAGCCGGGCATGCAGATCGATGCCCGCTTCGCGCAGGTCGTCGAAGCGATTGGGCAGCATGCCCAGCTGGATGGCCTGCGCCAGTTTCAGCGTGTCCTCCAGCTTGCGGACTTCGGCCGCCTTCAGATTGGCCTGCTCGCGCTCGATCGCAATCTGCGCCTGTGCCGCCAGCGCCGCCAGCATGATCTCGTCACTGCGATCGAAGCTCCGCCGTTCGCGCGGATTGAGCACCTGCAGCACGCCCAGCACCTGCTTGCGAGGGTTGACGATGGGCACGCAGAGGATGCCGCGGGTGGTGAAGCCGGAGCGGCGGTCGAAGGCGTCGTCGAAGTCCGGATCGGCCTTGGGCTCGGGCACATTGGCCGTCTGTCCGGTGCGGGCGACCCGCCCGGCAATGCCGCGATCGGCGGGAATCACAAACTCGGTCCCCGCATCGGCGCCTTCGGTGACCCGCCCGATCAATCGTTGCTGGGCCGGCTCGTAAAGGAACAGGCTGGACCGTTCGGCGCGCATCACCGCCGTGGTCTTGGCGACGATGACCCGCAACAGATTGTCGATGCCGATGTTCGAGCCCAATGCCTGCGACACATTCAGCAGCGCGTTGAGATTGCCCATCTGGCGACCGAGTTGCTGCATCGCGCTGCTGCGGCGATAACTCCACCACATGCCCAGGCCGATCAGCAGCGAGGCGACCAGCCCGGCGATGCTGATGGCCACGGTGGCACGACGAATCGGCGCCAGCCGCCGCTCGAATTCGGCCAGGGTCAGGTCCACGCCGATCACAGCTTCCAGCCGGCCGTCAGCGGTCCGGAAGGGGGCGTAGGCCGAGACCCATTGCCCCCACTCGTCGCTGTAGGGCATCGACACCTGCGGCGACTGCGTGTCGAAGGCCTGCGTCAGCGCCGGCGGAACCTCACCGTCGTAGGGCTGCACCACGGCCATCTCGCTGTCGTCGGCCGGTGGTTCGCTGTCCAACACCCAGGCGTAGCCGCTGTCGGTGCGGATCACCGTGTAGGCGTAGATGATTTCCGGGTCGATCGCGATCACTTCGCGCATCGCCTGGTTGGCGCGCTCGAATGCGGGGTCATCCTTGCGCTCGGTCCGGCGCAACTGCGCATGCAGCGCCGGATCGACGCGACTGGCCGCCAGCGTGGCCACGCGCAGCAGACCCCGCTCGATCTCGGCGGTGACCTTTTCGCGCGCCTCGCCGTGCAGATACCAGGCCACACCGCAGGTCATGATCAAAACCATCGTCGCCAGCAGCACGCTGCTCAGCGTCGGCGGAACCCTCGGCGGTCGGGCCGCGAGCTCGGCAAACTCCCCTGTGTCGCTCATTCCAACCCCAGCCCCCTGTGGCAAGCGTTGACGTTTGGCCGCGAGTGTATGCCTTCGCGCCAGCGGATGGGTGTAGGCCGGTCGCGGCAAGCGGTTCAGGTGTTTGGCGAAGGACTATTCCGCCGCAGCACCCTGCCAGCCCGGACCCCGCACGACCCGACCCGGCGTGGCGCCGGTGTGCTGGCCGTCGCGAACCA
>JAWLAT010000044.1:0-27256 GCA_041395325.1 Lysobacterales bacterium
ATTGGAGGGGGCGTGCAGACCGATCACCGGCGTGCCGACGGCGTTGGCCAGATGCAGTGGTCCGGAATCGGGGCTGACCAGGACGGTCAATCGCTGCAACAGTGCCAGCAACTGCTTCAGCGTGTCCTTACCGACCAGATCGAGCACCGGGAAGGGCAGTTCGGTCTGGATCTGATCGGCAAACTGACGTTCCAGTTCGCTGCGGCCACCCAGCAGCACCACCGACAGACCATGGCGTTCAACCGCATGACGAATCAGCGCGGCCTGCCGTTCGGCCGGCCAATTGCGCAGCGGGTGACTGGAGCAGAGATTCACGCCCAGCCAGCGTGGCCCGGCTGGCAAATGCTCGGCCGCGAAGTTCAGCGCCTCGGCGGGAATCGGCATCTGCCAGCTGGGGGCGGCCGGCGGCAGCCCCAGCGCCTCGGTGAAGGCCATCAGTGCGTCGACCACATGTTCCCCGCCAGGCGGTGCCGGGCGGATGCGTTCATTGACGAACAACCCGTGCAGGTCCTTCGAACGCGCCGGGTCCAGTCCAATACGTCGGCGGGCGCGGATCGCCGTGGCGACCAGATTGGCCCGCAGCGAAATCTGCATGTGCAGCAGCGCGTCGAAGCGGCGACCCTGCAGTCGGGCCCTCAGCGCACGCAGGCTGGGCCACAGCGCGCGCTTGTCGACGACCAGGAACTCCACCCCCGGCAGACCCTCCAACAGCCGGTGTTCCAGTTTGCCGATGACCCAGCTCAGTCGCGCCTGCGGCAGATCGCGTTGCAGCCGCTGCACCACCGCGACCACATGCGAAACATCGCCCAGCGCCGACAGTCGCAGCAGGCACAAGTCGGCGTTGGGGGTGAGTGGCGGGTGGGGCATCCCCTAAACTCCGTCGTCGGCGAGCGGCGATGTTCGCCCAATGCCCCCGGCCATGCCAATCCGATCGAAGATGTCCGCTGATCCTGAACCGCTGATTCGCCAGACCGCCGAAGGGCAGTGGCTGCTGTTGGCGCCTTCGGCGCCGATGGTGACGGCGGACTGGTTCCAACGCGACCACTGGGCCGGCACTGCCCGTGAGTTGAGCGATGGTGGCCGCGCAGCGCCGTGGTTGCTGCAGACCGAACTCGGCGCGTTGGTCTGGCGCCACTACCGCCGTGGCGGGCTGCTGGGCCGCTGGCTGGACGATCGCTATCTCTGGAACGGCCTGCGGCGCAGTCGACCGTGGCAGGAATTCGTTTGTCTGCAGCGCCTGCAGCAGGCCGGCATGCCGGTACCGCCGATCATCGCTGCCCAGGTTCAGCGCAGCGGACGCTGGTATCGCGCCGATCTGTTGACTGGCTGGATCGAAGGTAGTCGCAGTCTGGCCAGTCACCTGCGCAGCGGGTCGCTGCCCACTGCGCAATGGCGGGCGCTTGGCGCTCTGATCGCCCGACTGCACGAGCGCGGCTGCGAGCACGCTGACCTCAACGCGCACAACATCCTGTTGGACGAGTGCGGGCGCTTCTGGCTGATCGACTTCGACCGTGCACGCTGGCGTGAATCGTCAGCACGCGGCAGGTCCTGGGGGCAGGCCAATCTGGCCCGCCTGCAGCGCTCTCTGAGCAAGCTCCAACTGACGCCGGCCGCCGACGACTGGGCCGCGCTGCAGCAGGGCTACGCCGGCCCTTGAGTCGTTTCACCCGCTGCAACTGCCCGGTGGCAATCCGCCACTGACCTGACGCGGCCGACCGACATTGCTGACGATCAATGCCGATCCATGCGCCGCACCGCGTTGATCGCAGAAGCGGATCGTCAGATTGGTGCCGGGGCTGTAGCCCATGTGCTGGAAGCGCACCCGGCTGCGCGCGGCCGGTCCGGTGGCCTGCAGACCCTCGGGCATCGCCTCGCCGCGATCCAGCAAGGCTTCGCCTGGATCCAGTCGGCGATTGCGATTGTGATCGACGAACACGATCCATCCGCGATGCCATTGCCCGCTGCCATCGCAGTCCAGACCATCGGCGCTGCTGCAGACGACGCTGTGATCCATCCGCGTCAGTGCCTGCGTCCGCGCCAGCGCCAGGCTCACGTGCAGCCGCTCGACCTGAGCCCGCATCGTCTGGTCGGCGAGCATCTGCTGGAATCCGGGCACGGCGATCCCCATCATCAGGGCCAGCAGGCCCAGCACTGTCAGGCATTCAATCAGGCTGAAGCCGCGTTGGAGTTCAGATCGGTGGGCCATGGTCGTCGGCATGTGGTCGCTGCGATGACCAGGATTCTTGCCGGGCCGTTGGCCACTGTCTGTCAGCAGCGGGCGCCAGTTGGGCTGCGACAATGGCTACGGTTACGGTAGGAAAAATCTGCTTGCCGCCGCTGACCGGCCGGCCACCGCCTCGTTGAACGTTCGGGATGACAGGGATGATGGATCGCTTCGAGCTGCAATCGGACTATGCCCCGGCGGGCGACCAGCCGGCGGCCATTGCCGCCCTGGTGGAGGGTTTCGAGAGCGGCGAGGCCGCGCAGGTGCTGCTGGGCGTGACCGGCAGCGGCAAGACCTTCACCATTGCCAATGTGGTGCAGCAGATCCAGCGACCGACGCTGGTGCTGGCACCGAACAAGACGCTGGCGGCGCAGCTATACGGCGAGTTCAAGTCCTTCTTTCCGAAGAACGCCGTCGAATACTTCGTCTCCTACTACGACTACTACCAGCCCGAAGCCTACGTCCCGGCCAGCGACACCTTCATCGAGAAGGACTCTTCAATCAACGAACACATCGAGCAGATGCGGCTGTCGGCGACCAAGGCATTGATCGAGCGCCGGGATGCCTTGATCGTGGCCACGGTCTCGGCGATCTACGGCCTGGGCGACCCCAACGAGTACCACAACATGGTGCTGCATCTGGTCCGCGGCGATCGCATCGATGAGCGCGATGTGGTGCGTCGGCTGATCGAATTGCAGTACACCCGCAACGACTTCGAATTGCGCCGCGGCTGCTTCCGCGCCCGCGGCGAAGTGATCGATGTGCATCCGGCCGAAAGCGAGCGCGAGGCGCTGCGCATCGAGTTGTTCGATGGCGAGATCGAGAATCTGTCGCTGTTCGATCCGCTCAGCGGCGAGATCATGCGCCGCGTGCCGCGCTACACGGTCTACCCGAAATCGCATTACGTGACCTCGCGCCGCACGGTGCTGGAAGCCATCGAAACGATCAAGACCGAGTTGAACGAGCGATTGGAGCAGCTCTACGCCGAGGGCAAGCTGCTGGAAGCGCAGCGGTTGAAACAGCGCACCAGCTTCGATCTGGAGATGATGGTCGAGATCGGCTACTGCCAGGGCATCGAGAACTACTCGCGCCACCTGACCGGGCGCATGCCGGGTGAGGCGCCGCCGACGCTGTTCGACTATCTGCCCGCCGATGCGTTGCTGGTGGTCGACGAAAGCCACGTGACCGTGCCGCAGCTGGGCGCGATGTACCGCGGCGATCGTTCGCGCAAGGAAACCCTGGTCGAGTACGGCTTCCGGCTGCCCTCGGCGCTGGACAACCGGCCGCTGCAGTTCGAGGAGTGGGAGCGGCGCGCGCCGCGAGCCATCCATGTCTCGGCCACCCCGGGCAAGTATGAACTGGGGCGCACCGGCGGCGAGGTGATCGAACAGGTGGTGCGTCCCACCGGGCTGATCGATCCGGAAGTGGAGGTGCGGCCGGTGGCCACGCAGGTCGAGGATCTGCTCGGCGAGATTCGCGCTCGCACCGAGCTGGGCGACCGCGTGCTGGTGACCACGCTGACCAAGCGGATGGCCGAAAACCTAACCGAGTATCTGGGCGAACAGGGCGTGCGGGTGCGCTATCTGCACTCGGACATCGACACGGTCGAGCGGGTCGAGATCATCCGCGATCTGCGCCTGGGGCAGTTCGATGTGCTGGTCGGCATCAATCTGCTGCGCGAGGGCCTGGACATGCCCGAAGTCTCGCTGGTGGCCGTGCTCGACGCCGACAAGGAGGGCTTCCTGCGCAGCACCAACTCGCTGATCCAGACGATCGGCCGGGCCGCCCGCAATCTGCGCGGCAAGGCGATTCTCTACGCCGATCGGGTGACCGATTCGATGGCCCGCGCACTGGAAGAGACCGATCGGCGCCGGCAGCGGCAGATCGACCACAACATCGAGCACGGCATCGTGCCGCGATCGGTGGTCAAGGCGGTGGCCGATGTGCTCGAAGGCGCCCGCGAAGCCCCGGCCAGCAGTCGCGGCCGCAAGCGCCTGGCCAACGCCGAACCCAGTGCGGCGGTTGCCGAAGAGACGGCCGACTATCAAGCCGAATCACCAGCGAAGTTGGCGCAAACCCTGAAGCGCCTGGAAGATCAGATGTTCGCCCACGCGCAGAATCTGGAGTTCGAACAGGCCGCCAAGCTGCGCGATCGCATTGCGCAGCTCAAGGAACGGCAGTTTCAGTAGGTGCCAGGGCACAGGGCACAGGGCTCAGGGCCTAGTAAGTACGACGTAGCCTCGGAGGATCAGTGGGAGCGAGCTTGCTTTTCAGTAGGGCCCAGGGCACAGGGCCCAGGGCCCAGGAAGCGCGACGTCGCCTCGGAAGATCAGTGGGAGCGAGTTTGCTCGCGATCTCTTGCTCTACGCTGACAGGTCATTGCATTGACTCATCAGCCAGCCTTAGCGCCGCCTCGAAATCCGCCACAAAGTGCAAGCGCTCGGGCGTCTCGACGATCCCCAGCCGGGCCAGCATGCGGCGCAGGTCCGGGCGCAGGCCGGAGATGATCACCGGGGTGTCCAGGCGGGCCCAGTGCTCAAGAAATCCGGCCAGCGCATGGGCGCCGGAGGCGTCGATCAGCGGCACCTGACCCATGCGCAGGATGAACACGCGCGGTGGCTGCATGAACTGTCTCGGCACTTCCTCCAGGCTGCTGGTGGCGCCGAAGAACAGTGGCCCGCGCACGCGGAAGGCCTCGACACCCGGTGGCAATCGTTCGCGCTGATCGGCGGCGATGGCGGCCAGATCCGGGTCGTCTTCATCGCCATGGGCGGCCACCTCGACGGTCTGCGCCATCCGGTGCATGAAGACGAAGGCCGCGACCACCAGGCCAGTCTGGATCGCCACGGTCAGATCGACCAGCACGGTCAGCCCGAAACTCAGCAGCAGGATGATGCGGTCGCCCAATGGTGCGCGCAGCAGGTGGCGGAAGTGCTCGTGCTCGCTCATGTTCCAGGCGACGATCACCAGTACGGCGGCCAGCGCCACTAGCGGCACGTGCGCCAGCCACGGACCGAGCAGCAGCATCGCCGCGAGCACGAACACGGCATGGACGATGCCCGCCAAGGGCGTCAGCGCACCGGCACGGACATTGGTCGCGGTGCGGGCGATGGCGCCGGTGGCCGGCAGTCCACCGAACAGCGCCGACGCGCCATTGGCCACACCCTGGGCCAGCAGCTCGGCGTTCGGCCTGTGGCGACCGCCGGTCATGCCATCGGCGACCACCGCCGACAGCAGCGACTCGATGCCCGCCAGGAAGGCAATCGTCAGCGCGGCCGGCAGCAGTTCGACCAGGCGCGCCAGGCTGACGGCCGGCCAGTGTGGCGCGGGCAGGGCGAAGCGGATCTCGCCGAAGCGTTGGCCCAGCGTTTCGGCTGGCGTCGGCAGAAAGGGATTGAGCAGGGTCAGCAGCAGCACGGCGAGCAGGAAGGCTGGCCAGCGCGGTGCATGCCGGCGCAGCAGCACGATCAACACCAGCGCGGCCAGTCCGAGTCCGACGGTGAGCGGCTGCCAGCTGGGTGCCGCCGCCAACAGCCCGGCCATCCGCGGCAGGAACTCGGCCGGCAGTGCCCCCGTTTGCAAGCCGAAGAAGTCTTTCAGCTGGCTGCAGAAAATGATCACCGCGATGCCGGCCGTGAAGCCGGTGATCACCGGTCGCGGCATGTAGCGCATCAGCGCGCCCACGCGCAGCAGCCCGGCGAGGATCAGAATCACACCCGCCAGCAGCGTCGCCAGGATCAGACCGTCATAGCCATGCTGCTGGATGACCAGAAAGACGACCGGGATGAAGGCCCCGGTGGGCCCACCGATCTGCACTCGGCTGCCGCCCAGCGTGGAGATCAGGAATCCCGCCACCACCGCGGTCAGCAGGCCCTTGTCCGGCGTGGCACCGGAGGCGATGGCCAGCGCCATGGCCAGCGGCAAGGCGACGATCGCTACCGTCAAGCCGGCCAGCAGGTCGCGCGGCCAACTCTGGCGCAGCTCCGCCCAGCTGCTCACCAGGGCGGGTGTCAGCTGGCGTCGATAGCTGCGTTCGGGCATGGATGGCGACTCGCAAAGCGCCCAGCGTAGCGAATCGCTGGCCGTTCAAACAACGGTGCTCGCGTCAGTCGCTGCCAGCCAAGGCGCGCAAACGCTCGGCGCTGGCTGCATCGGCCGGATAAAAGGCTTCCAGCGCCAACTCCGACAGGGTCACGTCCAGTGGGCTGCCGAACACCGTCAGCGTCCCCAGCAGGGCCAATTCGCCCACCGGCGTGCGCAACCGGAACAACATGGCCAGTTCCGGCAGCGTCGACTCGAACTGCGTCGGCGCCGACTCGTCCGGCAGGGGTGGCCAGGCGGAGAGCTCCTGCAACAGGGCCAGCAGAGTCGGGTCATGCTGCTGCAGCGCCAGCCGGCGGAGCCGGGCCAGCAGATGATGGCGCCATTCGCCCAGATTGATGATGTGCGGCGCCAGCCCGCGCGGATGCAGGCTCAATCGCAGCAGGTTGACGGGCGGCGTACGCAAGGCCGGATCGACCCAGTCCAGCAGGCGACTGGCGGCCCGGTTGGCCAGCACCAGATTCCAGTGGCCGTCGACGACCAGCGCCGGATTGGGCTCGTGCGCCTGCAGCACCTGTTGCAGCACCGCGCTGGCCTGGGCCATCGATGGCTCGGCCAGGGTGCGTTCGGCAAAGGCCGGGGCGAAACCGGCTGCCAGCAGCAGCCGATTGCGTTCGCGCAGCGGCAGCTCCAGCACCTCACCCAGGCGCAGCAACAGCCGTCGGCTGGGACGCGAGCGACCTGTCTCGACAAAGCTCAGATGGCGACTGCTGATATCGGCTTCGCAAGCCAACTCCAGCTGGCTCAGCCGACGTCGTTCGCGCCAGTCGCGCAGCAGGTGGCCTGGATCGGTGTGCTCGGTCATGGCCAGATCCTAATCGCCGAGTGACGCAGCGGCCATTACCTGGCAGGTAATCGACGCGCGTCCAGCCGAGGACGATGCTGCAGACCATCCCAACCACCAGGAGTCAGCCATGTCTCAACTCACCGTCTCTCCTCTGCTGCGTCTGGCCATCGGTCTGGATGGTTGCGTCAGCGCACTGGCCGGGCTGGCGAGCCTGATCGGTCTGGGCAGCCTGGCCGCCGGCCTGGGCGCGCCACTGGCAGCGACGCTCGGGGTGGGACTGTTCATGCTGCTCTACGGGCTTGGACTGACCGTGATCTCCCGCGCCGCAACCGTGCCATCAACGCTGGTCTGGACGCTGGTGCTCGGCAATCTGGGCTGGGTCGCCACCAGCGTGGCCCTGGGGCTGTCGAGCTGGATACAGCCGCAGCCCTGGGCGCTGGCCTTGCTGCTGGGACAGGCCGGCGGTGTGGCGGTCTTCAGCCTGCTGCAATACCTCGGACTGCGCCAGGCGCAGGCTGGACCGACTCAGGTTGCGCTGGCGTGAGCGCTTGGCGCGCACTGGTCTTCAGCGCCTGGCTGCTGGTCGCGCTGATTCATCTGCTGCCCCTGGCCGGTCTGGCCGGGGCAGAGAGGCTGCAAGCGTTGTATGGACTGGCTGAGGCGCCAACCGATGCGTTGTTGCTGTTGCTGCAGCATCGTGCCTGGCAATTCGGTCTATTGGCGGCAGCCGCCCTGTGGGCGCTGTGGCAGCCAGCTTTGCGGCTCCCGATGGCCAGTCTGGTACTGGCCAGTGACGCCGGATTCCTGCTGCTCTTTGCATTGAGCAGCCACAGTGGCCCGGCTTTGCAGCGAGTCGCCTGGGCTGATGGCGTCTCCATGGTGGCGCTCACCCTGGTGCTGATCGATGCCTGGCGCGTCGGCCGCTGATCGCCCCCGTCGGCCGTTGGCAGTTGACCTTCGTGTGCGGCTCTCGAACAGCTTGCGTAGCGCTCCCCGGCACCGCAGCATGTTGGTCAGCCGTCTTCGGAGTGGCGCATGAACAATCCCTATGCAGCGCCACAGGCGGAAGTCGCCGACCTGACACCGACGGACGTGGGACCGCAGGAAGCACAGCGGCGCGCGCTGATCCGGCATGAGGTGCAGCTCAAGAGCGTCGGCGCCTTGTACTACCTGGGCGGCGCGATGACGGTGCTGTCGGGACTGGCGCTGCTCGGCCAGAGCTTCGATGGGTCCTATCTGGCTCTGGTCGCCGTCGGGCTGCTGCTGTTGGGGCTGCTCTACCTGACGCTGGGTTATGGCTTCCGACGGCTGAAGAGCTGGGTTCGGATACCGGGCGGCATCATCACTGCGCTGGGTCTGCTCTCCTTTCCGGTCGGCACGCTGATCGGCGGCTGGATTCTCTACCTGATGTTCGGCGAGAAGGGGCAACAGGTGCTGGCGCCTGAGTATCAGGACGTCATCGCGGCGACACCGCACATCAAGTTCCAACGCAGCATCGGCGACTGGATTGCACTCGGCATCGTGGTGTTGCTGGTGGTGGGCTTCGCGGCGCTGATTGCGCTGGGTCTGAGCCGGTCGTGAGTCAGATCGAACTTGATGCGCAAGCGGCACTCGAATCAGAGCGGCTTGCGCTCATCCGGCACGAAGTGCAACTGCGCGATGCGGGTTTGCATTGCTACTGCATGGCTGCGCTCGCGCTGTTTCTCATCATCAGAACCTTGCCAATCGGTGAGCTCGCCGAGTCAGCACTGCTGTTCACGCTGTGTCTGGTGCTGCTGCCGATCTATCTGGTCGTCGGCCGCGGCTTCAGCCGACTGGATCCCTGGGTCCGTTTCCCCGGCGCCGTGATGGCATTCCTGGGTCTGCTGGTGCAGCCCACGGGCTGCATGGTGTTCTCGCTGATCCGTAGCGAACGCGGCGACAGGGTGCTGTCGCCCGGCTACCGCAAGCGGGTCGCCGCGACGCCACAGGTCCAGGTCCAGCGACGCTGGTCGGATTGGCAGCTGGCCATCATGACTGGCCTGATGGTGGTCGCCATCGTCCTCGCTGTCGCGTTGCGATGAACGATCCCTACGTGGCCCCGCTAGCCGAGGTGACTGACCCGCCGCGCTCGGAACAGGCCGTCCTGGAGCAGGCGCGACGCGAGTTGATCGCGACCGAAGCGCGCCTGCGCTGGGTGGGCGTGATCTGCTGGCTGGTCGCGGCCTACCTGGCGATGCTGAGTGCCTTGCTGGTGGTCTTTCCTGAAGCCTTGAAACAGGACCTGAGCCTGCTTCGCTACCCCGTCCTGTGCGCGATCTGCCTGGTGGTGGGCTACGGCTTCCTGCGTGTGCAGCCCTGGGTACGCGTCCCGGGCGCTGTCCTGGCAGCATTCGGGCTGCTGTCCTTTCCGGTCGGTACCGTCGTCGCTGTGCTGGTGTTGCTGCTGCTGTATTCGCCGCAAGGGCGCCGGGTGCTGACACCCGATTACCGGGCGGTCATCTTGGCCACGCCCGAGCTGCGCAATGAGCGCAGTGGCAAGGACAAGCTGATCGACCTGTCGGTCATCGTGTTGTTGGTGCTGCTGGTCGGCTCGCAGGTCGAGGTGGGGGAGCGGGTGATTGCCGAGCCGTTCTGCTGAGCGTTGCCTGGCGCGGGCACTCGCGATCGCTCGGCCGCCGGGGCAGATCTTCAGGTGCTCAGCAACCGGTCCACCCAGCGCAGCAACGGTGGCAACTGCTCCGGGCGATAGTCGTCCTCGACCTGGGCTTCGGCGCTGGCGTTGGCCCGGCGCGGTTTGGGCGGCAGGTAGCGGTTGACTGGCTGGTAGCCGAGTTCGGGCAGCAGATCGACGCTGCCGCGTTCGCTGGCGTAGCGCGTGGCGGGATCCTGGGGATCGGCCAGATCGCCGAACATCCGAGCGCGCGTCGGGCAGGCCATCACGCAGGCCGGCTGCCGGTCGGCCTCTGGCAGCGCCTCGTCGTAGATCCGGTCCACGCACAGCGTGCACTTCTTCATGACGCCCTCGACCGCGGAGAACTCGCGGGCGCCGTAGGGACAGGCCCAGGCACACAGCTGGCAGCCGATGCATTTGTCCTCGTCGACCAGCACGATGCCGTCCGAAGCGCGCTTGTGACTGGCGCCGGTGGGGCAGACGGTCACGCAGGCCGCGTTGTCGCAATGCAGGCAGGAGCGCGGAAAATGCAGTGTCAGCGGCGCACCTTGATCTTCGGCGCGGCTGGCGGTGTAGCTGTGGACCCGGTTGAACCAGACGCCGTCGGGCTGCGTGCCATAGGGCTGGGTGTCGGTCAGCGGACCGGCCATACCGCCGGAATTCCAGCTCTTGCAGGCCACGGCGCAGGCATGACAGCCCACGCACAGGTCCAGATCGATGACCAGGCCGAGCTTGCGTTGGGTGGTTCTGGGCAGGGAGGTCAAGTCGGAAGACCCTTTTCAATGTCGGTCGGATCGCGTCGATGATGTGCTACGGCCAGAATGAGGACAAATTCCGGGTCGATTCGATAGACCACACTGTGGGGAAATTGCCGTAGCGGCAAACGTCTGGAACTTGCGACCCAGCGCGAACCGATTTCGGGGTGACTGGCGATCAATCCCAGGCAACGTTCAAAATCGTCGATGAAGCGATTGGCGAGGGCAAGTCCACCAGCTCCCAGATAGTCGTTGGCGCCGTGCTCCAGATCCGCCTGAGCGGATTCGGTGATCTCGACCTTCAACGCAGGCGGTTGCGCAGCGATGCAAGCACAACAGACGCGGGCTGGTGGCTCATCTCACCGCGATCGAAAGCGGCCGCTCGCTCCTCAATCTCACGAGCCCAGGCTTGCTCCACCTTGGCGTCCGTCCAGACAGCCTCAATCAATCGATGCAGCAGTTCCGCGCACTCATCGGGATCGAGTTTGGCCACTTCGGACTCGAGGCGAGAAGCTGCAGGACTCATGTCAGTTCCAGCGAGCTGGGATCCGACTAGCTTACTCCTCATGCTGCCAGTGCCGCCGCAGCGCGGCGCCGTGTCGCAACACCGTTGGCGGAGCAGGAACGCCGCTCGGCCGGGGCAATGTCTCGAAGGCCGGTTCGACGCCCTGTGCCTGTTCGACGCAGCGCTCGATCCGCACCCGCAGGTCAAACCAGGCGGCCTGACCGGTCACCGGGTCGGCGTTGGCGGCCTGCTGATCGGGTGTGCGATCGGAAATCAGATGGTTGAGCAGGAAGCCGCGGGTGCCCTCGGGCGCCTGCGGATCCAGCGCCCAGGCACCGCGACGCTTGCCGATCGCATTCCAGGTCCACACAGTGCCCGGTTCGGTGGTGTCGCTGGCCGCTACCTGGCAGCGGAGGCGCGAATGCTGACTGACCAGCCAGATCCAGTCGCCATCCTCAACGCCCGCGGCGGCCAGCGTCTGCGGGTGCACATAGAGCCGGTTGCGGGCGACGATCTGGCGCAGCCAGGCATTCTGCGAACCCCAGGCGTGGTACATGAACATCGGCCGTTGGGTCAGTGCCGCCAACGGATAATCGTCGGCGGCATCGGTGGCGGATTCGCTGCCCGGATACCAGATCGGCAAGGGGTCGAAATAGCGTTCGACGCGCGCCCGCAGCGCATCCGGTGGCTGCACTCGGCCGTGACCCTGCGCGGCCAGCCGGAAGCGTTGCAGCGTCTCGCTCCAGAGTTGCAGCACGATGGGTGCGGCGGTGCCCACCTCGCCCGGCAGCAGGCCCAGCCCCTGGGCCCAATCCAGATAGGTCCGATTGCTCATCTTGTAATAGCGCGCCGCCGGCGGAATCGGCGCATGCCAGTGGCAGCCGTGTTCGATGTAGCGGGCCAATTGCTCGGGATTGGGCGGGCCCTTGCCCTGCAGTTCGCCATCGGCCCCGCGCCACCCGGCGAGCAGGCCAACACCGGGTGCGCGCTCGTGCTTCCACAGATACTCCGCATAGCCGCCCGGATACAGCGGCGCACCGGCCTCATCGATCATGCCGGGCAGGCCCAGCCGGGCGCCCAGGTCGAGCAGCACCGACTGGAAGGACCGTACCTCGCGCTCGGGATCGAAGACCGGCTGGCGGATCGCATCCGAGGCGCCATCGGCATCGGAGATCGGCCGATCGAGCAGGCTGATGCCGTCGTGGCGTTCCAGATAGGTCGTGTCCGGCAACACCAGGTCGGCGTAGGCGACCATCTCCGAGGCAAAGGCGTCGCTGTAGACCACGAAGGGGATGCGGTAGTCGCCGGTGGCCGGATCGGTGTCGGTCAACCAACCTTGAGTCTGCGCGGTGTTCATCGCCGAGTTCCAGCTCATGTTGGCCATGAACAGGAACAGCGTGTCGATGGGGTAGGGATCGCCGGCCCAGGCGTTGCGAATCACCGTGTGCAGCATGCCGTGCACGGCCAGCGGGTGGGCCCAGGAATAGGCGTGATCGATGCGCTGCGGCTGGCCGTCTTCGTCGACCAGCAGATCCTCCGGCGACTGCGGAAAGCCCAGCGGCGCGGCGTCCAGCTTGCCGTCCTCGCCGCGCCGCTTGCCGGGTCGATTGGCCGGCGGTGTGGGCTTGGGAAAGGGCGGCTGATAGCGGAATGAGCCGGGTGCATCGACGGCGCCGAGCAGCATCTGCAGCAGATGCAGTGCGCGACAGGTATGGAAGCCGTTGGCGTGCGCGGAAATGCCCCGCATCGCGTGCATTGCCACCGGCCGGGCGGTCATCGTGGCGTGCTGGCGCCCGTGTGCATCGGTCCACGGTTGCGCCAACTCGAAGGACTGCTCGAAGGCCGTGTCGGCCAGCTCGGCGGCGAGACGGCGAATCCTGGCGGCCGGAATGCCGGTGACTCGCTCGGCCGCTTCCGGCGCATAGTCCGGCTGCAGATAGCGCTCGGCGATCAGCTGGAACACCGGTACCGCCTCGCGGCCATCGGGCAGGCGCACCTCGCCGACCAGCAGTGGCTGCAGATCCGGCTGGTCGGCGGCCACCAGCCGCGGCACATGATCGCCACGCACGGCGCACAGCGGCCGGCCTTCGCGATCGCGCGCGAACAGGCCGTCATGCGGATCACCGGGCGCGCGGATCACCAGCCAGTGCGCATTGGCGTGGCGGACCAGGAAGGACAGATCGATCCGATCGGTGCGCAGCAGCTCGTGCACCAGCGCCAGCGCCAGCATGCCATCGCTGCCGGGCCGGATCGGGATCCATTCGTCGGCCAGCGCGCCATAGCCGGTGCGCACCGGATTGATCACGACGATCTTCGCGCCGCGCTTGCGCAGCTGGCTCAGGCCCAGCTTGATCGGATTGGAGTCGTGGTCCTCGGCTACGCCCCACAGCCACAGCGTGCGGGCATGTTCCCAGTCGGGCTCGCCAAACTCCCAGAAGGAACCGCCGATCGTGTAGAGCCCGGCGGCGGCCATGTTGACCGAGCAGAATCCGCCGTGCGCTGCATAGTTGATGGTGCCGAAGGCCTGCGCCCACCAACCGGTCAGCGCCTGCGACTGGTCGCGACCGGTGAAGAAGGCCAGCCGGTTGGGGTCCTCGGCGCGGATCCGGCCGAGCCGCTCGGCCAGCGTGCCCAGTGCTTCCTCCCAGCTGATGGTCTCGAATTGCCCACTGCCGCGCGGACCGACCCGCTTCAACGGGGCCTGCAGCCGCGCCGGTGACAGATGCTGCATCGGGCCACTGGCGCCCTTGGCACAGATCACACCGCGGTTGACCGGATGCTCGGGATTGCCGTCGATGTAGCGCAGCTGGCCGTCCTGCAGATGGACGCGGATGCCACAGCGGCAGGCGCACATGTAGCAGGTGGTGGTGCGAACCTCGGTGCTCATGTCGATCCCTGTCGGAGGAAGCGGCCGGCGGTTTGCCGGGGCCATGGGTGCGCCGAGGGTGTACAAAGCCCGACGCCAACGCAAGGCCTGTCGCCGGCCGACGGATTGACCGGATCAGAACGTTCTAACGAACATTGCGCTAGCGTCGTTGCGCACCAGCACCCGCTTTTCAAACCCGATGGAGACTCCCGATGACCGCAAACACTTCTGGCGCCGCGCCCCACTGGCCCGCCAGTGTCCGTGCACTGCACTGGCTGATGGCTGCCGCGCTGATCCTGCAATGGTTTGCCGGCGAGTTTGACGATGCCTTCGGTGGCAGCGGCTTCCACGTGTCGCTGGGCCTGACGCTGTTTGCGCTGCTGCTGGTCCGGTTGGTGTTGCGGCTGCTGTTGCCGTCGCCGCCGCCGCCAGCAGGCTCGCCCGGCTGGGAGCGGCTGGCCGCGCGGCTGGTGCAATGGGCCTGGTATCTGCTGTTGCTGGCCTTGCCGCTGACCGGGCTGCTCTATCGCGACCTGCGCGATCGCACGGTGTCGTGGTTCGGCCTGTTCGACCTGCCGGGCTTCCTGGAAGCCAATCGCGAGTTGGCCCACCAGATGGAAGAGGTGCACGAGTGGCTGGCCTGGGCCGCCGTGGCCCTGCTGGTGCTGCACGTCGTCGCCGCGCTGAAGCATCACTTCGTTGACCGCGACCACGTGCTGCGTGCCATGGTCGGGCGCTGAGGACGACCGCCGGCGCTGGGGCCGAAACCGCCTCAGCGCAGCTCGCGTCGCAGGATCTTGCCGACCGGTGACTTCGGCAGCGTGGCAATGAACTCGATGTGACGCGGCTGCTTGTAGCCGGTCAGCTGTTCGCGGCAATGCTGGCGCAGCTGATCGGCGCTGAGTTGCGGGTCCTTGCGCACGACGAACAGCTTGACGGCTTCGCCGGTCTTGTCGTCCGGCACGCCGATGGCGGCGGCCTCCAGCACCCCGGGGTGCATCGACACCACATCCTCGATCTCGTTCGGAAAAACGTTGAAGCCGGACACCAGGATCATGTCCTTGCGGCGGTCGAGCAGGTACAGATAGCCCTCGGTATCGGCCTTGGCGATGTCACCGGTGCGGAACCAGCCACCGTCGAAAAAGGCATCGGCGGTGTCCTCAGGCCGGTTCCAATAGCCGCTGGTCACCTGCAGGCTGCGTACGCACAGCTCGCCAGGCTCACCCTCGAGGACCTCGGCACCGGATTCGTCGCGCAGCGAGACTTCCACGCCGGCCATCGGCAGGCCGATGGAGCCTGGCGGATTGGGCCGGTCCCAGCGGTTGGTGGTGATGCCGGCGGCCGTTTCCGACAGACCGTACATCTCCACCACCTGCAGACCGGTCAGGTCTTGCCAGGCCTCCGCCGTGGCGCGCCGCAGCGCGGTGCCGCCCTGGATCGACAGGCGCAGATGGGACAGGTCCAGCGCGCGGAACTCGGGCGAATTCAGCAGCGCGTCGTAGAGCGTGTTGACGCCGGAGTAGGTCGCCGGGCGATAGCGTTTGAAGGTCGCCACCATGCCGGGAATGTCGCGTGGATTGGTCACCAGCACGCCGTGGACCCCGTGAGCCCAGGCATAAAGCATGTTGGTGTAGGCGGCGATGTGATACAGCGGCAGACAGATCAGGGCGATGTCGCGTTCGGGGTCCAGCGACAGGCCCAGCCATTGTTCGCAGGCCGCCACGTTGGCCATCACCGCGGCATGCGACAGTGCCGCACCCTTGGAGACGCCGGTGGTGCCGCCGGTGTACTGCAGCTGCACGGTGTCACTGGCGCTGGCCTGCGGTTCCGGTACCGGATGACTGGCACCGGCGGCCAGGGCCTTCGACCAGCGGATCGCGCCGGCGATGTGAAAGGGCGGCACCAGCTTCTTGACGCGGCGCAGCACGAAGTTGGTCAGCAGCGCCTTGGGGAAGCCCAGCTGGTCGCCGATGCCGGTCGTGATCACATGGCGGACCGACGTGCCATCCAGTGCTTCGGCGGCGACCTGACCGAAGTTGTCGACCACGATCAGCGCCTTCGCGCCGCTGTCGCTGAGCTGATGGCGCAGCTCGCGGGCGGTGTACATCGGGTTGACCAATACGGCGATCAGATCGGCCCGCAACACGCCCAGCAGCGCGATGGGGAACTGCAGCAGATTCGGCATCATGATCGCGACACGCTCGCCAGCCTGCAGCTGCAAGCCGTGCCGCAGATAGGCGGCCAGATGCGCGCTGTGACGCAGCAGATCGGCGTGGCTGAGGCCGACGTCCATGTTGGTGAAGGCGATCTTCTGGCCCAGCCGCCCGGAGGCCGACAGCAGCAGCTGCGCCAGATTCTGTCCGGCATCGATGGCCGCTGTGGCAACGTTCTCGAAGTCGGGCTGGGTCAGCGCTGAACGGGTGTGCTCGCCATAGGCCATGGCCAGGCTCCTGCGGTCGGTCGGAGGCCTATTCTGGCCACAGTCGGTCGACGCTGCACGAAACTTGGGGGCCTCTCGGGTGGGGCGTGACCTCGGGTTGACCTCATCGTCTGCCAGGTCGCTGCATGCCGGCGGCCACGGTCATCGCCAGAACCCCGTTGACAGCTTCGCGCTATCCTCCGGCCTCAATGGCGCCGGAAGGGCGCAGCGGTCAATTGAGGTGGCGTGGTGGCGCAGAAGTCCGGTTCGGGCAATCCGGTGGAGGAACTGTTGCAGCAGGTGCAGGCGATGGGCAGCGGCAATGGCGGAGGCCGGCGTCGCCCACCACCGCCGCGAAACAAGCCGCCGCAAATCCCGTTGCCCCTGATCGGCATTGCGGTGGCCTTGGGCTTTGTCGTGTGGGCGGCGTTCAGCAGTTTCTACACCGTGCAGCCGGAAGAGCGCGCGGTGGTCAAACGCTTCGGCGAGGTGATCAAGATTGCCGACCCGGGCCTGCACTTCAAGCTGCCCTTTGGCGTAGACCAGACCCAGTTTGTCGCCACCGAGCGCGTGCTCAAGCAGGAGTTCGGCTTTCGCACCGCCAGTGTGGGTGAACGCACTCAGTACGCCAGCGAGGATTTCCCGGACGAGTCGCTGATGCTGTCGGGTGACCTGAACATCATCGACGTGGAATGGGTCGTGCAGTACCGCATCGCCGACCCGATGCAGTTCCTTTACTCGATGCGAGACCCCAATGGCACGCTGCGCGACATCTCCGAGTCGGTGATGCGCCGCGCGGTCGGCAACCGGCTGGGCAGCGAGGTGCTGACCACTGCCCGCGTGGAGATCTCCAACACGGTTCGCGAGGAGACCCAGAAGGCGATGGACCTGTACAAGACGGGCATTCAGGTGGTGACGGTGGAGCTGCAGGACGTCGTGCCCCCGCAGGCGGTGCAGCCGGCCTTCAACGAGGTCAACGAGGCGCGTCAGGAACGCGAGCGGATGATCAACGAGGCGACCAAGCGCGCCAACCAGGAGATTCCCCGCGCCAAGGGCAATGCCAATCGGGTGATCTCGCAGGCCGAGGGTTACGCCACCGAGCGCGTCAATCAGGCCCATGGTGAAACGGCACGGTTCAATTCCATCCTGGCCGAGTACCGCAGTGCGCCCACGGTGACCCGTACGCGCATGTATCTGGAGACGCTGGCCCAGGTGCTGCCGGCCGTCGGTTCGGTGCTGGTGGTGCAGGACGGCCAGATGTCGCCGGTGCCCTTGTTGAATCTGCGCGATGCGCAACCGCCGCGACGGGAGGACACGCCATGAAGGCCCTCATCGGCATCGTCTTCGTGATCGGTTTGATCACGTTGAACAGCGCGCTGTATGTGATCGATCAGGCCGAGCAGGGCATCATCGTCCAGTTTGGTGAGCCCGTTGGCGACGTCGTCAGCGAGCCGGGCATGCACTTCAAGTTGCCTTTCGTGCAGGACGTGCGCCGCTTCGACAAGCGACTGCTGGACTGGGATGGCGACGTCAGTCAAATCCCCACGCTGGGGCGCGAATTCGTCGTGGTCGACACCACGGCGCGCTGGCGGATTTCCGACCCGCTGCAGTTCCTGCGCTCGGTGCGCGACGAGCAGGGGGCCCGCACCCGACTGGATGACATCATCGATTCGACCGTGCGCGACATCGTGTCCGGGACCGATCTGGAAGAGATCGTTCGCTCGCGCGACTGGAAGGTCGACGTCAAGGAATTGGACGATGGCACCGTGGTGCGTGAGGACGTCGATCTGGTCAAGCCGAAGAAGGGCCGCGAACGTCTGGAACAGGAGATGCTGGCCGCCGCCGCCAGTCGTGTCGAACAGCTGGGCATCGAACTGGCCGACGTGCGCATCAAGCGCATCAACTACATCGACAGCGTCCGGCGTCAGGTGGAAACGCGGATGATTTCCGAGCGCCAGTCCATCGCCGAGCGCTTCCGCTCTGAAGGTCAGGGCCGCAGTCAGGAGATCCTCGGTCAGATGGAACGCGAGCTGCGCACCATCACCTCCGAAGCCGAGCGTGCGGCCGCCGAGATTCGCGGCCGCGCCGATGCCGAAGCCACCCGCATTTATGGTGAGTCCTTCGGTGCCGATCCGGAGTTCTACGCCTTCTTCCGGACGCTGGAGACCTACCGGACGATGGGCGAGAACACCACGCTGATGCTCGACGCCGACTCGGAGTATTTCCGCTATCTGGATTCGACCCGGAAGCGGTGATGGGGCGTAGGGCCCAGGGCCCAGGGCATAGGGCCCAGGGCTCAGGGAGCGTCAGTCAGAGCATGTTCGTCGTGGGCGGAGCCGTCTGGTTTGACTGCAACGGGGGGGCAGGCCAGGTCGGAACGAAAAATCGCTCAGCCCTCAGCCCTGAACACCAAGCTCAGCTCGCCTCCCGCACCGCCAGCAGCGCCGCCTGGGTGCGGTCGCGGACGTCGAGCTTCTCGAAGATCTGGGTCAGATAGCCCTTGACCGTGCGTTCGGTCAAACCCAGCGACTGGGCGATGTCGCGATTGCTGGCGCCGCGGGTCAGCAATTGCAGGACGTCGCGTTCGCGCGGCGTCAGGCGGGTCAGCGGACCCTGTTGCCGACGGCGAGCGCGCACCAGCGCGCGCTGGGCGCTGGGGTCGAGCCAGGATTCGCCTTCGGCGAGCAGACGCAGTGCGCGCAGCAGATCGGCACCGAGGGCATCTTTGAGCAGATAGCCTTCGGCACCAGCGTCGAGTACCGACAGCACTTCCTGATCGTCCGCAAAGGAGGTGAAGACCAGTACCGCCAACGCCGGCTGCAATCGCTTGACCTCACCGATCGTCTCGGCCGCTTCGCTGCCGGGAATGCGCAGGTCGAGAATCAGCACGTCGGCCTGCACCGTGGGCAAGGCATCGATCAACTCGCTGGCATGGGCGTACTCGGCCACCACCCGCATGTCGGGCTGTTCTTCCAGCAGGGCCTTCAGACCCTCCCGTACGACGGCATGGTCATCGACAAGCAACAAACGAATCGGGGGACTCATGAGCTGGACTCCGAGTGGGGGGCGGCTCGGCCAGGCACGCGGGCAATGACTCGGGTGCCATGAGGCTGGGCCTCCTGCAATTGCAGACGGCCACCGGCTTCGGCGGCACGATCTCGCATGTGCTGCAGGCCCAGGCCGTGCCGGTGGCGGGAATCGATGCCGCGGCCATCGTCACCGATGATCAGTTCCACCATGCCGCCATCGACGCGGGCGGCGATCGACAAGCGACGGGCGCGGGCATGGCGGATGGCGTTGCTGATCGCTTCCTGGGCGATCCGCAGCAGGGTTTCTTCCAGCACCGGATCCTGTGCCAGATAACCGCCAAAATCGATGCGCAGCTGCAGGCCTTCCGGCGCCGACAGTCGGGCCAGACGCTCGATCGTGGCGGCGAGGCCATCACGCCGCAGTTGCTCGCGGGCGAGCAGGTTGTCGGACTGCGCCGGAGTGCCGGGAGTGTTTCGCTCGGTCGGTCCCAATTCGCGCAGCAGGGCGCGCATCTCCACCAGTGACAGCCCAACCAGCTCCTGCAGGCGCCCGGTGCGTCGCTGACCTTCCTCAGGGTTGCGTTGCCAGGCACTGGACAGGCTCTGCGCGATCAGATTGATCGAGGACAGCAGCTGGGTCACGTTGTCGTGCAACTCACGCGCCAGCCGCTGGCGTTCACTCATTACGGCGGCCTGTCGGGCCTGGGCCTGCAGACGGGCGGTCATGATGGCCGCGCCCAGATACTCGGCCACGATTTCCAGACTCTGTGCATCGGAATCATCAAAGGGGTGTTCGGACTCGACGTTGAGCACGCCGAGGACTTCGGCACCGTGCATGATCGGTACGGCCAGTTCGGCTCGCGCCGGGACCACACCGGGCGGGCAGGCGTAGCGGGGATCATTGGCGATGTCATTGACCCGCTGGGTACGCCGTTCCCGCACGGCGCTGCCCATGATGCCCTGCGCCGTCGGCAGCCGGTCTTCACCCTGGATCGAAGCCTTGTAGTGGCCACCCCGGAAACGAATGACCAACTCGTCGCGGTCAGCGTCGTAGAGGGGAATGTCGACATTGGGGTAGGCCAGCCGCTCGTGCACCAGATCGGCGGCACGGGCCAACAGCGCATCCAGGTCGGTTTCCGTCGCCACCAGCGCGCCAATCTGCGCGATCAGGCGGAAGCGTTCGTTCAGCAGTTGTTGCGTGCGCGCTTCCAGAAACAGTGACAGCGCCAGGCCCAGATGCGCGCCAATGGCGGCGTCGTGATGCAGCAGCGGCGTTTTCTCGGCGAGTTGCAGGCAGCCATGCAGACGGCCGGCGAACAGCGCATCAATCTGCCGCGCCGGATGCGCCATACGAGTCTCGCCCAACAGCCGCTCACTTTGCGCATCCAGCAGTATCCAGGCCGGATGACGCGGGCCGAGCAGTGTCTGTACCAGTTGCTGCAGGGCCTCGCTGTCGCCGGCGGCGATGGCTGCCCAGTGTTGCAGCGGGCCGTTCCCCAAAATGGCGACTGAGGTGTTCACACCGGACAGTCTGCTGCTTGTGATCGGCGGCGCCAAGCGTTGGGGGGACGAAGGTTCAAACATCGGGCCTGGAACGGTCGGAAACTAACCTGTCCAGCATAGGTGTCGCCAGCCACCCGACCACTGACTTTGGTCCGGGGTCGGGTGGCCTGCGGTTCAGTCCGACGCAGTCACCAGACCGGCCTGCTGGAGCAGCGTGCGCGCCGTTTGCAGGCGGGCTTCGCGGCCATCGAATCGATCCAGTTCGACCAGCAACACGAAGCTCGCGCTGCCCTCGGGTCCGTTGGTCCAGCCGATCCACCAGCCCAGGCCACAGTGGCTGTCGCCATGCTGCCGATCGCTGCAGTCACCGGAAGGCAGATAGGTGCCGGTCTTGCCGGACCAGTCCAGATCGGCGCTCTGATCGCGCATGGCCCGGCGCACCGCGCTCAAGTGGTGTTCCTCGAAAGGCAGTTCACCACGGCTTAGCCGCTCGGCAAATTCCAGCTGTTCGCGAGCACTGATCCGCAACACGCCATCGAGCCAGGCGGTGCGGACATCGCTGCCGATCTGCGCGTTGCCGTAGCCCACGCGCGTCAGCCAGGTCTGCAGGTCGGCGCTGCCCACGCGCTCGGCCAGCGTGCGGAAGTAGCTTTCGCTGGACGTGGCCATGGCCTCTTCCAGCGTCATCGCTCTCTGCCAGTGCGGCTGCCGCGGATAGGCGCGGCCGTCCCAGGGCACCAATTCGTCGGCGCTGCGCAAGGCGCCGGTCTGCAAGGCGATCAGCGCCAGCAATGGCTTGAAGCTCGATGCCGGAATGCGGCGCAGATCGGGATCGCTGTTGCCAATCTGAGTGATCGAGTCGGCACCATCGGGGCGCAGCAACCACAGACCGCCGGGACCATGCGCAGTCAGTGTTGTGGTCTGTGGTTCGGCTGCCGGCGTCTGTGCCGACAATGGCAGGCAGCACTGAATGCTCATCAGCAGCGCCAGCAGTGCGGGCCGGCAACGAAGGCGATGGCGCCAGCGTCGAGGTGATCCGCTTGGGGCAGAGGCATCAGCAGGACGCCGACGCGAAGGCGGGTTCGTGACGGGATGGTCAATCAGGTCGTTGTCTGAAAGTCGGTTGGCACAGTGCATGAGGTGGACTCGTCCGGGGGTGTCGTCGCAGCGTCCAACAGTCGGCCCGGCGGGACCAGCGCGACTTGTGACTCGTCTGTATCGGCTGTCACGCCTGTCACCGCACAGGATCTGCCACTAAGCTGGCGTAATGCTCGCTATCGAACTCCAGAGCCCTTCGCGAGTTGCCGGAGAAGTCGCTGCGCCGCAGTCGTTGTGGTTCTTGTTGCGGCTGTGGCTGGCAGCGCAGCCGTCGACTCACGGTCATGCCGGTTGGCTGCGCGCCGAACAGCTGCGTGAGCAGTTTCCTGCCGCTCGGCACCCGCGCATGATCGTCAGTCGGGCCTTCGCCGATCTGGAACGGTGGGGGGTGCGGGCTGGCTGGGGCACGGACAGGAGCCGGCCATTGCCATTGCTGCGGCGACAGGGCCGCAGTCGCGGGCCCTTCTGGCTGGCGCCTGGTCAGGCCGAGCAGCTGCAGATCACGCTGCATGGTCAGGCCGTCGATGTGCGGATCGTCGCACAATGGCTCGACTGCGCTGACGACGCCGAGCGAAGCGTATCGCCAGGCAGCGCCGCTGCCGTTCCCGCCTATTGGTCGGCGTGGTCGGCTGCCCGCCGCGATCTGCTCGATGGCCGCCTCATCATCGACGGTCGCCGAGGGGCGCTGGCGGGCTACCGTCGCGCCCAGGCCATCGCCGTGGACGATTACCAGGAGGGCCTGGCGCTGCTGCAGCAGGCGATCGTCTGGCGGCGTGCCGGCGATGCCGATGCAGCGCAGGGGGTACTCGAACAGATCGACCGTCGCTGGCGTGACAGCGAGGCGCCGGCACAGGCCTGGCTGGGGGCGATGAGCGCCATCGTTCGGGCCTGGTGCGCCTACGCCCGCCGTGAGTTGCCGGCGGCGCGGCGGATCCTCGCTCAGGCCCGACGCGAAAGCCGCTGGGCCGCGCTGTTTCAGGCCCACCCGCGAGTGGTGGGCGAGCACGCCAATCTGCTCGCCCTGATCGAGCGATCCGAAGCGCTGGACGAACAGCGCAGCCAGGCCGAACGCGATCGCGCGGCGACCGCGGCCATCGCCCACTACCAGCAGGCGCTGGCCAGTGCCAACGAGGCCGAATCCTTCGACGCGGCCGCCGCCGCTGCCAGCAATCTGGGTTGGACCTTGTGGTTGTTGCGCCGCTGCGGATTGCGGGCGCCTGCGCTGCGGTCGGGTTCACCGCTGCAATGGATCGGGCTCAGCGCGGCAATGGCCGAATCGCATCGCATCGCGGCCGGTGTCTGGAACACGATCTATCTGTTGCGGGTGGTGCGCGACGGCGGTGGGATGCAGGAGCGACCCGCCTGGGCCGAGTTTCGGCGCTGGCCGGTGCTGTCGCCGGAGGAGTTCGCCGCAGCGATTGCACCGGTCCGTTGGGACGGGCTGCCGGCCCAATGGTGTGCCTTGGCGCAGCGCGAATGCGAGCGCGTCGAGCGGGGGGAACTCCAGGTCGATGCGTTGCAGCGGGCCAATCTGTTGCTGGAACTGGCCTGGTATGAGGCCCATCAGGGCAATGCGGATGCCGCCGCAGTCAGTGCGCAGCGCTTGCGCCGACGTCTGCGCGAATTGGCGCCGAGTGATCGCAGCTTCTTTCGGCAGGCGCTGCGCAGGTTGCCCGAATAGCCCTGAGCGCCCGACGATCCGGCTTCAGTCAGCCGCGATGCAGCGGTCGCGACCCTCTCGCTTGCCGCGATAGAGGCGGCGATCGGCAGTGGCCAACAGGGCCGCGGCACTGTGGCCGTCCTCGGGCAGGGCGGCTGCGCCCATCGTGCAGACCAGCGTGATCACCTGACCACCGAGCATGGTCGGCAGACTGCGCAATTGCTGCCGGATCTGATCGGCGTGGACCAGTGCTGCCGTCAGGTCCGCACCGGGCAACACCAGGACGAACTCCTCACCGCCATAGCGAAACAGCAGATCGCCACGGCGCAGCGTGGAACTGACCACGCGAGCGAAGTGACGCAGGGCTTCATCACCATGCAGATGACCGAAGCGATCATTAATCTGCTTGAAGTGATCGATGTCCAGCAGCAGCAGCGCCAGCGGCTGCCCGCGCAACTGCAGCGTACGCAGCTCGTCCGGCAGCCAATGATCCAGATGGCGGCGGTTGTAGCTGCCGGTCAGCGCATCGGTGATGACTTCGCGTTGCAGGCGCGCGAAGCGCTCGCGATAGCTAAGCACCCAGACTTCCTCGTCGCTGCGCGCCTGCTCCAGGCGACCGGCTGCGCTCGCTTCCACCCAGTGCAGGTAGGCCCACATGAGCAGCAGGTATTCACTGAGCAGCAGGGCCTTGGCCAACGCCGTCCACCAGGACTGGCGCCAGTCGACCTGGCCCAGGTGTTGCGTCAGACCGTCGTAGATCAGGGTGTCCAGCAGCAGCATCAGCGACAGGGACAGCAGAGCCGCGGCCAGCCACGGCCAGTGCCAGCGCTGCAATCGGTGATACAGCAGCAACGTGCCGATGGCACCGACGAACAGCAGGGCGGTGCCGACCAGCACCCGCCAGAGCACGCCGAGAATGGCCGGTGCGGCCGATGCGGCATCGGCCTGCTGCTGCAGCGCGGTCAGGCCGATCAGCAGGCCCAGGCCGACATTGGCAAACATCAATGACCAGACCAGCTGGCGCGCGGCGACAGCATCCTCGCGCAAGTAGACGAGCAGAAATGCTGCCAGCGTGGCGGGGTAGTACAACGCCGAGCTGAGCGCGACCGGCACGCCGCCGATCTGCATCGCGACGTCGCCGGCGAGGAAGTACTTCAGTCCTTCAATGCCGCCGAGCAGCAGGAACAGCAGACCGTGCCCGAACACGGTGCGCGCGCGGAAGGCGGCCAGGATCAACGAAAAAAGCAGCAGACCCTGGATCAGTGCCTGCAACAGGCTGACTTCGGACAACGGCCCCGTGCTCCCCGCAGCGGATTCCGCCGATGGTGAGGCCAGCTTGAGCCCGCGCGCGCCGTCGTCGCGTCAACGCTACAGATGTTCACCGTTGCCGCAGCCGCGACAGATCATCGTCGGGGCGGGCCATCCGTGGAGGAATGGTGGGTCGTGAAGGATTCGAACCTTCGACCTACGGATTAAAAGTCCGCTGCTCTACCAACTGAGCTAACGACCCACGGGCGGGGGGCGAAGTGTAGGGAAGCGGGCCGCGGCGAACAAGGCGGAATCCGTCGTCGGCTGCCTGCTAAGCTGCGCCGCCCCAGCGGCGGTGGCTCAGGTGTCGAGGTTCAGGTGCAGGTGATGACAGGTGGGCAGCAATCCGGACCAGGCGATGCACATGTCGACGGACGACCGCTGCGGATTCTGTTTCTGACCGACAATTTTCCGCCGGAAGTCAACGCACCCGCCAGCCGCACGCACGAGCACGCGCGCGTCTGGGCCCGCACTGGCGCGAAGGTGACGGTGATCACCTGCGCACCCAACTTCCCGACCGGCAAGGTCTTTCCCGGCTATCGCAATCGACTCTGGCAACGCGAATCGATCGATGGCATCGAGGTCATTCGGGTCTGGACCTACATCACCGCCAACGAAGGCTTCGCCCGACGCATCCTCGACTATCTGTCCTTCATGGTCAGCGCAGCGATTGCCGGTGTGTTGCAACGGCGCTTTGATGTGGTGGTCGGAACTTCGCCGCAGTTCTTCACCGCCTGTGCTGCATGGTTTGTGGGTTGGGTACGGCGACGACCTTTTGTCTTCGAATTGCGTGATCTGTGGCCCGAATCGATCAAGGCCGTCGGCGCCATGCAGGCGTCGCGGGCCATCGCCTGGCTGGAGCGCATCGAGTGGTTTCTCTATCGTCGGGCGACGCGCATCGTCTCGGTGACGCAGTCCTTTCGCCAGCGTCTGATCGATGGGGGCATACCGGCAAGCAAGCTGGCGGTGGTGACCAACGGAGCCGACCTCAGCCGCTATCAACCGTGCCCGAAGGATCCGCAGCTGTTGCAGTCGCTGGGGCTGGACGGTGCCTTCGTGGCCGGCTACATCGGTACGCATGGCATGGCCCATGCGCTGGAAACCCTGCTGGAGGCGGCGGCGCGCTGGAACGAGGCCGAGTCCGGGCCGTTGCGGCTGTTGCTGGTCGGTGACGGCGCGCAGAAGCCAGCCCTGCGTCAGCAAGCGCTCGAGATGGGCCTGGGCGAGCGCGTGGTCTTCGTCGACACGGTGCCAAAGGACGAGATTGCGCGCTACTGGTCCGTGCTGGACGCCTGCATCGTCCATCTGCGGCGTACGCCGTTGTTCGAGACGGTCATTCCCTCCAAGCTGTTCGAGAGCATGGCCATGGGCGTGCCGGTGCTGCTGGGTGTGGCCGGTGAGGTCCGCACCATCGTCGAACAGACCGCTTGTGGACTGCCCTTCACGCCGGAAGACCCGGCGGCCCTGTTGGCGGTCATGCAGCAACTGGCCGCGGATGAGGCGTTGCGTCAGCAACTGAGCGAGGCCGGCGTCCGAGGTGCGAGGCATTTCGATCGTGAGCACCTGGCCGGCAGGATGCTCAGCGTGCTGCGCGGGACGGTGCCCGAGCGGTGAATCAGCAAGGAAAGCGACCAAGGAGAACGCCATGACGGCCAACGCGACTGGGCGTGCGCTGAAGATCATCTGTGTGGTCGGCGCGCGACCGAACTTCATGAAAATGGCGCCCATCCTGAATGCCATGGCCGCCCGGCCGGGCCGCTTTGCGCCCTTGCTGGTGCACACCGGTCAGCACTACGACGAGAAGATGAGTCAGACCTTCTTCACCGAACTGGGCCTGCCCCGGCCCGACCTGGATCTGGGCGTTGGCTCGGGCAGCCACGCGGTGCAGACGGCCAAGGTGATGGTGGCCTTCGAGGAGGTTTGCCTGCAGCACCAGCCCGATCGCATCCTGGTCGTCGGCGACGTCAACTCCACGCTGGCTGCCACGCTGGTCGGCGCCAAGCTGGGCATTCCTGTCGCGCATGTCGAGGCAGGCCTGCGCTCGCGCGACATGAGCATGCCGGAGGAGGTCAATCGGCTCTGCACCGATGTGCTGTGTGACCAGCTTTACACCACCGACGCCTTGGCTGATGAGAATCTGCGCGCTGAGGGGATTCCCGCCGAGCGTATTCACCGCGTCGGTAATGTAATGATCGACAGCCTGCGGCGGCATCAGGCCGCGGCGGCGAATCGGCCGGTGCTGCAGCAGTTCGGGCTGCAGCCGGGAGGCTACGCGCTGCTGACCCTGCATCGACCCGCCACGGTCGATGATCGCGTGCTGTTGGAACCCCTGTTGCGGCGATTGCATG
>JAWLAT010000045.1:0-25225 GCA_041395325.1 Lysobacterales bacterium
TCCGCTGCAGCGGTGGCAGGCATTCGATGGCCGCACTCACATGGGCCATGATCTCGGCGTCGGCGTGCGCGGCCTGCAGATCGAAGTCCGCTTCGTGACTGCTTTCGCGGACCCGGCCTTCGTCGTCGCTGTCTGCATCGATCGAGGTCAGCGCGATGCGCCGCTTCTGCAGATGCCGAGCCGCGATGCTGTAGGCGATCCGCCCGATCCATGTCGCCAGCGAGCTGTCGGCACGAAATTGATGCAGGCAGCGATAGACGCGCAGGAAAACGTCCTGACACAGCTCGCGGGCATCATCGGGATGCCCCACCAGCCGATACACCAGATGCCAGACCAGCTTCTGCTGCCGTTGCACCAGCTCGGCGAAGCGTTCGGTGCGGCCGGCCAGGATGTCCTGCACGAGGGCGTGGTCTTCACTCATGCGGCAATGGATACCGGTGGGTGCCGGTTGGTTGCAGCCAAACGTGCTCAGTGCCGGTCGCGGTACAGGGCATTGCGTCGCGCCAGGCTTTCGCGCAATGCCTGTTTGTCCGCCTCGCTGAGCTGCTGCGGCGAGTCGGCGGTGGCCAGGCGCTGGCTGACCAACTGCTCGGACTGTTCCAGCAGTCTTGCCTGGTAGGCCGACAGCTCTCCACGCAGGACCGCATCATCGTCGTCTTCGTCGACCGGCGAATCCTGCGCAAGCTTCAGCAGGATGCGCGCCTCAGCCGGATCGGGCCAGGCCTCGATCACCGCTGCGGCCACCTGCACGCCCTCGCGCAGCCGCTCGATCAAACGCAGCAGCAGCGGCACGCCGGGCACGTCCAACTGGGCAAAAGGCACTGGCTGAGGGATCTCCTGCACCAATGACGGGCGTGTCAGCAACAGGCTGATCAACCCGCGCACCGGCGTGCGCTGCACGCGCCGGGCAGCCTGGCTCCGGCCGTCCGCGCGGAACGGCCGAGCCGTCGTCTCGGTCGAGGGGGTGGTGGGCGCCGGCGTGCGCCGCACACCCGTGCGACGCGCCAGTTCCTCAACCATCAGGTCGCGAAAGGCACTGTCGGGAATCTGCTGGACCAGCGGCCGAGCGCGATCAGCCAGGCGGGCCCGGCCATCGATGCTGTCCAGCCGCAGATCCTTGCCGAGCGTGTCGAACAGGTAGTCGCTCAGCGGCAGCGCAGCGGCCAGGCGTTCAGCGAAGGCCGCCTGACCATCGCGCCGCACCAGACTGTCCGGATCCTCGCCCTCGGGCAGGAACAGGAACTGCGCCTGTCGGCCTTCGGTCAAGCGAGGCAGCACCGCTTCCAGTGCGCGCCAGGCGGCCTCACGACCGGCGCGATCGCCGTCGAAGCAGAACACCACTTCTGGTGCCTGGCGAAACAGCAACTCGGCGTGTGAGCGGCTGGTTGCGGTACCCAGTGTGGCCACGCTCTCGGCGAAACCCTGCTGGGCCAGCGCCAGCACGTCCATGTAGCCCTCCACCACGATGATCCGCGGCAAATTGCCTTGCCGCCGTGCCTGCGGCAGTCCGTACAGCACCTCGCCCTTGTGAAACAAGCGAGTCTCCGGCGAATTCAGGTACTTCGGCTGCTGATCGGCCTGCAGCACCCGCCCGCCAAAGGCGATCGGACGGTGCCGTCGGTCGTGAATCGGGAACATCAGGCGGGCCCGAAACTTGTCGTAGACGCCGCGGCTGCCCTGACTGGTCAGACCAGCGTCGGCAAGCAGGCGCAGGCGCTGCGCGCTGCTGCCCAGGCGGCGCGTCAGGCCATCCCAGCCGTCCGGCGCGTATCCCAAGCCATAGGCTTCGACGATCTCCGGGGCCAGTTCGCGCCGCTGCAGATAGGCTCGTGCCTCGGTTGATGCCGTGAGCTGCTGGCGGAACCAGCTGTTGGCCTCGGCCAGGATCGAATAGAGCTGGTCCAGCCCCTCCTCGCGGGCGCCGGCAGCAGCCGGCACAGTCAGCCCCAGCTGACCGGCCAGCGTCTCCACCGCGTCGACGAACTCCAGCCCGTCGTATTGCATCAGGAAGCCCAGCGCGGTGCCGTGGGCCCCGCAGCCGAAGCAGTGATAGAACTGCTTGCTGGGCGACACGGTGAAGGATGGCGAGCGCTCGTCGTGAAAGGGACAGCGGGCCTGATATTCCTTGCCGGCGCGCTTGAGCGGAATGCGCTGCCCGATCAGCTCGACCAGGTCGACCCGAGCCAGCAGATCATCGATGAAGCCCTGCGGAATCCGCCCCGACATCAGTAGCACTGCGCCAAAAGCCGCATGCTAGCCCGAATTGAACCGGGCGAGCCGACCTGCATCGTCAGTCGTGTGGCAGTGATCGGATGAGTCGAGTGGCTAGGGCCGACGGTCTGGTCGGCGCTGCAATGCCACACTACCAGTCGATCTTCATCCCGATGATCCGCTTGTGCGCGCCGCTGCTGTCGGTAGCCACCACGCAGCTGAAGGTTTGTTCGCTTTCCTGATCCGTACCACGACGGAAGGTCACGACCGAATTGACCTCGATATTGCCGTCATCCAGCGAACGGGTGTTGCGCAGCATGTCGCCGTCGTCGATCTCACCCATCTTGCCTTCGATCTTGGTCAGCACCGCAGACTTGCAGGCTGCCACGGCCGTCTGCTTGGACGAGTCTCCGCAACCGGCCAGGACCAGCATGGCCAGCCATGGCAACAGATGCACGCTGCGCAGAGCGATCACAACGATTTACCTCAGGCTTCTGCAGCTTCTTCTGAAGTATAGGCCGCGTTGCAAAATGTGACCAGCACCACAGTTGTGTGTACGAAATGGTCGTGCTACGCAAGCCGAAACGGTCTTGCCGACTGGATCGGCTCCATGTCAGCGCAGCCGCCCCTCAATAGGTCGGGAAGTTCGGGTCGACATCCTGCGACCAGGCCGCGACGCCGCCCGTGACGTTGTGAACGAAGCGGAAGCCTTCCTGGCGGAAGTGCTCGGCCGCCTGTCGGGATGACACACCGTGATGACAAATGAAGGCCAGCGGCGTGGCACGGTCGAGCTGGCGAATCTCGGCCAGGGCGTCGGCGTCCAGCGGGCGCGCCAGGTCGAAGGGATAGCGCTCGCGATCCTGCGGCGGCCGGACGTCAAAGACCAGCGGGGCCTGGCCCTGCTGCGCCAACCGGGCCAGCTCGGTCACCGACAGCTCGGCGACGGCTGCCGGCGCGTTGGGATTGCGAATGGCCAGACCGCTGCCTTGCAGACCATCCACCCAGTCGATCTCCAGGCCGTCCGCACGCTGCGCGCTGGCCAGATCCAGATGGATGCGGATGCCATTGGCTTCGGTCACGATCTCGTGTCCCTGGGCCGGCTTGAGCTGAAACTGGGCCTGCCAGCGCGGGTCGATCTGCAGATGCAGGGCCAAGCCCGGCTCATCCTCCAGACCGGCGCGAATGGCCTCGGCAGCACGTTCGCTGATGTGGATGGTGGGCGTCACCCGGGCCGGCGTCGGCAAACCGAACAGGCCGTGCAGCTCGCCGCTGTTGTACATCCCATTGAGGATGTCGCTGCCACCGATCAACTCACCCTTGACGTAGAGCTGCGGAATCGTTGGCCACTGGCCGAACTGCTTGATGCCCTGGCGGATGGCCTCGTCGGCGAGGACATCGACGGTGAGATAGTCGTCCAGCACCTGGTCGAGAATGCCGACCGCGGTGGCCGAGAAGCCACAGCGCGGCGCCTGTCGCGTACCCTTCATGAACAGCACGACCGGCTGTTGCAGCAGTTCACGGATGTGGCTCTCGGTTTGCGGATCCAGACTCATGCCTTCGGCTCATCTCTTTGCAGGTAGCTGGCCATGTTAACGGGCCGCGTGTCGATGCAGCCTGAATCGTCATCCCTTCGACCTGCCTTTTCGCTACTCTCGGTCGCTCTCTTGACCGGAATGACCACATGGATGCCTCGCGTTCTTCGCTGATCGCATTGCTGACCGCCCTGAGCTTGCTGGTCGGTTGCGCCAGTCAGTCGGTCGTGTCTCCGCCAGCCACCGAAGCCCAGGCGCAGCCGGTGCTGGCCGAGCAGGGCATTGGGGCGGTGCTGTGGTTCCAGACGGCCGCCGAATACGAAGCTCTTCTGATGCAGGTCTATGCCGACGCCACTGATGCGTTGGCACCGGCGCTGGCCGACAGCAGCTGGAGCGCGGCACCGGAGCAGCAGCCACCCGCCGCGGGTCTGCGACCGGCCGTGGTGGTTGATCTGGACGAGACCATGCTCGACAACAGCCCCTATCAGGCGCGTTTGATTCGTGACGGCGCCAGCTACGACGAGCCCAGCTGGCGGGCCTGGTGCGAGGAGCGTCAGGCCCGTGCGATCCCAGGCGCGGTGGCCTTCGCCAATCAGGCGGTCGCCGCCGGTGTGGACATGTACTACGTCAGCAACCGCGACATCTCGCTGCTCGAGGCCACGGTCGACAATCTGCGCGCGCTCGGCTTCCCGCAGGCCGAGCGCAGCCACGTACTGCTGCGCGATCGCGACCGCGGCTGGTACGAGAAGGGGCCGCGTCGTGCTGAGATCGCCCGCACCCACCGGATCCTGCTGCTGATCGGTGACAACCTGGGTGACTTCAGCGATGACTACAAGGGCACGCCGACCGAGCGACAGGCGTTGCTGCGTGGCTATGCGCCGTGGTGGGGCGAACGCTGGTTCATGCTGCCCAACCCGATGTACGGATCCTGGGAACAGGCCTTGATCGACTACGACTATCGCTTGCCGGCCGCGGAGCAGGATCGTCGTCGCCGCGCCGCCCTGCGTGACCACTGAGGCTTGTCAGCGGACGGCAAGCCCGGTACATCGCTGCATTCCGTTCTGCCGATGAGATGGCCATGAAAGCTCTGCGTGATTCGTTGTTGCCGCTCGCTGCGGCCTGTCTGCTGGCTGCCTGCAGTCAGCCCGCCGAGCCGCCTGCCGCGGCATCGAGTCCAGCGGCAGCCGCGCCCAAGGCGGCACCGGTGCGTTATGACATCGAAGCCTTCATGGATACGGTACAGCTGTCCGGCGCGGCCTTCTCGCCCGATGGCCAATCGTTGGTTTACTCCAGCAATGCCAGCGGCATCTACAACGTCTATCGCATCGACACGGCTGGCGGTGAGCCTGTCGCCCTGACTGATTCGAAGACCGATGCGCTGCGCCTGGTCAGTCATTTCCCGGCCGATGGCCGCTTGCTCTACAGCGCCGATCAGGGCGGCAACGAGCTCAATCATCTTTACGTGCTGGGTGACGATGGCCAGGTCACCGACCTGACCCCGGGCGAGCAGCTCAAGGCCAGCTTCGCCGGCTGGGCGCGAGACGAGCAAGCCTTCTATGTCGCCACCAACGAGCGCGACCCGAAGTACTTCGACCTGTATCGCTACAGCGTCGAGGATCTCAGCCGGGAACTGATCTACCAGAACGACAGCGGCATGAACGTGCAGGCCATTTCCTGGGATGGCCGGCAGCTGGCGCTGGGCAAGACCCACACGACCCGCAACAGCGATGTGCATCTGCTCGATCTGGACAGCGGCGAAACACGCCTGCTGACGGCCCACGACGGGGACGAAGCCAACGCGGCCGCCGACTTCACCCCGGATGGCGACCTGATCCTGCAGACGGATCGCGACAGCGAGTTCGTGCAGCTGGTCCGCCTGGATCTGGAGACGGGTGAGCGGCAGCCCCTGTTCCAGGCCGACTGGGACGTCTCCTACGCTGGTTACTCGCGCGGTGGTCAGTACTTCCTGGCCGCGATCAACGCCGATGCGCGAACCGAACTGCGCCTGTTCCGGGCCGCCGATTTCAGCCCGGTGAGCCTGCCTGCGCTGCCCGAAGGCGATCTGAATCAGATGGTCTTCAGCGCCGACGACCGCCGTCTGGCCATGTACATCGGCGACAGCCGCACACCCAGCGATCTGTTCGTGCTCGATTTGCCCGACGGTCAGCCGCGCCGGCTGGTGCGTTCGCTCAACCCGGTCATCGATCGCGAACAGCTGGTCGATGGCAAGGTGGTGCGCTTCAAGGCTGCTGGCGACGTTGAGGTGCCTGGCCTGCTGTATCTGCCACGCGAAGCCAGCGCCGAGAACCCGGTGCCGGCACTGGTCTGGGTGCATGGCGGTCCCGGTGGTCAGTCACGCCTGAACTATTCGCCGCTGCTGCAGTATCTGGTCAACCACGGCTATGCCGTGTACGCCATCAACAACCGCGGCAGCTCCGGTTACGGCAAGACTTTCTTCGGCCTGGACGACCGCCAGCATGGCGAAGCGGACCTCGCCGATGTGGTCGCCAGCAAGCAGTTCCTGATCGACAGCGGCGTCATCAATCCGCAGCGGGTCGGCATCATCGGCGGCAGCTACGGCGGCTACATGGTGCTGGCGGCGCTGGCTTTCGAGCCGGACGTTTTCGCCGTGGGCGTGGACATCTTTGGCGTGTCCAACTGGCTGCGCACGCTGACCAGCATTCCACCCTGGTGGGAGAGCTTCCGACTGGCGCTGTATGCCGAGATGGGTGATCCGGCCACCGACGAGGAGCGCTTGCGGCGGATTTCGCCGTTGTTCCATGCCGACCAGATCCGTCACCCGTTGATGGTGCTGCAGGGCGCCAACGACCCGCGGGTGCTGCAGGTCGAGTCCGATGAGATCGTCGCCGCGGTCAAGGCCAACAACGTGCCGGTGGAGTATCTGGTGTTTCCGGACGAAGGCCACGGTTTCGTCAACCGGGCCAATCAGGTCGAGGGCTATCGGGCGGTGCGCGAATTCCTCGACACGCACCTGCGCGGCAAGACGGCAGAATGACCACTGGGGCCGGCTGATGGCGGCAGGCTGTCATGCCGGCCCGTGACCTGTGGTTGGTGCTGCTGATCTGCGCCGCCTGGGCGCTGAATTTCCTGGCCTCGGCGAAGGCCCTGACGCATTTTCCGGCGCTGTTGTTCACAGCCATGCGTATGGGCCTGGTGCTGCTGTGCCTGCTGCCCTGGTTGCGCCCGCCGCCGCCCGGCCAGTGGTCACGAATGCTCGCGGTGGCCTTGTTGACCAATGTTGTGCACTTTGGCCTGAACTTCTCGGCGCTGCAGTTGGCTGGTGACATCAGTTCCAATGCCATCGTGCTGCAGAGCTACATCCCGATGGCGGCCCTGCTGGCCTGGTGGTTGCTCGGCGAGCGACTGCGCTGGCGCTCCAGTCTGGCCATTGCGATCGCCTTTGCCGGCGTGTTGGTGCTGGGTTTCGACCCGGTGGTGCTGGATGCACCGTTGGCATTGGTGCTGTGTCTGCTGTCAGCGCTGACGTTGGCCTGGGGGCTGGTGCTGATGCGTCAGCTGGCCGGTGTGCGCGCCTTCCAGCTGCAAGCCTGGTCGGCCCTGCTCGGTGCGCCCTTGCTGTTCGGTGCCAGCCTGCTGTTGGACGCGCCGCCGGGCCCGTTCGTACAGCACGCCGAAGGGATTCATTGGCTGGGGGTGGTCTATTCGGCGCTGGGTGCCTCGCTGGTGGGCCACGGTGTGCTCTATGTGCTCGTGCAGCGGCATCCGGTGGCGCAGATCACGCCCTATCTGCTGCTGACGCCGGTGCTGGCCGTTGCCCTGGGTGTGCTGGTCTGGGGAGACCGGCCTGGCCCGCGCCTGTGGCTGGGTGGCGCCATGGTGCTGGTGGGCGTGCTGGTGGTGGCGTTGCGACAGCGCGCTCGAGCCCTGCCGGTCAACGAAGCACCGGAGATCTGACTGCAGAAATGAAACAGCCCCGGATGTGGGGGACATCCGGGGCCGTTGGGGCTTGCTGAGCTGCCGGTCTGGGGAGGGACCAGCAACTCGATTCGGTCCACTTTGGGGAGGAGTGAACCTTGAGCCAGAGTGCCTGACTCGGTGACATTAGATGGGGTATCCGGGCACAAGTTCCATGGCCAGAAGTCCTGTTTGCGGGCACCGTTCAGGTCGTGTTTAGCTGGTCGAGACAATTGGTCACACTGCCCGCTACGGTCAAACGCACAACGCGCACTCACGGCCGCGCCGAGGGTGGTATTGACGCAGATTGCAATTCAGCACTGGCGCTGCTCGGAAGGATTGCGCTGGACCGTGCAGGGATTCGGTCGCGAGGTCGCGTCAGTGTCGGGTATCGCCATCGCCCGGAGGTGATGAGTCCAGCGGTCGCGAGCGGCGCTCCCGGTCGAAAGGCAGGACCTGTGCGCCAGCCCCGTGCCGCTGCGGGCCCTGCCAGATCGGCTCGATGCGGTCGGCTGCCGGCAGCCGAAGCTCGTCGTCGTCAGTGTCGTCCGACTCCTCCAGCTCATAGCTGTAGATCCTCCGCGGTGGTCGCGGATCGAGTGCCCACCAGCGCCAGGCAGCGATGCCGCCAAAGACGGCACCGAACAGGTGGTACTCCCAGGAGATGCCCGCTTCACGCGGCAGCACGCCCAGCAGCATGCCCCCGTAGAGGAAGAACACGGCCAACGCGACCGCCACGGCGATGCGATCACGCCGCAGCAGGCCGAGCAGGAACAGGAACAGCATCAGGCCATGGGTGATGCCGCTGGCACCCAGATGATGCGAGGGCCGGGCAAACAGCCAGACGGCGATGCCCGAGCCAATCCAGATCAGCGGCAAGGCGCGAAACGAGGCCTTCGGATAGGTGTAGAAGGCCAGCGTCAGCAGCACCAGAACGGCGGGCGTATTGGCGACGAGATGCGCAAGGTCCCCATGCAGCAACGGCGCAGTGAGGATGCCGATCAGGCCTTCGAGCTTGCCCGGCTGCAGCGCGAAGGCGCGCAGTGGCGTGTCCAGGAGCCGTTCCAGTCCGTGGATCAGCCAGAGCAGACCGAGTAATCCGAAGGCGGCCTTGAAGGCACGGGCCCAGGCGGCACGGTCACGCTTGACGTTCTCCGGCGACAGGGCGTCGTCGGGTAGCTGCGGCAGATCCATCGGGGCAGAGGGCCGAATCAGTAGAAACCACTAGATGGGGCCGCTGCGTGTCGCCACAAGCACGCGCAGCGGTTCAGGCAGCGGCCTTCCGCAGCGCGGCAATCGCTTCGACCCGCGCCTGACGCAGCGCGGCGCCCAGTTTCGGCCCTTGCAGGCCCCGTTCCAGCAGCGGCCGGGTGCTGACCGTTCTGGCGGCGGCGGCCTCGGCCAGCAACGTTTGCGCCTGCGGATATTCGCTGCTGAGTTCCAGGCCGATGCGGCCACGCTTGTCGGCCTCACAGGCGCTGGCGAAGACCGCCAGCCGTTCAGGTCGGCGCAGGCCGTCGAAGGCTTCGATCAGTTGCAGTGCCGTTCCCGGTCGCAACTCGGCGTAGCGATGCAGGGTCAGGTGATGACGACAGGTCTGCACGGCCAGCTCGCGCAGTTCGCGTGGCACCCGCAGTCGTTCACACAGCGCTTCCAGCGGCGCCACGCCAGCGCCTTCGTGACCGGGATGACCGGGCAGATGCTCGGCCGGCGTCAGCGCCTTGCCCAGATCGTGGGTCAGGGCGCAGAAGGCCACTCGTTCGTCGCCCGGGGCCAAACGGGCCGCCTGCTCCAGCACCAGCTCGGTGTGCCAGCCGGCATCGATCTCCGGATGCCAGCGTCGGCGCTGCGGCACGCCATAGAGCGCCTGCACCTCCGGCAGCAGTCGCGCCAGCGCGCCGCACTCGCGCAGGACCTGCAGGAAGGCGCTGGGCCTGGCCTCGACCAGCGCCCGGCGCAATTCGGCGAAGACCCGCTCGGGCACCAGATGATCCACTTCGCCGCTGCTGACCATCTGCCGCAACAGGCGTCGGGTTTCCGGGGCCACGCGAAAGCCCAGTGGTGCCAGACGGGCGGCGAAACGGGCCAGTCGCAAGACTCGCACCGGGTCCTCGACGAAGGCTGGCGAGACATGCCGCAGCCAGCGCGCCTGCAGATCGCGGGCACCGCCGAAGGGGTCGACCAATTGGCCCTGCGCGTCCTCGGCCATCGCATTGATGGTCAGGTCGCGGCGGGCCAGATCCTGCTCCAGCGTGACCTGTGGATCGGCATGGACGACGAAGCCCTGATAGCCGCGGCCGCTCTTGCGCTCGGTCCGCGCCAGCGCGTACTCCTCACCACTGTCGGGATGCAGAAACACCGGGAAGTCGGCGCCGACCTGGCGAAAGCCGGCCCGCAGCATGGCCTCGGTGGAACTGCCCACCACCACGAAGTCACGATCGATCACCGCTCGGCCGAGCAGGCGGTCCCGCACCGCGCCACCGACCAGATAGCATTGCATCCGACTCTTCCCATCCGTGCGTATCCCGTCAGCGATGATGCCACTGCAGGCCACCACAGATCGTTGTGCCGCTCGAATTGCGCCGGCAATCGCGCTGTGCGGGCTGCTGGCCGGCCTGTGCGCGGCGACGGCTCAGGCCGGCGAGGGTCGTCTGCTCGGTGTCAGCGGCCTGGCCTCGCTGGAAGGCGCTGGTGGCGGTGGCATGACTGCCTGGGCACTGCTGGCGGGCCACGCCGAGGCCGGCGAGCGCAGTCTGGGTGCCAATCTGTCCTATGTCGGTACCGGCGAGTTCGACGTGCTCGCTGGCTCGGTCAACGCCGTGTGGAACAACCGCTGGGAGCTGTCGCTGTCCAGCCAGCGACTGAATCTGGACACGCTGGTCGAGCAGGGCGTCAGCAACCAGGCCGATCTGCGTCTGGATACGCTGGGGCTGAAGCTTCGGCTCGGCGGTGATCCGGTCTACGGCCGGCTGGGACAACTCTCGGCCGGCATGCAGTTCAAGCGCAATGCCGACTTCGAGCTGGCCAGGCTGGCTGGGGCCGAGCGCGACCACGGCATTGATGCCTACCTGGCCTGGACGCGTGCCTGGATCGATGGACCTTTCCATCGCAGCTGGGTGCTCAGCGCCACGCTGCGTGCCAGCCAGGCCCACCAGACCGGCTTTCTGGGTTTCGACAACGACTATCGCTACAACGGCGAAGGCGCCATCGCGATGTTTCTCAACGAGCGCTGGCTGATCGGCGCCGAGTATCGCAACAAGCCCGACCGGCTGGCCTTCGCTGCCGAGGACGACTGGGCCGATGCGTTCCTGCTGTGGCTGCCCTCCAAGCGCTGGCAGATGGCGGTGGCCTATGTCGATCTGGGTGATATCGGTGGCGTGGCCGACCAGCGTGGCTGGTATCTGACGGTGCAGTTCAATGACTGAGCGACGCTGGCTGGCCTGGTTGCCGCTGCTGGCCCTATTGGCGGCCTGCAGCACCACCGGGCCCGGTCGGACCACGCTGTACGAGGATCTGGGCGGTGAGGCCGGCGTGCAGCGACTGGTGGCCGTGGTGGTTGAGGATGTGCACGCCGATCCGCGCTTCGGCGAGTTGTTCGTGCAGGCCGATCTGGATCGCTTACGCGAGCAGCTGGAGGTGCAGATCTGTCAGCTGGCCGACGGTCCCTGCCGATACGAGGGGCTGGACATGGCCGAGGCCCACAGCGGCATGGCGATCACGCCGTCTGAGTTCAACTGGTTCGTCGAGGATGCGCGCGCAGCGATGCGCCGCATCGGGATATCGCAATCGGTCCGTAATCGCCTGCTGGCACGACTGGCACGACTGCAGCCCGAGGTCATGCGCGACACCGCGCCCGGCGAGCTGCCCGAGGAGGCGGCTGACCCGCTCGGGCTGGGTCTCTGAGCATGCGCGTGGCTCGCCGACTGGGTGACTATGTCGAGCGTGGCCAGCAGGTGACCCGGCTGGAGGCCTTCGTCGACGCGGCCTTTGCCTTCGCCCTGACAATGCTGGTGATCTCCATCGACGAGATCCCGGGCAATCGTGCCGAGCTGGTGCAGGCGCTCAAGGGCGTACCGGCCTTTGCGGCCAGTTTCGCGGTGCTGGCGATGTTCTGGTGGGACCACAACCTGTGGAGCCGCCGTTTCGGCCTGGACGATGGCTGGTCGGTGCTGTTGAGCCTGCTTTATGTGTTCCTGGCGCTGGTCTACGTCTACCCACTGAAAATGCTGTTTGGCGCAATGTTCGGCTGGGTCAGTGATGGCTGGCTGCCCAGTGGTTTCGAGTTCACCGGGCTGGCCGATCTGCGCTTCATGTTCCAGACCTATGCGGTGGCCTTCGGCTCGATGGGCCTGGTCTCGCTGGCGCTGAACTGGCGCGCCTGGCAGCAGCGTGAGTTGATCGGTCTGGACGCCCTGGAACGACTGGCGCTGCGACGGCAGTTGCTGGCCAATTGCGCGCTGCCGCTGGTGGCGACGGTGTCTTTCCTCTGCGCCAGTCTGCTGCAGCCCGGATTGCCCGGACCGCTGTACGGGCTGCCGGGATTCGTCTATTTCGGACTGAGTCTGCTGAGCCTGGTGCGCTTCTATGGCCGGACTGAGGAGCGCCAGCTGCGCGCCGCCGCCGGTTCCAACCCCGATACTCAGATCTGACGTGGTGGGTTGGCCTCAGCGGTAGCTGGCCGCCGTGATGAACTCGCCGAAGCTCTCGCACCAGATGATCACGGCGCCGTAGTCGGCCGGATCGATGTCGGCCGGCAGCGGCAACACGAAGCCATCGAACTGGCGGATCGCGCCGACCCGCTGCATCTGCGCCCGCCGCTGCTCGAACTCCGCCTCGGTTTGCACCAGCTGTGGCGACAGATACAGCTGGTAGTCCGGCCCCGGCGCGAGTTGGCCGCTGAAGGCCACCAGGCCGCCACCCAGGCGCACCTCGCCTTCGCCCCAGTGCAGGAAGTCGCTGCCGGGCAGGTCGCGGCGGAACTCGCCGACCAGAGGCGCCGCCGCCATGGCGGCGTGCAGTTCGGCGGCGGTCGGTGCCGGCGGCGCGGTTAGGATCGGCAAGGCGTAGATGCCAGCGGCGAAGCCGATTGCGGCGACGACGCCATGGCTGGCCAGCCAGAGCAGGGCACGGGGCAGTTTCATCGCAGGACTCGGTGGGAACGCTCAACCAGTCTGCGACAAAACGGGCCCCGGGCCCTCATGCATGGCTTCCGACCAAACCAGGCCGATCAGGCCAGTACCTCTTCGGCATTGGGTCTCGCTTCGCGGTCGGCTTCGAGCTGCCGACTGAGCGCCTCCGGTGAACGCGTGAACGGCGCCAGCAGCGCGTAGAAGCTGGGCACCACGAACAGCGTCAGCAGCGTCGCCAGGGTCACACCGGCCATGATCACCACGCCGATGGTGAAGCGGCTGGCCGAACCGGCGCCGTCGGCCAGCACCAGCGGCAAGGCACCGATGACCGTCGAGACGCTGGTCATGATGATCGGCCGCAAGCGCACCACTGAGGCCTCCAGTACCGCATCGACCACCGAGCGGCCGGCGTCACGCAACTGGTTGGCGAACTCGACGATCAGGATGCCGTTCTTGGCGGCCAGGCCGATCAGCATGACGATGCCGATCTGGCTGTACAGGTTCATGCTCGAGCCGGCCAGCCACAGACCCAGCAGCGCGCCGAAGACCGCCAGCGGCACGGTCAGCATGATCACCAGCGGATGGATGAAGCTCTCGAACTGCGCCGCCAGCACCAGGTAGACGACCAGCAAGGCCAGCGCGAAGCTGACCCAGGCGGCCGAGCCGGAGATCTTGTACTCGCGCGACTCGCCCTTGTAGTCCCAGCCGGCATCGGAGGGCAGCACGTCGCGGGCGGCGTCCTCGACATAAGTCAGGGCTTCGCCCAGCGGATAGCCCGGTACCAGCTGGGCGCTGACCGTGATCGCGCGCAGGCGGTTGTAGCGATTGAAGGTCGACGGCTCGGCCAGCTCGCGCAGCGTCACCAGACTGGCCAACGGCACCAGTTGACCGTTGCGACCGCGCACATAGAGGTTGTCGAGGTCGGCCGGGTCGGCCCGATCCTCGGAGCGGGCCTGCAGCATCACCTCGTATTCCTCGCCGCCACGCTGGAAGGTGGTGACCCGACGTGAGCCGAACATGGTCTCCAGCGTGCTGCCGATTTCTTCGGTGGAAACGCCCAGGTCGGCCGCCCGCGGCCGGTCGATCTCGACCCGGATCTGCGGTCGGGTTTCCTTGTAGTCACTGTCGATGCCGACCAGCTTGTCGTTCTCCGACAGGCGCTCGATCAGCGTGTCGCGCCAGCTCATCAGCGTGTCGTAGTCCGGCCCCAGCAGCACGAACTGCAGCGGCGGCCCGTAGCTGCGCACCAGACCCTGGCGGGCCTGGGCAAAGGCGCTCATGCCAGGCAGTTCGCCGAGTTCCTTGCGGATCTTCTCCATCGATTCGACGGTGGTGCCGTCGCGCTGCTCCCACGGCGCCATGATGGCCACCGCCTGACCGGTGTGGGTGTCCTCACCGGCGCCACCCCAGCCGCGTGGGGCACGGGTGATGACGCGTCGGACCACGCCCTCGTCGACCATCCGCAGCAACACCGCCTCGACCTGCTCCATCTGCTCCAGCGTGTAGTCGAAGCCGGCGCCCTCAGGGCCATTGAGCATGACGAAGAACACGCCGCGGTCTTCCGGTGGCGCCAATTCGGCCGGCACCAGCTTGAGCAGGCCCCAGATGCCTCCGGCGGCCAGCAGCAGCACCAGTCCCATCAGCGCACTGTGGCCCACCGTCCGCTGCAGCACGCGGCGGTAGGCCTCACCGATGCGGGTGGTGAACTTATCGACCTTGTGGGCCCAGCCGCCATGGCTCTCCTCGGGTGTCAGCAACCAGGCACACAGCGCCGGTGACAGCGACAGCGCGACGATCGAGGAGACGATGACCGCTGCGGCAATGGCCACGGCCAGCTCGCTGAACAACCGGCCCAGATTGCCCTCCATGAAGGCGATCGGCACGAACACGCTGACCAGCACGGCGGTGGTGGCAATAACCGCAAAGCCCACCTGTCGAGCGCCGCGCCAGGCTGCCAGCAGTCGCGTTTCACCCAGATCCACCCGGCGCTGGCAGTTCTCCAGCACCACGATGGCGTCGTCCACCACCAATCCGATCGACAGCACCAGTGCGAGCAGGGTCAGCAGGTTGATCGAGTAGCCCAGCGCATACAGTGCGGTGAACGAGGCAATCAGACAGATCGGGACGGTCACCGCCGGAATCAGCGCCGCGCGTGCCGAGCCGAGGAAGGCGTAGATCACGCCGATCACCAGCGCCATCGTGATCGCCAGCGTGAAATAGACCTCGCTGATCGCCGATTCAATGAATTCGGAAGTGTCCACGGCGACCAGCAGCCGGGTGCCCTCGGGCAGCGTCTCGGCGATGCGCTCAGCGGCGTCCTTGACGCCACGCGAGACGTCGATCGCGTTGGCGGTGGACTGCTTGATGATCCCCAGTCCCACCTGCGGCTGGCCGTTGCCGCGGTAGTAGGTGCGGGTTTCCTCGGCGCCCAGTTCAACCCGCGCGACTTCGCCCAGTCGGATCAGGCGGTTGTCTTCGCCGCGGCCGATCACCAATTCGCGGAAATCAGACTCCTCGGTGTAGCTGCGGGTGATGCGCAGCGTGAAATCGCGCTGCGTGCCTTCCAACCGACCGGCGGGCAGTTCGACGTTCTCCCGCCGCAAGGCTGCGGACACGTCCGACACGGTCAGACCGCGTGCCGCCAGCGCTTCGCGGTCCAGCCACAGGCGCATCGCATAGCGCAGGCCACCCCCCACGCGGACCCGCGCGACGCCGTCGATGGTCGACAAGCGATCGACGACGAAGCGCTCGGCGTAGTCGGTCAGCGACAAGGTGTCCATGCGGTCGCTGGTCAGGTTGAGCCAGAGAATGACGTCGGCGTCGCCTTCGACCTTGGCGACGTCGGGTGGATCGGCCTCCTGCGGCAAATTGTCGACCACCCGCGAGATGGCATCGCGGACGTCGTTGGCCGCGGCCTCGATGTCACGACTGAGCGCGAAGGTGATCGTCACGTCGGCCCGGCCATTGCGGCTGCGCGACTCGATCGTGTCGATGCCGGCGATGCCCTGGACCGCGTCCTCCAGGACCTGGGTGATCCGCGTTTCCACCACGGCCGCCGAAGCACCGTTGTAGTTGACGTTGACCGAGACGATCGGAGGATCGATGTTGGGCACCTCGCGCAGCGGCAGCCGCAGGAAGCTCATCACGCCCAACACCACCAGCAGCAGACTCAATACCACCGCCAGGACGGGCCGCCGTACGGACACATCGGACAGGAACATGGGCGCTACTCCTAGTCTGCGGTGCCTGGCACCGAGCCGCCGTCACTGCCACCGCCGGCATCCAGCAGTGTCAGCGTCATGCCTGGGCGCAGCTTCACCACGCCTTCGCTGACGATGCGATCTCCCGGTTGCAGCCCCTGCACGATTTCCAGCCGTCCGCCACTGCGCCGACCGGGCTGGACCACCACGCGCTCGGCCTTGGCCTCGGAGCCGACCCGATAGACGAAGGCTTCGCTGCCGATCTGCACCAGCGAGATCTCGTCGATGACCACCACCTCGCGCGCCGGCGTGATCAGCTCGACCACCATCAGCATGCCGGGACGCAGCAGGCGCTGGTCGTTGGCCAGTTCGGCCCGCACGGTCACACTGCGGGTGGCAGGATCGACGCGCGAATCGATGCTGCGCACGGTGCCCTGGAAAGTCTGCTCCGGATAGGCCGCGGTGCGCGCACTGATGTCGCGGCCCGGCTGCAACTCGGCAAAAAAGCGCTCGGGCACCGGAAAATCCAGCTTGATCGTGGAGATGTCATCAAGCGTGGCAATCGGCGTGCCCGGCGTCACCAGAGCGCCCGGCGAGACCATGCGAAAGCCCAGCTGGCCGGCGAAGGGGGCGGTGATCACGCGATCGGACAGGCGCGCCCGGATCGCATCCATGCGGGCCCTGGCCTGATCGCGCAGGGCCACCTGCTGATCCACCGACGACCGTGGCACGGTGCCCTGCTCGACCAGATCCTCCAGCCGCTTGGTTTGCTTGTCGGCCTCAGCGAAGGAGGCCTGTGCTTCCTTCAGCGCCGCCACTTCCGCACGATCGGTCAGCTCCACCAGCACTGCGCCTTCGGAAACCTGCTGGCCGTCGTCGAAATTGACCCGGGCCACGGTCTCGGTGACCTTGGCCGAGAGCATCAGCGATTCGTTGGCCCGCGCCGTACCGAGTGCCTCGATGCGATCGACCCAGGGTTCCAGGCGGGCCGTCTGCGTGGTCACGCCGACGGCGGCCTGGACGCGCTGTTGCGGGCCGGGTCCGTCGCTGTTGCCGCAGGCGACCAGACCGGCGGCGATGCTGCCGAGCAGCAACCGGGTCCAGTACGTCCGTGCCTGTCGATGCCGCTGTGGCTTCATGCCGTGAAACTCCTTGTCATTCATCCTTCTCTCCATCTCGGCCTCAACGCCGATGACGGTGATTTCCGTCGGCCTGTCGGGCCGATCTGGCCCGTTTGACGCCACTTCTGCGACCAACCGTCGCTGTGACGCGATGAAGCGAATCGGGCGGGTCGGCGATGTCGCCTGACCGCGCAGCATGCCGCCCGGATCGTCTGCGCGCAGTGAGCGCGGTGGCGGGACGACATGCCGTCTCCTTGACGTGCCTGGATGCCCCGGCACAGCCGGTCGACGCTACCATGCAGCTTCGTCGACGCGCGCGCTCCGGAAGTCATGCCCGCGGCGCGTTGCGGCGTGGCTCGCCAGCGGTTGACGCCGTCTGGCCGGTGGAGTGGCGAAGATGATCGAGCGCTACGCGGAACTGGACCGTCGGCTGGTAGCGGCGGTGAAGGAACTCAAGGTGCTGTCGGCGCTGAGCTGGCCGGCCCGGGTGCAACGGCAGTTCCTGGCCGACTGGGCAGCCGGCAAGCCGCGGCTGCCGCAGGTCGAGTATGCGCCGCAGGATCATCGCGAGCGGCGCGCCGAACTGCTGCGCATCGCCGAGGCCGCCGGCGATGCCGATGCCATCGGCCGCTACATCGCCAACACCGCGCGCAGCTGGCATACGGCCGCACTGATGCTGGAGGGCATTGGCAGCGCCGAACTGGGCCGCCATTCGATCGATCTGTATGGCCGACCCGGCGATCTGATTGCCGGCGGTACCGTCAACAATCTCGAAGCGGCTCATCACTTCATCGCCATTGCCGAAGAGGTCACCGGTCATCACCGGCTGGCCGAAACCGAGTACTGCCTGTCGGCGGAGATCCTCAAGGACGAGCTGCGCAGTCGCATCGACCAGGTCTTCACCCAGCACCAGGTGCGCATCGAGATCGACCCCAATCTGGTCGCCAAGGCGGCGGCCGGTCCCACTCGGATTCGCCTCCGGGCGGGCACCTGTTTTTCCGAATACGACCTGTCGCAGCTGCTGGAGCACGAGGCCTTCGTGCACTCGCTAACCGCGCTGAACGGCCGGGCGCAACCGCACCTGGGTTCGCTGGGCCTGAATTCGCCGCGGATCACCGCCACCCAGGAAGGGCTGGCCGTGTTCGCCGAACTGGTCACCGGCTCGATCGACATCCTGCGCATGAAGCGGATTTCGCTGCGCATCCTGGCCATCGATGACGCGCTCTCCGGCGCCAGCTTCATCGACGTGTTCCGCTTCTTCCTCGGCTATGGCCAGAGCGAGACCGACAGCTTCAATTCGGCGATGCGCGTGTTCCGCGGCGTGCCGACCAGTGGTGGCAGCGCCTTCACCAAGGACACCGTCTATCTGCACGGTTTGCTGTCCGTGCACACCTTCTTCCGCTGGGCCCTGCGCCAGGGTCGCCTGCCGCTGGCGCAGGATCTGTTCGCCGGCAAGATGACGCTGCACGATGTGGTCGAGTTTGAACCACATTTCGCCAACGGCGACATAGCGCCGCCGCTGTACCTGCCGCCCTGGATGCATCGCACCAACGGCCTGGCCGGGTATCTGTCCTTCTCGCTGTTCGTCAATCGCATCCGCCTGGACGAGGTGGAACGTGAACATGTGATGCTGGGTGCCTGAGACGCGACGCAGCTCACAAGACTGACCGGCCTGCCACCTCACGGTGGTGCGTATCGCTACGCTGTCTTTCGCCGTTTCGGAAACTTCATGCATCGAATGCGTCTTTGCGCCGGTCTGGCATTGCTGGTCGGCAGCCACAGCTTCGCTGCCGTGGGCAGCTGGACCACCACCGGCCCTCACGGCGGCCGCGTATTTGACGTCGCCATCTCGCCGCTGTCGCCCAACACGCTGTATCTGGCTGTCGGTCGCGGCGGTGTGTTCCGCACCACCAATGGCGGTGGCAGCTGGACCCGTGCCGAGGCCGGATTGCCGGCCAATCTGGCCGCCTTCGCACTGGACACCGCCAGCAGCACCACCAGCGTGGCTTATGTCTACACCGGCGGCGCCGGCGTGGTGTACCGCAGCGCCGATTTCGGCCTCAGCTGGTTTCCGCTGCCCGCGCCGTGGGCAGCGCTCTCGCCGCCCAGCGACATGGATGTGGGCCCGGGTGACGGCGCCCGCGTGGCCGTGGTCGCTGGCGCCAGTACCTATGCGTCGAGCAACAACGGCTCCAGCTGGACCGTGTCGGCGGCAGGCAGCTTTCCCTCCGGCGACATGCGCCAGATCGCCGTGGCCGCCAATGGCGATCTGTATGCAGCCAGCGACAGCTACGATGCGCTGGGCTACGGCCTGAACATGGTCCGCAAGAGCACCGATGGTGGCGCCACCTGGCTGGCCACCGGTCCGCTGCCGGACCTGGATCCTTCGCCCAGCGAAGTGCCGGCGTTGTTCTTCATCCAGGACCTCATCACCGCCCCCAGCGACGCCATGCGGCTGTATGCGCTGGGTGGCTCGCTGGTCACCAGTGGCGATGCCGGTGCCAGCTGGAGTGTGGTGAATCTGCCGCCGGACTGCTTCGCCAGCAGCGTCGACGTCAGTCCGGGCTCGGCGACCGCGCTGTGGGTGCAATGCAGCGACGGCACGCTGCAGCGCAGCGACGATGTGACCCTGGCCTCACCAACCTGGGTGGCGATGGATCCAATCGTCAACAACTACACTGTGAATGGCAGCGATCCGGTGCAAACGGCGGCGATTGCCTTCCATCCGGCCTATCCGGGCACGCCGCACGTGCTGGCCGGCACCGAGTACGGCGGCCTGCTGCGCACGACCAACAACGGCGGGCTGTGGCTGGAGCGCAACGTCGGCTTCGAATCGACCACGATCCGCGCGCTGGCCCCCCATCCGCTGGATGCCAACATCGTGCTGGCCGGCTTTGGCGATGCCTTCTCGACCACGGTCCCGCTGTATCTGTCCACCGACAGCGGCGCCTCCTGGGCGGCCAGTGCCAATGGCCTGAATGCCGAACAGATCCGCGCGCTGGCGATCGATCCGACCACGGTCGATGCCAACACGCTGACCACCGAGAACTTCCACGTTTACGCCGCCGGCCGGTCCGCACCGATCCCCGACGCCGCCGCCATCGATGGCGGCATCTACAAGAGCACGACCTCCGGCAACAGCTGGACGGCGATCGACAACGGCATCGCTTTGGGTACCTTCGGCACTGCTGGTGGGTCCGTCAGTCGGCCCTTCATGGGCACGGTCCGCAGCGTGGCGCTGGACCCGCGCAGCTGCGACAGCCCGCCGGTCAGTGGCCCCTGTCCGGCGGTGGTGCCGCCCACTGCTGCCAGCACCTTGAAGACCGTGCTGGTGGGCGGCAGCGGGCGGCTGTCACGCAGCAGCACGTCGCCGCTGGTCTGTCCGGATACGGTGGCCGCGGCGCGGATCTACCGCTCCATTGATGCCGGCGCCAACTGGGTGGCCTCGGACAGCGGCATTCCAATCGGGCAGGACCTGGATCCGGGCACACCGGGCCTGAAATGCGTGCAGATTGGCGGCGTGGTACCGCTGGTGACCGATCCGATGAATCCGCTGGTCATGTACGCCGGCACCTTCCTGGGCGTCTTCGACCCCGCCTTTCCGGTCGAGCCGACGCTGGCCAACGGCGTATTCAAGTCGGTCGATGGCGGTCTGAGCTGGAGCCACAGCAGCAGCGGTCTGCCGCGTCTGGGCGGAGCGGCGTCTTCGCATTGGGATGTGCTGTCGCTGGCCATCGCGCCGGCCAACAGCAATCGGCTCTACGCCACCGCGATCGACTTCAATGGCAGCTTCAGCGGACGCATCTACCGCAGTGACGATGCCGCTGCCACCTGGGTGCGCGCCGACGCCGGCGTGGCCGGCTCGGACGTGCGGGCCCTGCTGGTCGATCCGGCTGATCCCAGCGGCGACACCGTCTACGCGGCCGCCGGCGGCACCGCCGCCAATCCCGGCGGTGTCTATCGCAGCACCGACGGCGGACTGACCTGGAACAGCTACAGCATCGGCTTGCAGGCCGATGCGGCGCTGGCGCTGGCCGTGCCGCAGCGTGGTGTCGCCGATCCCTTCCGTCTGTTCGCCGGTACGGTGGCCGGCGTCTGGGAGTTCACCGATCCGATCGATCCCGATGGCGATGGTGCCCCGTCGCCAGTGGAGAACGGCAGCCCCGGTCTGACCATGGGCGATGGCAATGGCGACGGCATGCCGGATGCAGGCCAGCCGTCGGTGGCCTCGAACACTGGCACCATCTTCGCCATCCCCGGCGCCGCGGGCGTGGTACCGGATGGCGTCGGCAGCACGGTCAATTTCACCATTGCCATTTCTGGCGGCAGCTGCGACCAGATCAACAACAGCGAGTCGGTCGATCCGGCCCTGTTGCCGGTGGACCCACGCAGCACCGAGATTGGCTATCCGCAGGGCGTGGTTCGTTTCGAACTGCCCGACTGTGCCCAGGCCCAGGTCGATCTGATCTTCCACGGCGCCAACTTCAACAACGCCGACTGGCATTGGCGCCACTACGGCCCGACCGTGCCCGGCGATGACAGCACCTTCGCCTGGTACGACCTGGGCTCGCGCGCCACCCTGATTGATGGCCAGACCTGGCGGTTGAGCCTCGATGCCGGCCAGTTCGGCGTCTACCGCAGTTCGCCGGACAACATCCTGATTCTCGGTGGTCCGGCACTGCTGCCGGATGCGTTGTTGAATGACGGCTTCGAGTAACGATCCCGTTTTTGGCTGGTGACCGGGTCGATCAGCGTCGATCCGGTCACCAGCCGACACGCCAGGATGATGTCGCCAGGACCAAGCTGATCAGGAACTGCCCGCAAGGACAGGCGGTCGATGGGCCATAATCGCGCCTCGTTGAGCCAGTCCCGATGCCCATGTCCCTGCAGTTGCACGCCAGTCCCGCCCAGCCGATCGACGACCAGCCCTGGCGGCTGGACCTGACGCTGGCCATCGACGCGCTGGCACTGATGGCACCGGCCATCGAGTTGCAGGCCTACAACCCGGAAGGGCAGTTGCTGTGGCACAGCGATTCGGGCAGCGGCGGTGCCTGGGTGGGCTGGCTGCCGCGCGGACAATGGCGCTGGTCGGCCACCTTCGCCAGCACCGGTCCTGCCTGTCGCATCGTCGTTCGTTTGCACGCCGGCCACGGGCGGCAGCGCGCGGTGATCGGTGAGCAGGCCATCACGCTGGAACGGGGTGGAACGTCAAGCTGGGTAGTGCCCGCTTGGCAGGTCAACGCTGCGGATGACGGTCCGGCGGTCACCGATCTGTCCTTTCGCCGCGGTCATGAAGACTGGTTCTTCCGCCACTTTGATCATGCCGCCGGCGTCATCGGCGACTACATGCTGGGTGATTCGCCATTGCTGTCCGGGCGCGTGCTGGACATGGGCTGCGGCGATGGCATCACCGATCTGGGCCTGTTCCTGCGCCATCAGCCGGAGTTGCTGATCGGCGTCGATCCCTTCCGCGGCTACGAGCGTTTGTGCGAGGTCGCTCAGGCCAATCATCTGCCGCTGACCGAACTGCCATCTGGGCTGCGCTTCATGGACGCCGACGGCAATCATCTGCCCTTCCCCGATGACAGTTTCGATGTGGTGGTCAGCTGGGGCTCGGTCGAGCACATCGCCGGTGGCTACCACCAGGCCTTGAGCGAGATTCGCCGCGTGCTGCGTCCGGATGGCCTGCTGTTCATCCATCCCGGCCTGTACTACTCGAACTTCGGCCATCACCTGGGCGAATTCAGCAGCGAACCGCATTTCCACCTGAAGCTGCCCGAAGCGCAGCTGCGTGAGCTGGTGCTGAACACCGAACCCAACTACATGGACCGGGCCGGTGAGTTCTCCTCACCGCAGCAATACTGGCAGTGGTACACCGAACTCAATCCCATCACCGTGGACGGCTTCGAGGCCGAGTTGCGTGCATTGGGCTTCGAGTTCCATCGCGCCGCCGTGCGCGCGGCCGATCGCATCGACTACAGCCCGGAACTGCAGCGCTATCCGCTGCTGGATCTGGCCATCGACGAGCTCTATCTGTCCTGCTGGAACCGCAAGGCGGCGCGTCCGACCGGATTCGCGGTGCGTGATCCGGCGTCCACCGTTCCATCGGAGTTTTTCCCATGAGCCTGCCGCGAGTGCTGATTCTGCTGAGTTTGGCGGCGCTGCTCGGTGCCTGCGCCGAGCGCTCGGGCTGCCCTGCAGGCGATCTGGCCGACTTTGGCCGCGCCGAAGGCGAACGCGGCGAGCTGCCCTCGTTGCCCAGCGCCACCTGCGAGCTGGACGAGGGCGAGCGTGATCGTTACCACGCGGCGCGTGCGCTGGGTCTGAGCAGCTGGTGCGATGCCCAGCGCGGCTTCGATGCCGGACTGCGCGGTGAGGAACCCGCGGCAGAAGCTTGCCCGCTGGACCGCCGCGATGTGTTCAGTCGTGCCGTTCAGACCGGCGGTTTCCTGCTGCAGAAGGAGAGCGAGCAGCAACAGCGACTGCAGCAGGCGCAGGAGCTGGAAGCGCAAGCGGAGGCAGCGGACGATCGGGAGAAGGCCGACGAATGGCGCGCGCAAGCGCGTTCGCTGCGGATGGACGCCCGCCAGGCTGAGAACGACCTGGAGGCGCTGCGCGGTGTGGCCATTGTCGAAGGCTGGATGGCATCGCCGACGATTCCCGAGCAGGCGCAGCCACCCGCCGACCCGGAATGAGTCGGTGAGCCCCCAGCCGGCGCGCGACACCATCGCAGCGATCGCCAGCCCCGCCGGTCACGGCGGCGTCGGCGTGATCCGCGTCAGTGGCCCGGCCGCCGCGACGATGGCGAGTGCCTTGCTGGGACGCGAGCCGACACCGCGGCTGGCACACTATTGCCGCTGGCAGGATGAAGCGGGTGCGCCCATCGACCAGGGCCTGCTGCTGTACTTCCCCGCGCCACGGTCCTACACCGGCGAGGATGTGCTGGAACTGCAGGGCCACGGCGGCCGGGTTGTGCTCGAACTGCTGCTGCAACGGGTGCTGGCACTGGGCGCGCGACTGGCCCGGCCCGGCGAGTTCACCGAGCGCGCCTTTCTGGAAGGCAAGCTGGATCTGGCCCAGGCCGAAGCCGTCGCCGATCTGATCACGGCGGGCTCCGCCAGCGCCGCCCGCGCTGCGCTGCGCAGCCTCGATGGCGTGTTCAGCGACCGTGTCGACGCGCTGCTGAGCGAACTGGTGGCGCTGCGGGTGCTGCTGGAGGCGGCCATCGACTTCCCCGACGAGGAGATCGACATCCTCAGCGAAGGCGACGTCAGCCGCCGCCTGGCCCTGTTGCTGCAGTCGGTCCAACAGCTGCTGCAGGAAGCCGAACGCGGACAACGGCTGCGCGACGGGCTCTATCTGGTGATCCTGGGTCCGCCCAATGCCGGCAAGTCCAGCCTGCTCAACGCCCTGGCCGGCAGTGACCGCGCCATCGTCACGCCCATCGCCGGCACCACCCGCGACGTGCTGCGCGAAGCACTGGTGCTGCGCGGCGTGCCGGTCACCGTCGTCGACACCGCCGGCCTGCGCGACAGCGACGACCCCATCGAAGCCGAAGGCGTCCGCCGCGCCGGCCTGGAAGCCGCCCGCGCCGACCACGCCCTGATCGTGCTCGACGACAGCGACCCGCAAGCCGATCCGGCCCCCTACCTGGCCCGCTTGCCCGCAGGACTGCCGGCGACGGTGGTGCGCAATAAGGTGGACGTGTCGGGGCGAGTGTCCGGGGTTGTGGAGCGTGCCGGCCTCGTGGGGGATCGTGGTTCAGTTGTGGGTGAGGGCACAGGGCACAGGGCACAGGGCCCAGCGGGGCAAGAGGGCCCAGGGCCCAGGGCTCAGGGCACAGCGGGGCAAGAGGGCCCAGGGCCCAGGGCTCAGGGCCCAGTGAAGCTCGCTCGAACTGAGATTGACGCGAGCCCTGAGGCTGATTCGGCATCAACAGGCCCCAATGATCAGGCCCCGACGAATCCGGTTCCTTCTGGGCCCTGGGCCCTGAGCCCTGGGCCCTGGGCCCTGGGCCAAAAACGTCACACATCCGCATCCTGCGGCCAGCCCTCGCCACTGCCGCGATGGTGCACCCGGTCACTTTCCAGCACGGC
>JAWLAT010000046.1:0-21905 GCA_041395325.1 Lysobacterales bacterium
CTGGCCGCCCCGTTCCATCGCTACGTTTGGCGGCCGCTGTCGTCGTCACGTCCACCGGCGGCCTGGGCCGATCTGTTCGACATGGCCCAGCGCGAGTTGCAAACACTGGGCTACGAGGGTCCGCAATGGGTACTGGTCGAGGCGGCCAGCGGTGACTCCGTCGAGAACCCGCTGCGCGCGATCTACCGACACCCGGTGTCGGCGACCTGGCTGATGCTGTCCGTTCCGGCCTCTGCGCAGTCGGCGCATCGCTTGCAGTCAACCTATTTCAGCCGCTTGAGCGACGGGCGAGTCCTCTGCAGTCAGGCATTCGAGGCGTGGTGCACCGTGGTGGCCGGTGATCGATGGTTGGGACGAACGCTGGACGCACGCGATTTCGCCGGTCAGCTGCAACAACACCGGCAGTGGGTCGCCAGTGCAGGGGAAGCCGATCGCGACTGGCTGCGGGCCAGCGCCTTGCCGGAGTTCCTGGTCGATCTGCCGGAACAGCAGCGCCAGGCATTGTTGGCCAGCGGCGCGCTGCAGGCGCACGGGGCGGACGTCGCGACTCCGGGTTGGGGGTTTGCGCAGCGCATCCGCGGCGTGCTGCGGCAATGCCCGAAGCCGGCCGACAGCGGTGAGCTGCCCGCGGCGCGACTGGCCTATCTGGCCGAGCGATCACGCCGTGTGGCCCATCGCAGTCCACCGTCCTCGGTGCAATGGACGCTGTTCGGTCTGTCAGTGCTGCTGTTCGTGGGACTGGGCTGGCTGTTCTGGGATCTGCAGTTCGCCGCCCTGCTGTTGATCGTCATTGCCTTCCATGAAAGCGGTCACTTCCTGGCCATGCGGGCCTTCGGCTACCGCAATGTCCACATGCTGATGCTGCCGCTGATCGGCGGTGTGGCCATGGGTCACGACGCCCAGCCGGACTCGTGGCGGCGCGCCTGGATGAGCCTGATGGGGCCGCTGCCGGGGATTCTGCTGGGCTGGGCCCTGATGCTGCTGCTGTGGCAGCAACCAGACGGCAGCGACAGCTGGTTGTGGACGCTGGGCTGGCTGCTGCTGTTCGTCAACTACCTGAACATCCTGCCGGTACCGCCGCTGGACGGCAGTCATGTGGTGCAAAGCCTGCTGCCGCATCGGCTGGCCTGGTTGCAGGTGGGTTTCGTCGGTGTGGCCGCGGTGGCCGGTGGCTTGCTGGCCTTCTGGCTGGGCTTTCCGTTCCTGGCGCTGCTGGCGGCGCTGCAACTGCCAGCCCTGTTCGGTCGCTGGCGCCTGCTGCAACTGGCCCGCGTCGCGGACGACCAGGTGGCTGCCCTGACCCAGCCTCAGCAGCGGCTCACTGTACTCGCCGGTCTGGTCCAGCAAGGCTTGCCACCGGCGCCCGCGGCCCAGCAGGTGCAGCAGGTTCTGGCCCTGGCCGATGTCGTCGAGACTCGCCCCATGCGACCGCTGCAGCGGTTGGTGATCGCCGTGGTCTACGCCGTTCTGGCCATCGTGCCGCTGTTCGGCGTGCTGCTCGTGGCCGGCTGGCAAGGCGCGTCCGAGCCATCAGGCGAGCTGGACAATTGGGAACAGGAACAGGCTGCGCTGAGCATCGAGGCCCAGTCGTTGCCGCTGGCGGCTCTGCTGACCGGTCTGGAGATCGAGGAGGAGGTGGTCGCGCCAGCCAGCGAGGCCGACTTGGCCGCCGCGCAGGCTCGCCTCGGTCGGGACTTGCCCGAGGAACTGCTGGCGCTGTATCGATTGAGCAATGGCCTGCCCGCGCTGTCGTTGGGACCGGTCGAGCACATCGCACCCGCCGGTCCGGCATTGCAGGCACGCCTGTCCTCCACCGACCCCGCGCTGAGCGTCCTGTACCTGTGGTCGCCCCATACCGAGCAGTCGCTGGAGATCCCTGCCAGGGCGCTTGAGAACTGGTGGTGGATCGGCACCGATGAGGACGGTCAGACCCAGGTCTACTATCAACCGGACCCGGCCGGAGCCATCGAGGGCATCGGCCTGGTCTTTGACTACACCGAAGGTGGAACCGGCTATCGCGATCTGCGTAGCTATCTGGAGTCGAGCTGGGTCGATCAGCGGCAGCTGGCACGTCAGCGGCAGCACATCGAGCTGGCCCAGCAGGCGGCACAGGAGCGTTTGGCCAGTGCCGATGTCACCGAACTGCTGGTCCAGGCCGAGCAGGCCCAGCAGGTCGACGGCTGGACGGCGCGAGTGCTGCTGTGGCTGTTCAGCGATGCCGACAGCGCGGACATCCCAGGCGTCAGCGCGGCCGCGCTCGAATCGGCACAGTCACGCCTCGGCCCGTTGCCAGCCGACCTGCAGCAAATCTATGCGCACACCGATGGACTACCGTTGCTGGGCCTCGGCCAGTTGGCGGACATCGGCCGCCTGCAGGCTCGCGCCAGCGGCTATGAGCGTGGTCTGCCCGATCGTCTGCTGGCACAGCTGCAGCGTTGCGACAGCTGTCGCTGGCAGGAACCCTTGCCGGAAGCGGGCGCACTGACGGCACAGCTGGGCAACTGCCTCGACCTCAGCCCCGCCATACCGGCCGAGTACGGCCCAATGGATCTGCCGACCGTGCTCTGGTGTGACCAGCAGTCGACCCACCCCGGCTGGTATGACGTCGGGGAAGGCCAGCGCTTTGCCAATGCGACCGAAGCCCTGCGCGCACGGGTGGCGCAGCTGCAGGCGATTCGAGCGTCCTATTGAGCGCGCGGCCCGGCCCAGTACGCCAGATCGCCGGCCGTGCCGGCCGCAGCCTGCTGCTCGGCACGGCCATCTGCCTGCTGATCGGCGAGGCCGGACGTTGGCATTGGGCTGCGGACCTGTTTGCCCATTTTCGCTGGCAGGCGGTCGCGGCACTGACCCTTGCCACGTTGTTGACGGCACTGGCCGGTCGCTGGCGCTGGGCCGCAGCTGGCGTGGCACTGGTCCTGCTGAGCGCGGGCACGGCCGGCGGGCCGTGGCTGAGAGGGACCGCCGAACGCACACCCGCGGCCAGGCTGACGGTAGTCAGCTTCAACGCCCACTTGCACAACCGAAACGCAGAATCGCTGCTGCAATGGCTGGCTGAGGTCGACCCGGACATCGTCGTCATCGTCGAACTGGGCCCTGAGATGGCGAGTGGCCTGGCCTCACTTCAACAGCACTACCCCACCCTGCACACCGAAGCCCGGGAGGACCCCTGGGGCGTGGGCCTGTGGTCCCGCCTGCCGGATGGTGAGATCGAAGTGCTGGACCAGGCCGGACCACTCGGCCCGTTGCCGGCGTTGGCGCTGCGAACCCAGGTCAGCGGCATTCCGCTGCAGTTGCTGGCCGTCCACCCGCCACCGCCAATCGGCGCCACGCTGGCCCAGACCCAACAACGGCAGCAGCTGCAATGGCTGCAATGGATGGCCGAACGGCAGACACCCACCGTGCTGGTTGGCGATCTCAATGCCACGCCCTGGGGTGAGCACTTCCGGCGCCTGCGTGAGGCCGGACTGGACGACGATGGATGGGGCAGCTGGCCGCCCAGCTGGTCACCCGGACCACCGCTGCAGTGGCTTTCGCTACCAATCGACCATGCGCTGGCGCAACCGCCCTGGCGGGTGTTGAACCGCCGTTGCGGCCCGCCACTGGGATCGGATCACTGCCCGCTGTGGGCGGAGCTGGGCGTGGATCGGTAGATCATCGGTACGACCACGGCCCGGCACTCAGCCGGCCGTGGTCGCATCTTCGTGTTCAGCGAGTGGCGTGAAAGCGACCCAGGGCCAGACCGCCAGCAAGCAGCAGCAAGGCTGCCAACAGCGCATGGCCAAGGGCACTGCCAACAGGCACGGCCACCGTCTCGACTGCAGTACCGGCTGGGCCGAAAGCCAGCCCATCGATCAGCTCGCCGCTGCCATTGTTGCCCACGACTTCCACATGGCCCACTGGCACCGGGCTGATGAAACCCACAAACACCGGCACGTTGCCTGCCTGTGTCGGCACGATGAAAGCATCCACCAGCACTTCACCGGTGTCGTACACGCGAACGGTCACGCCAGCGCCAGCAACGCCCTCGCCGCCGGTGGCACCGCTGTAGGCATCGAAGGCCACGGCATTGACGTCGCCGGCGCTGAAGCGGATGTCCATGAACTGTTCGAAGTCGTTGGGGCCGATGACGGCGGTCGACTGACCCAGGAACCCATCACCGAGTACCACAAACTCACTGCCACCAGTCGGGGCGCGCGGCCCGCCGCCATCGCCCAGCACCAGCTGGAAGCCTCCGATCAGATCGCCCGGCGCAAAGCAGGCGTCGTTGGAGGCCGAGTTCACCGGCTGATCGCAGCTGTTCAACTGACCTGCGCCGGTCGCGCCCCCATCAAAACTCTCGAAGGCAGCCACGTTGGTTGCCAACTGCCAGCTGGATCGGTCCGAGAAGAGCGTGACCACATTGCCGGTGGCCTGTCCCGGTGCACCGGTCGATTCCAGCGCCGGCTTGCCCGCCAGCTCGTACTGGCGATAGTCGCTGATCTGCGCACTGGCCGCACCCGCAGCGAGCAGGGCAATCGAGGCCAACAGAGTCCTTCGCATGGTCATCATCTCCGTGAAAATCGCGCGAAGTTTAACCCGCCGGACGGGGAGGGTCGACCCGCAATCTGGGGTGGTGCCCGGCAAGTTTCATTTTCGCTCGAGCCGCCTTGCTAGCGTGGTCCAGCCTGTGACCGCCCAGGGCAATACAGAGCAGAAATGGTGCGGCGCAGCGACATCCAATCTGGAACCTAAGGGAGGGGTCCATGCAATCCATACCTGCGCTGCGCAGCGTGCTCAGCACGGCCATTGCTGCCGTACTTTCCACCGCTCTACTGGGGCCCGAAGTGGCCCGTGCACAATCCGATGCGGACGACGAGACCATCACCAAGACGCTGTCCGGGATGACCGTGACGGCGCAGAAGCGCGAAGAGGCGCTGCAGGATGTGCCCATCTCGATCACCGTCGTCTCCAATCAGCTGCTGCAGGATGTCGGCGCCCGCGACATCAAGGATCTGCAGATCGTCGTGCCGGGTCTGACGGTCACCTCGACCTCCAACGAAGCACTGACCACCGCCCGCATTCGCGGCGTCGGCACCGTCGGTGACAACACCGGACTGGAGTCCTCGGTGGGCGTGGTCATCGATGGCGTCTACCGTGCCCGCAACGGCGTCGGTTTTGGCGATCTGGGCGAGTTGGAACGGATTGAAGTGCTCAAGGGCCCGCAGGGCACGGTATTCGGCAAGAACACCTCGGCCGGCCTGATCAACATCGTCACCCGCAAGCCCGATTTCCAGACGGCCATCGAAGGCGAGCTGACCGCCGGCAACTATGGTGCGCTGGGCTATTCGGCGGCCTTCAACACGCCCTTGGGCGAGAGTGCCGCCTTCCGCTTCTACGCCACCCATCGCGAGCGCGATGGCCTGCTCGACATCCGCACCGGCGCCGGTCCGCGCACCAGCACCGAGGATGTCGACCAGGATTTCAATTCCTTCCGCGGCCAGTTGCTGATCCAGCCCAGCGAAAATCTGGAGATCAACGTCGCCGCCGACTACACCGAACGTGACGAGCGTTGTTGTGCCGGTGTGACCATCGTGCGCGGCCCGACGGCGGCCATCGTCGGTGCGCTCTCCACTGACGGCGGCGTCTCGCCGACCGCCGATCCCTATGCGCGCATCGCCTACAGCAATCGCGACACGCGCCAGGAGGTCGAGGATCAGGGCATCTCGATCACCGCCGACTGGACCACGCCGTGGTTCGACGAGGCCGTGCTGACCTCGATCACCGCCGTGCGCGACTGGCAGACCATCAACGGCATCGATCTGGACTACACCACCGCCGACATCTGGTATCGCGAGTTTGGTGAAGACGCCGCGTCGGACAGCTTCGAGACCTTCTCGCAGGAGTTCCGGCTCACTGGCAGCACCGACCGCGTCGACTGGATGGCCGGCCTCTATTACGCCGACGAGGACCTGGTGCGCCATGGCCAGACCGTGCTCGGTTCGGCCTACGAGCCCTATCTGTCGATCGCCCTGCTCAGCCGCGTGGCCGGCGCCTTCCCGCCCGGCACGGTCAATCTGGCCAACGCCGCCACCTTCCTGTCCGAAGCCACCGGCCAGCCTTTCGGCACCAATTTCATCGGCGAAGGCGCCGACGACCGTTTCGATCAGAACGCGACCAGCCTGGCGCTGTTCACCAACAACACCTTCCACCTGACCGATCAGTTCGACCTGACCGTGGGCCTGCGCTACACCCAGGAAGACAAGGAAGTGACCTCGCGCTTTGCCAGCCCCAACGGCTCGGCCGCCTGTGGCGGTGCGCTGGTCGACCCCAGCCAGGTAGGCGCAGCCCTGGCAGCGCGCGGCGTGCCGCTGGCCGCACTGGGCGCCACGGTACCCACGGTCATCGGCTTCATGTGCCTGCCCTGGTCCAACCCGCTGCAGGCCGGCCGCATCACCGAGCAGGACCGTGACGAAAGCGAGTGGACCGGCACGGTCAAGGCCGCCTACCGCTTCAACGACCAGTTCATGAGCTACTTCTCGGCCGCCCGCGGCTACAAGGCCGGCGGCTTCAATCTCGATCGGGTGCAGTCGGCCGACGGCACACAACTGGGCGCAACCGGCGTGCTGCCGGTGCTCGATACGTCCTTCCCGGCCGAGTTCGTCAACAGCTACGAGCTGGGCTTCAAGAGCACGCTGGCGGACGGCAATCTGCTGCTCAACGGCGCGCTCTTCTACCAGGACTACAGCGACTTCCAGCTCAACAGCTTCCTCGGCACCACCTTCGTCGTGCGCTCGGTGCCGACGGTGGAATCCAAGGGTGCTGAGGCCGAACTGCTGTGGCAGACACCGATTGAGGGCCTGCTGGTGCAGGCCGGCGTGACCTACTCGGACACCCAGTTCGGTCCCGACGCGTTGCCCGATGCCGATCTGTTCCTGCTGCCTGGCAGCCGCGTCAGCTTCGCCCCGCTGTGGTCCTCCTCGGCGGCGCTGACCTACGAATGGGACTTCGGCAGTGCCCTGATTGGGCGCTTCAATATCGGTGCCAAGCACAGCTCGGAATACAACACCGGCTCGGACCTGGATCCGGAGAAGCGCCAAGGCGCCTACACCGTGGTCAACGCCCGCTTCGGCATCGGCGACGCCGATCGCAGCTGGATGCTTGAGCTGTGGGCGCAGAACCTGACCGACGAGGAGTACATCCAGGTCGCCTTCGACGCGCCGCTGCAAACCGGCTCGTGGAACGCCTTCCTGGCACCACCCCGCACCTACGGCGCCACCCTGCGGATGTGGTTCTGAGTCAGGGCTGAGGGATCAGGGCTGAGGGATCAGGGTTCGGGTCCCTCAGCCCGATATTGTTGGATGAGAGCGCGCCCTGGCACTCCATCGATCACGCCGCCGCCCAATCGTCGCCCGGTCTGCCGCGACAAAGGCCGCAGCACCAGGCCAAACCTGGGAACGCCGACGTCCTCGTCGGCGCTTGTTTATCTGGGCACTGACCCCCGTGCCCTCGACCGTCCGCGCAGCGACGGTCGCTAAAACACCCCACCCACCGCCTCCAGCACCTGATCGCGCAGCTGCAACAGGCGTGGGGCGATCTCGTCTTGCAGGCGCTGGCGGTCGATCTGTTCGGCCCGGCCGCCGCAGCTGAAGCTGAAAATGCGGTCCGGGTCGACGCGGGAAATCATCGGCACGCCGACGGCGTAGATCTCCGGGCACCAGTCGCCAAGAGAATGGCAGTAGCCCAGCTCGGCCACCTCTTCGCGGGCCCGCAGGATGCCGTCGCGCACCCGTGGCCAGTCGAAGGGTTGGCAGACCTCTTCCTTCAGCTCGACCATCTCGCGGCGGAACAGCTCGGCTGGCCGCGCAGCGAGATCCGCCCGCCCCAGCGCCGTCAGTCCATGGGGCACCCGTGCACCGGGCTGCAGACCGAAGTCCTCGCCACCCTGGGGGGAGGCGATGGCCAGCAGCACCATCCGCATGCCGTCGGGGGCGCCCAGCATCACGGTGGATTGGGTCTGATCAGCACATTGCTGCATCAGCGGCTTGGCCGCCGCGATGACCGGATGGCCGCGCATGAAGGTGTGCCCGAGGGACAGCAGGCCCACACCGAGGGCGTACTTCTCCCGGGCCGGCGAGTAGCTCAGGCAGCCCATGCGCGACAGCGTGAAAGTCAGCCGCGACACCGTGGGCTTCGGCAGCCCGGTGCGCAGCGCGATCTCGCGATTGCCCAGATACTGGTCGCCATAGTCGAAGCAGCGCAGGATCGTCAGACAACGCGCGGCGGCGGAGACGAACTGCGGATGGCCACGGTCATCGCCGAGCCAGACGGGGTCGAGCTGTCGCTTGGGGTTGCCCATGGGATCGGCCTCGAGCGGTGACGGGTCAGGGAGTGGCAGCCGCTGCGCGGCTGACGGCCAGTTGGCCGGGCAACGCGCGGGCGGCGAGGAAGAAGGCGGGCACGGTCAGCAGACCGAGGGCCTGGGTGCAGACAATGGCCCAGGTCAGTGGCTCGGCCTCGCCGCTGTTGGCGAAATGATCGGCCAGTGCGCCAGCCAGCGCCGATCCACCGGCCGAGCCAATCAGTGAGGTCACCAGAATGAACAGCGCGGCGGTGGCCGCCCGCTGCGAAGCCGGGACGATCTCGTGCAGCGAGGCCAGGGCCGGACCGAAGACCAGCATGAAGATGGCATTGCCGGTGAAGGCCAGCGGCAGAAACAACGGACTGTCCGCCGGGATCTGCCGGAACAGCAGCATCAGCGGAATGCCAATGGCGAAAGCGATGGCCAGAAACCACAACCGGCCGCCCACCATCCGGGCATGCATGCGATCGGCCAGCCAGCCGCCAACGATCGAGCCGAACACGCCACCGGCCAGGAACATTGACCCGTTGAGCTGCTGCGCGGTGCGCTCGGCGAAGCCCCGCTCGCGTACCCACCAGAGCAGATCCAGCACCGCCGCGCCCTGCACGCAGGTGGCCGCGATGCAGCCCAGCAGGATCCATTGCATCGGTCGGTTGTGGCGGACCTGTCCGGCCAGGGCACGCAGGCTCTCAGCCGTCGAGCCGGTCGGCCGCTGTGGGTGCCCGCTGACCCGGTCCGGATCACGCAACAGCCAACCGACCAGCAGCGCTGCCACGATGCCCAACGCGCCCAGGGCGATGAAACTGCCGCGCCATCCCAGCCACGGCCCCAGCCAGCTGGCCAGAATGAAGCTGCCGCCAATACCGACCGGAATACCGAGGTAATAGATGCCATTGGCCAGCGCCCGACGTGCCGGCGCGAAGCCATCGGCCAGCATCGACAACGCCGCTGGCGACAGCGCCGCTTCGCCCACACCGACAAACAAGCGCGCGGACGCCATCTGCAGAAAGCTGCGGGTCAGCCCGGTCAACGCAGTCAGCGCGCTCCACAGCGCCAGGCCGGCGGCAATCAGCCGCGGCCGGTGGACCCGGTCGGCCAGCGAGCCCAGATACAGCCCGAACAGGGTGTAGACCAGCGTGAAAACGATGCCGGTGAGCAAACCGAACTGCAGATTGCTCATCCCCAGTTCGGGCACGATCTGCGTCGAAAATGCGATGATCAGGTAGCGATCAGCGAAGTTCAGGATGTTCAGGCCGGTGAGCAGCAGCAACAGCCCCCAGCGATTGCCCAGCGTTTCGCTCATGCCGCGCTCCCCTCAAAGTCGACGACCTGACGCAAGGCCTCGCCGCTCGCCAGTCGGTCGAAGCCTTCGTTGATCTGCGCCAGTGTCAACCGATGACTGAGCAAACGATCGACCGGCAACAGGCCCGCACGATACAGACTCAAGTAGCGCGGAATGTCGCGCGAGGGCACGGCCGACCCCATGTAGCTGCCACGCAGGGTGCGTTCCTCGGCCACCAGACTGACCGCCGGCAAGGTCAGCTGCTGGCTCGGATCGGGCAGTCCGGCGCTGACGGTGCAACCGCCACGCGCGGTGGCCGCGTAGGCCTGCGCCAGTACCACAGCACTGCCTACACACTCGATGGCGTGGCGCACGCCGCCACCACTGATGGCACGAATCTGCGCCACGGCGTCAGGATCGGCGGCATCGATGGCGTGGCTGGCCCCCAGCGACAATGCCAGCGCGCGCTTGGCCGGCTGCAGGTCGATGGCGATCAGCGGTTGCGCCCCGCTGGCCCGCGCACCCAGCACAGCGGCCATGCCTACACCGCCCAGACCGAACACCGCCACGCTGTCGCCGGCGGCCACAGCGGCCGTGTTGGTGACCGCCCCAACGCCGGTCAGCACGGCGCAACCGAACAGCGCAGCGATGGCTGGATCCAGATCCGGCGGCACCTTGACCACCGACCGTACCGAGACCACGCAGTGCTCGGCAAAGGCCGACACACCCAAGTGGTGTTGCAGGGTCGCACCATCCAGTGCCGGCCAGCGCCGCTCGCCCCCCAGCAGCGTGCCCGCCGCATTGCTCTGCGCGGCGGTCTCGCACAGCGCGGCCCGACCACCCGCGCAGGGCACGCAATGGCCACAGCTGGGCACGAAGCTGCTCACCACCCGGTCGCCGACGGCGAAGCCCGCACAGCCCGGTCCGCATTCGATCACTTCGGCACAGGCCTCGTGACCCAGCACCATCGGCATGCCACGCGGACGACTGCCGTCGATGACCGACAGGTCCGAGTGGCACAGCCCCGCCGCCAGCACTCGCAGCAGCAACTCATCCCGACCCGGCGGGGCCAGCTCAAGGCTTTCGATCTGCACCGGCCGCGACTGCGTATAGGGAGCCGGCAGCCCCATCTGCCGCAGCACCGCCGCCCGCACCCTCATGCTGGACTCACCGTCTGCAGGGCGGCCAGCGCGGCCCGGATCGATGGCGGAATCGGACTGGCGCGGCGGCTGTCGCGATCGACGAAGACATGCACGAACCAGCCCAGTGCGGCGATCTGCTCGCTGTCGCCGGCGAACAAGCCGACCTCGTAGCGGACGCTGGCGTTGCCCAGATGGACCACCCGCAGGCCGGCGTCGACGGGATCCGGAAAGGCGAGTGGCGCGAAGAAGCGGCAGTGCGACTCGGCACACAGCCCGATCACCGGTCCGCTGTGGATGTCCAGGCCGCCCTGGCCGATCAGATAGGCGTTGATGACCGTGTCGAAGTAGCTGTAGTACTCGACGTTGTTGACGTGGCCGTAGAGGTCGTTGTCCTTCCAGCGGGTGCCGATGCGCAGCCAGTGCGGGAAGTCGGCGCGGCCGGGCGGCGCCGTCTCCGCCGCCGTCATGCCTGCAGCTCCGCGTCACGCCGCCAGCGATTGGCGCGTCGGAAGCTGCCGAAGTCGTTGAAGCGCACACCCATCTCGCGCATCACCCGGTGCGCCGTGCCGGCGGTCCATTGCCGCACATAAAAGGGCTCGCGCACGACGAAGTGATGAATCGCATGGGTGCTGCCAAAGTTGAAACAGAATAGCTGCGCCGGCCACAGCCACCAGGGCCGCAGCACCTGCGTCTGCTGAATCACGTCGCCGGGTTCGACATCACCGAAGTAATGCATGTTGCTGCTGACCAGATGCAGGCAGAAGCTGCGCAGCACATTGGGACCGACCCAGACCACGATCAGCACCTGCAGCCAGCCGTAAGCCGCTTGCCATCCAGGCGACAGCGCCAGCGGCTGGCCGATCAGCCAGGCCAGCCCCAGGACCAGCTGGCTGAGCAGGAACAGATGCCACAGCCCCCAGTTGAGCCAGCCCAACGGGAAGTAGATGGTCAGCGCACGGCGCCACAGCTGCCTGCGCACGGCCGGATCGGGGATTCGGCGAATTCGCCACCAGGCCGAGAAGGGCGCGTCGGCCAGCATCAGCAGTCTCGGCCAGCCCCAGGGCTCACCATTGGTGATGCCACGCTCCTCGCGGTCCTTGTCGGTACCGGAGTACTTGTGGTGCTCGAAGTGCAGGCCACGACGAATCCACGGATTGATGGTGCTGGGCCGCGCCAGCCAGGCCAGTGCCAGCATCAAATGGTGCGCCCAGGGCCGCCGCTTGAAGTACATCCAGTGAATCAGATCGTGTTCCAGCTCGTGGGTGAGCGACGCAAAGATCGCGATCAGCGGAATCGTCAGCCAGGTCGGCAGCAGCCCCTGCCACCAGGCCCAGCCCGTACCGATCATGCCGGCCAGCGCAAAGATCAGGATGCCGGCACCGATCGCATCCTGATGGCGCAGCCAGGGATGCCGACGACGCAGGTCGGCGCCAGCTTCCAGCACGATCTGGCGAATGTACTCGGCCCGGGTGGCCGGGTCGGCGTCGACGGGTCCGACGGTCTGATCCATGCGGGCAGTGTCCAAATGGTCGGGTCCGCAGATGCTGCGACAAGCGCGCTGGGTCCGCCTTGCCCTGCGTGCCATTCACTTGACTGCGCGCGCCAGCCCGACCGATGCTGCGCCGCGATTGACCGCCGCGGGTCCGAGCCTTGTCCCATCGCGCCACCGTCCTGAGCAGCTGGGCCAAAGCCATCCGGCGCACGCTGGAAAGCCGCGGTATCGACTGCGATCCGCTGTTCCGCCAGGCCGGGCTGGACCTCGGCGCGCTGGATGACCCCAATGCCCGCTATCCGGTCGAACACACCACCCGCCTGTGGCGCCTGGCCGTGAGTGCCAGTGGCGATCCCTGCCTGGGTCTGGCGGTGGCCAGCCAGGTGGCGCCGACGACCTTTCACGCATTGGGTTTCGCCGTGCTGGCCAGTGCCAGCGTCGGCGAGATGCTGCAACGGGTGGTGCGCTATTTCCGCATGGCCACCGATGCCTCCTGGCTGGAACTGCGCCAAAGTGCCGAGGCGATCGAACTCGTCGGCCATCCCTACAGCGGCGGCAGCGAGGCGCCGGCCCCCGAGTCTGTCGATGCCTTCATTTCATTGCTGATCCGCACAGCGCGTGGGCTGGCCGGTCGTGACCTGACCCCATTGCGCGTGGCACTGCGCCGCAGCAAGCCCGCCGGCACCGACTGTCACAGCCGCATCCTGCGTGCACCGGTGATCTTTGATGCCGAGGATGACCTGGTCGCCTTCGCCCGGGCGGACTGCGAACGCCCGCTGGACAGCGGCAATGTCGAACTGGCCCGGCGCAGTGACGAGATCATCGCGCAGTATCTGCAGAACCTCGCCGGCGGCACGCTCAGCCTGCAGGTGCGTGACCGCCTGGTGCGGATGTTGCCCGAGGGCGAGCCGTCGGCCGAACAGGTCGCCAGCAGTCTGCACCTGAGCCTGCGCTCGCTGCAGCGGCGTCTGGCCGAGGAAGACAGCAGCTATGAACAGCTGTTGCTGCAAACCCGCGAGGAACTGGCCCGCAGCTATCTGCAGGACCCCCGCCACGCCATCAGCGAGATCGCCTATCTGCTCGGCTACGCCGACGCCAGCTGTTTCACCCGCGCCTTCCGCCGTTGGACCGGCATGGCACCGAGTGTGTATCGGGCGGGAGGGCTGAGGGATCAGGGCTGAGCGTTCAGGATGCGCGGAGTCCACACTTGCCGGCATTCCGCCCCTGCGCGTTTCCAGCACGGAAGAATATCGATGACGCCGCTCGCCAGACCAGGCTCATCATCGCTCGATCGCCCTCACCCCTCAGCCCTGCGCCCTCAGCCCCGATCCCAGCTCACTCAAAGCCGTCCCGCAGCAAATCACTCATCAGCCCCGCCTCTTCGGCCAGGATCGCCAGATCCATGCGCAGGATGCCGGTGGCCAACTCACGACCGCGGGTCAGATTGGCGGGGGTGTCGGTCGCCCGGTGGTAGTGGGGGTAGATGGCGGCGCCGTTCTCCCAGGTAAACACGCCCGGGATGCCGGCCTGCAGGAAATACCAGTGGTCGGAATACGCCTGCGTACTGGAGCTGAGCACCGGACTGATCTCCGGCGCGTAAGTGGCGGCGGCCGCAGCGAAACGGGCCGTCTCGCTGGCGAAGGCGGGGATGGTCTCGATGCGGGCACTGAGGTTGTCGTCCTCGGCAAAGCCGAGCATGTCCAGATTGATCATGTAGCGCACCCGGGCGATGTCACCGGAGAGCTGCAGCGACTCCACATAGCGCTGTGAGCCAACCAGCCCCTGTTCCTCGCCAGCGAAGCAGGTGAGCAGCACGCTGCGCTCGGTATCCACCTGCGACAGCACCCGCGCCATCTCGATCACGCCGGCGCAACCACTGCCATTGTCGTTGGCGCCAGGCTGGACGTTGGCCGTGTCACAGCGGACGCTGTTGCGGGAATCGTAGTGCGCGCCGACGACCACCCACTCGTCCGGCAACCTGGCGCCGCGCTTGATGCCGATGGGATTGTGCAGGCTCGCGTCGGGCCGCACCGGCATGCACAGCGCCCCTGACAGCGCGAAGGGAAAGCTGTCGGTGCTCATGCCCAGGCGCGAGAACTGGTCAAGGATCCAGTCGTGGGCGGAATCCAGTTCGGTGCTGAAGCTGTTGCGGTCAAAGCCGGCCAGGTCGACGACGGTGTCGAACCAGCGCTGCGAATCGACCCGCTGGGTCAGTGCCAGCACCGCCGGATCGACCGGGCCGGCCACGATGGGCTGGCCCAGATTGGCTGCCGCTCGCGCCACCACCCCATCGGCCGGCAGCGGCTCACCGGTGATCTGCGGGCCCCGTGTAGCCCGCGCCAGGCTTGGTGGCTTGCGCAGGATCTCGTAGCCGCCAATCACCGCGATCGCCGGCTCGGCGTCATGCAGCGTGCAGACGTGATCGCGGACGACGATCTCCTCTGGCAGCAGCGACGGAGGACCGGGGCGGACACCGGGTCGGTCCAGCCAGTCCGACAGCGACTCATCGCTCACGCCCAGCAGCAACTCGGTGCCGAACTCGGCCTGCCATTGCACGCCCTCGGTCGAGCGCAACCGCTGCAACTCGTTGGCACCTGCCTTTTGCACATCAACGATCACGGTCGGGGTGCCAGCCAGGCTGAGCGCTGGCAGCGCCAGTACCAGCCAAAGCGTTCGCCACATCGCACGACTCCTTCACGATTTCATCGCCATAGTGTCCCAGAGTGGCTTGTTGAACCGTGACGAAACACCGGAGGGTGCGGAAAGTCGCTCTGGCATACTCGATTCAAACGCATACAGGGGAATGCGATGAACAGGTTGTGGTGGTTGGGCTTGTGCTGGAGCGGCGCCTTGCTGGCGGCCGAGGGCGACACCGTGTTGCGCTGCGAGCGGATCTTCGATGCACGCTCGGCGCAGATGCAGGCCGGCCCGGTCTGGCTGGTCATGCGCGACGGCAAGATCGCCGAGGTCAGCCGACAGGCGCCAGCGGCTGAGGTCAGTCAATCAGGCCAGAGCTGCCTGCCGGGCCTGATCGACCTGCACACCCACATCACCAATGAAGGCGGCCCCAATCGCTACATCGAACGGTTTACCGTCGAGCCCATCAGTGTCGCCCTGCGCGCCACCGGTTATGCCCGCGCCACCCTCGACGCCGGCTTTACCACGGTGCGCGACCTGGGCGACAGCAACAACATCTCGGTGGCGCTGCGTGATGCCATCAAGGCAGGTTGGATCGACGGGCCGCGGATCTACACCTCGGCCAAGTCCATCGCCACCACTGGCGGTCACGCCGATCCCAGCAATGGCCAGAAAAGCGGCCTGACGCCGCATCCGGGACCGGCCGAGGGCGTGGTCAACGGTCCCGAGCAGGCCTACCAGGCTGTACGGCAGCGCTATCAGGACGGCGCCGATTTGATCAAGATCACCGCCACCGGTGGCGTACTCAGCCTCGCTCGCAACGGCCTCAATCCGCAGTTCAGCCAGGCCGAGGCCGACGCCATCGTCGCGGCGGCCAAGGACTACGGCTTCACCGTCGCCGCCCACGCACACGGCGTGGAAGGCATGAAGCGGGCAATCCTCGCTGGCGTCACTTCGATCGAGCATGGCAGCTACATGAACGACGAGATCATGGAACTGATGATCGACCGCGGCACCTGGTATGTCCCGACCATGCTGGCCGGCTGGTGGACCGCCGAGAAAGCCAAGGAACCCGGCTACTACCCGCCGGTGGTGGCCGCCAAGGCACGCGCGATCTCACCGCAGATCGAGAAGACCTTCGCCAAGGCCTGGAAAGCGGGCGTGCCGATCGCCTTCGGCACCGACAGCGGCGTCTCCCCGCACGGCATGAACGCCAAGGAATTCGAGCTGATGGTCGCCGCCGGCATGCCCCCCGCCAAGGCCTTGCAGGCCGCCACCTGGAACGGCGCCCAGGTACTGCAGCTGCAGGCCGAGTTGGGCAGCCTGGACGTCGGCAAATGGGCCGATGTGCTGGTCGTCGACGGTGACCCCAGCCGGACCATCGAGGACATCCACCGCGCCCGGCTGGTCTACAAGGGTGGCGAACTGGTCAGCCATGGCCCGGCCCAGGGAGACCCGCCCTGATGGCCTCCTCGGGCTGAGCGCATGGCCGAACTGGATCGCACTCGCTGGATCGAGCTGCTGTCCCGCCTTGGCGGGCGTGATCCGGACCTGCGTCAGCTGGCCGAGTTGCAAGGCGCCTATTCCGAAGCACATCGCTACTATCACAACGTCACCCACCTGCGCGGTTGCCTGAAACTCTGCGATGCCTTGCGCGAACACTTCGGCCAACCCGATGAAGCCGAACTGGCGCTGTGGTACCACGATGCGGTCTATCGCACCCGCTCCGATCACAACGAAGCCGACAGCGCCGACTGGGCGCGCCGCTTCTGCGAGTCCTCCGGCATCGGCGCCGAGGCGGGTGCGCGCGTCGCCGAGCTGATCCTGAACACCGCCCACGGCGATCAGTCACTGGAGGGAGATGCCGCGCTGGTCTGCGACATCGATCTGGCCATCCTCGGCTTTCCAGCGGCCGCCTACGACGACTTCGAGCAGCGCATCCGGCGCGAATACCACTGGGTCGAGGAAGACCAGTTCATCGAGGCCCGACTGGCGATCCTGCGCGGCTTTCTGAGCCGGGCACAGATCTACCGCAGTGCGGCATTGCGCCCGGTACTGGAGGACAGCGCGCGGGCCAATCTGCGCCGCTGGGTCGAGCGCTGGAGTCAGCGCGCCGCGACGGCCCCGCCGCTGCGGCAGGCGATCTGATCGGAACCCAAGCCAGAGAAGCGTCGGCCACCGCCGGGATGCTGTTTCGTCACATCTGAAATATCCTCGCCCTCCCAGCAACACGGCAAGGCAGGTCGATGACTGAACAGCTCCCCTGGGTCAACGAGATTCGTGGCCAGCGTTTCCATTTCATGGGCCCGGTGGTGGCCTGGCCGCGCTTTCACGGTGCCGACCCGGCTGGCGCAGTCGCCGCCCGCGGCGGCATCGTGGTCGAACAGCTCATTGCCGATCTGGATTACGCCGTCTTCGGCAGTGGCCGGCAGAAGGGCAAGGCCGATGCCGAGCGCAAGGCCGCCAAGCTCATCGACAAGGGCGCCAGCTTCCAGATTCTCGACGAGGTGGGCTTCATCCATCTGATGCGCCCGCAGCTGGAAGGTTGCCGTTTCCACGTCGCCGGTGAGCTGGATTTCGGCCGCGGTTCGGCCGCCACGGCGCCACCGGCCCTGGTGCAAACCCTCGGTGCGATCTATGCCGACAAGGTCGATGACACGCTGGACTATCTGGTCATCGGCGACCGTCGCGGCAAGGGCAAGGCCGCCGCGATTGCTGCCGGCGAGAAACTGCGGGCCAGCGGCAGCGGACTGCGCGTCATCGACGAAGCTGCGTTCATGGAACTGGTGCGGGCGCAGGCGGCCGATCCCTCCAGTGGCGGTGGAGCAAGCAACGGCGACGGCCCCAGTCCATTGGCCGAACTGGTCATCGCCCTGCCCTCGCTGACCGACACCAAGCGCATCCAGCGCGCGCTGGACATGCTGCGGCGCGAGCGCATGCAGCTGTATTCCACTGTCGCCGACGACCATGTCGCCGGCATCGTGCGCAGCCAGACCGGCTACAGCGACTTCTACTCCACCCGCATCTCCGCCGATGGCCGCTACAGCTGCTGCGATTCCGGGCTGGACTGGTGCATGGGCATGAACGGCGCGGTCTGCAAGCATCTGCTGGTGCTGCTGCTGGGCCTGGTACAAAGCGGTCAGCTGGCGCCGGGCACCGCCCGCGACTGGCTCGCTGCCACCCGCCAGGGCAAGAGCCGCCGCCCGGCCGGCGGCGAGAACATGCGTGACCTGCTCGCCGACACCGTGCTGCGCTACAAGGCCGCCCAGGCTGGCGAACTGGACTGGCGCCCGACCGAAACGGTGCCGGAGGACTATTACGCTTATTGATTGGGGGGATAGGGCCCAGGGCTCAGGGCTCAGGGCCCAGGGCCCAGTAAAGCCGGCTGTCGGCAAACCGGGAAACCGATGGCGAGCAAGCCCAACTCAACGACGGTGCCGACCTATGCAGACATCACGCGAGGTGGCTCACGAAACAACGGAACAACCGGCGATCATCCGCTTCTACAGCGTGTCGGACGACTACGGCGAGTTCTCCAACTTCTCCCCGCATCCGATCCGCCTGGACGGGCAGCTCTGGCCCAGCTCCGAGCACTATTTTCAGGCGCAGAAGTTCGAAGACGCCAAACAGCGGCAACGCATTCGTGGCGTCAAGAGCCCGGCCGAAGCCGCGCGTCTGGGCCGCGACCGCAAGCAGCGATTGAGACGCGATTGGGAGTCGGTCAAGGTCCAGGTCATGCACAAGGCGGTAGTGGCCAAGTTCACCCAGCACCCCGAACTGCGCGAGCTGCTGCTGTCGACCAATCAGGCCAGAATCGTCGAACACACCGAGAACGATGCCTACTGGGGTGACGGCGGCGACGGATCGGGTCGCAACATGCTTGGCCAGATCCTGATGCGGGTCAGAGCGGCTTTGCAGGGATCGGAATGAAACTGCAGGCTGCACTGTGGAATGGCCCTCGCAGCAAATGTCCTCATACACTGCAGCGTGACCCGATTGATAAGAATGAACTGGCCCGATCATGATTCCTCCCGCCGCCAGGGACGAGGCTCGCCTTCAGGCATTTCATCGTTCGCTGCTCGCCCGCTTTCGAGATGAATTGGCTGACCCAATGCGGAAATCTGCAGCGGAGATGGCGATTGAGGCGGAGCTGTTGCGATTCATCGAGGACATGGACCTCAGACCTCAGGACGAGCATGCCGGCCCGGTCTGCTGGTGAACGCAACCACTGCAACGAAAGGAGCGCTTCGCATGACCCTCTACGGAGACATCGCTTTGCTGGCAGCCAAGAACCTGGCCAGCCATGATCCGGCAACTGCCTGGCGACTGGCAGCGGAAAAGTGCTGTCAGGATTCGGTTTCGTCCCGTGACAAGGCTTGCCCACGCAAGGCCTTCGAAGGGCTCTGTTGGGCCGGGTTCGTCCTCGGCTTTCCGGGTCAGCCCAAATCTGATGCCGAGATTGGCGAGAACGGTCGATATGCGGTAGCCGCAGCGAGACTTCTGCTCGGGAAAGGCCACTCTGGATCGATAAGCACGGCGGAGCTGTGGGCGACAGTGCTGGAGCAGACCGGCAGCGATCCGGCCAAGCGCCACAATGGCCAGATGGATGTAGTGATGGCCTTGCATGCACACGGATTGCTGCAGGTGCAGGCAGCCACGTAAGGCGGTCGCCAACGTCCCGCCACATTCTCAATGTGCGGCCTCTGTGGAAAAGCCAAGCCAACCTCAGCAAAGCGAACTGGCCGACGCAACACAACAACGTCCTGAGCGTGCAGCTCACCACCAGATGCCTGAACCTCCGCTGCGTGCCACGCGTCTGATCGACAAGTCGTCGCCCGGCACCCGGGATCACGGGCCTACAATCCCACCGATGGATGCTCCCGTCACTGCGCTGTCACCGCTGCGCGTTCCGATCTTCCGCAATGTCTGGCTGGCCAGTCTGGCCTCGAACTTCGGCAGTCTGATCCAGTCGGTGGGCGCGGCGTGGCTGATGCTGGAGCTAACCCGGCGGGCCGACATGGTGGCGCTGGTGCAGACCTCGGTGGCGCTGCCGGTGGTGCTGTTCTCGCTGATTGGCGGGGCCATTGCCGATGGCCTGGATCGACGTCGGGTGATGCTGGCCGCGCAAAGCTTCATGCTGATCGTCTCGGTGGCGCTCGCCGTGTGCGCCTGGCAGGGGCTGCTCAGTCCCTGGCTGCTGCTGACCTTCACCTTTCTGATCGGTTGCGGTGCCTCCTTCAATGCGCCGGCCTGGCAGGCCTCGGTGCAGGACATGGTGAGCCGTCCGCAGGTGTCGGCGGCGGTGGCGCTGAACAGCATGGGCTTCAATCTGGCGCGCAGCACCGGCCCGGCCATTGGCGGCGCCATCGTGGCCAGCGCGGGCGCGGCGGCGGCCTTTGCCGTCAACGCCTGCAGCTACCTGGGTCTGATCGCCGTGCTGTGGCGCTGGCAGCCGGCCACCGAAGCGCGCCTGCTGCCGCCCGAGCGTCTGCTCAGCGCGATGGCCGCCGGTCTGCGCTATGTGCTGCTGTCGCCGGCAATCCGCGCGGTACTGCTGCGCAGCCTGATTTTCGGCATCGGCGCCGGCGCCGTCCTGGCGCTGCTGCCGCTGGTGGCCGAACGCCAGGTCAATGGCGGCGCGTTGATCTACGGCGTGCTGCTGGGCGCCTTTGGTCTGGGCGCGGTGGTGGCGGCGCTGGCCAGCACCCACCTGCGCGCCAACTGGTCCACCGAGGCGATCGTCCGCGGGGCCAGTGCCGCGGCCGCGCTGGCGCTCACCGTGGCCGCGCTGAGCAGCCTGTTCATCCTCACCGCGCTGGCCCTGTTGCTGGCCGGCATGGGCTGGGTGCTGGCGCTGTCGACCTTCAACGTCACGGTGCAGCTGTCGGCGCCGCGCTGGGTGGTGGCCCGGGTGCTGGCGCTGTACCAGACCGCGGCCTTCGGCGGCCTGGCCAGTGGCAGCTGGCTGTGGGGCCATGTGGCCGATGCCCGCGGCGTGGATGTGGCGCTGCTGGCAGCGGCCGCCGCACTGCTGTTCAGTGCCGTGATCGGCTGGCTGCTGCCGCTGCAGACCTCCAGCGACCGCAATCTGGATCCCCTGCGGCAATACCGTGAACCGCAGACCGTGGTGCCGGTGCAGCCGCGCACCGGACCGGTGGTGGTCACGGTGGAGTGGATCATCGACGAGCCCGACATCGTGCCCTTCCTGCAGGCCATGGCCGAGCGGCGCCGCATCCGTCGCCGCGACGGCGCCCATCGCTGGGCCCTGCTGCGCGATCTGAACGACCCGCGGATCTGGATCGAGCGCTTCAAGACCGCCACCTGGCTGGACTATCTGCGCCACAACTCGCGCCTGACCCAGGACGACGCCGCGGTGCCCGAGCGCCTGCGCGAGTTGCACCGCGGCGATGGCCCGCCGCGCGTCCACCGGCTGATCGAGCGACCGACCAGCCGGTTGCCCTGGACCTCGTCCGGCCCGCGTGAAATTGACGAGCCCACCGATCCCAGTCGCGGCATCTGAGCCGCGCCAAGTGCGGACGGATTAACCGAGTTAGGCAACGCAACGACAACTGAGCCGTCCTGAGTAACCACGGCCCCGTCCCGCCCGGTCCGAGCTGGTCGAGGGCCGCTACCGCTCGGATCATCGAGCGCTGTTGGCTACCCTCAAACCGGCTGCACGGTCGGTCGGAACAGGATCTCGCTGACATCCACATCGTCGGGCTGGCCAATCGCAAAGGCGACCATGTTGGCCATCGTGCTGGCGGGGACACCGATCTTGCTGACCGCATCGGCCACGCTCTCGGCCAGTCCCGGCTCGGTGATGTGATCGGTCAACTCGGTCCGCACGGCGCCGGGCGAGATGGTGGTGACCCGGATGTTGTAGTCCTTCACTTCCTGGCGCAGCGCCTCGGAGATGGCCCGAACGGCATACTTGGTAGCGCAATAGACGGCCCCGGTGGCGACCACCTTGTGACCATAGACCGAGGACACATTGATGATCTGCCCGGCCTTCTG
>JAWLAT010000047.1:0-21578 GCA_041395325.1 Lysobacterales bacterium
GTTTCGTGTTCATTCCCAAGGGCGTGCGCTGCCCGATGGAGCTGTCGACCTATTTCCGCATCAACGCCCGCGACACCGGCCAGTTCGAACGCACCTTGATCATCGCCGAGGAAAGCGCCCAGGTCAGCTATCTGGAAGGCTGCACCGCGCCGATGCGTGACGAGAACCAGCTGCATGCCGCCGTGGTGGAGCTGGTCGCGCTGGACGACGCCCAGATCAAGTATTCCACCGTGCAGAACTGGTACCCCGGCGACGAAAACGGCGTCGGCGGCATCTACAACTTCGTCACCAAGCGTGGCGATTGCCGCGGTCATCGCAGCAAGATCAGCTGGACTCAGGTGGAGACCGGCTCGGCCATCACCTGGAAATACCCCAGCTGCGTGCTGCGCGGCGACGACACGGTGGGCGAGTTCTACTCGGTGGCGCTTACCCATCACTGCCAGCAGGCCGACACCGGCACCAAGATGATCCACCTGGGCGCGCGCTCGAAGAGCAAGATCATCTCCAAGGGCATCTCGGCCGGTCGTGGCCAGAACACCTATCGCGGACTGGTCAAGATGGAGGCCGGCGCGGCCGGAGCACGCAACTACACACAGTGCGACAGCCTGCTGATCGGCAAGCGCTGCGGCGCCCACACCTTCCCCTACATCGAGGTGAAGAACCCGTCCGCCATCGTCGAGCACGAGGCCACCACTTCGAAAATCTCCGACGACCAGCTGTTCTACTGCCGCGCCCGCGGCATCAGCGAGGAAGACGCGGTCAGCCTGATCGTCGACGGCTTCTGCAAGCAGGTCTTCCGCGAACTGCCGATGGAGTTCGCAGTGGAGGCCAAAAAGCTGCTGGAAGTGAGCCTGGAAGGGGCGGTCGGGTGAGTACTTCGGGCTTGAAGGGAATCGCTTTGCGCAAGATCGTGGGCAGCGAGATAGACGAAGACACCGTCGCCCTGCGCTACTGGCTCAGCCAATCGGCGGCCGACCGCTTGGCTGCGGTCGAGCAGATTCGTGATGAGTACCACCGCTGGAGCAGGACCCATGAGTCCGGACTTGAAAGAACTGCTCGCCTTGTTGCAGTCGAATGATGTGCGATTCCTGATTTCGGGTGGACACGCACTGGCGATCCACGGGCACCCTCGCTACACCAAGGATCTGGATGTCTGGGTTGCCAGCGACTCTGACAATCTTGGGCGCTTGCGAGCGTCGCTTCGGGCCTTCGGATTTGCCGAGTTCGCAGACGAGGCTCTGGATCTGGCTGAGGGACGCAAGATGCTCCAGCTGGGACGCGAGCCCAATCGTGTCGACCTGTTGAACTTTGCGTCAGGGCTGAAGTTCGATGAGGCCTGGCCGAATCGCGTCCAGGTCGAGTTTGAAGGCCTGACACTCAGCTTCCTTGGCCTGGAGGACCTCAAGCGCAACAAGCGTGCCGCCGGTCGTCTCAGCGATCTGGCAGATCTCGAGAGACTCGGCGAAACCATTCAGCCAGAGGAGGCTTCGGCCGCAGTGTCCAAAGCGAGCCGTCGTCGACCAGACATCAAGAGTGACAAGGAATGACCATGCTGCAAATCGAGAATCTCCACGTCCGCGCGGGCGACAAGCTGGTGCTCAAGGGACTGGACCTGAGCGTTGATGCTGGCGAAGTGCACGCCATCATGGGGCCCAACGGCGCCGGCAAGAGCACGCTGGCGCACATCCTCGCCGGTCGCGAGGGCTATGAGGTGGTCGAGGGCAGCGTGCGCTATCAGGGCCAGGATCTGCTGGCGCTGGAGCCGGAAGAGCGCGCCGCGGCCGGCGTCTTCCTGGCCTTCCAGTATCCGGTCGAGCTGCCGGGCGTGAACAACACCTATTTCCTGCGCGCCGCCCTCAATGCCCAGCGCAAGGCGCGTGGCGAAGAAGAGATCAGCGCCCCGGCCTTCCTGCGCCTGGTGCGCGAGAAGCTGGGCGTGCTGCATCTGCCCGATGATCTCCTGCAGCGCGCCGTCAATGCCGGCTTTTCCGGCGGTGAGAAGAAGCGCAACGAAATCTTCCAGATGGCCGTGCTGGAGCCCCGGCTGGCGGTGCTCGACGAAACCGACTCGGGTCTGGACATCGATGCGCTGAAGACGGTGGCTGGCGGCGTCAATGCGCTGCGCACCTCAGAGCGGGCCTTCGTCGTCATCACCCACTACCAGCGCCTGCTCGACTACATCGTGCCCGACCGCGTCCATGTGTTGGCCGACGGCCGCATCGTCGAGAGCGGCGACAAGCAGCTGGCACTGGAACTGGAAGCCCATGGTTATGGTTGGGTGGCCGACCGTCGCCCGGCGAGCGCGTCGGCATGAGCGAGAAACTGCGCCAGCAGCTGGCCGCCGGCCTGGCTGAACCGGCGTTGCAGGCGCTGAGTGATCTGCAGCTGCCACAGTCGCGCACCGAAGCCTGGCGGTACTCGCCGCTGCGCGCGCTGGAACGGGCATTGGCGGGCTCGCCGTCCGTACTGCCGGCTGCTCCGGCAATCGAGCTGGGTGATGAACCGGGTTCCGCGGAATGGCCCGACTGGCGCGATCAGGCTGCGGAACTGACCCCGCCCGGGCCGGCCGACCAGGCCTTTCGCTGGCTGGCGGCCGCCAGTGGTGCCGCGGAGATTGTGCTGGCCGGCGAACACACACAGCCCCTGCGCATCGATGCGCTGGCCGGGCTGTCTGCGGCGACACCGCATCGACACCGCCGTGTCCGGGTCGAAGCGGGCGCCCAGCTGGTTGTCATCGAGCACTGGCGCGACTCGGGTTTGCCGCTGGCCAACCTGCTGACTGAGATCGAGATCGGCGCGGGCGCGCAGCTGACCTGGCTGCGGCTGGTGGAAGGCTCCACCGCCCTGCACAGCATCGCCCGCAGCGAGTTCCGGCTGGCCGAGCGTGCGCAGCTGCAGCACTACACGCTGGAACTGGACGCGGCCTGGAGCCGCCACGATCTGCGCATCGAACTGGCGGGACGCGACAGCCGGGCCCGCAGCTTCGGGCTGTTGCCGGTGGCCGGCCGCCGCCATGCCGACACCCAGCTGGCCATCATCCACGCGGTTGGCCACACGCAGTCCGAATCGCGCTGGCGCGCCGTGGCCGCCGATCGCAGTCGGGCGGTCTTCAACGGTCGCATTCAGATCGATGCCGGCGCCGACGACAGCGATGCAGCCCTGCACATCGGCAGCCTGTTGTTGTCGAACCGGGCCGAGATCGACGCCAAACCGGAACTGGAAATCTACGCCGATGCAGTCAAGGCCAGCCACGGCGCCGCCATCGGGCAGCTCGATCCGCAAGCGCTGTTTTATCTGCGCTCGCGCGGCTTGCCGCAGGCACAGGCCCGCCAGCTGTTGATGAATGCCTGGTGCCGGGAGGCGTTGGAGGGACTGCCGCCGGCGCTGCTGGAGGCCATCGAACCCCGACTGGCAGCGGCCCTGGCGCGCCTGGATGATGGGGACAAGGCATGAGTGCGACCGCGATGCGCCCAACCACATCCCGTAGCCTGGACTCGACACAGATCCGCGCCCAGTTTCCGATCCTGCAGCGGCAGATCAATGGCCACCCACTGACCTATCTGGACAGTGCCAACACGGCACAGAAACCGCAGGCGGTGATTGATGCGCTGGTTCAGTTCTACACCCAGCACAACGCCAATGTCGCGCGCGCCGTGCATACGCTGGGCGAGGAAGCGACGGCCGCCTACGAGGCGGTACGCGGGCGGATCGCAGCGCTCCTGGGCCTGCCGGACACGACCGGCATCGTCTACACCCGCGGTACCACCGAGGCGATCAATCTGGTTGCCCACAGCTGGTTGCGGCCCCGACTGCAGCCTGGTGACGAGATCCTGGTCACCGCAATGGAACATCACGCCAACATCGTGCCCTGGCAGTTGCTGGCCGACAGCGTGGGCGCGCGCGTGGTGCCAGTGCCGGTGCAGGCCGACGGCACCCTCGATCTGGATGATTTTCGCCGCCTGATCAATGACCGCACCAAGCTGGTCGGCGTGGTCCATGTGTCCAATGTGCTGGGAACGATCAACCCGATCGCACAGATCGCCGAGCTGACGCGTGCCCGGGAGATTACCTTGCTGGTGGACGGCTCCCAGGCGGCACCGCACCTGGCCATCGACGTACCCGCGCTGGGCTGCGATTTCTATTGCTTCACCGGTCACAAGCTGTACGGCCCCACCGGCAGCGGCGCCCTGTGGGTGCGGCCGGAGCTGCTCGAGCAGATGCAGCCCTTCATGGGCGGCGGCGAGATGATTGCGCGGGTCAGCTTCGAGGGCACCACCTACGCCGAGCCACCGCATCGCTTCGAGGCCGGCACCCCCAACATCGCCGGCATCGTCGGTCTGGGCGTGGCCATCGATTGGGTGCTGGCCCTGGGTCTGGACCGGATGGCCGAACACGAGGCCATGCTGGCCGAACGCCTGTCGGGTGCGCTGGGCCAGATCGAAGGCCTGCGCCTGCTGGGCGAGACGGCCGAACGCGCTCCGGTGTTTTCCTTCGTCGTCGAGGGTGCCCACGCCCACGATCTGGCCATGATCCTGGATCAGGACGGGATCGCCGTACGCTCAGGCCATCACTGCGCCCACCCGCTGCTGCAGCAACTGGGTGTCAGCGCCACGCTGCGGGCCAGTCTGGGCATCTACAACACGATCGAGGAGATCGACCACTTCGCGCAGTCGCTGGAACGCGCCCGGCGCATGCTGGTGGGGTGAGGCACCTGTCACCAATAGATCAGGAGCGTTTAAACACGAAGGACACAAAGGACACGAAGGAGAGCGATCGACAAAAGGATTGGGGGACCGACGGCTGGCGCCCGTCGCGTCTGAAAAGGGCCCCGACCTCCGTTTCTCGCCGACCACAACTGCTGAGCTTTTCCTTTGTGTCCTTCGTGTCCTTTGTGTTGAACGCTGTTGGCTCTGCCGCAGCAGTTCAACCCATCGACAGCGGCATCCACCCGATCGCGTATCCTTTCCGCTCGCAAATCATCCACGGAGAGGAATCATGCAGACGCGTGCCGCGGTCGCCTACGAGGCTGGCAAACCCCTGGTCATCGAGACGGTCGAACTGGAAGGACCGCGGGCTGGTGAGGTCCTGGTCGAGCTGAAGGCCACCGGCCTGTGCCACACCGACGAATTCACCCGCTCGGGCGACGATCCGGAAGGCCTGTTCCCGGCGATCCTCGGCCATGAGGGTGCTGGGGTGGTCGTCGATGTCGGTCCTGGCGTCACCTCGGTGCGACCGGGTGATCACGTCATTCCGCTGTACACGCCCGAATGCCGTGAGTGCGAGTACTGCCTGAATCCGAAGACCAACCTCTGCCAGGCCATTCGCAGCACGCAGGGTCAGGGGCTGATGCCGGATGGCAGCTCCCGCTTCTCCATCGGCGGCAAGCCCATCCATCACTACATGGGCTGCTCGACCTTCTCCAATTTCACCGTACTGCCGGAAATCGCCGTCGCCAAGATCCGTCCCGATGCCCCCTTCGACAAGGTCTGCTACATCGGCTGCGGCGTCACCACCGGCATCGGTGCCGTGATCTACACGGCCAAGGTCGAGCCGGGTGCCAAGGTGGTGGTCTTTGGCCTCGGCGGCATCGGTCTGAACGTGATCCAGGGCGCGCGCCTGGCCGGCGCCGAGATGATCGTCGGCGTCGACCTCAACTCGGGCAAGCGTGAGATCGCCGAGCGCTTCGGCATGACGCATTTCGTCAATCCCTCCGAGGTGGACGGCGATCTGGTGGCCTATCTGGTCAACCTGACCAAGGGCGGTGCCGACTACAGCTTCGAGTGCATCGGCAACACCAAGGTGATGCGCCAGGCGCTGGAGTGCTGCCACAAGGGTTGGGGCACCAGCGTCATCATCGGCGTGGCCGGTGCCGGCCAGGAAATCAGCACCCGCCCCTTCCAGCTGGTGACCGGTCGCAACTGGCGCGGCAGCGCCTTCGGTGGTGCCCGCGGCCGCACCGACGTACCGCGGATCGTCGACTGGTACATGGACGGCCGCATCAACATCGACGACCTGATCACCCACACCCTGCCGCTGGAGCAGATCAACGACGGCTTCGAGCTGATGCACCGGGGCGAGTCGATCCGCGCGGTGGTCGTCTACTGAGCGCGAAGGTCAGCGGAAGCCGGAACTGATGGGGTAGCGCCGTTCCCGACCGAAGGCCCGACGGGAGACCTTCGGACCGGGCGGCGCCTGGCGGCGCTTGTATTCGTTCAGAAGCACTTGCCGCCCGACGCGTTGAACCATCGCCTCGGGATAGCCCTCTTCGATGATCGCCGCGCGGGAACGATCCAGCTCGATGAAACGATAGAGAATCGCGTCGAGCTGCTCGTAGGGCGGCAAGGAATCCTGATCGACCTGATTGTCGCGCAGCTCGGCCGAAGGCGGCCGTTCGATGACCGCCTCGGGAATCGCCATGCCCTGCGTGTTGCGCCAGCGGGCGAGCGCAAAGACCTCGGTCTTGTAGACGTCCTTCAACGGTGCGAAGGCGCCGCACATGTCGCCGTAGAGCGTGGCATAGCCCATGGCCATCTCGCTCTTGTTGCCCGTCGACAGCAGCAGACTGCCGAACTTGTTCGACAGCGCCATCAGAATCACACCGCGGCAGCGTGACTGCAGGTTCTCTTCTGTGACATCGACCGGTCGGCCTTCGAAGGTCGGCGCCAAGGTATCGAGAAAGGCCTGAAAGGGTGCTTCGATCGGCAAGCTACGCCAGCGCACCCCAAGCAATTCGGCCTGACGCGCCGCCTCGAAGTTGCTCAGATCCGAGGTGTAGCGCGACGGCAGCAGGATGGCCTCGACCTGCTCGGGCCCCAGCGCGTCGACGGCGATCGCCAGCGTCAGCGCCGAGTCGATGCCACCGGACAGACCCAGCAAGACCTTGGAAAAGCCGTTCTTGCGCACGTAGTCGGCGGTCGATCGCACCAGTGCGGCGTACAAGGTCGACCATTCCTCGGCTGGCGCCGGCACGTGCCACTGAACCGGCGCAAAGTGACGCCGGGTCGGGTCGTAGTCCAACGACAGCAGCTCCTCGGCGAAGGCCTGGGCAACGCCAGCGATCGAGCCATCGGCATTGACCGCCAGGGACTGGCCGTCGAACACGATGTCGTCCTGCCCGCCCAGCAGATTGACATAGGCAATGGCCACGCCGTGCTCGCGCGCGCGCCGTTGCAACAACGCCTCGCGCTCGGCGCGCTTGCCGGCGTGATAGGGCGAGGCGTTGCACACCAGCAACAGCTCGGCACCGGCCGCCACCGTGCGCGCCGTGGGCGCATCGGCCCAGATGTCCTCGCAGATCATCAGCCCGACGCTGACCGCACCCCAGCGCACCAGACCAACCTCCTGGCCGCGGGCGAAATGACGCTTCTCGTCAAAGACGGCGTAGTTGGGCAGCGCCTGCTTCAGGTAGCGCAACTGCAGCTGACCGTCGCGCCACCAGCTGCAGGCGTTGTAGAGCTGCTCATCCTGTTGCCAGGGATGACCGACCAGCACATGCCCGGGCAGCGCGGCTGCCTCGATTGCGCTGACGCCCGCCTGGCAGCGGGCCAGGAAACCCGGCCGCAGCAGCAGGTCATCGGGCGGATAGCCAGCGATCGCGAGTTCGGGAAAGAGCAGCAGGTCGTCGCCTGACTGCCCCGATCGCTGGCAAGCCGAGCGCACGCGCTCGACATTGCCATCCACATCACCGACGACGAAGTCCAGCTGCGCCAGTGTCAGTTTCATCGTCCCGCCCCTGCTCCGCTTGTCGGCGGCCTAGCCAAGCCCGCACCTGCTGCCATTTTGCTTCGAACTGGCGGGAACGACCTTACTTCTTCTTGGCAGGCTTCTTCGCGGGCTTGCCCTTGCCGGACATCTGCTCGGCGATGGCCGCGCCCAGGTCGGCCGGCGAACGCACCGTGCTGACTCCAGCCTTCTCCAGCGCTTCAAACTTGGCGGCTGCCGTACCCTTGCCGCCAGCCACGATGGCACCGGCATGGCCCATGCGCTTGCCCGGCGGCGCGGTCACACCGGCGATGTAGGCCACCACCGGCTTGGTCACGAATTCGCTGATGAACTCGGCCGCTTCTTCCTCGGCGGTACCGCCGATCTCGCCGACCATGATGATGCCTTCGGTGGCCGGATCGTCCTGGAACAGCTGCAGGCAATCGACGAAGTTCAGCCCGTTGATGGGGTCACCGCCGATACCGATGCAGGTGCTCTGGCCGAGACCCGCATGGGTGGTCTGGTAGACCGCTTCATAGGTCAGCGTACCCGAGCGCGAGACGATGCCAATCTTGCCGGGCTGGTGGATGAAGCCGGGCATGATGCCGATCTTGCACTCGCCCGGCGTGATGATACCTGGGCAATTGGGGCCAATCAGATAGGTATCCGGGTAGCGCTTGAGCACGTTCTTCACGCGCAGCATGTCCAGCACCGGGATGCCTTCGGTGATGGCCACGATGACGCGGATGCCGGCATCGGCGGCTTCCAGAATCGCATCGGCGGCAAATGCCGGCGGCACGAAGATCATCGTCGCATCGGCGCCGGTCTCGTCAACCGCGTCCTGCACGGTGTCGAACACCGGCAGACCGATGTGATCGCGACCGCCCTTGCCGGGCGTGACGCCACCGACCAGCTTGGTGCCGTACTCGAGCGCCTGCTCGGCGTGAAAGGTACCCTGAGCTCCCGTGAAGCCCTGGCAGATGACGCGGGTCTTCTTGTCGACCAAAACAGCCATGGATCCGTCCTTAATAAGATGAGTCGATTCGTGCCCGCGCGCCTCAGGCGTGCGCGGCCGCCGCAGCCACCGCCTTCTGCGCGGCGTCGGAAAGATTGTCCCCGGTGATGATGTCCAGACCGCTGCTCTGCAGCAGGGCACGGCCCTGATCGACATTGGTGCCTTCCAGTCGGCAAACCACTGGCACCGAGCAACCGACTTCCTTGACCGCGTTGATCACGCCCTGAGCGATCTGGTCGCAACGAACGATGCCGCCGAAGATATTGACCAGAATCGTCTTCACGTTGGGATTGGATAGGATCAGCTTGAAGGCCTCGGTGACCTTCTCGGTGTTGGTGCCACCACCGACGTCGAGGAAGTTCGCCGGAGAGCCGCCGAACAGCTGGATCACGTCCATCGTCGCCATCGCCAGACCGGCGCCATTGACCATGCAGGCGATGTTGCCGTCCATGCTGACGTAGTTCAGACCGTGCTTGCTGGCGGCCGACTCAAGCGCATCCTCCTGGGTGGGATCGCGCATCTCGGCCAGCTTCGGGTGACGGAACAGCGCGTTCTCGTCGGCGTTGATCTTGCCATCCAGGCAGACCAGATCACCGGCGCCATTGATGACCAGCGGATTGAGCTCGACCAGACTCAGGTCCAGATCGTTGTACATGCGGAACAGGCCCAGCATGATCTTGGTCAGCTGATTGACCTGCTTGGCGCCCATGCCCATCGCGAAACCGAGCTTGCGGCACTCGAAGGGCTGCAGTCCCTGCACGAAGTCCACCTCCAGGGTGAAGATGGCCTCGGGGTTCTCGCTCGCCACCTGCTCGATGTCCACGCCGCCTTCGGGCGAGGCGATGAAGGTGACCGCCTTGGCGCTGCGATCCACCAGCATGCTCAGGTAGAGCTCTTTCTTGATTTCGGTGGCCTCGGTGACCAGCACGATGTTGACCGGCAATGCGGTCCCGGCGGTCTGGTAGGTCTCCATCTTCGTGCCGAGCATCTTGCTGGCGGCGTCGCGGACCTGGGCCAGTGTCTTGGCCAGCTTGACGCCACCGGCCTTGCCACGGCCACCGGCATGGATCTGTGCCTTGACCACCCATTGATCACCGCCCAGCTGGCGGGCCGCGTCGGCAGCCGCGTCCGGGGTGTTGGCGATAATCCCGGCTGGAACCGGCAATCCGAACTGCAGGAACAGTTCCTTGGCCTGATACTCGTGGAAATTCATTGTTGCTCCTTCGGGTGCGGAATGCTGGAGCGGCCGGGGGCCGTGAAAAATCGGCCGTATTGTGTCCAAAGCCCCCCCGGGCGCCAAGGGCCCGGAGAGTGCCTGTGTATCACCCGTAGTGCAATCATGCTTTGGTCGTTGGCGCAAAAGGGACCTTCGATGACGGACGCGGTCGCTTGCCGATTCCTGCGGCGCGCTATAGTCCACCCACCGTCACTGCCGTCCGACCTCGCTCGATGACGATCGCCGCAAGCCCGGACGAGCAGCATCGCTGGCGCGAACTCAAGCTCTTCCACCTTTACCGAATCTTCGTCGGCTGCACCTTCGGCGCACTGCTGCTGAGTCCGGTCCGTTCGGAACTGCTGACCGATCCGAACCAGTTTGTCCTGCCGCTGATTGCGCTGTATCTGCTGCTTGCGGTTGCTGGATGGCTGTACGCCCACCTGGTTCCCCGTCGACTGACCCTGCAAATCCTCGTTGCCGTCGGGCTGGATCTGGCGCTGGGCACCTTTGCGCTGGTCGCCTTTGGCGGCCTGGGCGGTGGTACCGGCGCATTGTTGCTGGTCACGGTGGCGATGGCTTCGCTGATGCTGCCTGGGCGCCTGGCCCTGTTGACGGCGGCATTGGCCACCCTCGCCGTACTGGGTGAAGCCAGTCTGGCAATGACCATCTATGCCAAGGGTGGCCGCAACCCCATTCAGGCTGCCTTTTTCTCCGCCGGCTTCTTCATCACGGTTGCGCTGTTCTATTGGCTCGCACGCGAAGCGCGGGAAAGTCAGGAGCTGGCAGCGGCCTCCGACAGTGATCGCGCCAATCTGTCGCAGCTCAACGAAATGATCATCCAGCGGATGCGCACCGGCATTCTCGTGGTGGACGACGAGGAGCGGGTGGCCAGAAGGAACGAGTCGGCCTGGTATCTACTCGGCATGCCCGATCCAAAGGTCGCTCACGTGCGCGAGATCAGCCCGGATTTGCACCGACGGCTACGCTACTGGCAGAGCACGGGTCTGCACGACAACCAGCCGGTGCACCTGTCCCAGGGGGTGCCGGCGGTGGTACCGCGCTTTGCCCGCATGGGACCGGAAGAGGATTCACCCACGCTGGTCTTCCTGGAAGACGAGAGCATGGTGTCGCGGCGTGCCGAAGAACTGACGCTGGCCTCTCTGGGTCGTTTGGCGGCCAGCATCGCGCACGAGGTTCGCAATCCGCTTGCAGCGATTCATCACGCGGCACAACTGCTGGAGGAATCGCCGGATCTGCCGCCGACCGATGCCCGCCTGGTGGAGATCATCAACAACCATTGCGTGCGCATGAATGGCATCGTCGAGAATGTGTTGCAGCTTTCCCGACGCGAGCGGGCGCAGCCGGAAAACCTCCGACTGGCACCGTGGCTGGAAGAGTTCGTGCTGGAGTTCAAGCACACCCATCCACCGGGTCAGGATGACATTCGTGTAGTGCTGGACAAGCCCCATGCCCAGGCACTGGTCGATCCCAGTCATCTCAACCAGGTGCTGTGGAATCTGCTCCGCAATGCCCTGCGCTATGGCCGGGACATGGATCGCCCGGCCGAGATCAAGCTCCGTCTGAGTCAAAATGACAAGGGCGACCGGGCCATTGTCGAGGTCATCGATCGTGGTCCCGGCATCCCACCGAAAGTGCAGCAGCGCCTGTTCGAGCCCTTCTTCACCACCCACGCCGATGGCAACGGACTGGGCCTGTATCTCGTGCGCCAGTTGGTTCAGGCCAACCAGGGTGAGGTCGAGTACAGCACGGTTCCGGGCGGGGGCAGTTGTTTCCGCGTCCTGCTGGTCGCGCCGCAGATGACGTCGACCGCCAGCCCGACTGCGCGGCCAGCCACCATCGGCTGAATCCCGACTCGGAACTGGGGCACGCTCTGGCTCGCAGAATGGAATGAAGCCTTTGCGAACACCGGTCGCCTCGGCTAATGTCGGCATCGTTGCTTCGAAACTGAATGAATCATGCCGGCCAAAGCACTGATTGTTGATGACGAGGCAGATATCCGGGAGCTGCTCAGTCTGACGCTGACCCGCCTGGGTCTGGACATTGATACGGCCAGCAACATGGTCGAAGCACGCCAGCGACTGGCTGAGACCGACTACGACCTGTGTTTCACCGACATGCGTCTGCCGGACGGCAATGGGCATTCGTTGATCGAGTTCATTGCTGAACAATGCCCTGATACACCGGTGGCAATGATTACCGCCTACGGCAACGTGGAAGCCGCGGTGCAGGCTCTCAAGGCGGGCGCCTTCGATTGCGTTTCCAAGCCGGTCGACTTGTCGGTGCTGCGCAACCTGGTGCAGACGGCGCTGCGCCTGCGCGCCGAACGCACTGGTGACGGCGGTACGGCGCTCAGCCGCATGCTGGGCGACTCGGCCGCGATGCAGAATGTCCGCCAGACCATCCAGAAGCTGGCCCGCAGTCAGGCGCCGGTGCATATCTCCGGCGAGTCGGGTGTCGGCAAGGAACTGGCAGCTCGAGCCATTCACGAACTCGGGCCGCGCGCGCAGGCGGCCTTCGTGCCGGTGAATTGCGGCGCGATTCCTTCCGAGCTGATGGAGAGTGAGTTCTTCGGCCACAAGAAGGGCAGTTTCACCGGCGCCCACGCCGACAAGGAAGGCCTGTTCCAGGCTGCGCAGGGCGGCACGCTGTTCCTCGATGAAATCGCCGAGTTGCCGGCGCACATGCAGGTGAAGCTGCTGCGCGTCATCCAGGAAAAGACCGTACGGCCGATCGGTGCGCGCAGCGAAGTGCCGGTCGATGTCCGTATTCTGTCGGCCACCCACAAGCCGCTGGCGAGGCTGGTCGAGCAAGGCCAGTTCCGTCAGGACCTCTACTATCGAGTCAATGTCATCGAGTTGCGCATGCCGCCGTTGCGCGAGCGCAGCGACGATATTGCCCTGCTGTCGCAGCGATATCTGGAACGCCTCGCGCCGGATTGGGGCATCGAAACACCGAAGCTGACTTCGGCAGCGCTGACTGCGCTCAGAGCCTACGGCTTTCCGGGCAACGTCCGCGAACTGGAGAACATCCTCGAGCGCGCGGTCGCGCTGTCCGAAGCCGACACCATCGAGGAGGTCGACCTGCAGTTGCCGCGGCATTCTGGCGGCGAATCGGACGAGCCCAGCGAGCAGGCCATCACCGCCGATGCAGACCCGCGCCGCGTGGGACTGACTGAGTACATCGACAGCCTGGAGCGCGAAGCATTGATCAAGACGCTCGAAGAGTGTCGTTACAACAAGACCGCAGCAGCCAAGAAGTTGGGCATCACTTTCCGCGCCATGCGCTATCGCCTGAAAAAGCTGGGCATCGACTGAGCCCCAATAAGTCAGCGTCAATCTGAAACCTGCGAGAACCTCATGTCCCGTTGGAAGGCCTCCGCCATTCATTTGCTGATCAGCCTGCTCATCGGGCTGGGTCTGTTCGCACTGTTCTACTGGGTCTGGTACCCAGGCCCGCTGTTTTCCGCTTCCGGCGGCGAACGGCTGATCCTGCTGATCATTGGCGTCGATCTGATCGTCGGCCCTCTGCTCACGTTGATTGTGTTCAAGTCCGGCAAGGCCAGCCTGCGCTTCGATCTCAGCTGCATCGCGATCATCCAGGTCGCCCTCCTGTTGTACGGAGTTTGGACGGCGTTCTCCGCCAGACCTGCATACATCGTCTATGCCACGGATCGCTTCGTCGTCGTCCCGGCCAATGGGCTGGAAGACGCGGATCTGGCCGATGCACAACCGCCCTACCAAACACGCCCGATGTGGGGCCCGCAGATGGTTTCCCTGCGGATGCCCTCCGATCAGGCAGAGCTGATGAAGCTGATCGAGTCCGCCCTGGCCGGCAAGGATGCAGAGCTTTACCCGAAGTATTACCAACCGCTGTCGGACAAGTCCGAACTGATCCTTGCTCGTGCGCACTCGCTGTATCTGTTGAACAAGGACCTGCCTGCCGATGTGCAGGGGCAATTGGACGAATTCCTGCGTGAACACCAGCACCTGGCGTTCTTCCCAACGGTGGCCCGCTCTCGATCGGTCACAGCGCTGGTCAACATGGAGGACGGCAGCGTCGTCGGATTCCTGGACTTCGACCCATGGTCGCGGGTGTCCAAGCCCGACGCGCCGGTGGCACCCGCGACCAGTGAGGACGACCTGATTCGAGCACTGGGTGGCAACCAGAACGCATTGCCTGCAGCGCCATCCGAATCAACGGACGCGCCGACTGATCCGGAGCCGGTCGATTCGGATTCCGAGGACGAATCTTCTCAGTAGGCTGCTCACTGAGGTGTCTGTCGCAGCTGCGATTCAGGTTGCGGGTCGGTCCTGAAATTGGCGACTTCGGCGGGACCCGAGCCGCCGCAATCCAGAATGCAGGTCAACGAGCTGACTTCCAGCGTCACCTATGGACGCAATGCCAACGACCTTGAGCGGCAGGTGGACGGCAGATGCGCCTCAAAGACTGACCTGGCCAGCTCAGGGATAGCGGCTTGCGTGTTCGCAACCGATCCACCAGTAGCCGCTAAAGTGAGATGAAATCGAGAGATTCCTGGGTTGCATTGATGATTCGGACGGTGCGAGCGCCGCCGAACGGCCATGCTGGCACGAGATGTGCTAAAACCCTCTTACCTGCGGAATGCCCGACCCGGAACGGTCAGGGATGACGGTCCTCCAGGGACAGACGCGGGGATGTTCCTTCAATCACGTGATCCAACAAGGAATCCACCATGTCCAAGATCCAGAAAGGTTTCACCCTGATCGAGCTGATGATCGTCATCGCGATCCTCGGCATTCTGCTGGCCATCGCCATCCCGGCCTATCAGGACTACACGGTCCGTGCGCGCGTCAGTGAAGGCCTGAACCTGGCCGCCTCGGCCAAGCTGGCGGTCGCCGAGACCTTCCAGTCCAGCGGTGGTGTGATCCCGCTGCCCAACACTGGCTACACCTTCCCAACTCCCACGCAAGATGTGAGCGCGATTGCCATCGACAACTTCGGCGTCATCACCATCACCTACACTATCCCTGCCGTCAACGGCCAGACCTTGCTGCTGGTTCCGACGGTCGCTAACGCCGCACTGCAAGCGGGCGTTGTGGGCGACATCGAGTGGGGCTGCTGCGCGCTGGGCGCCACCGCTGCGGCGTGCAATGGTCTGGGCGGTACCCTGCTGTCTCGCTACGCGCCACAGTCCTGCCGTTAATCGCATCACCAGGTGCATCGAACGGCCGGGGTTTTCCCGGCCGTTTTTTTTGCGCAGAACCACCCTAAATTAGCGGTCACTAACCTGTCACTGCTGGGCAACTGTCGACCCTGACAGCACCAGCTTGGGGCAATTTCGACCTCAATTGAATGGCGTTCTGGCCACAAATCAGCATTTCTCTGGTGGCATGCAACCTGCATCTGATTCCGCATGACAAGCCGAGGTATCGGGGGGCTCCGTGAACAACATTCAGAAGGGCTTCACGCTGATCGAGCTGATGATCGTCATTGCGATTCTGGGCATCCTGCTGGCCATCGCCATTCCCGCATACCAGGACTATACGGTCCGTAGTCGCGTATCCGAGGGATTGAATCTGGCATCCTCCGCCAAGTTCGCCGTGACCGAACAGTGGCAGTCGAGCGGTGGAAATCTGGCCCAGCTTGGCGGGCATGGCTATGTCCTCATATCGCCGACTGGGGACGTGCAGAACATTCTCATCGCGCCTGCAAGCGGGCAGATCACCATCACCTACAGCGTGCCCGCGATCAACGGGCAGACGTTGATCTTGAATCCCACGATCAACGGTGTGGCATTCGCCAATGGCGCCTCAGGCGACATCGAATGGGGCTGTTGCGCCCTGGGCAACACCGATCCCGCCTGTCTGGGCGGCGCTGTAGCCGGAACCCTGCTGCCGCGCTATGCGCCCCAGTCCTGCCGTTGAGGAGTGGGGGGCGGCGATGCAAGGCATCGCCGCAAAGCGGTTTCAATCTGAGTCAGACGTATCCTGAGACGGTTTCGCGAATTCCCTCGCATCCCATTGATCAGAGGGTAGATCGAGAGGCCTCTGGTGTGCTGTCATGCTAGGATGACGCGTTCATCGGGGGCGTGGTGGTATGAGTTCGACTGGAAAGAACCTCGCAGGCCTCAGCGGCGTAGCCAGGCGTCTGGTGCTGGATGGCGACCTGACCGAGGAAGACGCGCGTCGCGCCGTCGAGTCGTCGGCGAAGCAACGTCTGTCCATCATCACCTATCTGGTCGAGCACAGCATGGTGAAGCCCGCGTCGGTGGCGCGTGCGGCGTCACTGGAGTTCGGCGTCCCCCTGTTTGATCCCTCCGGCCTGGATTTCGCTCAAGTTCCGGCGCGGCTGGTGGACGAACGTCTGATCGAGAAACATCGGGCGCTGCCGATCTTCAAGCGTGGCAATCGGTTGTTTGTCGGCGTGACCGACCCCACCAATGACCGGGCACTGGAGGAAATCAAGTTCCAGTCCAAGATGCTGGTCGAGCCGATCCTGATCGATGAGGACTCACTCACCCGTGCGCTGGAGCAGATGCAGGCCGCTTCGAGCACGGACATCGAGGGCATCGATGATGCCGAAGGCCTTGAGGATCTCGACGTCGGCGAAGCGGGCGACGATGGCGACAGCGGCAGCGGCGTGGACGCATCCGGGACGGACGACACGCCGGTGGTGCGCTTCGTCAACAAGGTGCTGGTCGATGCGATCAAGCGCGGCGCTTCGGACATTCATTTCGAGCCCTATGAGTCGAACTATCGGGTCCGCTTCCGGATGGACGGCATTTTGCGCGCCGTTGCCGGCCCTCCCGTCAAGCTCAGTTCGCGCATATCCAGCCGCCTGAAGGTGATGTCCGGTCTCGATATTGCCGAGCGGCGCGTTCCCCAGGACGGCCGCATCAAGTTGAATCTTTCCAAGACCAAGTCCATGGACTTCCGCGTCAGCACCTGTCCAACCCTGTTTGGCGAGAAGATCGTCCTGCGAATCCTGGACGGGTCGGCTGCCAAGTTGGGCATCGACAAGCTAGGCTACGAAGACGAACAGAAGCAGTTGTTCCTGGACGCGATCGCCAACCCCTACGGCATGGTGTTGGTGACCGGCCCCACCGGTTCGGGCAAGACCGTTTCGCTCTATACGGCGCTGAACATCTTGAATACCGAGAGCCGAAACATCTCGACGGTCGAAGACCCCGTCGAGATCCGTGTGCCCGGCATCAATCAGGTGCAACAGAACGCCAAGCGTGGCATGACCTTCGCAGCTGCACTGCGGTCATTCCTGCGCCAGGATCCCGACGTGATCATGGTCGGCGAGATTCGCGACCTGGAAACGGCCGAGATCGCCGTCAAGGCGGCGCAGACCGGCCATATGGTGCTGTCCACGCTGCACACCAACGATGCTCCGCAGACGGTCGCGCGTCTGATGAACATGGGCATCGCGCCCTACAACATCATCTCATCCGTGACCCTGGTCATTGCCCAACGCCTCGCACGGCGGCTGCACGAATGCAAGGAACCCCTGGTCCTGCCCAAGGAGGCGCTGCTCGCCGAAGGCTATAAGGAAGCAGACATCGAGGGCATGCAGCTGTACCAGGCCAAGGGTTGCACGGGCTGCAACGAAGGCTACAAGGGCCGCGTCGGCATCTACCAAGTCATGCCGATGACCGAGGACATTGCCAAGATCATTCTGTCAGGCGGCAACGCGATCCAGATTGCCGACCAGGCCCGCTCGGACGGAATCAACGATTTGCGCGCTTCAGCCTTGTTGAAAGCCCGCAATGGTGTGACCAGTCTGGCCGAAATCAACCGCGTGACGAAGGACTGACGTCAAGGAACCCGTGCCATGGCGACCAAAGCAGCCACCAGTGTTTCCAGTACCTCACTGCTGACCTTTACCTGGGAGGGTAAGGACAAGCGTGGCATGGTGCTCAAGGGCGAGGAACTGGGCAAGAATGCCAACCTTGTCAAGGCCGAGTTGCGCCGCCGCGGCATCAATCCTACGCGGGTGAACGAGAAGCGTGCCGGTTTGTTCTCCAAGTCTGGCAAGGCGATCACGCCCAGAGAGATTGCCATCTTCAGCCGGCAGCTGGCGACCATGATCCAGGCCGGTGTGCCGCTGGTGCAGAGCTTTGACATCATTGCCGGCGGACAGGCCAATCCCCGCTTCAAGGAATTGCTGACCAAGATCAAGGGCGATGTGGAAGGCGGCGCCACGCTGAACGAGGCTCTCGCCAAGTATCCCGTCCAGTTCGACGAGTTGTACGTCAATCTGGTTCGGGCAGGTGAGGGGGCCGGTGTGCTGGACACCGTGCTGGACACCATCGCGACCTACAAGGAAAACATCGAGACGCTGAAGGGCAAGATCAAGAAGGCCTTGATCTATCCGTCCGTGGTCATCGCGGTCGCCCTGATTGTCAGCGCCATCCTGCTGATTTTCGTGGTGCCGCAGTTCCAGAATTTGTTCAAGAGTTTCGGCGCCGAACTGCCGGCCTTTACCCAGATGATCGTCACGGCCTCGGACTTCATGATCGGCTACTGGTGGGCGGTGCTGATCGTCGTGGGTGGTACCATTTTCGGCCTGGTTGCGCTGAAGAAACGCAGTCCCGCCTTCGCACACTCGCTCGAACGCATGATGCTGCGCCTGCCCGTGGTCGGCATGATCCTGCACAACTCGGCCATCGCGCGCTTCGCGCGTACGCTGGCAGTGACTTTCAGGGCCGGTGTACCTTTGGTCGAAGCCCTTGATACGGTCGCTGGCGCTACGGGCAGCGTCACGTACGGCAACGCCGTCAAGCGCGTCAAGGAAGACGTCAGTGTCGGTCACCAGCTCAATCTGGCCATGCGGCAAACCGGGGTATTCCCCAACATGGTCGTGCAGATGACGGCAATCGGTGAAGAATCCGGCGCACTCGACACGATGCTGATGAAGATTGCCGAGTTCTACGAGCAGGAAGTCAACAACGCCGTCGACGCGCTGTCGAGTCTGCTCGAGCCCTTCATCATGGTGATCATCGGCGTGATTGTCGGTGGCATGGTCATCGGCATGTACCTGCCGGTGTTCAAGCTCGCCGCCGTGATGTGACGGAGACTGGCAGAGGAGCCGCGCCATGGAGGGCGCCATCGAGATGCTGTACTGGCCCGTCGTCGTCGCCGGCTTGGGCCTGATCATCGGCAGCTTCCTGAACGTCGTCATTCTCAGATTGCCTGTGCGCATGGAATGGGCATGGCGCCGACAGGCGCGGGAAGTGTTGGAACTCGACCAGGTGGAAAACGAGCCGGAACCACCCGGTATCGTCGTTCGTGGCTCGCACTGCCCACATTGCGATGCGCCCATCCGACCCTGGCACAACATTCCTCTACTGGGCTACGCGATGCTCCGTGGGCGCTGCGCCAGCTGCAAGGCGCACATTTCCTGGCAGTATCCGCTGGTCGAGCTGCTGACTGGATTGCTCTTCCTCGCTTGCCTGTGGCGCTTTGGTGCGACCAGCCAAGCGGCCTGGGCGATGGCATTTACCGCCATTCTCGTTGCAGGCGCCGGCATCGACTTTCGTACTCAGCTGCTTCCGGATTCGCTGACGCTTCCTTTGTTGTGGCTGGGTCTGCTGCTCAACTGCAGCGACAGTTTCGTGCCTTTGCGTGATGCCGTGATCGGCGCCGCTGCGGGCTATCTGAGCCTGTGGAGCGTGTTCTGGCTGTTCAAGCTGATCACCGGCAAGGAAGGCATGGGCTACGGCGATTTCAAGCTGCTGGCCGCGCTGGGAGCCTGGATGGGTTGGCAATCGCTGCTTGGCATCATTTTGCTGTCCTCTGTCGTGGGCGCAGTGTTGGGTGGCGCAATGCTCTACTTCAAGGGCAAGGATCGCGACGTTCCGATACCGTTCGGCCCCTTCCTGGCTGCTGCCGGATGGTTGATGCTGATCATCGGCCCGCAGTTGGCCGCCTGGCAGCCGATCTTCGCACTGGGTTGACGAGCGTGCCCATCGAAGCTGCTCGTCAGCGCCCCTGGACGGTCGCGTTGACCGGCGGCATCGCTTCCGGGAAGTCCACGGTCAGCGACGGATTCGCCAAACAGGGCATCACGATCGTCGACACCGATGTGCTCGCCAGACAAGTGGTGGCACCTGGCAGCTCTGGGCTACGCGAGATCGCGACACAGTTTGGCCCGAACGTTCTGCAACCCGATGGCAGCCTCGATCGACGTTGGCTGCGTGAACGGGTCTTCGAAGATCCATTGGCGCGCAGGCAACTGGAGCGCATCACGCATCCGCGCATACGAGATGCCGCCATTTCGGAAGTTGCACAGGCGCGCTCACCCTATGTCGTGCTGGTGGTGCCGCTGCTGTTCGAGCACCGGTCTGCGTACCAGTGGGTCGACCGAATCCTCGTCGTCGATGTCAGTCGGGAGACCCAGCTTGGGCGGCTCCGGGCACGGGACGGCATCAGCGAGGCACTGGCTGAAGCCATGTTGTCTGCGCAAGCGACACGGGAAGCGCGGTTGTCGATCGCCGACGACGTGATTGGCAATGAAGGTGGATTGGACACCTTGGCAGAGTCCATCACCGAATTGCACCAGGACTACCTTGATCGCGCCCGCCACCGGCTCGATTCACCGAGCTAGAACGCGCGAATGCCGGCCACCCCATGTGCGCCCATCCTGTGTGCATGCCGCCAATCGTTGGGGTGCATGCCACCCAAGGCAATGACCGGCAACTCCACTCGCTGCGTCATATGCCGGAACGCTGACCATCCCAGCGCAGGCCGATCCGGGTGGGATGCCGTGTGCCTGACCGGCGACAGCAGCAACCAGTCCGCATCCAGCTTCAACGCGTGCTCGATCTCCGCCGCTGAATGACACGCCACAGATAGCCATCGATCAGGACCGACAGGACGCGACTGCAGTTCACAGGCTTTCCAGCTAGTCAAGTGCACCCCGTGCACTCCGGCCATTGCCACCAGATCGATTCGGTTGTGCGCCAGCACACCCACCGTCGACCGATGGGCTGAGTCTGCAACACGCGTCAACTGCTCGGCGTAGGCCTTTTCAGTCAGCTGGGGGGAGCGCAGCATGAACCAGCGCTGCAGTGGCCACGGACCAGACCACCAATCGGGGGCGGATGCGGGCCGAAATCGAGGTGAGTAGTCCGCTTCAATCACATCGCTGGAGATGGTCAACAGGTGCGGAGCGGCGAGCCTTCGAAGCAAGCGACGGTCCAATCTGGCCAGGTCCAGTCTGGCGGCAAGGATCGGTGGTATCCAGCGCAGCTCCTGGTGCTCCACGCAACGAGCGGGCCCATAGCGGCGACTGGCCAGCAGATGCAACTGAAGGTCGCGTCCGGGATCGGCAGCAACGCCACCGGGCAACGGCTTCCAGGAGGGCGCGGACGAGGGGTTCAGCAGGAGCTCCTCGTGGAGTTCCCGCGTCAATGCCTGTCCAAGGCCCTCCCCTGCTTCCACCTTGCCACCAGGAAACTCCCACTGATGCGCATGGTGGCGGTCAAATGCGCCGCGCTGCGCCAGCAGCACCCGACCATGATCATCGAAGAGTGCCGCCGCGACGACCTGTGTCATGTCCCTGCCGCAGATCTCCGCTTTCGCTTCCGCTACCGTCGCGCCGCCGAAATGAGGCGGCTCCTGCGACGGCTGGAGGCGGCGG
>JAWLAT010000048.1:0-20327 GCA_041395325.1 Lysobacterales bacterium
ACGGGCGCTGCACCGATCGTGGACCTGGGCGCCTTTGAGAAGCAGAGCGCCTCGGTGCCGCAGGCGGACCTGAGCATCAGCAAGACCAACGGAAGCGCCAGCAGCACACCCGGCCGCACCACGGTGTACACGATCACTGTGATGAACGCAGGGCCGAGTGACGTGATTGGCGCAACGGTGACGGACAACGTCCCGGCCAGCCTGAGCTGCGTCTGGACTTGCGTGGGCGCCGGCGGTGCCAGTTGCGTTGGCTCGGGCATTGGTTCCATCCACGATAGCGTGGATCTGCCGACCGGCAGCTCGGCGACCTACACCGCCGATTGCTTGATCAGTGCGGCGGCCACCGGCACGCTCACCAACACAGCAACGGTGGGCTCGGACATCGACGACCCGATCCCCGGCAACAACACTGCGACCGACAGCGATACGCTGACGCCGCGGGCCGATGTATCGATCAGCAAGACCGATGGGCAGGCCAGTGTGAACGCCGGCAGCGCCACCGTGTACACGATCACGGCGAGCAACACCGGGCCCAGTCATGCGCCAGCGGCGACCGTGGTCGACAACTTCCCTGCGGCCTGTGTTGCGCCCACCTGGACCTGCGTTGGTGCGGGTGGTGGCAGCTGCCCGGCGAGCGGCAGCGGGAACATCAATCAAGGCGTGAACCTCCCCGCTGGCGGCGCGGTCAGCTTCACGGCCAGCTGTCCGATCAGTGGCTCGGCCAGCGGCGTATTGAGCAACACCGCGACAGTCACCTCGAGCGCGACCGACCCCAACCCGGCCAACAACAGCGCGACAGACACCAGCGCGATCATCGCGCCGGTGGTGTCGATCAGCGGCGGAACCATCACCGAAGGTGACAGCGGCACGGCAAACCTGCAGTTCATGGTGACGCGCACCAGCAATGGCACTAGCTTCGACGTCACCGTGACCAGCAGCGATGGCACTGCCGTGGCTGGGGAGGACTACCAGGCGACCAACACCACGTTGAGCTTTACCGCTGGCGGTAACTTCAGCGAGATCGTGAGTGTGCCGATCATCGGCGACGACCGCGTCGAAGCCAGCGAAGGCTTCAGCGTGACCCTGAGCAACCCCACCAGTGGCGCTCAACTGGGCACGGCAACGGCCTTCGGCTCGATTGATGACAACGACAGCGCGACCGTGCAGTTCGCTCCGCTGAGCGTGAGCCAAACGGAATCCAACACGTCCATGGTCTTCACCGTCACGCTTTCGGCACCGGTGCAGTCGGGCGTCACCCTGGCGGCCAACAGCACGCCGGACACGGCCACGGCGCCGGCGGATTTCAGCGCGATCGCCGCTGCCAGCGTGAGCTTTGCGGCGAACAGCACGGAACCTCGGACCGTCGTGGTGACCTTGGTCGACGACGCCCTGGATGAGGCCGATGAGCAGTTCAGCTTGACGCTCACCGGCCTGACTGCGGTCGGCAACGTCACGCTGCCAGCCGGCACCGCGACGGCAGCGGGCACGATCGTAGACGACGACGACGCACCGACCCTGAGCCTTGCCGAGGTCTCTCAGCCCGAGGGCGATGCCGGCAACACGTTGACCTTCACCGCCAGCCTGAGCGCAATCTCCGGTCGCGAGATCAGTTTCAATCGCGCCACGCTGGATGACACGGCCATATCAACCGGTCCGGACGCGGATTTCGTGGCCTTGCCGCTCGCAGCCCTGACGATCCCGGCCGGCACGCAGAGCGTACAGATCCCGGTCACGATCAATGGCGACACGACCTTTGAGGGCGACGAGCGATTCGCCCTGAACCTGACCGATGTCGTCAACGCCAGCCCCGGCAGCTTGAGCGCCACGGCGACGCTGATCGAGGACGACCAGCAACCCACCACCACCACCATCGACAGCATCACGCCCGGCAGCATCGTGGTCGGACAGCCGTACACGGTCAACGTGACTGTAGCGGCGCTGTCGAACTCGCCGACCGGCACGTTGACGGTCAGTGATGGCAGCGCCAGCTGCGGACCGGTGCCCTTGGTGACCGGCACCTCGCCCAGCAGTAGCGCCAGCTGCCAGCTCACCAGCAGCAACGCCGGCAGCCAGACCCTGACCGCCATCTATGCACCGGCGGACACAGATTTTGCCGCCAGCAGCGGCACCGCCAGTCACCCGGTCAATCCAGCGAGCACCACGCTCAGCGTCAGCGGACCGCCGCGCAGCCGCGTCCAAACGCCGACGCCGTTTGCGTTCACCTTGGTCGTGAATGCGCCGGGCGGTGGCACGCCTAGCGGGACCGTGACCCTGAGCAGCGGCAGCAGCAGCTGCCAGGTCAGCGTGCCCGCTGTCAGTGGCTGCGAGCTGAGTTTCGACGGGCTCGGGCCGCGCACCGTGAGCGCCAGCTTCGTCTCGACCGATGGCCATCATCTGGCGTCCAGCAGCAGCGGCGCCAGCGATGCCCAGACGCTGGTCTACGCGCAATCCGATCTGGTCGTCAGCAAGACCGACGCGGTCGACAGCTATGTCGAGGGCGAACTGCTGGTGTACACGATCACATTGCGCAATCTGGGACCGGACCGCGCCGAGAATCTGCGCCTGCGCGACATGGTTCCGGCTGGACTGGTCAATGTGACATGGACCTGTGATTCCAGCGGCGGCGCCAGTTGCCCGGCCAGCAGCGGCAGCGGCGACATCGACGCGCAGATCGCCGGCTATCCGGTCGGGGCGCTGTTGAACTACAGCTTCTTCGGTCACGTGGCCGGCCAACCGGAGCAGATCCTCAATACGGCCAGCGTGGCGCTGCCGGACGACGGCACGGTCGAGGACGCCCATCTGGCCAACAACAGCGCCAGCGACCTGAATCGGCGCAACCGGCTGTTTGCCGATGGCTTCGAACCGCTGACCGTCAGCTCGGCAGCGGGCAGCCTGCGCCTGCCCAGCGCCGCGCTGCTACCCCTGCTCGATGGCACCGCGAGGGTGATCTTCGTGCTGGACGACGCCCAGGTCGAGGCCGCACGCGTCTATGCCCGCGTCTTCGACGGCCAGTTGCAGTACGCCCTCGCCCGGCGCGATCAAGGCGGGTTGTTGTGGCTGGGGCCATGGCTGGCCTACAGCACCGAGCCCCTGCTCAGCTGGAGCGCCGTCGAGCGGGCAGAAGGCTGGGTGGTGCAGTCCGTCAGTCTGGACTAGCCGGTTGACGACGCCGTCGCCTTCGAGGTCTGGCCACAACGGCCGGCCTCGAGGGTTTGAGCATCTGTGGATTAGGGTGGGTCTGCGCCAGTTGGGCGGTCACCGCAGTCGCGTTGATCGATCACGATGACGCCTGCAAGGGGGCCGCCGTCGTCGATGATCGCGCGCCTTCGAATTGGCCCGGAGTGAGCTCGGACATCACCCAACTGGCTGAAATTCCAGCACAGGTCACGCATTCCCGGGCTTTTTCATCGAACCTTGATGGTTCCTGCAAGCAACTGGCGGGCTTGCCAGCCAGCATGGAAACAGGCGGCAGCGATCGACTCCCCGGTCAACTCGCTGCCCATCTGTTTCTTGCCGACTGTCGGAGTCTTGCCCATGCGCCTACGCTGGATCCTGTTCTTCCTCACCTGTCTTGCAGCCATCTCCAATCACGCCGCAGCGGCCGACTTCCCACTGGTGGCGACCTTCGATGACAAGACGCCGGGTACGACGCTGGGCACCGGTGGCGCAGCCTTGGGCGAACCCATCGAGCTGGGCAATCTGGACGCGGTCATCGAGGAGGTCAGTCCCGGCCAGAATCGCGTGGCGGTCAGCAATGACCTGACCTCGACCGCGGCTCGACGACTACGGTTTCAGCTGATCGACAATCAGGAAATCACCACCGGCCAGGCCCGCATCAGCATGGATCTGACGCCATCGGCGCTGGATCGCTACAGCATTCTGGTGCGCGAGGCGAACGGTTCGTCGCAGAACTTTCTGAATCTGCAATTCAACACCAGCGGCCTGGTCAGCGGAAACGATGTCACCGGCACGCTGCCGCTGACCAACAACAGCTTCACCGCCGGAACGCCGATTCACATCGAGATCAATTTCGATCTGGATGCGGGCACCAGCGAGGTGATCTTCAACGGTGCGGTGTTGATGACCGAACGCCAGCACGGCGTGGTCGGTCGCGGCGTGGGTCGACTCTCTATCGGCTACGCCTCCAGTTCGAGCGGCAATCCGTTCACGCTGGACAATCTGATCGTCGAGGCGCGGCCACCGGCTCGACCCGTTCTGGAAGCAGACATCGAGAACCAGACGCCGGGCACGTCGATCGGCAATGGCGGCGCAGCGGCCGGCGAGCCGGTGCTGATCTCCGGTTCGATGGTCACCGACGTCGTGGCCACCGGCGGTGCCAATGGCAATGTGCTCGAAATGCAGAGTGCCAACCTGGGAAGCACTCAGTTCCTGGCCTGGCAATTCCTGGACAACATCGAGATCCGCACCGGCATCGTGGCCATCGAGCATGAAGTGCAACTGGACTCGCTGGACCGCTACACCTTCAGCGTGCGCGAGTCGGGCAGCAACACCACCGAGTTCGCCAATCTGCGTCTGCTCGGCAGTGGCAATGCGACGATCTCCGATGTCAGTGGGTCCGAACCGATCAGTGGCTTCAGCTACCAGGATGCTCAGGTCTACACGCTGCGCTTTGAGTTCAACATGGACCTGGGCACCTACACCGTGTTGTGGGATGGGGTGCCGATCGTGACCGATCGCGCCCACGGCGTCAGCAACGGTCGGGGGATTGGCCGCTATCTGACGTCGATTTCCAACCCTAGTGCCACCGGCGGACCGATGTACATCGACAACCTGCTGGTGACGGCCACCGAAGCCGAGCCCATTCCCGCGGAGCTGAGCTTCCTCAACCTGCCCACTGTCGGGCTGGTCGGGCAGCCGTTGGTGCCGGCCGTTGAGGTGGGTGTCGTCAATGTCTTCGACGAAACCATCGCCGATGGCACCACGGTCACGCTGGAAATCGCCGCCGGACCGATGGCCACCCTCAGCGGCGACAGCGCCACGACCGTCGCCGGCACCGCCAGCTTCGACAGTCTGAGCATCGACGCACCCGGCGTTTACCAGCTGCGAGCGGTCAGCGGCGATGCCGTGGTGCTGGCCAGCATGACCATCGAGATCATGGCGCCGACCGACGAGATCTTCGCCGACGGGATGGAGAATCCCTGAACCGGAACCGGCCGTCGGCACCTTGGTGGTGTCGGCGGCAGTCCGGAAATCGCTATGCTGCCCGCCAGTTGACTCAAGTTCGAATTTCACGAGTCCTCGTGGAACAACGAGACTGATCCCGACTGACGCAGGCCCACCTTGCAGCGGCTTGCCTTCACCCGAGGAGTCGCATGACCACCGCCCTTCGTTCCTGCGCGCTGCTGTTGCTGACTGTGGGAGTGCTCGGCGCGTGCCAGCCCTCCTCGCCACCGGCCGGAGAAGATTCAGCGACGGCCGTCGACAGCGCGGCGGCAGATCGCGCCGCGGTGATTGCCCAGGCTGATCGCTTTTACGCCCACGTCGACGCGAAGACCATCCGCGAGTACTGGCCCGAACTCAGCCCCTGGATCACCAGCCAGGTCTCACTGGAAGACTTCGAGTTCGGCACACAGAGCCTGTGGCGCTACCTCGGTGACTTGCAGGAACGCCAGCTGATCAGCGCCGAACGGTCGGGCGATCAGTATTTCGTTCGTTACCAGACCCGCTATGAACATGGCAGCGCCATCGAGCAGGTCTCCCTGCGGCTCGAAGAGGGTGTCTGGCGCATCGACAGCACCGCCAATTCCAATATCAACAGGGATTGAGGCCTCAGGCCGTTTCAGCCGGCGCGCCACCAGCGCCAGGCCAGCCAGCCCCACGGCGCGGCCATCAGCCAGATCCATTCCCAGTTCTGCTGATCGAAAGCCGGCAGCACCTTCAGTACCAGCGCGCTGGCAGTCACCAGCAAGGTCCAGCGCAGCGCCGTCGAACGCCAGAGCGGCTGGCGTCGAGCCAACGCCGGCAGGGCCCACCACCACAGCGGCGAGAACAGCAGGATGTTCTCGTTGGCCGCGGCGGCCCAGTGGTCCGTGCCCAGCCACAAGCCGAGCAACGTCGCCCCAACCAGGCCAAAAGTGACGGCGATCAAGCCGCGGGCCCAGGCGCCAACGAGGCCTGGCAGCGCGAACAGCGTGGCCAGCAACAGGCCGGCGCCGATCCACCAGGGCAGGCGTTCAGGAAAGGTCGGTGCGCCGGGCCAGTCTGGTCCAAGGAGCTGTTCCTGTCGGACCAATCCGGACTGACCATCGGCACCAACCAGAGGCAACTCGGCGATCGCGTCGGCCACGCGCGCCGGCAGGAACTGCTCCTCCCAGATCGACACCGGTCGGTCGACCGCGCTGCTCAGACCCAGGTGCGTGCCCACGTAGAGCCAGGCTTCCGGGGCGGCATGCGCCAGGGTGAAATCACGCAGGCTCAGCCCGCGTGAGCGCGACACGGTGTTGCGGCGCAACGCGCCATCGAGGGCTTCGTCCAGCGCATCACGGATGCGGGTGGAGCAGTTGCGCCGGTAGTAGTCGTAGCGATACTCGCGTTCGGCCGGCGAGACGGCCTGCCGCAGTACGGCATCCAGGCGCTGCAAGGCCGGCGCTGGCAGCGACAGTGACTGCAGGCGAACCGAGCGACCTTCGCGCAAATAGCCGCTGAGGTCGTCGTCGGCAGCGAATGCGATCGCCAGATAGCGCATGTCGCCACGCAGGAAACGGGTCAGAAAGCCCGGCTGCTCGAAATCGAAGTAGCCGAAGTTGTAGCTGATGCGACGGCCGTCACCATAGCCAATGATCAATGCGTTGTGACCGAAGCGTTCCCAGTAGATCTCCCCAGGCGCAACGGTCAGCAAGGTGGCGGAGACCGGCTGGTCGGGATCCGGTACGTCAGTGGTGACCACCATTTCCGGTGCGGCCGCTGGCTCGACCGCCGGTTCCTGAGCGCCCACCAACGGCGCTCCGAAAACCAGCAGCCAGACCAGCAACAGCCAACGGGCGCCCGATTCTGGGCCCTGGGCCCTGAGCCCTGGGCCCTCAAACTCAAACCCAGCCCTCACGCCTCGGCCGCCGTCACACCTTCGGGCGGGCGGACATGCAGCATCAGCAGGCGGCGCTGATCGGCCTTGGCGACCTCGAACTGGAAGCCTTCGAGTTCGATGCGCTCGCCACTCTCTGGCAAATGTCCGAAGGCCTGCGTCACCATGCCGCCAATGGTGTCGAACTCCTCATCGGAGAACTCGCAACCGAAATGGGCGTTGAAGGCCTCGATCGGTGCCATGCCCTGGACCTGATAGATGCCGTCACCGCGATCATTGACCAGCACCTCGGGCTTGTCCTCGGCATCGTGCTCGTCGTCGATCTCACCGACGATTTCTTCCAGCACGTCTTCGATGGTGACCAGACCGGCGACACCGCCGTACTCGTCGACCACCAGCGCCAGATGCTGCCGATTGACCCGGAAATCCTTCAGCAACTCGTTCAGCCGCTTGCTTTCGGGAATCAGGTTCAGCGGCCGCAGCAGGCTGCGCAGCTGCAACTCACCGCCGCGGGCGAAGTGACGCAACAGGTCCTTGGCGTGCAGCATGCCGAGGATCTCGTCGGGGTCATCCCCCTGCACCGGGAATCGTGAATGGCCGGATTCGACGACGATCTGCATCAGCTCGTCGACGGTGGCCTCCACCGGCACAAAGGCGATCTTCGGCCGAGGCACCATGACGTCCTCGACACGTTTGTCGGATACGGTGATCGCACCCTCGAGCATCGCCAGTGTGTCGGCGTCGAGGAGCCCATTGGAGTGGGCATTGCGCAGTTCGTCGATCAGCTCTTCACGGTTCCGGAGCTCGCCAGACAGCACCGATGCGATGCGGTCCAGCCAGGATCGTCCTCCGGAACCGTTGCTAGAGGGAGAGTCCTCGCTCATGAACGGTAACAGCAGGCCCAATGCGCGGGCGGAATGTGAAGGATAGCATCGCACCGGGCCAAGGCACATTTCAGTGTCATGCCGAGCGCGCCGCGGTCTACAGGTTCAGCCGGTAGCCCACCCCGTAGACGCCTTCCAGCAACGACGGCTCGAGCAGTCCGGCGACCGCTTCCAGCTTGCGCCGCAGGTTCTTGGCATGACTGTCCATGGTGCGTTCGCTGACGATGCGATGATCGTCGTAGGCCGCATCGATCAGCTGGCCTCGGCTGAGCACCGCGCCAGGCCGCCTTGCCAACGCCTGCAGCAGTCGAAACTCCACCGGCGTCAGATCCAGTGGCTGGCCATCCAGCGCCGCGCGATGACAAGCCGGGTCCAGTTGCAGGCGCTGTGTGTGCTGGGTCTGGCTCATGCCGGCCCGGCGCAGCTGGGCGCGCACCCGGGCCACCACCTCTCGTGGGCTGAAGGGCTTGCAGATGTAGTCGTCGGCGCCGATCTCCAGACCCAATATCCGATCGATCTCCTCGACCCGGGCGGTCAACATGATGATCGGCACTGCACTGCTCTGACGCAGCTCCCGGCACACGGCCAACCCGTCCTTGCCCGGCAACATCCAGTCCAGCAGCAACAGGTCCGCGGGCCAGTGCAGGGCCCGCTCCACCGCCGTCTCGCCGGCATCGAGCCATTCCACCGCATAGCCGGCCGCAGCCAGATAGTCCTGCAGCAGCGAGGCCAGTTTGGGTTCGTCCTCGACCACCAGAATTCGTTGCATCAGTGAGCGCCTCCGCGTCGTGGCAGCCGGCAGCGCAGGCGCAGGCCGCCCAACGGCGATGCGGACGCCTCGATCTCGCCACCGTGCGCCTGCACGATGTTGCGACAGATGGCCAGGCCCAGGCCAGCGCCTTCGGGCCGACCCGTGGCATCGCCGCGCCAGTGGCGCTCGAACAAGCGGGCCAACTCCTTCGGTGTCACACCGGGCGGTGAATCATCGATCTGCAATAGCCAGTTGTCGGACTCGGGCTGCAACTGCACCTGCACCTGACCACCGCGATCGGTGTAGTGGCGCGCGTTGCTGAGCAGATTGGCCAGCAGCTGTTCCAGCCGGTCGGGGTCGGCCCGTTCCAGCCAGGCGCTGTCGGGCAACTGCAATTCGATCTGCAGCCCGGCCTCGGTCAGGCTGCCACGCTGGCCGTCGACCGCCGCGCGAACCAGTTCGACCAGGTCGACGCGGCCGAAGCGATAGTGCATCGCGCCGCTGTCTGATCGCGCCAGCTCATGCAATTCATCAATGCGCCGCCCCAGCCGTTCGGTTTCGGCCAGCAACGAGGCCAGTGCCGTGCGATCGAGGGGACGAATGCCGTCTTCCAGCGCCTGCAGCTCACCGCGCAGGATCGCCACCGGCGTGCGCAGCTCGTGGGAGATGTCGGCCATCCAGCGGCTGCGCGCCTCCCGCGCCTGTTCCAGCGTGGCCGCCATGCCATTGAATTCACGCGCCAGGTCGGCCAGTTCGTGCTCGCCGACCACTGCCGCGCGGGCCGCGTAGTCACCCTGGGCCCAGCGCCGACTGCTGGCCGCCAACGCATCCACCGGTCGCAGCAAGCGTCTGGCCAAGGCCCAGCTGACCAGCAGTGCCAGCGCCAACAGGGCCAATGCCAGGGCGATCGCCTGCCAGCTTTGCGAGCGGACAAAATCCCGATCGGCGGCGCCGTGGGCCTGTCGCACCGGTTCCAGTACCAGCCAGCCGACGATCTGCCCATTGATTTGAATGGACTCACGGACTGCATCGATCGACGCCCCCCGACCGAGCAAGCGGTTGCCTTCGGCATCGAGCAGGCTGAGCCGACGCGGGAAGGCCAGATCGCCCGCCGCGCCGGCCGGTCGCACCGGCGCGGGTGCCGGCGGCGGTGGCGCAGCTGGCGGTGGCCGTGGCGGGCGTGGCCGCAGCGGCGGCGGTCCGGTCGCGTCGTCGGACTCTCGAGGGGCTGGCGGTGGGCCTGGTCGCGGCCGACGCGGACCCGGACCTTCCCCGCCCAGCTGATTCCGCAGGATCTCGTCCCAGCGCCAGCGCTGCCGCAACAAGCGATCCCAGCTGCCGCTGTGGCGATACTCGGCGGCCAGCTGGCCAGCCATATCGTGCAGTCGACCCTGCTCGCTCCGGTTCAGGTACTCGATCAGGCCATGACGGAAGCCCTGTAACTGCAGCGCAGCCTGCACGGCCAGCGCCAGCAGCAGCAGCGCGGCCGTGAGGGCAAACCAGCGATGCCACAGGCGCAGGCGCATGCAGGCCTCAGGACACAGGCGGAGATCGCAGTGTGCGCAGCGATGGTCGGCAAGGCCAGTGACTGCACCGAATCTCCATGATTTCTCCCAATTGGCTGCAAAGAGCGGGCGCAGCCTGCAGGGGCCGTCAAGCAGACGGTGTCATGGAGACACACATGATCCGCTCGATACTGATTGGTCTGGGTCTGTCGCTGAGCCTTGGCGCGGCCGCGATGCCACCGCCGCCACCGAGCCCGGAAATGCGCGCGGCGCACCTGGCGCGTGCGTTGTCACTGAGCGAAGCACAATACGACGATGTCCTGACCTTGCTGCAGGCGCAGGCCGCCGAGGACCAGAGCCGGCACTGTCGCGACCAATCTGCCCGGCAGGCACGGCGCGACGAGACCGACGCGCAGATCGCCAGTCTGCTGACCACCGAGCAGCAGAGTCGCTTCGTTCAGCTGCAGCAGCAGCGACCGGCCCCGCCCCCTGGCCGCGGGCCCTGTGGTCCGCGCCCGTCGGCCACCGGAGCGACGTCATGAGTGGCCGGCGAGCATGGGCGCTGTTGCCAGCGCTGCTGTTGGGTGGCTCCGCCATCGCGCAGCCCGATGAGCCGGCGGCCAATCCGGTGTCCCCCGCACTGCGCTTGCAGCGCGACGCTGTCGATCGCCAGCCACCCCCGCCGCCACAACCACCCACGGACTGGCGCAGCATCGACGGCAGTGGCAACAACGCATCTGATCCGACCATGGGCCAGGCCGGCCGCGCCTTGCGGCGCCTGCAGCCCGCGGCCTATGCCGATGGGGCGGCTGAACTGGCGGGTCCGGGCCGACCCAGTCCGCGCGTGGTCAGCAATGCGCTGCACCGACAGACCGAATCCCGACCCAACAGCGCGGGCCTCAGTGACCTCTTCTGGCAGTGGGGACAGTTCCTCGATCACGATATCGATCTGACCGATGGCACCGACCCGCCCGAACCGGCCGCAATCGCGGTGCCGACCGGCGATCCAGCCTTCGACCCGGACGGCCTGGGCGACCGAACCATCGCCTTCAATCGCTCGCGTCATGACGGCGGCCAGCCGCGCCAGCAGATCAACGAGATTACCGGCTGGATCGATGCCTCGCAGGTCTACGGTTCAAACGCGGTGCGGGCGCGTCAACTGCGCCGACTCGATGGCAGCGGGAAGTTGCGTGAAAGCCCAGGGCGCTTGCTGCCCACCTCGCTCGACCCGTCATTGCCGGAGGACAGCTACCAGTTTCACGCCGGCGACCTGCGCGTCAACGAGCAGGTGGGCCTGATCAGCATGCACACGTTGTTCCTGCGTGAGCACAACCGCCAGGCCGAGCGGATTGCCCGTCGGCAACCGCAGCTGGACGACGAGCAGATCTACCAGGCGGCGCGGGCGATCGTCGGTGCCCAAATGCAGCACATCACCTATCACGAGTTTCTGCCACTGCTGCTGGGTGAGAGCGCGCTGCCGGCGTACCAGGGCTACGACCCGCAAGTCGACGGCCGCATCCGCAATCAGTTCTCCACGGCGGCCTTCCGCCTCGGTCACACGTTGCTCAGCCCGGTGCTGCTGCGACTGGACGCCAACGGTCAGCCCATTGAAGCTGGCCACCTGTCACTGGCCGACGCCTTCTTCGCACCGACGCGGATTCGAGACGAAGGCGGCATCGAACCGCTGCTGCGCGGGCTGGCCACTCAGCGCTGCCAGCAGCTGGACTTGCAGGTGGTCGACGAAGTGCGCGATTTCCTGTTCGGCCTGCCCGGACACGGTGGCTTCGATCTGGCGTCGTTGAACATCCAACGCGGCCGGGATCACGGCCTGCCGGACTACAACAGCCTGCGCCGCGGCAGCGGTCAACGACCGGCCCGCGGGTTTCGAGATATCAACAGCGACCCCACAATTTCGACCGCGCTGCGCGAGGTCTACGCCAGCGTCGACGACATCGACCCCTGGACCGGCTTGCTGGCCGAGCCGCCACGCCACGGCATCGTCGGCGAAACGCTGTTTCGCCTGTTGCGCGATCAGTTCCTGGCCCTGCGAGACGGCGACCGCTTCTGGTACCAGCGTGCACTCGACCGCGATAGCCGCCGTGAAGTGGAGGACACGCGACTGATCGACATCATCCGGCGCAACACCAACATCGGTGACAGCATCGACAATGACCCCTGGCACGCCGATCGCTGACCTGGACGAGATCAACCCGCGCCGGGCAGCGCCGGCGTGGGTTATACTTGGAAGGTTTCCCCGCGCCTTTTTGCCATGTCCCGCAAGCTGTACATCAAGACTCAGGGTTGCCAGATGAACGAATACGACTCGGCCAGGATGGTCGACGTGCTCGCTCAGGAACATGGCATGGAACTGACCGAACGCGAGGACGAAGCCGACGTCATCCTGATCAATACCTGCTCTATCCGCGAGAAGGCGCAGGAGAAAGTCTTCTCGCAGCTGGGTCGATGGAAGCAGCTGAAGAAGGACAAGCCGGAGCTGCTGATCGGTGTGGGCGGCTGCGTCGCCAGTCAGGAAGGCGAGGCCATCATCCAGCGGGCGCCCTTCGTCGACGTGGTGTTCGGTCCGCAAACCCTGCATCGCCTGCCCGGGCTGCTGGAGCAGGCCAGCGGGGGCCGCAAGGCGGTTGATATTTCCTTCCCGGAAATCGAGAAGTTCGATCGACTGCCGGAGCCGCGCGCCGAGGGCCCGACCGCATTCGTCTCGATCATGGAAGGCTGCAGCAAGTACTGCAGCTACTGCGTGGTGCCTTACACCCGCGGTGAGGAGATCTCCCGCCCCTTCGACGACGTCGTGGCCGAAGTGGCGCAACTGGCCGAACAGGGCGTGCGCGAAGTCACGCTGCTGGGGCAGAACGTCAACGCCTATCGCGGCCCCATGCACGATGGCGGCGAGTGCGACCTGGGTCTGCTCATCCAGTTCATTGCGCAGTTGCCGGGCATCGGCCGGATTCGCTTCACCACCTCGCATCCAGTCGAGTTCAACGACAGCCTGATCCAGGCCTATGCCGAGACGCCGGCACTGGTCAGCCATTTGCATCTGCCGGTGCAGGCCGGATCCGATCGGATTCTGACGGCGATGAAGCGCGGCCACACGGTGCTCGAGTTCAAGCAGAAGATGCGCAAGCTGAAGGCAGCGCGGCCGGGCATCACGATTTCCTCGGATTTCATCGTCGGCTTCCCCGGCGAAACCGAGGCCGATTTCCAGGCCACGCTCAAGCTGGTGGAGGAGATCGGTTTCGACCAGAGCTTCTCCTTCATCTACTCGCGTCGTCCCGGCACGCCAGCGTCCAATCTGCCCGACCCCACGCCGGAAGCGGAGAAGAAGGACCGCCTGGCGCGGCTGCAGGCCCTGCTCGATCGCCAGGCCCGCGCCATCAGCGCGGCCATGGTCGGCACCCGTCAGCAGGTGCTGGTGGAAGGTCCCAGCCGCAAGAACCCGGCCCAGCTGTGCGGCCGCACCGAGAACAACCGGGTGGTGAACTTCGACGCGCCCGAGCGCCTGATCGGCCAGTTCATCGACCTGGAGATCACCGAGGCACTGGCCAATTCGCTGCGCGGCCGGGTCATCACGCGCGACTCCGAACTGGCGGCCTGAGCGCCGTCCCCAACGCTTTTCAGGACACCTGGCATGCAGGTCAATCGCCGCTCAGTGGGCGAACTCAGCCACAGCACGATGGTGCTGGAGCCCGAAGACAACGAACGGCTGGCCAATCTGCTCGGCCCCTTCGACGAGCATCTGCGCCTGCTGGAACTGCGGTTGGGCGTGCAGATCCGCAATCGCGGCCACATCTTCGAGCTGATCGGCACCGAGAATGCCGTGCGCCTGGGCGAGAAGGTCCTGCGTGCACTGCATGACGCCACCGCCGAGGAAGCGCTCGATGGGCCCAAGGTGCAGCTGACGATTGCCGAACTGGGTGAGTCGCAACTGGAGGAGGCCAGCGCCGGCGAAGCGCAGGAAGTGGTGATTCGCACTCGCCGCGGCATGGTCAAGGGCCGTACCGGCAATCAGCAGCGCTATCTGCACAGCATCGTCAGTCACGACATCAACTTCGGCATCGGCCCGGCCGGCACCGGCAAGACCTATCTGGCGGTGGCCAGTGCGGTCGAGGCGCTGGAAAGTCAGCGGGTGCAACGGTTGGTGCTGGTGCGACCGGCGGTGGAGGCCGGCGAGAAGCTCGGCTTCCTGCCCGGCGACCTGGCGCAGAAGGTCGATCCCTATTTGCGACCGTTGTACGACGCCCTGTACGAGATGCTCGGCGTGGAACGCGTGGCCAAGCTGGTCGAGCGCAATGTCATCGAAGTGGCACCCCTGGCCTACATGCGCGGGCGCACGCTGAACGATGCCTTCATCATCCTCGACGAGGCGCAGAACACCACCGCCGAGCAGATGAAGATGTTCCTGACCCGCATCGGCTTCGGCGCCACCGCCGTGGTCACCGGCGATCTGACCCAGATCGATTTGCCGCGCAAAAGCGCCTCGGGTCTGCGTCAGGCGATCGAGGTGCTCAAGGATGTGGCCGGCATCAGCTTCACCTTCTTCCAGTCGGTCGACGTGGTGCGGCATCCGCTGGTGCAAAAGGTGGTGCAGGCCTATTCCCGCTTCGAAGAGCAGCAGACCCAGGCCCGATCGGAGCGCAACGGCGGCGTGCCCAGCGATTCGGAATGAGCCAGATCGCCATCCAGTACGGCCTGCCCCGGCGTGGCCTGCCGGCCGCAACGCGTTTGCGCCGCTGCCTGGAGCAAGCCCAGCAGGCACTGGGCGAAGCCGGCGGCCTGTGCGTGCGGTTGGTCGATGTGGCAGAGGGGCGTCAGCTCAACGCTGACTACCGAGGCAAGGACTACGCCACCAATGTGTTGTCCTTTCCGGCCGATGTGGCCATCGAAGGCGAGCGCTGGCTCGGTGATCTGGTGCTGTGCGCCCCGGTGATCGCCCGTGAAGCCGCCGAACAGGGCAAGTCACTGCCCGACCACTACGCCCATCTGCTGGTCCACGGCCTGCTGCACCTGCTCGGCCACGATCACCAGGACGATGCTGAAGCCGAAGCGATGGAAGCCTTGGAAGTGCAGCTGTTGGCGGGACTGGGCGTGGGGAATCCTTACTGCTGAGGGCTGAGAAATCGAAATCTTGGGGCTCGGCGGCTTTTTGGGCTACTGCCTCGGATCATCGGTCGTCCAGTCGATTTCGACACCGCCCCCGGACCCTGACTTCCCCCATCTCCACGAGGCCGACCTGCGAATCCTTCGGCAATGTCCGTTCCCAGCCCTCAGCCCTGACCCCTCAGCGCTCCCCGCAGCGCTATACTCGCCCGGCATTGACTGCTGGGGACGCGTCGCGTGGATATCGCTGAGCTGCTGGCTTTTTCGGTCAAGAACAAGGCCTCGGACTTGCATCTGTCGGCCGGTTTGCCGCCGATGATCCGGGTCGATGGCGACGTCCGTCGCATCAACATTCCGGCACTGGATCACAAGTCCGTGCATTCGCTGGTCTACGACATCATGTCGGACAAGCAGCGGCGCGATTACGAGGAATTTCTCGAGGTCGACTTCTCCTTCGAGATCCCCGGTCTGGCGCGTTTCCGCGTCAACGCCTTCAACCAGAACCGCGGCGCCGGAGCGGTGTTCCGGACGATTCCGTCGGAGATCCTGTCGCTGGAAGATCTGGCGGCACCAAAGATCTTCAAGGAACTGATCCAGCAGCCGCAGGGGCTGATTCTGGTGACGGGACCTACGGGATCTGGCAAGTCGACCACGCTGGCGGCAATGATCGACTACATCAACAAGAGCGAATACGGCCATATCCTCACCGTTGAGGATCCCATCGAATTCGTTCATACGGCCAACAAGTGCCTGATCAACCAGCGCGAAGTGCATCGTGATACCCACGGCTTCAATGAGGCCCTGCGCTCGGCACTGCGTGAGGATCCGGACTACATCCTGGTTGGCGAGTTGCGCGATCTGGAAACGATCCGCCTGGCGTTGACGGCCGCCGAAACCGGCCATTTGGTGTTCGGCACCTTGCATACCTCATCGGCCGCCAAGACCGTCGATCGCATCATCGACGTGTTCCCGGCCGGTGAAAAGCCGATGGTGCGCTCGATGCTGTCCGAGTCCTTGCGCGCGGTGATTTCGCAGTCGCTGCTGAAGAAGGTGGGCGGCGGCCGCATCGCGGCACACGAGATCATGGTCGGCATCCCGGCGATTCGTAACCTGATCCGCGAAGACAAGGTGGCGCAGATGTATTCCGCCATCCAGACCGGCTCCAACTACGGCATGCAGACCCTCGACCAATGCCTGCAGGATCTGGTCAAGCGCGGTCTGGTGACGCGTCAGCAATCCTGGGGCTATGCCAAGGACAAGCGCCTGTTCGAGTGATTGGCGGGGCTCAGGGTTCAGGGCCCAGACAAAACGAAGGCATTGCATGCCGCCCCGAACGCTGTTCGAAGGTATGTGGTGCACGCAGACAGCGCCGGACGGGCGTCAGGCCGGCATGAATTCGGTCTTCGACGGAGCAGCGTCGCAAGGAAGCGAACGGAGTACCCGAGACTGACTCGCTCTTGGCCCTGGGCCCTGGGCCCTCCCCAGGTACTGAAACCGCAGAACACCGCTCCGGCACACGCGTTAACATCGCGGCTCCCGATCACCGGAGCCTGCCCATGCGTTCTCGCCCTGCCCTTCTTGCCGCTCTGACTCTGGTCCTGCCTGCGGCGCTGCTGGCGCAGGACCAGCGCCCCTTCGATGTCGACGATCTGGTTCGGATGGAGCGGGTCTCCGATCCGCAGTTGTCGGCCGATGGCAAGTGGCTGGTCTACAGCCAGCGCAGCACCGACATGGCCAACAACCGCGGCAGCAGCGCGATCTGGTCGCTGCGTTTGGACCAGACCGGTGCGCAGCCCCGGCAGCTGGTCGGCAGCGGAGCCAGTTCGCCACGCCTGAGCGCCGACGGCAAATCGCTGTACTTCCTGTCCAGCCGTACCGGCAGTTCGCAGGTCCAGCGCCTGAGTCTGCGTGAACCTGGCGAGGCGCAGGCCGTCACCGCACTCAGCCTGGATGTGGACAGCTTCGACGTGGTCGGCAACGGCGAGGCACTGTTGCTCTCGCTGGCGGTATTTCCGGATTGCGAAACGCTGAGCTGCACCGCGGACCGGCTGGGGCAAAGCCCGGAAGCCAGCGGTGTTGTCTATGACCGCATCTTCATCCGCCACTGGGACCACTGGAAGGATGGCCGACAGCAGCAGCTGTTCAGCGCTCGCATCGGCGACCGATCTGCCACTGATGCGGATCTGAAGTGGCTATCCAAGGGCCTGGACGGCGATGTGCACAGCCAGCCCTTCGGTGGCGATACCGACTACGACCCCAGCCCCGACGGGCAGAAGGTGGTGTTCGCCTTGCGGATTGCCGGCAAGAGCGAGCCCTGGTCGACCAATTTCGATCTGTATGAGGTGCCGATCGACGGCAGCGCCGCGCCGCGTAATCTCACCGCCGACAATCAGGCCTGGGACGGCACGCCGGTGCATTCGCCCGACGGTCGCAAGTTGGCCTGGCTGGCAATGTCCCGTCCGGGTTTTGAGGCCGATCGATTCCGCATCATGCTGCGTGATCTGGCCAGCGGCAGCATCCGTGAAGTGGCGCCGGACTGGGATCGCTCTCCGGGAGATCTGCAGTTCTCGGCCGACGGCAAGACGCTTTATGTCAGCGCCGATGATCTGGGCCAGACCCGCCTGTTTGCCATCAATGTGGCCGACGGGAAAGTGCGCCGGCTGACCGACAGTGGATCGGTGCACGGAGTCGCCGTGGCCAAGGACAAACTGGTCTACGCCCGCGACGCCCTCGACACGCCCTCCGATCTCTACCAGATCGGGCCCTTGGGTGGCACACCGCGGCAGCTGACCCGGGTCAACGCCGAGCGCCTGTCAGCACTGCGTTTCGGCGAATATGAACAATTCAGTTTCCCCGGCTGGAATGACGAAACGGTCTACGGTTGGGTGGTCAAGCCGGCCGACTACCAGGCCGGCCAACGCTATCCGGTGGCCTTCATCGTTCACGGTGGGCCGCAAGGCTCAATGGGCAACTCCTTCCACTACCGCTGGAACCCGCAGACCTACGCCGGCAAGGGCTACGCCGTGGTCTTCATCGATTTCCACGGATCCACCGGCTACGGCCAGGCCTTCACCGACGCCATCAGCGGCGACTGGGGCGGCAAGCCGCTGGTCGATCTGCAAAAGGGACTGAGCTACGCCATCGACAACTACGACTTCCTCGATGGCGACAACGCCTGCGCGCTGGGCGCCAGCTACGGCGGCTACATGATGAACTGGGTCGCCGGCGCCTGGAACGACCGCTTCAAGTGCATCGTCAACCACGATGGCATCTTCGATAACCGCTTCATGAGCTGGTCAACCGAAGAACTGTGGTTCGATGAATGGGAACACGGTGGCCCGCAATACGAAGTGCCCGAGAACTACGAGCGACACAACCCGGTGAACCGGCTTGCCGACTGGCAAACACCCATGCTGATCATCCACGGCGCACAGGATTTCCGCGTCCCGCTGGAACAGGGCATCGCCGCCTTCACCGCGCTGCAGCGCCGTGGCATCGAGAGCCGCTTCCTGTACTTCCCGGACGAGAATCACTGGGTGCTCAAGCCAAAGAACTCCATCCAGTGGCATCGCGAAGTGGAGCGCTGGCTGGCGGAACATCTGAAGTAGGCACGACCGGTCGATCACCGGCTGCACCGCATCGGCGCAGACGCCGGTCTGGCCAATGAATCGAAGCGACCCCAGGCGAAGAGCCTGGGGTCGTGACGACACCGATGCCAACCACGGGCGCTAAACTGAGTGCTTCTTGGGGCCAGGAAGTCGATGACACCATGTCCAATCGCCTGCAACGTGCCTATGACGAAGCCCTGCGCTGGTTGCGGGAGGAGCTGCCACAGGCCGAGGCCGCAGTGGCCGACAGCCTGGGCACGATGCTGAGTGCGGCCAAGCAATATCTGGTGGCGGCCGAGCAGCTGACCGTCGATGAAGCACAGCGGGTGGTCGACGTACTGCGCTACGACCTGCGCGAGTGGGCTCACCACGCCGATGAGACCCGGCTGGAGATGCTCGACTGGGCTCGGCTGGACCTGGATCAGATCGAAACGGCCATCGCCGAGAAGCTGCTCAGCGCGGCCGACCCGACCTGGGTGGCGCTGAACCAGTTCCGCGCTGGTCGCGGGCATCTGGCGCAGGATGAGGAATGAGGGTTAGGGCTAAGGGGTCGGAGCTTAGAGGTCAGGGGAAGCGGCCCCTCGCCTGACGTGGTCACGAGTGGAATGAGGCCTTTCTCGATCGCAATGCCGAAGCCGCCCCCAACCCTCAGCCCTGAGCCCTCGGCCCTCAGTTTGGGCCTCCCGCCCATTCTCGGTCCGGCACCACGAGTGCTGCTGTTGGGATCGATGCCGGGCGCCGAATCGCTGCGGCAACAGCGCTACTACGCCCATCCGCGCAATGCCTTCTGGCCGATTCTCTGCGACTGGCTCGGTGTTCCCACTTCCATGCCATATGCCGAGCGCTGTGCGGCATTGACCGCGGCAGGCGTTGCCGTCTGGGATGTGCTGGCCAGCTGCCATCGACCCGGCAGCCTGGATGCCGCCATTCGCCGCAGCGACGCGGTAGCCAACGATCTGGAAGGCTTGCTGCACCGCCATGTCACGCTGCGCCAGGTGGCCTGCAATGGCCAGACGGCCGCGCAGTTGTACGAACGTCAACGACCGCAATGGCCGCACGCACCGCGTGCCGCCACACTGCCCTCGACCAGCCCGGCCCATGCGGCGATGTCGCTGCAGGACAAGCGCCGGCACTGGCACGAGTGGCTGGATGGCGCCTGTCCGCGGCCGTCCGTGACGCCCGCCAGACAGTCCTCATGAGCAGGCCGCGCCGCCAGTCAGGTGGGAATGAAACCGGCAGCGTGCGGATCATCGGCGGACGTCTGCGCGGCTCACGCCTGCCGGTGCACTTGGCGCCAGGGCTGCGACCGACGCCGGACCGGTTGCGCGAAACCCTGTTCAACTGGATCGGCCCCTGGCTGGTCGGCCGCCAGGTTGTCGATCTGTTCGCCGGCTCGGGCGCACTCGGTCTGGAAGCCGCCTC
>JAWLAT010000049.1:0-17827 GCA_041395325.1 Lysobacterales bacterium
GATTCTGCCAGCCATCGTTGACGGCGCCGTACCAGAGCCACAGGGCGTCCATGGATCCTTGATGCAGCGCACGCTCCCACAGACCGAAAGCGTGCAGTCGGTATTGTTCATACAGCGCAGGGTCGGCCACCAAACCCGCCATCGTCACCCCTTCCAGGCGCGCAAAGGCCACCATTGCGGAAGCGTTGCCCGCCAGCGCCGCCTGCAACATGAACCAGGGCGCTCTGTCGATGAGCTCGGGAGGCAAGGCCTCGCACGCTGCCCGCTGATGCAGACGGCGGCGCCGCTGGTCCCGCAGGGACGCGATCTGCGCATCGGAACGCCCCTGCTCTCGCCACCTCGTCTCGTCCATCTGCTCGTCTGGGGCCGTGGACAAAGACCTCAGCTTGTGGCGGCATTTGCTCAGTTCCACGCCCAGTCGGCACGCCGCCGCCGCGTCTCCTGCCCGTGCTCGCGCCTCCAGCAGCGGCACCAGTTCTGCCAGCGGCAGCGCACCCGGCAGCGGATTGGGCGGCGTGGACGTGGCGGGCGGAGGGGATTGGCGCAACGGTGCGGCTGGCGCGGCTATCTTCAGTGTGGGTGGCTTCTGCGCTGGGCTCGCGTCGGCAGCCAGCGCTGCTTCCGGCACCGGCTCCGCCATATCCGAAGGCGCGGAACCCACCTCCAGGTCGGGATTGCCGCCCGACTTCAACCGCCATCCCATTGCCGTGGCCAGCAGTAGCACGACGACGATCGCGATGACCCAGCGGTTTCGCATCCAGCGGCCTCACACAGTCCGGTCGACCTACGCTGACACCTGCCTCCCCAACAGACAAGCAGCCGCGAATACTCCCCGAGGCCATCGGAACCGGCGGCCGGAAGACCCTGTCAACGCCCCTGCAGCAGCGGCAGCGGATCGACGGGCTTGCCGCCGACGCGGATCTCGAAATGCAGCATTTCGCGGTCGGTGCCAGTGCGGCCGAGTTCGGCAATCGGTTGCCCTGCCTTGACCTGTTCGCCCTCCTGCACCAGCCGGCGGCGGTTGTGGCCATAGGCGGTCAGGTAGCCGCCGGCATGCTTGACGATCACCAGCTCGCCGTAGCCGACCAGCCCGGCGCCGCTGTAAACCACCTGACCATCGCGGGCGGCCCGGACCGGCTGGCCGGCCTCCCCGGCGATCTTGATGCCCTGCCGGCCGGGATCGTTGGCGACGAAGCCACGGATCACCGAACCTTCGGTCGGCCAACGCCAGCTGCCGCCGCCCGCACTCGCCGCCGGCGCTGCCGCGGGCGGTTTGGCGGGCACTGTCGTGGGCGACGGTGTCGCGGCCGGGGTGGGCTTGGGTGGCATCGGTGTCGGGCTGGCGGTCTGGCGCGTCGGCACCGGCGCGGTCCGTGCCGTCGATGGCTTGCCGCTGGGCCGCGCCGCCGGACGACTGCCGGACGAACTCGCGGTCCGACTGGGTGCGCTGACCTGCAGCCGCTGCTTCGGGTAAATCGTGAACGGGGCCGAGATCTTGTTCCAGCGCGCCAATTCGCGGAAATCCACCCCATAGCGGCGGGCGATGGCGTAGAGCGTGTCGCCGGACTGCACCACGTGGATCTTCGCGGCGCTGGGCCTGGGCGTGGCCGCCGGACGCGAGCTCGGTCGCGGTTCCGGCCGCACCGGATCGTCGCGCAGAAAGCAACCGCCCAGCGCCAGCATCAGGCAAAGCAGCGTCAGCAGCCTCACGCCAGCCCGCCCAGCATCGGCACGAAGCTCACCGCATCCAGCGTCTCTCGCCGCAGGGCGTCGCCCTGACGAGTCAGTCGCAGCAACTGCTGCTGCCCGGCCGGCCCCACCGGGGCCACCAGCACGCCGCCGTCGACCAGTTGCTCGATCAGCGCCGGCACCAGCTGCTCAGCCGCGGCGGTGACGATGATGGCGTCGAAGGGGGCTTCCTCGGGCCAGCCGACGTGGCCATCGGCATGACGGCTGCGGATATTCTTCAGCCCCAGCCGACGAAAACGACGGCGGGCCTGGAACAGCAACTCGTCGATGCGCTCGACGGTGTAGACCTCACCGACCAGCGGGCTCAGCACGGCCGCCTGATAGCCCGAGCCGGTGCCGACCTCCAGCACCCGCTGCGGCGCACCGTCGGCTGCGGCCAACAGCGCTGCGGTCATTCGCGCGACGATGAAGGGCTGCGAGATCGTCTGCCCCAGGCCAATCGGCAGGGCGGTGTCCTCGTAGGCGCGGCTGGCCAGCGCCTCATCGACGAAGGCGTGCCGCGGCAGTCGACGGATCACCTCCAGCACCCGCTCATCGGCGATGCCGGCCGCCTGCAGCCGCGCCACCAGGCGATCGCGCGCCCGCTGCGAGGTCATGCCACTGCCGCCGAGGGTGCTGGCCGGACTCATGTGTTCAGCGTGCTGATCCAGCTGGCCACGTTCTCCAGCGCCCGATAGCGTGTCAGATCGACGGTAATCGGCGTGACCGAAACGAATCCGCGCCGCACCGCATCGAAGTCGGTGCCCGGACCGGCGTCCTGCTCCGGCCCGGCCGGACCGATCCACCAGATCGGCCGACCGCGCGGATCGACCTGCTCGATGCACGCTTCGGAGCGGTGCCGATGCCCCAATCGTGTCACCTCGAAGCCCTGGATCTGCTCGAAGGGCCGATCCGGCACATTGACGTTGAGAATGGTGTCGGCCGGCAGCGGATCCTCCAGCAGCCGCCGGACGATCTTCACGGCGGCCAGCCCGGCGCTGTCGAAGTGCTGGCAACGATGATCGACGCTGACCAATGAGACGGCCACCGCCGGCAGGCCCAGAAAGCGACCCTCCATGGCGGCGGCCACGGTGCCCGAATAGAGCACGTCATCGCCGAGATTGGCGGAATTGTTGATGCCCGAGACCACCAGATCCGGCTCGTCCTTGAGCATCCCGGCCAGCGCCAGGTGCACGCAATCGGTGGGCGTACCGGCGACTCGATAGCGACCCTCACCCAGATCGTGCACGCGGATCGGCTGATCCAGCGTCAACGAGTTGCTGGCGCCGCTGCGGTCACGGTCCGGCGCCACCACACTGACCCGGCCCACCCCGGCCAGATGCCGCGCCAGCACCGCGATTCCCGGTGCGTCCACGCCATCGTCGTTGCTGATCAGCACATGCATGCAGTGTCATCCCTGTCACGGTCGGTGGATTGGCGCCCGCAGTCCCGGCGCAGCGTCCAGGGCGCCTATGATACGGACTCGGGCCCATCGGGGCTTGGCCCGTTGGAACGACAGCGTGCAGATCGGTGATGACAACGGCCCCAGGCCGGACGAAGACGACCGCGACCTCTTTCGCCAGGCCATCGGTGAGGTGCGCCGGATCCATGCCGAGAGCCCACCGGCGCCACCACGACCCAAGCCCGCGCCGCGACAACGACAAGCGGACGACGCAGCAGTGCTGCGCGATCTGGCCAGTGAGCAGCCAATTCGGGAGGGCGCCGAGAGCGGCGAGGTGCTGAGCTACATCGCGCCCGGCTATCCAAGGCGCTATCTGCGCCGTCTGATCCGCAGTCACTATGTGATCAGTGACAGCATCGACCTGCACCATCTGGAAGTTCAGCGCGCCCGCGAGGTGATGGCGCTGTTCCTGCGCCAGGCCCGCAACGAGGGGCATTTCTGCCTGCGCATCATTCACGGCAAGGGTGGCGCGAAGGGATCCCCGCTGAAGGCGATGGTCGAACTGGAGCTGCTGCGCCGGGCCGAAGTCGTCGCCTTCCACTCCGCCCCGGCCAATCAGGGGGGGACCGGGGCAGTCGACGTGCTGTTGCGCCGCGCCTGAGCACCAATCTCACGCTGGCCTGCGGCTGTTTTTTCAGGACGCGTCTGTTCCGCCGGTCTCGGCGGTGATCAATTTTCCCGCGCTGCGTCGTAACCCGGGTTCAACATGACCTGGAGTGACGCCGATGGACTTTCGCAAGACACTGAACGGGCTGTTGTTGCTCGCCGCGCTGGGCTTGCCAGCAACTGGGGTGCGGGCCGCCTGGGAGGGTGACTGGTCGGTGCCGCGCGGCTGCAATCAGCCGATCACGCAGCTGGAGCGACTGGATGCCAACCGGGCGATCCTGCTGGGCAGCTTCGATGTCTGCGGCACGGCGGCAGCGCCGGGCATGGCGGTGTATGACTTCAGCGGCAACCGCTTTCGCGCGGTCGGCGTGGACCTGTCGGCCACAGTCGATGTGCTGCCCGACCTGCGCGCCCTGGCCGCGCGCAGTGACGGCGCCGGCAAGGTCTATCTGGCGGGCATCGACGCCGACTCCCGTTTGCGGCTGGCCCGGGTCGGGAGCAGCAATGGGCTGGAATGGATCGTCAGCAGTGGCGGCCCGGAATTGGCGGGCGAGCCGGTGGCGATGGATTTCGACAGTGCCGGCCAGTTGTATCTGGCGACCGAGCAGGGCGTCCTGCGGGGATCGCCGGGCAGCCCGTGGAGCTGGACTCGCCTGGGTGCGCTGGACCTGTTCCCGTCGACCGGTCGGCTGCTCGCCCTGGCCTACGACCGCGAACGTTCGCAGGTGGTCGTTGGAGGCAATTTCCAGTCGATCGGCGGCACCGCGGCGAGCCATATTGCGCATTGGAACGGCAGCAGCTGGCAACCGCTGAATGCGCCGCTGGATGGCATCGGGCTGGACGGCCCGGTCAATACGCTGGTCTCGCTGCCCGATGGCAACGCCGGTCTGAGCAGCGGCCTGTACGTCGGTGGTCAGTTCACAGGGGGCGTGGCCGGCGTGCTGGAGCTACACAACATCGCCCGCTACAACGGCTTTGGCTACAACGCGCTCGGCGCCAGCCTGTCCACCCGAGGACTGCGCAATGGCGCCGTGCTGGCCATTCGCCCCAATCAGGCACGGACCCGCTTGCTCATCGCGGGAGCATTCCAGACCGCGGGAACCAGCCAGACCGTCAACGGGGTGGTGCAATGGGATGGCGCGAGCTGGTTTGCGCTCGATGACGTGGCGGCCGGACTGGGCCTGGATCCGCGACCGGCGGCCATCGTCGAGGTGGACGGTCGCATCGTGGTCGGTGGCAGCATCTACAGCAGCGGTACGCTGGCGCTCAGCCATGTGGCGCATTACCAGGCCAACGGCTGGCGCACGCTAGGTGGCTCGACCGGGCTGGGACTGGTGGGCCGCGCCGGATTGCTGGGTTTGCGCGCGGCCAATCCGGCCCGCTTGCCGGCCGATGACGCTCTGTTCATCGGCGAACTGGATCGGCTGGGCCTGCAGGATTCGGTCAATGCGGTGCGCTGGGATGCGGCCACATCGACACCGCGCCCGGTGGTGCCCAGTGGCAGCAACGTGCCGTTGTTCGCTCGCGGTTGCGCCGATCGTGCCCTGCCGCGCATGCATCTGTTTGCGCCCGGCAGCGATCCCTTCGCCGGTGCCGGCGTCAGCGGCCCGCATGCGCAATTGGCCGTCGCCAGCATGCAACTGCAGCAAGGCTCCAGCCAGTCCGCCGATCGCTGCGTCGTGGCGGCCGGCACTGGCGTGGTCTACAGCAGTCGCTACAACAGCGGCACCGCGATGTCGGAGATCCGGGCCTACAACCCTTCGTCGGGCGTCGGCACGGTCATTGGCCAGGCGTCTGGTTCGGTTGGCGTGATGGCCTTCGACGATCTGCGTGGCGTGCTTTATGTCGGCGGCACGCTGTTCGCCGTCAACGGAGTCAGTGCGGCCAATGTGGCCCGCTACACCGTGGCGACCGACAGCTGGGCCAACCTGGGTGCCGACGGCGTCAACGGCTCGGTCAACGCCATCGGCATCGACCCGCAGCGTTCGGATTACGTCTACGTCGGCGGACAGTTCAGTCAGGCCGGCGGGATGGCGCAGCCGGCCGTGGCACGCTGGCATACAGTGGATCAGATGTGGGTGCCCATGGCCGATTTCTGTGGCGCCATCGACGGCGCCTGCGCGGTGTCCACGCTGCAAATCCGCAGCCTGTTGCCGGTCGGCAGCGACGCCGTCTTCGTCGGTGGCCAATTCGCCAGTCTGGACGGCGGCCGCGGACTGTTGTCCTACAGCAGTGGCAGCTGGTCGGACGTTTTCGACGGCGGCGTGTTCGGTGCCGACGGGCAGGCCGGCGCCGTGCAGCAACTGCACCGGGCCGGCGACCGTCTGGTCGTGGCCGGGCAGTTCGTCGGCACCGGTCGCGGCGCCGCCAGCCGCGCCGCCAGCGGCCTGGCCGTGTTCGCTCTGCCAGCCGATCCGGTGGTCGACGCCATTTTCGCCGATGGCTATGAGTAGCTCAGTCGGCGGCCCATGTCGCCCGCCAATCGGCGGCCTCCCGGTTGGCGGGGTGATCGGCGCCATAGTGTTCGCTGCGCAGACCCAGTACCTCGTCGATCAGCGTCAACGCCTCCTGCCGACGACCCAGTGCAGCGAGCAGCTGCGCCTCATCCTGGCGCGCGTTGAGGGTGTCCAGATGATGCGGGCCCAGTTGCGCTGACCACAGCGCCACCACGCTGCGCAGCTCGGCCAGCGCCGCCTGCGGTTCACCGCGGGCGGCCAGGCAGCGCGCGTGGACCTTGGTCGGATAGCCCAGCGCCTGCGGTGCCGCCGCGGGATGGAAACGCAAGGCCTGCATGGCTTGCGCACTGAGCGCGCAGCCTTCATCCAGCGCGCCGGTCTTGATCAGCGCGTCGGCCAGGTTGGTGACGGCCGTCAGCGTGCGCGGATGCTCGGCACCGAGCGCCTGGACCCGGCCATCGCGGACGGCTCGCATCAAGGGCACGGCCTGATCAAAGCGACCCTGCCGAAACAGGTTCACCGCCAGGTTGTTCTGCGCCATCAGCGTGTCCGGTGCCGCGGCACCGAACAGCTGCTGGGCCAGATCCACGTTGTGCGCCAGCAGTTGCTCGGCCGCCGCCAGCTGGCCCTGGCGCTGCAGGGTGCGCGCCAGGTTGTTGCGCGGATCGAAGGTCAGTGCGGCGTCTGCCCCCTCGCGCGACTGCACGTCGTCCAGTACCGCCTGCTGCAGCGTGGCCGCCTCGTCCAGCTCGCCGGCCAGCGACAGTGCCAGTGCCAGCACCGAGCGGGTGGTGGCGGCTTCGCTGACATCCGGATTGCCAGCTGCCTCCAGCCGCGCCAGTGCCGAGCGGGCATCGGCCTGCGCCCCCGGCAGATCGTTGTCGGCATGGATGCGCGCAGTGGCCAGAATGCGCAGTGCCCGCGCCAGCGGCAGCGCTTCGGCGCCGCGGTCCTGGCGCAGCGCGGCGACCAGCGCCAGCGCCTGCTCGCGTGCGTCGACATACTGCCCGGCCTCCAGCGCCGCCAGCGCCAGACTGGCCTCCAGCGAGCGCCGTTCGGGTGAATCTGGACGCGCCAGCAAAACGTGGGCATGCGCCTGCTGCAGCAGCGCGGTGGCCTGCTCGACCCGGCCCAGGCGCAACAGCGTTCGCCCCAGAATGCCCTGAATCTCGCTGCGCACATCGGCATCCAGATCCGGGGCATCGAGCTGCGGCAGCATCGATTCCACGGTTTCCAGCAGCGTCACGCTGGCCCCGCGCCGCAGCGGGTCGGGTCGTGTCAGCAGATCACTGAGCAAGGCACGCACCGAACTCAAGCGCACCGCCTGGCGGGCCAGGTCCTGCGATTGGGCCACGTAGATGCCGGCGGCGCCGATAGCCAGCAGCAGGCCGGCCACGCTGGCAGTGGCCAGTGCCCGATTACGTCGCAGCCAGCGCCAGAGCCGTCTCCGCAGCGCATGGTGGGTCGATTGAATCGGCTGGTCGTCGAGTATCCGATCGATGTCGACGGCCAGGGCTTCGGCGCTGGGGTAGCGATCCTCCGGATGAAAACTGAGCAACCTGCTGATCACCGCGGCCAGATCGCGCAGCTGGCCACGATGCAGCCCGGTCAGTGGCAACGCATCCTCGTGCGAATCGGGCAGCCTGACCGCTGGCAGCTGCCGCAATTGGGCCATACGCGTGGCCGGATGGCGGGTTGCAGGCGGCACCGGGAGACGGCCCAGAACGATCTCGTGCAGCAGCAGGCCCAGCGAGTACAGGTCGGTGGGCGTACCGATGCTGGCGTCGCCGGCCAGTTGCTCGGGACTGGCGTAGGCCGGCGTGTGCGCGAACAGCTCCGTGTGCTCGTCCGCGCCGCGGCCTTCCAGATCACGTGCGATGCCGAAATCCAGCAGCTTGGGCAGATCATGGCGGCTGTCGACCAGCACGTTGGAGGGCTTGATGTCGCGATGCACCACCAGGTTCTGGTGGGCGTAGTGGACCGCCCTGGCGGTCTGGGCAAACAATCTCAGAGTGACGACCGCACTGCAGCCCTGCTCGCGCACGTGGCGGGTGATCGGCAGACCGTCGACGTACTCGACCACGACATAGCTGAGCCCGTCCTCGGTCACGCCCGAGTCGTGGTAGCGGGTGATGCAGGGATGCACCAGTCTGGCGAGCAAGCGGCGTTCCTGCTGCACCGAGCGCTGCAGCGGATCATTGTCGTCCAGTCCTTCGTGCAACAGCTTGATCGCCACCTGGTGGCGCAGATCGGCCTCGACGGACTCGGCCAGATAGACCACGCCGGCACCGCCTTCGCCCAGTTGTCGCAGCAACCGATAGCGACCGATGCACTGGCCCTGGCGATAGCGCGCTTCGCTGTGGCCGCCGACTTGCTGCGCCAGCAACTGGGTGACGCCGGTCGACGCGCCTTGGGCATCCTCGCTGCGTTGCGCCCAAAGCTGCCGGAACAATTCGACGACCGCGGGTTCCAGCGCCGGACGTGCCGCGAGGAAACGCTCGGGATCGGCGACTTGCTCGGCTTCAGCCGCTTCCCACAGCGCTTCGACGGCCTGCCAGACCCTCGGATCGGGCGCTGTACTCACTGCAGCTCCTGACGCAACCAGGCGCTGCCCATGCGCCACTTGCGACCGACGGTCGCGGTGCCGACGTCGAGCTGCTCGGCAATCTCCTCGGCGGTCATGCCACCGAAAACACGCAGCGACACCACTTCAGCGGCCATCGCATCGGTCTGTTCCAGCCGGTCCAGCAACTCATCCAGGCGCAGCATCGAGGTCAGGCTGGCACTACCACCGGTGAGCTGCGACAAGGTTTGCACCAGGGGCGTGGCCGTGCCCTGCCGCCGCTCACCCTGGCGCCAGTGGTCGACCACCACTTGCCGCAGAACCCGCGCCAGCAAGGACAGAAAATGGGCCTGCGACAGCGCCGCGCTGGGGTCGGACTGCTTGATCCGAATGTAGGCATTGGCGACCAGTTCGGTGCGTTGCAGGTCGGCACCCGAACCGGCCCCCAGCTGGCGCGCGGCCATCCGGCGCGCCAGCGGATACAGCGCCGCCATCAACTCGTCCACCGATTGCAGGGTCGGATCCATCCCGCACCGCTTCGCTGCTGGCTGTTGTGGCTAGTGAACACCGGTCGGCGGGAGGCGGCAAGTTCACACGAGTCCCGTGAGCTGGCTGCCCAGAAAGTCCTGCAATTGACTTTGATCTGCGACCTTCTCCCACTGCCCCGAACTCTCTATACTGTCGCCCCCCTGCCGGGGTGGCGGAATTGGTAGACGCGCCGGACTCAAAATCCGGTTGTGGTGACACAGTGTGGGTTCGAGTCCCACCCTCGGCACCAATGGGCTTGCGAGTGTCGCGAGCCCATGCCCTTGATAGGCAAGGGCTTCGTCCCCAGCTTCCGACTCCCGGCCAACGCCTCGTTGACCTCAGACCGCGAACGCATGAACGACAGCACGGCACCGAATCCCGCGGGCCAGCCCTCGCCCCAGTCCACATCCGGCAACGATCTGCATCGGCGCTTCACCGAGTTGCGCCAGGCGCTGGGCCAACGCATCGTGGGTCAGCAGAAGCTGGTCGACCGCTTGCTGCTGGCGTTGCTGGCGGACGGTCATCTGCTGGTGGAAGGCGCGCCCGGACTGGCCAAGACCACGGCGATCAAGGCCTTGACCGAGCGCCTGCAAGCGACTTTCCATCGATTGCAGTTCACCCCCGATCTGCTGCCGGCGGACCTCACCGGCACCGAGATCTACCGGCCGGCCGAGCACCGTTTCGAGTTCCAGCAGGGGCCGATCTTTCACCACCTGATCCTGGCCGATGAGGTCAACCGAGCCCCGGCCAAGGTGCAGTCGGCCTTGCTGGAGGCGATGGGCGAGCGCCAGGTCACCGTCGGACGCGTCACCTACCCGTTGCCGGACCTGTTTCTGGTGATGGCAACGCAGAATCCGATCGAACAGGAAGGCACCTACCCGCTGCCGGAAGCGCAGCTGGACCGCTTCCTGCTGCACGTGCGCATTGGCTATCCGGATGCCGGCAGCGAGAAGGCCATTCTGGCGCTGGCCCGCAGCCAGGCACGCGATGGTCGCAATCCCGGCAACGACGAAGCCATTGCGCCGATCAGTCAGGACGAGATCTTCGCTGCCCGGCGGGCGGTGCTGGACCAGCATCTGGCACCACAGCTGGAGGACTATCTGATCCAGTTGGTGCTGGCCAGCCGTGAGCCGGCCCGTTGGGGCGAGGATCTGGCGCGCTGGATCGCCTTCGGCGTGTCACCCCGCGGCTCGATCGCGCTGGACCGCTGCGCCCGTGCCCAGGCCTGGCTGGATGGGCGTGACTATGTCTCCCCGGCCGACATCCAGGCCGTCGCGCCGGATGTACTGCGGCACCGCCTTCTGGTCAGCTACGACGCCCAGGCCGACGGCATCGACGCCGACCGGATCGTGGCCGAACTGCTGGCCCGGGTGCCGGTGCCTTGATGGGAAGGCACCGCGTTGGGCCGCAAGAACTGCGTCGCGCGCGCTCCTCAGCCCTCAGCCCTCAGCCCTGACCCACGATGCGCTGGCGCACCAACAACGCACAGCTGATCGCGCTGGAAGGCGAGGCGCGGGCGCTGGGCCTGGGGCCGACCCGACCCGTGACCAGCGTGCTGGCGGGCAGTCGCGCCTCGCGTTTCAAGAGCCGCGGTGCCGACTACCTGGAGTCGCGCCCCTATCAACCGGGCGATGATGTGCGGCAGCTGGACTGGCGCGTCACGGCGCGCAGCGGCAAGGTCCACACCAAGCTCTACGTGGAGGAGCGCGAACGGCCGGTTTTGCTGCTGATCGACGCTTCGCCATCAATGTATTTCGGCAGCGGCGAGCGCCTGAAGGTGGAACTGGCGGCAGAGGCAGCCACGCTGCTGGCCTGGGCCGTGGCCGGTCATGGCGATCGCGTCGGTGCCGTACTGGCGGCGGCCGATGGCCATCGCGAGCTGGCGCCGACCGGCGGTCGCCGCGGTGTGATGCGCCTGATCCGGACGCTGGTCGAGCAGGTGCCGCGGATTGGCGAACAGCTGATCGGCCAGCCGCCACCGGAGGCGGCCGAAGATCTAACGGCGGCGCTGGACCGGCTGCTGCGTGTGGCGCGGCCAGGCGCACTGGTCGTGCTGATCAGCGATTTCTATGGCCTGGACGAACCGGCGCGTGATCGGCTGCGGCGCCTGCGGCGGCATCAGGATCTGCGCGCGATGTGGCTGTCCGATCCGCTGGAACGGCAGGCGCCGGCGGCAATCAGCGGACAACTGACGGACGGCCAGCACAGCGGCTGGCTGGATCTGCGACGGACCGATCGCCGCAATGCCTGGCAGCAGGGCTGGCAGCAGCACGCCGAGACCATTCGCAGCCGCTTGCGCAGTCTGGCTATTCCGCTGACCGAGCTGGATACGCAGCTGAGTGCGCGCGACAACCTGTTGCCGTCGCTGGGTCGGCAGGCCCGTCGCCAGGGGAGTCACTGAGCGATGCAAGGCCCTGCGCCAGGCGTCGCCGGACCGGTACTGCGACCACTGCAGTTGCCGGCTGAGCCCGGCTGGTTCCCGCCAGCGCCCGGCTGGTGGCTGCTGGCCCTGTTGACGCTGCTGTTGCTGGGCTGGCTGTGGTGGCAATGGCGCCGCCGCCAGGCGCGTCATTGGCAACGCGGCGCACCGCGGCGATTGCTGCGCCAGCTGCGCACCGATCCGCTGCGGGTGCAACAGCCGCAGCGCTGGCTGGGCGAGCTGTCGGCGCTGCTGCGCCGTGCGGCATTGCAGGTCGATGCCCGCTGTGCCGGACTGCAGGGACAGGCCTGGGCGGCTTGGCTGGATGCACGGCTGGGTCGGGCCGAGTTCGCCACTGGAGCGGGCCAGGTGCTGCTGGCCGGACCCTATCAGCGTCACAGCGAGTTCGACGCCGACGCGCTGCTGGCGCTGTGCGAAGAGCTGCTGCAGCGCCTGGAACAGTCGCGTGGAGGCCGGGCGTGAGCGGGCTGTTCGAAGGCATCGAGCTGGCCTGGCCCTGGGTGCTGTGGGCCTGGCCGCTGCCCTTGTTGCTGCACCTGTTGCTGCCGCGGGCGCGCAGTCAGCGCGGTGGCGCCTTGCGGGTGCCGTTCTACGGGCGCCTCGGCCCCCTGCTCAGCGCCGGTGGTCGCAGCCCGCCGAGTTGGCTGCGCTGGCTGCTGATGCTGTTGTTGTGGAGTCTGTTGATGCTGGCGGCCGCCCGGCCGATCACGCTGGGTGAGCCGGTGGCGCTGCCGCAGAGCGGACGCGATCTAATGCTGGCGGTGGATCTGTCCAAGTCGATGGAGATCGAGGACATGGTCATCGGCGGCCAGGCGGTCAACCGGCTCGACGCGCTCAAGGTGCTGCTCGGTGACTTCATCGCCCGTCGTGATGGCGACCGCCTGGGCCTGATCCTGTTCGGCCGCAACGCCTATCTGCAAAGCCCCTTCACCTTCGATCACCAGACCTTGCGGCAGCTGCTGCTGGAGACGGTGATCGGCCTGGTCGGCCCGGAAACGGCGATCGGCGACGCCATCGGCCTGGCGGTCAAGCATCTGCGCGAGCAGCCGGCCGAGCAGCGGGTGCTGATCCTGGTCACCGATGGCGCCAACACCGCGGGCAACATCGAGCCCGGGCGCGCCGCTGAGCTGGCCCAGCAGGCCGGTGTGCGCATCCACACGATCGGCATCGGCGCCGACCGGATGGTGCAGCGCAGTCTGTTCGGCGATCGCATCGTCAATCCTTCGGCGGATCTGGACGAAGACAGCCTGCGGCGCATCGCCGAGCTGACCGGCGGCCGCTATTTCCGCGCCCGCGACAGCGCCGAGTTGGCGCGGATCTACGCCGAGATCGACGAGATCGAGCCGCTGCCGCAGGACGATCAGGTGCTGCGACCGGTGATCGAGCGCTATCCCTGGCCGCTGGGTCTGGCTGTGCTGTTGACCGTGTTGGCGGCGTTGGCCGGTGCGCTGCGCCAACGCTGGCCGAATGCCCCTTCGCCGACACCGGGGACGATTCGATGATCGAAATCGGGCCCCTGGTGCTGCTCAGACCGGCCTGGCTGCTGGGCTGGCTGCTGCTGCCCTGGTTGCTGAAGCACGGCCCTGGTGAGGCGACCGGTCGCGGCGGCTGGAACACGGTCATTCCGGCGCGGCTGCAGCCGCTGTTGCTCAGCGGTGCGGCCAGCGCGGGTCGCGGCGGCTGGCGCTGGCTGCTGCCGAGTCTGTTGGCAATGGCCCTGCTGGCCGCAGCCGGCCCGGCCTGGGATCGGCAGCCGCTGCCGCTGGCGCGCTCCAGCGAGGCCCAGGTCGTGGTGTTCGACTTGTCGCCGTCGATGGCGGCGGCCGATGTCCGGCCGGATCGCCTGACTCGGGCCCGCTTCAAGCTGATCGACTGGTTGGGCGAGCAGCGCGACGGCCAGGTCGGTCTGGTGGTCTTCGGCGGTCAGGCCTTTGCCGTGGCGCCGCTGACTGCCGATGCGCGCACGCTGCGCCATCTGGCCGAGGTGCTGGATCCGGATCTGATGCCGGTGCCCGGGGCCCGCGCCGATCTGGGTCTGGGGAAGGCGCGGACGCTGCTGCAGGGCGCCGGCGTGGTGGGCGGCGAGATTCTGCTGATCACCGATGGCATCAATCGACGGGCCGAGCGGCTGCTGCCGGCTCTGCGCGCCGACGGCATTCGCGTGTCGGTGCTGGCCGTCGGTACGGCGGCGGGCGCGCCGGTCCCGCGCGAAGGCGGCGGCTTCCTGACCGACCGCAACGGCGCCATCGTGCTGCCGCGGCTGGACGAGGCCCGGCTGTCGCGTTTCGCCAGCGACGGCGGCGGCCGCTACGCCGCCATCAGCGTCGATGGCAGCGATCTGCAGCAACTGGCTGGCATGGTCGAGGGTGAGGCCGACTACGACAGCGAGGGCCCGGAGCAGGACTCCGAGTATTGGCGCGACCGAGGTCCCTGGTTGCTGCTGGCCTGTCTGCCGCTGGCGGCGCTGCTGTTCCGCCGTGGCTGGCTGCTGGCCTTGCCGCTGGCGTTGCTGTTGCCAACGGCTGCGCCGGTCCAGGCGCAGGACACCGCCAGGCCGGCAGGCACCGCGACCGACGTTCCCGCGCTGGGCTGGCAGTGGGCCGATCTGTGGCAACGGCGCGACCAGCAGGTAGCCAACGCGCTGGCGCAGCAGGATCCGGCGAAGGCCGAGTCACTGGCCACCGACCCGAACTGGGCCGGCGCCGCTGCGGCGGCTGCCGGCGATCCCGCTCGGGCAGCACGCCATTTCGCCGCTGGCAGCGATGCCACGGCGCGCTACAACGAAGGCACGGCGCTGGCCCAGGCAGGCCAGTACGAGGCGGCCATGGCGGCCCTGCGGGCGGCCCTCGAAGTCGACCCCGAACATGCTGACGCCAATGCCAACCTGCAGGCCATCGAGGACTGGCTGCGCCAGCAACAGCAGCAGGACCAGAACCAGCAGGGCCAAGGGTCGGACGAGAACAGCGATTCGCAGCAGGAATCGGGCGAGCAGGATTCGCAGCAGCAGGACTCAGGTGAGCAGGACGGTCAGGATTCCCAGGACGGTCAGCAGCAGGATGGCCAGCAAGAGGGCGACGGCGAACAGAACGCCGACGGCCAATCGTCTGAGGGATCACAGGACGGCCAGGATCCACAGGAATCGTCGGACGATGATGGCGCGCAGCCGCCCGGCGAAGATGAGGAAGCAGCCGACGCCCAGGACGGTGAGTCGTCGTCGGAGTCTGAGGGTGACGAGGATGCCAATCCGGGCAGCGACGCCGCTGACCCGGCGGCGGGCGAAGAGGAGAACGGTGAAACCGCCGATGCGGCTCAGTCCGCTGGCGAAGAAGCCGAAGGCCAGCCCGAGGATCAGCAGGCTGCGGCTCAGGCTCAGGCTCAGGCAGCGCAGGAAGCCGCCGATGAGGCGCAGCAGCAGGCGCCGGTGCTCAGCGGCGAGTTGGGTCCGGAAGAGGCCGAGCGGCAACGCCAGCAGGCACTGGAGCAGTGGCTGCGCCGGGTCCCGGATGATCCGGGCGGCCTGCTGCGGCGGAAATTCCAGCTCGAGTCGCGACGCCAGTCCGACCCCGAGCCGCAATCGGATGAGGACAGCCAATGGTGAGGCACGCAACAGTCGGCTCTGGCCCGCGTCAACCAGCCACCGGGCGGATTCGCCGTGCGCGACCCCAAGGGCGCTCCGGCCGCCTTGCCCTGCAGTCAATGCTGGCTTGGCTCTGCCTGCTGTTCGCCCTGCCGGCGCTGGCGCAGCCGCTGCAACTGCAGATCCAGCGCGACCAGATGAGCCTGGGCGAAACCCTGGGCGTCGTCGTCAGCAGCGACATCGGACTGGACCTGAATCAGCTGGATCTGTCGCCACTGCAGCGCGACTTCGAGGTGCTGGGGCGCAGCAGCGGCACGCAGATCTCGATGGTCAACGGCACCACTACGCGCACCAGCACGCTGGAACTGCAGTTGCGACCACTACGCGAAGGTCGTCTGCAGTTGCCCGCGCTGCAACTGGACGGTCACCAGACACAGCCGGCGGTGGTGGACGTGGTACCCACACCGGTCAGTGGCGATCAGCTCGACCCACAGCAGGACTTCATGATCCTGCTGGAGGCCGACAGCGAGCAGCCCTATGTGCAGCAACAGATCACGCTGACGGTGCGGCTGTACTACGGCGTGGCGCTGAGCGACGGCAGTCTGAGCGAACCCAGCAGCGACAGCGCGGTGGTTTCGCGCATCGGTCGCGACGAGATCTACGCCAGTCAGGTCGGTGGTCGCAACTATCAGGTGCTGCAGCGCCGCTACGCGGTGATTCCGCAGCAATCGGGCGAGCTGACGCTGGGTCCGCTGTTGTTGACCGGCCGGGCCGGTCGTGGCGGCATGTTCAGCCGCGGGCAGCCGGTCAGCTTCCGCAGCCGCGAGCTGGCCCTGCAGGTGCGTCCCGCCGCCGCCGGGTTCCCGTCTGCCGACTGGCTGCCAGCGCGGGAGCTGAGTCTAACCGAACAGCTCAGTGCCGGGCCCTATCGGGTCGGCGAGCCGATCACCCGCACGCTGCAGCTGCGCGCCGCCGGTGTCAGCGAGAGCATCTTGCCGCCTCTGCCGACGACGGCACCGGCCGGCACGCAGGCCTATCCGGACCAACCGGCACGCGGCATCAGCCAGGATGGCGGCCGACTGCTGGCCACGCTGGAGCAGAAGTTGGCGATCGTGCCGGGCCAGGCCGGTCCGTTGCAGCTGCCTGCGGTGCGGGTGCCGTGGTGGGATGTGGCCAAGGACCAACTGGCCTGGGCCGAGATCCCGGCCCGGGAGATCGATGTGGCTGCCGCGGCGGTCGCGCCGGCGACGACGCCGGCGGCAGCACTGGCACCTGCAAATCTGCCGGGCTCAGCGCCGGGCGGCGTGCTGGCCAGCGGCAGTCTGTGGCCGTGGACCACCGCGTTGTTCGCGGTGCTGTGGCTGGCCACGCTGACGCTGTGGTGGTTGCAGCCACGGACGCAGCGCGCGCCGACAGCGCCGGCGGCCATCGACAGCTACAGCCTGCGCAAGCTGCGGCAGGAATTGCAGGCGGCCTGCAAGCGTGGCGATTCAGCTGCGGCCGAACGCGCCGCCCTGGCCCTCTATCGTCTGCGCGGCGGCCAGGCCGGTAGCGCCCGGGAACTGGCCGCCGCGGTCGCCGGTCCGGTGCTGGCCGAGACGCTGCAGGAGCTCGACCGGGCCCGCTATGGGCCTGCCGGCAGTCCCTGGGATGGCAGCGAGTTGTGGCAGCGCGAAGCGCAGCTGCAGCCGCCGTCATCCAGGGCAGCAATCACCAACGCGTCACTGCCTCCGCTGCATCCGGACTTACCTCGGGAAACGTCACGCTGACCTCGGTGCGCGGGCTGGCGCGCTATCCTTGGCGGCCGCTTCCGGTGGTGTTGCCGCCATTTGCCCTCGACCGATTCCTGGCGCAGCCGAGACGCTGACCACCATCCAGCATGAGCTGGTCCACAGCGGCTTCTGCTTCCTGCCGGCGGCGCAGGGCGTCCGCTGGCTGGGCGACCTGACTGAGTCGGCCGATTGGGCCGAATTCGCCGACAGCTGGCAGGGGATGCCGCTGGATGGCTACATGGCCGACCAGGGTCGCTACCGTCGCCGGCGCCATGCGGTATACCACTGGGCGGCGGGCAATCTGGCGCGCGCTGCGCACCAGCCGCACTACCAGAGCACCGAATACAACCCGCTCAATGGCGGTGTTGAGCGCTGGTTCGAGCCCATTCCCGAGTCCATCGGCACTGGCGCCATCCTGCCGCAGCTGCTGACCCAGGCGGCGGCCTGCTTCACCCCGTTGCGTCCTACGGTCAAACGCTGGCGGCTGGAGCTGCATCAGTTCCGCATCGAGGCCCACGCCGACGAGCCCGGTCAACCGACCCCGGAGGGCAGCCATCGCGATGGCGTCGACTTCGTTCTTGTTCTGCTGATCAGCCGCCACAACATCGCCCGCGGCTGCACCTCGATCAGCACGCCGGACGGGCGCTCCCTGGGCGAGTTCACGCTCGCCGCACCGCTGGACCTGGCGCTGGTCG
>JAWLAT010000050.1:0-16586 GCA_041395325.1 Lysobacterales bacterium
CCGCTGCGCTGCCCGGCGCCTGCGCCGCCACCCAGGATCAGGCGGTTACGCATCAGTTGCGCATCACTCAGGCCGCCGTCAAAGTCGCCGCCACCGCGACCGCGCGAGTTCTCGGTGCCGGTGTCACGCCGGCCACCGAAGCCGCCATCTCCGCAAGCAGCACCGCCACCGCCACCGCCTTCATCATTGTCGTTGCTGCCACAACTGCCCAGGTTGCCGCCGCCACCCGCGTTGCCTGGCGCACCGCGGGCGAAGCTGCCGTTCGGGTAGTCGATTCCAAATCCGGCAATCGTCGAAGGCGTGCCTGCCAGACCTTCACCCTTGTCGTTGTGACACGGGGTCAACAGGGTGTTCCGCCAACTGGTTGTCGAACCCCCGATCACCGTACCGCGTGCTGTACTGGGACCACCGCGGAAACCCAGCCCGGCGACATTGATCGAGCCACTGTTGTTGAATGACAGCTGGTTAGCCACATCCAGAGCGACGATGCCACCCAGGCGACCATTCCAGGTCGGCGCGGTCAATGCAGCCGAGTCACTCAGGCGCACGTTCTGGTACTGCGGAATGCGCACCACCTGCCAGGTCTGGCGGCGACCGATACCGGAAATGTTGTGCCGATATTGCTGCAGCAAGCCCGAGTTGGCTCCTGCCGCACTGACGCAGAGATTGGTGCTGCCGGTTGCTGTATTCGGCGCTGCGGCGCGGACGTATTCATAGCGACCAACATTGGCGTAGTCGGTGGCGCCGCCGGCGTTGTTGGTGTCACCGGCAGTGCCATCGCCGTAGTTGTCGCTGTCGGCCGAATCGATCACTGCATCCTGCATCTGCACAATCAGCAGCAGATCGCCGGTGGCCACATTGACAGCAGCGCCCGAGCGAGTGCTGACCGGCAAGGGCACGCTGCCCACCGCACAGCCGGATCCGCCCGGCGCCGTGCCGGCAGCGACCGTGGTCGCTTCGCCCTGCCAATAGGTATTGACCACGCCAGAGATCGCAGCGGCCGGGATCCCGTCCTGTCCCGGCACGGCGCAGAAGGAGGTTGAGACCGGCGGATCACCGCAGAAGCTGCGCACATCCTGGGTGTTGTTGTTGGCCGCCGAGGTATCGGTGAAGCCCGACGGCACGCTCAGGCTGGCAGTTTGAGTCAGCGTGGGCGAGCCGACATTCGAGCGCACATAGGCCTGGATCGTATAGATCACCGACTGGCCCGGCAGCAGTGTCACGATCGAGTTGAGCGCCGGGGCGATACCGGAGGAACCGCTGACCACGGTGCCGGTGCCGCCGGTGCGTGACCAGCTGGTCAGGCCCGGGTTGTAGGGGGGATCGGGCAACGGCATCGTCACGCCCACGTTGGCAGCAGTCGCCGGCCCGGCATTGCTGACGACCAAGGTGTAAATTGAGGTCTGACCAGGGCAATACTGGCCGCCGGGATTCTGCAGCAGGATCGACAGATCACCGGTGGGCACATCGACGTCATCGTCGAAGTTGTTGGCCATGTTGGTGTCCTGGAAAGTACCCCAACGCTGCGGGATGCTGGCGGTCAGCACCACATTGCCGCTGGCATTGCTGCAGGCCGGGCTCTCGTTGACGGTCATCGCAATCGTGGCGGTGGAATTGACCGGCATCGAGCTGATCTGCAGGGTTGCTGCCGGATTGCCAGAACCGCTCGCGGCCGAACAGGTGGCGCCGCCGCTGCCACTGCAGGTCCAGCTGGTCGGGCTGATGTTGCCCGGATAGCTGACGGCAAAAGGCAGTCCGGTGAAGGCGGCACTGCCGCTGGCCGGATTGTTGATGGTGATCGTGTAAACCCGCGGCGAGTTGCCGCATTGCAACTGGCCATCGTCGATCTGGATACCTGGATTGACGCTGGTACCGCCGATCTGCCGGAAACCGAAATCCAGGCTGTGATCGGTCTCGCCCATGCCAGCAAGGCTGAAGTTGGCACCCACGCGCCCAAGCTGCGCACCGCCACCGTCAGGATCAAACTGAACCACACCGTTGCTGTCACGCACGTTGCCGCCCACGGACAGATCAGCGGTCGGGGTGGTGGCGGTCAGGCCGCTGAGCGCACCGCTGGCGCCGGTGGTGCTGCCGCTGGCGCCGGTTTGCGACTGCGGCAGATAAAGCCGATAGGCGCTCTCATAGGGGTTGGGCAGGATGATGTTAGCGTCGGTGTTGCTGCCATCGGTGGCACCGACGCTGAAGTTGATATACCACTCGCCGCTGGCATTGGTGCTGGTGCGGCCCAACAAGGCATTGGCCGTGCTCCACACTTCGACCGTCACACCGGAGATGGGTGCTTCGCCGGGATCCTGGATGCCATTGCCGTTGGCATCGTTCCAGACCCGGTTGCCAATCTGCGTCGGCGCCGGCGGGCACATCAGTTCCAGATCACCCAAGCCTCCGGACTTGCCGCCGGCTAGGAAATTCTCGTTGTACACACGAATGCGCTTGCCGGACTGGCCCGTCGCATTGTTCATCCAGATCATGCCGCCGTCGTAATAGCCGCGCGCATCGATCATCGTGGTGATCACAAACGAGCCGGGTGTCCCGCTCGCCACCAGGTTGAAGTTGGGGTTGGGCACCAGTGCCAGCGCGCCCATTGTCGTCTCGCCGTGACCATTCTGGCCGCTGACATAGCCCAAGCCCGCGCCCGGCGTGCCAGTAGCGTTATCCAGGCCACTGGGCCCGGAGTCGGACCAGTAGAACTCGCCATTGCCTGGGCCCTGGCCATTGGCCGGCGCGGTACCGCCGATGGTCGGCAGCGGATTGTTGGCCGCCACGCCGCCACAAACGCCGCCGGATTCCAGCGTCCAGCCCGTCTGCGGCGTACCGCAGGCACGCAGAATGTCACCCTCGCCGTTACCGCGATGGGTACCGGCCGGATTGCCGACCGTGCCGCTGGCCGCGCAGTTCGGATAGGCCGGATCGGTACCCGGCACGCTGCCTTCGCCGGTGTTCGGTGAACCAGAGCAATAGCCGACCTTGTCACCGTTGATGTCGCGGAAGCCCAGGATCAGTGCACCCACGCCGTCCACCTCGAGGTCCGTCAACAACGGCTGCGGATACTCGATATAGAAGGGATCGTTCTGGATATTGCCGGGCGTGAGGTTGGAGAAAATCACCTGCCAATTCGGCTGCCAGGGCTGCCAGGCACCGCGCGAATCGATGCCGGCGCCGGTCGGGTTGCAGGCGCCACCCTGGTTGGCCACGCTCTGGCTGGGCAAGCCGTTGCCGAACTGCACCGGCTGAATGCAGCCGCGGGGGAAGTCCAGCGGGAAATTGATGACCGGATTGACCGGCATACCGGGCGCATTGTCGAAGGACTGCGTGGCCGGGTTGAAGCGCCAGACCAACGCGCGCAGCTGTGACAGATCGCCGCGACTGGTCGAACCTGTGGTGGCGGTCGGCGGCAGCACTGGCACCGTCGATTCGGCGGTGCAGGTCACACCCACGTAGAGGAATCCATCGACAAACTTGCTGGCGAAGGGCCGTGCATCGACCGGATTGGCGCAGACACCAGTCGGGATCGGCACCGGCGGGTTCTTGAAGCTGCTGACCAGCGGCGTTTGTGGTGAGGTCAAGGCCGGGCGGCTGTTCAGGACCGCTGCGTCGAACTGATACAGCTGGCGATCACCCAGATTGATCACATACAGCGTGTTGCCATCCTCCGACAGATCCATGCCGCCCAGGCCGATCTTGCCGACGGCCCGAAACAACTCGGTCGCGGTCGTCGTCGTGGTGCCATTGCCGGTGTCGTGGAAGAAGTTGTAGTTGGCCGGGACCGGATTGGGCCGCGGGGCTGCACCGGCGATGGCCGAGCCGGCGATCTGGTTGATGTCGGCAAAGACCTTGGCGGTGTTGGCGGTCGCAGTGTTGGTGCCTGGATCGACCACATAGATCACGCCGGTGTTGTTGGTGCCGGCGCCACGGCCCGGCCCCAGTTCGGTGTGACGGCGGAAGAAGCTGGCGCTGAGCAGATAGTTCGAGCGCCGATGGTGCGCCACCGCCCAAACCGAGCCGATATCACCCAAAATGGCGTCCACATCGGCGCTTTCGGCTGCCGGTGAGCCGGTCGGGGTGATGTTGTAGGCATAGGTGCCCAGTGCGCGCTGGGTAGCCGAGAAGCCGCGCTGACCCTGGGTGAATTGCGCCACCTGAACCCGCGGCAGGCTCAAGCCCTGGAACGTCCCTGCTTCGCAATATTGGGTGGGATTGGCCAACGCCAGATTGACGCCGGTGGCGCCATCGGCGGCAAAGCGCACATTGCTGCTAAGCGTGCCCCCGGCCGCCTGCAGAAAGCTGGGTCGGTCATACTCGATACGGTAGTTGCCCGCACTGGTTGCCAGGCTGTAGCTCCCGGTCGCACCCGAGACCGATTGCGCAACCAGCACATTGGCGCTGGAATAGGCCCGCACCGAGATCCCGGCCACACCGGGTTCAGGCGGGTTCTGCACGCCGTTCTGATTGATGTCACGGTAAACCGTGCCCGTGATGGCCGCATGCAGCGACGTAGAGGCGAGGAAAATAAACGCTATCGATACGCGCATGGACGCAACCCGGGGGTCAAAGGCCCGCTAACGGTGGCGCATTCAGGTGTCAATGGTGAATAGAAGTCGCGTGAAGAGACAAAAAGTTACCGATGCTTCATATCAATGAATGAGCGCTTTCACATTCTGAGTCGGTGTTTTGGCAGTAGCTCGGCCACCTGGGCGGCTGTACTCGCCCTGCTGCTGACCAGCACCTTCTGCAGCAGCCTGACCGCAACGCCCGAAAAAGGGCCTGCCCTGTCTGCCACATCCGTACAGGAAGCGCAGCTGTGGCTACTGTGGCATCCCGATGTGTTGCGGGGAACCGGGCTGCGAATCACGGTTGCCGGCCAATTCGAACCGGCTCAGGAAGGCGTCTACCTCCATCTGCCGTCAGCTGATGCCGCGGTCCTGGCCCACCCTGGACGCTTCGACGGATTTGCCGGGGCATTCGCTGGCACCGTGACCTGGCAGTTTGACCACCAGATCGCTGGCAGGCCGACGCAGCGTTTGCGTCTTGATCTGCACCTGCAGGCACTGGATGCGCTGCGCTGGCGCTGGCGTGATGCGAACGGGGCTGACTGGCTGTGGCTGGGGGCCGGTCACCCGCGCATGAGTGCGGATCGTCGACATCTGGACTACAGCGGCGCCGAGCTGCGGGCAGGTCCGGCGTTGGCCGACTGGCTGAGCGCGCCGGAACTGGTCGATCAACCCTTGGCCAGCGTCATCGGCAGTTTTCGACTGCAGCAGTTCGGACCAGCGCTCGACCGCGGCTCCGTTGATGCCGCGCTCGGCTGTCCCGTGCCGCCGCGCTGGCCGAACACGCCGATCGATCCCGGCAATCTCTCACTGGGTCGGTATCAGGCCGATGTGCATTTGATCGCCATGACCGCGCCGCGGTTCCTGCGCTGCCGCCAGCTGGCACAACCGATGGACAGTTGCGATGGCCCCGGCGGCACCGAGGGCGAGGTAGTGCTGGCGCCCGATGCTCAGCTGCAGAACAGTGGCAGCGCAGACGCCGCCGATGTGCCCTGGTATCGCCAGTTCCTGGGCCAGTTTCCACCGTACGACAATGATCAGCACCCCTTCCTGATCTGGAATCTCTACCGCCTGGATGCCGACGGCACCCTGCGCCAAATCGGCCGCTCCGGGCTCAAGCATGCCTTTGTGACCATCAACAACGGCTGCACATTGGGTTGCTCGCCGCCGCCGCCAGCAACCGCCAACAACGTGCTCTATCCCAACTGCTCGGATGTCTATTCGGTCGGCACCAATGACAGCGCCCTGTTCCTCGGGCCACGCAGCGAACTGCTGCCAGCGGCCGGCCTGTGGGGTCGCTGCGGTTCGGTCTTCGATCCCGATTGTGATGGCGACGAGGACCCCACCGGTGCCGATCCCTACACCCACCGGATGGTGGTTCGCGAATCGGCACTGGATACGGCCATGCACCCCGGCGCCCGCTATTTCGCCGATGCCTGGTATGTGGTGCGTGACGATGTGAACATCGACAACACCATGGGGCAGCGTGAAGTGCAGCCGAGTTTCAGTGGTGGCATCTGGACCTTGAGCTTTGTGGACGCCCAGTTGCAGCCCGCGCCCATGGCCTTGCGCTGGTTGAGCACGGTCGGCAGTCCCGACGCTGTACGCTGGTATCGCCGCGTGCGCCTGAGCGATGGTGAGTGGCTGCTGGCCGCAAGGGTCGACCAGCTCGGTCCGTCCAGTTGGCACTACCGCTATGTACTGGCCAATCTCGACCACGCGATCGCGCAAACCGAGGGCAATGCCCCCAATCTGCGCATCCTCAACACGCATGGACTGGGCGGCTTGCAGCTGTCCATCGACGCTGCCGTGGGCCTGAGCTCGATCGGCTACGCCGACGGTGACGCCGATCCCGGCAACGACTGGCCAGCCATCCGCAACGGTAACCAACTGAGCTGGACTGCTCCGACCGCCGGCGCCGAGCTGCGCTGGGGCAACCTGATCAGCGTCGGCTTTGACAGTGACCTACCGCCTGGGCTCGGCTCGATTGCCGTTCGGCTACAGCAAGGCGAGGACGATGCGATCGTCCTGCAAGCACCGATTCCAGGCGCCGAGTTGCTTAGTGACGGCTTTGAGTCGTTCGACTTGCCAGCAAACTGAACCCACGCGCTGGCCAGAGAACGACAATCGCGCCGGCTCGGCGCGATTGTCGGATCGCTCAACTTGCTGTCTGCACCGCCCTACTGCGTAGAAATCTGCAGTAATTGGGGCATCCGCAGCGTTGGATCACCAAACAAGGTCAGGCCGCGCAGTACATCGGACAGTTCTGGCTCGCCCGCATGCAGTACCTGTTTGGCCTGGCGCAAGGCATCGCCGATACGCACACCGGGGTTGGTCAGCAAGGGCAGCAAGGTCTCAGCCATCCGCCGATCACTGTGATGTTCAGTCAAGCCACCGGACGCGAACAAGGCGGAAGCACCCTTGCCACCGACATTGAGCCAGCCGTGCGCCATCGTGTTGTACTGCGGAGCGACGAAGAATCCACCCCAGCAGCCCAGTTCGCTGACCACCGGCGCCACGGCATTGCTCAGCAGAGACGGAATCTGCGTCGCCTGCAGCAGCTGTTCGCGTGACCAGATGGTCGGCGAACCATGACCGAAATAGCTGACCAGCGCGACGCCCTGGTTGATCCCGGCTATCAGATCGGCGCGCGCTGCGCTCGTGCCCGGGCTCCCGACGGCGTATTCATCCAGATAAACCCGGCTGGCGTTGACTTGCCAATCGGCCGATAGAGTGGAGACGACCTGGTCGAGTTCGCTATCGAAGTCGACGCCCTCGGCTGGATTGCTGCGTTCGGCGACAAACAGTCCCAACGGACCCATGTTTGCCTGGCCAAAACTCAAGGACTTGTCGACCACCGACTGCAGTTCCGCGCTGGTACGCACCGGGAAGCGCCCGACCGCCAGATCGCTGCGGCCATCGTTGTCGACATCGGCATACAGATCGTCCAGCGGTGCGTGGCGAACGACTGGGTGGGTCGGTCCGTACAGGGTCGGAAGATCGCTGACACTGCCCAATCCAAGCCGATCGAAATAATCGTAGGTGTCGCCGCCGACGAGCAGCACATAGTCGGTTCCCAAGGCCGTGCGGGCCTCCGCCAGGAAACGCTTGATGGCAAGCGGATCGATGATCCCTTCGCTGTAATGCGCGTAGATCTGAGCCAGATCGACTGCACGGGCACTCAGGCCCTCACTGCGCCGTGCCTGCAGCAGCGGCTCGACGTCAGCGAGAAAGCGGAAGGGTGCCAGCGCCAGCAACTGCGCCGGTCCACCTTGTAGCGGATGGACATGATTGGCTGCTGGTCGCACAGCCGGCAGGTGTGCCTGGCTGCGACTGACCACGATCAACTGGCCACCTTCAACGCTGACGCCGTCGCCACCACCGAAGAAACTCGGCACCCGCAGCCGCGCCCGCCAGGCGCCGTCAACCGCCTCTACCGCCACGCCCTGTAACAGCGCGCCGCCGCGATCACTCAATCGCAGTGCCAGCACATCGGGATTCGGCAGGCCGACAACGGCAACCTGACTGCAGGCGGGGCCGCACTCGACCGCCGGGTCGCTGTCCTCGAAGGACAGATGACTGATGCCATCGTAGTGCGGACGCAGATCACCTGGCTTGCGGGCGGTCTGCGTGTCCGCGGCCCGCAACTCGGCCAAGGCGATGATGGACACCGACTCGACCCGAAGGATGTCGATGGTGTTGGCTGTCGGCAGTAGGTCAATCCTGACCGTGTTGGCACCCTCGACCAACAGGGACTCGTCAATCTCCCAACTGGAACGATGAGCGTTGACACCATCGAAGCTGCGCTCCCCCAGGACCTCACCATTGAGCGAGAGTTGATAGCGGTGGTCATCACCGGGCGTGGCGAAATCGACACCACCCCAGAGATCCAGAATCAAGGTGGCCGAGCCGCCACGCAGACCGCTCAGGTCAAGCGTGAAGCTCTTGCCACCGCTGGCGCCGTTGCGCTGCACCGTGTCGTGGTACCAGGGATCGGTAGGTGCGGAGAAGCTGTAGTAGCGATCGGCGTCCAGCACGAACTGCTTGGACCAGGCGTCGGTGACCTGAGGCGCAGTCGGTGCCGCGTCCTCCTGATCCCAGACCAGTCCATTGCCAGCCTGCAACACGTACGGCCGAGTTGTGGTGTATTGGCTCCCGCTCACCGCCTCGCCATAGAACTCGACAAAGTTGCCGGCCACGAAGCGACCATCACCGTCGATGCGGAAGGGCACGGTTTGTTGGCCGCGGCGCAATTGCACAGCGCTGGCGAATACCGGACCGAAGTCGATTCCGGCGGCGATCAGGTCGGCGACTGCCACGCGCTGCAAGCCGGTGGCATCGACCAGGATCTCGGCACTGGCCTGGCCAAGAATTTGCTGCCGTCCCAGCCGCGCCGCGGCTTCCAGGCGAGCGGCCGTCGCACGCTCGTTACGGGCCAGTCCCCACGGAGGCGCGCTGAAGCTGAGCGTTTCGCCCCAGCTCTTGCCAACAGCGAAGGGGCCGAAACGCTCGCTAAGCCCGGCCGCCGACAGTTCTTCCAGATACAGCGGCGCATCGCTGCGGCTGCTCAGCGCGAACTCATAGTGCTGTGGCTCCAACGAGTCCACGGCGTGGGCCGGCGTGATCGGCGCCTGACTGTCGAGGCTGGCACCAGCGGCGTCGCCCTGCAGCACGCGATAGCCAAACGTGCCGGCCTCGGTCGCAACGCTCCAGCGCACCAGCAGCGACCCATCTGCCAACCGTACGGAACTGAATCCAGCCAGCGTCACCGGCAGCGTGTTGATCGGAATGGCGATGTCCTCAACTTCGCCGTTGGCCGCCAAACCCAGGTGAGAGGGATCGCTGAAGAACCCAGTGCTCGTATCGGTCGTCAGTCGCAAACGAACCATGCTCGGGTTGGTGTTGTTGGGGATCGGGTCAACACTGGGCAGGAACACCAGCACGGCGCTGATGTTGTTCGAGCCATCGGGAATATTGCCGGTGGCGAAACTGCCAGAGGTCGAAGCCAAGTCTGGCAGCGATCGTTCGCCCGCGTCAAAAGTGCCATTGTTGTTGAAATCGATCCAGCCCACCAACTGGGCGGTGCTGCCGCTGGTGTTCGTGACCTGCACCGTCACGCAATACTCGTTGGTCGCGGGGTTGGTCGTGTAGGCTCCGCAGACCCAGCCCTGATTGGCCACCCGCGCTGGTGGGAAGGTGATCGAGGCGCTGCCCTCGTCGGCCAACAGGGTGTCGTCGCCGGTGGCACCGGATGAGGTGAGCGCATCAGTCTCGCCATCTGGCATTCCTGAGCCGATGAACAGCGTTTCACGCAATCCCAGTCCGTGGCGTGGTCCGTTGTTGGCATCCAGCGTGCCGTAGCTGCTGGGCCCATCGCCCCAATCAAAGGCGCAGAAGCTGAGGTCATTGACCGAGGTGTACTGGATATCTGGATCGGTCGCCGGTTCGTTGCTCTGGCCATACTGCACCACCAGCTGGCTGACCGGCCGATCAAACTCGAAGGTGACATTGCCGTTATTGTCGCTGTCGGCACAACATTGCGCCTCAGTGCGATTGGCCTCGGCCCAGTCACCGAAGACCCTCAGCTGAGCGTTATTGGTGATGGTCATCTGATAGCGTTGCCGTGCATTGCCCGGCGACGGCCCAAAGCCCTGTACCCGGGTCGAGTCCTCGTAGTCGTTGCCGCTGGTTCGCCGATCCAGGTCCCCCATGGCGAACTGCAGTCCCAGCACCGGGGTACTGAAGTTGAAGGTCGAGCGCTCGGCAGTGGCCTCTGAATCGCCGCCAGAAGCATCCATCGACAAGTTGAAATAGCCCGTGTCGCCGCCGCTCTGCGCGCGGCAGGGAGCAGTTGTGTTGGTGCCGGTATTGCAGGTCTGGTAGCTGGTACGGCTGTCACCCGGCGGATTGCCGGAGTTGCCGCCGTCACTGATGGTTACTCCGCCAATCGATGCGGTGACAAAATCGACGTTGTTGCCATTGTCGCCCCAGTTGTAAGTCAAACGGTTGCCGCAGACCGCACCGGCTGTACCGGCATTGTTGCGAAGCACCAGCCGAGAACGCAGCAAACTCCCAGTAACGCCGTTGTTTGTGCTGTCGCACACCCGAAGGGTCCAGGTCCCGACCGAAGAGAAAGTCGGGCTGCGAGTGAGATTGGACTGTGTGGCCAAACGTGGAAAGTGCACGGTATCACCGGCGACACTCAGAGGATCCAGATCGAGATCGTCCAAAGCCTGCGCGACGTCTGGCGCAATGTTGTCGTTCTGAGAGGTGTACATCACATTCAAATTGGCGATGTTGTTATTGCCAGCATTCGCAACCAGCGTAAACGCCGCTCCGGTAGGCGGCTCGAGAGTCAGCCTTAGATTGTCGCGATCTGCATGCGAGATCTGAACCCCAACAGCGATGGTTCCAATTGTCCCGACCTGGAAGGCATCGGCACTGGGGACCACGAACGTGTGGGTCGCGGTAGTTGCGCACGTTGCGGTGGCCTGCGGAATGGCCACGCTCGATGCCACCTCGTAGGTGTGGATCGTGCCGGTCAGTTGGGCCTGCGCCGGTCCACCAAGCAAGATCAGGCTGGCGACTATCCAGCGCATGAGTGAATGATCCAGACAGCCAACCGCACTACGCAAACTCGCTCTCATAGCCCACTCCACCTGCAACCGAACTCATTTTCGCCATACGATTTTCAGATCATCGATGGCATTCGCACTGCCCCATTCCCCTAAAGTAACGCAAGATGGACGGCCATCGTGCCGTCTATGATCCCCCTAGCATGGCGTCTGTGCAATCGTCAGGCAGCGAAAACACCATCTTTAGATGTAGTTGCAGGATCTCACTGCTCGTCTGATTGCGGTGTTGTCGCCCTTCGCAGCGACCGACCAGCCGATCAGCAGGTGTGAATTTCTGCACGCCCTCGGTCGCAATGACCACAGCGGACTTCCCGCGGCGATGCTGAAATGCCACTGGCAGGAGAGAGTTGGAGCTAGCCGGTCGCAGCACTGTCTTCCAGAAACAACACTCGGCGCGTGACACCGCAGCTCAGCTCATAGCAGATGGTCTCGGCCTGGCGAGCGACGATTTCGACCGGCAGGCCGACGCCCCACAGCCGCACCGGGTCACCCAGCTGGCGTCGGGGACGCTACTCAGGTCGATCGCCAGCAGATCCATCGAGACCCGACCCAGCGTGGGGCAGCGCGTGCCTCGGACCAGCACGGGGGTGCCGCCGGGTGCATGGCGGGGATAGCCATCGCCATAGCCGATGGCCACGATACCGACGCGGGTGGCCGCTGCGCAGCGGTGACTGGCGCCATAGCCGATGGACTCGCCGGCCGGGACCTCGTTGATGGCGATCAGTTTGCTGTCCAGGCTCATCACCGGCTTCAGCCCATAGTCCTCACCAACCTTGTGCTCGTGCGTCGACAACCCGTACAGCAGCCCGCCCAGTCGCACCCAGTCGGCGCGGGCGGCAGGCACATTGAGCAGGCCGGGCGAGTTGGCGATGCTGCGCGGACCAGACAAGCCGTCCACCGCGGCCTCAAAGCGCGCCAGTTGCCTCGCCGTCTGATCCGATTCTGGCACGTCGGCGCTGGCCAGATGCGTCATCAAGACAATCTCCGGTGCCACCGATGCGCAGCCACGCAAGCGCTCCCAGGCGCGCCTGGCCTGTGCGGGGGGCAGGCCCAATCGGTGCATGCCGCTGTCAATCTTCAGCCAGACTCGCAGTGGCGGTCCGCCGAAATCGGCTTCAAGCAGTTCGATCTGACTGGCGTGATGGACGACCGCATCGACGCCCAGCGCACGCAACTCCGGCAGATCACCGGGCTCGTCGAAGCCCGACAGCAGCACGATGCGCTGGCTCAGGCCGGCGCTGCGCAAACGGTGTGCATCGGAGATCGTCGCCACGCCGAAGGCGTCGGCATCGGCCAGTGCCAGCCCCACCCGCTCCAGGCCATGGCCATAGGCATTGGCCTTGACCACCGCCATGACGCGCGCCCCCTGCGCCAGCCCCCGCGCCACGGCGAAGTTGTGACGCAGATGACCGAGGTGGATGGTGGCCTTGGTGGAGCGCATGGGTCGTCCTGTGGAAGAAAGCAAGAGCATTCAGAGCGTTAACCACAAAGGACACGAAGGACACAAAGGAAAGCAAGAGCGTTGAAAGGTAGAGCGGGCTTGGCGCGGTCTGGCGGCCTGCGAGGTGACCCAGCGCTGCCTTGTTCGGGTTGAGGGCGAGAAAGGCGTCGGCGATGACGGCGTCGCCGAGGCTGACATCAAGGCATGAACAGGGCTTTTCCCATCTCTACTGCTTTCCTTCGTGTCCTTCGTGTCCTTCGTGTCCATTGTGGTTAATCCATTCCTTTCGCAACGCCTCACAGCACCACGCGGCGGATGCCTTGGCGCAAGTGGGTGACGTTGAAGTTCAGCAATAGCCCGAGTCGCTTGCGGGCGAGCTTCAGGTAGGTCAGCAGCTGGGCACGGTGGACTTCGCTCAGGCTGTCGACCGCCTTGACCTCGACGATCAGGCAATCATCGATCAGCAGGTCCAAACGCAAGCCGGCGTCCAAATCAAGGTTGCGGTAGCGGACGGGCAGCACCAGCTGCCGCTCGAAAGGCACAGCCACCGACTCCAGCTCCCAGGCCAGGCAGCTCTCGTACACCGATTCCAGTAGCCCAGGTCCCAGTTCCGAGTGCACCCGGAAGGCCGCATCCAGCACAGCCTTCGCAGCCCTTTCAGCGCGAAGATCTGTCGACTCGCCCGAACACCGCTCTTCCATCTCAATCGCTTTCCTTCGCGTCCTTTGTGTCCTTTGTGGTCAATCCATTCTTTGGTCTTCTTCGTCTCTCACCTGTGCCTCACCCTCCAGCAGCAGCGCGAAGTACTCCGGTGCGGCCTCGCGAATGGCCAGTGCGATAACGGCGCTGACCAGGTGGAAGCGGCCTTTCATCTGCACGATGCCCAGTTGCCCCTCGGTCAGGGCCTGATTCTGCTCGGGCGTGACGTAAAGCCGGCGAATCTTGCGGCCGTATTCGAAGTAGCGCGAATCCTCGGCGTCGGCGACGTTCAGCGACTGGCCTTCCAGCAGCTTCTCGGCTGCTGCCTGGCGCGCTCGCTTGGCCGCAGCAGCCGCTTCGCGCTCGCGTTTGGCCTGGGCCAATTCGCGTTGCTCGGCCTGCTGGCGGGCCTTGTAGGCGGCCGCCAGCGAGACCTGTTCGGCGTCGACCAGGGCCTGTGGATCAATGCGCTTGGGCTTGCCGGGCTGCGCCGGTTTGCCCGCCGATCCCGGCCTGCCCGGCGCTGGCGACTTGCCGGGCGCGCCTGGTCGGCCCTTGCCGAACTGGCGGGCACGACCGCCGCTTGGTCTGTTCTGCTCAGACCGGGGCCTGGTGTCGGCTTCGGGCTTGGGCGCCGGCTTGAGGCCGGCCTGCAGCAGGGCGTCCTTGAGGGAGGAAACCATCGATCCTGGCTGTCACAAGGTGGGGGTGGTGAAGGATGCCAGCTGGCGAGGGCGGGTGCGAGGCAGGAGGGCGGTCTGGCCACGATTCAGCGTTGCTTGTTCTGTCAGTGCCTGACTGATTTGCCGCCGACGGGGATTGCCAGTGCCAATAGCGCCACGTGGGAGGCTGCTTGCAGCCGACGCGTCAGGCCTCGGTTTGCGGGGATTTGGGTGGTTTGACCAAAGCATCGGGCCCCAGCACGACACCGCCTCAAACCGCCGTGTCGCCAACCGCGACTGGGCGCGTCGCGAGCAAGCTCGCTCCCACATGGGGACCACATCGATTATCAGGTTTCGGGCGAGCCTGAGGCTAGTCGCCAGCGAGTGCGACCCTTTGCGGGCGGGACGCCCGCGGTCCCAGGGGTGAAGCCTGTCGCCTGCTCAGGCAATGCAGGGGCCTGTGGAGCTCTGAGCTACGCCCTAGCGACGCACCCGCGCCGCCAGCGGACGACCCAGCAGGCGGTTGCGACGCACGGCCTGCAGTGCCCAGCCGTGATAGACCAGCGCCATCAGCACAAAGCCCAGTGCGAGGGCCGGCTCGGGCCAGTCCAGTCGCTGACCGAGCACGCCGACGGCGACACAGGCGGTGGTCAGTGCTATCAACAACAGCAGGGTCTGGTGGCCGGAGAAGCCGGCGCGCAGCAGCAAATGATGGACATGGTTGTGATCGGGCTGGAAGGGTGAGACGCCCTCCTGCAGCCGGCGCAGCATCACCGAGACAGTGTCGATCAGCGGAATCGCGAACAACCACAGCGCCACGACCGGGGCGAAGGCGCGATAGGGCATCTGCGACAGATCGACGAACAAAAAGCCCAGCACGGTGCCCAGCGCCAGGCTGCCGCCGTTACCCAGGAATACCGGTGCACCCTCGCGTCGTGGCCAGTTGAAGGCGAGGAAACCAACCAGCGCACCGGCCAGAAGGGATACCGCCAGAGCCGCCGTGGAATGTCCGGCGAAGGCGGCCAGATAGGCCACCGCAATCAGGCTGATCAGCGCCAGCGAGCCGGACAAGCCGTCCAGCCCGTCGATCATGTTGAAGGCATTGATGACGCCGACCACGCAGAAGACCGTGAAGGGCACCGCCAGCCATTCGGCGGTCAGGGTGCCGGTGCCGAAGAGATCACCCAGGTCGGACAATCGATGGCCGGCGCCGTAGATCAGCAACAGCGCCACCGCACCCTGCCAGAAGAAACGCACCCGCGCACTCTGTGGCGACAGATCATCGACTACGCCCAGCGTCAGCATCGCCAGCACGGCGATGACCCAGGGCCAGCCGGCCACCGACACCACCCCGGCAGGAACGGCAACGATACCCACGGCCAGGAACACACCCAGGCCACCGACCAGCGGCACGCTGCGGCGGTGGGTCTTGTGTCCATGCGGGTGATCGACCAGCCCGACGCGCTTGGCCAGCGGTGCCAGCAGCGGGATAGCGACGGCGGCCAGCACGCTGGCCAGTGCCATCCAGGCGATCTTGGGCATCGCTTCCAGCATCCCGTACCCCCGTTCGGGACCTTGGCACCACGCGCTGCGGTGCGACATGAGCGCTCAACAATAACAGAGCGCGGCGGAACTGGCACTATCCAATGACGAATGTTGAAGTGATTGATTCAGGGAGAGTTTTATTGCGATTGGCGAAAGAATTGCGCGCCATTGACCGTCAGATTGAAAGAGAAAAGGCGCTGAACGGCAGTGGGAATCGGTTCTAGCGCGGCGAGCATCGCCGCTTTGGAGCGCGGCGAGTATCGCCGCTTTGGAGCGCGGCGAGTATCGCCGCTTTGGAGTGCGGCGAGCATCGCCGCTTTGGAGGCTCTTGGCCGCGCGCTCAAGAGCTCGCAGGTAGAAGCCGAGTCGCGAAAAGCCTCCAAAGCGGCGCGTTGCGCCGCACTCCAAAGCGCGTTGCGCGGCACGCCAAAGCGCGTTGCGCCGCACTCCGAAGCGCGTTGCGCGGCACGCCAAAGCTACTGGGCCCGCTCCCCCGCCAGCACCGCCACGATTCGCTCCGCCGCGCGGCCATCCCACAGCTCCGGCACCCTGGCCTGCGTGGGATCGGCGTTGAGGGCGCGGCGGAATTCGGCCTCCAGCCGGTCAGGATCGCGGCCGATCAGCACGTTGGTGCCTTCACTGCAGGTGATCGGTCGCTCGGTGTTGTCGCGCAGGGTCAGGCAGGGCACGCCGAGTACGGTGGTCTCCTCCTGCAAGCCGCCGCTGTCGGTGGCGACCAGCCGTGCCTGCATCGTCAAGGCGAGAAAATCCAGATAGCCCAGCGGTTCGGTGATGAACAATCCGCGGGCGGGTCGCTGTTCGTTCAGCAGATCGCCCAGACCGAAGGCCTCGATGCGGCCGCGGGTGCGGGGATGCACCGGAAAGACGATCGGCAGTTCGCCAGACAGCGCATGCAGGCGCCGCAACAGCGGTTCGAGCAGCAGCGGATCATCGACCGTGGCCGGGCGATGCAGGGTCAGCAGCGCATAGCCGCGCGGCTGCAGACCGAGCTCGGCCAGCACCGGACGGGTCGCCG
>JAWLAT010000051.1:0-13784 GCA_041395325.1 Lysobacterales bacterium
TCGGCCGGACCGGAGATGATCAGCGGCGTACGGGCCTCGTCGACGAGAATCGAGTCAACCTCATCGACGATCGCGAAGTTGAGGACGCGCTGCAGGCGCTCGCCAGCCGTAAAGGCCATATTCGAGCGCAGATAGTCGAAACCGTACTCGTTGTTGGTGCCGTAGGTAATGTCGCAGGCATAGGCCGCCCGCTTCTCGTCATGGCGCTGACCCGGCACGACGACACCCACGCTCATCCCCAGCGCCGCATAGACCGGGCCCATCCAACCCGCATCTCGCCGGGCCAGGTAGTCGTTTACCGTGACCACGTGAGCGCCCTTGCCGCTGAGCGCGTTGAGATAGACCGGCAGGGTCGCCACCAGGGTCTTGCCTTCACCGGTCCGCATCTCGGCAATCTTGCCCGAGTGCAACACCATCCCGCCGATCAGCTGCACGTCGTAGTGGCGCAGTCCCAACGTGCGGCGGGCAGATTCACGGACCGCTGCAAAAGCTTCCGGTAGCAGCTGATCCAGTGTTTCGCCCTGCTCGATGCGGGCCCGGAAGTCGACCGTCTTCTGCTTCAGTGCCTCATCGCTGAGGGCCTGGAACTCCGGCTCGAGCGCATTGATCTTGGCGACATTCTTGCGCAGGCCGCGAACGATACGTTCGTTTCGCGAGCCGAAAATCTTGGTCAGGACGGCATTGAACATGGGCAAAGGATTCGGTCTGAAATGGGGGGCGCGCGCCAGAAAACCGGTGCCGGTCGAATCGGAAAGGTCGTATCAGACAACCCTCCGGCAGTGCGGCACTCAGGTCACATTGTCTAATGCAGAGCCGGCGGTTCGCGAGGACCGGCAAGTGTTGGGGCCGATGTCGGAGAAATCAAGCCTGACCCAGGCTCGCGGCGCACATTGGCTCACCTGTGAGACCCGTGTTCGAGACCCATGCGGCGCTGGGGCGCCACCGACAGAGATGTTTGATCAGCGAGTCGCGAGACCGGTCATGCCTGCCATGCTGTTGGCCGTCGCAACGATTGGCGCTCTGACAACTCGCGCTTTGAATGAGCGGGATCAGGCACGCAACCGAACGCCCCTGCGCTGGTGGGAATCCAACCGCGAGTGCTTGCCGAGTCCCGCTGCTTAACCCTGGCCGCGGATGGCCTTGGTTACCTTGGAAGGATTGACCGGTTTGCCGTCTTGCCACAGTTCGAAATGCACGTGGGTACCGGTCGCACGACCGGTTGAACCGATCAGACCGATGACCTGGTCAGCGTCGACGCGATCTCCCACGTCGACCAGGTTCTTTTCGTTGTGCGCGTAGCGAGTCAGATAGCCATTGCCGTGATCGATCTCCACGACGAGCCCGTAGCCGGGCTTGCGACCGGACCAGGTGACCACGCCGCTGGCGACCGCGAGGATGTCGCCGCCACGGGGGCCGTCAAAATCGATGCCGGAATGAAAGGTCGAGCGCCCGGTGAAGGGGTCATGCCGTACGCCGTAGGGTGAAGACACGTAGCCGCCACGAATCGGTGACCCGGCCGGCTGCGTCACCGTATCCAACTCGCGACCGATCAATAGCGACTCCAGCACGCGCAGCTGATCGTTCTGGACAGCGAACTGCTGGCGCAACTGATCCATCGATTGCTGGAAATGTCCCGACACCAGACTGTCGGCATCCAGGGCCGGCATTTCGGGGCCGCCCACGGCGGGCTCAGCGTTGAAATCGAACTCACCGTCTTCAATGCCGCCCAGTCGCGTCAGACGTTGGCCGAGCGAGTTCAGACGCATCGCCTCGGCCTGCAGCTTGCCCAGTTCGGTCGCCAGGGCCTGCAGATCGCGATCGGCGCGGCTGCTGGTGTCCTGCAGCGCCAACTGCTGCTGCGTCAACGCATCACGCAGTCCATCGATTTCTGCCCGCGAAATGCCCGCAGCGTCGCCCCAATAGCGCCCGATCGCGAAGCACAATCCACCAAAGACCGTGAGTACGACGGCGGCGACGCAGGCGATGGCGGCCAGATTGCTGGCCTGGTTCAGTCGGAGACAGCGGGCCGGAGAGTGGCCGTCGCGGATCAGTATGATGTTCATGCTTCGCCTTATGTTCCTTTCCCGGTTGCCTGGACGACCCGATGACTGCACCCAAGCGACTGGGAGTTGACCTCCCGGCCTCTGCCGAACTGGCGCCCCTGTTTGAGCACCTGCGGCGGTTGCAAGCCTTCGATGTCGCCGTGAAGCGGGCCCTCCCCGCGGAACTCCACGACCACGTCCGGGTCGGAAATTACCGCGAAGGCACCCTGGTCCTTCTTGTCGCCGACCCGATCTGGGCCACACGACTTCGGCTCATCGCCGACACCCTCCCACGACATGCCGCCATGGCTGCCGTTGAACGGGTGCAGCGCATTACCGTGAAAGTTTCACCCTCCCTCCTCGATTCCCCTGGAGGACGGCTTGGCTGAACCTTCACCTAGCTCGGATTGACGCTGACGCCGCCAATCCTGTGGTCACCGGATCGATGACCCTGGGCATCCTGCCCTGCATTCCACTCCTACTACGGTCCCCTTGGCGGTGGCCAGTCTGCGCCGGCCTGCCGCGACGCTCAGACGGCCTGGGCCGGATGAGCGTATGAGATCGGGGCGCTGGCGGGGTCTTCGAAGACCACTTCTTCCCACGCAGCCCGATCGGCAATCAAAGCTCGCAACAAACGGTTGTTCAATTCATGTCCCGACTTGTAGCCATAGAACGCGCCAATCAGGCTGCGTCCCAACAGGTACAAATCGCCGATGGCGTCGAGGATCTTGTGCTTGACGAATTCGTCCTCGTAGCGAAGGCCATCTTCGTTCAACACGCGGTAGTCATCCAGCACCACTGCGTTGTCCATGCTGCCGCCCAGCACCAGCTTGCGCTCGCGCAGCATTTCGATGTCACGCATGAAACCAAAGGTGCGCGCTCGCGACACTTCCTTGACGAAGGAGGTGGTCGAGAAGTCGATCTCAGCCTGTGAGACGCGCTGGGTGAAAATCGGATGGTCGAAGTTGATCGAGAAGCCGACCTTGAAACCATTGAAGGGTTCGAACTGGGCCCACTTGTCGCCATCTTCCACGCGCACCTTGCGGCGGATGCGGATGAAGCGCTTGGGCGCATCCTGCTCTTCGATACCTGCCGACTGCAGCAGAAAGACGAACGGACCTGCGCTGCCATCCATGATCGGCACTTCGGAAGCGCTCAGATCGACGAAGGCATTGTCGATGCCCAGCCCGGCCATCGCCGACAGCAGGTGCTCGACCGTGGACACCTTGACGCCGTCCTTGGTCAGCGACGTCGACAGACTGGTGTCGCCGACGTTCTCGGCGCGGGCCTCCAGATCAACCGGTTCGGACAGATCGGTACGGCGAAAAACGATACCGGTGTCGGGCGCCGCGGGTCGAAGCGTCATGTAGACCTTCTGTCCGGTATGAATGCCGACGCCGGTCGCACGAATGACGTTTCTGAGCGTGCGCTGTCTGATCATAGGGAGGCGATACCAGCCTTGTGAGGCACAGGAACGCCGCGGAGCGTAGCACAGTGAAATATCCCTGAAAACAACACCGTCTTTTAGAAACGACAGCGTGTTGTACATTCGCAACAAGCTGAATGAGATTCACCGCCACATGGCGTCGGCGACAGCCCCACGCCCCCGCCCCGGCTCGGCTTCGGAGGTGATCGTCAGGTCGGCCCCGGCACCCGCACGCGTTCCATGCGTGCGGGTGCCACGGTCCCTGGAGTGGGGTGATGTCCCGCTGCTCGCGGGGACAGGAAGACCTGCGGCGGATGCGACCCGCCGTGTCAGCCCGAGCCCATCGAGCAAGCCTTCAGTCAGCCTGTCGCCGCAGGAAGGTCGGAATGTCCAGATAGTCCTCCTGCGTGGCGACTGCCGCTGAGCCCACCGTGATGGGCGCTGCGGCCTGGGTCGTCGCCTGTGCCGGGGCAGCCGTGCCGGCCTGACCATGGCCTGCCTGCGGCACCACCGACGGGCGGCGCAACGGCGAGCGCAACGGATTGCTGTCGCTGCTGTCGGCACCGCCACGGACGACGCGCACATTGCGCAGGCCGCCATAGCCGTGATCGGACTGCCGCTGCGGCTGCCGGTTGAGGCCGGTCGCCACGACGGTGACACGCAGCTCATCCTGCAGGCTGGGATCGAAGACCGTACCGATGATGGTGGTTGCGTCGTCGGAAGCGAACTCGGCGATGGCACGACCGACCTCATCAAACTCGCGCATGGTGAGGTTGTTGCCGGCGGTGATGTTGACCAGGATGCCGCAGCCGCCCTTGAGGTCGATGTCCTCGAGCAGCGGATTGCCGATCGCCGCCTCGGTCGCTGCCACGGCGCGATCGTCACCCTTGGCGGTGCCGGTGCCCATCATCGCCAGACCCATCTCGCTCATGACGGTGCGGACGTCGGCGAAGTCGACGTTGATCAGACCCGGCCGGGTGATCAGATCGGCAATGCCCTGGACCGCGCCGAGCAGCACATTGTTGGCCTCACGGAAGGCGTTCAGCAGCGAGACGTCGCGACCAAGCACGGTCAGCAACTTCTCGTTGGGGATGGTGATCAGCGAATCGACGTGCTGGGACAGCTCCTCGATGCCCTGCAGCGCCACGTGCATGCGCTTGCGACCCTCGAAGGGGAAGGGCTTGGTCACCACGGCTACGGTAAGGATGCCCAGATCCTTGGCGATCTGCGCGATCACGGGGGCCGCACCGGTCCCGGTACCGCCACCCATGCCGGCAGTGATGAAGACCATGTCGGCGCCACGGAGGACTTCGGTGATGCGCTCACGGTCTTCCAGCGCCGACTGACGGCCCACTTCCGGATTGGCGCCAGCGCCCAGACCCTTGGTCACCGCGCCACCGAGTTGCAGCAGTGTCACCTGCTGGTCGACACGCAGCGCCTGAGCGTCGGTATTGGCGCAGACGAACTCGACGCCCTCGACCTCGGCCTCGACCATGTGCTTCACGGCGTTGCCGCCGCCACCGCCGACACCGATCACCTTGATCACGGCCGTTGGATTGGTGTTTTCGATCATTTCAAACATGTTGGTCACCCTCGTTCTCCAGCCTTTGTGAAGCCCGGCGGTGGTGGGACATCCTGTCCGCTCCACCGGGCCGTTGTTGCCGGTCCAGCCGGCACTCCCGCATCACTCGTCGGCGCCACCACAACGCCAACGAGGTCTAGAACTCACCATCGATCCAGGTTCGAATCCGCTGCCACCAGCTGCCCAGCTTGCTCGGCGCGCTGCGACGCACCGGTTGTCGCTGCGCCTGGGCGCCATACAGCAGCAGACCCACGCCGGTCGCATGAATCTGGTTGCCCACCACCTCGGACAGCCCACTGACGCCGTGCGGTACACCCACCCGCACCGGCATGTGAAACACCTCTTCGGCCAGCTCGGTCAGACCCTCGATGCGCGCCGCGCCACCGGTCAGCACGATGCCGGCGGCGATCAGATCCTCCAGCCCGCTGCGCCGCAGCTCGGCCTGCACCATGCCGAGGATCTCCTCGTAACGCGGCTGCACCACCTCGGCCAGCGTCTGCCGGGCCAGTCGCCGCGGCGGCCGGTCGCCGACACTGGGTACCTGAATGCTCTCTTCTGCAGTGGCCAGATCGGCCAGCGCACAGGCGTACTTGACCTTGATCTCTTCGGCGTGCGGCGTGGGGGTGCGCAGCGCCACCGCGATGTCATTGGTGACCTGGTCACCGGCGATCGGGATCACTGCGGTGTGCCGGATGGCCCCCTGGGTAAAAACCGCCAGATCGGTCGTTCCGGCGCCAATGTCGACCATCGCGACGCCCAGTTCGCGTTCATCCTCGGTCAGCACCGCGTAGCTGCTGGCCAGCGGCTGCAGAATCAGTTCGTCCACGGCCAGACCGCAGCGCGCCACGCATTTGGAAATGTTCTGTGCCGCACTGGCGGCTGCCGTGACCAGATGCACGCGCGCCTCCAGCCGGATGCCGCTCATGCCCACCGGGAAGCGAATCCCTTCCTGGTCATCGATGACGTACTGCTGTGGCAGCACGTGCAGAATTTTCTGATCGGCCGGCACCGGCACGGCGCGCGCCGCATCCAGCACCCGCTCGACGTCGTGATCGCCCACTTCCTTGTCGCGGATGGCGACGATTCCGTGCGAGTTGTGGCTCTTGATGTGGCTGCCCGAAATCCCGGCATAGACCGAATGGATCTCGCAGCTGGCCATCAGCTCGGCTTCCTCAACCGCGCGCTGAATGCAATTCACCGTCGATTCGATGTCCACGACCACGCCGCGCTTGATCCCGCGCGAGGGATGCGAGCCCACGCCGATGACCTCGATGGGCTCGCCGGCAGCGAACTCACCGACGATGGCCACGACCTTGGACGTGCCCACATCGAGGCCGACGATCAGCGACTTGTCACTCTTTCTGCTCATCGGTTCAGGCATCTCCCGGAGGCGCAGCGGTCGCGTTCGGATCGTGCCAGCGCACGGCAAAACCATTGGTGTAGCGCAGGTCAATCCGCTCCGGATCGCCATCCTGCTGCAGCCGCAACAGCGGCAAGCCGTGCACCAGACGCGCCCAGCGTTGCTGGTGGGCCGAGCGCCCGATCACGATTTCCAGTCCCTCGGCGGTGGTCAGCGCCGCGCCGCCGCGCTCGCTCAGACTCAGGCGTGCCAGCTCCAGACCCAGCGACTCCAAACCCGGCCGCACCAGTTCGTACAGGGCCAGGGCATCCTCGACCCGTTGCTCACTGACCTCGAAGCGCGGAATGCCGCCCATCGGCACGTGGCTGTCGGCATCGAAAACCCGGCCGTCGCGATCGATCAATCGTTCGCGGCCCAACCGTGCCAGCACCCGACGCTCGCTCAGGCGCACCTCGACCGTGTCGGGCCAACGCTTGCGCACCTCGACCCGATCGGCCCAGTTCATCGCGCTGACGCGGTCGCGAATCTCGTCCAGCGGCAGGAAGAAGAAGCCGCCACGCAAGGCCGGCGCCACCGCCGTGCGCACCTGCTCGGCGGTGATCCGCTCGAAGGGTCCGGTGACCTCGATCCAGCGCACTGGCGCCAGCGCGCTGGAATCACGCGCGAGCATCATGCCGACCAGCGGCAATGCCAGCGCAGCCATCGCCAGCAACAGCACCGGCAGCAGCCAGGGCTTGCGCGCGCTCATGCGGAACGCTCCAGCGAGGTGTCGAGAATGGCCAGACACAGCGCAGCGAAATCCAGCCCCATCGCCGCGGCCGCCTTCGGCACCAGCGAGTGACTGGTCATGCCGGGCGCCGTGTTGACCTCCAGCACATAGGGCTGGCCGTCAGCATCGATCATCAGGTCGACCCGGCCCCAGCCGTGGCAACCGACCGCGTCGAAGGCCTCCAGCGCGATCTCCTGCAGCAGCGCCTCGTCGTCGGCCGCCAGTCCGCAGGGGATCAGGTACTGCGTGTCGTCAGAGACGTACTTGGCCTGATAGTCGTAGAAACCACCGGCCGGCACGATGCGGATCACCGGCAGGGCCTGCTCGCCGAGGATGCCGACGGTGAACTCGGGACCATCGATCAAGCGCTCGGCCAGGACTGCCTGCGCATGCTGGCGAGCCAGCGACAGACCGGACTCCAGCGTGGCCAGATCGCGGGCCAGCGAAATCCCGACGGTGGAACCTTCGGCGGCTGGCTTGACCACCAGCGGCAGCTCCAACAGTGCAGCCAGTTCGGTGGCGCTGGTGTCGCCCTCGACGACGGCGAAATCAGCGGTGGGAATCTCCAGCCGCTGCCAGATCCACTTCGAGCGGATCTTGTCCATCGCCAGCGCCGAACCCAGCACACCGGAACCGGTGTAGGGCACGCCGCGGATGTCCAGCGCGCCCTGCAGCGAACCGTCCTCGCCGTGACCACCGTGCAGAATGATAAAGACGCGATCGATGCGACCGGCGTCGACGGCCGCCAGCAGTGCCGGAATGCCATCGAAGGCTTCGACCTGCACGCCGCTGGACTGCAGCGCCGCGAGCACATTGCGGCCGCTTTCCAGCGACACCTCGCGTTCGCTGCTGCTGCCGCCATAGACCAGCCCGACCCGACCGTAGCGCTTCATGCGGCGTCTCCCAGCAGATGGCCGCGCTCGCCCAGCGCCGTGGCGGCTGCGCCGATATCGCCGGCACCCTGCAGCAGCAGCAGATCATCGGGACGCAGCACCGGCGGCAGCGCCTGAATCACATCGGCCGGCTGATCAATGAGGATCGGATCGACGCGGCCGCGCGAACGCACCGCGCGGGCCAGCGAGCGGGCATCGGCACCGGCGATTGGCTGCTCGCCGGCCGGGTAGACCTCCGACAGCAGCAGCACATCGACTTCGCTCAGTACCTGGGCAAAGTCATCCAGCAGCGACCAGGTGCGGCTGTAGCGGTGTGGCTGGAAGACCATCACCAGGCGGCGCTCGGGCCAGCCGGCGCGGGCAGCATCAATGACCGCCTTAAGCTCGCGCGGATGGTGGCCGTAGTCGTCGACGAACATCACTTCGCCGCCTTCGACGCGCAATGGCGCATGAATCGTGAAGCGGCGTCCGACGCCGTTGAAGGCGCCCAGCGCACGCGCGATGCAGTCGGCGGGCACGCCCACTTCCAGGCCGATGGCCGCGGCCGCGCAGGCATTGAGCACATTGTGGCGACCTGGCAGCGCCAGCGTCACCGGCAGCGGCTCATGACCGGGCAGGTGCAGCGAGAAGTGCATTCGCTCGCGCTCCTGCACCACGTCGGAGGCCCACACATCCCAACGCGAATCAAAGCCATAGGTCAGCTGCGAGCGATGTGCCTGCGGCAGGATCTCGCGCACCACCGGATCCTCGCCGCACAGCACCGCCAGCCCATAGAAGGGCAGGTGGTGGAGGAAATCGATGAAGGCCTGGCGCAGACGGCCGAAGTCGCCGTCGAAATTCTCCAGATGGTCGACGTCGATGTTGGTGACCACCGCCAGCATCGGCTGCAGCAGCAGGAAGGAGCCATCGCTCTCATCGGCTTCGGCGACCAGAAACTCGCCGGCGCCGAGACGGCCGTGGCTGCCGGCGGAGTTCAGCTGGCCACCGACGACGAAGGTCGGATCCAGGCCGCCTTCGGCCAGCACGCTGGCGATCAGGCTGGTCGTGGTGGTCTTGCCATGGGTGCCAGCCACCGCGATGCCGCGGCGCAGACGCATCAGCTCGCCCAGCATTTCGGCTCGCGGCACCAGCGGCACGCGCCGCGCGCGGGCAGCGGCGACCTCGGGATTGCTGCTGTCGATGGCACTGGACACGACCACCACATCGGCCGCGGCGGCATGTTCGGCCGCATGGCCGCGCCAGACGGTGATGCCCAGTTGCTGCAGACGACGGGTGACCGCGGTGTCAGCCTTGTCCGAGCCGCTGACCTGGTAGCCGAGGTTGTGCAGCACCTCGGCGATACCGCTCATGCCCGAGCCGCCGATGCCGACCAGGTGCACCCGCGAGAAGCTCTTCATCAGATCGCGATCGGGGGCGAAACGAGGCGTCATGCCGCCACCTCCAGGCAGATGCCGGCGACCCGATCGGCCGCACCCAGTGGCGCCAGCGCACGACTGGCGCGGGCCATCGCGGCCAGGCGCTCGCGGTCGCCAAGCAAGGCGCGCAGTCGCTGCGCCAACGCGGTCGCATCGACCTCGGCTTCCTGCACCAGCTCGGCGCCGCCGGCTTCGACCAGCCACTGACCGTTGGCGGTCTGGTGGTCGTCCACCGCATGCGGGAAAGGCACCAGCAGGGCGCCCACACCGGCGGCGGCCAGTTCCGAGACGGTCAACGCGCCGGAACGGCAGACCACCAGATCGGCCCAGGCATAGGCCTGCGCCATGTCGGCGATAAACGGGCTGACCTCGGCACTAACGCCGGCGGCCTGATAGGCCTGCTGCGTGGCTTCCGCATGCGCAGCGCCGGCCTGATGGCGAATCTGCACCGACAGATCGCCCAGCTGGGCCAGTGCCTGGGGCAAGGTCTGATTCAAATAGCGCGCGCCCTGACTGCCGCCCAGGACCAGCAAGCGCAACGGGCCCTGATCGTGCGGGCGGGCCTGCTCGGGCAAGCCAAGAATCGTCTCGCGCACCGGATTGCCGACCACTTCGGCCTGCAGTCGGCGTTGCTGCTCACCGGCGAAGGCAAACAGCCGCCGCCGCGCCAGCCGCGACAGAATTCGATTGGTCAGTCCCGGGATGCGGTTCTGTTCGTGCACGACCAGCGGCACCCGCAGCAGCCAGGCCGCCAGCCCACCGGGTCCGGCGGCGAAGCCGCCCAGGGCCAGCGCCGCACGCGGCTGCAGCCGGCGCACCACCGTCAGCGCCTGCCACACGGCGCGCAGCAAATGCCAGGGCGCCAGCAAACGGCTGAGCAGCCCCTGCCCGCGCAACCGCTGCACCGCGATGCCGTTGAAGGGCACGCCGTGCTCGGGCACAAGGCGCGATTCCATGCCACCGACCGAGCCCATCCAGCTGACCGGCACCGACTGGGCGCTCAGGCGCTCGGCCACGGCCAGTCCCGGGAAGACGTGGCCGCCGGTGCCGCCGGCCATGATCAGCACCGGTGCGGCGCCGCTGTGGTTCAGCGCGCTCATGCCGGCATCCCCACGCGCGGGCTGCGCATCGGCTTGTGCTGTTCGCGCTCGGCCTCGGCCAGTTCGCGCGCGACGCGCAGCAGCAGGCCCATCGCCACGCAGCTCATCAGCACGCTGCTGCCACCCGAGGACACGAACGGCAGCGTCAGGCCCTTGGTCGGCAGCACGCCGAGATTGACGCCGATGCTGATCATCGCCTGCAACGAGAACCACAGGCCGATGCCGTAGGCGATCGCGCCGGCGAAGACCTGCTCGCGCTCGAAGGCGATCAGGCCCAGCTTGAAGGCGCGCCCGGCAAGCAGGGCGAACAGGCCCAGCAACACCACCAGTCCGAAGAAGCCCAGTTCCTCGGCGATCACCGCGACGATGAAGTCGGTGTGCGCCTCGGGCAGATAGAACAGCTTCTGCACGCTGTCACCCAGGCCAACGCCGAACCACTCGCCGCGACCCACAGCAATCAGCGCCTGGGTCAGCTGGAAACCGTCGTTGAAGGGATCGGCCCAGGGGTTGAGGAAGGTGGTCAGACGGCGCAGGCGATAGCTTTCCATCTGCGCCACGATGGCAATCACCGGCAGGGCCGCCAGACCGATGCCGAGCAGACGCGGCGCCGAGGCGCCACCCAGCCAGAGCATGCCGACGGCGATGCTGATCAGCAGCACCGAGCCACCGAAATCCGGCTGCGCCAGCAGCAGGCCGACCAGCGCGGTCACCACCGCCAGCGGCTTCAGCACGCCGGCCCAGGTCTGCTGCACATCGCGGCGATGGCGCACCAGATAGCCGGCCAGATAGACGATCAGCAGCAGCTTGACCATCTCCACGACCTGAAAGCCGGAGATGCCCAGATTGATCCAGCGCCGCGCACCGTTGATGCGCACGCCGATGCCCGGCAGGAACACCAGCAGCAACACGAACAACGCGGCCAGTGCGGCCAGCGGGGACCAGCGCTGCAGCCAGGCCAGCGGGATGCGCCACATCACGGCCGCGCCGATGCCACCGGCGAGCAGGAACATGGCGTGGCGGGAGACGTAATAGAACGGCCCGACGCCATGCGCTTCGGCAATCGAAATCGAGGTCGAGCTGACCATCACCAGGCCGAGCATCACCAGGCCAAGCGCGGCCAGCAGCAGGCTGCCGTCCGGGCCAGTGCCGCCACGGGGAAATTCGATGCGCTGCTGGGGCAGGACGGCGGCCATGCTCAGCGCACCTTGAGGGTCGCCAGACCCAGCAGCACCAGCACCACACTGATGATCCAGAAGCGCACGATGACCCGCGGTTCGGGCCAGCCCTTGAGCTCGAAATGGTGATGCAGCGGCGCCATCCGGAAGATGCGCTTGCCGGTGGTCTTGAACGAGGCCACCTGCAGGATGACGCTGAGGGTCTCCAGCACGAAGATGCCGCCCATGATCAGCAGCACCGCTTCCTGCCGCACCACCACGGCGACCAGACCCAGCACGGCGCCCAGCGCCAGCGCGCCGATGTCACCCATGAAGACCTGCGCCGGGTAGGTGTTGAACCAGAGGAAGCCCAGTCCCGCACCGGCCATCGCACTGCAGACGATCGCCATCTCCTGCGCCCCGGGGATGCGCGGGATGGCCAGATATTCGGCGAAAACCGCATGACCACTGAGGTAGGCAAAGACACCCAGCGCCGAGGCCACCAGCACCGTCGGCATGATCGCCAGGCCATCCAGCCCGTCGGTCAGATTGACGGCGTTGGAGAAGCCGACGATCCAGAAATAGGTCAGCACGATGAAGCCGATGCCCAGCGGAAAGACCGCATCCTTGAACACCGGCAGATACAGCGCGGTGGCGGCCGGCACATCGGCGGTCAGATACAGATAGACCGCGGCGGCGGCACCGAAGATCGACTGCAGCAGGTACTTCCAGCGCGCCGGCAGACCGCGGCTGTCCTTCAGCACCAGTTTGCGGTAGTCGTCGATGAAGCCGACCAGACCGAAGCTCAGCAGCACTGCCAGGGCCACCCAGACGTAGCGATTGCGCAGGTCGCACCAGAGCAGCATCGAGATCGCCATGCTGACCAGAATCAGCACGCCACCCATCGTCGGCGTGCCGGCCTTGGACAGATGCGATTGCGGCCCGTCCTGGCGGATGGTCTGGCCGATCTGCTTTTCCGCCAGGCGGCGGATCAGTGCCGGACCGACGGCCAGCGAGATGCCCAACGCGGTCAGCGCGCCGAGAATGGCTCGCAGCGTCAGATACTGGAACACGTTGAAGGCGCTGATGTGCTGCGCCAGCCATTCGCTCAACCAGAGCAGCATGCGTCCTCCTCTCCCAGCAGGGCGTCGACCACCTGGTCCATCGATGACGAACGGGAACCCTTGACCAGCAACAACGGCGCCGGCCCTTCGGCCAGATCCTCACGCAGCGCCGTCAGCAAGCCGTCGCGAGTAGCGAAACCGCGACCACCCTCACCGAAGGCCCGCGCCGCCACGCTCGACAGCGGCCCAATCGCGTAGATCCGCTCGAATCCGGCCGCGCGCGCCAGCTGACCGCTTTGTGCGTGCAGCGCTTCGGCACCGGGCCCGAGCTCCAGCATGTCGCCCAGCACCAGCCAGCGGCGGCTGGCCAACGGCGTCACCGCCTTCAGCGCGGCCGCCAGCGAGGCCGGGTTGGCGTTGTAGCTGTCATCGACCAGCAGCGCGCGCTCGGTCTGACGCAATTGCAGTCGGCGCGCTTCCGGCTGCGCCCGCGCCAGACCCGCAGCGATCTGCGGCAGAGTCGCGCCAGCCGCATGCCCTACGGCCGCGGCGGCCAGCGCGTTGCGGACATTGTGTTCGCCCAGGAAAGCCAGCTGTACCTCGATCTCACCGGCCGGCGTGTGCAGCATGAAGCGGGTCTGCGGACCCATCTGGCAGTCGCCGGCCCACACCGCTGCCGGATGCTGACCGAATTCCAGCTGACGATGCGCCACCGCCAGCTGTCGGAACAGCGGCGCAAAGGGATCGTCGGCGTTGATCACCGCGGTGCCGCCCGGCGCCAGTTCGGCGTAGATCGCTCCCTTGGTCCCGGCGATGGCCTCGCGACGACCGAACTGCGCCAGATGCGCGTCGCCCACATTGGTCACCACCGACACATCGGGGCGGGCGATGCGACACAGCTCGGCGATGTCGCCCGGCTTGCCGGCGCCCATCTCCAGCACCGCGTACTGATGCTCCGAACCCAGCTCGGCCAGCGTCA
>JAWLAT010000052.1:0-13091 GCA_041395325.1 Lysobacterales bacterium
CGGGCCTCGATCCCCGCCGTGGGACCCGCCTGCCGGCTTTGCTACAGCAGGCCGGTCTGGGCGAGGCGAGTTGGATCGATGTGGCAGGCCGGCTGCTTCCGCGCAGCGCTGGCATCAGCTTGCTGCGGCAGTTGCTGGACAGCCTGGCCACCGTCATTGCCGCACGCGGACTGGCAACCGATGTGGCCATTCGCGCCCTCGACCGGCAGTTGCAGGAACTGGCGGAGGCCCCTGGCCTGGTCAGGGTGCCCGATCAGGTGGCCGTGTGCTGGCAGGCGCCTGAGTGATCATTGCCGGCATCGCCCTGGGCGGGCTGAGTCCCGCCGCCACCGTCTTCTCGGGCCTGGCCCGGCGGCTAAGCGGTCGACGCCTGGTGATGCTCGATCCGGTGATCTACGAGCGCACCGATTGCGCCGACGTGATCGAGCGCGAACTGCAGTGGCTGGACCTGCAGTTCGCTGATGCGCCCGGTGCTGGCTGGCCGCTGGTCGGCTATTCGGCCGGCGCAAGCCTGGCGCTGCTGTATGCGCTGCGACGTCCCGAACGGGTCAATCAATTGCATCTGCTGGAACCACCCTGGTTGGGCAACGCACCATCGCAGTCGCCCGCCGTAGACCTGCTGCAGCGACTGGATGGCCGCTTCGTCCAGGCTTGTGCCAGCGACTTCCTGCCCGCCTTCGTGCGGTCGCTGATGGCCGATGGCGAACACCCGTCAATGCCGAACAATCTGCCACCGGCCGAATGGATGCGGGCGCGGCCGCCTCGGGCCGTCTCGCTGTGGCGAGCATTGCGGCAACATCCGCTGCAAGTGCCGCAGCTGCGTTCGCTGACAATGCCCCTGCACCTGTACCAGGCCGGCCGCAGCCATCCGGGTTTCGCCGCTCACACGAACTGCCTGCAAGCTGCGGTACCGCAGGCCCGCAGTCACGACTGGCCCGACGCTGACCACTTCGACCTGCCGCAATGGGCCGAGGCCACCCTGCTGTCGCTACTGTCCGACTCGGCTCTTGCCTAGTCGTAGATCCGTCCTTGTGGGTGAACAGCCAGCTGCCTTCGACGAATCGGGCCTGCAGGTCATCGTCGGGATAGCAGACCTCGTCGCCAGCGCTGCGGTCACCGATCTCCAGATAGCTGGCCTCGGTCTCACTGTCGTTGCGCAGACAATGTGCTGGTCCACCGGCTGGGAAACCGGCACACATGCCGCTGGTCAAGCGTTGCTCGCCGTCATCCAGCTGCAGCACCAGCTCTCCACTGAGTACATAGATGAACTCATCCTGGCAGCTGTGCGCATGCCGCAACGCGGACTGCGCACCGGGCGCCAGCCGGGTCAGATTCACGCCGAAGTTGCGCAGCCCGAAGGCCTCGCCCAGCGCCCGCTTTTCGCGGCCGGCAACGCGCGCTGCAAAGGGTGCTGGATACAGCGAGGGTCGCTGTCGTGGTGGGACATCGGTCGCAACGACGGCGCTCGGGCGATGGTCGCTCATGGCATTGCCTCCAGTTGAAGATCAGTCCCGTCCAGACGGCGTGCGATACAGCGGCAGCGACGGGTTGCGATGAAACTCGAAGATCAGATGGGTCTCGATGTGGCCGACCTCGGCGCGCTGGGTGAAGGCGGCGAGCAGGAAGCCACGCAGGTGTGCGGGGTCACGCACCGCCACATGAACCAGATAATCGTCAGCACCGGCGACGTGGTAGTAGGCCAGCACTTCGGCCAGTTCGCCCAGATGCCGATGGAAGGCGTCGACGATTCGGCGCGAATGCTGGGTCAGCCGCACCGCCACCATCGCCTGCAGGCCGATGCCGATGGCCGTGGGTTCCAGTTCGGCATGGAAACCGCTGATCACGCCTCGCTGACGCAGTCGGCGGATGCGTTCCAACGCTGTGGACGGCGCCACGCCGACGGCTTCGGCCAGCGCCTTGTTGGACAGCCGAGCATTGCTGCGCAACAGGCGCAGCAGTTCGATGTCGATTCGGTCGAGCGTGATGCCTTCGTCCATTGTCCGAAGAATATTCGGTTGGGTGAACAGAGACCAGAACAGTCAACTAGCATTTTGGCAGTCTCGCCAACAGAGACGGACTCTGCTGGCCACTTCACCGAATCATTGACGAGAACGCCGCATGTCAGACGACGCCTGCTCGACGCATTCGCAAGCCACCCGACTGGTTCACGCCGGCCGCGAGGATGGACGGTCCCAGGGCTGGCATGCCGTGCCCATTGATCTGTCCAGCACCTACCCCACGCCGGATCCAGCGCAGGCGGCGGCCAGCCTGGATGCCTTCGTCGAAGGCGCCGCCAACGCGCCCAATGCCGTCTACGCTCGTCTGCACAACGGCACGGTGGCACGCTTCGAACAGGCACTGGCCGCACTGGAAGAGAGCGAGGCGGCCGTGGCCTTCGGTTCGGGCATGGCGGCCCTGTCGGCCGTGCTGCTGGCCATCGCCGCCACCGGCCAACGCCATGTCGTGGCCGTGCGACCGCTCTACGGCGGCACCGATCATCTGTTGCAGACCGGTCTGCTGGGGACCGAAGTCAGCTGGGCCGATGCCGACAACATCGCCGCAGCGCTGCGACCGGACACCGGTCTGGTATTGCTCGAAACGCCGGCCAATCCCACGCTGGCCGAGATTGACATCGCCGCGGTGGTGGCTCAGGCCGGCGCGGTGCCGGTGCTGGTCGACTCGACCTTCGCCACGCCCATCCTGCAGCAACCCTTGCGCCACGGTGCGCAGCTGGTGCTGCACAGTGCGACCAAGTTTCTCGGCGGCCATGGCGATGTGCTCGCCGGTGTGGTCGCCTGCAACGAGGCGTGGGCGGCGCGACTGCGGCAGGTGCGCATCCTCACCGGCGCGGTGCTGCATCCGCTGGCGGCCTATCTGCTGTTGCGCGGAATGGCGACTTTGCGACTGCGCGTACTGGCAGCGCAGGCCAATGCGCAGATCCTGGCCGAACGCCTGCACGCCCATCCGCTGGTACGGACCGTTCACTACCCGGGATTGCACGCGACTGCCGCGCGCTGCCAGCTGAGTGGGCCGGGCTGCGTGCTGGCCTTCACCCCCGCAGGCGACGAGCACGACGCCGATGCGCTGGTCGCCGCCCTGCAGCTGATCACTCCGGCGGTCAGTCTCGGCTCGATTGACAGCCTGATCCAGCGGCCAGCGGGGCTGACCCATCGAGTGGTTGACGAGGCCGACCGCCGCGCCGGCGGCATCGCACCGAATCTGCTGCGCCTGTCGGTCGGCATTGAGGACGTGGAAGACCTGTGGTCTGACCTGCAGCAGGCACTGGCGCGGCTGCCGCAGGCCAAGCCAGCGAAGGCTGCCTGATGCGAGGCTGTGGCGCTATCATCCGCGCCGCACCGATTCCGGTGCTTCAATCAGGAGGTGTGCCATGCAGACCCCATTCGACCCACAGGTGTTCTTTCGAGGTCACGCGTAAGCGGCGCAAGGGTTTCCCATCCGAGACGCGGGTCAAGAAAGGCCGGCGGATCGTTCACGGCACGAAGGAATTGCTGGAGAAGCTGGGTCGCAACGACCCCTGTCCCTGCGGTTCCGGGCGGTTGTTTCAAGCGCTGCTGCCTCCGTTCGGGCAGCTTTTGACGGGGTCAACCGCCATCACTATGTGCGGTAGACCCAACTGACAGGGAGCGACCGGCCACTTCGCGCGGCCGGTCGTTCATTCGGGGTGAGATGGCCATGGATGCGCTCTGGCGGCTTTGTGCCCCGCTGTTCTCGATGGACGATGGTGTGCTGCCCGAGATCAGCATGGAAGCCGCCAGTCTGGCTGCGGTCAGACGCGCCTATGCCTGCCTGGAAAGCTGCGCTGGCCAGATCGGTGGACCTGGCTCGACCTGGTGGTCCGAGCAAGATCAGCGGGAGCGACCGATTGAGCTCGGCCTGGCCCCGTGGCAGTCGATGATCAACGGCGAGCTGGGATCCTTTCACGTGCTGCTGGACGGCCTGCGCTCACGCTCGGGACTGGCGGTTCCGGCGTTGGGCGTATTCGTGTCGCCGACCCAGTTCAGTATTGATTACCGCGCGGGTCCCGCGTGGTCGGCGTCTGCCGTTCACGGCTTGTTTGAACTGCTGCACAATGTGCTTGAGGCCCTGCAGCAAGGCGCCTTCGAACACATCGGCAATCGCCGGGACAAGGGCGGGCAGCTCCTGGCAGCTTATCGAGGCTGGGCGAGTCAATAGCCCGCCTGAGTTCCGCGCAGCGCCCTGTCTGAGTTCAATCCGCGTTCCGCCTGACAAACACCCGTCCACCCCAGTCCAGTACCCGCCCCAGCTCCGGATCATCACGGAAGACGAACAACTCGTCCGGATCGCCCCACAAACCGATGGCGGCCAGCCAGCCGTCGCCGCGCAGGTGGCTGAGCAGTCCGCCAAGTGCACCGAAGCGCACCTTGAGCGCGTCGCCGTCGCGCGCGATGGCGATCTCGCCCAGTCGGTCACTGACGTAGTGGCCGATCAGTTCGGCCGGTGGAATGAGCGCCTCGTCGGTCGTGATCTGCGCCCGCTGGCGCGCCAGATACTCCACTCGTGCCTGTTGCCGGCGCTGGCGGGTGGCGGCCACCTCGGCCAGCCGTCGCTCCACCCTTGCGGAAACATCTTCGCGCTGCAGCATCAGGTCATACAGCGTCGAGGCGACGGCGTGGGTCAGCGCATCACCGAAGCTCAGCTCGTTGCTGAGCACCACGACGCCGATGCCGCGCTCAGGCATCCACGACAGATGTGTCTCGCCGCCGAAGTGGTGCAGCAGCAGTTCACCCTCGTATTCGCCGCTGTACAGACCCAGCCCGTAGGCGAAGCGCTGGTAGTCCCGATAGCTGGCCTGCAACTGGATCTGTCGGGCCTGAAACTGCTCGATGGCGCGTCTGGGCAGGCGTTGCTCGCCATCAATTCGCCCGTTCCCCTGAATCAGCACCAGCCAGCGAGCCAGATCGGCCGCAGTCGAGACCATGCCGCCTGCCGCGTGCATCTGCGCATCGACCTTGGTCAGTGTGGATTGGAAATCCGCGCCATCGCCGCCGATGTAGCCGATCGCCATCGGTCCGTCCTGCGCCGAGGCCATGTCGGTGGCGCTGTCGAGCATGCCTGCCGGCCGCAGCACCTCGGTGCGCAGGATCTCTGCCCAGGGCCGGCCGGTCCGGCGGCTGATCGCATGGGCGGCCATGATCGGACCGAAGTTCGAGTAGCGGAAACGGATGTCACCGGCGACGGCGTATCGATTTACGTGATCGACAAAGGCGTCTTCAGCCAGATTGCCGGGGAAGGCCGTGCGGTAGTTCGAGCCACCATCGAAATACGGCTGCGCATGCAGCAGGTGTGCCCGCAGCGACACTTGCGCCGGATTGATGCGCTCGGGCAGGTGCAGGTCGGGCAGATACTCGCTGATCGGCGCGTCGAGTTCGATGTCGCCGCGCTCGTGCAGGATTGCGGCCGCGGCGCCGAGGAACATCTTGGTCGTCGACTTCAGATAGAAGCGCGTGTTCGCCTCGACCGGCAGGCAGGCCTGCAGATCCCGAAAGCCGTAGCCACGGAGCCAGACGAGTCGGCCTTCCCGGACAACCGCGGCCGCCAATCCAGGCGTGGCATCGGAACGGGCAATCAGCGACTGGATCAGTGCCTCGCCAGTGGCATCAAGGCCATCCTCGGCACCGACGGCCCCGGAGGTCCCTGCCCGTGAGTTCGGGTCGGAACTCGGGCTGATGCCGCCGCAAGCTGCCAAAGCAGGGTGGTCGGCATGCGCTTGGGGCCACGCCAGCAGTGCTGTCAAACCAAGCAGGAGCCGTGGCAGGGCTTTTGCCAGCCCTGCTGCCATCACTTTCGCATCGAGTCTGGTCACCAAAGCCCCTTCCCTGTCAGTTGCGACCGATAGGCGTCGATGGATACGGGAAGACCAGGCATGGTTGCACGCACCCTCGGCAAGCGGCCGCGCGTGACCCGATTGGGTCAAGCGGTCGCAGATTGGGTGGAGCTACCAGGAGCGTCGATCCGGATGGGGGTGGGATTGTTCGGCTCGTCCCTGAGCCTCACCCTCCGCGCTTGCGCGCTCCGGGCTACGCGCGAAATCGTTCCAGACGATTCGTGTTCGGCTCGTCCCTGAGCCTCACCCTCCGCGCTTGCGCGCTCCGGGCTACGCGCGAATCTGCTCCAGGCAGATTCGTCGAACCGCGTGGGTTCTCACCCACCCTCATCGTTCTAGGAGGCAATCGCGGCGGCCGGGGGCCTGACATGTCGATCCGGATGGCGGAGAGGGTGGGATTCGAACCCACGGTACGGCGGAGCCGTACACCGGATTTCGAGTCCGGCCCATTCAACCGCTCTGGCACCTCTCCGTCGCGGATCGATCACTGCGCCGGGCGGGGCCGGCGGCAGGGGCGCGGATTCTACGGCTTTGGTCCGATGGCGACAAGCGCGAATCCGTTCCAGTAGCTGACCATGTCCGAATCAGCTCGGGAAAGTTCGACCGGAAGCCTCAGTTGGTCGCCAGACCTCCGGCCCGACGACGAGTCCGAGTCCACCGCTTCCAACCCCTGGTGCAAGCTGATCCAAAGACAACTGGCCCTGCAGGAAGCCAACTGCCACTGGCCAACCCCACAACCTCGCCAGCAAAGCTCAGTCCACGGCCAGAATCTGTCCACAGCCGTGAACGATGGGCTGCAACTCAGCGAGCGCCGTGTCCTGCCACCTTTCTCCCGCCACGATCTCGGTCAGCTCCACCACCAGACGCTCGTCGCGACGCAAAAGCAATGGTGGTTCGATGAGAAGCACCTGTGCGCGATCGTGGTCCTGCACCGGCCACTGACCCAGTTCATGGCCTCCCAGCCACAGCTTCAGCTGCGCGACCCGGCCATTGGCTCGGTACAGTCCTTCGCTGCGCGGATAGCCGTTGATCAACCTGAGTCCCTCCAGCACGATGGCCTCGACAGGATCCAGACCCTCGTCTTCATCCGGCGGCACCGACTGTTGCCGGACGTCATCGAGTTGCAGCCGCAGGCGCTGCCCCACCCCGCCACCCTCGACGCCTTCGACCCACGCCGTGTCGCCACGGCCGTCGAGCAGGCGCACTGAGTCGTAGTCGGCGCTGCTGCTGGCCGGCAGCTGGCTGCTGGCCTGCCAGCTGAAGCCGCTGAGCACCGTGCGGCAGCCACCGCCGCCGGGATCGGCGTCAGCGCTACTCAGCTGCACGGGTGCTCCCATCACCAGCGCTTCCTGGGACAACAGTCGTTGCATGCGGATCTCAGCCGCTACGCCTGCTCGATGCATGCGCAGGTCCAGCGGTGTCAGCTGGAGTATCTGCTCGCCCAAACCGGGATCGCCAGGAAAGCGGATCCAGTCCTGACCGTCTTCGCGCTGCCACTCGATGGGCGAAGCGCTCATGCGTCGACCGTCCAGCCACTCCACCAGCTGGTCCTCGCGATATTCGATCCAGGCGGCGGAATCCTGCGTATCGCGCCAGAAGCCCAACAACTCGCTTGGCACACCTGCACTGGCGCCCGAACCCAGGCAGCCGACCAGCAGAGCGACCACCCATCGATGCGTGAAACCTTCGGACATCGCCATTCCTGCCCATTCCGCGGGACTGAAACTGTAGCTCAGGCCACACTGGCCACATTCAGCTGCGTATCGCCAGCCTGCGCTAAGCTGGTGACTTGATGGCGCAGACCCAGCGCCTGGGAGGATGACTCGATGGCCACCGGTTGGGCCGGCGATGGTGCCGTGCAGGAACAGATCGACGCCACCGTGAAGGAGGCGATCGCGCGCGCCCGTGCAAATCTGCCGAAGGGGCCCTCTGCCAGCCATTGCGACGAGTGTGAGGCGCCTATCCCCGTGGCCAGGCAACAGGCCGTACCGGGTGTGCGCTTCTGCGTTCGCTGTCAGGAGGCCATTGATCTGGAGCAGCGCGTGGCCAGCGGCATCAATCGCCGCGGCAGCAAGGACAGCCAGCTGCGCTGAGTGGCCAACGGCCGGCAGGCGCACGATCGGGGCGTCCGGCCAGGCCATCGCAGGACCGAATCGCCACCCATCGCCTTGCTTTGTCCAACTCGCCCCGCTATCCTAGGCGGCTCTGGTGCGGGGTGGAGCAGTCTGGCAGCTCGTCGGGCTCATAACCCGAAGGTCGCAGGTTCAAATCCTGCCCCCGCTACCAACTTCTTGCATCAGGGCCTCGACAGAGGCCCTTTTGCCGGAAGGCTTCCACCGCGGCCGAGAGGCTGCAGTGGTTGCGGAACAGGACGTGCAGCGTCGGCAGATCGGCGCAACGCGAAATGGGCCTAGTGCCCATTTTTTTGTTTACGGCCACGGAGAAGCATTGCCGCATGTCGGAAGCCCGCCAGACCGATCTGGAGACGCTGCTGGCCCAGGCCATCGCGCCGTTGGGCTATGAGTTGCTGGGGCTGGAGCTGAATCTCAGCCGCGGCAGCGGTCTGGTGCGCCTGTACATCGATCACGCCGAGCGCCCGATTACCGTGGAGGACTGCGAAGCAGCCAGCCACGAGGTCAGCGCCACGCTCGACATGCACGACCCCATTCCCGGCCGCTATCGGCTGGAAGTGTCCTCACCCGGTCTGGATCGTCCGCTGTTCAAGCCGGCCCACTTCCAGCGCTTCGTGGGTGAAAAGATCAAATTGTCGACGCTGCTGCCCATCGGCGGGCGGCGTCGGTTTTCCGGTGTGCTGCAGCAGGCCGATGCCGAGGGCATCGAACTGCTGACCGACACTGCCAGTGAGCGCCTCTCCTACGCGATGATCGAGAAGGCGCGGCTGGTTCCTGATTTCGCAAAACCGGCCAAGCCGGGGTCCTGAAGAGGTAGGCATGAGCAAGGAGCTGTTGCTGGTCGTTGATGCGGTCGCCAATGAAAAGGTGCTGCCCCGCGACGTCATCTTCGAAGCACTGGAGGCGGCGCTGGCCTCGGCGGCCAAGCGCAAGCACGGTGGCGACATTGCCGCGCGCGTGGCCATCGATCGCCGCGACGGCAGCTATTCCACCTTCCGTCGCTGGGAAGTGATCGCCGACGACGCTGAAATGGAGTCCGACGAGCGCCAGGTTCACGTGACCGACGCGCAGGCACGCCAGGCCGGCATCGGCGAAGGCGAGTTCATCGAAGAGCCGATCGAGAATCCGGATTTCGGCCGCATCGCCGCGCAGACCGCCAAGCAGGTGATCGTGCAGCGGGTGCGCGAGGCCGAGCGGGCGCAGGTGGTGGACCAGTTCCGCGACCGCGTCGGCGAAATGATCACCGGCATCGTCAAGCGCATCGAGCGCGGCAATGTCTATCTGGATCTGGGCGGCAACGCCGAGGCCATCGTGCCGAAGGAGCGGATGATTCCGCGCGAGAGCGTGCGCGCCGGCGACCGTCTGCGTGGCCTGCTCTACGACGTCAAGGCCGAAGTGCGTGGGCCGCAGCTGTTCGTGGGCCGCACCATGCCGGAGTTCATGATGGAGCTGTTCAAGCTCGAGGTGCCGGAAGTGGGCCAGGGGCTGGTGACCATCATGGCCTGCGCCCGTGACCCGGGCGACCGCGCCAAGATCGCCGTGCGCGCCAACGACAGCCGCACCGATCCCATCGGCGCCTGCATCGGCATGCGCGGTTCGCGCGTGCAGGCGGTGTCGAACGAGCTCAACGGCGAGCGCGTGGACATCGTGATGTGGAACGACAACGCCGCCGAGTTCGTCATCAATGCCATGCAGCCGGCCGAGGTGCAGTCGATCATCGTCGACGAAGAACGTCGCTCGATGGACATCGCAGTCGCCGAGGACAAGCTGGCCCAGGCCATCGGCCGTGGCGGCCAGAATGTGCGTCTGGCGAGCAAGCTGACCGGCTGGCAGTTGAACGTGATGACCGCCGACCAGGCCCGCGCCAAGAGCGAGGCCGAATCCGAACAGGTGCGGCAGAATTTCATGGAGCGTCTGCAGGTTGACGCCGAAATCGCCAACATCCTGGTCAACGAAGGCTTCTCCACCGTGGAGGAGATCGCCTACGTGCCAGCCTCCGAACTGCTGTCGATCAGTGAGTTCGACGAGGATCTGGTGGAAGAACTGCGCGCTCGCGCTCGGGATTCACTGCTGACGCAGATGATCGCGGCCGAGGAAGCGCTGGAGCAGAACAAGCCGGACGAGGAACTGCTGGGTCTGGAGGGGATGGACGAAGCCACCGCCTATGCGCTGGCCGAGCGTGGCATCACCACCCGCGAAGACCTGGCCGAACTGGCCGTCGACGAGCTGCTGGATCTCGACGGTATGGATGAAGCGCGGGCAGCCGCCCTGATCATGGTCGCGCGCGCGCCATGGTTCGAGACCGAACAGGAACAGGGTTGAGTCTGAACCCTGTCTGTGCAGTGGCGCGCCCTGAGTAGAAAGAAGCGAGGAGCCGAATGGCCGGAGTGACCGTCAAGCAGCTAGCGTCCGTTCTGGGTGTGGACACCGAGCGTTTGCTCGAGCAGCTGTCCGATGCCGGAATGAAATTCAACAGCGCCGACCAGGAGGTCAGCGCCAGCGAGAAAGTGCGCCTGCTGGAACATCTCCGAGCCTCGCACGGCAAGGAGAAGCAGGAGGTCCGCGCGCCCTCGCAGATCACCCTGCGGCGCAAGACCGTCAGCGAGATCACCGTCAGCGGTGGCGGCGGTGCGCGCGGTGGCAGCAGCAGCAAGACCATCAATGTCGAAGTTCGGCAGCGCAAGACCTACGTCAAGCGCAGCGCCGTGCAGGAACAGCTCGATGGAGATCCGGAGCGCGAGGAGGCCCAGCGCCTGCTCGGCGAGTCCAAGCTGCGTCGCGAGCAGGAAGAAATTGAACAGCGCGCCCTCGACGCCAAGCGCAAGCAGGCCGAAGACGCACGCCGCCAGGCTGAGGAAGAGGCGGCCAAGGCGGCTGCCGAAGAAGCCGCGCGCCTGGCTGCGGAAGAAGCGGCACGTGCGGCCGAAGAAGCCGCGCGCGTGGTCGAAGAAGAGAAGCGCAGCGGCGCGACCACTGGCCACGGTCATGGTCACGACGCCAAGCCGAAGGTCAAGGAGAAGGACAAGCCGGGTCGCTTCGAAGAGGCCAAGCCGCATGTGCGGCGGGCCGACGACCGTCGCCGCAATCCCATCGTCATCGAGGACGAGGAGGACAATCGCGGCGGTGGGTCGCAGCTGCATCTGGCCGACGGTGTTCGTCGTGCCAAGCGCAAGCCCAAGGGCAAGGCCCAGTCGGCCTCCCGTGGCGGCAGCCGTGAACATGGCTTCTCGCGGCCGACCGCACCGGTCAAGCGCGAAGTGGAGATTGGCGAGAGCATCGCCGTCGGCGAGTTGGCACAGCGCATGGCCATCAAGGTCGGCGAGGTGATCAAGACGCTGATGAAGCTCGGCATGATGACCAACATCAATCAGGTCATCGATCACGACACCGCCACGCTCGTCGCCGAAGAACTCGGCCATACGGTGAAGAAGGCCGACGATCGCGACCTGGAAGCCGAACTGCTGGCGCGCGTCAACGAAGCGCCGGCCGAAACGCGGCCGCCCGTCGTCACGATCATGGGCCACGTCGATCACGGCAAGACCTCGCTGCTGGATTACATCCGCCGCACCAAAGTGGCAGCCGGCGAAGCGGGCGGCATTACCCAGCACATCGGCGCCTACCACGTCGACACCGGTCACGGTGTGGTGTCCTTCCTCGACACCCCGGGCCACGCTGCCTTCACGGCGATGCGTGCTCGCGGTGCCAAGGTCACCGATATCGTGATCCTGGTGGTGGCCGCCGATGACGGCATCAAGCCGCAGACCATCGAAGCGATCAAGCATGCGCGGGCGGCCAACGTGCCGCTGGTCGTGGCAATCAACAAGATCGACAAGCCCGATGCCAACCCGGAGAAGGTCAAGCAGGGGCTGCTGCAACAGGAAGTCGTGCCGGAAGAGTACGGCGGCGATGTGCCCTGCGTGCCGGTGTCGGCGCTCAATGGCACCGGCGTGGACTCGCTGCTGGAAACCATTCTGCTGCAGGCCGAAGTGATGGAGCTGAAGGCGCCGGTGGACGGCCCGGCCCGCGGCGCCGTGGTGGAATCGAGCCTGGATCGCGGTCTGGGCCCGGTCGCCACCGTGCTGGTGCAGAGCGGCACCCTGCGCAAGGGCGATGTGGTCCTGTGCGGCACCGCCTTTGGCCGCGTTCGCGTGATGTTCGACGAAGCCGGCCGCACCATCAATGAAGCCGGTCCGTCGATCCCCTGTCGCGTGGTCGGTCTGAGTGCCGCGCCGAATGCCGGTGACGAGTTCCTGGTGGTCGAAGACGAGCGCGTCGCCCGCGAAGCCGCCAGTCAGCGCGAGATGACCTCGCGTGATGTGCGTCTGGCCAAGCAGGGTCCGACCCGCCTGGAAGACGTCTTCGGTCAGATGACCCAGGGCGAGACGCTGCAGCTGAACCTGATGCTGAAGGCCGATGTGCAAGGTTCGGTGGAAGCGCTGCGCGAGGCGATCACCGGCTTCTCCAACGACCAGATCCGCGTCAACGTGATCCTCTCGGGCGTCGGTGGCATCACCGAGTCCGATGCCCAGCTGGCGGTGGCTTCGTCGGCCGTGGTCATTGGCTTCAACGTCCGTGCCGACGCCAAGGCGCGCAAGATCCTGACCGACGCCGGCATCGAGATCGAGTACTTCAGCATCATTTACGAAGCCCTCGATTACGTGAAGAAGGCGCTGACCGGCATGCTCGGCACCGAGACGCGCGAGCAGATCATCGGCACCGCCGAGGTGCGCGAGGTGTTCCGCTCCAGCAAGTTCGGTGCGGTGGCTGGCTCGATCGTCAGCGAGGGCGTGGTCAAGCGCAATCGTCCGATCCGCGTGCTGCGCGACAACGTGGTGATCTTCGAAGGCGAGCTGGAATCGCTGCGTCGCTTCAAGGATGTTGTTGAGGAGGTCCGTTCCGGTACCGAGTGCGGTATCGCGGTCAAGCTCTACAACGACGTCAAGCCGGGCGACCAGATCGAGTGCTTCGAGCGCGTCGAAGTGCAGCGGACGCTGTAAGGGCCGCCGCGGATGGGACATCGGGAGTACCAGCGCACCGACCGCGTCGCCGCCCTGCTGCGACGCGAGCTCGGGCAACTCGTGCACGAGGACGTA
>JAWLAT010000053.1:0-12402 GCA_041395325.1 Lysobacterales bacterium
CCGACACCGCTGCCCACGCCGGCCGCCGAGGAGCGACTGTCGTCCACCTGGAAGAAGGGATCGAACAGCTGGCCGATCGCCGATTCCGGCACGCCCGGCCCGTCGTCCTCGACCGCCAGCCGCACGGCGGCGGGCAGGCGCTCCAGCACGATGCGAACGCCGCCGCCAGCGGGCGTGAATCTCAGCGCATTGCGAACGACATTTTCGATCGCCCGATGCAGCAGGCCGGCGTCGACCTCCAGCAGCAACCGCTCCGGCCCCTGGTAGCTCAGATCCTTGTGGTCTTCGCCCACCTCAACCGCTGCGTCATCGATGATCGTCTGGATCAGATCGACCAGATCGGTCCGGCGCGGGGTGATCTGCTCCTGCGCATCCAGCCGGGCGAAGGTCAGGATCTCTTCGATGAGCTGGTCGAGCCGTTCCAGCTCGCCATCCATCCGGTCGAGAATGTGGGTCTGATCGCCAGCGGTGAAGCGCTGCCTGGCCAGCGATTGCAGGGCCTGCAGGCGCGCCAGCGGTGAGCGCAGCTCATGTGAAACATCGCGCATCAGCCGCTGCTGCGACGCCAGCAGGCGCCCGATCCGCTCGGTCATGGCATCGAAATCGCGGGCCAGCAGGGCGATGTCATCCTGGCGGTTGCCCACGTGATGCGCCACGCGGGCGGTGAGATCACCGGCCGCCACGCGGTGACCTGCTTCGCGCAGATGCCGCACCGGCAGCACGATGAAACGGGCCAGCACAAAGGACACCCCGACGCTGACCAGCAACAGCGCGCCAAACAACAGCGGGCGGGACCCCCGCTGGGTCATCAGCAGGGCGAGGGGAAAGCGCTCGGAGTAGCCGGCGATGAGATAGCCCGGCGTGTCGGCGCTCGGCAGGATCAGGCGCGGGTCGTCGATCGTCGACGCCAGCCCAGGTGCGCCTTCCCGCTGCGCAACCAACTCGCCGATCGTGCTCGGCAGCGCACGCGCCAGCGCATCGCGACCTGTGGCCAGATCGATCACATAAATCTGCAAGGCCCGGTCGAAGGCCAGCGTGTCCCGGTTGATGAGCCGGGCAGGGGCTTGCGGCGGCGATTGCCGCATGGCGGTCGCGAACTCCTGGGCGACGAAGTTGACCAGCTGGCGATCCTGCTCCGCCGATCCCCAGGTGGAATCGAGCAGCAGATTGGCGACCAGCAACGCCAGCACGATGGCCACCGTGATGCTCAGCCAAACCGCCAGCAGAATGCGCCGAAAAAAGTGATTCACCGAGCCGCAACATAGAGGTAGCCGCGCCCGCGTTGGGTCTTGATGCGCTGCAGGCCGTCGGGGAGGGGGCCCAGCTTCTTGCGCAGCTGCGTGATGTGGGCGTCGACACTGCGATCGAAGGGCATCAGGCGGCGCCCCAGGGCTTCGCGCGCGATCGTGTCCTTGGACACCACTTCGCCGGCCATCTTGACCAGCGATTCCAGGACCCGGTACTCGGCACCGGTCAGGTTGACCATTTCACCACTGCGATAGACCGACTGTGAGCCGCTCTCCAGGCGCAGGTCCCCGATCTGCACCCGGGAGGCGCGAGCGGATGCGCCTTCATCGGCCGCAGCCACGCGCCGCAGGATCGCCCGGACCCGCGCCACCAGCTCGCGCAGATTGCAGGGCTTGGGCAGGTAGTCGTCGGCGCCGATCTCCAGCCCGAGAATCCGATCCAGATCGTCGCCGCGCGCAGTCAGCATGATGATGGGCGTGTTGCAGGCTTCGCGGATCGCCTTCAAGGCATTGAATCCATTCAGCTTGGGCATCATCACATCGAGGATGATCACGTCGAAGCGCTGACTGGTCGCCGCCTCCACCCCCGACTGCCCGTCGTGCCGGGCCGCGAAGGCAAATCCGCCCTCGGATTCGAGATACTCCGCCACCAAAGCGGTCAGGCCGACGTCGTCATCGACCATCAGGATGCGAATTGCCTCTGCCATCTTCGTCGATGCCTGCGTGGGTCCGGGATCCGATCCGGTGGGCGGGAATCCCCGGCGGTCAGCAGCCATGTTAGCGCGGCGCCACCGGGGTCCCGCGGTCTCTACCGACTGTTCTTCAGCCGCTCGCGCATGGCCTGGCGCCGCTCCTCCTCGATCAGCTGGTACTCCGCCATCTGCTCGGGGCTGAGGACTTCGGCCAGTCGACGTCGAGTCTGATCCCGGACCGGTTTCATGTCGTTGGCGAGCGCGCGCAACTGCCGCAGTGACTTGCGACCGCCGCTGCTGGCGCCGGTCGACGAGATGCCATGCGCACGCAGCACGGCCTGGCTGGCCTCCACATGGTCGCGCACGATCGGCTCGATCTGCGCTTGCTGGTCCTCGCTCAGGTTCAGCCGCTGCCGCATGTCGGCCAGCGCCAACTCGACCGACTCCGCATGCTCGGGCGCCGCCAGCGCGGGCCATCCGATACTCATGAACAACAACAGCAAAACCTGACCGAACTTGCAGACTTTCATCGCGAGTGACTCCGTGTGATGTCGGCAGCAGACTAGCGATCGGTCGGCAAGTGAACGGCGACAAGTGCGAAGAACTGTGAGGGCCGGGGTGTGGGGCAGCCGGGTTCGACAGGCTTGCGGGGAACCGCCGGGGAACCGCCGGGGCGGTGCCGAAGTCAGTCAGGCTGCCCTGACCGTCTGCCCATTCGATCTCTACTGCCATCGCGGCCGCGGGGCTGGTTCAGAGGATCCCTACGACTCCGGCCTTGAGGCCAGTTGGCTCAACCACGCCTCGTCCGAGTCCCGCCACCAATCTCCGGTTTCTTCCCTGGCGCGAAATCCGAGGGCCAGCGCAGCGGTGTGATCGCCGGTCGCCGCTTTCGCTTTGGCCTGCAACAGCAGGAACGGATGACCCGGCGGTTTGAGCTGTGCGGCCTCATCCAGCAGCGCGGTGGCGGCGGCGGGATCGGCGCTGATCTCCAGCGCCGCCAGTGCCAACAGCGAACGCCAGCGCAGGGTCTCATGCGTCAGCTGCTGCGCCTGTTCGCGCGCCAGTTGGTAGCTGAGTCTGGCCGCGGTGGTGTCACCTTGCTGCAGCAGCCAGCGTCCACGCAGGAGCAAGGCCGAGATGACCCTCGGTTCGTCGCCTTCGCTCTGTGCTGCGCTGAGCAGAGCCTCCAGCTGAGCGTCGATCTGTGCAGCGTCGGCCGCCGCTTGTGGATCGGCGATCCGGATCTCCAGGGCCAGCAGTGCAGCCGCCCGTTGCTGCGCGGGTTCGTCGCGGCTGCGGGCCAGACGGATTGCCTCGCCGGCGTGCGCCAGTGCTTCCGCATAGCGCTGATCGGCCATGGCGATCTCGGCCAGCACGCGTTGCGCGCGCCCAAGCTGATGGCTCTCGGCCTTGTCGGCCGCGATCTGCAGACCATTCAAGGCCAATTCCCGGGCCTGGCCGAAGTCGCCCCGGAGGAGCACCAGTTCGGCGAGATCGATCAGGCTGGCGGCCGTGCCCATCCGATCCTGGATCTGTTGCCGAATCGCCAGCACCTGATGCAGTTGCTGCTCGGCCTGGTCGTACTGACCCAGGCGGGCCAGCACATCGGCGTGGCGCGAGAGCACGCTGGCGTAGGCGTTCTGGTCGCCGCTGGCGTAGAACAGTTCCTGCGCCTGCTGCAGCGGTGCGATGGCCTGCTCCAGCCGGCCGCGGCGCAACAGGATCGAGGCCAGGGTGTTCTGCGCGCTCGCCGCAACGGCGGGATAGCGCTGCGCATCCACTTCGGCGATGGCCTCATTGATGCGTGTTTCAGCCAAAGCCAGATCGCCCTGGTCGCGCGCCAGCAGCGCCAGATTGGTGCCGGCGGTGGCGCGATTGCGCCCGGAATGGGCGTTGCCATAGGCCAGTTTCAATGCCGTTTCGGCTTCGGCATAACGCCCCAGGCGCCACAGCGCCACCCCGCGTGCATTGTGAATGCGGTTGAGCCAGAACGCGGATTGATGACGGCTTTGCAGCACGCTGAGCTCGGCCAATGTGCGCTGATAATCGCCATTCCGGCGCAATGCCAGCGCCAGCACATAGCGGGCATAGTCAAAATTCGAATCCTCGGCCAGACAGGCTTCCAGCAGCGTGATGGCGCGTTGGTTTTCACCGGCGAGCTGAGCGGACAGTCCGCGCAGCAGCAGTTCGGTGGCGAAGGCATCATCGGAAATCAGGCCCAATTCGGCGGGCGCGGTTTGCTGTGGATCCAGGTCGTCATAGATCCGCTCCAGGCTGGAACGGACCAGGTCGGCAGAGGATGCGTAGCGGGATTCCGATTGCCCGGAGGCCGACGTGCGATCGGCCATCTGCAGTTGGTAGCGCTGCTGCGGGTCCTGGTCCAGGCGCAGATCCAGATCGATCTGGCCCTGACGGCTGGTGTGGGTCAGCTCGATCGGCCGACCGGCACCGACGCCATCGGCGACAAAGCGCAGGTATTCGGCAAAGGCGTTCGACACCGCCGCCGGATCGTCGGTTTCAATCGGCATCACCCAGATGGGCTCTGGGTCAGCGGGCGTTGGCGCGACAACCGACTGCCGCAAGAACCAGACGGCGGCCAACAGGAGGCTGACCGAGGCGCCGGCCCACAGCAGCCAGCGCGAGCGGGTGCCCGCGCCCGTCGAACGCGGCGGTGCAGCGACGTCGCCAGGTGTCTCGATTTCCACGTAGCCGATGAACTGGTAGCCGCGGCCATAGCGAGTCACGATCAGCTCGGGTGACTTGGCCGAATCGCGCAGCACCTGGCGAATGTCCTTGATCACCTGTGGTACTGAGCTTTCCGACAGGGCGTCGTGGCCCCACACCTGCGTCAGTATTTCGTCCTTGCTGACCACTTCCGGGGCGCGCTCAATCAGCAGCTTGAGCACTCGCAGGGCGTGGTCACGCAGGGCCACGGGGCCGCCGGCATCGGACAGGATCTCGCGCGCGGCATCGAGCCGGAACTCGCCGAAACGGTAGATCACGGGCGGCTGTACCCGCAGCTGCCGGATCCGGATTCCAGTGCCCCAGACCGGTCGCCGCACCAACGCTGTGGTCCACCGTCAGGCACTGGCGTCGCCACGTGAGCAGCGTCCAAGTGGATCCCTCGCAGCGTGCTGTGAAAACCCACCAAACGCTACCACGGCAGCAGCGGCATCAGTGGGGTGATCAGCCCCGCCAATTCACTGGTGGGCGTCAAGAATGGCGACCAGGTTGGACGATCGCTGACCTTGTTGACCAACGGCAACTACGTGGTTTGCAGCCCTCTGTGGGACCGGGATGGTGCAGCCGATGCCGGTGCGGCAACCTGGGCCAAAGGCAACACCGGACTGACCGGCGCGGTAGCACTCGCCAATTCCCTGATCGGGAGTTCGGCCCAGGATCAGGTTTGCAGCTTCGCCGTGGCGCTCAGCAACGGTCACTACGTGGTGGCCAGTCCGGACTGGAACAACGGCAGCGCCAGCGCGGCCGGCGCGGCCACCTGGGGCAATGGTGAGCTCGGCACCTCGGGCGAGGTGTCGACCGGCAATTCCTTCGTGGGTGTCAGCAACGATGAGCATACCGGCGCCTTCGTGTCTGCCTTGACCAATGGCAACTACGTTGTCACCAGTCCGGACTGGGACAATGGCGTGGTCGCCAATGCTGGCGCAGCCACCCTGATCAACGGAAATGGGCCAGCGACGGGCAGTGTCAGTCCGGCCATTTCACTGGTGGGTTCCACGGCCCAGGACCGTGTCGGCCACTCGCTGACGGAGCCCACCAGCGTGGTGGCGCTGGCCAACGGCCATTACGTGGTGGTGAGCGACCGCTGGGACAATGGCGCCACCGCCGATGCGGGTGCGGTGACCTGGGGCAGTGGCGTCAGTGGCGTGACCGGGACGATCTCGCCCGCCAACTCGCTGGTGGGCACCAGCAGCGGCGATCGGATCGGATCCTCCGGCGTGGTCGCCTTGACCAACGGCCACTATGTCGTCACGAGCCGATCGTGGGACAACGGTGCCGTGGTCAATGCCGGTGCGGCGACCTGGGGCAATGGCAGCGCCGGCAGCGCGGGTCCGGTATCGATCGCCAATTCGCTGGTGGGCAGCAGCAGCGATGACGCTGTCGGATCCGAGGGCGTGCTGGCGCTGACCAACGGCCACTATGTCGTACTGAGTGCCGGTTGGGACAACGGCGCGGTGGACAGGGCCGGTGCGGTGACCTGGGGCAACGGGGCCACCGGCATCACCGGCGTGGTGTCGCCGGCCAACTCGCTGGTCGGCAGCAGCACCGACGATCAGCTGGGTGCCTTTCGCGAGTTCGCGCTGGCCAACGGCAATTACGTCATCGGCAATCCTGTCTGGGACAACGGCGCCTTGTCCAACGCTGGCGCGATGACCTGGGGCAACGGCAGCGGGGGAACCGTCGGTGCGGTGTCGGCCGCCAACTCCCTGGTCGGCAGCAGCGCAGACGATCTGATCGGCAATGCACTGTCGGCGTTTGCCGATGGCAGCTATGCCACCTACAACGGCACCTGGGACAACGGCGGCATGCTCAACGCCGGCGCCGCCACCCTGGGATTGGGCGGTCAGCCGCTGACCGGGCCCGTGACGCCCAGCAACAGCGTCATCGGTGCAGTCACCGGTTCATCGGGAACGATCGACTACGACCCAGCCAGGCTCCGACTGGCCGTCGGCCGCCCGAGTGTGAATATCGTCAGTCTGCTGACCGTGGATCTGCCTGATGCGCTGTTTGATGATGGTTTTGAGTAGGTGGCGAGTGCGGGTGTGGCGCGGATGCCAATTGCATTACCTGGCGAGTTCCGTCCAGCAACGCTGTTCCGACAGACCAAATGCTCACATCGCTTCCCTTTCCGAGGGTCGGCTGAGGTCCTTCGGCATAGCCGGGGCACATGAAGAACACATACTTCTCTCGCGCTGAACTGGCTGCGACCTTCGTGATGTCTTTCGCCAGCTTTCGATTGTTTTGCGGGTTCACAGCCGCAAAAACCTCCGCAGCAATGGCGCCACTCATCGACTCGATGTCGAGCCCGGCCGTGGTTCCGAGGTTGAGCGTAAACGGTGCCTCTTCCGGGTGCAGGGCGAGCAAGGTCCTTACCGCCAGAGCCGAGGCCATGTAGGTGAAAGTCTGGTTCAGTTGCTCGATGAGATTCAGCGAAGTGTCGGGGTCAAGCGGGTCACATCCGGTAGGACCAACCTTCATTTGCCACAGCGCCATCATTGCATCCGAGCCGGAGTGGACCTCCCGGAGCTTCTCCAGCGCCCGATTCGCCGAAGCAGCAACGCGCTCCAGAATGGCGTCAGCATCGGCTGCGGTCGCAATAATCTTCACCTTCATACCCAATCCCCACACAGCAACTCCGCCTGCGCCAGCACGGTCTTCACCGCTTCTTCCTGCAGGTCCGGTGGATAGCCGTGGCGGTTGAGGATGCGTTTGACCATCACGCGGATGCGGGCGCGGGCGCTTTCGCGCAGGGTCCAGTCGATGGTGACGCTCTTCCTGACCTGGGTGATCAGTTCGGCGGCGATGACCTTGAGCTTGTCGTCGCCCATGGCCTGCCGGGCGCTGTCGTTGGAGGCCAGCGCGTCGTAGAAGGCGATCTCGTCATCCGTCAGGCCCAGATCGATGCCGCGCTTGGTGGCGGCGTCCAGCTCCTTGGCCAGCTTGATCAGCTCTTCGATGACCTCCATCGTCGAGATGGCGCGGTTGTGATAGGCGTTCAGGGTCTTCTTGAGCTTCTCGCTGAAGACGTGGGCCTGGACCACGTTGCGCTTTGAACGGACTTTCAGCTCGTCCTTGAGCAGCTTCTCCAGCAGCTCGGCGGCGACGTTCTTGTGCTTCAGGCCGCGCACTTCGGCGAGGAACCGGTCGCTCAGGATGCTGATGTCGGGTTTGGCCAACCCCGCCGCGGTAAACACGTCGATGACCTGGCCTTCGGTGCTGATGGCCTTGCTCACCAGCTGGCGGATCGCGGCGTCGATCTGCTCGGGGGTCTTGCGGTTCTGGCCACTCTGCTTGTTCAGCGCGGCCTGCAGGGCCTGGAAGTAGGAGACATCGTCACGGATGGCGCTCGCCTCGTCGCTGGCGGCGCACAGGGCAAAGGCGCGCGAGAGCTCCATCACCACTTGTAGCCAGCGCTTCTTGCCGTCTTCCTGCGCCAGGATGTGCTGCTGCCCGGCGGGGATCAGCTGCAGGCGTTCGGCCGGGGTGCCGGTGGTCCACTTGCTCCAGTTGAAGCCATGCATCAGATCGCAGGCGATGCCGTGCTTCTCCTGCATCACGGCAATGGCCTTTGCGGTATCGATGACCGGATCGCCCTGGCCGCCGCTTTCGGTATAGGTCGCCAGCGCCTTCTTCAGCTGGTCGGCCAGGCCGAGGTAGTCCACCACCAGCCCGCCGGGCTTGTCGCGGAAGACGCGGTTGACGCGGGCGATGGCCTGCATCAGGCCATGACCCTGCATCGGCTTGTCGGCATACATCGTGTGCAGGCAGGGCGCGTCGAAGCCGGTCAGCCACATGTCGCGCACGATCACGATACGGAAGGGGTCCTTCGGGTCCTTGAAGCGATTCGCCAGCCGGCGGCGCTTGTCCTTGCTGCGGATGTGCGGCTGCCAGTCGGGGCCATCGTCGGCGCTGCCGGTCATGACCACCTTGATCACGCAGGACCTTGCCCTCTCGGCATCGGCATCGTCGTCGGAAGCGCTGGCCCACTCCGGTCGCAGCCTCGTCAGCGCGTTGTAGAGGTCCACGCAGATGCGCCGGCTCATGCAGACGATCATCGCCTTGCCGTCCATCGCTTCCAGGCGCTTTTCGAAATGCGCCACCAGATCGGCGGCAATCAGCGCGATGCGCTTGGGGTCACCGACCAGCGCTTCCAGCGCGGCCCATTTGCTCTTGAGCTTCTCCTTGCGGCTCAGCTCCTCGCCTTCGGTGATCTCGTCAAATTCCTCGTCGATCCTCGGCAGCTCGGCGGCGTTGAGACTCAGCTTGGAGATGCGGCTTTCGTAGTAGATCGGCACCGTGGACTGGTCGGCGACGGCGCGCTGGATGTCGTAGATGGAGATGTAGTCGCCGAAGACCGCGCGGGTGTTGGCATCGGTCTTCTCGATCGGCGTCCCGGTGAAGCCGATGAAGGAGGCATTCGGCAGGGCATCACGCAGGTTGCTGGCAAAGCCATAGGACATCTCGCCCCTGGCATTCACCCGCCCGCCGAAGCCGTACTGGCTGCGATGCGCTTCATCGGCAATGACGACAATGTTCTGCCGCACGCTCAGCTTCGGCATCGCCTCGCCGCGTTCGGGCATGAACTTGTGGATCGTCGTAAACACGACGCCGCCGCTGGCCCGATTCAGCAGCTCGCGCAGATGTTCGCGGCCACTGGCCTGCACCGGTGTCTGCCCCAGCAGGTCAGCGCACCTCTGAAACTGGCCGTAGAGTTGGTCGTCCAAATCGTTGCGGTCGGTCAGCACCACCAGCGTGGGATTGCGCATCAGCGGATGCCGCACCACCCGTGCGGCGAAGAACAGCATCGAGAAGCTCTTGCCGCTGCCCTGGGTGTGCCAGACCACGCCGGCGCGGCGATCGCCCGGCTTGCCGCCATGCATCCTGCCGACCCAGTAGCGGCCCTTGTCCTCGCCGAGCGCGCCGTCGCTGCCGGCCATGCCGCTGGCGCGCACGGTTTCCTCCACGGCCGCATTCACCGCATGGAACTGGTGGTAGCCGGCAATGATCTTGTGCAGCGCACCCGAGTCCGGGTCTTCCTCAAAGACGATGAAATGCTGCAACAGATCCAGAAAGCGCTGCCGCTCGAACACGCCGCGCACCAGCACCTCCAACTCCAGCGCGGTACTCGGCGCATCGCCATCGCCGTCAATCGTGCGCCAGACCTTGAACCACTCCTGGTTGGCCGTTACCGAACCCATCCGCGCCTGCAAGCCGTCGCTCACCACCAACGCCGCGTTGTAGTGCAGCAGCGAGGGGATCTGTGCCTTGTAGGTCTGCAGCTGTGCGTAGGCGCTCCAGATCGTCGCGTCCTCGTCGGCCGCGTTCTTCAATTCGATCAACCCCAGCGGCAGGCCGTTGAGAAACACCACAATGTCCGCCCGTCGGTTGTGCTGCCCCTCGATCACCGTGTACTGGTTCAGCGCCAGCCAGTCGTTGGCTCTGACCTCGGTGAATTCAACCAGCCGCACGTGATCGCCCGCGATGCTGCCATCCGCCCGGCGATACTCCACCGGCACGCCGTCGCGCAGCAGCCGGTGGAAGGCGCGGTTGCTTTGCACCAGCACGGGCATTCCCACCCGCAGGACCTTGCGCAGCGCCTCCTCGCGCGCTTCTTCGGGGATGGCCGGATTCAGCCGCTGGATGGCGCTGCGCAAGCGCCCCTGCAACACGACCTCGGAAAAATCGCTGCGCTCCGCACCCACTTGCCCAGGCGCGATCGTCGGGCCATGTTCAAGCTGGTAGCCAATGCTCTGGAACCAGTCCAGCGCGGCATTCTCAATGTCGCGCTCCAGCACGGCTGGACCTTCAGGCAGCTTCGCGAGCGGCTACGTCAACAATGGGCTCGAACTCAGCCCCACTGCAGGGACGAAATCCTTCAGGCCACTGGGCCTGCATCCGGCACAGCACGCGGAACTGCAGCGGCGCGTCGCGATTGATGCGATCCACCTGGACGCGCAAACCCTCGCTGCCAAGCGCACCGAGCAACGTTGAGGTGTCTCGCGCCAGGTAACGCGGGACATAGCCGATCTTGACGCCATCGGGCGTCGCCGCGGTGTACACGGCAACGGCGTCGTGATCATGCGGGTTGCTGGGCTCGCCCAAGAGATTAAGCCGCTCACCTGCCTGCAGTTCACCAACGCGCGCCCGCCCCTCATCGTTGAGCCAGCGGATCCCATGCAGAAAGAACACGTGATTCAAACGGCCGTCGCCGTCCGGTGTCGGACACGGAAAAACTTCAAGCGAATCAGTTTGTCGGGACCCTTCGCTGACCGCAAGAATCGCGATCGGATCGGGGTTTGCGCCGGGCGGAAAGCCTCCCCACCGCAGGAAAGCGTCGTACTCGGGTCGCGATCGCCCCAGCAGGCGATTGGAGAACAGCGGGAACAGGCTCTCGGACTCGTACACCTCGTCCAGATCAGCCATGCCCGTGAACCCACGAAAGCCGGGCCGCTGCTGCGCCCCACGCGTGTACACGAAGCGATAAACGCCCTCAAGGTGCTCCAACCTCCCCACCGGCCACCAGCTTCCGTGGTCACCGTCACTTGATCGCCAAGCGACGAACAGTGGATTGGTCATGGCTCGAACTCCTCAACAATTCGACGGCGATTTTCTGCGAGCAGTTCCGCAGTGAACGCTCGACCAATGGCCGAGAGCCGATCGGGCGGCACTTCCCGCAGTAGATCCCTGACCTGCCCGACATCAATGCGGCGCAACCTGTCTACCCAGATGGTAGACGCTGCCGGGGCGAAGCGCGAGAAGGCCTGCCAGGCCGCATGGGTGGACATGGCGCTGGCGTCGCCAGGCTCAGCGTAGAAGGCAGAGCGCGCACGACGGGCGAAAGCCGGCATCCGACGACCCTGGTCCCTTGAGTTCAGCCGCTCGGCGCGCTCCTCATCGGAGAGATTGCGTGCCAGCGCCGCGCCATGATCGAAGGTCGGCGCGAGCGCCGTCGTGCCAGCGGTGCGCATGCCGGCCCAGTTCTCATGGTGACGATCCTGATTGGCTATCCAGGCATCCAGCATCACGTAGCCCGCAAACACCTCAACGGCCGTGGTCACGCCCTCTGGCAGCGCGCCGCACCAGGGCGGGCCCGGAAGCGACAATGACTGCAGCGTTCGCGCCACCGCGGCGAGCGTGTGCTCGCTCACCCGATATCGCCGCCCCGAGTTGGCCGGGTAGTCCGGATCGCGGTCCAGCATCAGCTGGTTGCCCATCAGCAAGACCGTCGGCGCTACCACGCAGGATTCGCAGATGACGCCGGGCGTCCTGGCAGCGGTGTCGAAGGCGAGTTCGTAGTGTACATGCGGCAAGCCCAGCAGCCCCGCAAGTTCGCAGCTGACCTTCTCGGCCCAATCTTCGCCGGTTCCGCGCTCCTCGGCCTTGAACAGCAGCCGCCGGCCCTTGGCACCGGTGAACCAGAATTTGCGCTTGGTGCCCAAGGGCTCCAGCGCCTCGGCCATGCTGGAATCGATACGGACGATGGGGAACATGGATCAGGGCTGGCCTGCGTCGGCGAGGGCAGGCCTTAGCAAGTGACCAGCAAGCAGTGCCCAGCCAAACCAGCAGGGCGCCGCTGCCGGTCCATCGGGAGCGACATGAGGCCCGTTGACGATCGCGTACCCCAATTCTTGGAACCACTCGTGGGTGGCTGCTTCGACAATGGATTCGGTGAGGGTCATGTCAGCCTAGGTGGAAATCTGCGGACCAAAGAATGAGTAATC
>JAWLAT010000054.1:0-9401 GCA_041395325.1 Lysobacterales bacterium
GACGAAGACGTCGGCGGTGGCGGCCGTTTCTCGATCTTCGCGCCCAATGTCATCAGTGGCGCCGAGTTCTCGCCCGGTGGTTGGGGTCCGGCTTATGGCGGTCGGGCGGCCTCGCTGCTGAAGCTGGACGTGGCCGATGGCAACCCGAGTCCGTCTGCCAGTCTGCGGCTGGACCTGGCGGGCTTCGAGGTGGGCTACGACGGGCCGACCGGCATCACGGATGACTCCACGTTGCTGGTGTCCGCGCGGCGGCTGGACTTCGGCGCGCTGTTCGAGACCATCGAGGAGCTGGACATCGGCGAGCCGGTGCTGCGGGATATCCTGGTCAAGTCGGTCATTCCCCTCAACGCGACCAACACGGTCGAACTGCTGCTGATCGACACGCACGAGGACTACATTCGCGATGTGACGCACGTGTTCGAGTCGCCCAACTTCGAGGATGTGGCGCTGCTGGATTTCGAGCAGGACAGCGATCTGTACGGTCTGACCTGGCGCTCACTGCTGGGTGACGAAGCGGTGTGGACCAACAAGCTCTACTACCGCAGCAGCGACAAGCTCAGCTCGGAGGGGGAAGCCTTTCCTGACCTGGTACCTGCAGGTTCGCCGGCTTCCAGCTTTCCGGTACGGGAGCACATCATCACCATCGCCGAGGACGAGACCGAATTCGGCTGGCGCAGCGACTACAGCACACCCAATGCCTGGGGGCTGTTCAGTGCCGGTGTGCAGGTCACGCGGATCGAACTGGACTACAGCACGGTGCTGGATGGCGAGTGGATCCGTTTTGTCTATGACGACGATGATTTCCGGCCGGACCCGAGCCAGCGCTTCATCGTGCTGACGCCGGAAAACCTCAACTCAGCGCTGCAGCGGAAAGAGACCAGCTACGCCGGCTATGTCGACCAGATGTTCCAGTTCGACGGCTGGGATATGCGCACCGGTGTGCGGCTGGAGCGGGACGGCTTCACCGACCAAAGCCTGGTGTCGCCGCGGCTCAGCGCCAACTGGCGGCCGGGCGGCAAGCTCCGATATTTCGCAACCGCGGGGCTGTTTCATCAGTCGCCGCGCTTCCTGAGCCAGGCGGCCAACGCGTCGAACCGGCTGGAGAACGAGGAAATCAGGCACACCAGTGTCGGTTTGGAGGTCTTCCTCAACCGGAACTGGTCGGTGTTGGCCGAGGCCTATTATCAGGATCTGTCCAATCTGGTGATCGATCTGGATCGCGCCAGCGGTACCTTCGCCAACATCGGTGACGGCACATCTTATGGACTGGACATCGTCCTCAACGGGACGATCCGTGAGGGCCTGTATGCGACGGCGACTTATTCCTACAACGACGCCGAAGTGGACCGGAAGGACGGCCAGGGCGCCGTGGCCGCGGAGTTCAGCCGCAAGCATGTGGCGACCCTGGGGCTGACCTGGGAGATTTCCGACCGCTGGAAAGTGGCCGGTCGCTACAAGTACCTATCCGGCCGGCCGGAGGACGCCTACCTCATTCACGCCGACGTGCTGGGGCCCGGGCAACCGCTGCGCTTTTCCCGCGAGACCATCGGACGCAATGTGGGTCGCCAGGATGGCTATGGCTTGTTGAACCTGCGGGTCGACTATCGGCGCGCCTTCGGCCCCATCGACATCACCGCGTTTCTGGATGTCATCAACCTGACCTCGGCCTCGTCCAGTGATGAAATCGAGTTTGACTACCGCCGCGGAGTTAACGTGATGGACGATGGCGAGGCTGAGCCGCTGATTGGCTTGCGACTGGATTACGCCTGGTAGGGGAACCTCTGAGAAACTCAGAGGCTCCCTGTGGCACATGGATGTGCCACCATTTTCGATGACGCAAGTCATTGAAAATAAAGCGAAACAAAAACCACGCTTTTTGTTGAGCGTAGCGAAAAGGTCCATGGATGGACTTGTTCAGACCTTCCTAAGGGAGCGGCCGATGGTGCGTGCGCTGGGGGCGTTACCGATCAGAGCTCTGGTAGTCGAAGACAACCGGGACATCTGCGCGAATATCGCCACCTACCTGGAGAAGTGCAGCTATGTGCTGGACTTTGCCTACGATGGGGTCACGGCGATGCACCTGGCCCTGACCCATCCCTTCGATGTGATCGTGCTGGACCTGATGATTCCCGGCATGGATGGTCTGAGCTTCTGCCGACGCTTGCGTGCCGAGGCCAGGGTGGAAACGCCCGTTCTGATGCTGACGGCCAGAGACACGCTGGACGACCGGCTCAAGGGATTTGCCGCCGGCGCCGACGACTATCTGGTCAAGCCCTTTGCCTTGCAGGAACTGCATGCGCGGCTGCGGGCCTTGTACAAGCGCAGTCGCCGCAACACCGACCGGCTGTTGAGCGTGGGCGACCTGACGTTGAACCGCTCCACGCTGCAGGTCCGGCGCGCAGGTCGGCGCATCCCGCTAAGTCCGGCCGGCATCCGGTTGCTGGAACGGCTGATGGAAGAGGCGCCGGCGGTGGTGTCCCGAGACGATCTGGAAGTCCTGTTGTGGGCGGACGAGCGCCCGGATGGCGATGCGCTGCGTTCGCACATGTACAAGCTGCGCCAGGCCATCGACCGGCCCTTCGAGCGCCCGCTGATTCATACGGTGCATCGGGTCGGCTATCGCATGACCGAGGAGGACGAATGATGCAGCGCCGCAGTCTGCGCAAGCGGGTCGAGTACGCCTTCGCGCTGTGTGTGATCGGGCTGAGCCTGGTCTGGGGCTTCGCCTTCTACGCGGCCATTCGGTTGAGCGAAGACCGGGTGCTGGTGAATCAGCTGCAGCGCGTCGCTGAAAGCTACCCCGATCTGGCCTTGAACCCTCGCGGCTACGACGAGGTAGAGGATTTGCCGGCGTCGCTCAGGGATTGGGCGCGGTCAGGCCCTGACGAGGGTCTGTACGAGTTCGTTGCCGAAGAACTGCATGTGGCGGTCATTGCCGCCGACAACGCGCAGCGCCGTGCCTTCGTGGTCTTCGACGTCGCCGGCATCGAGGCGGAATCGTCGGAGGACTGGTGGTGGTTGCTGGTGATCACCGGTGTGGTGGGCACGCTCGGGGTGCTCGGCTTTGGGCTGGGCGTGGTGGTGATGCGCAGGGCTGTCGAACCGGTGGTGGAACTGGCGAATGTGGTGGCGGAGATCGATCTGGATCATTTGTCGGCCGGCGATCACGAACTCATCGAGTCGCGTCGTTTCGGCGATGACGAGGTGGGCGTGCTCGCTGGAACCATCGAGAAGACGCTGGAGCGCATGTCCGAGTTCATTGCCCGGGAGCGCTACTTCACCAGTTCTGCCAGTCATGAGCTGCGTACGCCGATCACGGTGATCACGGGTGCGATCGAGCTGCTCGAGCAGAGCGAGCTGTCAGTGGGTGATGTGAAGGCGCTGGATCGCGTGCGACGCGCGACGCTCGAGATGAAATCCACGATCGAGATGTTCCTGTGCCTGGCGCGCGAAAGCGACGATGGGCTGTACAGCGAGAAGTTCCAGGCGGCGCCCCTGGTGAGCCGGGCCATCGATCAGCAGCGCTTCCTGCTGAGCGGGAAGGGTGTCGACGTGGATGTCGAGAATGGTGCGAGGGCCATCGTCTGCGGGCATCCACAGGCCTTTCTGATCGCGGTCAACAATCTGGTTCGCAATGCCTTCGAGCAGACGCTGGCCGGGCAGGGGCCGATCACCGTTTCGATCAGGGAAACCGAACTGCTGATCAGCAATCGGTCGAGCGGGGACGAGCTTGGACAGTCGCCGAAGGAGGCGTCGTCGCAGGGTTATGGCCTGGGTCTGGGGATCGTGGAACGGTTGTGTGAGCGCAACGGCTGGTCGTTCTCGCTGGCGGTGGATGCGGCGCGGGTGACGGCGTGTTTGTCGTGGTGAGCGATGGGTTTCGCTTTGGGCCTGTCGCCGGTGTTAGGTGCACTCGACTCCGGGCTCATACGTCTACCCAGTCCTCCAGCTGCAAACCTGCAACTCGCTGAAATTCCCGCAAATTGTGGGTCACCAAACAGGCTGCGAGTGCCAGCGCATGGCTGGCGATCCACAGGTCATTGGCGCCGATGGGTGTACCGGCCTGCTGCAGGCGGGTCGCTTGTTCGGCGTAGTGGCGGCAGATGGCCACGTCGGTGGGGTAGGTCACCGTGACCTGCCGGGCCAGTGCGTCGAGTCGGCGATGGACTTCTGGTTTTCGAGTGCTGCGTTCGGCGCCCTTGAGCAGTTCTGCCCACGTGACGAAAGACATGCAGAGCTCGTCGGCATCGCCGAGTGCGTCGACGCGCTGGGCAACGCTCGGTGGTTGGTTCTTGATCAGGTAGATCAGGATGTTCGTATCCAGCATGTAGATCACAAGCCTTCACGCTCCTGCACCGGCAGGGCGGCTGCCTGATCGGCTTCCAGTGCCGCGATGAAGCTCTCGTCCACATCGCCCAATGCGCGCAGCGCCTCCAGCACCGCGGCGCCGCGCTCGGCGCGCAGCGGATGGATGACCAGATCGCCCTGCTCATTGCGCGAGATCCGGACTCGATCGGTGTCGAGTCGGAACTCGGCGGGAATGCGCACGGCCTGGCTGTTGCCGTTGTTGAAGACTCGGGAGGTTAGCGTGCTCATGCCTGGCTTCCGTGTGTGTACGTATATGTGTGTATTTTGGTCGTGCCATGCCCAAATCGCAAGTTGAGTTGGGACGACGGGTACAGCGCGTTGCCCCGAGGGACAAGTTGAGACAGCCCAGGGCTACGCCTTGGGTGATGGGTTCGTTGTGAGTTGGCAGGCCTTGAAATGGCGAAACCGGCGGGTCCTCGTTCATTTCGCCCTTTCAGGGCTTGCGGAGCTCTCGTGCGGCTCGATCCCCAGGGCGTTGCCCTGGGCTATCACATTGCGCCCCTCCGGGGCTTGCGCTGGGCAATCAGGCTGATCTGGCACGAATTGCCCGGTTGATCCGAACGCACTGGGGTGTGACTTCGCGCAAGTCGGCGGCTTCGTCGATTCGCTGAAGCTGTTTTCGAAGCGGGACGTGGATCTCACCGCGTCTCAGATCGCGCGGTCGCGAGCAGGGCTCGCTCCTACAAGAGACGGGGAGTTGGTGGAGGGATCAGCTACCAGCTTGGCGACGTTGTTTGGCGTGCCGCCCTGGGCCCTGGGCCCTATGCCCTGGGCCCTCCCGCCTTACCAAAGGGCATCCCGCAATTTGTACCAGCCCATCGCCAGCACCAGCAGCGGCGTTCTCAGCAACCGTCCGCCCGGAAACGGCAGGTGGCGAATCCGCCCGAACACATCCAGCCTTTCGGCCTGTCCGGCAATGGCCTCGGCGATCACGCGGCCGGCCAGGCCGCTGACGGCCATGCCGTGTCCGGAGTAGCCCTGGGCGTAGTAGATGTTGTGGCTGACGCGGCCGAAGTCGGGGGCGCGGTTGGCGGTGATGGCGAGGTTGCCGCCCCAGAGGTAGTCGAAGTCGACGTCCTGCAATTGCGGGAAGACGCGGCGCATGCGGCGGCGCATGTTGCCGTGCAGGCCGGGGGGCTGCAGGGCGGAGTAGCTGGCGCGGCCGCCGAATAGCAGGCGGTGGTCGCTGGAACGGCGGAAATAGTCCAGCGCCCAGTTGGTGTCGGCGATGGCGTAGTCGTTGGGGATCAGTGCGCGGGCGCGGGCTTCGCCCAGCGGTGTGGTGGCGGCGATGTAGGTGCCAACCGGCATCACGCGGGCGTGCACGCGACGGTCGAGGCCGGCGAGGTAGGCGTTGCCGGCCAGCACGACGTGGTCGGCCTGCAATTCGCCGTTGGCGGTGCGCAGGCGGACTTTGGGGCCGTGCTGCAGTTGCGTCACGCGGGTGCCTTCGAAGCAGCGTACACCGGCGTCGCGGGCGGCGCGGGCCACGCCGAGCGTGTAGTTGAGCGGGTGCAGGTGGCCGCTGCGCGGGTCGAACAGCCCGCCCAGGTAGCGCGGGCTGGGCAGCTCGGCCTGCAGCTGATCGCGGTCCCACCACTGAGTTGGGTAGTCGTAGTGGTCGGCCAGATCGCGTTGCCAGTGCTGCAACTCGCCGATGTGGCGCGGCTTGATGGCCACGTGCAGATGGCCGTCACGCCAGTCGCAGTCGATCTGGTGATCGGCGATGCGCTGGCGCAGCAGATCGACGGCTTCGATGGACCAGTCCCACAGCAGCCGGGCGTCGTGCTTGCCGAGGTGGTTTTCGAGCTTGCTCTGGTCACAACCCCAGCCGGCAATGATCTGCCCGCCACTGCGCCCGGAGGCGCCCCAGCCGATGGTTTCGGCTTCGAGCAGGGCGACATCGAAACCGCGCTGTGCCAGTTCCAGCGCGGCGGAGAGACCGGTGAGTCCGCCGCCGACCACCGCCACATCGGCCCGCGCGGCGCCCTGCAGCGGCGGGTGGCTGGGGGCGGGGTGGGCGGTGGATTGGTACCAGTTGTTCATCGGGCTAGGGCCCAGGGCCCAGGGGGAGGTACTTCGAGGTGACTCGGCGCGTGCGGGGTGGTCGGTGGATGGGTGCCCGTTTTTCATGGGGCTAGGGCCCAGGGGGAGCGCTTCGATGTGACTCGGCACGGAAGAGCGGCCGACGAGGACGTCGGCGTTCCCAGGAAGGGCCGGGCCGGGCGAGTTGCCCTGGTCCCCCACCCACTGGGCCCTGATCAAGCGAAGCAGCCAGCTCCTGGGCGCCATGTGGTCCACTCGCAAGCTCAGAGCGTCCGCAAATACCAGGCCACCTCCACATCCGTCACTTCGGCGTTGAACTTGCGGAATTCGCGGAGTTTTTGCTGGCCGTAGATGTGGCGGAAGTCGGGGCCGAAGTGGCGGGCGATGTAGTCGCTGGTCAGGAAGTGGTCGATGGTGTCGCGCCAGTGGCGTTCGCGCAGGGTGGTTTGCTCGTAGGCGTTGCCGGTGATGGCGGGGCCGGGGTCGGCGGGGTGGTCGAGGCCGTCGAGGATGCCGCTGAGGACGGCGGCCGTGAGCAGATAGGGGTTGGCGTCGGCGCCGGCGATACGGTGTTCGATGCGCACATTGGCCGGGTCGCTGTAGGGGATGCGGTAGGCGACGGTGCGGTTGTTGAAGCCCCAGCAGTCGTTGAGCGGGACGAAGGAGTCCAGCACGTAGCGGCGATAGCTGTTGGCGTGCGGGGCGAACAGCAGCATGCAGTCGTCGTTGCTGCGCTGCAGTCCGGCGATGGCGTGCAGCAGGGCCGGCGCCGGCTGGTCGGGTGTGCAGGCGAACAGGTTGCGGCCGTCGCGATCGAGCAGGCTGACGTGCAGATGGGCGCCGCTGCCGGCCTGCGTGGCGAAGGGCTTGGCCATGAAGCTGGCCTGCAGCTCTTGCTGCGTGGCGATCTCCTTGATCACGCGCTTGAGCATGACCGCCTCATCGCAGGCGCGCAGGGCGTCGTCGCGGTGGATCAGGTTGATTTCAAACTGGCCGGGCGCGTACTCGGCCACGGCGGTGTCGGCCGGGATCTCCTGCGCCTGGCAGGCGCGGGCGACGGCGTCGGTGAAGGCCTGGTAGTCGTTCAGATCCTGCAGGTAATAGACCTGCGTCTCCAGATTGCGGGTGCCGGTGGCCGGATTGATCGAGGTTTGCGGGCGGCCGCAGGCGGTGAGGGCGCGGTCGAGCAGGTAGAACTCCAACTCCACCGCGATCACCGGGGTCAGGCCGCGCTCGCTGAAACGCTGCAGCACGCGGGCCAGCACCTGACGCGGATTGGCGGCGAAGGGCTGGCCGTCGTGATCCTCCATGCTCAACAGCAACTGCGCCATCGGGCGGTCCTGCCAGGGGATGGGACGCAGGCTGCCGGCGACCGGCCGGCAGATGCGGTCCTCATCACCGATGTCATAGCCCAGCCCGGTTTCCTCGACGGTGTTGCCGGTGACGTCGGTGGCGATCAGCGACATCGGCAGGCAGACGCCTTTCTCGTAGACCTTCTCCAGCGCGCTGCGGGCGATGCGCTTGCCGCGCAACAGGCCGTTCATGTCCGGCAGCAGCAGGTCGATCTGTTCGAGATGGCCCAGGCGCGCGAGGGTCTGCGCATCGGCGGCGGGAAGGGCGCTGGAATCGGCCATGACGGGGCACCGCGTGGGATCGCTGGATGCTAGCAGGGGCGTAAAGAATTCTCATCACTTGTGGCGTGAGCGTGATGGGTGGCTGGGTGGCGAGGGGCTCGGTCGGATGCGCTGGAGCGATGCTGCGCGGTGCTGTGCGCGCGGTCGTCGGCGCGTTCTGCGTCGCTAAAGTATTGATATCGAATGCGTGATGGTGAAGTGGCGGCTGAGGGCGATGCGCGCCTGCCAGCGGCTGTTGCACCGCTCGGCACCCGTCGAAGGCCGCCGCCCGGCCGTTGATGAAATCGAACGGCCGGAGTAATGTCCTCGGCGCAGCAGCACCCCTACAGATGGCATTCGGGTCGCGCCTGAGCGATCGGAATCACTCGAGGTCAGCATGCGTTCCAGGCCATGGGTGGGCGTTCCCGCCGACCGCAAGATCATCGCGCCGCACCCCTTCCAGGCGGTGGGCGAGAAGTATCTGCGCGCGCTGGTCGATGGGGCCGAGGTGCTGCCGCTGCCGCTGGTGAGCCTGGAGCCGCCGCTGCCCTGGGCCGAATTTCTGCCGTCGCTGGACGGTCTGTTCCTGACCGGCAGCTACAGCAACATCGAGCCGCATCACTACAGCGACGAAGGCAGCTGGGAAGGCAACCTGCACGACCCCGCGCGCGACGCCACCACCTTGCCGCTGGTGCAGGCGGCCATCGCCGCCGGAGTGCCGGTGCTGGCGGTCTGTCGCGGTCTGCAGGAGGTCAATGTGGCGCTCGGCGGCACGCTGCATCAGCGCGTGCACGAGGTGCCGGGCCTGAATGATCATCGCGAGGACAAGCAGGCAACGCTGGCCGAGCAATATGCCCACGCCCATGCGGTGACGCTGGCCGAAGGCGGTTTGCTGCGGCAGATCCACGGCCAGCCGACCGCGCAGGTGAATTCGCTGCACGGGCAGGGCATCGCCCGACTGGCGCCGGGCCTGCGAGTGGAGGCCACCGCGCCCGATGGGCTGGTCGAGGCGGTGTCCTTGCCCAGCGCCAGTGCCTTCTTCCTGGCCGTGCAATGGCACCCCGAATGGCAGGTGCGTGAGGATCCCTTCTATCTGGCGACCTTTGCCGCCTTCGGTCAGGCCTGTCGCGAGCGCGCGCTGCGGCGATCGAGTACAGACGAGGACTAACCCATGGCGAAGAAACGCTCGGCGCGCGCCGCCGAGGATCAGAACGAGAGCGCACTCAAGCGCTGGCTGAAGGAGCGGCGCATCACCGAGGTCGAGTGCCTGGTGCCGGACCTGACCGGCAATGCGCGCGGCAAGATCATTCCGGCAGCCAAGTTCTCGCATGACCTGGGTCTGCGGCTGCCGGAGGGCATCTTCGCCACCACGGT
>JAWLAT010000055.1:0-8464 GCA_041395325.1 Lysobacterales bacterium
ACGATCCAGTTGCCCGGCGTGATCAGGTAGCGCATTTCCTTGTGGCCGCGCATCAGCAATGACATGGGCTGAAAGCTGAGCAGTCCCAGTCCCACCACGAGTGCCATCAGGGCTGCGATGGCCAGCGCCCGGCGACCCAGCGCGGCCGAGAAGCGTCGCGGCTGCAGGCGCACCCGCCAGAGCAGCAGCAACGGCAGCCCCGCCTGCCAGCACAGCCGCCAGAGCAGCCCCAGCGTGAGCAGCTCGGCCGCCTCCTTCGGCTCGGTGTGAACGACGTTGCGCACCATCGGCGGATCGATGAACACCTGGTAGGTGTCCATGTAGTAGGTCGCGAAGGCACTGACAACAAAGACCAGACCCAGCACCCAGCGCGCATTCCAGCGCGCCAGCAGGAGCAACAGGAACGTCGTATGCAGGGCCCACAGGATCACCGCGCAAACGGCGGTCAGCCACCAGGACGAGCCTGGTCCGTCCAGCAGCGCGTGCTGCCAGGTCTGCCAGAACAGGTTGTTGTAGAAGAGCATCAGTACGGCGCCCGCCAGTGCCGCCAGGGTCTCGACACTGAGCAGCGGACGCCAGGCCAGCCAGGTACGCCAGTGACTCGATAGATGTTGGGCAGACGACGACATGCTCGATCCTGTGGCTCATGCACCGCCACGGCGCCGCGGCACCGTGTCGCGCACAGCTTGTGCGGGACGCGGTTGGCGCCCGCTGAGCCGGTGCTGAGCCGTTTGTTAAGCGATCATCGATGCATGGCGGCCGAGCGCTGATCAGTAGCGATGTCGCTCTGGATCACGCACACGGCTGCCCGAAGCGAGCAGGTCCGCGGCGCTGAAGGTCTGCAGTTGGCCGGTCTTGAAGGGCTGCACGGATTGCGGCTGCAAGGGTTCTGGGCCGCGCTGCAGACGCTTGTCACGGACCACCACCAGTGCGTCCAGGTGCGCCTGGATCCAGTCGTTGGCCTCGTCGGGGGGCAGGCCCAGCACCGGTTCACGCAGCCGACCCAGGTAGCCGAACTCGCCCTGGTAATTGCCCACATACAGCACGGGTCGACCGTCGGCCTGAGCGCGCGCAATCGCATCAGCTGTGGGCGTCAGGTCGAAGTACGGTGCGATGCCAGGAAAGGCCGACCACATCAGTGCCGCGCTGGCCAGGACGCCAGCCGCGGCCATGTTGCGGGCCGCTAGGGGCGCACGTTGGCGCCGCATGGCGAGCGTGGCCAGCGGCCAGGCCAGCAGCAGCCACGGTGTCCACGTCGGCACTCTGGCCAGCCACAGGGCCAGGTTGCCGTCCGGTTGCAACCCTGCCACCAGCGGGATCGCCACGACCAGCGGCAGCGCCAACAGCAGCGGCAGCCAGCCATCCAGAACTCGGGGCCGGTGATCGGCGGTCAGCAGGCCCTGGCCCAGCGCCAGCATGGCCAGGGCCAACAGTGGCAACAGATAGTGGATCTGCTTGCCGCCGATCAGGCTCAGCAGGGCGAAAGCCGGCACGGCCGCGGTCAGCACGAAACGTAGTCCCGCCGAGCGCTCGCGAATGAAGGCGCCCCAACCGCGCCAGGCCGCCGGCCACGAGGTCCACGGCAAGGCCAAGGGCAGCAGCATTGGCAGATACCAGTACCACGGACGCGGGTGACCCATCTGACCGCTGACCCGATGCAGCGTCTGGTCGAACAACAGGCGCTGGAAATACTCGGCCGAGCCATCAGCCATGGCCGCCAGCAACCACAGCAGCGGCAGCGCCAGGGCCAGCAGCGCAGCGAGGGCCACACGGGGTGCGGCCAGGCGGGGCCGGGTCGGTCGGGACCACAGGCGCGACAACAACAAGGGCGGCAGGGCAAACAGCAGCACCACGGGACCCTTCACCAGCAGTCCCAAACCCAACGCCGCTCCCCAGCTCAACCAGTGCCGCCAGGCACCGCTGTCGAGCGCATCGTGCAGCGCGATCCAGGACCACAGAATGCAGGCCAGCAGGGGCATTTCGAACATCAGCGCGCCCTGGTAGAAGCTGACCAGCGTGCTGGCGAGAAACAACAGACTGCCCAGGCGGGCCGCTGCCGGCCGCTGCGGCCACAGCCGCTCACCCAGGCAGCGCAGCAACCACAAGCAGAGCAGACTGGACAAGGGCCCGATCAGCCGCGGCCACGCATCGCTCACACCGCCCAGCCACCAGCCGGCATGGATCAGCCAGAACAGCAGCGGCGGCTTGTGGTCATAGTCGGCCCCATTGAGCAGCGGCACGAGGAAACTGTCGTGCTGCCACATCTCCCAGGCCACGGCGGCGTAGCGCGTTTCATCGACGGGGATCAAGGGCCGGAAACGCAGTGACAACCAGGCCAGCAGTGCCAGTCCCAATGTCACCACCAGCCACCACCATCGAGCACTGAGCCACGCATCGGCTGGCGCCGTGATCCGGTCAACAGCGACAGCGTTCGAGCTTCGGACTTCGGGATGCGATGCAGCAAGGCCAAACTCTGGCAACGCAGAGCCGGCGCGAAGCGGGTTGTTCATGCGATCGGGAACCTGAACTGCGGTACTCGGCGCAGTCTTGGCCAGCGGCCGACAAGGACGACTGCTGGCGCTCTCAGGGGCTTGTTAAGGCACGGCTGAAGTGCGCCCTACACCCCTCAGGCAGGGACACCCGGCAGATCGGCGTTGACGATCAGGCAGACCTGCATGCAGCCCTGCCCATCGAATCCCTGCGTCAGAAACCAGCCCAGCTCGTGGCAGAGCCGTTCGACGAACAGCAGCCCCAGCCCAATGTCGCTGCGATCCACCGCCGTATGCGGGCCCTGGCCGGCGTGTCCCTGCTCGGTCAGCGTCAAACCCGAGCGGTCCACCCGCAGTGCCCAGATCACGCCGGGCGTACGACTGATGACCCGGTGCAGCAGGACATTGAGGATCGCGTCCAGCCAGCGGCGAGGTACCCGCACCTCGTTGTCCTGTACCACGTCGAGTTGCAGGCGTTGAGCACTGCCCGGCAGGCAGCGAGTGGCCCGATCGAGGGCGGCATCCACCGCCAGCGACAGCGGGACGGCCGTGCCGTCGTCTGGCAGCGCACGGCCGCCCAGCAAGAGCGCCTCCAGCAGCAGCGCCAACTCGTCGATGGCGCGGTCAACACGATCCAGTCGCGGCTGCTGGCGCTCGGCCACGACCGGGTCATCCCGCATCACTTCAATCGCGCCCTGGACGATCGTGATTGGCGTACGCAGTTCGTGGCTGGCATTGGCGTGGAAGTTCTGTTCCGCAGCTTCGGCCTCACTCAGGCGCCATTGATAGTGATCGATGGCATGGGCCAGTCGAGCCACTTCCTCGGCACCGAAGCGCAATGCCAACTGGGTTCGAACGGGCCGAACCGGCAGTCCCTGAACTGCTTCGGCAAGCTGCTGAACTGGCCGAACTGCCTTCCCCGCCAGCAACCAGCCCAGCCAGCCCGAGAGCATCGTGCCGGCAATCATGATCATCAACATCAGCTGGCTGAGGTAGTCCTCGAGCGCCTCGATCTCACCGAGATCGATCAACAGAATCAGACGTTGCGCCCCCTCGCCAAAAACGCCGACATGAATGCCGTCCAGTTCCGGGACATCGAATTCATGGATGCCCCCCGGCAGCGACTGAAATTCAGCGGGTGCATCCGCTGGCCGGAAGACGCTGAAGCCTGCAGTCTGCGGCAGCACCAGTTGCGGTTGCTCGCTCAGCGCAGTCAGATAGTGCTCGCTTTGCGAGTTCAGGATCGCACTGACCAGGATGTGCTCATAGTCCTCGGCGATATAGGTCGTCGCCGCCGCGAAGGCCAGACTCAGGATCATCCCGGTCGCAGCAAACGCCAACGCCACGCGCCAGCGCAGGCTCAATCGGCTCACTTCCAGGCATCCCCCAGCCGATAGCCGATCCCGTGCACGGTGTGAATCAAGGGATGCGCGAAGGGTTTGTCAACCACACTGCGCAGCGCGTAGATGTGCGTGTGCAGCGCGCCCTGCTCGCCGCCTTCGCTCCCCCACAGCACGCGCGCCAGACGTTCGTGCTCAACCACTCGCGGTGATTCCCGCATGAGACATTCCAGCAGTTTCACCTGCGCTTTCGTCAAGGCCATGGTACGCCCTTCCCGCCGCGCGACGTGGGCCAGCGGGTCGAGTTCCAGACCGGCAACGGCCATGACCGCCCCGGCGGCCGGCCGACCACGTCTTGCCAGCACCCCGACTCGCGCTTCCAGCTCGCGCAAGGCAAAAGGCTTCACCAGATAGTCGTCGGCACCGTGCGCAAAACCCGCCAGCTTGTCGTTGAGCTGGTCGCGGGCGGTCAACATGATCACCGGTACACCATCGCCCGCCTCGCGCAGCCGTTGACACAGAGCCAACCCATCCAGCCGGGGCAATCCCAGATCCAGCACGATCACGTCGTAGCCGCCGCGCATCGCCATGCGCAGCCCCATTGCCCCATCGGCGGCATGATCGACCACATGGCCACGGGCAGAAAAGAAGTCCCAGATGTTGGCGGCGACGTCGGTTTGGTCTTCCACGATCAGCAGATGCAGCGGGTTGCTCACGCCAGCGGTCCCAGACTCCGTCGACGGCCCAATGCCGACCACCAGCACAATAGACCAGCACAGCGCTGACGCAGCCAGACGGACAGCGATTGGCCCGGCGCCTCCGGCCCGTGGATGGATCGGCAGGCGTGGCCGTGACGGGCGAACAATTCCGGCAGCCAGGCTGATTTGCAGGGGATATCGGGCAGCTGCGCAAACTCGCTGGCCTGGAAGCGGAGCAGCCGCCCGTCGCCCAGCAGGCAATGGCCACCCCGATCTTCCTGACGCCAGCAGAGCAGCCGCTGCAACGCGGCCAGTTCGCAGGCAGTCTCACGATCCGGCAGCAGGATGACTGACGTTGAACCGACTCCAGCCACGCTCGAGCGAATGGCTTGCGAGCGCGAACAGGCACGGGCGTGCCGTTGCAGCCGACAACGCGGAAAGGCCTGCAGGCGCCGGCGCAAATCCAGCTCGGACGCCTGCTCGGGCGTGCCGTGCAACACCAGCAGCAGGCTGGCTTGCCCATGTTCACCCAGCAGATCGCTCAGTCGCTGCAGGCGGAGCCAGAAGCCCGGCGCCTCGACGTCGCGGACACACCACAGAATGGTCAACTCGGAGATCACGGCTACCGCCAGCACAGGCCAAGCGTGCACGTTGCCGCCAGCGGCGTTGGCCGCACATGCGGCGAATCTGAGGACGACGTTAAATCACGCTCAGCCGGCGCGACCGGGGGTCTGAGGTGCATGCGCAGCACCGCGACCTGGCGATGATCGAAGGCTCAGCGAACCGTGGTCACCGGGGTGACGGTCAGCTCCATCACGACCGTGCCCTGGGCCACGCGGGCAGGCTGGCCAGGCCTTACGCCGATCTGCGGCTGCACGCGGCCGCTGGCCGTGCGCAGATCGGTCTGGATGTCGAGCAACTGGCCGCCGTCGAGTTCATTCAGGGTCAGCTGCAGCGTGTAGCTGTCCGGCCCATCCCCATCGACGCTGATCGACGCGGCACGCCCGGCCTCCACCTGCAGTTCCGGCTGACCGATCAGCCGCTCGGCGTCGAGAATGCGTGCCTGCACCCGATAACTGGCCGCTTGCTCGGCGAAAGACAGGCTGCTGCCCAGACACAGTGCAGAACCGATCAGTACCCGGACCATCATCGTGTTTCTCCGACCATCAGCTTCACTCCTCATCGTGTCACGACTGGACGACAGTGCGATGACTGTCGTCCGTCGGGTGAAGTTCCGGCTTCCTGCTGAAGATGAGGGCGTCGGGAAATCCGCTTAGCTGGCCTCGAAGCGCAGCGAGACGCCATTCATGCAGTAGCGCAATCCGGTCGGTGGCGGGCCATCATCGAACACGTGGCCGAGGTGACCGCCGCAGCGACTGCAGTGAACTTCCGTCCGTGTCATGAAGAACTTGCGATCCTCGCGAGTACCCACGGCGCCGGGCAGGGGCTCATAGAAGCTCGGCCAACCGGTCCCTGACTCGTATTTGGCGGCGCTGGCGAACAGCGGCAGGTCGCAACCGGCACAGTGGAATACACCGTCGCGCTTTTCGTGATTCAACGGACTGGTGCCGGCACGCTCGGTGGATTCCTCGCGCAGCACGGCATAGGCCTGCGGCGACAAGCGCTCGCGCCATTGCGCCTCGCTCAGCTGAAACTCGAACTGCGACTTCTCGTCGGCCCTGGCCGACTTGCCCAACCATGCCATGGTCATGCCTCCACTGATGCCCCAGATGGCCGTGCTCAACAGCGAGCGCCGGCTCAACGCCGTGTGCTTTCGGGTCCGTTCCATTCTGCTGTCCTAGTCGCGACGGGTTGCCAGCATAGACCGGCCGAAGGGCCAACTGCTCGCAGGCGTCGGTCCACGCGCCAACGGCTCGTGCAGACGATACTCGCTCGATGTCGCGACTACGCCGCTACAATCGCGCCGAACCCCGACCGGTTCCCACACGATGGCAGTCAGCGTTTTCGACCTTTTCAAGATCGGCATCGGCCCGTCCAGCTCACACACGGTGGGCCCGATGCGCGCGGCCAGCCGCTTCGTTCGTCGCCTGGACGAGCAAGGCCATCTGTCCAGTCTGACGCAGATTCGCTGCGAGCTGTTTGGCTCGTTGGCGCTGACCGGCCGCGGCCATGGCACCGACAAGGCCGTCCTGCTGGGCCTGGAAGGCGACGAGCCGGACAGCGTCGATGTGGAGGGTATCGATGAACGCCTTGAGGCGATCCGCACGCGCAGGCAACTGCAATTGCCCGGACGTGACGCGCCCCTGCCCTTCGACGAGAAGCGCGACCTGCTCTTCAACAAGCGCCAGCGGCTGCCGCACCACTCCAATGGCATGCGCTTCACCGCCTTGAACGCGCAGGGCGAAGTGCTGTTCACCCGCGACTACTACTCGGTCGGCGGCGGCTTTGTGGTCAACCAGGACGAGGCCGCCGAAGACCGCATCGTGCCGGACGAAACGGTCTTGCCCTACCCCTTCGACAGCGGCGATGCGCTGCTGGAACATTGCGAACGCAGCGGTCTGAGCATTGCGGCGATCATGCTGGCCAACGAATGCACCTGGCGCAGCGAAGCCGAGGTGCGCGCTGGCCTGGGACAGATCTGGGAGGCAATGGCCGCCTGTGTCGATCGCGGCATGCGGCAATCCGGCGTGCTGCCCGGCGGACTGCGGGTGCAGCGCCGCGCACCGGCGATGGCGACCGAACTGCGCGAACGCCCGGAGCAGGCCCTGCGCGACCCGCTGACCATTCTCGACTGGGTCAATCTCTACGCGCTGGCAGTCAATGAGGAGAACGCTGCCGGCGGCCGGGTGGTCACCGCGCCGACCAACGGTGCGGCCGGGATCATCCCTGCGGTATTGCGCTACTACGACCGATTCATCCCTGGCTCGAACGCGGCGGGCATCGTCGATTTTCTGCTGACCGCCGGCGCCATCGGCATCCTGTACAAGGAGAATGCCTCAATCTCCGGTGCCGAAGTCGGTTGCCAGGGCGAAGTCGGTGTCGCCTGTTCCATGGCTGCCGGTGGCCTGGCCGCGGCGCTCGGCGGCACGCCACTGCAGGTCGAGAATGCGGCCGAGATCGGCATGGAGCACAACCTCGGCCTGACCTGCGATCCCATCGGCGGGCTGGTCCAGATCCCCTGCATCGAGCGCAATGCCATGGGCTCGGTCAAGGCAATCAATGCCGTGCGCATGGCGCTGCGTGGCGACGGCAAGCATCGCGTCAGTCTCGACAAGGTCATCAAGACGATGCGCGACACCGGCCGCGACATGCGCGACAAGTACAAGGAAACCTCACGCGGCGGGCTGGCGGTGAATGTGATCGAGTGCTGAGCGGCAAGCTGCCGCGAGGTCATGGCTGGACGCGCCCATTGCTGACTCAATGGCAGTGGTCGTCGAGGACCTCATCGCCCACTTCGTGCAGGACCTGCCGATAGCGCGGCGACTCGGGCTGCAGCGTGGCGTGACTGACCCCGTGCTGGTCGCGCAGCCAGCGCTGTGCCTGAATCAGCAACTCCGGCCACTGGGCGTCATCCTCGATCGCCAGATGCGCCGACAGCAACAAGCGATCGCCGGCCAGCGTCCAGACGTGCAGATCGTGCACGGCCTCGATGCCGGGCAGGTCGCGCAGACCGCTGCGCAGCGCTTCCAGATCCACCTTGGCCGGTGTGGCCTCCATCAGCACGCCACCGGCATCACGCAGCAGGCGCAAGGCCGACACCAGGATCAGGCTGCAGATCAGCAGCGTCAGCAAGGGGTCGATGCGATGCCAGTCGGTCAACCAGACAATCAAGCCGGACAGCAGCGCGGCCACTGAACCGAGCAAGTCACCGATCACATGCAGCACCGCGCCACGCATGTTCAATGCATGGCTGTGGGCGCCGTGCAATTGCCACAGCACCAGCAGATTGACGACCAAGCCGACGGCGGCAATCACC
>JAWLAT010000056.1:0-6430 GCA_041395325.1 Lysobacterales bacterium
CGCGTTGGTCTGCGAGGTTTGCCCATGTGCTAGCGGAGGACCCCGGGTCTTCCGTCTTAACGATTACAAGTTTGGGGATGACTCGAAGAAGTAAAGGTCCAGACGGAAAAGCCGGTTCTAGAGTTGTTTGTCTATGGCGGGACTTGCTCAGCGGCTTCCACGAGATTGAGATTCCAGAAGGCGCGGATTGTGGAGTCTTGAGCGTATCTCCGGTAAGGAGAGAGGAGTGGAGCGCAGACGGCCGGAGCGATGGAATGGTGTCGAGTACGCCCGTGTTCGCCGGTTTCACACCACTCCCCGTGGATTAGTACTAATCTTGAGAGTAAGCTTCGCGGGCAGGAGGCAGCTTGCTGCTGAGCGCGCGCCCTGGAGAGAACATGAGTGACAAGGCACAGGATTTCTCGCTGTTGGTTGAGCTAGCACGGGCTTCTGCTGACGGGAAGAGTGCAGACGCCCAAGAGCTCCTTCGAATGGTGTCTGGTAGAGGCAACAAGGAGCTGGGAGAAGCACTCTTGGGGCAGAGTGATCGGCCCGACCAGATCATAGGCGTCAAGTTCATAAGGAGGGCGGCAGGGCTCTCCTAGACCGGAATGATCGGACGACAGCACGCGTTGTGCGTCGGTACATAGGCCTGACTCTCGTAGTGCGTTCGGGCTCTTGTTGCCGGAATTCGGATGTGCGCTCAAGTCCGTCGCGCGTACTGGCTGGCCAGCGCCATGGCCACCCGGCCGATGAGTTCGTAGGGGATTGGCTCGGCATAGCGGAAGGCCAGATTGCCCTTCTCATTGCGGTAGGGCGCCAGTTCGGCGATCAGTGACGCATCCTGCGTGACCGGGGGATAGACGCCGAGATGCTGCTTGAAGCCGGCGAAATAGAAGAAGACCCGGTCCAGGCGGAAGGCCGGCATGTTGTAGCTGATGCAGCGCCGGGCCTCCGGCAAGGCCGCCTCCACCAACGCCTGGACCTTGCGCAGGATCGGCTGCACCTCGGCCGACATTGAGGTGATGTAGTCGTCGTGGGAGGTGAAGCGGGATGGCTTGGGCATGGGCTGGTCCTGGCGCGAAGCTCTATCGTTCCTTCAGGTCCGTCGGGATTTCGCCATCCGGCAGGTCTGCCGGAAGTCGCGCGCACTCGGTGTAGTCCGAAGGCGGCTGCCAGGTGTCATCGTAGCCGTGACAAATGTGCTCACAGCCACCACCGGTCAGGCGTACCGCACCATCGGGCAAACGATCTCGATGCCGTTCATTGACCAGACACTCAACGACGCACGCATCTCCGAGCGCACAACGACTCACCAGCCGTTCCATTTGGCAACGCTCACGCTCCGACAGATAGGCAAGTGGATTTGTTCGCTGGACATCCAGGCATGGCGATGTCGCGATTGCGACGGCAGGCTGCGCACCCGCCGCAGCACCGGCAATGCCCAGCGAAGCGAGTGCCAATGCACACCAGCGCAATGCGGACTTCGGGTCTGAGTGTCGATAGCCGATCAGCTGAAGCGTCATTGCCGCAGCACCTGACGACAGGAGACCACCGAGCCTATTGGGTGAGACGGCCAGCAACACGAGTGCCTGCACCTCGCCAGCAGGGATCCGCGCAAACTCCGAAGAAGCCACGATTTCGCGACGAGCCCCATCTGGCGCGACGAGTTCGACCAGGAAGTTGCCGAATGGAAGCTGGGGTCGGGGATGACCGTCGAACAGTACGCCGGTTCCCCGCCCCGTGATTTCGAAGCAGTCGGAAACGACGAACGTCAATCCTCGATCAGCGCTCATGTTGGCCGCGGCGTCTGTGGGTGGCGTCAGAGTGGGACTCGCATGGACGGACGTCAATGCGGTCGCAAGCCGCGTCCAAGCGCCAACAGGCACAGACGATGGCGCGCATGCCTGCCGGCCCTGAGCCTTCGCTGCTAGAGTCGTGACGTGGGGAATCAGCAGCGAAGCCGTGCGATGCGCCAGCGACGCCAGGGTCTGCAGCAATGACGTCCGGCGCGGTCGCCGACCGCCAGTTGCCGGCGTTGGCCGATGCGCTGGGTGTCAGCGCCGAGCAGCTGCTGCCGGCGCTCTACGACAGCCTGCGGCGCACCGCGCATCGCTTGCTGCAGGGCGAGCGGCCGGGGCACACGCTCAACACCACCGCGCTGGTGCATGAGAGCTGGGTGCGGCTGACCTCGAGCTATCCGGATCTGCAGTTCCAGACCGATCACGAGTTCCTCGCCCTGTCCGGCTCGCTGATGCGCCGCGTGCTGATCGATCACGCCCGCTTTCGTCATCGCCTCAAGCGCGGCGGCGGCGAACGCGAGCTCAGCTTCAGCGATGAGCTCGAGACCTCGCCGCTGAGCATCGACCAGGAGGATCTGCTGGCGCTGGACCTGGCGCTGACGCGTCTGCAACAGCTCGATCCGCGGCAGGTGCAGATCGTCGAGCTGCGCTATTTCTCCGGCTTTTCGATTGCCGAAACGGCCGAGCTGCTGCAGCTGTCGCCGGCCACCATCAAGCGTGAGTGGGTGATGGCGCGGGCCTGGCTGCTGTCCCATCTGCACGACGCGGATCAGTAGTCGATCGATGTCCGGTACCGCGATGACGGCCGAGCAATGGGCCAGGACCAAGGCGCTGTTCGCCGAGCTGATTGAGCTGGAAGCTGGTTTGTGGGACGCACGACTGCAGCAGGAACCCGATGCGGCGATCGTCAGCGAGTTGCGGCGGCTGCTGCAGGCGCATCGGCAGACTGATCCCTTTCTCAACGACGGTCCGGCCGCGCGCGCTCGGCAGGCACCCGATCGATGGTTGGGATCGCGGCTGGGTCCCTTCCAGATCGAACGGCTGCTGGGGGAGGGCGGCAGTGGCCGCGTCTATCTGGCGCAGCGGGAGGGTGTGGGCGGGCGCGTGGCGGTCAAGCTGCTGCACGGTCATTTCCTCAGCGATCAGGCCAGCGCCCGCTTTCAGTCCGAGCAATCGATTTTGGCGCGGCTGGACCATCCCGGCATCGCGCGGCTGCTGCAGGTGGGCGTGGCCGAGGACGGCACGCCGTGGCTGGCGATGGAACATGTCGATGGCCAGCCGCTGTTGCAGGCGCTGGCGCCACTGAGCTTGCGCGAACGCGTCCGGACTTTCATCCAGCTGCTGCAGGCGATCGACTACGCCCATCGGCAACTGGTGGTGCATCGCGACATCAAGCCGGGCAACGTGCTGGTGGATGCCAGCGGCCAGCCGCGGCTGCTCGACTTTGGCATTGCCAAGCGGCTGGATGGCCAGGATCCATCGCTGACCCGCACGCAACAGCAGCCGCGCACGCCCACGCACGCCGCGCCCGAGCAGATCCTCGATGAGCCGGTCAGCGTGGCCACCGACGTCTATGCCGTCGGCGTGTTGCTGTATGAGGCGCTCAGCGGTTGCCGGCCGTGGCCGGTGAGCGGGCGCGAGCTGGAAACGGCCATCCTGGCTGGTGGCGCGCCCTTGCCATCCAGCCGCGTCAGCGGACCTGTGCGCCGACAGTTGCGCGGTGATCTGGACGCGATCGTGCTGCAGGCCATGCAGCGTGAGCCGGCGCAGCGCTATCCCAGCGTTGCCGCACTCGCAGCCGATCTGCAGCGCCATCTGGATCATCGCCCGGTGACCGCGCAACGCCAGAGTTGGGTCTATCGCAGCTCGCGCTTTCTGCGTCGCAACCATCGCTGGGTAGCGGCCGCGGCGCTGCTGCTGGGCCTGCTGGGCGTGGGCCTGTGGCGTGAAACGCGACTGCGCCATGCCGCCGATCTGGAGGCGCAGAAGTCGGCCCAGGTGGCGGCCTTCATGCTGGACATCTTCGATGCCGGCGATGCCCAGGGTCAGCGCTTTGCCATCGACCGCAATTCCACGGTGCTCGATCTGATGGCGCGGGCCGATGCGCGGCTGGAGGGGCTGCAACTGGCGCCGCTGATCCGCGCCGATCTGGCGCACAAGATGGGGCAGGTCTACTGGGGCCTGTCCGAATACGTCGATGCCGAACGGTTGTTCGAGCTGGCACTGGAGCTGCGGCGTGGCGCCTTGGGCGAGCACGGCGAAACCGCCGGCAGTCTGCTGATGCTGGCCCGTGTCTATGAGCGCACCGACCGCTATCCGCAGATGCTGGAACACGCGCAAGCGGCCTACCGGATTCGCCTGGCGGAGTTGGGCCCGCGGCATGTCGACACGCTCGACGCACTGCACCGCATCGGCGCCGCGCAGTACTTCCTCAACGAGTTCGAGGCTGCCGAGACCACCCTGCAACAGGCCATCGCCGGCTGGCGCCAACAGGCCGAACCACCGCCGACCCAGTTGGGCAATTCCCTGACAATGCTGGGCTTTGTCGACGCCGATCGCGGCCGCTTCCAGCAGGCGCTGCCCAATCTGCGCGAGGCGCTGGCCTTGAACCGCGCGGGCTATCCGCCCGGACACCCGCGGCTGTCGGAGGGATTGTCCAATCTGGCCACCTGCCTCTACGACCTCGGTCAGTTCGCCGAAGCGCTGGAGCTGCAGCGCGAAGCCACGCAGATCAGTGTGGCGTCCTTCAGTACCGACCACACCAATATCGTCATCGACCGCGAATGGATGGCGCGCTTCCATCTGGCGCTGAACCAGGTCGACGCCGCCGCCGAGATGTCGGCGCTGGGTCTGGCGATGGCCAGCCGCATGCACCAACGCTCCCCCAATCAGGCCCTGTTCGATCGTGCCCGTCAGATGCGCGTGCAGGTGCTGCGCGCGCAAGGTGCCCTGGACGAAGCACTGGCGCTGCAGCGCGAGGTGTTGGCCTCGCGCGAGCAACAACTCAGCCCTTCGCATCGCTATGTGCTGGACTCACGCAGCGTGCTCGCCGACCTGCTGCGCCGACTCGACCAGCCCGACGCCGCCAACCAGCAACTGCGGCAGGCCATCGCCGACTGGCACCGGCAGCCCGACAGTTACTCGCGGCAGCTGATCCACGCGATTGACGCGTTCTCGAGCGCCGGGCAATGCGGCGCACTGGACGGCTCCTGGCCAGACACGATGTTTCCGCGGATGGCTGACGTGGTGGCTGAGGCACGGCGTCGCTGTGCCCTTGCGTGAGTCAGGGGCGCCTTGGATCATCAGATTCGTCGCGGGTGACGCGCCGACCAGGTGGGCCATGATCCGAAGCATCTTCATTGGTCGTCGCTACGGGCAAGGTGCCTGGCTGGCGCTGTTGTGGGCAGATCTGGCGCTGGCGACTGCAGCAGCGCCCAGCGAAGAGTGGATCTCCATGACCCAGTGGGACGCCGGCGCACAACTCAACGTCAAGGTCACCACGCCGTTGTCGCCGGGTCATGAATTGTGGGTAGGCACGCAGGGTGAAATTCCTGGCCGGCACGCTGGCTTCCGATCGACGATCGAAGTGGGTCAGTCGGCGACGATCTGGAACTTCGACCTGTTTTGGGGTGGTACTTGCATGGACGCTCAACCGTGCAACTACGAACGACATTTCCGAATCGCCGTCCATCACAACGGCAAGGTGCGCTGCCAGACCGAATTCTCGACGGCCGACCTCGTGAGCCCTCATCGGTTCGAATTCGAGATGATCGACACCGGCGAGGGGTGCCGGCTGCAGAAGGCCGCGCTGGCGGCGGCGCAATAGGAACTCACCGTGGCGCCCAGCGACCCCAAGCCATGCACCCAATGCGGCATGCCGCTCCCGACTCGGCGCATCGACACGGGCAAGCCCGGCTTTCTGCGCACATTCGCGGCGCTACTGCTCCTTGAACCCATCTTCTGGATCGGTGACGCCGTGCTTTCCGGAACCCTGGCCTTCTCTCCTGGCGTTGTGGCGACGGTCACCGTGTTGCTGGTGTGCGCTGCCTTGATCATGCGGACCCGGCGCGGCCGATCCCGGCGTGCGTGCCCCTCGTGTGGCGAACCGATCGACTAGCGTGATCGATGGCCCGACCTTTGGATGGCTCCTGGTCGACGGCGTTTCGGATTCGCCACCCTACGAGACACCCAATCACGGTGCAGCGGCGTCGCAGCCATGATTGCGTGATTCCCCGAAGGCGCCGAGTCTCTTTCGGGCTGGCCACCGGGTCCGACGCCGACTTGTCGGACCACGCCCGGTGGCTGCACTTGCACTGCTATACGAGAGGGCGAATCCATGAGCTGGGTCACCGATGTCGTGCTGTGCGCAAGCCACCTCGAACGATTCGACGAGGATCTGCGCCTGACGGAAACCATTGCCGCGGTTGATGAGATCAATCGATGGCTGCAGGAGCAGGGCTTCGGCAAGCTCGCCGACTTGTCCGAGCACATGTCGACCAGTGGCAAAGCGGCGCAGTCACCGGTCTACGGTGGCGCCTTCAACTACCTGGATGTGGGAGCTTTCAAACGGTTCGTCCTGTCGCGGCGCTGGCAGATGCCGGAGTCGGTTCTGCTGCTGCTGAGCGATGAAGAGGACGACGGGTTCAGTG
>JAWLAT010000057.1:0-5518 GCA_041395325.1 Lysobacterales bacterium
TGACGTCGGAACCGAAACGGATTCGGTCAGTGAGGACTGTTCAAGGCGCCGGCGCGCTGCAGGTGAGCGCCGATGGCCTCGTTCAGCACGGGGATCGACCAGGTCGGCAGGTGATGGGCAAAGCGCTCGATGCGCTGGAAGTGCGCCTGCGGCAGCAGTCTGGCCATGTGCTCTGCCGCGGCGATTCGGACCAACGGATCGCGCTCCCCATGGATCAGCGTGACCGGACAGCTGATGCGCCGCACCTCTGCGCTGCGATCGGGATCGGCCAGCACCGCCAGCAGCTGCCGCGCCGTGCCCGCCGGTCGATAGGCGCGGTTCATCGCCACCGTCAGCTGGGCTTCCAGCGCCTGACGCTCGTCTTCTTCCTCGATCGCGCCGATGCGCTCGAACAGCCGCCGGAAGTGCTCGACGCGACGCGCCAGACTGGCTTGCGAGGGCGGACGGGTCAGGAACAACGGCAGCACCGACCAATCTGGCCACGGTGAGGCCCGAGACCCGGCGCTGGACATGATCGAAACGATCGAGGCGACGCGCTGCGGGGCCAGCACGGCCGCCTTTTGCGCAATCATGCCGCCCAGGCTGGCGCCGACCAGATGGACCGGCGGCAGATTCAGCGCATCGCACAGGGCGAGTGCGTCGTAGGCCATGTCGTCGATGCCATAGGGCGGCACGAAAGGCAGATGCAGCAGATAGCGCAGCAGCGCCCGCTTGACCGGCGTATGTGAGCGTAAGGGACCACTGCCGGATCGGCCGATATCGCGATTGTCCAGCCGCAATACCCGGCATCCCTGCGCCAGCAGACCGTCGACCAGCGCCTGCGGCCAGGCCACCAGTTGCATGCCCAGGCCCATGACCAGCACGACGACCGGGCCGTCACCGCTGCCATCGAGCCGATAGCACAGGTCCAGCCCGCGCGTCGGCAGATGAATGAGGCGGTCTTCGCTCAAGGGGCAATCAGATCCGCCAGACGGCGTTCGTGCGGATCGCGGAAAAACACGCCCCGCCAGCCATTGCGATCGAAACGCTGCCAGCCATCTTCAGGCTGCGACAAGCGGTCGGCCACCAGCCACAGCACCGCTGGATTGGCGCCCATGCCCAGATGCGAGGCACTCAGCTCGATGCTCTCGTACAGCGGGTGTTCCGGTGTCAGGCTCATCTGCCAGGCCACCACGCCGTCGGTCTTGCTGAGGATCGAGGTCATCGGCACTGGCGGCGGACTGGAGAGCTGCGCGTGCAGCGCCGGATCGTCGGCCTTCATGCCACTGACCATCTCAAAAACGCGCCAGGCGTTGGTGTGACGCGGATCGCCGCCGTGCGGCGAGCCCAACGTGATCACCGAGCGGATCCGCTCAGGCATCTGCGTCGCCAGCGCGCGCGCCATCGAACCGCCCAGCGACCAGCCGACCAGACTGACCTTGCGCTGGTGCTCGTCGCTCAGCGCGGTAACCCGGTCGACCAGATTTCGAACGATGTGCTCCTTTGGTCCCACATTGAAGCCCTGCGCCCAGGGTTGCACGTCGTAGCCCAGTTCCTGCAGCAATCGTCGCAGCGGCCAGGTGGTGGAATCGTTGGCAATCAGCCCCGGCAGCACCAGCACCGGATGGCCATCGCCCGGCGGCGCCTTGCGCAGCAACGGCCAGCTCATCGCATAGGCGCCCCATTCGAACAGCGCGCGCGATTCCAGCGCCAGCAACAAGGCAGACGGCGGCCGTTCCGAGGTCCGTCGGGCCGGTTGGGGCGATGGGGATGGATCGGGTCGCAACGGTCGTGGGGATCGGCCCTCGGCCATCATGCCTCCATAGCTGCGGCGGCCTTTTCAAAGGTCGCCAATGCACGTTCCAGGCCACGTGCGAGCGTGTCGATCCGGGGAATCGCCGCCGCGCAGCTGATCAGCCCGAAATCCAGGTGCTGCCGATAGCTGTGCACGGTGATGTTGAGCGCCAGCCCGTGAGTCACGATCGACAATGGATAGTAGTGCTGCAACTCGCTACCGGCCAGAAACAATGACACCGGTGGGCCCGGCACGTTGGAGATGGCCAGATTGGCCAGCGGCGGCAGCCGTTCCGACACCCGGCCAGCGGCCCACAAACGGCTCAGACCGGTGGCCCAGATCGGTGCTGCCAGACCGGGGAAATCGGTGGGGATCAGGTGCCGCATCGTGGCCAGTCGGGTCTTGATCTGACGCGTCGAGTCGGCAATGGCCTGCAAACGTTGCAATGGGTCGGCAATGTCGCTGGCCAGCGTGCACTGCACCATCGAGGCCTGGTTGTTGGCCTCGCCGTCCCCTTCGGCGCGCAGCGAGATCGGCATGGCGGCGACCAGCGAGGCCTCCGGCAGCGCCTTGTGGCGCAGCAGATAGTGCCGCAGCGCCTCGCTGCACAGCGCCAGAATGAGGTCATTCAGCGTCACGCCCAAGCTCTTGGCCAGCCGCTTGCAGGTCGGCAGCGACAGCGAGCACATGGCGACGCGCCGATCCTCACCCACCTGCACATTGAACGGCGTCCGCGGCGCCACCAGCACGGCATCCTTCAATCGCCGCAACTCGCCGACGCCGGCCGCGGCCAGCTTGATCGTTTCGGGAACCGCTCGCAGCAATCGGCCGAACTGCTGGAACACGGCCGAGGCGCTGGCGCGAGCCACATCGCGCTTGCGCGGCGCAGTCTCGTCGCTGTCCGGATCGTCCTTGGCGCTTGCCTTCGCTCGGGTCGGCGGGATTCGCGGCTCCAGATCGAGCATCAGGCGCGCCAGCGCGACACCGCCCTGGCCGTCCAGCAAGGCGTGGTGGATCTTGCTGTAGAGAATCGGCTGGCCGCTCTCATGCCCGTCAATCACGACGAACTGCCACAGCGGACGGTCCCGAGACAGGGGCTGAGCGTGAAGCTGACCCACCAGTGTCTGCAACTGCGCATGGCCGCCGGGGGCGCGCAGCTTGCGCCGGAGCACATGTTGGCGCAGGTCGACACTGGCCACTTCCGACCAGACCGGATGCCCCAGGTCCAGCGGCGCCTCCTGCAACACCCGGCGCAGCACACGCGCCCGTGGCAGGCGCTCGGCCAGCAGGTCCAGCAGCGATTCGTAGAAGTCGTAGCCACGACGTCTGGGCCTGTGCAGCAGCATCAGGCTGCCAACGTGCATCGGGGTGCCCAGACCCTCCAGATAAAGGAATCCCGCGTCCAGGCCGGACAAGGGTTTCAATGCAGCACGCTTGGACTTGGCCACACGCCCTCCCCTGCAGGCCCAGTCCGCGCACTATAGCTCAGCGGTGAGAGCGAGCTAATCGATGCGCCCCGTCCGGCTGGATCGACCCAATTGCCCCACAGGTCGAGGTCTGCCACCGACAGGCGGGCGAACCGGAGGATCGCAACGGACGGGCCATCAAAGGGCTTGACAGACCCCACCCCCCTGAACACAATGCGCGGCTCTACCGTTCCCGGATAGCTCAGCCGGTAGAGCAAGTGACTGTTAATCACTGGGTCGCAGGTTCGAGTCCTGCTCCGGGAGCCAGCCATACCAACAAGGCCCGCCATGTGCGGGCCTTGTGCTTTTCGAGGGTCTCAATCGGCCTGCGCAGCGAGACGCGCAATACCCGCGACATCGGGCTTCTCCAGCGCACCGCGCTCGGTCACCAGCACATCGATCAGGCCCGCCGGTGTGACATCGAAGACCGGATTCCAGGCCTGCCCGCCGGGCGCGGCGATACGCTGGCCGGCGACCGCCAGCAGCTCCTCGCCGGCGCGCTCCTCGATCTCGATCTGCGCCCCCTCGGCCGTGGCCAGGTCCACCGTCGACCAGGGTGCGACCACCATGACTCTGGCGCCGAAATGGCGGGCTGCGACCGCGTGCGCCAGCGTGCCGATCTTGTTGGCCGCGTCACCATTGGCGCAGACCCGATCGGCACCGACGATCAGCCACTGGGCACGACCGGAGGCAAACAGCCAGGCGCCGGCACCATCGGCGATCAGGCGCGCATCGATGCCGTCTTCCAGCAGTTCCCACAGCGTCAGCCGAGAGCCTTGCAGCCAGGGCCGGGTCTCGGCGGCATAGACCGCAGACACCCGGCAAGCGGCAACGCCGGCTCGCACCACACCCAAGGCCGTACCCAAGCCACCGGTAGCCAGGGAGCCGGTGTTGCAATGCGTCAGCACGCCGCAACCAGGCGCCAGAAAGGCCGCGCCCAATTCGGCCATGCGGTAATTCGCTGCCACATCTTCGGCGGCGATGGCTTCGGCTTCGGCCAATGAACATGCGGCGGTCTGTTGCGGGTCCAGTCCGGCGCAGACGGCCGCGACCCGCTGCAGCGCCCAGGCCAGGTTGACCGCGGTGGGGCGGGCTGCCTGCAACAGCGCCAGATCGGCCGCCCAGCCCGAACTGAACTGAGCCGGATCGGTGGATTCGGCGAGCCGTGCGCGTGCCGCCAGCGCCGCACCATAAGCGGCGGCAATGCCGATGGCCGGCGCACCGCGCACCACCAGATCGGTGATGGCCTGGGCCGTATCGGCCGCGCCGGTACAACGCAACCAGGTCTGCGTGGCCGGCAAGCGGCGCTGGTCCAGCAATTGCAGATGCTCGCCGTCATAACGGACCGCCCGAACTCGATCGAAACGTTGTAGGTCGCTCATCAACTGGCCTGTCTTCATGCAAAGTCGCCGATTGTCGCATCGCCGCGACTTTGGCGTCGTTCGGACACTGACCGAAGCCACTTGCCACTCACCAGGCCACGACCCGGAAGGCGACCCCGATCGGCCTGCGCGGCACGGAATCGCGATTTCGCCCTTTCGAGACCGCGCTCGCCGCCTGACGCTCGGCTCAGGGGACAGTCAGAGCACCCCATGGGCATTGCTTGCTACAATCACAGGCTTGCCCGCGCGCTGCCGGGCCTGGAGCTTTCCGCGTCGCCTGGGAGTCCTGCGGCGACGCCACTGACAAGGATGGAATTCATGGCGGAACTCGCTCGCGAGGTCTTGCGCATCAACATCGAAGACGAGATGCGACAGTCGTATCTCGACTACGCCATGAGCGTGATCGTCGGCCGTGCCTTGCCGGACGTCCGCGATGGCCTCAAGCCGGTGCATCGTCGCGTGCTGTTCTCCATGCACGAACTGGGCAACGACTGGAACAAGCCCTACAAGAAGTCCGCCCGCGTCGTCGGTGACGTGATCGGCAAGTACCACCCGCACGGCGAATCGGCGGTCTACGACACCATCGTGCGCATGGCGCAGCCTTTCTCGCTGCGCTCGCTGCTGGTCGACGGCCAGGGCAACTTCGGTTCGGTCGACGGCGATTCGCCGGCGGCCATGCGCTACACCGAAGTGCGCCTGACCAAGCTGGCCCACGAACTGCTGCGCGACATCGACAAGCAGACCGTCGACTTCGTGCCCAACTACGACGGCAGCGAGCATGAGCCGGCAGTGCTGCCAACGGTGGTACCGAATCTGCTGGTCAATGGCTCCACCGGCATCGCCGTGGGCATGGCCACCAACATCCCGCCGCACAATCTGTCCGAGGTCATCGACGC
>JAWLAT010000058.1:0-5270 GCA_041395325.1 Lysobacterales bacterium
GCTGGGCACCGAGCTGACCAGCATCGACGAGACCATCAGCGTGTTGCTGGTGATCCATCCGAAGGAGCTGTCCGACAACACCCAGTACGCGATCGACCAGTTCGTGCTGCGTGGTGGCCGGCTGCTGGCGATGGTTGATCCGCAGGCGACGATCGATCAGACCGACGCCGATCCGAACAACCCCACCGCCGATATGTTCTCGGCCAAGACCTCGGACCTGCCCAAGCTGTTTGCCGGCTGGGGCATCGAGTACGACCCGGCCAAGGTGGTCGCCGACCGACGCGTGGCGCTGCAGGTCAGCGTGGCGCAGGGCCGCCCGCCCGTGCGGCATCCGCTGATCCTGGGTCTGACCCGCGAGCAGATGAACCAGCAGGATGTGGTCAGCGCCGAGCTGGACACGGTCAATCTGGACACGGCCGGCCATTTCCGCCTGGCCGACGGTTCCGCACTGACGCTGGAACCGCTGCTGCAGTCCAGCAACGACGCCATGCTGGTGGATGCCGACCGGGTTCGTTTCCTGCCCGACCCCAGCGAGCTGATGACCGACTTCACGCCCTCGGGCGAGAACTATGTGCTGGCCGCGCGTGTGTCCGGCCCGCTGAAGACGGCCTTCCCCGACCGCAGTGGCGAAGGCCATCTGGCCGAATCCAGCGAGCCGGTGCAGATCCTGCTGTTCGGTGATGTGGATATGGCCAGCAACCGTCTGTGGGTGCAGGTGCAGAACTTCTTCGGCCAGCAGATCCAGAACCCCTTCGCCAACAACGGCGATCTGCTGGTCAACGGCATCGACAACATCGCCGGCTCCGGTGCGCTGATCTCGGTGCGCGGCCGCGGCAGCTCGTCGCGCCCGTTCACCGTGGTGCAGGAGATGAAGCGCGATGCGGACGACCAGTTCCGTGCCAAGCAGCAGCAACTGGAAGAGGAACTGCGCGAAACCGAGCGCAATCTGACCGAGTTGCAGCAGGCCAAGGGCGCCGACAGCGCGATGATCCTTTCCGGTGAGCAGCAGGCCGAGTTGCTGAAGTTCCAGCAACGCCGCGGCGAGATCCGCAAGGAACTGCGTGCGGTGCAGCGCTCGCTGGATGCCGGTATCGAGAGCCTCGGCACCACCCTGAAGTTCATCAACATCGCCCTGGTGCCGCTGCTGGTCATCGGCGTGGCGATCTTCTACGCCAATGTTCGCAGTCGCCGTCGCCGACAGGCCGCGGCGCACGTGGCCTGAGGAAGCAGGAGAACGAGCATGCAGAAGCGCAATCTGATCCTGATCGTCGCCGTCGTCGCCCTGCTGCTGCTGGGCTGGCTGCTGGGCCGCTCGGGTGGCACCGATGATTCGGTCGAAGGCATCGGCAAGCCCTTGCTGCCCGGTGTGGCCGCCGACGTCAATCAGGTCACCGGCCTCAAGCTCAGTGGCGCCGGTGGCGAAGTGATCGCCGAAGTGCGCCGCGATGGCGAGCAATGGACCGTGGTCTCCAGTCACGGCTACCCGGCCGATGTGTCGGTGGTGCGCCGGTTCCTGCTGGCACTGAAGGACGCGGTCAAGCGCGATGTGCGCACCAGCAAGCCGGAGCGCTACGCCAGCATCGGTGTCGAGGATCCGCTGGAGAATGCCGATGCCAAGGGCATGCTGGTGGAACTGCAGGGCGTCGCCGAACCGACTCGGGCGATCATCGGCACCTATGCCGCTGGCGGCGGCGATCACACCTATGCCCGTCTGGCCGACCAGCCGCAAAGCTGGCTGGTCAGCGGCAATCTGATCCCGGAGAAGACCGCCGGCAACTGGCTCGCCCGCGACCTGGTCGATGTGCCCTCTTCGCGCGTGCTCAGCGTGGCGATCACCGATCCCGACGGCAAGACCTTGAACCTGGTCAAGCCGAACGAGAGCGACATCAACTACACCGTGCAGGATGTGCCCAAGGGTCGCGAGCTGAGCTCGGAGTCGGTCGGCAACGCGATTGCCGGCGTGCTCGGCAGCCTGCAGCTGGAAGGCGTGCGCCCGGCAGCAGACGCCGCCGTGCCTGAGACCGGCGTCTACACCGGCCGCTATCTGACCCGCGAAGGTCTGGTGGTGACGCTGCAGGGTTGGGAAGACGGCGAAAAGCGCCTGCTGCGACTGCAGGCCGCGGTGGATCCGACCACGATCGAGGCCTGGGCCACGCAGGAGCAGGCCAGGCGCGAAGCCGCAGCAGCCTCGGCCGCTGCGGCCAGCGAAGCCAGCGCCGCCGCCGAAGGCGGCGACCAGGCCAGCGAGGACGCCGAAGCGGCGGCCGAACAGGCCGATGCCGAACCCGCCGACCCGGCCGCTGCCGTCGCCGCCATCGTGCAGGAACAAACCAGCACGGTGCAGGCCGAAGCCGACGCCATCAACGCCCGCACCCAGGCCTGGACCTTCGAGGTCCCGACCTGGAAATACGCCAATCTGGCCAAGCGGATGGAAGATCTGCTGAAGCCCAAGGAAGGTTGATGAGTGAGGGCCCAGGGCTGAGGGCTGAGAAGAGCAGTTCCTGTGGCCAGTTCCAGTAGCCAGCATGAGCCGGTCTCTGGGAGTGGCATTGGTGTGGAAACAGGAACTTGCCTTTCGGCCAATTGAGCGACGGTCTTGAGGTAGGAGCCTGCCCTGCAGGCGATTGAGCGCATGCTTCCCGCCGGCAAATACGGTAGGCCTTCGCGATAGCGGCTCAGCAGCACTGTGGGAGCGAGCTTGCTCGCGATCTTTTGGCTCGGGTGCCTCGCAACGGCACCCTGAGAACGATAACCCCGAAGCCGAGGACACCTGAATGAAAGGTCGTTGGTTCGCTGTCCTCGGCGCTCTGGCCGCCGCCATCGCGGTGGCCGGGGATGCCTACGGATCACATGGATTGCCGGGCAAGGTATCGGCCGCACTGGTCGAGCGCTTTGCCCGGGCCATGCACTATTTGCTGCTGCACGGCATCGCCCTGGCCGCCATCGGCCCGCGCCTGAACTCCATCGCCGAACGCCTGTCGCTGGCGACCGTCGCACTGGGGATGCTGCTGTTCAGCGGCGCACTGGCCCTGTCGGTGCTGTGGCCGGTCTGGCACTGGACCCGCCTGGCACCGGTCGGCGGCACGCTGCTGATCGCTGGCTGGTTGTTGCTGGCCGTGGCAACACTGTTCCGTCGCGGCGGCGGCTGAACCCGCCCATCCCCATGAAGCACGTCCTGTTTCTCTGCAGCCAGAACCGCCTGCGCAGCCCCACGGCGGAACAGCTTTTCGCCAATTGGCCGGGAATCGAAACGGCCTCGGCCGGCCTCAACAACGATGCCGAGCAGCCGTTGACCACCGAACTACTGGCTTGGTCCGATCTGATCGTCTGCATGGAGAAGTCGCACCGGAATCGCCTCTCGGCCAAGTTCAAGGCGCACCTGGACCACCAGCGTATCGTGGTGCTGAACATTCCGGACGAGTTCGACTACATGGACCCGGAGCTGGTGCAACTGCTGAAGGCCCGGGTTCCGCGACATTTGCCCACCCTCTGACGGTTTTCAGCACGCGGCTGACGTTGATTTCCGCTTTTGATTTCCGCTTTGGGCGCTCAGCCCGACCTTCTGGTGTCCCGTTGGCATCGCGGCCGATCGAGACTGCGGAACCCTCAAGGCCGTGGCGGAAAGCGGGCCGCTCCGGGCTCCAGTGGCAGCCGCAGCGCCTTGCACAGTGTGCTGACCGTGCGATAGAAGCCGGCCACGAGCAGCAACTCCAGCAGCGCTTCTTCGCTGTAGGACTGCCGCAAGGTCTGCCAGAGCGCGTCGCTGATGTCAGCCGAGCGATGCAGCTCATCGCACAACTGCAATAGCAATCTGTCGACCGGCGTCCAGCAAGGATCATCCGGTCCGCCATGGACCAGCGCGACGATCTGTGCCTCGGACAGACCGGCGGCCTTGCCGAAGTAGCGGATGTGTACACCCCATTCGTACTCGCAGCCGTTCAACGCCGTCGTGCGATCGATGACCAGTTCGCGCTGGCGCAGACTCAGATGCCCTGGGTCCAGCAGACCACCGGCGAAGAAGCGCTGGAACAGACGCTCATCTCGCGCCAGCGTCGTGAACAGCCGCAAAGGCGCACTGCCGGGTTTCATCGTGCGGTCCAACCAGGCCTGGACCGCATCGCTGAACGGGGCTGCAGCGGGCTCGATTCGTGCGTTCATGGGCATGCCTGCTATATTTTTTATAGCATCTTGACGACCCTGCTATGAAAAGTAAAGCACCGATACCTGCCATCGGCACCCGGGCACGTGGCAGCCGCAGCGGACGCCCGATCATGGTGGCGCTGGATCTGCTCGGTCGACGCAATGCGCTGCGCATCCTGTGGGAACTGCGCAGTGGCGAGCCGCTGACCTTCCGTGCCTTGCAGGACGCGGCCCAGACCAACCCGGCGCTGCTCAACACGCGACTGACCGAACTACGAGCCGCGGCGCTGGTCGTGCACGAGGGCCAGGGCTACCAGCTCAGTGACCACGGGCAGGCGTTGCTGCAGGCGCTCCATCCGTTGGCCGACTGGGCTACAACCTGGGCGGCCAGCCAGGCGCCGGTCGATCAGCCTGCGGACTGATCTGCCACCGCCCCGCTGTCAGCGGCCCGGGTTCCATGCTGACCACCTGGCCGTTGAAGCGGCCACAATCGCGCCACTCAGGTCGTGTGAAGGGTCACCCGGGCCTGAGCACGAACAGCCATGGCTACTTCAGAGGTGCAAGCATGTCATCCAGATTCGCCAGCTGCAGTTGCGGTCAGCTGCAGGCTCAGGTCAGCGGCGAGCCGCTGCGCATCTCCATCTGCCATTGCCTGGCCTGCCAGCGACGCAGCGGCAGCGTCTTCGCCACCCAGGCGCGCTTCGCCAGCGAGAACGTGGTGACCCGTGGCGAGAGCCGCCAGTTTCGCCGTGCTGGCGACGAGGGCCCCGGCGCCATCTTCCACTTCTGCCCGCACTGTGGCGTAACGGTGTACTACGAAACGGTCGGCGTACCCGAGCAGATCGCCATCCCGATTGGCGTCTTCGCCGATCCGGATTTCCCGGCCCCGAGGGTGTCGGTCTATGAATCGCGGCGGCATGCCTGGGTGCAGGTACCGGAGGACGTCGAGCACTACGACTGAGCTTGTGCTGCCGCCAGTCCCGGGCTCTGGATCCAATCTGGGCCGCCAGCTATCCGTCAGTCGGCGGAATCACTCCCCCGATAGAACTGCCGAATATCGCGCAGCAAGGCCTCGAAGTCCGCCTGGCGCAGATACATCATGTGGCCGGCTTCGTAGTAGCGCATCTGTA
>JAWLAT010000059.1:0-3423 GCA_041395325.1 Lysobacterales bacterium
TGGCCGTTCATCCGCACTTGCCGGCCGACCACATCCGCCGCTCCGCCGTAGCGGTTCTGCCACACATCGTGGCCGATGATGACCACCTTTGGTGCACCGATGCGCTCATCGTCGCTGTCGAAGCTGCGACCCAGCTGCGGGATCAGCCCCAGCGCGGAGAACATCCGGCCGCTGACGAAGGCGCCGTTGTAGCGCTCCGGCCGGACCCCGTCACTGAGGTTGATCGTCGCCTCATGGTAGGCATGCAGGTCGGTCAGCACCGTCTGCTCGCGGCGCAGGTCGACGAAGTCGGGCAAGGTGGGTTCGTCGTTGCGGCCGGGATCTTCCGAACGCGCCACCTCCAGATGCACCAGACGATCGCCGTCAGTGAAGGGCAGCGGCTTGAGGATGAAGCCGTTCAGCGCCGCGAACATGAACAGCGACAGGCCGATCCCGGCTGCCAGGATCAGCACGCAGGCCAAGGTGTAGCCCGGCGAGTGGCGCAGACTCGACCAGGCCTGGCGCAATTCGAACCACAGCAGCATCTCGCTCTCCCTGGGCAACGGACATCCAGACGGGAGTTAGCACGCCCCGTGCCAGGGCCAACCGCGCAAGTACTGGTGCTCCGAACCACCCGCACTGCACGTTTCCGGACAGCGCCGCCGCCGCAGTGATCGGCAGCGAACAGCGGCGAGCTTGCCGGGCGGCACGCTACCATCGCCGCACCGCCCTGCCGGATCGATTCGATGGTCGAGCGATTGCTGCGCAACCTGCTGTTGTTGCTGGCGCACCTGCTGACCGGTGTGCGCGGCCTGTGGGCCAGCGCACCGCCGCAAGGTCCGACGATCTACTTCGCCAATCATGTCAGCCACGCCGACTTCGTGATGCTGTGGGCGGCCCTGCCGTCGGTACTGCGGGAGCGCACGCGGCCTGTGGCGGGTGCCGACTACTGGGGCCGCGGGCGATTGCGCCGCTACATTGGTGAGCGGGTCGTGCGCGCGGTGCTGATCGAGCGCGATGCGGCGGCGCGCCAGGGCGATCCAATCCAGATGATGGGCGACGTGCTGCGGGCCGAGCAGAACCTGATCCTGTTTCCCGAAGGCACCCGCAACCGCAGCGACGCGGTACTGCTGCCGTTTCGCAGCGGGCTCTATCACCTGGCCCAGGCGCATCCCGAAGCGACCCTGATTCCGGCCTGGATGGACAATCTGCACCGGGTGCTGCCGAAGGGCGCCATCGTGCCGGTGCCCCTGCTGTGCACGGTGCGCTTCGGACCACCGCTGCAACGACTGGCCGGCGAAGGCAAGGTGGAGTTCCTCGACCGAGCCCGGCAGGCGGTGCTGGCGCTGCGCGAGGACGCAGTGGCGCACCGGGATGACCCTCCGGAAGTCTTGGAACCACAGCCAGTGTCCGGTGCCGAAACAAGTCCGATCGCCACGCCGTCCAGCGAACCGGGAGACACCGCATGAACACGACCCATGCGCTGTTTGTCGGCATTTTCGCGGTCCTGGCGATGGCCACCGTGGCTGGCCGCTGGCTGCGGCATCGGGCAGCGGGCCCCAATGCCGTACTCGACAATCTGAACGCGCGCATCGACGCCTGGTGGGCGATGGTCATCGTGGTCGGGCTGGCCTTTGCCTTCGGCAAGGGCGGGGTGATCGTGCTGTTTGCGTTGCTGTCGCTGCTGGCCCTGCGCGAGTTCGTCACCCTGACCTACACCCGCCGCAGCGACCACCTGGCGTTGGCGTTGGCGTTCTATGTGGCATTGCCGGTGCAGTACGCACTGATCTGGATCGAGTGGTACGGGCTGTTCTCGATCTTCATCCCGGTCTACGGCTTCCTGATCCTGCCCATCTTCGCCGCCCTGAGGGCCGACCCGAACCGCTTCTTCGACCGCATCGCGGCGGTGCAATGGGCGCTGATGCTGGCGGTCTTCTGCCTCTCCCACGTGCCGGCCTTGCTGACCCTGCAGATCCCTGGCTACGGCGGCCGCGAACTGCTGCTGATTGCCTTCCTGGTCATCGTTGTGCAGTCCTCCGACGTGCTGCAGTACGTCTGGGGCAAGCTGTTGGGCCGGCACAAGGTGGCGCCGACGCTGTCACCGTCAAAAACCTGGGAGGGCCTGCTCGGCGGTGTGCTCAGCGCCACCGCGCTGGGTGCGGCGCTATGGTGGATCACCCCCTTCAGCCCATTGGAGGCGGCGGCGATTGCCCTGCTGATCAATGTCATGGGCTTCTTTGGCGGACTGGTCATGAGCGCGATCAAGCGCGATCACGGCGTCAAGGACTGGGGTCATCTGATCGCCGGCCACGGCGGCATTCTCGATCGCCTCGATTCGGTGCTGTTCTCGGCGCCGATCTATTTTCACCTGGTGCGCTATGTGTACGCGTGAGCCGACACGCTGCCGCACGACGCACCCGGGCGATAGCCGCGGTGGCTTCGCGTGGTTGCCCCTGGTTGCCCGCGCACGCTGGACCGATCAGCCGGCCGATCCCTCGTGGACCACCACGGCCATCGTGATCAGCAGCTGGCAAAAACGATAGAGCATGTGGCTGGCAAACAGGCCGATGAACAGCAGCGGCGTCCGCCACAAGGCCGACCACCAGCCCAGTTCATAGGCGCGCCGGACCGACAGCAGCAGGTAAAGCAGCAGCCCCCACGGCAGCAGCGCGAAGTAGGCGCCCCCCGACAGCTCCAGATCGAACAGTCCCAGCAAACTGTCGATCAGCCAGCCGGGGATCTGCAGCAGCAGCAACCAGATCATGAACCAGGCATGGGTATTGAGCGAATAGACCAGGTGGTCACTCGCGTAGCGCCCGCGGCCGACCAGCAGCATTGCCGTCCACAACGCAAAGAAAGGCGTCTGCACAATGATCAGTGAGCGCGCCAGCAGGTGGACCGCCTGGTCATAGCGCCGCGCGAAGGCCTCCAGGCCCGGTCCGTATTCGATGGCCAGCTGCTCGATCCAGGCCTGCAGCCAGGGGCTGTACGGCTGATAGGTGCGTTGTTCCAGGAAACTGACGTAGAAGTCGTTGATCGGAGACAGCAGTACGAAAACCACATTGATCAGCAGGAACAGGCTGATTGGCTGGACCCAGGCCGCTCGGGCGCCACGATGCCAGGCCAGGTCGACCGCGCCGGGCTGCAGCAGCAGCGCGCGCAGCGTGCGCCAGAAGCGGCTTTCCAGCGAGGTCACTGCCTCGAACAAGGTGGCGAAATGGTGGCGCAGCGAGCGCAGTTCGGGCGTCAGCTGGTGTTCGCCACATTGGGCACACCACGGACCGCGGAAGGTCGCGCCGCAGCTGGGGCAGTGCGGCGGTGCTGGCTGCCGCGAGCTCGACTGGGGTGGGTACGCAGCGGACATCAGGGCTCCTGACCGCAGACATGCAGTGACAGAACTCGAGCGCGGTCGCCTCGGGAGGGCCTGGCTCTCGGTCCAGCCTA
>JAWLAT010000060.1:0-1937 GCA_041395325.1 Lysobacterales bacterium
ATGTACGGCAAGGGCTTTCCCTACGAGATTCTGCGCGAGGCGGTGACGGCGATGGGCGTGGAAGTGCCCGCCCCGCCCAGCCCGGAGGCCTCGCGACTGGAGGTGATGACCGCGCTATGGCAGGAGGCCGGTCTGGTCGACGTGCGGACTCGCGTCATCAACGTTGAGCGCAGCTACGCCAGCCTGGACGAGTACTGGCAGATCATCCTCGGCGCCCCCAGCGTCGGCGCCCGACTGGCCGCGCTGTCGGCCGCCGATCAGCAGCGCCTGCGCCAGCACTTGAAGGGTCTGCTGCCCATTGACGCCGAAGGCCGAGTCCACGCCAGCGCGCGAGCGCACGCGGTGCGTGGTCGGGTCCCCGGCAGCGCATGAGCACCAGCGCGCCGCTTGATGCGCAGCGTTTGCTGCAGGACTATCCGGCCCTGAACGCACTGCCGGCTTCAACCCTGCAACCCATGCTGAACTCAGGGCGGTGGCTACAGGTGCCGGCCGGGACGGTGTTGTTTGACGAGCGGCAGCCTTGCGAGGGCTTTCCCCTGGTCCTTTCCGGTCGAGTGCGGGTGGTGAAGTCGGCGGCCAACGGACGCGAGCTGCCCTTGTACCGGGTGACGCCCGGCGAGACCTGCATTCTGTCCACTTCCTGCCTGCTGGCGGGCGAGCCCTACCAGGCGCGTGGCGTGGCCGAATGCGACTGCGAACTGATGCTGCTGCCGGTGGCGTTGTTCGAGCCACTGTTGGCCGAACCGGTCTTCCGTCGCTTCGTCTTTCATCTCTTTGCCGAGCGGCTGACCGAACTCATGACGCTGATCGAGGCGGTGGCCTTCCACCGGCTGGGTGCTCGACTGGCGGGCTGCCTGCTGGGCAAGGGGCCTGTCCTGCAGCTGACTCATCAGCAGCTGGCCGATGAGCTCGGCAGTGTTCGCGAAATGGTCAGTCGGCTGCTCAAGGGTTTCGCCGGCCAGGGCCTGGTGCAGCTGGGCCGGGAGCAGATCCGCATTCTCGATGCCGCTGGATTGCGCCAGATCGCCAATCGCTGAGCGGTGCTGTGTAACCCAGGTTACAGACCTCGGATCTCCGTGTCGGTTGCAATGGACCCACGCAATCACCTGAGGAGATCGAGATGAAACGCAATGTCGGTGGTATCGATCGCATCGCACGAATGGTCGTGGGACTGTTGCTGATTGGCTGGGTGCTGCTGTTGGGCGGACCCATCTGGGCCTGGATCGGCGTAGTCCCGCTGGCGACGGGGCTGGTCGGTTTCTGCCCGGTCTATCCGCTGTTTGGCTTCAGCAGCTGTCCGTTGAGCAAGTCCTGATGCGCCTGGTGTTGGCCGTCGAACAGCGTGCTCTGCGGGCCGCTCTGGTCGACCGCGCAGCGGTCACTGCCGGCCCGACGCGGCTCTTTCCATAACGACTTGATTCAGATCATGGCGAGCGTCGGCTCAGCGCTGCAAAGCTGAGCCAAAGCGCCCCTTCCGGCGCGCGACGGGAGCATGAGGATGAGGGTCCTGAGCGGATGTGTGCTGGCCACCCTGCTGCAGATGGGGACGGCACTGGCCGATGATCTGAGCAACGAACGGCTGCCCAAACAGGGATTGGAGGCCGGCAAGGCGGCTTATCTGGCCAACTGTGCGGCCTGCCACCAGCCAACGGGCACGGGCCTGGCCGGTGCCTTCCCGCCGTTGGTCAATTCGTCCTACATCGCCGAACGTGGGGCAGCCGGCGTGCTGGAGGCGATCCTCAAGGGGGTCAGCGGCAAGCTGGTCGTCAATGGCGTCGAATACAACAACGTGATGCCGGCGATGAGCCACCTCAGCGACGAGGATATCGCCGCGACCGTCAACTTCGTCATGAACAGCTGGGACAACCCGGGCGGCATGCTGGATGCCAAGGCCGTGGTCGCGGCCCGCGGACAGCTGGCGGTGTCCGCCGATCCGG
>JAWLAT010000061.1:0-1779 GCA_041395325.1 Lysobacterales bacterium
GCAGGTCGCTCTGGCTGCGGATGAGCACTGGCGGCGTAGTAGGAAGGTGCATGAGCCATCAGTTGTCACCCATCGTCGCACTGATGTCGCGGCGCGGTCTGGCGGACAGCCAGCGTCCGCTGGCCCAGGCACCAACGGCGCCGGCCAGCGACAGACACAGGAATCCCGGCCAATGACGCGCGGCTGCCACCACCATGATGCCCAACAGGGCCTGCATGGTTTGCAGGATAGTCAACACGCAGACCGCACCGGCCAGGGCATACCAGAGGCTGCGCTGGCCCCGCCTGGCGGTCAGCCAAGCAGCCACCGGCAGCGCGACCAGGAAGCCTGCCAGCAACAGTGCCCACCAGGTCGGCCCGAAGCCCAGCAGATCGTGCACGCTGGCCTGCATCCGCACCGGCCAGTCGATGCTCGCCCCCAGGCGCGACAGGGCCGCCAGGTTCAGTTGCGTCTGCAGCAGGCTGCCGAGCACCGCCGCCGCCAACGAACCGGCCAGCCAGGCCGACAATCGACGCCACCACCGCATGCCTGCCCTCCCCCGCGTTCAGGAACTGCCGCTGCATTCTGACGCAAAGCGCTTTGGGTGCGGCGATCCCTTTGGCGTGCGGCGAGCATCGCGCGGGTTAGACTGCTGGCTCAGCGGGAGATCGCGATGAACGCCATTGCCAAAACCATCGAACCGATCAGCGTCGAGCAGTATCTGCTAGACGAACAGCGCAGCGACGGCAAGCACGAGTACCTGGCCGGGCAAATCGTCGCCATGGGGGGCGCGTCGCGTGCACACGGACTGCTGGCCGGGGCGATGTACGCGAGTTTGCTGCCGCACGCCCGGCGCAAGGGCTGCCAGCTGTTCATCGCCGACATGAAGCTGCGCATCGATCACGAGGGCGACAGCTGGTTCTACTACCCGGATTTGCTACTGAGCTGCGACCCGAGTGACCGCGATCCAGTCTACGTGACCACTCCCTGCCTGCTGGTCGAGGTGCTCTCCCCCAGCTCCGAAACCATCGACAGCCGTGAAAAGCTGCTCGCTTACCGCTTGCTTCCCAGTCTGCGTGAGTATCTGATGCTCCGCCAGGACCGCCTGCAGGCCGATCTCTACCAACGCGGTGATGACAGGCGTTGGCTGCACCTGCGCCTCACCCAGGCCGAGGACGAGTTGCCCTTGCGCTGCCTGGATGTGCAGCCGCGCTTGGCCGAGATCTATATCGATCTCCCCGAGTTGCCAGGCTGAGCGATCCGATCAACAGCCGTGCCTAGCGGCGAGAATCGCCGCCTTGGAGTGCGGCGAGCATCGCCACTTTGGAGGCTCTTTGCCGACTACCCTCAAGCGCGCAGCATGAAACCCCACCGCCAAGAGCCTCCAAAGCGGCGCGTTGCGCCGCACTCCAAAGCGCTTCGCGCCGTGCGCCCGCTATGCTTGCGCAGTTTCGATCGCCACGGGTCCCTGCTCATGCCGCTCGTTCGTCCCTGGCTCACCGCAGCGCTGTTCAGTCTGGCAGGGTCCTCGTTTGCTACAGCGGCTGACAGTACACCGCTCAAGGTCGAAGTCATGGCCAGCGGCCTGCAGCAGCCCTGGTCGCTGGCCTTCATCGACGCCAACACGGCTCTGATCACCGAAAAGCCCGGCCGTCTGCGTCTTTACGCCGACAACCAGTTGCAGCCAGACCCGATCGTCGGCGTGCCAACCGTCTTCCACGCCGGTCAGGGGGGGCTGCTGGAGGTACTGGTCGACCGCGACTTCAGCCGCAACCAGCGCATCTATCTGAGTTACGCCCA
>JAWLAT010000062.1:0-1322 GCA_041395325.1 Lysobacterales bacterium
AGTGTGCGGATGTAGGTGCCCTTGCTGCAGACCACCTGCAAGTGCAAGCGATCGCCGTCGATGGCGGTGCAGGTCAACGCGTGAATGGTGACCGGTCGCGCCGACCGTTCGACCTCAATGCCGCGGCGAGCCAGGCTGTAGAGGGTCCGTCCGCCTTGCTTCAGGGCCGAGTACATCGGCGGGATCTGCTCGATGGGGCCGCGGAAGCCGGCCAGCACCGCCTCTACGCGAGCGGCATCCAGCGGCGGTACCGGCCGCTGATCGAACAGTTCGCCTTCGGCATCGCCGGTGCGGCTGCAGGCACCCAGTTGAGCGATGGTGCTGTAGGCCTTGTCCGACTCCAGCAGCAGGCCGGCCAGTCGGGTGGCCTCGCCGAAGCACAGCGGCAACATGCCTGTCGCCAGTGGATCCAGCGCCCCGGTATGGCCGCCCTTGGCCGCTCCAAGTGCATGCCGAACGCGCTGCAAGGCCTGGTTGGAACTCAGGCCTTGGGGCTTGTCGAGCAGCAGCAGGCCGTGAATGGCGGTCATCGTTGAGGGCCTAGGGCAGAGGGCCCAGGGCCCAGAGAAAGATGGCTGGTCGGCACGCCATGAGCCGATGGCGACAGCTGATATGGCCGGACACTGCCGAGCCATCCATTCGTTGCCAGGCGCCAGCGTGCGGCCGTGATGGAGTGGGCAGAAGGATCCGCGGCTGACTGGGCCCTGGGCCCTGAGCCCCGGGCCCTCGTCAAAACAAGCAACAGCACATCCACCGTCATGCCGGGCTAGGGCGTGCCCGAGTCTCCGCGCAGCAACGCATCGATCCGCTCACCCCGATCGACCGAGTCGTCGTAGTGGAAACGCAGTTCGGGGACCTGGCGCAGGCGGACCAGTTTGGCCAGCGCCTGCCGATAGCCTTTGGCGGCCTCGTTGAGCAGGGCGACGGCGGGCTTGGCCTGTTCCGGGTCGAGCGCCGTGACGTAGACCTTGGCGACGCTCAGATCGCGGCTGATCTCCACGTCCGAGACGCTGACTTCAGGCACGTGGTGATCGCGTACGTCCTCGTGCACGAGCTGACCGAGCTCGCGTCGCAGCAGTGCGGCGACGCGGTCGGTGCGCTGGTATTCGCGATGTCCCATCCGCGGCGGCCCTTACAGCGTCCGCTGCACTTCGACGCGCTCGAAGCACTCGATCTGGTCGCCCGGCTTGACGTCGTTGTAGAGCTTGACCGCGATACCGCACTCGGTACCGGAACGGACTTCCTCAACAACATCCTTGAAGCGACGCAGCGATTCCAGCTCGCCTTCGAAGATCACCACGTTGTCGCGCAGCACGCGAATC